>NZ_CP092107.1:0-1200000 GCF_029016485.1 Vibrio sp. JC009 | reverse complement strand
CGGATTCAGATTCCCTTTCTACAGATAAGTCTTTCTCCAGCTTCAGGCAGAAATTCCAGGCCAAGCACAGAACGGCGGATGGCCATTATGTGCGCTCAAAGGGCGAACTACTTATTGATAACTGGCTGTATATGGCAGGTCTGGTTCACGCCTATGAAAGAAAACTGCCTATTGCTGAAGAGGTTTACAGCGATTTTTACCTGCCAGCGGGAAAAGTTTATATCCAGTATTGGGGAACAGATACCGGTCCGGTTTCTGAAAAAGTGAAGTCAGAAAAAACCACCGTTTATCAGACACATCACCTGAACCTTATTCAACTTGATGAACAAGACATTGAAAATCTTGATGAAATCCTGCCAAAAGAACTGCGTAAATTTGGAATAAAAGCGCACTAAACCAGGCTCATATACTCATCTGAAAAATCAGAGAACAAAAATCCACCAGTTGATGCAGATCACTGACTTATTGAGAATTTGTATATATTTTTCTCAATATGCGGACAGAGTTTTATTGGCAAATCTATTATCTAAAGTAAATAATTAAAACATACCGATAATAGTACGCGGTCACATTGACCATTTTCCCAAAACAGAACTAATACCAATACCAGTAATTAGCTGTTCAGCGGTTTTGACAAGCAAGGATGAACAGATAATTACTGGGATTGGTATAATGATAAATAGATTAGTGCAGGATGAGTGTTATGAATCTGACCATCAGAGCAAGGCTGTATATTCTAGCTATTGCCCCCCTAATCATACTTTCGCTAAGTATGATCTACCTCGCTTACTCCGAGATGCTAAAAAGTACCGAAGTACAGGCAGAACGTGTAAATGAAATGCTCATGAATGAAAAAAGAGAGCAGCTTCATTATTTTATCGAGATTGCTGATAGCGCACTTAAAACGTTTAAGGAACGAAATGCTTCCCGGGAAGAAGTGATTGAAGAGCTATCCAATATCAAATTTGGTAAAAATGGTTATCTGTATGGTTACGACTCAAAGGGTGTTCGCGTCCTGCTGGGGCAGAGTAAAAAAGGAATTGGAGAAAACTTCTGGAATCTGAAAGACAAAAAAGGGCTTCTTCTGATCCAGGATATCGTGAAAAAAGCCAAAAATGGTGGCGGTTATACCACCTACTACTTCCCTAAACCCGGCAGTGACGAACCACTTCCAAAGCTTAGCTACTCTATCTATGAACCTCAGTGGGATATCATCATTGGTACAGGTTTCTATATCGATGATATAGAGGTAACCCTTTCTAAAATTGAGCAGGATGCGAAATCAAATCTGGCTGACAGCATTTGGAGTATCGCCACTGTCACTCTGGTTGTTGTGATTATTGTTGCCATTTTTGCCATCGCCATCAACCAAAGCATTATGACACCTCTTAAGCGCTTTAAAGACTCCATCTCATCCTTTGCCAGTGGAGATGCCGATCTTACCGCCAGAATGGAAGACTTTAAGACGCCAGAATTTAAAACGCTGGGCAATGACTTTAATAGCTTTGTTGCCAGCCTTCAGAACATTATTTCCAGCGTCAGCAATGTGAGTCATGACGTAGTAAGTGAAACCGAAAACATGGCAGGCCGGGCAACGCAGGTGGATGCACTGGCAAGTGAGCAAAGCCAGGAAACCGAGCAGGTTGCCACTGCCATGACGGAAATGACCACCACCGCTAATGAAATCTCCAGTAATGCCGTTCAGGCGGCACAAGCGGCAACGGATGTGGAAAACAATACCAGTGATGCCATGGATATCGTTCTGAAAGCCGCATCTTCCGTTCAGGATCTTGCTTCCGATGTGGCAAAAGCAAACGAAGTGGTCTCGCGGCTTGAAGGCGATGTACAGAATATCTCCTCATCACTGACCGTAATCGAAGACATCGCAGAACAGACAAACCTGCTGGCACTTAACGCAGCGATTGAAGCCGCCCGAGCAGGGGAACAGGGCCGTGGTTTTGCAGTGGTTGCCGATGAGGTAAGAAAACTGGCCAGCAGAACTCAGGAAAGTACACTGGAAATCCATGAAATGATCGAACAGCTAAAATCGGCTTCAGATGCCGCCGTTCAGACCATGGATGTCAGCCAGAACCGCAGCGTGAAAACCGTTGAAGAAGCCAACGCAGCAACTCAGGCGCTGGATAAGATTCAGGAATCCATCAGGGTTATCATGGATATGAACTCTCTGATAGCCACAGCAACGGAGCAGCAGACACAGGTGGGACAGGAAATCTCACAGCGCATTGTGGTGATATCCGATCAAAGTCAGCAGTCAGCAGGACTGGCTAACGAAAACCGCACCAGCAGTCAGCAATTAACAGGCAAAGCCAGTGAGCTGCATGATCTGGTTAAACGCTTTACAGTGTAAATCTGGTAACAAGATACGGATCGACTTAAATGAAGTCATTCCCGCCTCCGCGGGAATGACTCCAAAAGCGAAATCACTCAGCCTCTCTCTGGATCGCTTTCATAAGCACGGAAGTATCCATTCTACCCAGCCCTTCTGCTGAGAGCTCTTTATAGGACTGCGCCGTTTTTTCCGTTAATGGCAGACGAACAGATTGTCTCTCGGCTTCATCCAGGCAGAAGCCCAGATCCTTGATCATCCAGTCGATAGCAAAACCGAAATCGTACTTATCTTCCGACATGGTGACAGCGCGGTTTTCCATCTGCCAGGATCCGGCAGCACCGTTTTTCAGGCAGTCAACCAGAGTGGAGATATCCAGCCCTGACTTCTCAGCCAGGATCAGACCTTCTGAAAGCCCGGTTAAAACACCGGCAATACAGATCTGATTCACCATTTTGGCTCTCTGTCCCTGCCCTACCCGGCCCATCAGAACCGAAGATCTTCCGTAGCAGTTGAACACATCCTGCATCAGCTCAAAATCAAAATCATCGCCACCGCACATAATGGTCAGCACGCCGTTCTCAGCACCCGCCTGTCCACCGGAAACCGGGGCATCCATAAAACGTACTTCTCTGTTCAGGCACGCCTGCTGCAACTCTTCAGCCAATTTCGCAGAAGTCGTCGTATGGTCGATAAGAATGCTTCCCGGCTTCATCGCCGTCAAGGCGCCTGCAGGGCCCGTAGTGACGCTTCTGACATCGTCATCATTACCGACACAAGTTAACACTATATCGGCCTCCTGAACGCACTCAGGAACAGTTTCAGCCATATTGCCGCCATACTCCTGTACCCACTGCTCAGCTTTAGCCTGAGTCCGGTTATACACAGTCACATCAAACCCGGCTTTTTGCAGGTGTCCGGCCATCGGATATCCCATAACACCCAGTCCAACAAAACTTACTTTCATTCTGATTTCCTTGTTATTTTGAGTCACAGCAATTTCTTCAACTTTACCTGAACAGCAGGCATAAAAAAACCGGACACATGGCCCGGCTTTGTATCTAGTCTGCGACAGCTAAGAATTATAGCTCTGCGTTGTGATAAACCTGCTGTACGTCATCACACTCATCCAGAAGATCAAGGAACTTCTGGAACTTCTCTGCATCCTCGCCAGCTACCGGAGTATTGGTCTGAGGAACGAAAGTGATCTCTTCAACATCAAGCGTGACATCAGGGAACTCTTCACCCAGAGCCGTTTTCGCTTTAAAGAACTCAGTATGCGGAGCAAATACAGTGATAACACCGTCTTCAAGCTCGATGTCAGCTACATCAACATCCTGCATCATCAGCGCTTCCAGTACAGCTTCTTCATCGTCGCCTTTAAACTGGAATACCGCCTGATGGTCAAACATGTGAGCTACCGCGCCAGGGCTGCCGATCTTAGCGCCTGTTTTAACAAAGCACTGACGAACGTCCTGGAAGGTACGGTTGCCGTTGTCTGTCAGACAGTCAACGATTACGCTTGCGCCACCCGGGCCGAAACCTTCGTAGCGGGCTGGCTGATAATCTTCACCACCGCCACCGGTTGCTTTGTCAAGAGCCTTATCGATTACATGACTTGGCACCTGATCTTTTTTAGCTTTTGCAATCAAGTGCTTTAGAGAAAGGTTAGTGTCAGGATCGGCACCACCATTCTTAGCAGACATATAAATTTCTTTACCGTATTTGGAATAAACCTTAATTTTTGCGCCTTGTGTTTTCGCCATAGAGGCTTTGCGCACTTCAAAACTTCTTCCCATTGGGATGTTCTCTCTGATTCAACTTAACGAATGGATTTTAACAAAAAAGTGCCTCAATTCAATTGTTCAGGCAACTCCCATTATCCTTTTATATTTTTCAATCGCCTGTTCGAAGAACTCTTTCTCAGATTCGTTACGGATCTTGTCCGCTTCAGTAATCAGTTCATCGGGACCAGCCTTTGCTTCTTTCAGTTTCCAGACCAGAAAAGAGGCTTGTTTATCAAGTTCTATCCTGTTTTTTTCTTCAGGAGGCAGCAGTGACAAATTAATGGACATGAATGAAATTCTCAGGGCGATATGAAATTAGGCAAGAATATAACACAAAAAAGTAAGGGCGATATTGAATATCGCCCTTACATCGTTTGCATGTGAAGTGCAGTCAGTGATGTAGCAAGCCTAATTCCTCAGCTTCCTCTAAAGTTAAACCACTCTCTTTTATCTCTCTCAACATCTCAATCCGACGGCGAGCTTCTGCTGATTTAACTCTTTTTACTGACTGCTTGGAATCTTCTTCCTTGAGTTCCCAACTCGATGCAATGTTTCTCATTTCATCATGGTCTATAGAATTAATGGACATATACACCTCCGATAAAAACCATGTCAGGGACAAGTTTTATGTAGCAAAGGGCAAAATCCTTGTTAAGCAAAATCGATCAGGAATGTGAGCTGTTCACGGTTTCTGATATATGACTTATAAATTTATCAGTTATGTAATTGCACAGTCTCAATTTCGACTATATTCTCAAAAGATTACCCCCTCAAAAATTGATTGACTGACCTCTCATTTTTTTCCTGGCTCACTCTCCCTACGATAAGCCTGACCGCACAAAATTTCAGGATTTTCCCTGTTCTCATTTTAACTATAGCCCATTCGCCGGTAGCATTGCGCTTTGTTATAAACAACCGCTCTGACGGAACGATGATCAAGGGTTGCATAAATTACACTTGATCATCGTTCCGTGTTTTTAGTGAAAAGAAACCGGAGCAATAGCAGGTATCCCGGAACTAACACTCGGCAGGTTTAAGTGAAATACAGGCAAAGAAGCGGAACGATGATCAAGGGATTGGTATCTCAGCATCACTTTCATTCAGGCAAAAAAATAGCGAGGTTTGCACCTCGCTAAAAATCCATAACCTTATGAATTTAAACAATATGAGCCAATCTATCAATTTCATTAGAAAGGACAAAAGGTTGTCTATTCGTTTTTAAGTTTAGACACGGGCTGGAGAACCAATGTCAGTAAAGTGTCAGGATTTTGTTTGTTTCAGAACTAATTCCCCACCGCCACATCTTCAATGGCGCGGAATACTTCCTCATCGATATGACCTTCAAAAACTTGCTTACAGATTTTCTTCCGTACCGCTAAACCGGAAATCAGCCTTTCGATAGACAGATGTTTGCTTTGAGCCTGGCTGTTGTACAACTCGACAGTCCGGCTCAGAGTTTCGTAGGAAACCACCTGCTCGCCTACTCTAAGCCAATCCAGCTTCTCTAAGAGCTCCTGACACTCATTCTGGATTGAAGAGTGCGGATGCCCGGTCATTGCAGAAAGAGCCGTTATACTGCGTTCCAGAGCCTCTGGAGAGGTATACTTAGACAGGGTGATAGTCAGCTCATCCGCGTTGATCTCAACAAGGTGCTTTCTCAGCTTGACCCTTCTGCCAAGGCGCCCGCCCGGAGAAGCCTGCTTACGCTGGATTGGCTCAAACTCACCATCAATAATTTCAGACAGCTCTTCCAGCTTCTGCTTTGAAAGCATCTCGTTGCGCAGCGGGTTTGGCAGCGTTGGCGCCATATTACGCTTACCGGCATTGGTCGTTCTTGCTCTGGAATAACGAACAACTTCATCCACGTCACACTTAATGTCCATCCGGTAGTCTTTGGTCTTACCTTTGGTATCTTCAGCGGTAAGCGTCAGATGGTAGCCCCACAGATTAACGGTAAAATGATCTTCACCCCCCTCCCCTTCCGATAACTTTTTCAGCTCACGGATCATCTCATTGGAAAAACGGCGCCATTCAATGTTCCGGGAAAGCTTTTGATTCAACTCACTCAGAAGCAGGCTGTCGGTCAGCCTTCTTGACATACGGCTTCTGAAATAGGAGTAAAGCTGGAAGATCAATGTATGCTGCTTCAGGATCTCCGGCGGGAAAAGGAAGAAGTAATCTTTGGTCAGCAGCTCTTCATAGAACGAGGGTTCCCAGACCAGAATGTAGAGATTTGGCTTGATCCGGATCTCACCTGCTGCATCTTCCGACGGCGCCTCTTCGGATCCTGTAATGGTCCGGGCAAGAAAACGGAAACGATCACTCTTAAACCCTTCCGGCATGTTTTCACTTAACCAGCGGCCCGCCAGTTCATGAAGCTGAAAGTCCGTATATTCAATACGGTCGATACTTTCACGGATGGAATCCCTGGCCGGGCCACTGTCCTTCTTGCCACGCATAGAGAGGATATCGGTGATATACAACGGGGTTTTATTCGGGATCTGGACCCCGTTAATCTGGTAATCCTCCTGATGATGTTCATGGTATTGCACCGTCAATGTAAACAGAGCAAACAGCGTCATCAGATCATCTACCGTCATAATATGTTTCGAGGATCTTGTTTCGATCACGGCACGGGATCCTGAGATCGAGACCATGGATTTCTGATAATTTTTTCTGGTTCTCGGTGGAGCAAGCGCCTGATCAATAATGCCCGCCCAGTAAGCAGGCGAGACCACAAACTGCTCCGACTCATCCTTCATCGCTGGCGGTGTTTGCAGGCCATACTCGTTTAACAGGCGGCGGTTTACCTGAGTCTGAGCCAGGGCTTTAGACTTTTTCTGCTTCTCCGTTCGTTTACTTGATTCAGTCATTAAGCTGGTTGCACCCATAACTGAAACTAACTGGGCCGGGTTAACAAAGCGATGCAGCATGGTTTTGCCGGCAAGACCTTCCTCAAACCGCACCGGGATTTGAGTAAACAGACCAATCTTTACCGCTGCCCTCAGTCTTTGCTGAATGGCTGCTCTTGTCAGATGACGGTCAGATGCCTCAACAAGCTCCGTTGTGGAGACAAAACCATCTTTACTGCTAAAGCCTCGTAATGAAATCTGATTTAATAGCTCAATAATGCTTTTGGTAACACCTTTAAAGTGCTGGTACTGCTCAATCCAATCTACTACATTTTCTGATACTTCAAATAAATGACCATCTTTATGACTGCGTGGTGCTTTGATCAGTATCTTTTCATCTGATTTCATTCGTGATCCAATTCTCATTAGCCGTAAACTTGCTATAGTTCCAAAAGAGTAAAGAAAATAAGATCATAAATAAAGGAAAAAATTGCTGCCTTTAAAAACTGATCTTATTGATTAAATAGATCTATATTGATTAAGTGATCTAATGATCTGGGCCTTCTCTTGCTCGTAACTCATTGTATAAAAATAAGTATTTTTTTTTGTTCTCGAAAGCATGATCATGTGTATTCGGGAAGAATGATCATAGAAAGTCCAGAACGATGATCAAATATCTCCGAAACGTTGATCATGTAACCTCTGCAAACTTGATCATCATGCTTTCGGAAAAATGATCATGATAACAACACAGGTTATCCACAGCCTGAGAGTTGAAATTAAACAAATTTAAGCAGAAAGGAGGTGATTTACAGGTTGCGAAAGCATGATCAAGGCACTCATTTATCCGTAAACCAGCCATTCTGCTATTTTCTTATGCCATTGTTCGCCAGTATCGTAAATCAGCCGTAACCAGCGTGGTTTTACTCCCGAGCCGAAAGCATGATCAAGGCTGTCACAGTGTAAAATTGGATAGCGGTTAAACCCTTCTCTCCCGTTAAAGAAACACCAATGCCTTACTCCATAAGACATTGGCCGTAACAGAGGCAATAAAATATATGCTTCCGAAGAATTATTGCCTTGATCATCGATCCGATCTTTTGATCTTCTTAGATATTCTGCGATTGATGAAAAAACGAGCTGTAAATCGTCTTGATCATTCTTCCGGAAAAGCTGGAAACTCCGAAACAATGATCAAGGTAGTACCTTGATCATTCTTCCAGAGCGTAAATCGGATTCAGAGTAATATATTTGATGCTTAGCTTGCATAAACTTAGTTTGTTAGCCAAATGTTGCTTATTGAAGAGTAGAATTTACACAGGCCGTAATTCAGCGGTGTTTTATTATTGTTCCGGGAATATTGATTATTTACACTGTAAATGAGTGACGTGGTAACATTTTAAATCTGTGGCATATTGAGACTCTTTCCTTACTAAATATTAGAGTGTTTTTGGGCTAAAAAATGCTCAATTGACCGCTTTTTGTATATCTGGATAAATTTTATTGTGATGTAACACAGTAATGCATGTTCACCTTTTTATTGTTATCGCTTTGATTTGCTGTACAATAA
Source organism: Vibrio sp. JC009 (assembly GCF_029016485.1). NCBI lineage: Bacteria > Pseudomonadati > Pseudomonadota > Gammaproteobacteria > Vibrionales > Vibrionaceae > Vibrio > Vibrio sp. JC009. The sequence goes on along the minus strand of NZ_CP092107.1, from coordinate 1,191,444 downwards.
CTTCATTGAATCTGATAACGGAAACAGACCATGAAAAGAGAGCAGACGATAGAGAACCTCTACCAGTTAGCAGAACAGACTAAACAGGTGCAGGCTGATCGTATCGAGATTGTACTTGAAGAGAGAAGTGATGAGCATTTTCCGCCAATGTCAAAGGCATTGATGGAAACTCGTTCCGGGCTGACACGCCGAAAACTGGATGACGCAATCAATAAATTAGAAGAGGGCGGACATCAGTTTACTAAGAATAACGCGAATCACTATTCGATATCATTGCCGGAAGCGCACATGCTAATGGACGCAGCTGGCGTGCCTAAGTTTCATGAACGTAAAAATAATTCAGGCAACAAGCCGTGGGTGATTAATGTTCAGAACCAAAAAGGCGGTACCGGTAAGTCGATGACAGCCGTTCATCTGGCTGCCTGTCTTGCTCTGAATCTTGATAAGCGTTACCGCATCTGTCTGATTGACTTAGATCCTCAGGGCTCTTTACGCCTGTTTTTAAACCCTCAGATCAGCATCGAAGAGCATGATACGCTTTACTCTGCCGTTGATATTATGCTGGATAATGTGCCAGAAGATGTGGTGGTTGATAAAGAGTTTCTGGAAAAGAATGTGTTGCTTCCAACACAGTATCCAAACCTGAAAACTATTTCTGCCTTCCCTGAAGATGCGATGTTTAACGCAGAAGCCTGGCAGTACCTGTCTCAAAATCAGTCACTGGATATTGTTTGTCTGCTTAAAGAGAAGTTGATTGATCAAATCGCAGACGATTTTGATATCATCATGATTGATACCGGTCCGCACGTTGACCCACTGGTGTGGAACGCTATGTATGCATCAAATGCACTGCTTATTCCATGTGCGGCTAAGCGTCTGGACTGGGCTTCTACGGTTAACTTTTTCCAGCATCTGCCAACGGTTTATGAGATGTTCCCGGAAGACTGGAAAGGGCTTGAATTTGTTCGTCTGATGCCAACCATGTTTGAAGATGACAACAAGAAGCAGGTTTCAGTCCTGACTGAAATGAATTACCTGCTAAATGATCAGGTTATGATGGCGACAATACCGAGGAGTAGGGCGTTTGAAACCTGTGCCGATACTTACAGCACAGTGTTTGATCTGACGATCGGTGATTTTGAAGGTGGTAAGAAGACACTGCAGACAGCGCAAGATGCTGTTCAGAAAAGTGCGCTAGAATTAGAACGTGTGCTTCATAGCAATTGGTCTTCATTAAATCAGGAGTAAAGGATAAATGGCAGCAATTAAGACTTCTGAATTAAATGCTAAGTTATTCGGTAAAGCAAACAAAAGAAGAGCGACAACCCCTCAGGAAGCTCAGACTGCAGCCAAAGACAAGGCTCAGGTTATTGAGCTGGCGGTAGCAGGGCAGGAAGTGGTTGAGTTTGAACTTGTCCGGATCCCGGCAAGCGAAGTTGAATCAACAACCATAGTGTTTGAAGAGAATGCTCGTGAGCAGTCATTTTTAAATGAACACGCTCTTTCTGATGTACTGGTTACACTTCGCGAACGCGGACAGCAGTATCCTGCGGTGGGTCGCAAGAGCGAAGACGGAAAAGTCGAGGTGCTTGACGGCAGTCGCCGAAGAATGTCCTGCATTCTTGCACAGAAAGATTTTCTGATTTATGTCGCAGAGAATATCAATTCTGAGCATGCAAAATTCCTGTCTGATGTCGCGAATGCGCATAAGCCTCTGTCGCTTTATGAGCGTGGCAAAGAGATGCAGGCTAAGCTGGATAGTGGCGAAGCGGAAGACCAAAAAGCGCTGGCACAGATGTTCCAGTGCAGTGAAGCTCTGGTTAGTGGCGCGTTAAAGGCGGCCTCTTTGCCGCTTGAGCTTTTGCAGGCTTACCCGAATGTGGTGGATATCGGCCGTCCGACTATCGTGAAATTGCATAAGCATTTTAGCGAACTTTCTGATGAAGGCCGTGAAGCTGTACTTAATAAATGCCGCACAGAAGGCAAGTCTGTGTGGGAAGAAAGCGAAGCTCAGGGTATCGCGCGGTTGACTAAAGAAGTTTCCGAGCATATCGAGCAGTGGATTAGCGAAGTTGCGCCCGCTAAAAAGCCGGTATCTAACAAAAAGGATCTGATAAAAGGCAGAGCAAGTTACACCAGAAAAGGCACCAGTCTGGCCATCAACCTGAAGAAAGTGGATGATGGAATGGTAGATGAGATCCTGGCTTTTATTGAGTCTAAGATGCAATAAATCTTTTCTCTGTAGCAAAGCACTGATTAGAAAAAACCGCCGCTGGCGGTTTTTTTATGCCAATAATTCAGACTCTATTGTACTATTCCGTTAACTCACATTACGGGATTAACGGTATGCAGCTCCACTCAGATTTCCTCAATAAATTAAACCTGTTAGCCGGGAAGGCAAATCACAGATTTGCTGTTGTTATGGAAGGGGAGATTGACTGGAAATTTCAGCTTCTGAACAACTACCTCACTGATAAAGAACAATCCCTTGTTACAAAGATTGGAGGCGAAGCAGTTGGAGAAGTGCAGCAACTTTCCTATAAACAGGGCCAGCAGCTTTTAGGGTGTGAGCGACAAACTTTAATCTATGATGATTTAGATGGCTTTGATGCAAACAGCTTTACGGCTGCGACCGGAGCTCTGGTTGGTGGAGGGATTATGTTTATTCTCTCTTCTTCCGGGTTGCTCAGGCACTCCTGGTTTAAACAAAGTTTCTCGGATCTGTTTTGTCTTTCTGCTGAAACTTTGCCGCCTGAGCTGCCAAAAAAGGAGCCTGTTAGTTCTGATGAAAACCGGTTTGAGGACCAGAACTCAGCTATCGAAGCCATCGCAAAAGTGTTGAACGGACACCGGAAACGACCATTGGTTATTACTGCGGACAGAGGTCGCGGCAAGAGCGCAGCCCTTGGCCTGGCAGCTGCGCAATTAATGCAGCAGAGAAGCACAAAAATTCTGGTGACAGCTCCGGCCCGTAAAGCAGTTGACCCTCTGTTTTCTCACGCAAAGCAGAAGCTCGCGGAAATTACATTCAGCGATAAAAACCGGCTGCAAACTTCTTGTTCGGAAATTCAGTTTATCTCGCCTGATGAGCTGCTAAGAAGTAAACCTGATTGCGATATTCTTTTTGTTGATGAAGCGTCAGCAATACCTGTTCCTATGCTGATCTCTCTGGTCGGGAATTACCACCGCATTGTGTTTTCCACAACGGTACACGGTTATGAAGGATGCGGGCGTGGTTTTACTATCAAATTTTTTGACTGGCTGAATCGTAACAGGCCGGGCTGGAAAAGAGAGCATCTAAATCAGCCTATTCGCTGGAGCAAAAATGATCCGCTGGAGCAGTGGTTATTTAAGACCTTTTTGCTGGATGCTGATCTGGATGATATGCCAAACACTGTTCCTGGTTCTATCGCTGATGCTGAGGCGGTTAGCCTGAATCTGGTCAGCCATGAACAACTAAGAACGGATAGTTCTCTTCTCAGGCGCTGTTTTGCTCTTTTAGTCAGCGCTCATTATCAAACATCGCCAAACGATTTAATTCATCTTCTTCAGGACCCGGATACCCACCTAATCACGGTTCAACTAAATTCAGAGATTGTTGGCTGCCTGTTAGTACTCAGGGAAGGGGGGATGGACAGAGTACTTGCTGAGGGCGTTTTGTCCGGGAAAAGACGACCTCAGGGACATCTGGTCGCGACGACAATTGCAACTCAACTCTGCACGCCAAAAGCCATTGAGATGAAATGTCTGCGGGTAATGCGGATTGCGGTTCACCCTGGTTTGCAGGGAAAAGGGATTGGTTCAAAAGCGTTGGAACAGCTTTCTCTTTTGCAGGAAATCGATTTTGACTATATCGCCACCAGCTTTGGTGTTACCTCTGAGCTGTTTTCATTCTGGCGGAGTAACCACTTTGTGCCGTTAAGGCTGGGAGCAAAACGCGACCCTGCGAGTGGAACACACTCAATTCTCATGGTGAAAAAAGATGACTCAAATGACTGGATTGGTGAGTTACACCGCCGTTTTGCGCGAAACCTGTTGTTATTATTACCTGAAACTTTTGTAAATACGGAATCTGAGCTAATTTTACAATTATTAGGAAACTCTAAAGATACGGGAGAGGTAAGCTCTGCCTATCGAACCGAACTATTGCAAGGCTATAGTTCCGGTGTGGTGAGCTATGAAAGTGCGTTTTATGATCTCTATGAATTTGTCAGCGTTCGTGTCATTGACAAAGCTTTGCCTGTTCACCCTATGTTCATTGCTAAAGTACTGCAACGGCAATCATGGCCGGATGTGTGTCACTTATTTGGCTTTACCGGTAAAAAGCAGGCAGAGACTTTTCTAAAGAGTGAACTAATAAACTATCTGAATTTACAGTGTAAAATTGAGTGATAGCTTACTATTTACAGTGTAAATCAGCAGTAGAATTTACACTGTAAAGTGAAAAGTGACGTAAGACCTACTTTTGCGTAAAGTTTCACAAAAAGTTTCATAATTTAGATAGACTGCTTTTGGTGCTAAAAACGGATTAAATATTCAGATGTGGAAAGAGCTAACAAGACTAAGTGATGATGAGAACAGTGTCATTGCACAACTTCCTCCGCAAGAAGAAGTTGGGCCGACATTTAGTTCAGACGGACTGCTTCGTGTTCTTGAAGAGCTTGATGTTCAAAGCTTTTATCTTGATCAGGATGCAGTGACTCTGTTCGTCAACTCTGCACGTGAAAAGAAGAAAAAAGCCTATGACGGTATTGTTGTTGCGTATAAACGAAACGCCGAGGCTGAAGTTCTGTTTGAAGATCACGACTTGTTGGCGACCATTTCTGTTACCGGTGCGTATGGGGGTAGAGGACTTAACGGACCTGATATTCTGGCCTTACTGGCTGAGCATAAAGTGGCTAAAGGGATAAACAAAAATGCGCTGAAAAAGGTTATGCAGATGAGCGCAGAGCTTGGTCCCGGTGAAACCTTTACCCAGCCGGTAGCGGCTGGCCTCAGAGCTAAAAATGGTAAAGATGTTCAGTTTATCCCACTGGTTGAAGATGTGAACGAGCGGGTGCTCCGTCCTCAGGAAACCAACGAAAAAACCGAACAGGTCGATATGCGCGACCTGGGTGAAACTATCGCAGTCGAAAAAGGTGAACTGGTTTTAAAGCGCATTCCCGCCACAAGAGGTACTCCCGGCTACACGGTCACAGGAGCGCCCATTCTTCCCACACCAGGGAAAGACAAGGTTTTGAAACAAGGTAAGGGCACTGTATACGATTCAGAAGATCCGAATCTGCTTCGTGCTGATATATCTGGTATGCCAATTATCCGGGAAAATACCGTTGATGTGGACCCGGCGCTTTGCCTGAAAAATATCGATGTCTCCACTGGTCATGTTAAGTTTAAAGGCAGCATTATTATCACAGGTAATATTGAGCCGGGCATGATTGTAAGAGCGACGGGTTCCATTACCGTTGGTGGTTTTATTGAGTCAGCCGATGTGCAGGCTCAGGAAGATATTACCGTCGGCCAGGGAATCATTGGCCCTGCAGTTGATGAAGGTGAAGAGAAATCCTGCACCGTCAAAACCAACGGCAGCATCAATACTAAATACGCACAGTTTGCTTTTCTTCAGGCCATGGGCGATATCAATATGGAGTTGCACAGCCTGAATAACACCATTATGTGCAGCGGAAACCTGACAGTGATGGACCCTTCCGAGAAGAAAGGGACCTTGAGTGGTGGTGCTGCGAAAGTGGGTGGTGGTGTTAAGTGTGTTTATCTTGGTGTTGAAGGTGATACTGCGACCTTTATTCAGCCTTTTGTCCGCTTTAATAAGTACAAAACCGGGCTGGCTGAACTGAGAAATCGTTACAAAGACGTTCAGACTAAAACCATGAACGTTGTTCGTCAGGAAATGGAGTATAAGAAAAAGCCCAAGGAAGAGAGAACGCCTGAAGGCTTAGCTGAAATCGAATCTCTGAAGCAGCAGAACAATGAAGCCATTGCAAAAGCAAAAGAGAAAATTGACTGGGCTGAGTCTGAGCTAAAACGCCTTCTGAAGGAAAATACGGTGGCTGCCAGGGAAAAGGTGTATACCCGTGTGACGATTCAGTTTGGCGATGAGACTGTTCTTACCAAGCGGGAGCATAATGCTGCTGTCTTTTCTTTTGACCAGTACACCATTCATTGCCGAAGAATGGTTGAAGGCAAAGAAGTTGATGAAGAGGAAGAAGAGCTGTAAGCCATCAGATTTAACATTCTGGTGAAATTGGGGTAGTCTTCTGCTCCAGTTTAGGAAAAATTTGGATACTTATGATTAGAGAAGTCACGGAAGACGATGCTAAGAAGATAGCGGATATCTACAACCATTACGTTCAAAACACGACAGCAACATTTGAAGAGCACCCTGTTTCTGCCCAGGAGATGGAGCAGAGAATTGAAAAGGTTCAACAGTCCGGCTTGCCCTGGCTGGTATTTGAACTGGGCGATTCTATTTTAGGTTACGCCTACGCTTCTGTCTGGAATCAAAGAACCGCTTATCGTTATACAGTGGAAACCTCGGTTTACCTCACCTCTGAAGCTGCAGGGCAGGGCTTCGGAGCCGAACTCTACCAGCAACTGCTGGATAAACTGCGGGATCTTTCCATTCGCAATGTTCTTAGCGTTATTACCCAGCCAAACCCAAACAGCGTTGCCTTACATGAGAGCCTTGGCTTTAAAAAAGCCGGAGAGTTCAGTAATGTCGGTTATAAGTTTGATAAGTGGCTGAGTGTCGGCTACTGGCAACTGCAAATGTTTAATTAGATCATACCTGTTCCAGATAGAGCAATTTTGTACAAAAAATTATTTACCCTGTAGGCTAGACTGGTTGCAGAGCGCTATTTTGTACCGGAACCCCCATGACTAAGAATGCAAAAATCAAAGAGAAAGCTGATTACAAGATCACCGACGAGCTGGGTGGCCTTGAAATTCTTAGTGCCAAGTATGATAAACAGAACTTTTCCCGTCACAGTCATGAAGGCTATACCATAGGGGTTATCGATAATGGTGCTCAGCGGTTTTACCGAACCGGCGGGCATCATGTTGCGCCACAGGATACGATCATTCTGGTTAATGCTGACGAGGTACACAGTGGCCACTCTGCAACCGAAGGGGGATGGTCCTATCGCGCTATGTACCCTTTGCCTGAGCAACTGGAACAAATCACAAAAGATTTAAATCTTCCGAAATATGGTGCGCCTTATTTTCCTGAAGCTGTGGTTGCTGACCCTGAATTGGGGAATCAGCTTCGTCTGGTTTTCAACACTCTGGAAAATTCCGATAACCGTCTGCTGCGTGAAACCCTTATCTACGGCACCTTAGTTAAGTTAATCGGTAAACATGCAAGGTCCAGACTGAATCCGGATTTGCAGGGAAAGACGCAGAGACAGCTGCTTTTGGTTAAAGAGTTTCTGGATGATTTTCCTCAGGCGGATGTGTCACTGGATGAGCTGGCCAGACTGGCTGCACTCAGCCCTTACCATCTGGTACGTTCTTTTCAGAAAGAGTTTGGCCTGCCACCACATGCCTATCAGATACAGTCACGTCTTCGCATGGCGAGAAAGCTGCTTAAAGAGGGGCACTCCATTTCTGATACTGCGCAGGAGTGTGGCTTTCATGACCAAAGCCATTTCCACCGCCACTTCAAAAAAGCCAACGGCTATACACCAGGCCAGTACGTAAAGCGGCTCTGAGCAAATTTGTACAATCCACTGCTGGTTTTCTTTTCTAGATTGAACAGAAAAACAGGAGAAAAAAATGGATTGTGAGGTTAATAAAAAAAGCAGCAGAAGGGCGATGCTGTGGCAGGGGATAATTGCCGGGTTGCCTTTATCTGTCGCGGTTGTACCCTGGGGAATTCTCGCCGGCTCCTACGCGATTGACGCAGGTCTGAATATGCTGGAAGCCCAGGCGATGTCAGCTATTCTTTTTGCCGGGTCTGCTCAGCTGGTCGCGGCAGGATTGTTTAAAGCCGGAGTCGGGCTGGGCACCATGCTGCTGACGACTCTGTTTATCACTTCACGTCACTTTCTGTACAGCGTATCAATGCGCGAGAAAATCAGATCTCTGCCGGTACGCTGGCGTCTGATCCTCGGTTTCTGGCTGACCGACGAACTGTTTGCTATCTGTAGCAGTCAGTCTGATAAGGAGTTTAACCGCTGGTTTGCCGCCGGAGCCGGAGGGTCGTTTTATCTTCTCTGGAATCTGGCCAGCTTTGTCGGGGTTATTGCAGGAAGCCAGATCCCTTCGCTGAATGATATCGGGCTGGACTTTGCTGTTGCTGCCATGTTTATTGCTCTGGTATTTCCTTTAATCAAAACAAAGCCGGTTCTGGTTGCAGTGTTGGTTTCCATGGTTTCATCTGTGTGTCTGGCAATAAATAATGTTGAAGGCGGGTTAATGCTTGCGTCCATTATGGGAATGGTCAGCGGTTATTTTTGCGAAAGGTTCGCAGTCAGTAAAACAGATACTCCAATACAGATTGAAGGAGAGAGCGCATGAATATGGTATCCATACTGGCAATGACAGCTATCGTATTTCTCAGCCGTTATCTGTTCCTGGAACCAAGGGTTCCGCTGAAACTCAACGGGCAGGCGTTGCGGTTTTTAAGTTATTCCAGCCCCTGTGTGCTAACGGCTATCTGGAGCCCGATAGTGTTTGCTCCACACGGTCAACTGACGTTGCTGAGTTATAACCCTTATCTGCTGGCAGCGATAGCAGCAGTCGTCCTTATCTGGAAAACCGGAAATGTATTGATGACGACCCTGGTGAGTATGGTTTTCTTTTTGGTGTTGAATGTTGTTATTTAACCGCAGCTCGGGCTGATGCCAGAGAGCGAGTCAAAGTAGAGCGCTCTCTGGATGCCAATCCGCCGTACAGAATAATTTTCAGTCCATTCGGGTGATAAAGGTTTGCTCGTCATCCACAAAAGCCACAAAGCCGCCGTGATAGATAAACACCCGACCACGGCCTTCAACCAGGCAGGCAAGCTGTGGGTTCAAATCCTCTTCGTTATCTTGGCTTTGAAAGGTGCCAGTATCGGTGATTACACCGCTGAGTGTCGGCAAATACCCATAAGTTCGCTTGGCTTGATCAATCAGATTCAATTCGCTGGCGGTAGAGAAGCAAAAGGGGATGGCACCAGCTTCTTCGATAAATATTGTTTTCAGTTCTTCAAAAGCTGTAATCACCAGCCAGTCGATGCCGTTAACATGATGGATAAACATAGAGTTTCTCGGTAATTCTGATGCGGAGATTTTATCACTATCAGGAGAGAACGTAGTAGAGATTTAGTAGTCAGATGCTCATTGGTTTAAAACCATTATTTCATAGTCAGATTTTGAGAACTCAGCTTTTTCATATGCTTTAATTGCAGCACTGTTGCCTTTATGAACATATAAACGTAGTTCTAATCCGTTTTGTCTGACCATTTCTGATTTGACTGCTTCTAGAGTGCCATATAGTTTAAATAGTGAGCACCAGAGCAGCCTGAAAATTACTCAGATAAGGCGTGTTAGTGAAGGAATAGTGGGTTGTCTTTCAAGCTGTTTTACTGCTTGCTTATTATTGTTTGAGGGTGGCGATCCGGTGTAAGTCGTTTTCAGATAACTTCTTGTATTGTAGAACGTCATAGGCCACCTGCTCTCAATGATGGCTGAGATGCACGGAACTGGACAAAAACGAGCGCTGCCATTTGAAATGGCACGCTTTATTTATGCAATAATATTGTTAAATTAGTCACTACCCTCTCGTTCCCATGCTCCAGCGTGGGAATGCATACCACGGCTAAAGGTATTCACGTAAGGCACTAAAAGTAGAGAAAATAAGTCCAGTGACAACTTATACCCCGGCTGGTAACTTTGAGTCTGATATGCAATGGCATGGACTCCCTCACCTTCGTCGAAAATATCGGCTAAGGTAAGAGTGTCAACTAAAAAGGAGCCCATGCCATGAACAAGAATATCACTATTTCTATCGACCTTGCTAAGACTGTTATTCAAGTTGCGATAATTAATAAGCACGGAAAGCTTTCATCTAATCAAAAAGTATCTCAATCAAAGTTAATTTCAATGGTGGCTAAGCACCCCAAAGCTGTTATTTGTATGGAAGCTTGTGCAACGGCTCATTATTGGGGTCGAAAGTTCCAGCAGGCAGGACATCAAGTCTTACTCGTGCCTGCTCAGATCGCCGCTAAGTATCGCTCGGGAAATAAAAATGATCCCAATGATGCTTTGGCTATTTATGAAGCCAGTCAGCGGACAGATATTCATTTCGTTCCGGTTAAAACTGTTGAACAGCAAGATCTTGCCTGCTTACTAAGACTGCGGGAAGGTTATATTAAGCAACGAACACAGCTTGCTAACCGTATCCGGGGGCTTGCGATGGAATATGGCATCAAATTTCCCATAGGAATCAATTCGCTCAGAAAACAGCTACCGTTTGAGTTGGAAAATGCTGAAAATGAATTAACCCATGCTGCTCGGTTTATTCTAAATAATCTTAAAGAACAGTTGCTCGCGCTTGATACCCAAATTGATGATGCCACTCAAGCTCTTACCAATCAGGCAAAACAAAATGAAGATTGTAAGCTTTTAGCCTCGTTACCGGGTATTTCATGGATTTCAGGCAGTGCTTTGTATGCCAGGTTAGGAAATGCATCGGCTTATAAGTGTGGTAGGGATGCAAGCGCAAGCATTGGATTAGTGCCTGCTCATACAGGAAGTGGAGGTAGAAATATCAACCTTGGCATTACTAAGCGAGGAGATCGTTATCTCAGAGCTCTTGTCGTTCATGGTGCCCGAGCTGTAGTTAGTCATGTCAAAGATAAAACTGATCCACTTAGTCAGTGGATACGCTCTCTGTTAGAGAGAAACCATGTGAATAAAGTCGTTATTGCTCTAGCGAATAAGATAGTCAGGATGGCGTGTGCCATATTGAAATCAAAACAGCCTTACCAGCTTAAGTTAGCTTAACTGAAATAAGGTAAAGCTGAATTTGGAGCAAACGACAAACCAGCGTAATAGCAAGTAATTAAGATAAAGTGTTAGCACAGCACACAAGGCAAACTCTGTGTGGGAATGAGGCAATAAATGCCTGGACTGCGATTAGAAGCCTTGTTAGTGGATTTAGCCATAAAGGTTCGGGGTAGCGCCCCATGATGAAACCGAATATACGTGCACTTGCATAAACTCTTATTATCTTAAACCACTTGTGTTACAGGGGGAGTCCATATACATTCCCACGGAGGACCATGGGAACGAGAGTTTTGCGTAACTATTCAATTGTTCGATAAGTCAACTAAATCCTGAACGAGCTCAATACTGGGAGTTATCGTTCACCACCTCCCGGCAGCCAACCATGAGCTAAAGTGTCGCGATTTCAATGGTACGGTCTGCCACTGAGTAATCAAAGTCCTATGGCTTGCTTTAGCTGTATCAGACCACCGAGATTAACAAACGTAAAGGGCTGATCGGGTGAGCTGGAATACGCACTGCTTTTGAGTGCGAAGTGATACAAATAGGCATGTTTTAAAGATTATATGGCCTGTTTAAGAAATTAATATTATTTTTCTCGCACGTAAGTGGTTTGAACCAGGGTTTCTAATACGATTTCACTCTTGGTCACTTTGAAGTTTAATGGCTGTTTTAGTTCACCAAACAAAGGAGCTCCGCCACCAAGTAAGATAGGGAAGCGGGTGATCACCATTTCGTCAATCAGGTCTTCTTTGAGGAAGTTTTGAATGGTCACACCACCGTCAATGTAGAGGTTATTAAATCCTTTAGCATTTAGCTCCGCAAGAATGTCTTTCAATTTTCCTTTGACCAAAAAGACTTTATCTTCATAGCCTTGTGGCACTTTCGTCATTGTGTTACTCAAAACGAAGACCGGCTTTGTATAAGGCCAGTCGCAGTCAAAACTCAGTACCACCTCCAGAGTGTTACGTCCCATTACCAAGCCGTCAATTCGTTCCATAAGGGAGAAGAAGCCAGTATCGATATTGTCCGGGTTTGGTACTGAATGTAGCCAGTCAAGTTTGCCATTTTTATCTGCAATGTAACCGTCCAGACTAGCTGCAATAAATACGATGTTTGCCATAAGTACCTCATGAAAATGGTTGTGGTTGAGCCGGTTCAAATTACCGGGCGTTATAAAACAATTACTGCTCCTTTATCTTTACACAAAAATGCGGAAAAGGAAGGTCTGTATTTGATGGTTAATTTGTGGTTCCTCTATTTTGAATATGGCGCAATTTTCGGATGTTATATGCTTGCCGCTGCAGTTAATATGAAGAGAAAGATGAATAACACGGATTACCCCTACCATGACACCGACCATTAACCATTCTATGAGCTTAAAAGTATGGGCTATGCTCGTTTTGCTCTCCATGCTATGGGGCGGCTCTTTCTTTTTTGTGGGCGTAGCGGTCAATGACCTTCCTCCATTAACCATAGTGACGCTTAGAGTTGCAATAGCCGCGCTTACGCTATGGGGAATCGCCATAGTGACAGGTTTGCGTCCACCACAAAGCCTGACAGTCTGGGTTTCATTTTTAGGGATGGGGTTACTGAACAATGTTATCCCCTTTACTTTGATTGTATGGGGGCAAACTCAGATTGCATCAGGTCTGGCTTCTGTGCTGAATGCTGCAACACCGATATTTGCAGTAGTTGTGGCTGGAATGATGCTGCCTGATGAACGACCAACCCCGCTAAAACTAATCGGCGTTGTTCTCGGCTTTGTGGGGGTTGCTGTGATGATAGGCGTGCCTGCTTTAGGTGACGGAAGTAATTTGCTGGCGCAGCTTGCTGTTATTGCCGCAGCCATATCTTACGCATTTGCAGGCGTATACGGGCGCAGGTTTAAGTCACTGGGCGTTAATCCTGTTATTACAGCGGCAGGACAGGTAACGGCTTCAACGCTTATATTACTTCCTGTTACGTTATTTGTAGAAGGCTCTATCGAAACGGACAGTATAAACATGAGCACATGGATAGCTATTGCAGGACTTGCTGTTGCTTCCACTGCGGTAGCTTATGTTCTCTATTTCAGAATTCTTGAACTGGCCGGAGCGACAAACGTACTGCTGGTTACTTTACTTGTGCCCGTCTCCGCTATTCTGCTTGGCTCACTATTCCTGAACGAATCTCTGGAAGTCATTCATATAGTTGGCATGGCGTTAATCGCATTCGGGTTATCTGCGATTGATGGCCGTCTGTGGTATCGCATGAGGTCAGCTTTTGCATAAGCAATACAGTTTCATCCGTTGAATCAACTTACGGCCCGTACCCGTCCATGCTTAAGATCATCCAGAATCTTCTCTTTCGGGCCATCTGCGATAACTGTCCCTTTTTCCATCACTACGACCCGGTCTACCACATCCAGCATGGTCATTTTGTGAGTGATAAGGATCAGAGTTTCATTGGGTTTCATCTGCTTCAGCTGGTGCTTAATGTGCATCTCTGAGCGGTTGTCCATGGCACTGGTGGGTTCATCAAGCAGCATGACCGGAGGGTGACCCAGCATGGCTCTGGCTATGGATACTGCCTGACGCTGACCTCCTGACAGCAGCATGCCGCCTTCACCAACCTGCCTTTCAAGACCGGCGGGATCTTGCTGAGTAAAGGCTGTTACGCCTGCACGGTTGGCGGCATCCAGCACCATGCGGTCATCCACCAGCTGCTGGCCCAGAGTGATGTTGTCCCGGATTGAACCAAAGAATAGAAGACTTTCCTGCGGCACACAGCCTATATTGCGTCGTACGTCCACGTGATGGAGCTGGGCGATATCGGTGTCATCTATGCGCACATGGCCCTCTGTAGGGTGATACAGGCCCATTATAAGGCGCTCCAGCGTTGTTTTACCTGAACCTATACGGCCTATGATGGCTACCTTCTCTCCTGGATTGATTTTTAGCGAGAAGTCCCGCACTGCGGCAGCGGGTGAATCCGGGTAGTGGAAGGTGACTTTATCCAGTTCAATTCTACCCTGGATAACAGGCCTGTGAATATAGCGCTTTCCCTCTTCCTGCTCGTCGGGCATCTCCATCACCTGATTGATGATGGTCATGGAAGACTTTGCCTGATTGTAGCGTGCTGAGAGGAGTGAAAGCTGAACAAGCGGATTGATAGCTCGGCCGCTTAGCATTGTTGTGGCAATCAGGCCACCCATGGTTAGTTCACCTTCTGCAATCAGGTAGACACCAAAGATGATCATACCAACGTTACAGGATTGCTGAACAAAGCCCGCCATATTCTGGATTGAATCGGTAAATCTGCGGCTTTTGATACTCCAGTTTGCCATATGGGTTACCGCTTCTTCCCAGCGATACTGGAACTGGCTCTGGGCACCAAAGAGTTTTACTGACTCTAATCCGGCAATACTTTCGATAAGGTTGGCGTACTTTTGCGACGCCAGACGGGAGCCTTCCTCGATACTTTTTCTCAGTGGCCCCTGAATTAACAGGGAATGAATGATCAGAATGGAAACTCCGATGATAGGGATGATTACCATGTTGCCGGCAAGCAGCCAGATAATACCCAGAAACATGATGGCAAAAGGAAGATCTATCAGCGCGGAAATGGTGGCTGAAGTGAAGAATTCCCTGATGGATTCGAACTCCTGAAGGTGTCTGGCAAAGGCGCCGGTGGATGGCGGGCGGGAGTCCATGCGGATGCCCATGACTTTACTAAACAGTTTGGAGGAGATCAGAATGTCGGATTTTTTCCCCGCTATATCAATAAAGTAACTGCGAAGGAGTTTCAGGATTAGGTCGAATACAAAAATAACAAAAATACCCGACGCCAGCACCCACAGGGTTTCAAATGCCAGATTCGGTACGACTTTGTCGTACACCAGTCTGGTAAACAGGGGAGCGGCGACGGCAAAAATGTTGATTAACAGTGAGGCAATCAGAACATCGCGGTAGATATGTTTCGATTCAAAAAGTGTACCCCAGAACCAGTGACCATCACGGGTTTTCAGTATTTCCGGTGAACGCTCATCATAGCGGAACTGTTTTTTTACCAGAAAATAGCGACCGATATATTGTTGTTGCAGCTCTTGCAGAGGGATAGATACAGGAATCATCTGCGAGTCGGCAGAGACGACTTCGGCTTCGCCTGTGCTCTCATTCACACTGACCAGTACGCAGGCATCACCATCTTTTAACAAAAGCACGACCGGAAGAATAAGCTCTGAAATCTCCATCAGAGGGGCTCTGTTCTCTTTCGCTATCAACCCAGCTCTTTCTGCGGAGCGGGGAAAAAGAAAGGGCGTTAACTTACCGTCAGCCAGGGGCAGTCCACTCACCAGAGCCTCTGGTGAATTGGACAGGCCGTAATAGCGGCTGATGTAAGCAAGAGAATTTAATAAAGGATCGCGCATGCAACCATAACCTTACTGCTTGTTATTATTTGTAAAAGATGAATCCCTGGAAGGCTTCAACATAGTTCTCTGATAGCGTATCCAGTTGCTCCTGAGTCTCTACCCTTGAAGCGATTGTGGTAATGCCCAGATCATGCGCTGTCCGTGAAATAGAGGTCAGCGTGTATCTCTGTTTTTCATCTTCAATCTGGTGAGTATACAGATAGTCCAGCTTCACATAGTTAGGTCTGAACTCACTGATATATTCAAGAGAGTGGAAATGGCGGCCGTAGTTATCTACACCAAACATAGCACCACTGGTTTTGATCGCATGACAAAGCAGGGCAGTATGGTGCTGATGGTGAACAAAGCAGACTTCCGGGATCTCAAAGTGAAGCTTGCTAGCCAGATTTTTGTACTTAGTCAGCAGTTTGGTTAGCCAGCGGATAAAGCTTGGTTCTACAACACTGCTTACGGTCAGGTTGATCGCCAGCGCATCAAACAGTTCACCGGAATCCAGCTTATTAACCATCTGTTCTATTACGTACTGGTCAAAGACATAGCCCATATTCAGCTGTTCTAATGCGAACAGGTACTGGTTTGCAGTGTATCTGTCGTCACCAATTTCGATGGCCGAGAAGACTTCTTTATGGAAGATCTTACGGTCAGCGTATTTTGCCGGCTGATATTTAAACTTGATGGCATTGCTGGCAATGGCTTCTTCAACCAGAGCAAGCCACTGTTTCTTACCAAGCATAACCTGATCGCTCTGCTCAGTGATAAGCCCGTACGGCTCTTCCGGCGAAGAGGCGGCTTTAGAAAGCGCGTTATCCACCAGGGACAGGATTTCCGTATTGGTTTTTTTATTTTCGTTATAAACAAGGCCAAGGAAAGCTTCATTTGTACTTAAGCCGATTGGATCCAGCGTCGCATTTTTAATGTCATTCATGATGCTGTCGGCTGTAGAGCGCAGCTCTTCTTCATCGATATCAGGCAGAATCAGGGCAAATTCATCGTTACCGATTCTGGCGATGGTGGCTGAAGGTATATTGCTGCTGACATTCAGGTGCCCGGCAACTTCCCTCACCAGGTTGTCACCGGCTTCATAGCCAGATTCGTCGTAGGTCTCTTTGATAAATTTAGCCTGCAGCAATGCAACACCACCCTTGGAAGATTCCGCCAGCCACTGGGTAAGTTGTCCCATAAACAGAGCCCGGTTACCCAGTTTGGATACAGGGTCGATAAACGCGCGTTCCCGCAGTTGCTGCGCTTCTCTGGCCTGAGCTTTAAAGTTCTTTTCAATCTGGCCCGACATATGGTTAATACCGTCAACCACTGCAACCAGATCCGTTGTTGACGGTCTTTCCAGTGGCTTGCCGAACTGGTTATCTTCTATCTCTCTCATTCTTTCGGTAATAAGGTGCAAAGGATTCAGCGCCTTTTTCAGAATCAGTGCAATCGCGGTAATACCGATAACAAAAATGCCAAAGAATACAGTGGAGAGTTTAATAAGAGCGGCCCAGAGCTGCTCATAGGCATCGCCCGGGTGACTGATAATTTCAACTTCAGCAAGCTGCATCCAGCCACTGGTGATAACGCGTTTGTCATGCAGTTTTTTCAGCAGGTCCAGGCTGATAAACCAGTCAGGTACACCGGATGCCACCACCTTGTATGAACGGACTATCTCTTCATCGTTGTCCAGAAAATGCAGTTTTACTGCTGAGTAGGAGCTGCCGTCAAAAAGTGCGTTAATAACCGACTCAACCGCGACTTTATCGTTAACCTCAAGATAAGGTGCCAGAGCCAGGCCGACAGTGTTGATGGTGTTGTTCATTTCTGAACGTTGCTGCTGTATCAGGTAGTTCCTGGTTGTATTGAACTCAATGGCAAATACGGAGCCAATCAATACTATAAAAACAGCCAACATACCTGCGACGATTTGTCTATATAAAGTCATGGTGCTTACTCATCCATATTTATAATTGGTTTGTTTAATTTCAGCGCATCTCTGCGAGAGCGTAATTCGTTCCATAGGCTCAGGCGGGAGGATTTCCCGGCCAGTTTACCGCTTGCCTTTTCCTTCATTAGCCACAGGTTTTTACCGTTGAAACTGTAAATAGGTAACAGGTCTTTTCGCCTTGTGGCTGGTTTGATCTGAGGGTTGATATTGTCCAGAATTAAAGGGACTGAGCTGGGTTTTTCATAATAGGTTAGCACCATATGAAACTCGTTCAGACGCAGCGCCTTAACATAGGCAAGCCGCAATTTTTTGTCTGATACGCCAAGCTCAAGCAGTGAAAAGTACTTAGCGATGGTGAAGTCTTCACAGTCACCGCCATTGGCACCAAGGAATTCAAGTGGCGTTGCCCAATAGTCGTTTTTTCCCCATAGATAGATATCGTTGACAAAATTCATCTGGTTGAAAAAACGGTTCACTTCATACAGCTTTTTCTGCTCTGAAGCCTGGGCAAACTTAGCCAGCGTTTTACGCCAGGTGATAACCCGCTTCCCTGCACGGGCACCGTAGGTTGAAACAGCCGCTTCAACCCAGGTTTGTTCTTCTTTATTAAGTGCTGTTGATGTGAGTGATACCACTGACAGCAACAGCACTGGCCATTTTCTGAACATTGATTTGCCTGTCATTTTCTTGTTAAGCAACTGGTCATTATTGTTATCTCTCATTCTCTCAGTGCTGACCGCTGCGCAGAGATAATGGGTTTCAGCAGGTAATCCAGCACGCTGCGTTTACCGGTAATAATATCCACAGAAGCAGTCATCCCCGGGATGATGGGTAGTTCTTCGTTGTTACTGAATTTATGCTCGTCGGTTCTGACTCTGACAAGATAAAAACTGTTCCCCTCCTCATCCTGAATGGTATCGGCACTGATGTGCTCCAGTTCGCCGTTAAGTCCGCCGTAACGGGTAAAGTCATAGGCACTGAACTTTACAATCGCAGGTAATCCGGGGCGAAGAAAAGCGATATCTTTTGGTGCGATTTTAGCCTCAACCAGAAGCGTGTCTTCTGTGGGAACAATCTCTACGATATCCATGCCCGGTTGGATAACACCGCCGACAGTGTTGATATGCAGCTTCTTAATGGTGCCTTTTACCGGTGATACAACTATGGTCCGGTTTACCCTGTCTTCCAGACCGACGGCAGATTCCGTTAATGCCGACAGTTTGTCCTGTGTCTGATTTAGCTTCTCCTGCTGCTCAGAGCGAAACTTTAATGCGGCATCAATACGACTAAGTTTAGCCTCTTCTATTTCAGATGTCAGACCGGGAATTTTAAGTTCTGTTGAGGTCATCTCACTGCGGGTATCATTAAGCTGACGCTGCAGTTTTAACAGCTCTATCTGCGGAACTACGCCTTCATCGGCCAGAGGCTTGGTAATTTCAAACTCCTCTTTGGCGAAGTTGTAGCTCTTTCTCAGGTTTCTGGCCCTTGATCTGATTTCGATTAATTCCTGCTGTTTCTGCTTTACCTGCTGTGTCAAAACGGACAACTGGTTTTGCAGGTTTTCAAGATCCTGCTTGTACTCGTCCATTTGTCTTTGCACAAGGTTAGGTTGGGACTCCTTCAGATTCGGAGGAAACGAGAGCTTGTTGAAGTTGATCTGTACGCTTTTAGCCCAGTTTCTGGCCGAGACTTTTTCATTAATTTGTACACTGGTAATTGAAGCTGAAAGTTGCAGTACTCCGGCGGTCAGGTTCGCCACCTGCTGTTCGCGCTCCCGAAAGTCTGAACGAAATCGGGTATCATCAATAAGAATAAGTTGCTGGCCTTCGTCCACGCTCTGACCTTCACGAACCAGTATTTTTTTCACCAGCCCGCCTTCAAGGTTCTGCACTACCTGAAGCTGTGAAGAAGGGATGACCTTACCTTCACCGACAGTAACCTTGTCTATCTGTGCCCAGGAGGCCCATGCGATGGCAAAAATAAAAAACAGCACCATGACCCATAACAGGATGCGGGCGTTTTTAGGTGTTTTAAGCAGCAGCGCAGCTGTTTTGTCATCTAAATATTCGAGCTCTACGCCATCCAGTTTTTGGTATTTTTTGCTGCTCATTAAACGTCCTTTGATATTTCCTTAGCGAATATAAGGTATCAAAAAATAAAAGAAATTACTCAAATAGTAATACAGATTTGTAAAGAGTGACTTCTTCGGTGGAGCATTTTGTCTATTTTCACAAAATAGAGACCCGTTTTGACCCATTTTTATTTCAAATCAATTCTTTCTTGTCTTAATCAGGCGAACGGAGCACAATCTAGGAAAAATTCAGAGGAGTAAACATGAAACTGGCTGATATAAGAAGGGAATATAGCAAGGGCGGACTGCGCAGAAAGGATTTGAAAGAGGATCCGATTGATCAGTTTAACTTCTGGTTACAGCAGGCAATTGATGCCGAACTTATCGATCCTACTGCGATGACAGTTGCCACTGTTGATGCAAATGGTCAGCCATCCCAGCGTATCGTACTGCTAAAGCGAGTTGATAAGCAGGGGTTCGTGTTTTACACCAACCTTGGCAGCCGTAAAGCTCAGGAGCTGGAAGGCAACAACCGGATCAGCCTTCATTTCCCGTGGCACGCTATTGAGCGCCAGGTTCATGTTACCGGTGTTGCTGAAAAGCTGACGGCAATGGAAAACATGAAGTACTTTACTTCCAGACCAAGAGAGAGCCAGCTGGCTGCCTGGGCAAGTAAGCAGAGCAGCCGGATCTCAGCGCGGGGTTTGCTGGAAGGTAAGTTTCTGGAGCTGAAAGATAAGTTCTCTAAAGGTGAAATTCCTGTACCAACCTTCTGGGGCGGTTTCCGGGTCCGGCCTGAAGCAATCGAGTTCTGGCAGGGCGGTGAGCACAGGCTGCACGACAGGTTTGTCTATTCAAAACATGATGGTGACTGGGATATAGACCGCCTGGCTCCATAAAGAAGTAAAACAAAAACGCACTGCCAGGGCAGTGCGTTTTTTTTACAGCTCTCTCAGAATCCTGAAACCAACATAGTTGGATGAGGTATTCGGCGACAGGAACAGGCGGCTGAATGCGGTTGCCTGATTTGGAGAGAAGCTCCATGCCCCACCTTTAGTTATGCCGCGAGCATCGCTTGTCCATTCCCAGACGTTACCCACAACATCAAACAGGCCAAAGCTGTTTGGTGCAAAGGTTTTTACCGGTGAAGTGCTTACGTTGGACCACTTAGTGCCGCCCCAGCCGGTGTTTGCCTGACCGGTTCCGAATGAGTTGCCCCACCAGTATGCGGTTTTGGTGCCGGCTCTTGCTGCCACTTCCCACTCAGCTTCTGTCGGAAGTCTGTATTTGTAACCTGTCTGCCTGGAAAGCCATTTTACATAGGCTTTCGCGTCAGTCTGGCTGATGCATACTGCCGGAGAGTTTGGTGTCTGCTTAAAGCCCGGGTTACGCCAGTAGCTGTCTGTTACCGGAATAATCTGGGAGTTATCAACCGTTGTGCAGATCTTCTTAAGCTCTGCATCTGTCTGGTAATTGGTTGCATTGACGAAGGTTTCAAACTGACGAACGGTAACCGGTGTAGAAGACAGAGCAAACGCTTTTTTGATGGTTACCTGAGTTGAGCTGTTTTCACCAATCAGGTACTGACCTGAACCGATAACCACCATTTCAGGTGCTTTGCCTTTGTTGGTTAGTGCATCGGCAAATACACGGCCAGAGTGTGGCAGGTTCTCTTCTTCTCTCAGTACTGCACGCAGGTTGTGATCTGTGGTGATCTTCAGCTCCTGATGGAAGGAGCGGTATCCCTCTTTTTCAATGGAAACCATATGAGTGCCAACCGGAAGCATAATATCCACCGGAGTGCTGCCGTAGGTGACATCGTCAATGGTTACTTTATCCTGATACTGGTTAGAACGTATGGTCAGAGTTACCCACTGCACTTCTTTCTGTTGCAGGCTTTCTGTTGGTTCATCGCCTTTATCAAAGCAGTATTTTGAATCCACATTAAGCAGTTTACACGGGGTGTTTTTAGACGGCCTTGCTTCCATGCTCACATCCATGATGGTTCTGTAGCGAATGCCATCATAAAACCCGGACTTAGTTACATTGTGCCCGACAACGTGAATGTTAAGTGAGGTAGATGAAAGGTGCTGTTTTACCAGCTTATCTTCAGTGGTTTCACTGATAAGCTGTCCCTGGAACTGGTTTACTGCTTTCTGAAGACCAAGGGTTTTCGTTTGTTCCGCACAGTCAGAAAGCGTCATATTCTGATCACAGACGTTTGTGAAACTGACGGAGATCTGCTTTTGCGGCTGCAGCTCGGCGCGAAGTCTTTCAACACGGGCTCTGACTTTTTGCTGCTCAAGCGCTTCAACATCCGACTTTAGTTTCTTCTGTTGTGCTTCCAGAAGGCTCAGTTCGGCATAGAGCTCCTGAATGGCCTGCTCTTTTTCCAGACGCGTTTTCTGGTTCTGTTTAACGCTGGCCCAGGCATCCTGATAGGCTCCCTGACTCGGGCGAAGATCAAATTGCGGCTCATCATTCAGGCGGGCATAATCGCGGTCGAGCGCAACCTTGGCTTCTTTCAGCTTTTTGTCTAAGTGAGTAGACTGTTTTTCCAGCAATGCCTGCTCGTCCTGAGCCTGACGTACTTCTGCTTTTTTGTCCGCAACCTGTTTCGATGAAGCGTCCATTTCAGTCTGTTTAGAAAATAGCGCGTCTTGTATTCCAAGAACCGTAGCAGGCTCATTGGCAAGTGCAGCCTGACTTATCAGGCAGGGAGAAAGCGCTAACAATAATCCAGGTAAACCGTGTCGCATTGTTGTAATACTACTTAATTGATTAATTGGGCAATTCCCCATTTTATACTCAAGTTGCATCAAGATGCGAGAATAAGCGGAATTTTTTGGGAGTTTATGCAAGTCACAGTTTTTTAAATCTTGCGGGGTAATGCGGGTTATGCCGAGGTCAGATACAAAAACGCCATCTTGTCAGTTGCTGATAAGATGGCGTTTACAGGATTTGCGCGGTGATTAGCTTTTTTTGCTAGGAAGCAGTTTTACCCAAACCGTATCGTTACCGTTAATAGAGATAACACGGTTATAGGTTTCAAAGCCATCTTTAGAAACGGTTACCTGATGCTTACCGGCAGGAAGTACCAGTTCAACAGGTGTGCTGCCATATTTTACGCCGTTGATAGTGACTGAATCGTTGTACTGATCAGAACGAACGGTGACGTTAGCCCACTGCTTGTCTTTATTTGAAGAAGACTTGGATTTGCCCTTCAGGCAGTATCTTGATTCCACATTCAGCAGTTTACATGCTGCTGTTGCTTCTGGTTTTGCCTGAAGCTGAGCCTGCATTTGTGTGCTGTAAGAGTTGTTGCCGGAGAAGCCGCTTTTAATGATCTGGCTTTCCTGAATGTGAATGTTCAGCTGAACACCATCCAGATTCTGTTTCGCCAGATTTGACTCGGTAAGGCTGGCAAGAAGTTTAGACTTGAATGTCTTAACCGCTTTTTGCTTAGTCAGGTATTTCCCCTGGCTGGCACACTCGCCAAGTGTCATTGTTGTTGAACATGTTGTGGTGTAGCTGGATTCAAGAACATCACTTTCACGCAGTTCAGCACCGATACGTTTTACACGCGCTTCGATACGGGCTTCTTTCAGGTTCTCATACTCGTTTGAGTAACGGGCTTTCTTCTGCTTAACCTGAGACAGGCGCATTTCACTTTCTGTGATGTCCTGACTATTGGTTAGCTGGTGAGACTGGTTCTCTTTAACAGAAGCCCAGGCTGCCTGATACTCTTTCTGAAAGCTGGTCAGATCCGTTTCAGGATCGTCAAGCAGACGAGAATACTGTTTATCCAGTGCTGACTTAGAACGATTTCGCTTCGCTTCTAATTCAGAACCTTCACGTTTTAGAGAATCCTTCTCGTTTTGAAGACGTTTCAGGTTCGCGGATTCTGTTTCATACTCTGTATTAACAGAATCAATATCTGCTTTCTTTTGGTCTAATTTCGCGTCAATTGCCACAACAGGATCTACCTGTTGTACATCATCAGCTGCAATTGATACCGTTGACCAAAAAGGTGTCAGCGCAAGCATTAGCGCTGGAATACGGCGTGTGATCATAGGTCCCTGCAATTACAAATTACAATTCAACAACATTATTCCCCCCTAAGCGGAGGAATACTACGAATGAGCTTATACGATAAATGTGTAGAGCTTGTGCTCTGTACACTCACCACCTAAATTTTTGTTAGCTACAAGAGCATACCATCTTTGTCTTACAGTTTTAAAAAAATATCTCATTTTTTGAGCTGTAGAGAATATTTGCTAAAACTTTTTATTTTTAGAGTACATGTTCTAATGTTTCGAACATAATTTGAGCAAGCATTGACCGTAATTAATGTGCACTTGATCATTGTTCCGGGAAAATGGAGTAGCCTGCTTCTGCTTTATCCGCTGGAGCCGCCGCTTGTGGTCGGTAGACGATAGAAGTACACTAGCGCCGGCCTCATAAAGACGTTTATCAAATCCGATGAAAGACACTGAAATTCAATTTCCCAAACCTGCAGAGTTAGTGACGCTTCCTTCTTATATGAATCATCATGATCACTCCTACTCTCAGATAGTTATCGGTTTGAGCGGAAAGTCTGAGTTTGATGTTAATGGTTCTGGTAATTACATTGGTCCGGGGCAGGGCTGCATAGTAACCGCCGGTGCTGATCACGCGTTTGGTGGTGTGATTGGCCGTTCAGATATACTGGTCTTAAACCTTCCTTCATTGACGGATACAAATACCCGTCTGAGCGCCAGAATCAGTGATCTTGTCCGGTCGGATGTTTACTTTCAGCTGGACTCACAGATAAGGCAGCTTATCCAGATGCTGGTGCAGGAGATGCAGACCAGCCCTGAAGATGAGATCCTGAGCCGGGCTTGTAATGATACAGTGATGGCGCTTTTGAGTCGGCATATCTCTGCGTTTAAGCCTTCCGCTAAATCTGTCCGGCTGGATATGGACCAGTTGGACCGCTATATAGAAAGTCATTTAAGCCGGAAAATCACCATAGCTCAGCTGGCGGGAAGCGTATTTTTGGGTGAGAGCCAGTTTCATCTTCTGTTTAAAGAGCAAAGCGGCATTACTCCTCATCAATATGTATTAAATAAGCGTATTGATTTCGCTAAGTCCCTGATCGAGCAGGGAGGCGGTAGTCTCACGCACGTGTCCCGGCTCTGCGGCTTTGCCAGTTTGAGTACATTTACCCACGCCTTTAGCCGTTTGACCGGATTTTCACCGACTCAGTACAAAAAACAGTTCTCTTGATCATTCTTCCGTAAAACGACGGATTCTGCTTTTTCCGTTCTGAAATACCTCATCGTTTTTGATGAGCCGTTTCGTTTTGTCTGAAAAACCGATTTTTTGACAAATGTAACGGAGTTTTTGACAAGTGTATCCAACAAGCCCACAATACACGGCCCATCACGTACGCTATCTCCTTATGTATTAATGGATTAGAAATGAGAAGTGGTTTGCGGAAGCATGATCAAGGCAGATGGTTCATCTGCCTTGATCATGCTTCCGGGATGGAGACAGACAAAAAAATAGAGGATATTTTAATGAATAGCTTTGCTATTACTGCAACCTTCGTTGCTTACTTAATAATGATGCTTGTGATCGGCTACGTTGCTTATAAAAGAACAGCCAGCTCAAGCGATTACTTTCTGGGTGGCCGATCTTTAGGTCCATGGCCTGCTGCGCTTTCTGCCGGTGCTTCTGATATGAGTGGCTGGCTGCTGCTTGGTCTGCCGGGCTATGCTTATGCGGCCGGTATTGAAGCATTCTGGCTTGCCGGTGGTCTTCTGGTGGGGACCTGGGCGAACTGGCTGCTAAGTGCCAAGCGCCTGAGAACTTACAGTATTACGACTAACTCTCTGACCATTCCGGAGTTTTTATCACGCCGTTTCAATGACCAGTCAAATCTGATTCAAACCATTTCAGCTTTCTTCATTCTGCTTTTCTTCCTTTTCTATACAAGCTCAGGCCTGGTAGCTGGTGGTAAGTTGTTTGAAACTGTATTTGGACTGGATTACAACGTGGCTGTGGTAGTGGGCACTATCTGTGTGGTTTCTTATACCCTGTTTGGTGGTTTCCTGGCGGTATCCTGGACTGACCTTGTTCAGGGACTTCTGATGGCTGCCGCTCTGCTGATTGTTCCTATTGCTGCAATGCAGGGTGGATTCGGTCAATTGGGTGCTGATCTTGAAGCTATCAACCCTGAGTTGCTGACGCTGTGGAATGATTCCAAGGGCGAGCCTCTGACCATGATTGCGATTATCTCGCTTGTTGCATGGGGTCTTGGTTACTTTGGTCAGCCACACATTCTGGCTCGTTTTAAGGCATCCAGAACTAACCGGGATCTGACAACAGCCCGTCGTATTGCGGTTGTATGGTCTGGTCTGAGCATGATTGGTGCAATGCTGGTGGGTGTGGTTGGTCTGGTCTATATGACTAACTCTCCGGCGGGTTCACTGGCTGATGGTGAGAAGATCTTTATGGTGCTGGTTAATGCCATGTTCCATCCGGTTATCGCCGGTATTCTTCTGGCTGCAATTCTGGCGGCTATCATGAGTACTGCTGATTCCCAGCTTCTTGTTTCTTCCTCTGCGCTGGCGGAAGACTTCTACAAGCAGCTGTTTAAGAAAGATGCGACTTCTGAGCAGGTTGTGAAGGTTGGCCGTTATGGTGTTATTTTCCTTTCTGTTATCGCTATGATTCTGGCCGGTAATCCGGACAGCTCTGTACTTGGCCTGGTTTCCTATGCGTGGGCTGGCTTCGGTGCGGCATTTGGTCCGGCGATGGTTTTGAGCCTTTACTGGTCAAAAATGAACAGAAACGGCGCGCTGGCAGGTATTCTTGTTGGTGGTGTCACTATCGTTATCTGGAAGCAGCTGAGCGGTGGCTGGTTTGATGTGTATGAAATTGTACCGGGCATTATCTTCTCAACTATTGCTATTTTTGTTGTAAGTCTTGTTTCTGGTGAGCCTGACTCTACTGTGCTGGCACAGTATAAGAAATTCGAAAAACAGCTGGAAGAGCTTGAATAAATAGATAATTTAGGTCAAATTAGAACTGTCAATAAGCCCTTGCATGATGCGAGGGCTTATTTTTTGTGATCTGCTTATGATTTTGTGATCTCATGTCGCAAAAATGTCTCTTTTTTGCACAAAAAAGATAAATTATCGGTTGAAATCCATTATTATCTTTGCGCAATCGATTAATTACTCAGTTATTTGAACGAAACGTAGCAAGAGGTCCAAAAAATGCCAGATCTATATTGTCAGTCGTGTAAGCAGATAACGCCTCATAAATCTGTTATGCGCCGCAACGTAGACGAGTCAGCACCTTTCACCAGAAAGTTTGCTCAGTTACTTGGCCAGATTGCTAGCGGAAAGCATTACTATAATATGGAACTGCAGCAATATTGCAGAGTCTGTAATTGCCAGCATATTGAGACAGGCCACACAGGTACACATGGTGTACAGCATGTTGATGAAACGACTCAGGTTAGCTTTCATTAATATCGACAAAATTCTACTAATACGAGAACGCTCTGTATGGAATTTTATTTCTGCAGGGCGTTTTTGTTTCTGTGTTTTATTTGGTTATGGTTTGATGGGCTATGGGGCTATGGGGCTATGGGGCTATGGGGCTATGGGGTGCAGGTATAAAGAAAAAGCCAGCTCGCTGTGGAAGCTGGCTTTGGGTTTTACAGTGTAAACTTATGCGATAAACGAAGAGATCACGCCGATCAGGCCGCCGAAGACGCCTCCCCACACAACCAGCCAGCCGAGGTGTTCTTTGATCATCTCCTGAACCATCTGCTTAACCAGTTTCGGGGTTAGCTCGTTCAGGCGCTGGTCGATAATGTTTTCAATATTATCCTGGATTTCAGTCATCATTTTAGGCTGTTCAAGCTGCTGTTTTATCGCCTCTTTTACATTGTCACTCTGGCTGATATCTGCCACAGATTCTTTCATTTTCTCAACAAAAGGCTGTTTTAGTGGCTGAAGGGCTTCTGTTCCGCCAAACATTGCCAGCATGCCGCCGAAGGATGAGTTCGCGATTACTTCTACAAGTGAATCAAAGGTAGGCTCAAAATCAATCTTCTCTATTACCGGTTCCAGTTCAAGTTTTATGCCTCCTGACATTTCCTGACTCAGGAACTTATCAATGTTCTCACCGGTAAAAAATTGGCTCATCATCAGGTTTTTAATGGCTGCTTTGAACTCTTCAAAACGGGCCGGAATAACGCCTGAGCCGTAAAGTCCCGGCACCTTTTCAAACAGCATGTGGATAGCGAGGGAGTTGGTGACTGCGCCAGAAAACGCAAACAGACCTGCGTATAAAATAAGATCGTTCTGCATCTGATAACCGGAGGCAAGCACAGCCAGGGCAACCAGATTGGTAGCAATATTTTTATTCATCCTTACTTACAACTCATATGGAGTACAACAATGGCGGGATTTTAGAGAAGAACCGGCGATAAGTGAAGCATCTACATCAACTCTGCTAAAGACTCTATGCACATGGCATCGTGCCGCCAGTATTCAAAGTTGCCATCAATCAGGGCGCCGTCCTGATTGTAGTTAAGGCGTTCCACCAGCATGGCCGGGGTACCGGACGTTGCATGAAGCAGTTGAGCGATATCTTCAGTCAGCGAAGTCACGCTCACTTTATAGCGGGTTTTCTGATAGCTGATATCGTAGTGCTCGCGGTAGATATCGGTCAGTGATGTAGCAAGCTGGTGATCCAGAAGGCCGGGAAAAGCTGTCTGCCGGATATAGTGTCTGACATACACAACCGGGCGCTGTTCAAGAAAACGAACCCGTTCAAGAGAATAGACGTCGGTAAACGGGGGCAGATCCAGCAGCTTTGCCGCTTCTCTGGTTGCCAGAATACTTTTGGCTGAGATGACTTTGGTTTCCGGTTTTCGTCCCTGAGAGAGCGCCAGGTTATGAAAGTTCTGCCTGAGGCTGGGATCGTAGCGAAGCGGCTCTGGTGATATAAACCAGCCTCTCCGGTCTTCACGGTAGATTCGCCCTTCCGTCTCCAGCAGGGAAAGCGCTTCGCGCAGGGTAACACGTGTTGTATCAAAGGCTTCAGCCAGTTTTCGCTCTGCCGGAAGTTTTTGGCCCGGGATCAGCATTCCTGACTCTATCTGTTCAACAATGGCATCTTTGATTTTTACGTATTGCACGGATTTGTATTCCTATGTTGCTGTCAGCTCTGCATACTACCTTGCCATAGAGGAATCGTAAAATCAGTTAACGGTTTTTCCTGCGCAATCACTGAACAGCTAATTACTGGTATTGGTATAAGAGGAGAGCTTTAATCAATGAATTGAATAAGAATCTTCCGTTTATGTGAAGAGGAATAGCCATCTTGTTCACTCTGTGGTCTATATAAAGATGAGAGAGAGTTCAATCTGAATAAAAAATAAAGAAGTGAACGAGATGAAACAAAAAAAGCCATTTCCCAAAGAGATATTTCTGATCCTTCTGGCGGTACTTATTATCGGTTTACCTTTGGTTCTGATACAGATAGATGTAGATAAGGTGCGTTTTAACCACCCGGATAAGTTTATGGGTAAGGAAGTCCAGTTCAGTGATTCCTGGAAAAAGCCGCGTACAAAGAAGATACCTAGCGGAGAGTATGTATTTTCTGCCTCTATTTATGACAGCATTTCCTACGTCAGTTCTACGATAAGTTACACCTTTAACGGAAAACAGGTAAAAGCCCGTGAAGATCTGATGGTAGAGAAAATGATTTTTCTCACCAGCGAGAAAGTGCTGGTCGGCACGGCTGATTACAGGCTGGACAGGGGCGTTATCCGGTTCAGCAATGTTTCAGGTGATGATTTTAATCTGCCGTCTCAGGGCATTCCATACGAAATTAACGGCAGTGGTGATCTGATTCTGCACAAAACGGATGTGTTTAAGGGCACTTTTAAAAAATCAGCAGAAAAATAGCTTGAGATAAAAGAGCCGGAACTTGTGCGAGATCTCTTACAAAGACGTAAGTTAATGTAGTTTTGATGTATGGCATATTGTTAACGGATTGTATCAAATTCCTTGTGTATAAAGGGCTTAGGCAGGATTGGTGAATGTTTATGCAGTTGTAATCCATTTCATGCTCCTTGCTGAATTAGCGGATATGAGTAATATTTAACTTGTCAGCAGGACGCAGACAAAGGAACAGGAAAGCACCACGGATTGGTTATCTTCAGGAAGAAGATTCGGTTATTCAGGATGAGTAATCGGCAAGGAGAGCGAACCGGGACACCTCAGGAAGAGGCAGGGACTGAACATCAGGATGATGTAAGGGACACCGCTCAGGGAACAAGTGAAGTGCGCTAACGAGGATTGTTAGCTGATCAGGATAAGATCAAGGACACCGCTAGGAAGGCGACGAAAGGATTAAGCTGAAGGAATCAGCACACTATCATGGATTAGATGCATGGAGCACACTTAGTAGCCGGATTGCTGCGAGTAAGACTATAACCCCGTTACGGATGTAACGGGGTTTTTCTTATGTGTTAATCCAACTAGCACTCCACACGATTTCTGCCCTTTGCTTTGGCTTCATAGAGTTTCTGATCGGCCTTACGAATCAGTTTATTAATCCGCGTTTTGTCGCTGGTGGGGATCCGCTTGATGATATCTTCATTGGGTTTGTTTTGATGGGCAACCCCAACACTTATAGTCCGGCGTATCTTGTGACCATCAACTTCGTAGCTGCGCAGTTTGCATTTTTTACGCAGAGCTTCTGCTTTTTCTATGGCTTCTTCTTTAGTGATGCCAGGGATAAAGACGATAAACTCTTCGCCTCCCCAGCGCCCGACAACGCCGTTCTCGCCAACAAAATCACGGCACTGCCCGGCGATGCTCTGAATAATCATATCTCCGCTGAAATGGCCATAGCTGTCATTTACAGACTTAAAGTCATCAATATCGATTAGCAGGCAGGCAAGGGCACCCTTGGTGCTCTGAGAGTCGTTGAGCCACTTAAAAATGGCTTCTCTGTTGAGTAGGTCAGTTAGCTGATCATGAGTGGCTTTGTATTCCAGCTCCTGCTCTAATTTCACTTTTTCTGTTACATCTTCAATGACTGCCTGAATGGCCGGCTCACCATCCCAGTCGATCAGATTATCGTAGACGTTAAAATATCTTTGCTTACCATCGAAACAGGTATTTTCTGTTATGTGATGAAACCCTTCCACTTTTCCCCGGATAATATCGTCATACCTCGTTAGGGCGAGTTCACGGGCGTCGTCAGGTATAAAATCGAATACATTTACATTGTTTATAACGTAATCGATAGATGGTGCATGCATGAGGTCTACCCAAGCCTGGTTAACCATCAGGGGTTTGAAGTTTCTGTGTACCAGAATCCCCTGTCCAGACGTAGTAATCAGGCGTTTATATTTGAGATCGTTCTCTCTAATTCTTCGGTTTGCCTCTTCTACCATGGAGAGGTCGATAACCGTAACCTGTATAGCCGGTTCTCCTTCCCATTCAATTACATGATCTACGGTAAATACACTGAACTTCCTGCCATTACGATCGTAGTTAGTAAAAGTTTTCCCTTTTGGCGTGATTTCTCCACTGAGCATCCGATAAAAGTTTTTCCTGACGGAATCATGATACTCAGGATCGATAAGATCCAAAAAGGAGCTGATACTGGAAAGCAGCTCTTCCGCAGACTCATAGCCAAAGATACGGGCGTAATTATCGTCCGCGTGAACGGCCTTAAAGTCCTTGATGATTACTACACCATATGTTGAATCAATATTAAGTTCAGGCATGAATAAACTAGCGTGGCTAAAGGTATTATGTTGGTATTAATAATACAGTAAATTGTACGGACCGACATTACAAATTCGCTGTGAAATGTGTCCCGGGTAGCATAAAGATAGTCGACGTTATGATATATTGAAAATGAAAAATTAATTTGTATTACTATAACATTTCCTTGCTTGAGGTTTGATAAGCTCGTCACGTAACATGAACGCGCTTTGTGGTATGTCTCTCTTCAGGCATTACTTATTTTAAACAATGAGATATCATCAATCGCTAATTTATCGTGAGCAATTCTTGTATTATTGTTACAATAAATACTAAGTGTCTATTAGTTGATTGAACTATTATTAAAATATCTTGGTTATTGGGAGCAACATTTTGAGTAGTTTTGGCGCAATTGCGGGTTCTAAACGCAGCTTGCACGTTCAGGTGGCAAGAGAAATAGCGAGAAGCATTATTTCGGGAAAGCTACCTGAAGGCAGCGTGATCCCCGGAGAAATGGCGCTTTGCGAGCAGTTTGGGGTTAGCCGGACTGCATTGCGTGAAGCAGTAAAATTATTGACATCAAAGGGGCTGCTGGAGTCCCGGCCGAAAATTGGTACCCGCGTTGTTGAACGGGCTAAGTGGAACTTCCTCGACTCTCAGCTTATCGAGTGGATGGAAGGCCTGATGGATGTGGATGAGTTCTGTATTCGCTTTTTGGGTCTTCGCAGGGCAATTGAGCCAGAAGCGTGCGCGCTTGCTGCAAGGCATGCAACGGCAGAGCAGCGAATGGAGCTCTCTTCTGTTTTTCAGGAAATGGTGGATGTTGCCAACGCGGATGAGTTTGATGCCGAGAAGTGGACAGATATTGATATGCAGTTCCACAAGCTGATTTTCTCATCCACAGGAAATGATTTCTTCCTGCCTTTCGGCAATATTCTGTCAACTATGTTTGTTAACTTTATCCGTCACTCTTCGGAAGAGGGAAGTACCTGCATCAAAGAGCACCAGGAAATCTACAATGCCATCATGGCTGGTGACTCGGAAAAAGCACGTGACGCATCAGCATCTCACCTTCAGGCTACAAAACACCGTCTGCCGGAAGAAGCTGCATAAGCGAAGCACAATCAAACATACTGAAAAGCCAATAGTCTGCGGACATTGGCTTTTTTTGTGGCCGTTTGTTGTGGTAAATAGAAGAATACCCATATTTTTTGTAATACAAAAGTTTGTTTTTTGCTGGTGTAATACATCATCATGCCTTTATTCCTGGAAAAAGCCTGAAGACGTCTTTAGTGAATGTTTTTCTTGTATTTCATTGTTTTTAAAAGAAAGTTATTGGTTTTGAAAATGGTGTTATCTATTTTTCCTGGGCTCCTGTTTTCTCAGTAAAGAGATCTTCATCAAGAATTTTCTTGCTCCACTTGTTTTATTTGTAGTATTTAACTACAGTTGTTTGTGTCGTATATAAGCTGCATCCGGTAAAAGTCACAGGGTGGCTTATTGTTAATTAATTTTATATGAGTATGGATATGTCTGAGAAAATTGCATTAATCACTGGTGCGACCGGTGGTATCGGCTTTCAGGTTGCAAAGCGACTTGGTCAAGATGGTTATACCCTAGTTTTAAATGGTATTGAAAACGAGCAGGGCGCAAAGTGTGTTGCTGAATTACAGGAGCAGGGCATTAAGGCTGAATATTACGGTTTTGACGTTACTGATGAAATGGCGGTAACTGAAACCGTTACTGCTATTGGTGAGAAGTACGGCAAAATCGATGTTGTCGTTAATAACGCCGGCGGCCTGGGTGGACGTAGTTCCATCGAAGAGATGAGCACGGAGTTCTTCCGTAAAGTTATGGCTCTGAACCTTGATAGTGCATTCTTCGTTTCCCGTGCGGCGATCCCGTTTTTGAAAAAAGCTGAAAATGGCTCCATCATCAACTTTACTTCAAATGCGGCATGGAATGCTGGTGGCCCGGGTGCAGGTATCTACGGTACTTCTAAAGCGGCGGTTCATACCCTTACCCGCGCACTTGCGAAAGAGCTGGCCCCTGTTGGGATCCGTGTAAATGCGGTATCTCCGGGTACCATAGATACGCCTTTCCACGCACAAATTAAATCAACTAAGCCTGAAGTGTTTGCTTCCTGGGCAAACAGCATCATGCTGGGCCGCCTTGGTCAGCCAGAGGAAGTGGCTTCAGTGATCTCCTTCCTGGTAAGTGACGACGCTTCGTTTATTACAGCTGAAACTGTTCAGATTGGTGGCGGGCAGGCTCTGGGTATTTAATTCCTACTCAATCTGACTCCCGAAAAGGCTGCATATTTTTTATGTGGCCTTTTTTCTTTGGTTATTGTAATACAAGAATTGTTGCGCTGTCATAGTTGCAGCAGGTCGTTTGTTACTGTTTTATCAGTGCCTTAATCTGCCGTCGGTTTTTCGAAAATTTGATACCTCCAATGTTAATGGGGTCTTTAGGACTTATGCTTGTCACCACAAGCCTCTACAGCCCTAAAAAGCACATTTCGACCATATGTATGACAAATGCGATTTTTTTAGTAGATCGTCGTCACGTTAATGGCATATTGTAGTACAAATAAATTGATGGCGTTATATAGTTACTATCGACACAATTAGTCTGACTGACAAAGGTATAATGATGGAACTCAATACAATGATTGTCTGCATCTATTTCCTGTTCTTGATTGCAATAGGATGGATGTTCAGAACATTTACAAACACAACCAGTGATTATTTCCGCGGGGGCGGTAGCATGCTCTGGTGGATGGTTGGTGCGACTGCATTTATGACTCAGTTTTCTGCATGGACTTTTACAGGGGCTGCAGGTAAGGCCTATAACGATGGTTTTGCTGTAGCGGTAATCTTCCTTGCAAACGCATTTGGCTACTTTATGAACTACGCATATTTCGCGCCTAAGTTCAGACAGCTTCGCGTAGTAACAGTCATTGAAGCTATCCGCATGCGTTTTGGTACAACCAATGAGCAGGTATTCACTTGGTCAAGTATGCCAAACTCGATCGTATCTGCGGGTGTATGGCTGAATGCTCTGGCTATTATCGCTTCCGGTATCTTTGGTTTCGATATGAACACAACCATTATCGTAACCGGTGCTGTGGTACTTGCGATGTCGGTAACCGGTGGTTCATGGGCGGTAATTGCATCTGACTTTATGCAGATGGTTATCATCATGGCGGTAACCGTTACCTGTGCTGTATTTGCGATCATTGAGGGTGGCGGTGTTGGTGAGATTATTTCCAACTTCCCGGTTCAGGAAGGTGCATCTTTTGTATCCGGTAACAACCTGAACTACCTGAGCATCTTTGGTATCTGGGCCTTCTTTATCTTTATTAAGCAGTTCTCTATTACCAACAACATGCTTAACTCATACCGCTACCTTGCGGCTAAAGACTCTAAGAATGCGAAGAAAGCGGCTCTGCTTGCCTGCTGCCTGATGACCTTAGGTCCAATGATCTGGTTCCTTCCTTCCTGGTATGTTGCAGGACAAGGCGTGGATCTTTACTCAATCTACCCTGATGTAGGTAAAAAAGCGGGTGACTTTGCTTACCTTCACTTTGTTCGTGAATATATGCCTGCCGGTATGGTTGGCCTGCTGGTTGCAGCAATGTTTGCAGCAACTATGTCTTCAATGGACTCTGGTCTGAACCGTAACTCAGGTATCTTCGTTAAGAACTTCTACGAGCCGGTACTGCGCAAAGATGCGACAGAGAAAGAGCTGGTATTTGTTTCTAAGATCACCTCTACCGTGTTCGGTATTCTGATTATTCTGGTGGCGATGTTTATTAACTCGCTAAAAGGTCTGAGTCTGTTTGATACCATGATGTACGTAGGTGCCCTGATTGGCTTCCCAATGACAATCCCTGCATTCCTTGGTTTCTTTATCAAGAAAACACCGGACTGGGCTGGCTGGGGTACTCTGGTTGTTGGTGCCGGCGTTTCTTATGTAGTTGGCTTTGTTATCAACGCTGATATGGTTGAAGCATGGTTTGGTCTTGAAGAGCTGACTAAGCGTGAGTGGTCTGATATTAAAGTGGCTATCGGCCTGATTGGACATATCTCGCTAACCGGTGGTTTCTTCCTGCTGTCAACGCTGTTCTACAAGCCGCTTGAAGAGCACCGTCAGAAGGATGTAGACAAGTTCTTCAGCAACCTGGAAACGCCACTTGTTGCTGAATCCACTGCTCAGAAGAAACTGGACAACAAGCAGCGTGAAATGCTGGGCCGACTAATCGCAATTGCTGGTCTGGGTATTATGCTGATGGTTCTGCTGCCGAACCCTATGCTGGGAAGATTTATCTTCATTCTTTGTGGCGCAATCGTTGGTGGTGTTGGTCTGCTACTGATGAAAGCGGTTGATAAGAGCATTGAAGATGTTGAAGTGGATCAAGAACCTGAAACAGTATCTTAATCTCTCAATTGATTATTAATTATGAGAAAAGCAAGTAGTTCGCTACTTGCTTTTTTTGTTGTCTGTCACAAAGATGAGCCTGCATGCAAAATCTCCACATTTTCTCCATGATTGCAGGTTAGCGTCGGGATACGCGTGGTTTATCTGTACCATGGAGGGTAATGATGTCGGTGAATTACATTCCTAAAATTAATCCAGAGCAGAGCAAAATACAGGCTCTGGTTATCTTTACTGCCTGCTTTTCAGCGGTTTATTTTATTGTTTTATCTTTCTCTCACAAGCAGGAGTTAAGTATCTTTGTAGCGACTTTTGCTACCTTGCTGCTTTTATTTGTTTTTGCCAACCGGGCTCTTGAGAGTCTCAGAGCTTTGGATAGTGAGAGGGCTGAACAGCAATCGTTAGATCTAGCCGTAACTGAAACAGCAGAGCCTAAAACAGTGTCGGTTCTTGATTCATATCGTGAAAAAGACACCAAACGTCTCCAGTTTGTGCTGAATATCTCCGGTGAAGGTCTCTGGGAGTGGAATATGCGCACCGGTGACGTTACCTTCAATACCCAGTTTCAGAAAATTGTGGGTATTCATAATACAGAGTATGGTTTTAAGGACTTTGAAGAAAGTATCTTTGAAGAAGACAAAGAAAGGGTTGGTAATGCCTTACATGCGCTTATTGAGCGCAATGAGCCTTATGATTTGGAGTTTCGGATAATAAGACCTGACGGCAAGCTTATCTGGGTTTGGGATAGGTGCGGTATTGTTGAGTTTGAGAATGAACAACCGGTCTGGATGATAGGTATTGTTCAGGATATTACCGAGGCAAAAATCAACCAGGAAAGAATACGCCGTCTTGCTTATTACGATCCTCTTACCACTCTTGCCAACCGTACTCTGTTTGAGGAGAAGCTTTCAGGCTTATTACAGGAGCGGGATCACGAGCGGGAATACAGTGCCCTCCTGCTTCTGGACTTAGATCTGTTCAAACTGTTAAACGAAACTTATGGCTATCAGGTTGGTGACGAAGTGCTGTCTGTGGTGGCGGAAAAACTGGATAATGAGGTGGGAGCCAAAGGAAGTGTTGCACGTTTTGAAGGCGACAAGTTTGCCATTCTTCTTCCCCACTTAAACGACATCTCTAAGCTGGCAATTGCCTATAGCCAAAAATTTTCAGAGCGCATCAGCTTAGCGGTTTCGGAGCCCGTGAAGTTAAAAGAAAGCTGTGGCATTGACGTTGATTATTCTGTATCCGCCAGCGTTGGAGGCATGGTGTTTAACTCCGCTGAAGCTTCTGCCGAGAACCTGATCAGACTGACAGAGTCCGCTTTGCGCAGAGCTAAGGGGAACTCGGGGCATGGCATCAGAGTATTCGGCCCGGAAAGTCGCTTAGATCTGGACAGAGCAAGTGTCCTGAAAAAAGCGGTGCATAAAGCGTATGCTGAAAATGAGTTCACGACTTATCTGCAGCCCAGGTATAACTCATCTCAGGAGATGACCGGCGGTGAGATACTATTGCGCTGGTTACATCCCACCATGGGGGCTTTAGCGCCAAGAGCTTTTCTGGATATAGCGGAAGAGACCAATCTTATCGTTCCGTTAGGGCATATGGTTCTGGAAAAAGCCTGTCAGTTGCTGCAGGAGTGGCAGTCCGCTCCTGAGACGGAACATCTGAATATTTCTGTAAATCTGTCATCCAAGCAAATATGGCACTCAAAGTTTGTGTCGGATTTTTACGCTATCATCGACAAGTATCCGGTTGATAAAAGCAAGCTGACTCTGGAGGTTTCAGAGAGTACTTTTTTAAAAGATATCGATGAGACAGTCAGTAAACTGAGTGATGTGAAGAAGTTTGGAGTGAAGCTTTCACTGGGTAACTTTGGGACGGGATACTCCTCTTTAAGCAACCTGTTAAAGCTTCCGGTAGATGAGATAAAAATAGACCGCACCATCATCAAGGATATCTTTATCGATAAACAGTCACATCTGATGGTGCAGTCGATTATGTCTATGGCGGACTTTTTTCAGCTGGATGTGGTTGTGGAAGGGGTGGAGACAGAGGCCCAACTGGCACTGCTTCAGGAGTACGAAAGCTGCCTGTTTCAGGGGTTTCTCTTTGAAATGCCTATGCCGGTGGAGAAGTTTCAAAGTGAGTTTACATTGTAAATTGTTGCATAGCTTTACCCGGTTGTTTTGCTATATTGAAACTAAACGCAATAGACTTAGATGTGAATAAGCCGTGATTTGTCATTTGAATAAACAGTTAAAGCGATTTGCCCTGTGTGGTGTTATCTCTCTTTTTTACCCCACGCTGAGTCATTCTGAGTCGGTTGAACTGGATTTATATACGGATGAGTTTCCCCCTCTGCAGGTTCAGGTGGATGATGAGCCCAGAGGGTATGTTATCGAATATATCCAGCGCCTTGTGCAGGAAGCGGCAAAATCGCATCCGATGCAGATCCGGCATGTGAACTTTGTTCCCTGGAAGAGAGCAATGCTGGCGGTGGAGGAGTCGGAAAACTCTTTGCTGTTTGCTATCTCAAGAACAGAGCTGAGAGAGAAAAAATATCAGTGGATAGGGGAAGTCTCACCCTATGAAACCACACTGTACCGGCATGTGGATGGCCCTAAAAAAGTCGCATCTTCACTTAAAGATCTGAAATACTTCCGATTCGGAGCTCAGTCCGGTAGTGCCTTTGAAGATTTGCTCAGGGAGCTTGAGTGTCCCGATGTGATGACGGTGACCTATGGTCGCAGAGCGATCAAATTACTCAGCGCGGATCGCATTGATTACGCCCCACTGGTTGCTTCCAGCTTTTACTACCGGATGGAACAGTACGGATATAACCCAGACGACTACGTTCCGGTTTTAAAGATAGATGAGCTATCAAAAGAGCTTTGGCTTGTGACAGGCAACAAGACCTCTGCTGAGGTCGTATCGGCACTTCAGAGCAGCCACACTTATTTACAGGAAAAGGGAGTCCTGAAGGAATTGATTGCGGCTTATCAGCCTGACAGTACAGTTATGAAAAAGTACCGTGAGCAGAAACAGGCAGAACGTATAGGCCACTGAAGTACGTTTTGTTATTCCCGAAAAGCGTTATAATCAGTTTCCTTTTTGCTTTATCCAGGACTTCCTACATGCAGCTATCGGCAAAATCCGTCATTGTTCTCGACTTCGAAACCACAGGCCTTTCACCCAATATGGGAGACAGGGCGATAGAGATAGGTGCAGTTAAGCTGGTAGACGGAGAGGTAACGGATACTTTTCAGCAGCTAATGAATCCCGGGTTTCGTGTAAGTGGTTTTATTGAGGGCTATACCGGGATCAGCAATGCGATGCTGCAGAATGCTCCGGATTGCGCAGAGGTAATGGCAGAGTTTGCAGACTTTATTGGTGACACTCCTCTGGTCGCCCACAACGCCTCTTTCGATAAGCGCTTTCTGGATGCGGAATTTGAACGCATCGGTGTGACCTACCCAGGCCAGTTTGCCTGTTCTATGCTGGTGGCCAGACGGCTTATTCAGGACTCCCCAACCCATAAACTGGGTGACCTGGTG
This sequence comes from Vibrio sp. JC009, assembly GCF_029016485.1. Classification (NCBI taxonomy): domain Bacteria; kingdom Pseudomonadati; phylum Pseudomonadota; class Gammaproteobacteria; order Vibrionales; family Vibrionaceae; genus Vibrio; species Vibrio sp. JC009. The sequence goes on along the minus strand of NZ_CP092107.1, from coordinate 1,152,237 downwards.
CACTTTAAGCAGATAGAAAATGATGGCATCTTTCACCGGGCATTAGCCGATTCGCAGATGACCGCCCGTTTGTGGATGCTGATGGTCAATGAGCTGGAGCTGCAGGGCATCAGCAATCCAAGCTTTCCCTTTATGCAGAAAATTGCAAAAACCAGCAAGCATGCAGTCACAGCCTTGTTAGCCAGGCATATGGGCTAATACCAGTAGTCAGAAAGAGCCGTGAGGCTCTTTCGTTATCGATCTCTGTTATTACGGTTGGGGCAAAAACCGGAACGGAGGGAGTGGTCAGTCTGGATTAGTATATTTCCATGATCCAGGATTCTAGTTTTTTCTCTTGCCAGAACTCGACGATGATTGGCTCCAGAGCGTTGAGGACTTTTGCAAAATCATCTTCAGTTTCACTCTTGTTGAACCAACTTTTAATAGAATCTTTACTAAAGGCTAACTGTTTTAGGTTACCTGAGGTCATCAGGACTTCTTCACCATCGGTTGCCAGTTGTTCTTCACTCAGCTTTACCTTTGATTCAAAGTATTTTTCGCCAGCTCTGTAAAGTTGCCAGTCGTCCGCTCTCGTTGCTACCAGTTCCATTGTATTCACCTTTTTTAATGCTTATAGGAGGAGGGGGCCTTCATTGCAATAGTGCTATCTGACATAAAATCATACAATTTGGATTCTGTATGAGAGTCATCTCACATCACGGCTATGGGTGTTCCTATTTTTTTGATTTGATTGCGGAAAGCTTGACTGAGGCACGTTTTATTCTGCTCTGTTTTTTGACGTTAAAGCGTTAGCACATAAAATTAATAGAGGACTTTTAACCCGGGCCAGTGAATGCAGAGCATATGTAACAATCAGAAGAGACTGCTTATCCTGATTATTGCAGAAGTGATACTTCTGATAAGTCTGGTGATGGTTTCTGCTTATCTGTTAAGAATGCAGGCCGTTGGTCAGGAAAAGTTTAAAACCGCGACCACGCTTCGCTATGAATCCTACCAGCTTGCTGATCAGCTCAGGCAAAGCTCAGATGATCTGACCCGGATGGTTCGCTCCTATGCGGTTTCAGAGAACTCTCAGTTCAAAGAGTATTTTTGGGATATTCTTGCGATCCGAAATGGTGAAAAAGCCCGACCAGAAAACTATGAGCGTATCTACTGGGATTTTATGACAGTTGATGCTCCCAAAGCTCCCTTCCCTGATGGTGAGAAAGCGTCACTGGAAGCCCTTATGCTCATGGCCGGATTTACCGAAAGTGAGTTCCTGTTGTTGAATCAGGCTCAGCAAAATTCTGATGAGCTGGTGCACCTTGAAGAGATTGCAATGAATGCAATGGTCGGCAAGTTTCAGGATCGGGACGGGAATTTCATCGTGACAGGTAAGCCTGATCCGGTAATGGCAAGAAATATTCTCTACGGGCCGGAATACCATGAAGCCAAAAGAAACATTATGGTGCCCATCAATGAGTTTCTTGAGGCGATTGATATCCGGACCAAAGAAGGTGTTTTACAGGCGAACGCGCAGGTTAAATTTTACCAGACGGCATTAATTGCCGCTCTGGGAACACTTTTGATTAACGGTGTGTTTCTGGTAATGACCACATGGCGCTTCCATACCGTGTTGGTTGACAAACTTCAGAGAGCGGTAAAGAGTCAGTCACGCGAGCTGCATGTTCGTAAAAAGGTGGAGAGAAAACTGGAGCAGTCTAACGACCAGCTTACGGCTTTGAGCATTACCGATGGCTTAACAGGAATTGCTAACCGGCGACACTTTGATGAGGTTTTTGCCAGCGAGTATCTGAGGCACTGCCGCTCCGGAGAAAAGTTGTCTCTGATTTTACTTGATATCGATTATTTTAAGCCATTTAACGATTTCTATGGTCATGTAAAGGGCGATGAATGTCTCAGGCAGGTTGCTAAGATCATCTCTGATAGCATTGTTCTCCCGGCAGATATCGCGTCGCGTTATGGTGGTGAGGAGTTTGCCTGTATCTTGCCTGAAACGGGAATAAAGGGCGCAAGAAGGGTTGCCCGTAGAATACTGCAGCAATTGCAGGATACCAGTATTCCACATGAACGCTCACCGGAGGGGCGGGTTAGTGTCAGTATTGGTGTTGTGTCTTCACGCTGTGTGCATGAACTGAGTGAAGAAGCGCTGGTTGTCCGGGCTGACAGGCTTCTGTACAGGGCTAAAAATTCCGGACGGAACAGAGCCGAGTTTGAAGCAGAAGCGGATGCTGCAAAAAGTACAGAGGGCAAGTTTATCCGGTTGAAGTGGCAGGATTCATACTGCTCTGGCAATGAGACTATCGATCTTCAGCATAAAATGATTTTCGAATCTTCTAATAAGTTAATGGAAACCTTTATTTCAAGCGACGATAGCCTGCTGGTTTCAGAAGCGATGAGCGCATTTCTGAAAGAGATGGAGCAGCACTTCCGGGACGAAGAGGAAATATTAAAGGATGCGGGCTATTCCGAAACGTTAGCCCATGCAGCAGAGCATATGGCGCTTTTAAATGAGGTGCATCAGCTTGTCGAAAGATTTAATAATTCTCAGCTTACTCTGGAAGAGCTGTTTAGTTTTGTTTCTTCAGAGCTGGTTATGGGACACTTTATCGGTGAAGATCAGCAGTTTTTCTCCTTTATAAATAGTGAACAAAACAAGGCTAAACAAGCTAAGTAAGTGTTTACTTTGCATGTTCAGCCCAAATGCGGTTACTTCAGGAAGTCTTCTCTGTGCGGAGAGAAAAGATCCAGAAGAATACTGCCTTCTTCCAGTGCTACAGCGCCGTGTACCATGTGCTTGGCGGCAATATAAGCATCACCTGCTGTCAGAACACATTTTTCACCGTCAACTTCGGCTTCAAAGCTTCCCTTAACCACATAACCAATCTGATCATGAATATCATGGGCATGAGGCGCACCAATTGCTCCCTTGTCAAATTCAAGGTGAACCGCCATCAGGTCGTCTGTATAACCGACAATTTTTCTCTTGATGCCGCCACCAAGCTCTTCCCAGTCATTGTCGTCAATTTTAAAAAAAGAATTCATAACGTCTCCGTTTTTTTGCCTATTGTTTAGATGTGCTCTATCTTAGCGCACTTTGATTTATTTGTAATACAATAAATCAATAGTAATGAGAGCCAAATCAACAAAATAAAACCAGCTATATACAAGGCTTAGCAGCGATTTTCTTTGCTTTAGTAGCCCTGTAGCGGATTTTGATAAATGTGATGTAGCTCTTTATTTACATTTTTGATAGATGCAGAGAAGGTTTATTTGTATTATTTTAGTAAAAGTAAACTTGTTCGCCAATTGGAGGAAGTCCGTGAACGCAGAATATCAACCCATTCTACTGACAGCATCAGAAATCAATGAGCTGAGAAGCGAGATTGGCCGGGATACCCTTATGGGAAAAACTATCGCTAAAAACAGACAAGACACTGATGCATTTATGGCTCTGGAATATGACGTTCCCGGACACGGTGAAGCGGGTGGCTACGAGCACAATCGTCACAAGCAGAATTATCAGTATATGAATCTTGCCGGCCGCCTGTATCTCATCACCGGAGAAGAGAAATACGCTAAGTTTGTCACCGAACTTCTGGAAATTTATGCAGATAAATACCTTAGCTTCGATTTCCATGTTCAGAAAAATACGAACCCGACAGGCCGCCTGTTCCACCAGATCCTGAATGAGCATGTATGGCTGTTGTATTCCAGCCTGGCTTTCTCCTGCGTTGCTTCCTATATGACAGAAGAGCAGCGTGAGAGAATTATCAAGGATGTTTTTCAGCCAATGCTGGATATGTTCACCATTAAGTACGCGCATGATTTTGACCGTATCCATAACCATGGCATCTGGGCGGTGGCTGCTGTTGGTATTTGTGGCCTGGCAATCGGTAAACCTGAGTATCTGGAGTTGTCTGTTTATGGTCAGGAGCGTAACGAAACGGGTGGATTCCTTGCCCAGATTTCTCAGCTTTTTGCACCGTCCGGCTACTATATGGAAGGCCCGTATTACCACCGTTATGCGATTCGTCCGCTTTGTGTATTTGCTGAGGTGATTCACCGTCATATGCCGGAAGTGGATATCTTCAATTACAAAGGCGGCGTTATCGGAACGACCGTAAAAGCCCTGCTTTCAACGGCTTACCCGAATGGCGAGTTCCCTGCGATGAACGATGCTTCCCGTACTATGGGAATTACCGATGCAGGTGTTCAGGTTGCCGTTTCCATGTATGCCAGTCATTACGGCTTGGATCACAACCTGCTGGGTATGGCAAATATTCAGCAGCAGGTCTGGATGCATGCCTGTGGCCTTTCACTGTCACAGGCATTTGAAAATGAAAGTGATATTGACCTGCCATGCTGGCCGAGTGTTGAGCTGTGCGAAGGTCCTGAAGGCGATAAGGGGGCCCAGGGCTTTATCCGTATGCCGGATAAAAACAAGGATGTGTTCCAGCTTGTGATGAACTACGGTCAGCATGGGATGGGGCATGGTCACTTTGATACGCTCGGGATCAGCTACTTTAACCGTCGTCAGGAAGTGCTGCGTGAATATGGCTTCGGGCGCTGGGTTAACGTTGAACCTAAGTTTGGCGGCCGTTACCTGGACGAAAACAAGTCATATGCCCGTCAGACCATTGCTCACAACGCAGTGACGATTGACGAAACCTGCCAGAACTATTTTGATGTGGAGAGGGCAGACTCTGTTCACGGTGAACCTCATTTCTTTAGCGTTGACAAGGATACGGCTCGCGGAATGAGCGCCTTTGCTAACCACCATTTTGATGGCGTAAAGCAGCAGCGCAGTGTGTTCTTAGTTGAGCTTGACGAGCTGGAGGCTCCGCTTCTGGTTGATTTGTACCGCCTCACGGGCGAAGGAAAACATCAGTATGACTACTCGCATCAGTATGAAGGGCAGATAGTACGTACTAACTTCGGTTATAGCAGTCATGTGGAACTGGATACCCTGGGTGACAAAGATGGCTACCAGCACCTGTGGGAAGTGGCCCGGGGCAGAGCCGGTGATACTGCGCTGGTGAGCTGGCTGCAGAGCAATACCTATTACACCTGGCTGGGAACCAGTTCTAACAGTGGCGATGAGATGATTTTTGTCCGCTCTGGTGCCAATGACCCGCAGTTTAACCTGCGCAGTGAGCCGGCGTTTATGCTGCGCTCTCACGGTGAAAGCACTCTGTTTGCTTCTGTGCTGGAAACTCACGGTTATTTCAACGAAGAGTTTGAACAGTCTGTTTCTGCGCGCGGTAAGGTGAAAAATATTGCGGTTATTGCCCATGATGATAACGGCTCTGTGGTTGAAATTACCACGGAAAAATCTGAAATCACCATGATGGTCAGCAACCGGAAAGAGGTTGATCAGAACGCCAGAAATGAAGTGGTGGCAGATAACACAACTTATGTATGGAATGGCCCGTTTGCGATTGAAACAAAGGCTATCAGCCAGGAGACGAAATAATGAACTATCAGCCTTTGTTGCTTAGCTTTGAAGAAGCGAAAAAACTACGTGAAGACCTGGGCAAAGAGACGATTCTGGGCAGAACACTAAGCCGTGATATCAGACAGCTTGAGCAGTATATGGATCAGATCGGTATTGAAGTACCGGGACATGGCGAAGCCGGCGGTTATGAGCATAACCGTCACAAGCAGAACTACATCCATATGGATATTGCAGGCAGGCTTTTCCTGATCACCGCAGAAGACAAGTATGGTCAGTACATTGTGGATATGCTGACCGCTTACGCGAGTGTGTATCCTACTCTGGAGAGTAATATCAGTAAGGATACCAACCCTCCGGGTAAGCTGTTTCACCAGACACTGAATGAAAACATGTGGATGCTGTATGCTTCCTGCGCGTACAGCTGTGTTTATCACACGCTGACTGCAGAGCAGAAAGATTTCATAGAGACCAATCTGTTTAAGCCTATGATTGAGATGTTTGTGGTGACTTATGCCCACGACTTCGACATAGTGCATAACCATGGCTTGTGGGCTGTTGCTGCGGTTGGTATCTGTGGTTATGCAATCAATGATCAGGAAACCGTGGATAAGGCGCTGTATGGCCTTAAGCTGGACAAAGTCAGCGGAGGCTTTCTGGCCCAGCTGGATCAGCTTTTCTCACCAGACGGATATTATATGGAGGGGCCTTACTACCATCGCTTTTCCCTTCGTCCTATTTATCTGTTTGCAGAGGCCATAGAGCGTCGTCAGCCTGAGCTGGAGATCTATCAGTTTAATGATCAGGTGATTAAGACCACCACTTATGCGGTAATGTGTACGGCATTCCCGGATGGTACTCTGCCTGCGCTGAACGACTCTTCCAAAACCATCAGCATTAATGATGAAGGTGTGATTATTGCGACCAGTGTCTGCTTCCATCGCTACGAAAAGAGCGACACACTGATCAGCATGGCGAATCACCAGAAGGATGTCTGGGTACATATTTCCGGACAGGATCTTTCTGAGGCGGTGGCGAACACATCCGATATCAAGCCGTTTAACTGGGGCAGCCTGTTTGTTTCCGATGGCCCTGAAGGCGATAAGGGTGGTGTTTCCATTCTGCGCCACCGTGACAGCAAAGATGACGATACCATGGCGCTGATCTGGTTTGGTCAGCATGGCTCGGACCACCAGTATCACTCTGCTCTGGACCACGGACACTATGACGGCCTGCACCTGAGCGTATTTAACCGTGGACACGAAGTTCTGCACGATTACGGCTTTGGCCGCTGGGTCAATGTGGAGCCGAAATTTGGCGGCCGCTATATCCCGGAAAATAAGTCTTACTGTAAGCAGACGGTTTGTCATAACACAGTGACCGTAGATCAGAAGACACAAAATGACTTTGATACCGCAACCGCTGAATCCCGCTTTGGTCAGAAGCACTTCTTTGTGGCTGATAACCAGAAACTGCAGGGTATGAGTGCTCGTGTTGCCGATTACTATCCGGGCACTGAGATGCAGCGCACTGTCCTTCTTGCGGATCTGGAGGAGTTCGAAAAACCTCTGGTTATTGATGTGTACCGCATTACGGCGGATAAAGAGCACAGCTATGATCTGCCTTTCCACTATTCAGGTCAGATTATCCGCACGGATTTTGACTACAGAACAGAAAGCAGGCTGAAACCGCTGGGTGCAGAGTTTGGTTATCAGCACCTGTGGAATATTGGCTCCGGAACGGTACAGGGAAGCGCTCTGGTGAGTTGGCTGCACGACTCAAGCTACTACTCACTGGTGACGAGCGCAGCCCCGGACTCTGAAGTGATTTTTGCCCGCACTGGTGCAAATGATCCTGACTTTAACCTGCGCAGCGAACCTGTGTTTATTATGCGCCAGTCAGGTCAGAATCACGTATTTGCTTCTGTTTTAGAGACGCACGGCTACTTTAATGAGTCCACCGAGGCTTCTGTTGGTGCGCGTGGTCTGGTTCGCTCTGTAGAGGTGCTGGGACAGAATGAACAGGGAACGGTAGTTACAATTTCTCTGGAAAGCGGCAAGCAGTACAAGGTGGCTATTTCAAACAGGGAAGAGGCTGCGCAGAACGAGCTGCACAGCGTTTCACTGGCAGACTGTGTTTGCGAGTGGTCTGGGCCATTCGCAATTTTATAATAAGAAAAGTTGCTCCTCTCGTGTTGGCCGGTGTTATCACCGGCCTTTTTTTAAATGTTCAGATTGACAACATTTGAGTTTGAGTTGCCAAACAGTACCTGGACTAATTTGTCTGCATCCACAGGCTTAGACTTCAGGTAACCCTGACCGATAGAGCAGCCAAGTTTTACCAGCATGTTCTGCTGCTCAATGGTTTCTACACCTTCAGCAATCACATCCAGATCCAGGTCTTTTCCAAGTTGCAGAATGTTTTTCAGTAGTGCAGCTGAAGTCTGATCTTCTCCATACTCAAGCACAAAGCTGCGATCTATTTTCAGAGTGTCAAACTCGAAGTGCTTCAGATAAGAGAGTGATGAGTATCCGGTACCAAAGTCGTCCAGCGCAATGCTGATACCCATGGCTTTTAGTTCCTTGAAAATACTCTGAGCGTACCGGTTGTTTTCAACCAATACACTTTCGGTGATTTCCAGCTCTAGCTCATTGCCTTTAAGGCTTGAATCAATAATTAACTGCTTCAGTTCCTGGAAAAACTCACGCCGTTTTAGGCTGCGGGCTGAAATATTAACGCACATCTTACCGGTTTCTATCCCTTTGCTGAGCCACTGTTTTTTCTGTTTAATGGCGCTCCGGACGACCACGAGATCTAGCTTTGAGATCAGAGAGCCGGTTTCTGCTACCGGAATAAACGCGTCAGGGTAAACCATGCCTTTCTTCGGATGCTGCCAGCGAACCAGGGCTTCAGTGCCTAATACCTCATCTGTTTTCAGATCCCAAATAGGCAGGTAATGGAGCTCAAACTGATCCTCTTTGATGGCCACTTTCAGGTCACGTTCAGTTTCATACTGAGCGATAGACAGCTGGTTTAACTCGTCAGAATAGAACTGGAAATTATTTTTGCCCTGAGCCTTTGCATGGTACATAGCATTATCGGCATAGCGCAGAAGTGGCTCGCGGCTTTTGCCATCGGTGGGATAAACGGACACGCCAATACTTGCAGAAACATACGCAGAGATATCACCAATCTGAACCGGCTTTTGCAGTTCATCGATAAGTTCAGCTGCAATCTTGTTTGCTGTGTGTATGGTGCTGGCGATGCTTTTCTGGTGTTCCAGAACCACAACAAACTCGTCACCACTGATACGCGCAGCAGTATCGGAAACCCGGATACAGCGTTGAATTCGTTTCGCAATCTCCAACAGCAGTTTATCACCTACCTCATGACCGTACTCATCGTTTACGGCCTTAAAGTGGTCCAGATCGATAAAGAGCAGGGCAAACGCCAGGTTCAGGCGCTCAGAGTTAATGATCGCTTTATCCAGCCTGTCAGAGAACAGAGTCCGGTTTGGAAGCGATGTAAGTGAATCATAATGTGCCTGCTTATGTAACTGGCGGTTTTTAGACTCGATGGCCTTATTGGCTTTTTCTAATGACTTAAATAGTTTGCGTTTATTCTCTTCCGCTTTGTATAGATGAACGTTAATAATAATGGCAACGATAATAGCTGCCGCAATTAATGTCAGGCTGATGTACTGATACCGACTAATACCATCATCCAGATGCTGTTTGATTGCGCGTTCAACATCATCGGCCTGCTGGATAAAGTTCAGGAACATCCTGTCTGTGATGATATCGATTTCTGAGCCAGGGCTGGATACTGCACTGTTGGCGTAGCGGAGTTTGTCGTATGCCCTGATATCGGCCAGTGTTTCACGCATAGAGACAACAATTTTACGCAGCTCAAGATCTTCAATGGGTTTAAAGTCGCCTCTGATACTGCGGCCACCTTCAAGCAGAGCAAGAGCATACCAGTCGGAAAGATCAAGATAGTACCAGACCTCCTGGATGGATTGAGTGGTGTCACCTGAAAGTACTTCTTCAAACCAAAGGTGTGCCATCGCGCCGTTCACTTTTATTTCTTCAGCGGCTTCGATCATTGGTGTTTTTTCAACCAATAGCCTGTTGCCCTGGTAAAACAGAAGTATTGCCAGGGTAATTACAGTAATAGCCAGCGAAGCGGTCAGCCCGTACATTCGCTTGGCGGTAAAAGATACATTGCTTATAAACACGACAAATAGCTCGGCTTAAAGTTAAGTTGCTCAGATAATAACCTTTCCTGAGAAAAGCTGGCAAGAAGTACAAAGATTGGATTGTACACTCTAATTATTAAAGTATCATTAAGCTTGTTTTATGAGCATTGAGTGTAAAATTAATGTAGTCTTCTTCTGGTGTAATTAAGGGGCCTTTGCTTCTTTGAACCAAGAGGCAGACTGTGTTATGGGGTTGTACAGATGAGAAAATGGGTAGCACCTTTATTTGGTGCGTTGTTCACCACACTTCCGGCTTTCGCTCAGGATCTGATTCTGATTGATGGTTCCAGTACCGTTTTTCCTATAACTTCAGCCATCGCTAAAGAGTTCGAGTACGAAGAAAAGGGCCAGACAAAAGTGCTGGTCGGTATCACTGGTACCGGAGGAGGCTTTAAAAAGTTCTGCCGGGGTACGCAGGATATTGCAAATGCATCCAGGCCAATTAAAGACAAAGAAAAGCGTTTGTGTGAGTCCAATGGTGTTGAGTTTATCGAGCTTCCCATCGCTCTTGATGCGGTTACCGTTGTGGTGAACAAAGAAAACAACTGGGCTGACTCACTGTCGGTGGAAGAGCTGAAAACTATCTGGCAGCCGAAAAGCGAAGGCGTGATAAATAAGTGGCAGCAGATTAATTCTGATTTTCCTCCTTCATTATTAACCCTGTATGGTCCGGGAGAAGATTCCGGTACATACGACTACTTTACCGAGGCCATTGTGGGTGAAGGCGGAGCCAGCCGTAAAGACTATCATGCCAACGAAGATGACAATGTAATTGCTGCGGGTGTTGCAAAAGACATCAACTCAATGGCGTTTTTTGGTATGGCTTACTATGAAGAAAACAAGGACAAGCTAAAAGCGGTATCGGTTTCCTGGAAGGGCAAGCCTGCGGTTGAAGCGACGCTGGAGACCACAAAGTCAGGCGTATATCAGCCGCTTTCAAGACCTATTTTTATTTACGTAAATAAGAAGTCGGCAGATAAGTTCGCTTATGTCAGGCGGTTTATCAATCTCTACTTAAACGTAAACCGGGTGCCGAAAATTATCAAACATGCCGGCTATGTCCCTCTGCCGGATGAGATTTATAAGGCGCTGAAAAACGGATTTGAAGAGAGGCAAACCGGCTCAAGGTTTAACGGCCCGGAAATAGGCCTTGGGATCGAGGAGCTTATGGAGCGCGTGCCTGAGTGAGTGTTCTTAAAATGTGAGGTTGTCCTTAAGTTTGTCCTTAGTGTTTGTGGGTTGTCCTTAGTGGTGCTAGATTGCTTCTATTAAGGACAATAGCAGCCATTAGCAGACAATGAAACAGAGCTCTACCACTATTAAGCAAGAACTGGATCTGATTGAACGTACCGTCAATAGGGCGGAAATGCCACTTTCAAGAAGTGATATACATAAAGCCCTGCCTATTGATATCTCAGAAAAAACACTTCAGAGACGCCTGAAAAAACTTGTAGATGAGTCGCGCATTGTCACTAAAGGACAAAGAAGTGGCCTAAGATACCTGTCCTTAGTTTGGCTTAAGGACACTGGCCTGAAAGTTGCCGAAACTGAGGCTACCTATCACACTGGTATCCTGTTGTCTCAGGAGTCTTTAAACAAGCTTGAGCGCCTTGAAACCCCTTCTTATGCACGTATTAAGGTTTCTTATAACCTGGCTCTTCTTGAAAACTATATCCCGAATAAAACGCGTTATGTACCTGAAGGCATGGCAATAAAGCTAAGGAAATTGGGTAAACGCTTTAACAAAAAACTAGCTGCCGGAACTTATGCTAAGAACATCGCCCAGAGGCTTCTTATCGATTTGTCGTTTAACTCCAGTCGCCTGGAAGGAAATACCTATTCGATCCTGGATACCGAAAAGTTGCTGCAAGTTGGTGAAGCTGCTGATGGCAAGTTCGATGAAGAAACCGTGATGATCCTAAATCATAAGGAAGCCATCCTGTTTTTAATTGAAAACGCCGAAGAGCTCTCTATAACTCCTTTTGTGGTCAGAAACCTGCACCAGTTGCTTTCTCAGGACTTACTTCCCGACAACTCTTCCTGCGGTCAGATAAGGCAGATAGAGGTCAAGATTACGAAAACATCTTATATGCCGTTAAATGCGTCACAGCAACTTGAAGAGCTGTTTACCCTGCTGCTGAGAAAGGCTGTAAAAATAGAAGATCCTTTCGAGCAATCTTTTTTTCTGCTTATGCATCTGTCCTATCTGCAGGCGTTTGAAGACGTAAATAAACGAACGGCGCGTTTAAGCTGCAACCTGCCTTTTATCCAGGAAAATCTTTGTCCGCTAAGCTTTGTCGACGTGCCTAAAGAGGATTATGTTAAGTCGTTGATCTATTTCTACGAGACTGGTGATCATATTCCTGCACTGGAAGTTTTTGCCTGGGCGTATGAGCGCTCCAGTCATCAGTATGAGGTTGTAGAGAAATCTATCGGTGTGATTGACTCTTATCGAATCAGATATCGCAGTGAACGCAAACAGGCTATAGGGCAAATCATCAGGGAAATGATTGTGGGTGAAGAGATACAAGCTTACCTGGAGCGGTTTTGTACTGAAAACCAGATTCCAAATGCGGATAAGTTTATCTCCATTGCTAGCGTCCAACTTGAGAAGTTGCACAGTGGGGCGTTAGTGTCTTTGGGGGGGACAGAGAAGATGTTTGTTGCCTGGAAGGAGAGGTTTGACGCTACTAAGTAATATGCTAAGTAGCGTCAATATTTTAATGAAGAACAAGTTTAGCTATGAATTAATAACGTTTGCTTCTTCCTCGCCATCAGATATAAAACCTCCCGTTTTATTCTCTTCTAAAAATACCCATTTAAATACAGTAAGTTACAGGTGTGCCTTGTCGTGAGTGGCGACAAAGTGGCGACAGATTTTCAGGCCGTCGCCATTTTCTTTAGTGTGGCGACACTGCGTTTAGCAAAAACTTGCTTCATGCGTCTCCTTCTCCAAGTAGTGACCTCCCTCACTTGGTATAGATTTATTACTGCTATGTTTATTGGATAGTTAGCATTTTTAAGTATTGGCTAATAACAACCCTTTTGGCTAAGGAATCTATAAATGAAATCATATTATTTGTATTGTCTCGTCCCCGCTATTGCTCTAACAGGCTGCGCAACAGAGGAACACCCGCAGGCTGCTGAAGATCAACCTCTAACTTACACGCAAGCAATGATTGGGACATGGAAATGTGAAGTTGGTTTGACCTTATCTAAAAAAATCCATATGCATATAAAAACGGAAGACTCTTATATTCGTAATGGCAGGATGAATAGCTATGGCCTTTTGACTCTCACAAATCCATTATCAAGTTCATTACCAGCTATTGAGTATTCAGTGTCCAGTGCGGGCTCATGGGAGTTTATGGACAAGTTCCTGGTTGTTAATACAGATGAGATGAAAATAGTAAATATTTCTCACCCGGGTGTGATTGGAGTGCCTGACCTACAAGAGCTTTTTGCAACAAACACTAGTGAATCTGCTGAAGTAATTGATTTTTTGTACGACAAAATCACATTAAAGTCAGAGACAACAAATGTCCAATACGATTGCTATAGAAAGGAACCTTCCTATCCCAGAAAGCTATGATGGTGCTTTACATATTGAAAAATAGTGAAAGATATGGATAAAAGCGTAGCTATAGGCATAAGAAAGTTACTTAAAAAATACCATAAGAAGAATGACTTTTCCCCAAAGACTATTGAGCAGCTTGATGCTGAGCCTCTATCTGGATTTCATCATTGGGCAGATGGAAAAGAGTTCCAAGGCGGATATTTAGTATCAAATAATTCCGGCTTCAATACATGGGTTCTGCTAATTGATTGGAACGGGGAAAGTGATCATGGATACTATGTTGTTTTATTCCCAGAAAACAAAGCAGGGCCGATAGCAGAGATCCATGAAAGCAACTACGATTCATCAGAGCCATCTTTGACTTGGCGATATACGCCTAAAAAAAGAGATGGCAGAAATGATGAAAGAAAGTCTTACTTTGAAAAACACTTTTTATCTCTAAATGTGGAAATCGCAATACCTCAGTCTGTTGACCAAGTTAGTGACTTTCTAAATGAACTGGTAGTTCTTGCTGAGAATCGAGTAAAAGCTGATGTTTTAGATCCAAATACTCCAGAACAAAGAGATGGTTTTCCAGAAGGGAAACATAAGGAAAGGCTTCACAAAAGCAGAGAACGGAACTCAAATTTAATTAAAGAAGTAAAGAATGATGCTCTGGCAAGAGATGGGCGATTACTATGCCAATGTTGTGGGTTTGATTTCGAAAAGCAATTTGGTGATTTAGGGAAAGGTTTCATGGAGGCTCACCATACAAAACCTGTCAGCGAACTGATGCCAGAAGGGGATAAAACTCGTAAAGAAGATATTGCACTGGTTTGTTCGAACTGCCATAGAATGCTTCACAGGCGTAGGCCATGGTTAGATATGGCTAGTTTAAAAGAGTTAATCAAAAAGAAATAATAATTTAATTAAAGAGACAAACACCTTTGTACATCAAGACTTTGATGTGTGGAAGTAATTAGCAGCGAGCTGATTTTGGTTGCATCCCCAAATACCCACAGTTCCAAAACATCATCGGGTAAAAGCAATGGCATCCTATGATGATATTCTTCATATTGTGGGTTTGGACTGGTAGTAAGCGTTACCAGTTTATCTCCAAGCGCTATCCCGGCCATGAATAATGGCCTTTCGTCTGGGTTAGCAAATAGGTACTTTTGTTTATTTCCTTTCTCACCCTTCCACTCATACCAGCCGGAGCAAGGAACGATAACGCGACTATTGTGAAAGGCTGCTTTGAAGGTTGGTTTTACTGCTACGGTTTCTGCCTGGGCATTGATGATTATTCGCTTCGCCCAATCTGGTTTGATTCCCCAACTCAGTTCCTGCTGAACCAGAGCATGGTTAAGGCCACCGATCACGGATATATTTTCGGTTGGCCGCAGGTCGTTATTGGGTACGGCAGAAAACTGAACTCCTGCAATTTCGCTGACTAAACGCGAGAATGGATCGTCAGTTATGTTTAGCCTTCCACACATAGTATTTCCCTATCACCCAAAACAAAAAAAGGGAGTCGTTCGCAAACATACTCCCTATACCTCAAGCCTAACTACAGTATAGATACAAATAGATTTTCTGTTATGTCTTAACTAAATACATCTGACGTTCCTACCTCACCAGCCATCTCGACCAGGCTTAAAATAGCTTTTGTTTTATCAGCATCCAGCCTGCCTTTGTTATCTGCGATAGCCAATCCGGCAAGATAAACCGCGGCCTGTACCTTTCCTTCCTCTATCCGGCTCTGGGCAACACCATCAATGATTAACTCTAACGCCTGCTGAAAAATATCTTTTTCTTTTAGTGACATACCTAACCTCTTTATAGCTACCTGTATGAATGTACAGTATTTTTCTGGTTGTTCATACAGGTATTTTCATGTTTTTGATTTCGGTCGATCATTAGAAATTCTTATTGTTTTCTAATGTGTTATAGGTCTAGTAACTAAAACTCATATTCCCCACATCCAGATTCAAATCCGTCCCTTTCTCACTCTTAGCCTGATCAACAGTAACCGGCTTCTCTGACTTAATGGTCAAAGCAACTTCCGACTTACTCTTTACAGCCTGGTTGGTTAATGGCTGATACGGATTATGCGTTTTCATAGCGGTGAGCCCGCCAGCTTGATAGGCGTTATATGTTTGCTCCGTCCGGGTTCGCTCAGTCTGGTTACGGGTTTCATTGGTGGTAATACCCAGCTTGGCGTTTTTATCTTTGATGTTATCCAGTTTGTTAGCTAAATTATCGACGTCCTTTCCGGCCTCATCCGCATCAATTTTCCAGCCATCCGGAATAAGTGCATCTGGGAGTTTATTGATCAGGCGTTTGAATTTGTCCCATAACCAGCCAATGCCTTCACCAATCCACTTGATGATTTTATCCAGGCCAATGAACTTATCGACCAGGTAGGTAATAGCGATAACTGCCGCACCGATGGCTGCAACCATCATTCCGATAGGGTTAGCCATGATCACTGCGTTCAGGCCAATCAAAGCGACTTTGAAAATCGCCACGGCTGCAATAATGCCTTTGAAATTCTGGGATACCCAGATCAGCCCTTTACCTAAGAACATCAACCCACGGTACAGGCCATCAACGAACCTAATGATTTTCTCAATAAAGTCCGTCCGCCACTCAGCATTTTTGAACTTGTCAGAGAAAGCGGTGAACATCTTGGTGGCCTTTTCCATTACCGGAGCTAAAGCTGCGAACTTAATTGAACGGATACTTTCCTGAATCTTCTGCAGAGCATCGTTGTAAGCTTCCGCCTTGGCTGCATCTTCTGCCTTTGCGCCTCCACCCAGAGCGTTGAGTTCGTCACGGGCAGCAGTTAGTCCTTCTGTTCCTTCCCGCATCATAATGAGCATCTTTCGCCCGTCCTGACCAAATGCTGCATCAGCAAAGGCCATTTGCTCCTGAGTGGTTTTCAGTTTGGAAAAGGACTCAAGCAACATCTCATAAGCCTGTTGGGTATCGGTAGCCCCCTGAAGATCCCGGTGAAGGCTGTTACCGCTTTTCTTCAGGAATGAACCCAGAGCACCAGAGCCGGTGCTTTGAAGTACGCCAAGCCGCTTGGTAAAACGGGACATTGAACCTGCCAGAGCGTCTGAACTAACGCCAGCATGCTCAGCCTGGGACTGCATTGCCTGAAGCTCTTCAATGGGCATATTAAGGTTACCGGCAGACTTCGCCAGGCTGTCCATTTCTGCGGCTGCACTATTTACCTCTGAGACAAGTCCAGCGAGGCTAATTCCTCCAAGCAGAGCAGCACCTTTACCCACAGCTGCGTTCGCCACTTTAGGGAATTTTATTTTGCTGTTGAGTTTTTGAATGGGCTTCATTGCTCCCTGAAGCCGGGTATACCGCTTGCTGAGTTTGGTAATTTCATCACCATGCTTTTTGTAGCTTTTATTCAGGCGGCTGTATTCGCTATCCAGATTTGTGGTATTTACCCCTGTCTTTTTAAGCTGCTTATCCAGTTTAGTCAGGTGCGCTTTGTAGTCATCCTGCTCACCATTGAGCTTATCCAGCTTCTCCTGTTGCTTAATAATCTTTTCTGTAAGGGCTGCGCTTGGGCTTTCAGCGGCAGAGGCTTTGGCTTTCAGTTCTTCCAGTTTTTCACTGGTAGCAGCAATGGCGATGGTGTTTTTATCCATGGCCTTTTTTGAGCCCTTAAAGGAGTCAATCATTCCCATGGCCGCAGTATCATCAGCCTGTGCTTTCTGCACTTTCTTGATGGCTTTGGCGTAATGATCAGACTCGCTTGCCATACCTTTAAGCGGTGCGGTGGTCTTGTCTACAATGCCCATCACCACAGATAAATTCATTTTCATAACGGATATCCTTTTGCAGGTACAAAAAAAGAGAGCTATTCATCGCTCTCTTCTTGTTCTTGCCTTTGTCTTGCCAGCTCCCGGAACAGTAACAGGTCGTCATAGCTGAGTTGGTCTATCTCGCTGGGTTGCCAGTGGAACACGACGGCGATATCAGCGTAATAGTCTTCAACCCGCTCTATTAATGTTCCATGTCCACGAAAAAAGAGGCGATGGTTGTTAGCAGTGGCGCCCAGTTCTCCGGGGGCATGTTTAGCAGATCGCGCTCATTCAGGCATGAGATTCGGGGAAGAAGCGTTTCACCTGCTTCAAACTTCATTTCACATACGTCAATCAGGCTTAGTCCGCGCAACTGGCCGGAGTGAGGTTTGCTGATCTCAACTTCAGAGACTGTGTTGCCGTCTTTTTCCATAGGAACCGGCAAGGTTACTTTTCTCGTTTGTGCCTGATTTTTAATTGCTGTCGCCATAGCCCAGTTCTTCCTTCAGTTCGTTAAGTTTGGTTTTACGTCCGCCTTTGTTCGGGTCCAGTGCCATAACCTGCTCAAAGAGGATATACGCTTTTTCCGATTCGCCTTTCTCATAGTGCCAGTCTCCAACCAGACGGAACATTTTCACCTTCAGCGGTGCATTGGTAGCAAGGTTGCCTTCCAGTATGTCCAGTACTGCTTTCATCAGATACTCGCGGTTAAATTCCGCTTTCTCTGTGTACGCAGAATGCGAGTATTTAAAAACGATATCGCAGTAAGCGGTCTGGCCGTTCGACTTCCAGCCGTTCGGGGTATCCAGCCCCATTGCCACAGCAGCCCTTAAGCATTCGTGTACCTGGGGAAGTTTCCCTAAATCCACCTGCCACTGATAGAACCACCACACAACATCCAGACCTTCGAGGCTTTTGTGTGTGGTTAGCAGTTTCGCTACCAGAGGTTGGTACTTTTCAACCAGTTGCTGTTTATAGGGTTCTTTTTCCTGAGAGCCCGCCAGAGTACGCAGGTAGGCTAAATCCTGTTTAAGGATATTTTGTGTTTCGTCCCAGGGCTTATCAGCCAGAGTTGGGCGGGTAGTATCGCCTTCCTCATGTATTTCTGGCTCTGGCATGCTAAGCCGCTCAGCCAGAGCTGTTGCTTTGGTCTGTGCCTGTCGCTTAAGTAATATGGATAACATATTGACTCCTTACTGAGAGATCAGCTCGGTACCGTTGAACAGCACTTCAATCTGGCCGTCTTTAACGGTGAGCTCGATAGGGTCAGCAGTCCAGGCATTCATTAGTGTGTATGTCTTTCCGCTGTTGGTCTGGTAAGTGAGGTTTTCACCTGAGAAGTCTCTGAGCGCGTCTTCATCGGTACTCTTCGCATGCGCAATGGTTACCTTGATGGAAGGAGCCGCCTCAAAGACTTCACCATGCCCTAACACACCTTCATCACCCATGACGGCTTCACGCTTTGCATTGCCAAAGTTAATGGTTGCGCCTTCTTTGGTTGGCAGGCGTCCCAGAGAGCCGGCATCTAAAAATCCACGGCTGGTAATTTTTGTACTCATAGCTTATTTCCTGAATTGAATCTTACCTGCAGTAATGATCAGGCCGTTCACGAACTGTGGAGAGTCCTGATAGTTAATGCGCTGTTTGTTGGTTTCATCCAGCTCAACGATGAGCGACTTTTTATAGCCGTCAAAGTCCTGCACGATGCCCTGATATTCCAGCTCTTTGTAAAGAGCCAGCAGTTCGCTTTTGAACATGCTAGGGGTCACGATGACCTGACCAGGTGCAAAGCGGGTACCGTCTTTTGCAACCTTATGGCGGCCGTACTTGCTTAAGATGCGCGAACGCTGTTTCTGGCGGAAAAACATAGCAGTCGCCGGAGTCATAATATCCAGATAGCTGTTGTCCGCTACGCCGGACGCATTTTCGGTATAAGCGGTAACAGGTCTTTCTACCTGTACCTCTTTGGCCGCGGTTACCGTGTAAGTTCCCATGCCTTCATAAAGCAGCAGGTTACGCTCTGCCCAGTCAAATTCACTGGCCGATAGCGAGTAAACACCACTTAACTTAAGTGTTTGCAGGGGGCGGCATGGATCGTTTGCCAGTGAAGGCGCGATTTGTCCCGCCCATGCAGCAACGGCGGCGGCATCAGATAAGGCTTCATTGGCTGAGTTGCCCAGGCTGTCGATGGACATAAAGCTGATTAGTGGGCAGTTGCTTTTCGTGCCAAAGGTCACCAGTTCAGCATGCGTGCCCTGTTTTGGGATATAAGCCAGACCGGGGATCTGGTTTAGTGCGTCATAACGCTTTTCCAGAAACTCACCTAAATCCCGGATAGTCGTATCATCGTTCAGCGAACAGATAATATGGTCATACTGGGTATCACCCAGAGCAGCCAGTGCTGAAATGGTATCGGCAGCTTCAACACTGATGGCGTAAACAGGCATGGTTTCATCCTGCTTGCGGAAGAACTCCACCATTTCAACGATATCAGAATCACCAAAATGCTTAGCAGCTTCAGTTTCATCCATGCACAATTTAACGATGTTCGGGCCAACTGTTGCACCAGTTACTGCATTACCGATCACCAGAACGATTTGCAGCTCTTCTGCACTGTTTGCCAGGCTGTTATCAATTTCAATATAAACACCCGGTACACGGGCATTGTTCGGGACTTCTGAGAAGCTGATACTCATTTGTCAGTCTCCTTGCTTGGTGTTGCGGTTTTCACTTTCACCTCAGTTACGGACTCATCCTGAATTCGGCGCAGCCAGTAGGTGTTACGTGGTTTAGTTTCCCCAGTAGCCTTAAGTGGCTCTCTGGTTTGTGGGTCACGAACCAGTAACCCTTTTTTTGGTTTCACTTTGAAAGTCTTCATTAAGCAGCTTCCTGTAGTTCAAAATGTTCTGCAGCCATTGCAATAAGCTCTCGTTCCAGGGCTGGGGTCCAGCCGATAAAAGTACGTTTGGGCATTCGGTAGTTACGCTTGGTAAGCGTGCCGCCTTCCCACCGTCCGGCTTTACTGTTGAAAAAGCCTTTCATCCTGGGAGTAAATGAAATCTGAGAGCCTTCGTTGTGCTCTCTGGCTACTAGACCAGCGACACCTTTCAGCCCGACTTCAAAATCATCTTCAGTTACCCGCGTTCGGAGTGATCTGGAAAATCCCATCAGCATATTTTTGTTGTTAACCGTATGCTGAGCTTCCCGGTTGTTTGTCAGGGCAACCTTCTTTCTGCGTGTCCGGCTCTGATATGGGTTGTTATCAATATCTCTCTGTGCCCGGATTTGCTGTCTGAAGAACTGCCTTGCCCGATTCGCCATCCGGCGGTTTAAATCGAACTTTTCAGAGGCGGTTAATACCAGACTTTCAACAAGCTGGGTCAGTTGGTCGGGGCTGGTTAACTGCATGGCAAGTCTTCCAGGTGACCCACAAAGTAAATCAGCTCTCCAAGTTCATCCGGATCCACAACCGGTTCGAATTCACTGGCGCACTCATAGCGAACGTCTCCCTGCATCCAGTTACCATTTGCGTTTTCTTGCAGGATGTAGCTTTCTCTCAGGTCGATTTTAATTTTTATGTCGCACTTGCCCTTATCAAGCAGCTCAACCGCGAAGGTCGGGAACGCCAGTCCCTTTTCCTGCCTGTATGGGTCGTATTTGTTCAGCCAGTTGACCAGATGCATAAACAGCACATGAGGCTCAAGGCTGACGTTCTGGATAAAGATAATGGCGGTGTACTCCAGTTCGTAGCCGTCAACCAGTGGCCCCTGCCCACAAAACATGGCGCCGTCTTCCGCCCATACATCAAAGCTTTTGGCATCTACAACCTGTGCTTTAAACAAATCAGTGATACTTTGCAGTGCTTTCATCAGACCACCTCAAAACAGTAGGTTTCTTCACCGTTAAGCAGCAGATCAACCGCCTGACGGTACTGAACATCGCAGCGTTGTCTTTTCTCATTCAGGGCTTCTTGTCTGTCCGCAGCTTCTGCAGTGGCATCGGTACTAATCTGAATACCCAGAAGCTCACTGGCGGTTAATGCAAATACCGCCTGGGTGTAAAGCACGTTTCCGGCTTCTTCATCTTCGAATTTGTCCAGGGACAGTGCGGTTAAGTCCGGATAGTCGCTCATTGTTTCTTTCAGCTCTTTGTGAACCTTGATGCGCGATACTCTGGCCTGTTGCAGAATGCCTGCCTCTGTCTCATTGCTGAGGAAATTAAACAGAGACTGAAACTCTGAAAGCTTGAGTGCCGGGTACTTGTCTGTAGCTGGCAGCTCTGAGGTATAGACTTCGCTTTTATTACCGACAAATTCCATTCACTTCACCTTAGGGGGAATGCAGGCATCCAAACGCTAATAACAGTCAAAGCCGGGGCTTTCCTGATAAAGCGATAGTGCCTGCATTGGGGGGGTGTTAATTAGCCGTGGTTATACCCAAGCACCGTTAATCCAGAGTTTTACGTTCTTAAACTCGATGGCCGCGACCTTCTCCAGCTTCTCGATAACGTAGGCCATGTTCATGGATTCGAAGTTTTCAACCTGATCTTTGGCGTCATTTTTCTTACCCACAGAGCGGCGGATAGAATCTTCCTGAATGTAGATAGACAGGTTGTCGTAGCTGGTTACCATAATGCCGGTAGGCGGGAAGCCTGGAACGCTAACCGCAGGCAGACCGCCATAGGTACCGATAACTTGCTTTTCTTCTACCTTGCTCTTTTCGCTTGGTGTGTTGCCGTGCGCTTCGTAGAACTTCGCCTTTTCATAACCGAGCAGATCAGAGCCGATAATGGCGATAAGGTTTGCATCGTTTTCACAGGCCGGATGCAGCAGGTTCTTTACGTTCAGTACAGCGCTATCCAGGTTAATAAAGTCACCGGCTTCGCCAATGCGGATTTCTCCTGGTGTCCCACCTTGCTTAATCAGGCGGTCACCGTTGTTGGTTCGCATGGCCTGATACCAGCCTTTGTTGACGTCCTCACCATTTGGATTTGCTACTGGATCTGTGTCTTTAGCAACGGATTCGCCGTACCAGCCGATGGTAATTTTGTTAGCATCAATCTGCTCACGGGTCTGAGAAGAAATGATTTTGCTGAAGTTCTTCATATGCGCCCAGGCATCAAGCTTGGCGTAGCGAAGCGCGGTATCAAAGTTGGTCTGCTCACACATATAAGGCATGGCGCTCATACCGCTGTAGTCTTTTGGTTTACGTTCACCAGTGCCGCTGGTATCGGTACGGCTGGCAATCATGCCCGTCACACCTAAACCAATTGCCTCACCGGACTGGTTTTTAACTGAGATGATGTTGATACGCTTCAGGAACCAGTTACTTTCACGGATAGCGGCAATAATGCGCTGAGTACCGTTCGGAGTAACATTGAACATCTCTGTTGCGTTGCTGACGCCGTTTTGCTTGGCAACGGCTTCAACGTATTGGTTAAGTTTCTTTTTGGTATTCTCTTGCATCTTATTACCTATTAATTTGGTTTAGCCAAGTAAGAGCGCTTACAGGTACGGCTCTTCTTCTGCGTCCTGACCTGCCAAAGTGCGGCCGTTATCGTCAGTAATTTTGCTGAGCTTCTCGGTTAGCTCTGTCATCTGAGAAGAGAGCTCTTTAACCTGGCCTTTCAGTTCAGAGACTTCCTGATTTGGCTCTGGCTCGTTCGGCGTTTCTTCCTCTTCAGGCGTATCACCTGCCGACAGCTTTTCAACCAGCTTGCCAAGGTTGCTGTTCAGCTCTTTGTTCTGTTCAATGCTCTGCTTAAGCAGCTCTTCGGTTTCTTTACTCATCTCTTCCGGTTCCTCTTGTCTGGAAAGCTGCTCATCAGTGGCATCAGGGGCGCTTTTGAGCAGGTTAATAAATCTCTTAATGAGAGAGCCTTCACTGTCTTTCTCATCGGTTTCATTTGAAAAATGCCTGGCTTCAATGGTGTTGCCAGTAGTGGCATAGGTTTTATCTGAGTTGCCATTTTTTGCTGACAAATGAATCTGAGTCGTCGCCAGAGAAGCAGGATCATCAGTAAGTGCCAGGCCAGTCAGGTAGGCTTTACCAGTACCAGCAAAATCTTCCATAAACTCACAGGATGTATGCAGGAGCTGACCACGTTCGACCATATTTAGCAGGTACGAGTTTGGTTTTAGAACGGCAAAGAGTTTGTCATCACGCTTTTCAACCGAAAGTACTGAGCCGAACTTATAGCTGTACTTGTAGTGGTCTTCATTGATTCGGGCGGTATACACATCGGTGCTGTAGGTTTCCGCAATATCATCAATAACTTTCTGATCTACCTTGCGGCCATCGACAGTATTGCCTGCCTGCAAAATACAAATTGGCTCTGATTGGAACATGCCTGAACTCTCCTGAATTTGATGATTCCAATCTAACCAAAGACGTTGTCCTTTTG
The DNA here is from genome assembly GCF_029016485.1 of Vibrio sp. JC009. Lineage (NCBI taxonomy): Bacteria > Pseudomonadati > Pseudomonadota > Gammaproteobacteria > Vibrionales > Vibrionaceae > Vibrio > Vibrio sp. JC009. Next base: position 1,128,739 of record NZ_CP092107.1, on the reverse strand, counting down.
TATTTGTCTCGGTTCTAGATGCCTGATTTAGAAAGGGCTTTTGCTGAGTGCCGGGGTTGTCTGTAGCACTATGCAAACATGGATACGAATATTGCTACCGAGCTGAACCAACCGTTATACACGCCAGCCCAGACTCAGGCGCTGGGGCTATACCTGCGCCAGTACAAACCGCAAGAGGTTGCGGAGAAAGTTGGTGTGGCAACCCGGACGATTCAGCAGTGGATTTCAAAATTTGACTGGAAGAAGATGCGGGACGATGCGCCCGTAGAGCTGATGCTACGTCAGCGAATCGCTTATCTGATGTGGATTGATCGCAAACATGAGGAGCAACTCAAGGAGCTGGAGATGCTGCTTGAGCAAAAACGCAAACGGGATGAGGCAGACAATAAGAGAACCGGCAGCTTTGGCGGAGACTCACAGAAGAAGCGTGGCAGAAAGCCGAACAAGGTTAAGAATGATATTTCGCATATCACGAAGGATGTGCTGGATGAATTTCGCGAGAAAACCTTCTTCGAATACCAGAAAGAGATCCACGGCCATAAGTGTAACGATGAGCTAAACGAATTCCGTTTTTACCTGAAGTCACGCCAGATAGGTTTGACCTACTACTTTGCCTATGAAGCGTTTGAAGATGCGGTTCTGAACGGTGATAACCAGGTATTTCTTTCCGCTTCCCGCAAGCAGTCGGAGATATTTAAGAACTATATCCGCCGATTTGCGCTTGAGATTGGTGATGTTGACCTGAAAGGCAAAGATGAGCTTCAGCTTAGCAACGGCGCAACGTTGTATTTCCTATCCACCAATGCCCGGACCTCTCAGGGTTTTAACGGTCATGTGTATTTTGACGAGGTGTTCTGGATCCCTAAGTTCGGAGAGCTGGACGACTACGCGGGCGGTATGTCGATTCATGCCAAATACCGGACAACCTACCTGTCCACACCGTCAACCGTTGCCCATGAAGCTTATCCGAAATGGCAGGGCAAGAAAGAGCATAAGATTGATATCAGTCATACCGCCCTTAAGAACGGTGCTCTGGGAGTTGATGGGATATATCGTCAAATCATCACCATTGATGATGCGATTGATAAGGGTGCGACCTTCTTCAATATGGAGAAGCTGCACCGCAAGTACCCGGATAAAACGGTATTTAATAACCTGCTTCGTTGTGTGTTCCTGGATGACTCGGCTTCTATCTTCGCACTTAAAGCGCTACTGGCCTGTAAAACAGACACCTCGCTCTGGAAGGATGTTGACCATGATAAAGCCCGGCCTGTCGGGAATGCAGAGGTTTTGGTCGGTTATGATCCAAGAGGTGGCGGACAGGGTGAAGGCTCAGACGATGCAGGCTTAGTGGTAGCCCTGAAACCTAAATTCAAAGGTGGGGTATTCCGGCTTATTGAACGGGTGAGACTTAAGGGCTCCAGCTATGAAGATCAGGCCGCAGCGATTAAAGGCATTACCGAAAAATACAACGTGGTTTATATGGCAATGGATGTGAGCGGTGTGGGCTCTGCCGTTGCCGAACTGGTACGCAAATTCTACCCGGCTCTGGTCGAGCTGGACTACTCACCTGAAATGAAACGCATGATGGTCTACAAGGCCAGAGAGATTATTAACGATGGCCGATTGCAGTTTGATGGTGAATGGGACGACCTGGTTCACTCCTTCCTGATGATTCGCCAGCACACCACCAAGGCCAGTAATCAGGTGACCTTTATTTCTAACCGCAGCAAGGTTGGCTCTCATGCCGACCTTGCCTGGGCTTCAATGCACATTATGCGCTGGGAGCCGATTGATATTCACAATGATGACTCGACGGTCGTTGAGTTCTTCTAAGAGAGGCAATTTTGATTGAGATTGAGTTTTCAGATCCGACTAGCGTAATGAACAGCGATATTCTCAGCTATATGGAAGTGGCTTTGATTGACGGGCTTTACGAGCCGCCTATTCCGTTTGATACCCTGGCAAAAGCTTTACGGGCAAACCCGATGCATTCCAGTGCCATTGAATTTAAACGCAATACGCTGGCTTATTCGGTTTCGCTGGCCCCAGTTCTGAGCAAAGGTGAACTCAAACGCTTTATTCAGGACTTTCTTACCTTCGGGAACGGCTACTTTCAGATAGTGCGTAATCTGTTTGGTGCTGTGGTTCAGATCAAACATATCCCGGCGCTTTATATGCGAAGGCGTGAAGACCTTGGGTACACCTATAAGCCAAAAGCCTATGACGATGATGGCCGGATTGATTACAGGGACGGGCAAATATTCCACCTGGCGGAATATGATGTTGCTCAGGAGATTTACGGTCTGCCGCAACATATCAGTGGGCTAACCTCTATCTGGCTGAGCGATGATGCCACCCTGTTCCGCCGCCAGTATTACCGCAATGGATCCCACGCTGGTTACCTGCTGTATCTGAACGAACCGACCATGACGGAAAAACAGGAGCAGGCAATTAGGGATAAGCTGACGGCCAAAGAAGGAATGGCCTTTAAGAACCTGTTTGTAAATGGCAAGGGTAAGGATTCCAAAGCCCCGGAGCTGAAACCTATCGGGCAGGTGGAAGCTAAAGATGCGTTTAAAGATATTAAGAACAGCACCACCAATGATGTGCTTTCGGTTCACCGGGTACCGCTTGAGCTGATGAGTATTCAGCGTGAAGGTTTTAGTACCAGTAATGATCTCAATAAAGTGGACCGGATATTTCACAAGAATGAGTTGCTGCCACTGGTTGATTCTATGATGGAGTTGAATGAGTTTGTGGGGATGGAGGTGATTAAGGTTAATGAGTATGAAGCTCTGGAGACTATGGTGACTCAGTGATGCTGAGTCACCTTCAGGCCGTGGGGAAGATGGTCTGATTTACATAGATTTCTTGTAATGGTCTACTAAAGCCATTTCAACTCTTAGGATCTTTGAAAGAGCAGTATGCTTTTGATCAGAGTGAAATAATTCGTCGGTAGAGATTTTCTTTAACTCACGTAAAACATCAACTGGTCTTTGTATTTTTTTATCTAGTTGCTCTATTCGAATGCAAATGCTTCTAACACGATTGAAATAGGCAACCATAGTTTGATAATCGGAATTAAGGAACTGTTTAGATTCTAACGTGCCTGCAAACTTCCGAAGGTTCTCTACGGCATCGTCAAGTTGATCGATGGACTTATTTATTTCTACTTTTCGGTTGGTTCTTAGTCCAAGGTAGTACACGATTGGCCAACCAAAGACTGTGATAGCTAAGCTAAACCATCCTGCATAATCTTGAGACTGAGAGCACTGACCTACCTCTATCACACAATTAGCGAGCTGAGATGGCATCTTCTACATACTCCCTAATTTCTTCAATCAGATCTTTGTCATCTTCGCTAACAAGATTATTTACTATTGCTATCATGACTTCCGGATCAACACCTTTCCTGATGCATCCTCCGAAAATTTCCTCTAGAAAAGAAGAGCCATAACCAAAAACTCCATCTAGGTTAACGATTAGCTCTTTGCCATTTTGTTCAATAGCAGGAATGAGTATCTCTTCTCGAAACTCTTCTCCGCTAAAAGGGCCTAGGTTTTTATATCTAGCCCCTGGGAACTTAGTAAACTCTTTTACATATAGTGTCATTTTTCTTCCGAGTCCAAATATGGAATTGTCCATTGGATTATAGTTCCACCAACAGACATCTTATTATCAAGAGCTATTGCTGGTTTATTTGCGCCTGAGTACTTATAAAAACCATGATTAGAAAAAATGAGCATAGAACTATCTTCTGTCTGATCAACAAAGGTTTTTATGTCAGTACCACCTTTCCCTCGATAATCTTCCTTGGTTCTGGTTTCTTTTACGATGGTTGAAGCACGAATTAGTTCACAATCGTTGGTTGGTCTTGATGAAAAATTCAGTTTTTTCCATAACCTAGTCAACATGCTTTCCGACTGAGTAACTTCTAACGTATTTGGAATGCCGTGACCCTGATCACAAATAAGCACAGTTATCTTATCATTTAATACGCCAACAAAGAACCACCAACGTTTTAAATTAAAAGGAGCAGAAGGGGTTATCTTGTCGGTATATGCATGTTCGGTCGCATTTGCTACTGCTTCGAAGCAGCTGCGATATAGCTTGTTGGTTTGTACTCCATATGACGCTAACTTCTGAATGAGAGTCGCTGCTATCTCACCACTAGCATCATCACCATAAGCGTATTGCCAGCAGGTTACAGTTTTGGCGTCGCATCTTCGTTTAATATCCCCGTGCCCGATCAGCTTGTAGAAGCCTAGATGAGCTAATACGCTATCGACTAAGTTTTCTGTTTGGGTTCCAGGGTCTGTTCTTTGGTTTGGTGGCCTTGTAACCTTAAAAGAAAGGCCAGGATGTTTTGCAATGATATTGTCTACAGTGGCAACTAATAGTAGACCGGCAGCCGCAGTAATATGGGTCGTATTACGGAAGCAAATTCTTAGACTCTTTGAGTAATTTGATTGGCTAGCTGCATCAGCTTTTGCTTCTAAATCATGCTTAAATTCAATGAACTCGGTATGAAGCTTAGACTTGTACAAGTCAATTTTTGCCGGAGCAATAGCTGAAAATTCATTATTACTTGCTTTGATAGAATGAGCTTTCTTACTTTGCGATTTTTTGTATCTGCGTCTCAGCTTTTTGAAGAAACGTATCCTAGATAGTTTAGACCAGTATCTCTGCTTTTTTTTTGTTAAATGCTTCATTTTTATTCATTTCTTGACACGTCCTTTTATAGTAAAGCTGTGAATTAAGTTATGTCTACAAAAGTAAGGTAGGGGCTGTTAGTAAAAGCAGAAAGGATGACAAACGTCACAATTAACTAACTTATTGTGAGCAAAAGCATTGGTAATAGCAGGCTTCTAATGAAACCTGCCAAAAAAATCACTTTAATTGTTCAATTTCTTTCAGTCGTTTCCCTCTTAACGATAGAATAATGTCGTCAACAGTATCCTGCACTACTTCATTGGTACCGAGTTCTTTCAATTTCTCTAGCCCCCAGATTACCAGCCGGGTAGCGAAGCGCTCCAGTATGACTTTCCAGGTGATCTGCAGGAACAGACCTTTGGCAACTTCCCAGAGGGTTTTTCCGAAAATTCCGGTTAAAAAGCTCATAGTATTAGTCCTTCATAATGGTTAGACGGACTGGTTCACCATCCAGCTCACGCATCAGCATGCGGAAGGCGTCACCAGAATTAATTACAGCCCACTCACCACCGACAAAACCAAAGTCCAGACCAGGAGCATTGCAGCCCACTAACTGGGACGGTTTGTTTGCGATATGAGTCAGGCAGGCTGTGCGAATGCTTTTAGGCTCTTCATATACGGTTACACCCAGAGTCGGAGCACTCAGAACGTAGCAGTCACCGTACTTAGGGCTTTGATGCGGTAACCAGTCGTAATCCCCTTCAGGCACACAGGATTCGAATGGTTTGTTATTTTTCCAGGCAGGCTCAACCATGCAGCATACTTTGCTGCCGTCCTGGCGGTACAGATAGGAATAGGTGCCGTGTTCGAAATAGCGGCGTTTCATAACATAGTGCTTCACAGTTATCTCCTGTTTAGGTGCTTACATCACCTTATATGCGGCGGCTAATCCCGCCAGAATGATTGCGAAGATGGTTCTGACCAGCCACGTTTTATCCGCTTCCAGTCGGTCAATTCGCTTGGAGTGCGATTTTTGCGCCTCGCGGGTTTCTGCTTGTATTTTCACCATCTCTTTCAGGGTGGTGTTTTGTTCACGAGTCAGTTCCACCAAGTTGCTCATGGTGGCATCTATTCGTGCTATATCCTGGGCTGACATAACGCTCTCAATTGGTGGATTTGTTTTAGTTTATCGTTCTGATTTATGGGCGGATATTGGTGGGGGTTCTAAATGGAAGATGTAGAAAACCCAGCGCAGGGCTGGGTTTGTTTAGTGCCGGTTTAGTTAGCAGGAGGTTCAGGCCATGGGTTTTCGGCTTGGATTCGCTTTCGTTCTGCCAGAGCCTGCTGCTCCAGTTCAGCAGCTTCGGTTGCATTGCCTTGCAGGTGTTTTATCTGAGACTCCGCAATTTTAGGATCTACATGTTGGCTATACAGGCTCTTTCGGGTTGAGTCTACCTGGGCGAATTCTGCCTCATACAACGTCTGAGCATTGGTTACCCACTCTCCGTTTACCCATTCATCTGAACTGGTTGCAGGCTCTGACAAAGTATACCCGTCCTTTACCGGACCTATATCCTGTACAACTTCTGAAAGCTGGCAGTTAGATTTACAGTAAACCGTCTTATCTCTGTAATCTTCAATTTGTTCCCACTCACCATCAACCAACCTGACAACATAGCCTTCATTTGCGGCAGGAGGTTTTTTATATGTACATTCTGCAGGCAAAGTAAAATAGAAATCAGAAACTGTGAATTCACTGGCTTCTTTATCCCAGTAGAGTTTGCCCAGTTCGATTGGGTAAACCTTCCAGCTACCTTCATTATACAGAACCGTTTCTTTGTTCTTGTCGAATTCCGGGGGAGCATCCAGCACACCCCATTCGGGAACCTCTCCGTCTGGCTGTCCAATAATGAACTTTTCACCAGTTTCACTCCAATACTCGGTCAGTGCATTGTTTATAATCTCTGTCCATGTGCCTGTGGTTATGTCGTATTTACCAATCATTTTTTCTGACGAAGGTTCATAAATGTTTTCGGTAAACTCATTGCCTAGTGCCGTCCCTTTCGCTACGTGTTCATTCTGATTACCGAGCCACCATCCATTTTCATTGAACCGGGAGACACAAAGCACTACGTCTTTATTTTGAAATGTCTGCTTCATTTAAGCCATCCTTACAATCCAGTTAAATTTACGGTGATTAATGGTGTTCTTAAGCGCACCATACAAAGCGATAGCAACGGTGTGAGCATGAGATCCTACAGATACAGAGTGAGCGTGATTACCTGCGCTGTTCATGCTCCCTCTCATGTTATTTACATACGACCAGCCACCACTAGAAGACACCGTATAGAATTTATTAGCGCCGTAATGGGTGTAACCATCCGAACCAGTTGAGGATAATGTGTGGGAATGGTTGCCAGTGGTATTGGTGTTTTTGGCTCCTAAGTCTGTCGAGCTTATAGTTGAGCCTGGGTGACCATGCTCTTGAACCTGGCCTTCTTCGTATGCAAGGATGAGTTCATGATCTTCTTTACCGACTATAGCGAGCCCTCGCATATCCTCAATAATGCCAGTTGGATACACTTTTACTAGTTCGGTATATACCTCAGTATCGAATGCTTGGCCTTTCATAATGGCAAACCCTTCAGGAGCAATATCTGTAGGCCATGGTATCGGTGCACCGACAGGAAATATCCTTGCAGCCAGTTTCAGCCAAAGATTGCTTACCAACTTATCTATCACATGCGGCACACCCAGCGCATAAACCAGCTTTTTAACAGTCAGGAACGACTCATCATCAGTGCCCGCGTTTACCTGCTCATTTGTTGCTATCTTCGCTATCCCGGCAACTTGCTCAGTGGCATAAGGCGTACCCAGTAACTCTACGGTTATGTTCTCGATAGAAGATGCTTCAAGGTTTAACTCACAAGCTTCTGTTACTACCGTGTCTTTCCGCTTGAAGGTAATAACGTCACCGCCGCGGCTGTCTACTGCGAACAGGGTGCCATCTTCCAGCCAGTAGCCGAGTTCTTTGCCTTCAAACTCTTCAGCTCCATCCCAGACCGTTTCAAAATGCAGTTGACCCAGGCCAACAAGTTCGCCTCTGGTAATGGGTTTTCTCTGAACCTCGTTAATGAGGGCGGTTTGGTCAGCTGCTGGTATATAACCTTCGGTACCGATACTGACATGAGTAATTTTATAGCTAATGCCCAGATTGCCCGCCTGAATAGAGGCTGCAATGCCCGCATTAGTGATCAATAAGCTCATTGTGTTACCTCGTATTTATGCAGGTTCCGGATATGCCTGTAGTTCGCTATTTGATGGTGGTAATCCACCTTTGAGTTATAAATCCATGTGATTTCAGTATGAGGCAGGCGCCGTTTTTCAAATTCAATCCATGCCTGCTTACTGTTGTTTCTGGCTGACTCAGTGAGTGATACATAAATCAGGTTCGGGGTTTCAGGGCTATCAAAGACCTGACCGCTATTGTCACCGGCAACCCGGAATAGCAGCGCCTGGTAATCACTAAGCTTCCAGCCAAAAAGCTTGTCGTCAAAATCGGTAAGCAATGAAAGCTCAATTTCGTCATGAGTCGTTTTGAAATCAATTGCCATACCATCTATCAGGTTGGTGAGTTCCTGGTTCTCCGCTTCCTGCCAGTACTCACCTTCAGGAAGCAGGGCTCTGATTGCGTCTGCGAAATCAGCTTCCGTGTAATCAATAATTAAGTCGGCGGTGTCCATGTTACGGCTCCTAATACGTGGATCTGGTTGCTTTCAATAGACACTTCTTCAGTTGGTGACCGGACAATAAAGTTGTTGGTGACAGTTGAGATTGCCAGAACTATTTCCGTGGGGGTGATGGATTCCGGTTTTTCAGTTACTTCATCAATCTTGCCCATTTTATTTTTCACCATCTCTTCCAGGGCCTTGACCACATCATCACGAATTATCTGGTCTTCAATCCCCTGAATCTCGATATCCAACAGAGCATGAACAGGTAAGAGTGCTCTGGGGTGACAGCCTGCCAGACGGTTTTTTTCAAAGTTCTCCTGAACAAGGTTGACCACTTCATTGCTCAGGGTCGGGTCGTTTTCACGGGCACCAATGTAGACCTCTACCATGCCGCGTTCCGGGGTGTTATCCAGTGCCCAGGCGTAATCCACATCAGCATGAGCGGAGACTGCCCAGATTTCATAATCTTCAGCTTTACCAATCAGGTCGTTTTTCTCAAACGCTGCTACGACGCGGGCTCGCCAGTGTTCCAGCTCTTCAATATCAGCGCCGCCATCGATACCAAGACACTGGATATTGGTTGGATCGACGCCGCTCAACCCTTCAGTCAGTGTTAACGTACTTCCTGCTGGCAGGTTACTGTTTACACCCGAAGCCAGTGCAATAACTTCAACGGGTGAATCACTGTATTGCTCTTTTACTGTTTCGTATTCATTGCCGGTGACATGGGTAAGCCGTGTCCCCTTAGGAATAACTACTGCACCGCCCAGCTGGACAAACTGAACATAACCGCGGGCGAAGGTTGGCAGAAGGCGCGGTGTGTCGTGTCTGTTTGCATGCAGGTACAGCCAGGGCTCAGAACAGGTTTCAGGGTGCAGCTCTCTGAATAGCTGATCCTGATAGCCGTATTGTCCGTAACTGATACCCGCTATTGCGCTGGCAATGGCATCAATGGCCGGATTGTTCTGGCCTGTTTTGTCGATGAGCGTGGATTTTGCTCTGTCTAACAGCTCCTGCAGGCTGCGTTGTGTGCTCATAGCGGTACCTCAAATTTCGAGCCATCTACTAAGGTGATGGTGACATTACGTCCCATCTGGTTTGGCTTTTCTTCCCATACGGAAACTTCTATTGCTTTGGCGTGGCCCTCGCTAATTAACCAGGCTAAGGCTTCCTCATAAAAACGTTTTGCCAGACTAAGTGTTTGGGGAGTGACTTTTTCACGCTTAAGTGTCCAGTCACGGGAGCCGACTATGGTTAAAAGTTCATTACTCCAGCTGCCGCCGCGTTCGTCTTCTTTCATCCGGGAGCGGTCATTCTGGGTTGACTCACTATGGTTATAAATGCTCTGAAGAATGGCATGGGTCATTCCTTCCTTTGTTACAACAGGCGCGGTAAGGGCACTAAGGTTGAAGTTACTCATGTGATGTTATAACTCCCGGCACTGCTGCCTTTATTGACAATGACCTGGCCGTTCTGGGTAATTTCATCAACTACCGCTTTGGCGATGGCTTCGGCCATATCGGCGGTTTTGGCGAACTGGCCTGTGGTAACAAAGCCTTTGCTTTCCATTTCGGTGATGATCTTCTGCTTAAGTGAGCTGTTGCTGAGTGCCATTAGTTTTTCCCCGCGGTTACTACTGCAGAACCATCTGCGTGAGGCGTTCCGGTGAACGGGCAGACGCTTTCGCAGGTGATGACGCCAGCACCATTATTAAGTTTGATGTTGCTGCCGTTCTGCAGGATGTTGGCTGATGTATTTACCGTGATATCCTGCTTTGCGGTTACTTCAATCTTTGCCATAGAGTTAACCTTGATACCGTTTTCAGTGAAGTGGACCAGATTGCCTTTATCATCCAGAACGGCGACTTCGCCTGGCTCCAGATCTATCTGATGGCGTTCATCTTCCACGTTGACGGTAAAACCCCGGGCGGTCACGCCACCAATAAACAGGTTGTAGGTTCTGGCCCCAACCAGAGGGCGGCTCATAAATCCGTAGTTGTGAACCCGTTTGATTCGGTCATTGGTACGTCCGGTGGCCGTCTTTATCTGCAATACTCCGGTTGTGGCTCCGGTAACTGTTCCGGTACCAACGAGATTTTTTATACGGGCCATTAGCCTTTGAAGTAGTTCTTTAGGCATAGCTTTGCTCCTTAAATGGCCGTGATAGTTCGACTGATGTAATGGCGGAGCTTTCGGACACCGATAGTCCTAAAGCTTTTATCACCAGCATTTCATTGAAGTTCTGCTCTTTGTCGATTACCCGGATAACGCGGTTCAGGCCGTCAATGGTGAGTACCTGAAAAATGCCGGCAATACTGGCTGATGCGGTAAGGCTTTCTGCTATCGCTAGGTTGTGCTCGTATTTGGCCCGGGATAAGCAGGCTTCGGCGCTTTGTAACTGGTCGCAGATGATCACCATGGTTCGCTGTTTACTGATATCTGGTGATTTTATGGCGGCGCTTGCATCGTCCCACGCACCCTGAACTTCAAGGTGGTGAAACTGTTTGTTAAAGGTTCTGGATATGTTCAGGCTTTCTATGTTGTTCCCGGTTTCCAGCCCGATTCCCTGAATGGTGGCGTGGGCTGTTTCCTCAATGGTCAGCACTCCGTTGCGCTCGATCAGCATAAAGCCCTGTTCGCGGATAAGCTGAGCCACGTTTTCTACTGGTGATTCAGCGTTTATCTGGAACTCGGGGATCACCTGCATGGCATCAACCAAGCTTCTTACATTTAAGCCAAAAGGTTTTGCCAGCTGGCGCAGGAGCTTTTCAAGGTTCTGGTTGTAAAGTGCGTCCATGGTGATGCGTGAATCAATCATGTTGGCACTTTTCGAACGGCCAGAGATTGAAATGTCGCTCGAACTGGACGCGGTTGAGGTATCGACCTGATCAACCTGGCCGATGAGAACCGGCTTATCTCCCAGTCTGAACTCAACGGGTAATGGCTGGGTGATGCTCATCGGGGGAATGGTGCAACTGAATGTGTGGGCCAGTTGTTCAACTGAATAGTTCAAATCGGCCTGATAGTAAGGAACCTGGGTACCATTAATTAACAGAGACAGCTTTTCCATCATGCGTCCCTCACATCAATATCACCACGCATAAACAGCGGGTGTTGCAGTGAGTTGAGTGCGGTCAGGACATTCTCTTTTGTGTACTCATCGTGGGCGATAACCAGAGCCGGTCTGAATTTTGGTAACTCTACTGAACGTTGTGGCATGCAGCCTGTTATTAATTTGTCGTGCTGGCTCTGTAGGTTGCCTTTCAGGTCAGTCAGCGAGTCAAACAGCTCCATGCTTTCCATGGTGGAAACCAGGGTTGTTTCGCTGATACAGGTATCTAGACCATCCATCAAAGCGGACAGGTCACTCTCCATGATAGTGGGCTGCTTAGTTGCTGTAGTGATATCAAAGCTATCAGACTGCTCAAGCTTGGTAAGATCTTTACTCATCTTCACAGCACCGGTGACCATCTGAACGTTGTAATGGTCGCTTGGTGCACCTTCTTTCATCTGGTTCAGCATTAATGCCTGGGCGTTCCGGGAGTTATCAACGGCTTCGCTTGGTGAATCCGGCTCTGCCTGCACTCCATCGGCAACGGAATCAACCGCGGTACCGAACAGATCAGCAAACTCATCCGGCTGATTACTCAGGCTGCTTATTGCTGAAGAGGCTTCATTGATTGAGTGGTTGATGTCGTTCAGCTCGTCATCGGCTAGGTTTAAACGGTTGGTGATATCGACCAGGACATTCAGGCTTTCTTTGTAGTCCTTCTGAGTCTGGTTCACTTCGGCTACGCTCATGCTTTCAACATCCTTGCTAAAGGATTTGGCAGAAACGTTTTCTACAACTCTGGCCTGCTGTTTAGAGCGAACGATTGTCGGAGCGGTGATAGTAGGAGATACACCGCTCCGGACAAACGTAAGACTTAGAGTAACCACACCGCGCTTAGTGCTGATACTTTGAGAGAAGCTTTCAAATGTAAGAGGTAACTCACCCAACCATGGATGCTCCAGCTCTCCTTCAGGCGTCTCTTCCAGATCACTGATAAAAGCATTGGCATCAGCCAGAGAAGCTGGCCCGACAAAGATAACCTCAAGGTTAATATTGCGAGCCTTGCTGCCCATCACTCTGATATGCGGCAGTTCACCATAAGGAATTTCACTAACGTGCAGACGCTTACCACCATCAATAGAGGTGCTGAGGATGTTGAGCCTATGCCCGTTCCACCGCCCATGCTCGTACTGTCGTTCCCACATCAGAATATCTCTCAAACACTAAGAAAAAGTCATACCAGACTGAATCAGAAATTTAATAGCGGGATACAGGCGCGCAGACCTCGCTCGGGCTCACCCCTCCCTCCACACTAAAATTCAGCACTGCAATTTTGCGCAATCTGAGGCGCAGTTAATTTCGGTAGGTTTATTTGAGCACAGCCCTTGTGGGAACTGAATCAAGGGCTGTTTTAGATTTGAGATATAGAGATCGTTGAAGATCGTTTTTGTGCGTTTTTATTGAAAAAGTGATCTTTCAATAGTTAAGCGTGTTGAACCTCGTGTTCTTTTTTATCTCTGAACAATTGCACCCATGCAGGGATAGCAGAAAATACAGCTACCAACAGCCCTAAAATGGACATCGTCAGACTTGTATTTTCGTCATTTGCACTTTGCAGTTGGGCCGTGTACTCTTTTCTCTCTTTTTCTAGTTCATTCGGCAGTTCAGTAATAAGTCCATCCAAGGCTTTTTCAAGCTCTTTTATTTCTTTTTCAAGTAATTTTAGCTCAGTTTGTTGATTACTAAGTTTCTTTAATAGTTCACTTGTACTTGGTGAACTATTATGAGCAGATTTTATGCCAAGTTGTTGGCTTGGTATTTTGATCTTAAATCGTTCAGCCCCAGAGGGATTGTATGTAGGCTGCTTCCTTAGTTTGGCTAAGGTCTGTTGCTCTACACTATATCTGTTTGTAGCATTTTCAATATCACGTTCAATTTTCTTAATTTCTTCGATTTTTTTTGTGCTATCACTGCTGCCAGCTGTAATTGTTTCCTTTTGAATAAACAAGCTTGAAAAGAAGCTGTGCTTATTCAGATGATAAAATGAGAAAGACAACGAAAGTACAAACACAAAAATGCTAATTACAGATTTTTTCATTGGAATACCTAGCCTCCATGCCTTTTGAATATGAGTTGTAGTATTTGGCATATAACATTATGGTGGACAAATCGTTTTATATTTGAGAAACCACAACTTATTCTCTTTTTCGTCATGAAGCTACGCAGTAACTTCATCAAAAATATCCATCTGATTCAAATCCCCCTTACAAAGCTCTGGCTGAAGCTTGGGATCAGGCTTAAGCCCAGTAGGCTCAATAATCTTATTTACTGTGGTCAGGGTGGTGAACACCAGACCGCAATTCAGGTTCAAACACTGGCAATAAGCCTCACGGGTTTCTTTACTCATCGCCCTGGATGTAGCAATCCGGGCTTTGCTTTCGCACTTAGGGCAGGTAATCAACATCTTTATCTACTCCTTAAAACAGACTTAGTTCTGGCTGTTGGTATTCATCTTCTTCAGGTTCTGGCTGGTCGAATAGCTCATCCCAACTCTCAAACTCCAACCAGCTCAGGTTATCTTCAGACTCTTTAACCTCGATAAGCTGCGCTGGCCTGATATTTCCGTGCTCGTCCAGCTCCGCAGGGCGGATTTGGATACTGGAACCATCTTCTAACTTCAAACTGCTGCCTTTTATAAAGGCATCTATTGCCGGGTCATCATAATCCGGTGGATTTTCTAACCATTTTTCATAAGGGATGGTTAACCTGGATACCTGACTGGTGACCTGTTCTCGGAGCTCCTCCGTACAGTTATTGACAGAACTCCGAGAGGAGCCAGAGGCTCCAATTTCGGTCGCTTCGCTCCCATTGGCTGGCGCGTTCACATCATCATTCTTATTGAACGTCACAACGCGCTTGGTGAATTTCCATGTGGATGGGTCATCGGTTGGTTTGTCGAATTCGTAGGTAACTTCTTTCTTGTGCTCAGGTTTAGCACCCGATCTAGGCAAGATAGTCCAAACCCTAGTGCGGGTTTTGTATTCTTCTCCGAATGCTTCAAAGCCCTGCAGTTTCTTAATGTCTTCACCGTGAGGGCTGGCATATTCGAGGGTTTCATACACATTCCTGATAAGCAGGTCTTTACGCTTAACGAATGGACCTCCTTGACCCATGATGTAGTCATGCCAATTGCCTGTATCAGCAGCCTGCATGGTTTTCACTACGTCACCGTTATTAGATTCGATACTTGGCTGATAAACCTGGCTTAGCAAAATAAACAGGTACTTTGAATCGTACTTTTTGCTTGAGTTGATGATTTCGACAGGAATAGGCGGGCCAATCAGGTCACGGCCAGTCTTAACTTCCAGCTCTTCATAAATGTTCAGCATCTGATCACGCTTCAGCATGGTCAGATAATTCAGGAATGATGCTTTATCCAGATTGGCATAGCGGCGTAGCTCCCGGTAAGTGGTAACCGGTGCACCACCGAAGAACTGAAACTGGCGAAGGTTCCAGCGGCTTTTCCATGCTGAAACATGTTTTGCCATATCTTTAACCGGCTTGCCTGTTTCGTCAGAAACCTCATCATCCATGGCATAGCCATCAATATTCTTGGAGATGTATTTCGCAATGTAGCCGGTAGCCGTACCCTTTTTAGGATCAATGAAACCCACATCACAACGTGGGCGGTAATCCATAGGGCCAACATACTGACACTTACGAAAAGGCTTCTTCTTTTCCTTTTCATACTCAGGGTGAAGCTCTGCTCTGTCTTCAGTTGTCGCATAAGAAATAAAGATATCTCGAACCTGGTCTACTTCTTCAGGTTTTACCCAGATCAGCAAATGCCAGTGCGGTGTACCGTCATGGTGTGGCTCCGCAACACGAACGCCAAACCAGCGCAAGTCCTCATTGCTTAGCTTTGTTCTGATAAGCTGCCATACATGGTTAAGATAACGCTGAGTATCAGCAGGACTGGCACCGTTCCAGTGAGGAATAAAACCGCCTCTTTTGTAGGTGTTGTGATATTTAGACGGTGCAGTCAGAGTCAGAAAAAGCCCCTGCAATCCCATTGCATTAGCGATATCTTCACAACCTCTGGTTCTGACCATAAGCTCATGACGGCGAATAGCCGGGTTAGCCTGACTCTTCAGAACCATGTCTTTAAGTTCAAACTCTTCGTCTGTTAATTCGTCCCAAAGCACCATATTCAGGATCGCTTCCCAGTTCTCTTTCTGCTGGGCTTTATGCTCACGAACGCAGTCCCAAGAACAGTATGGTGATGCTTTGGAAGAGACCTGGCCCATAGCGATAGCCAAGTGTTCTCTCATGATTTTGCGGACTTTTTTCAGCCTTCTTAGCCACCACTTTTCATCACGGATTTTCAGGATGTCGGTGGATGCACTTTCGGCATTTTGCTTTTTGTACTTACGGGGAGGGATAAGGCCGAATTGCATAACAAAATCAGCAAGCTCTTCGTAAACCTCCGGTATTACTTCTTCCAGTTCATCATCATTTTCACAGGCGTATTCTTCTGCCAGCAGATCCAGTTTTTTATTGGCAAGAACAGACAGCCTGAAAGCCATATCCTTCAGCTCATCAACTTCCAGCTCTGCCAGAACCTTAGCTTTAGCAGGCTTGGCGTTATCTTCCATTCTTTCAAAATCGAACTTCATCTGCTGGTTCGACTTAAAATCACTTTGCTCAGAGTCATCATCTTCTCTGAGCAAAGCCATTTTGTGGGTATTTGGAAGGCGCTTATACTTATCCATAACCATTCGAACACGCACCTCTGCAGGTTTCATTTTGTCACGCAGGAATGTGTTAGCCGCATGTCGGCCACTCTTGTTAAAAATAGAGATATAACGGTTAACGAAGTACCTTGTGAGGTAAGCAGGCAGGGGCTTAAACTTCTTTTGATACCAATCGAAATCCAGAGGGTTAGCTTCGAATAGCTTACGCTCTTGGATGGTCATTTCTTCTGGTTCAACTAGCTCGTTATAGCGGCGAGCAACAAAAGCGGAATCAGGCTCTACCTCAGCCTGAGGTAATTCCCCCTGAGCCCAAAGTAGTGCCAGTTTTTCCGCTTGTTCGAAATGAAGCTCTGAAGGTTCTATTTCGGTTGGTTGGTGTTGGTAGCCAGCCTTGATCACTAAGGGCGACCTTTAGCCTTAGAAGGCTTGCGTTCCTTCACCTGAAATGGGAAGTAGGCATCTTTGCGAGCCTGATAAGCCCCACCACCTGCACGAAACGTTATTTGAAAGAGCCTTTTCCCTTTGTTTCTGATAAAGCAAGCGACATCACCACCTTTGATGGTACAGCCCCATAAGTCTATCCCCAGAACTGAATGGATATTGTTAACCTGGCCTTCACTTAAATAGTGATGACCGCCTGTTTTTACTGCCTTCAGTACCTTCTCTAGATCTTCAATTGCAAGAAGCTCTTTTTTGTTTAGAGAGAATTTTGGTTTAGTCATAGTTCCCCCTACGCAGCCTGGAGATTTAGTTCAGCCCACTCAATAGCCTGAGCACGATTCTTAACGTTGAGCTTTTTGTAGATTTTGTATAGGTGAGCTTTAACCGTGTATTCACAGACGCATAGCACATCAGCAATTTCACTATTTGAAGCTCTGGCTCTCAGGGCATTAAGGACGTGAATTTCACGGCGAGTAAGCGTGTTCACACATGTAGCAGGTAAACCCAAAGCGAACCGGGCTTTCTGGATGAATGCATTTAACTCAACTTCATCCTCCAAAAAGTCTTCTGCTGAGCAAACCGTCATGATTTTGGTGTATCCCCAACCCTGATCATCAAACAGTGAAATATGAGTAGTTTTTACCAGAACACCATCCAGGTTGTTCATGTGCCCGTATTCAAGGTGGAGTTTTTCACCGAGTCTATCTACGGTTTTGGTTGTTATTTTCATACGGCCTCCAGTTCCTGAGTAGTGACAATAAGATACCCACCCTTAAACTGACCTTTAGAGATCACGCCGTTGTGTAGGTGAGTACAATTCAGAGATTGGCAGGCCTGAGTTATGGCCTCATCCATTGATTCGAAATCGCCAAGCAATTCGTTGGCGACTTCCTGAGTTTCTTCATGGCGGATAACTCCGCCATCGGGACAAAGACGGACGGCGGAATACATCATGCAGTCATCCCCAACGCCATGCGCCAGCTGTCAGACATACGATCAGGAAAACGAATCCCTGTAACTTCCGTTGTCGCAGGCTGATTTTTCTTTTTGAGTTTACGAGTAACTGGCCTTACAGCATCTTCGTAACTCCAGCCCTTACTTAGTCTGGTTTGTAGCGTGTTTTGGTTTAAGTTATACGCCTTTGCGATTGCAGCAACTCCAATCAAGCCGTTGTATTCATGTTTGATCATGCTTCTGCTAGCTCCTCAGTATTTAAAATACGAATTGGCTGAGCTGCTGCGACCAACGCCTGCCATATATACGAAACGTACTTAGCCTGAAACATTGCATCATCCAGTGCAGAGTGGTGGGTACCTTCACGGGTAAGGGTTGTTTTAGGGTCGATAGTCAGAATGGAGCGGCCCATCTCAACGATGGTTCTTACATCACGGTCATTCCAGTGGGAGATATGAGGACGAATACGAACTGCTTTAAAAGCGTTATTCAGGATCACGTTATCGAAGCCGCTACCGTTACCCCAAACCTGAATTTCTTTTGACTCGCCTAAATCAGCAAACCACTGGTTTAGTTCTAACAGTGCATCTTTCAGTGAAGACTTCTTGGTATCACGTTGGAATATCGCTCGTGCTTCTTCACTTTGTGTTAACCACCAAGTGACGGTTGAAGCGTCTATATCGCTGTAATAAGCAGAGCTGTTTAGGTTTACAACTTCCTCAAAATCAGCACCTAGTTCACCCGTAAAAGGGTTAAATACCACCGCACCAATAGAAACAATCGCTGCATTGCTGCCGTTACCCATGGTTTCAAGATCTAACATTACATGTATGCTCATGCTGCCACCTCGCCTTCCTGCTCTTGCTTATCGCGGGCTTCAGCAATCAGATCAATCAGTTTGTCTTCAACCATCAAGAGGTTATCCAGCGCTGAACCATGGGTATCTGCAAACTCATCATTCAGTCGGATACGTTCTAAAAGCAGAGGGGAATGCCTCTCACTAAAGCGAACCTCAGGCTCTACAAGCTCATGAACTTCTACTTCAAACCACTGAACATGTGCGGTGTACTGGACAGCAATTTCCAATACATCTCTATTCATCAGTGCCAGACTCATCAGAGTGTTCATCACCTCTATCTCCTGACGCTGACGAATCTGCTCTTCGGTCTCTTCAACGGCCTGAACAACATCTTCTGCAAAGCTTCCTTCCGGTAGCTGGACTGGCTTACCGATCAGTGAGCTCATAGCAAAGGCAATCTTGCGCTGACTGGCTAGTGTATGGTCGTGAACTTCACGGACTTTATCCAGGCATTGCTCTGCCTTTTCGAAATAGGCTTTTGCCTGCTCTAAGTTGGTTTTAGTTTCCATATTTATGCTCCTACACATGAATTCAGGATGTAAAAAACCGCCCCCTTTCGAGGGCGTGACCAAAGAGGTCAATACAACGTCATTGGGATTTAGTGGGTACTGCTGAACTGGTAATGACGCAGCTTGCGAACATCACCAAACTTACGGTCAAACTTGATAACGACATCTTTCAGGTAATGCATACCTTTGCGGATTTTGTGCAGTTCCAGATCAGTAAAATCATCAAAAGAACGCTGAAAATCCTTGGGGGACAAACCGCCTGCAATCAGGATCAGGCCGCGGGTTTTATCTGGTTGCGAGTCATAAAACTTCTTAATAGCCTTGCGTGTTGCACTGCCGTCAAACAGAGAACGCATTGCCTGAATGCTATCTGCTGCGCTGGGTGTGGTTTCTTGTATTTGATTATCTAATTGCCTTGCCAACTGAGTCATAATTATCCCCTTAGGAAATGCCTGGAATAGATGCACCATTGGCGAGAAAATCCAAACCCATACCTAATAATGGAGTTGCGCCAGACGTGCGGTTTTCGATATCGTTGATAAGAAGCACAAGGTTGCCTAACGCGGCCTGTGCCTTCGCCAGAGTTTTACGTTTCTGGCTTCGCGGTAAATTCTTCGTAGTGCACATATCCAGTGCACCGACAGAGAGCTCTCCAGAGTAAGAACTATTTAAGAGAACCCTCTCTAAAAGGTCTTTTTCGTCACCCTTTTCAGGGATTGGTACCGTCACAACGCCCAGATCAGCAAATAACGCATTAAGAATGGTGAAATCCCCAGACGCTTTACATAAAAGTGCCAAATCAATCGGGTCTAACTTATGCGGTTGCGCTGGGTTTAACTTGTTGCGCAGCATAGTTCCGCTTTTGATGCCAATCAGGGGAGCGAGTTTTTCCATGTTGTGGTTGAGTGCGAAATCACAACAAACAGCATCGTAAGATTGCTGTTTGAGCTCGCGCAATTCGCACATTGAGTCATTTTTATCCATACGCAATACTCAATCTCATACATTAAACAATCATCAGAAAGACACTGACGGCTATCAGAGCAACAGACTCAATATAGAAACGGAAATGCTTTCTGAATCGGCGAAAAGGACGAAGACGCATGATTTATCCCAGAATCTCAAGAGCTTCACGCGCAGCCATTTCGTGCATGGCATACATGTTCAGCAGAGGTTTTTCACGGGTCTTTTCTTTCTTTTTGACGATGTAGATACCATCGGCAACCTTTTGCTTAATGGTGCCGATGGGCTCACCAGAAAGGCGAGAGAATTCGTCATACCTCATAAAGGGCACTAGAGGCGGTGTATTAAATGAAAACATAGTGTTATGCTCCCTCGCTAGGATTTATTTCTTCGGACTTCTTAGGCTTTGGTCGGCTTGAAGTTCGTCTACAGGAAAGATATTAGATCGACAAAAGTGTTTTATCAAGACATAAATGGCGATCTATATCGCTTTTTATTTATGCAGGTGAATAAAAGTGGAAAAGACGCCCCCCTTTGATTACTTAAAAGGTGAAGAGTTTACGGAAAGACTCAAAGAGCTTACTGGGATGAAAACATTTTTGGAGATGTCGGACACGTTTGGAATCCCTAAGGCTACTTTTAGCGCATGGCGGCTCCATGATCGTACATCTCATGAGCTTATGGTTCGCCTTCATCTAGCTCATGGAATTCCTATTGAAGAGATGGCTTTATCAAAAGAGGATAGGGCGAAAGTATTCATTTCCCACAGTTCTAAAGATAAAGATGCAGTAGTTGCACTAGAACAAGCTAGTAAAGAACAGAGTTGTCGCGTTCAAAGTTTTAAATTAGATAATGGAAAGCTTGTTTCTAAGGAAGCATTGGTTTTTGACCTGACTCTACTTAACGATCAGGGCGTTCGCAGTCCGATGGCTATCACCACTGAAGACTTTACCGCTATCATCGATAAAGAAATTAACCAAGCAGTAAGCGGTACTTATCTGATAGATATGGACGGTTTGCTGTCTTTAAACGAAATCCAAAGACTACCAGGCAAGCAGCTGGCTATCGCGTTTAATAATTCCACTCTTACTGTGGATGAGTTAAGTGTAAAGGTTGTTGGTAAGGTAGTTTTGGATATCAATAAAAAATAATAACTACGATTTAAACCTCTTCGCTTGAGCCAAACGTCAATGCGTACCTGCACTGAAATAATTAGTGCGGGTAGGCTGAGTTTTATCCTAAATAATTGAGGTAATAACGTTGAATCAAGCAACAAAGCGAACAAATGAACCGATGAAGAACACTGACGGTGATGCAGTCGGGCCATTTCAGATCTTTACTCTGTTCCTATCGGTTTATGTGTTGTTAGCACTATTTGTCCAACTTGCTGTGGACCTACCTAAAGACATAAACGAAATATTGAATAAAGCGGATAATTTTATCTGTTTATTCTTCCTGGCTGACTTTTTTATCCGGTTAAAGCACGCCAAAAGCAAACGCCAGTTTATGAAATGGGGCTGGATAGATTTGCTATCCAGTATACCTATGGTTGATGTGCTTCGATATGGTCGTATTGTCAGAGTAGTACGCGTTCTCAGGCTACTTCGGGCTGTTCGCTCAACTAAAGTGATTATTTCATTCGTCTTCAAGAAAAGAATGGAAGGTACCTTTGCACTTGTCTCTCTGGTATCCATCATTCTTACTATCTTCGGTGCTATTGCAATTCTGTTACTGGAAAAGGGTGTTGATGGTGCGAATATCAATTCCGCTAGTGATGCCCTTTGGTGGGCATTCGTGACAATTACTACTGTGGGTTATGGTGATTATTTCCCAGTGACCTACGAAGGTAGGATCATAGCATCCATTCTTATGACGGCGGGTGTTGGGCTATTTGGTACTTTTACCGGGTTTGTCGCTTCTTGGTTCCTTGAAGAGGATGAAGAAGACCGCAGTAAACATATCATCACTAATCTAAAAGATGAGGTTGAAGAACTACGAAACGAAGTCCAGAAACTGCAAGAGTTGCGAACCGATATACAACTGCTACAGAAGTTGGTGGAAGAAAGCAATAACGAAAAGGGTAGTCGATAATGTCTATCCGAAATCTCAAAGACGGTTCTAAACTGCCATGGCTATGCGAATGCTACCCAAATGGCCGCAGTGGCAAGCGAGTAAGAAAACGCTTTGCTACCAAGGGTGAAGCTGTAGCCTTCGAACGTTATTTAATGAAAGAGATTGATGATAAACCTTGGTTAGGTGCTAAACCAGATCATCGCAGGCTTTCAGAACTGCTTGAGCGTTGGTGGGTTATTCATGGAAAGACAGTTAAAACCGGCAGTAATACTTACGTAGTTCTTAAGAAAACGGTAGAGATGTTGGGAAATCCAATTGCTTCGTTATTTACCACACAGGACTATCTGAACTACCGGGCTAACCGGGTTAGTCATCACCCAACCAGGAAAGATATCGTGATCTCTCCGGCCACTCATAATATTGAGTTGAAAACATTTAGGGCTATGTTCAACACACTCATTAAATATGGTGAATGGAAGCAGCCAAATCCAGTTGCTGGTATCGAGCTTATCAAAGCTTCTGAACGTGAACTGGCTTATCTTACTAAAGATAAAATTAAGCCGTTCTTGAAAAAGGTTGCAGCGGACAATAGTCCGAAAGCAGAGCAGATACTGATAGCCTGCAAAATATGCCTGGCAACTGGTGCGCGGGTAGGGGAGGCGTTAGCCCTTAAACGAAGCCATATCACTTCAAAGAAACTAACTTTTACTGATACCAAAGGTAAGAGAAACAGAAGCGTTCCTATATCCAAAGCACTGCATGATGAAATACTGAATGTGGCTGTGTCTGGTCATGCTGTTTTTAATGTCCGGTATTATGCTGCATGGCAATGCGTAAAACGTGCACTACCTGAGTTCTTACCATCGGGGCAGGCAACTCATATTTTACGTCATACATTTGCAAGTCATTTTATGATGAATGGTGGCGATATTCTGGTTCTTCAACGAATCTTAGGCCATAGCAAAATTGAACAGACAATGGCTTACGCACACTTTGCTCCTGAACATCTTATCCAGGCAGTAGAGCTGAATCCTCTAGAAAACTAACCATGATCAATGGCGACAAAGTGGCGACAAAGCTCGGTTTTACTCGGTTTTTGTCGCCTTTATTCGGCTTTTTTGAAAAACTGAAAATTAAAAAGTACTTATAAAACAGGCTTTTGTGTTTCTTCTGTCTCCTCGGATATAAAACCTCCCGTCTGATGCGCCCACAACTGCGCATAAATACCGTCGCCCTTAATCAGTTCCTGATGAGTACCTTCTTCCACTACCTGGCCTTTGTCCAGAACAATCAGTCTGTCCATAGCGGCGATAGTTGATAAGCGGTGCGCGATGGCGATTACGGTTTTACCTTCCATCAGTTCATACAGACTTTCCTGAATGGCGGCTTCTACTTCTGAGTCCAGGGCTGAAGTGGCTTCATCAAGGATCAGAAGCGGGGCATCTTTTAGCAGAACGCGGGAAATAGCGATACGCTGGCGTTGGCCTCCGGAAAGTTTCACGCCGCGCTCACCTACCTGAGCGTCGTAGCCAATGTTGCCGTGTGGGTCAGACAGGGTTTCAATAAACTCGTGAGCCTGAGCTTGTCTGGTGGCTTTCAGGAGTTCTTCCTCCGTTGCATCCGGCTTGCCGTACAGGATGTTTTCACGGATAGAGCGGTGCAGCAGGGAAGTATCCTGCGTTACCATGCCTATCTTGCTTCTCAGGGAGTCCTGAGTAACGTCGGAAATCACCTGCCCGTCAATTTTCACCTGTCCGCCTTCTACGTCATGAAATCTAAGCAGAAGGTTGACCAGCGTCGACTTACCAGCCCCTGAACGGCCGACCAGACCGACTTTTTCACCTGGCTTAATCTTCAGGTTCAGGTTGCTGAGCACACCTTTCTCTTTTTCTCCGTAATGGAAGCTGACGTTATCGAACTCGATAGCGCCCTGATCAACCACAATTGGTTTAGCGTCAGGTTTGTCTTCAATGCTGACTGGTTTGGACAGGGTCGATATACCGTCAACAACCGTACCCATATTTTCAAACAGGCCGCCAACTTCCCACATGATCCATTTGGACATACCGTTAAGTCGCAGCGCCAGGCTGACTGCGATTGCAATAGCGCCGACAGTAATCAGGCTATCCATCCAAAGGAAAATCGAAATACCGGCGATACTAAATACCAGCAGGTAGTTAGCAATTTCTACACTGATATTAAAACCGGTGACCAGCCTCATCTGGCGGTGTACGGTTTTTAAAAACTCGTTCATTCCCTCTTCGGCATACTCGGTTTCGCGCTTACTGTGGGAGAAGAGTTTTACCGTGGCGATATTGGTATAACTGTCCACGATACGCCCGGTCATCATGGAGCGAGCCTCTGCCTGCTCAGATGAAACCTGCTTTAATTTAGGAACAAAGTAAATCTGGATACCCACATAAGCAAATAGCCAGATAAGCATAGGGGCCATTAATCGCCAGTCTGCCTGCGCCAGCATGACAATGATTGCAGTGAAGTAAACACTTACATACACAAAAACGTCCAGCATCTTCATCACAGTTTCACGAACCGCCAGTGATGTCTGCATCACCTTGGTAGCGACACGTCCGGCAAAGTCATCCTGATAAAAAGAGAGGCTCTGTTTCAGCAGGTATCGGTGTGCCATCCAGCGGACAGACATCGGATAGTTACCCAGAAGACTCTGGTGAATTGTCAGCGAGTAGATGGTGATCAAAACCGGCATAACAACCAGCAGAAGGATGCCGTATCCCCACAATGTTGAGCTGTTTTCCGCAAAGAAGGTTTTTGGATCACTGGTCGATAACAGATCGACAATTTGCCCCATAAAACCAAAAAGTGCCACTTCAACAATGGCGGCGATAGTGGCGACTACCGCCATCACAAGCAAAGGAATTTCAAACCCTTTGGTGTAGTGACGACAGAAGGCATAAATCCCTTTTGGAGGCTGAGTAGGCTCCTGATCCGGGAAGGCTTTGGTAAAGCCTTCAAATAACTTAAATAACATAGTTCGATCCTGACTCTGTCTGTCCCCGGATTAATATTATTCTTATCACCTGCACTGAAAGAAGTGACGGAGGTTGCGAGAGAAGTGAGATGGGACAGATATGGGGTAAACACTAGCGTAATCTTCTCAAAAAAGACATAGCTCGAAACAGAAAATATCCATGGGTTATTTGCCCACAATCACTAATGGCTTCAGTTGCACTTCCAGGTAGCCGTAAAACGCAGAGAGTATGTGCCAGATTAGGCGTCATTTTTCAGCTGTACTATTGAGATGGATTTTATTACGTTTCCAATAGGAAATATCGCTTTGTGAGTTAGTGTGATTGCATGAAATTACAGTAAAGGGTTAAGGCGATGTTGGTGCGAATGAGCTATTTTGGTGCGTCGTTTAATGTCACAATGACATTAAGTTTCCAATAGGAAACTTTCTCTTGATCGTGCAATGGCTGATAAGTATAGTGAAGCGAAATAGTCCGTTAATTGCTCATATTATCTGGTTCACTGTGCTGAATCAGATAAAGAGTAGTGGTATCCACTCAAGGATTAAATGGAATCTTGGCATCACCACTATGGTCACTTCGGGCATAAGGCTGGGGACTCCAGTGCGGTGGAGCAAAGCGTAAAGCAACAGGTCCGCAATAATACGGAGAATTTAATGAAAGAAAATATCAATGTCGATCTGGCTATCCTGGGTGGTGGGCCGGGAGGTTATACCGCCGCTTTTCGTGCAGCAGATCTGGGATTATCAGTTTGTCTTATTGAGAAACGAAATACACTGGGGGGCGTTTGTGTCAACGTCGGCTGTATTCCTTCCAAGACCCTGTTGCATGGTGCCGCGATCCTTGAAGAGGCCCGTGAAGCGGCAGAGATGGGGATCAGTTTTGCTCAGCCTGGTGTTGATCTGAATAAGTTGCGTGACTACAAAAATAACACCATCAGTAACCTGACCGGCGGACTGGACAGCTTGTGTAAAGCTCGCAAAATTATCCGGGTGAATGGGCAGGGATTTTTCCAGGACCAGAATACACTGCGAATTGAAGGAACGAACGGTCAGCTTGTCACCTTTAATCACGCAATAATAGCAACCGGATCCAGGCCAGTTTCACTGCCAATAGCTCCGCAAGATCCGCGTATCTGGAACTCAACCGATGCTTTAGCACTTAACCGTGTACCAGAGAAAATGCTTATTGTCGGAGGCGGGATCATCGGGCTTGAGATGGCTCAGGTCTATTCCGCGCTCGGTTCAGAGATCACTATTGTTGAGGCTCTGGATCAGATTATTCCTTCGGCAGATAAGGATGTGGTTCAGCCGTTGGTGAAAAAGCTAAAAAAAGAGTACCGCATTTTCACCAGAACCTCGGTAACAGAGATGCTTTCAACAGAAGAAGGGGTCAAGGTTGCGATGGAAGGGAAAAAAGCGCCTGATCCTGAAATTTATGATGCTGTGCTGGTGGCGGTTGGACGCAGGCCAAATACGCTTGAGATCGGTCTGGAGGAGCTGGGTATTGAAACCGATGACAAAGGATTGATTCCGGTAAATGATCAGATGCAGACTAAGCTTGCGAACATATTTGCTATCGGTGATATCGTAGCTGGTCCTATGCTGGCACACAAAGCCAGCCATGAAGCGAAAATCGCAGCAGAGGTCATATCCGGGCATGAGGCGGGCTTTGGTTCGCCGGCGATTCCTTCAGTTGCCTATACCAGTCCGGAGATCGCCTGGGTTGGCTTGACAGAGAAAGAGGCGAAAGCAGCCGGAGTTGTTTACGACACGGGTAAGGTGCCGTGGATAGTGAGCGGACGGGCACAAAGTGCGGGTGCTTCTAACGGAGTGACTAAGCTGCTGTTCGACAAGGAGAGCGGAAAAGTACTGGGCGCTGGAATTTGCGGAGCAAATGCCGGTGAACTTATCCATGAAGTTGCTGTAGCCATTGAAACGGGGGCCACAGCGAAGGATATTGCTAATACAATTCACGCACATCCGACGCTGGCAGAAACGATAGCCTTTGGTGCCGAGTTGGTTGAAGGCTCTGTTACGGATATGCTTCCTCAGCGCAGAAGGTAAGCGCTAACGTCAGGGGGGAACCTACCCCCTGACTATCTTCTTTTATGCAGTATCCCGCACAATCAGCTCACCAGTGTAATAGTGGTATTGCATATCTGCCGGCGTCTCAAGTTCTATCCTGTGAAGTAGCTGGTCTATCGCTTCGTCGATAAGCTGTTCCAATGGTTGACGGTAACTGGTTAGTTGGAATGTAGGCCATGCGGCCATAGGAATATCATCCACACCGATAACGGCGGGCTGCTGTTTTAAAGCGAGTCCGCGCATTCCTTCCAGAAGGCCGATAGCAATAATATCGTTGGCGCAGAATACCGCATCAATATCTTTGTAGTAATCCGTCAGTTTAGCTGCAGTATCTAGGCCAGACTGAAAAGAGAAGGTGCCGGGAATATAAAGTGGCGGTATGGTTCCGTGATGAAGAAGGCGGTCCCGGAAGCCTTCCCACCTTTGCTCGTTAACCATGCTGCCTTTGTCTCCGGCCAGATAAGCAATTCGCTGGCAGCCGGTTTCTGTTAGGTAATCTGCGATCTGTTCACCGGCTAGCCGGTTATCGGTACAGAAGCAGCTTGCTTCTGTGCCGTTCAGGTATTGGTTGATAAAGGTCAGTTGAATACCGTAATCCAGGCATTTCTCCAGCAACCCGTTTTTAATCCGGCTGGTGGCGATAATCAGTCCGTCCACCTGATACTCTATGGCTTTATTTACCGCAGTATTCATATTGTGGTTATCTGCCATACAGAGCACAGGTTGTCCTCCTTTCGCCTGAATGGTGTAGGAGAGTTTACGGATCATCTCATCATAAATGGGATTCGTTTCACTGTCGGTCACTATTGCAACCAGTCCTGAGCGCTTTGAGGTCAGGCTTCGGGCCATAGCGTTGGGGGTATAGCCCAGTTTCTGCGCCCCTTCAATCACCAGCTTTCTTTTCTTATCAGAAATGCTGGCATTGGGATTAAAAGCCCTTGAAACCATGGACTGGGATACACCCAGCATGCGGGCTACATCTGTCGAAGTGATCTTTCCTTGTCGCATTATTATTCCGTTAAGCGTTTTCTTTGTATCTGCAGGTATATAGCAAGAGTAGTACCAGACGCGGATTTTCTTACCGGCTGGGCTGTTTGGTGCGCTGAACATAAAAAAGTGGTCAATCTTGCATCAATTCGGAACAAGTACGCTTTCATCTGGTGCACGCAAATAAATTTTTGCATACGTATGCAAAACGGAGTCTCTCAGCTTAATGTTTTGGCTCAGCTTGCAGTTCGTAACTGATTGATTTATTGCTACAACTGTACCTGTTTAGTCGCTCTAACTCTAAATTGGTATGCAACTTGCTCTTAGGCTTGTAGAGGGTTTGCTTTTGTTTTGCATGCGAATGCAAAAGCCAGAGGCGGCGTATATCGATGAAGTGACACCGAATCGTATGACTTGTTTTGATACCCGGTCCGGAGTGTTTCTGAGTCAGTTCATGGATGAGTAATTTGCGAAATGTAGAGGGAGCACACATGGCATCAATATTATTACGCAATATTGATAAGACCTGGGGTAGCACAAAGGTTATTGAAGACCTAAATCTGGAAATTAAAGACAAAGAGTTTCTGGTACTGCTCGGGCCTTCAGGCTGCGGAAAAACCACCACAATGAGAATGATCGCGGGTCTGGATACCCCGACAGAAGGTGATGTGGAGATAGACGGGAGCCGGGTGAATGATACACACCCAAGAGATCGGGATATCGCTATGGTATTCCAGAACTACGGCCTGTACCCGCAAAAAACAGTATATGGAAATATCGCCTTTCCACTTCAAATGAAGAAGGTGGAGAAGGACGAATTGCATGCACGGGTGATTAAAGCGGCTAAACGTGTAGAGCTGGATCATCTGCTTGAGCGCAAGCCGTCACAACTTTCCGGTGGTCAGAGACAACGTGTCGCGCTTGCCCGTGCAATTGTGCGTGAGCCAAGCCTGTTTCTGATGGATGAACCTTTATCTAATCTTGACGCTAAACTTCGTGTTTCCATGCGTGCTCTGCTGAAAAACCTGCACCATGAATTTCAGCGTACCACAGTTTATGTTACCCACGACCAGATTGAAGCTATGACTCTGGCTGACCGGGTTGCAGTACTTTATCAGGGGAAGATCCAGCAACTGGACACGCCAAAGAATATCTATAACAACCCGCGCAACCTGTTTGTGGCTGGTTTTATCGGCTCACCGTCGATGAACTTTATTGAGGGCTCGGTAAATCATGGCAAGTTCAGCAGCCAGAACTGCAAGGTAAAGGGGCTGGGCAACGTTTCTAATGCCATGGTGACTTTAGGGGTTCGTCCGGAAGATATTGAAGTGTGTCCGCTGGATGATGCGAACCTGACCGGGAAAGTCTACTCCATAGAAATGACCGGGGAATCAACACTGATCACTCTGGAGGTGAACGGAAATCTGGTGGTGGCCCGTGCAGATAAAAATTATGAAGCAGAGATCGGTGACCCCATTGGATTCAAGTTCAACCTGGAACACACCTATCTGTTTAACACGAAATCGGAGCAGCGAATTGACTTTATGCTTGCTCCTGAGCTGGCTGAATTAACAGCTTAACATTTAAGGGACTAAATGATGAAAAAGCAATTTCTGGCAATGATTACTTCTCTGGCGTTTGTTGGCGGTGCTGCAGCCAATTGTGACCTTTCTGGTGTAGAGGCCAAAGGTGAACTTTCACTGCTTTCCAACAGCTATCCGGTACTTAAATACTTCTCTGACAAGATGGCTGAGTGTGAATCTGATTCACTAAAGGTGAAGAACAAACTGGTTAGTGGCAGTGCAGTACAGGAGCAGGCTCGTATTATTCTTTCCAGCCGCCGTGGTAACTCGCCTTATGATCTGAT
The DNA here is from genome assembly GCF_029016485.1 of Vibrio sp. JC009. Classification (NCBI taxonomy): domain Bacteria; kingdom Pseudomonadati; phylum Pseudomonadota; class Gammaproteobacteria; order Vibrionales; family Vibrionaceae; genus Vibrio; species Vibrio sp. JC009. The sequence continues at coordinate 1,098,799 of NZ_CP092107.1, read as the reverse complement.
CCAGGTCTCAGCAAGCAGTTTCCATGAGTTCCAGGCTAAAGAGCAGCTTCAGCCTATTACGGATCTGGTAAAAAAATACTGGGATGAATATAAGCTAAGCGACATTCCAAAGGAAGTGTGGGATCTGGCAACCGTAGATGGTGAAATCTATGCGGTTCCCCTGCAAATGAACATGCAACAGTTCTTCTATCGTCAGGACATTCTGGATAAGTACTCGCTGAGTGTGCCAAAGACCTATGCCGATGTATTAGCAAATGCAGAAAAACTGCAGGAAGCAGGATTTAAGTATCCTATTTCCCAGGCGATGGGTAAGGGCTGGAATCTGGCGACAGAGTTTACCAATATCTATTTGTCACTGGGTGGTGAGTACTTTGATGCGCAAGGCAAGCCCCTGTTTAACAGCGAGAAAGGTGTGAAGGCTGCTGAAATTCTGAAGTCACTGCTTTCGTACATGTCTCCTAATGCGCTTTCTATGTCAAATGACCTTGTGATGGTGAATTTCCAGCAGGAAAAAGCCGTGATGGGTAATGTGTGGGCAACCCGTGCCGCAGAGATGGACAATGCTGAAGTCTCAAAGGTTGTGGGCAAAATTCAATATGCCGCTGCACCTGCTGCTACCAGTGCTGTCAGCATTCCTTCAACCAGTATTTTCTGGGATGGCTACGTAATGCCTAAGCGCGTTGAAGAAGACCGTGAACTTATTTTCAAAGTGCTGATGGAAATGCTGAAAAAAGACTCTATGAAGGGCGCGAGTCACTTGGCATTTTTGACCCGTGATTCAGCAAGTTCTGTAGAGGGTGAAAAGTACCGTTATCTGGATGCGATGCGCACTATGGTTGCTAATGGTGCGAAGGCGTTCCCGAGTCAGCCATACTTTACTCTGGCACATAATGAGATTGGCAGTAAGCTTCCGGATGCGCTTAGAGGTAAGAAGGAAATCAAGCTTGTGCTGAATGATGCTGCTAAAGCGTATTACAAAGAAGCGCAGGCACAGGGCTTCCTGGAGTAAGGCTTATGATGAAGTTACGAAGCTTTCTGGCTTTCTCTGGTCCCTCCATCTTTTCAATGGTGCTGCTGATGACAGCACCACTGATTATGACCATTTATCTCTCTATGTACCGGTTTAACTTTAAAGGGAATCTGCGTTGGGTTGGGCTGGACAACTATATTGATATTCTTACGGATCCTGAGTTCTGGCTGGCATTTGAATTTACCTTTGTTTATACCATTACCGTTACTCTGAGTGTGCTGGTGTTCGGCTTTCTTATTGCCCTGGCGCTTAACCGGTTAAAGGGCAGGATCCGCGCCTTCTTTATGGCTGCCACTCTGCTGCCGTTTGTGGTGACACCTGTGGTGGGGACGCTGATCTTCTCCTGGCTGTTTCAGGATTTTGGCTACCTTACCTATCTGCTTAATCTGATGGGTATTGAGATTTACTGGTTCAGCGACACACTGGAGTCCCGCACCCTGATTATTCTTTACGGGATCTGGCAGGTAACGCCTTTCGCCGCCATTGTCTTCTTTGCCGGGCTGCAGGCTATTCCGCAGGATACGCTGGAATCGTCTCTGCTTGATGGAGCCCATAGCTGGGACCAAATCAAACATGTGGTGGTTCCTGCGATACAGCCACTAATCTTGTTTGTTTCCATGATCTGCATTATGGATGCGTACCGCCTGTTTGATGCGGTGGCAATTATGACCGGTGGACTGAATAACACTGAAACCCTGATGTACTACAACTACCGGGTCGGTATTGTTCAGGATGCGGTAGCCAAGGGAAGTGCGGTCTCCGTTCTGACCATGATTGGGATCTTTATCTTTCTGATCCCGTTTTTATACATGACTTATAAAGAGCAGAAGGGGATTCGCCAATGATTGCACGACTGCTGAGGGAAAAAACGATATTTGTTTACGCTGCGCTGCTGGTCTGGCTGGTGTACTGCACTTTCCCGTTCTTCTGGACCATTATGACCTCCATTAAGAATCCGGTAGACGCTTTTTCAACACCGCCGGTCTGGACTTTTGAGCCTACAGCAGCGAACTACGCAGCACTGTGGCTGGATTTTGGTTTCAGTACCTTTCTGTGGAACTCGGTTATCGTGACGGCTGGCGTGGTGGTGATTTCACTCTCCATCGGTTGCCTTGCCGGTTATGCGCTGGCTCGTTATCCGGGCAAGCTGGGTTTCTGGCTGCTGATGGTGGCGCTGGTCTTCCGTTCGTTACCTCATACGGTATTTCTGATCCCATACTATGAATTTACCCGTATGGTCGGATTGTACGATACCCATATCGTATTGATTATGATTCTGGTAGCGATTAACCAGCCATTCACCATCTGGATGATGCGCTCCTTCTTCATGAATATTCCGAAGGAACTGGAAGAGTCGGCCATGATGGATGGCTGCAATCAGTTCCAATCATTTATCAAGGCAATTGTTCCGGTGATGTGGCCGGGCATTATTACCACAGGATTGTTTACTTTCCTGTTGGCTTACAACGAATTTCTTATCCCGCTGACCCTGACGGCAACCAATGCCTCAACCATGCCGGTAGCCATCTCACAGTTTGGTGCCGATGACATCAAGTACTGGTCGATGAGTGCCGCAGGAGCAGTCTCTATCACGTTGCCGATTGTGGCGCTGATTGTGGTCTTCCAGAAACGCATCGTATCCGGGTTAGTCGCGGGTGCAGTGAAGGGATAATTTTTTACAGGAGTTACTATGAATCGTCCGGAACAGGCAATTTTAACTAAGGACAATGATCTGTCGAAAACTGATGAAACCTTAACAGTGATCGACTCAATGGTGGATGGCCTTAATGACCATGATATTGAAAATATGGGCCGCTTCTTTGCTGATTCATTCCGCTGGATGGGTAATGCAGGTTGTGGGTTTAAAAATGGTCTTAAGGAGTTTCAGGAGCACTGGCAAAGGCCATTTCAGGCCGCATTTTCAGATAAGGTTTGCATCGATGAGGCCCGCCTGACTCAGGGTCAGTGGTGTGCGGCATTTGGTCGTCAGGAAGCGATTCACTCTGGTCCGTTTATGGGCATTGAGCCGACGGGAAAGAAGGTGACTATCCGTTATATGGATTTCTGGAAAGTGGTGGACGGCAAAATCGTGGATAATTATGTCACAGTGGATTTTCCAAGCATTATGATGCAGTTAGGCGTTGACCCGTTCGGTGGACACGGTTGGGAGAAAATGGACAGTGAGCAGGGGCCTCTGATGCACACCGAAGAGGTGATGAAATGAGTGTTCACGAATCAAACCGGGAGTTGATTCGCCGTCTGAATACTGCGATGTACGACTTTGAATCAGATACAGTCCGCGCTCTGGTTGAAGAGTTGTTTGCGCCGGATGCCACTATTCATCTGGCCTATCCTTTTGAAACGCTTTCTTGTGTCTCTGCATTATGGGATGAGGTGTATGCGCTGTTAAGTAATGCGATGCCGGATCTGGAAAAGCGTACTTATATCACCATGGCAGGCAGTGCTAATGGTGCCGATTGGGTTGGTTGCGCTGGTTATTACACAGGTGGCTTTATGTATAGTTGGCTGGATATCCCTCCAACCGGCCATCAGGTCTCCATGCGTTTTCATGAGTTCTACAAGATAGAGAACGGTCGTATTACCGAAATGCAGGCATTATGGGATATTCCTGAGCTGATGATGCAGGCGAACGCCTGGCCTATGGCTCCGAGCCTTGGCCGTGAATGGAACCCGCCGGCCCCGGCAACCTGTGACGGCAATATTACCCGGAGCTACAACAGTGAGACCGCGCAGCAGAGCCTGACTCTGGTTGAAGATATGCTTACCGGCCTGTCACGATTTGCAGAAGGCGGTGTTGAGGCGATGGAGCTGGAGAAACGCTGGCACCCAAGATGTAGCTGGTATGGCCCTTCCGGAATAGGCACCTGCCGGGGGATAAGCGGTTTCCGGAACTGGCATCAGATCCCCTTCTTAAAGGCGATGCCAAACCGCAGAACCATTGAAGATAACGGTTATCTGTTTGCGGATCAGAACTATGTTGCCTTTACCGGCTGGCCGGGTATGGCAATGACACTTTCTAACGACGGCTGGCTGGGTATTGCGCCATCTGATAAGGAAATTACTCTGAGAAGTCTGGACTTCTGGCGCTGTGAAAAGGGAATGATTCGTGAAAACTGGGTGCTGGTGGACATTCTTCACGCCTATGCCCAGCTTGGAGTGGATGTTCTTGCCCGTATGCGTGAGCTGAACAAGGCCCGCTATCGTCAGTTTGAGAAGTAGTAAGGAAAAGAGAAATGATGAAAGGATTCGATGAAAAGTGGAAAGATTTCCCCGATTATATTCTGGGGATCACGAAAGAGATCTGGGAAGACCGCCAGTTGCATACTCTTCACCGTTACTACGCTGATGATGTTATTGTCCGCACTCCGCTGACCTTTGCCACAGGTAATAAAGGAGTGATAAACAGTACCATGGAGGTGCTGGCAGAGTTCCCTGACCGTACTCTGTTTGGCGAGGATGTGATCTGGTCTGGCGATGATGAAACCGGCCTGTACTCTTCGCACCGTATTATTTCTACGGCGACTCACAGAGAGACCAAAAAGAAGGTCTTTTTCCGCATTATAGCGGACTGTCATGCACTGAATAATCAGATTGATGATGAGTGGCTGATTCGTGACCACGGTGCTATTGCCAAACATTTGGGGATGACGCCCAAAGAGCAGGCGATCAAGGTTATCGATGAGTCCGGTGGACCGGCAAACTGCCCGTTCCCTTTTACGCCTGAAAAAGATGTTCAGGGGCCCTATTCGGGGGTCGGCAACGATAATGAGTGGGGTATGAAGTATCAGTCCATTCTTGAGCGGATAATGCAGGCTGAATTCTCAGTTATTCCACAAGAGTATGACCGTGCTTGTATTGCCGAGTATCCGAGTGGCGCTCAGGCTTGCTCACATGCAGAGATAGATGATTTCTGGATGCGGCTAAGATCGGCTTTTCCTAATGCTGAATTTAAGATTCACCACCGGATTGGCAGGGATGATGACATGATGTCACCGCGCGCTGCAATCCGCTGGTCTTTGGAAGGAAAGCATGAAGGCTACGGGCATTTTGGTGCACCGACCGGTGCCAAGGTCTACATTATGGGCGCATCTCACGCCGAGTTCGGGCCGTGGGGGCTTCGCCGCGAGTATGTTCTTTTTGATGAAGTTGCAGTCTGGAAGCAGATCCTGCTGGGTTCCTAGTTGTTAAGCAAACCTTATGATTACAGATCCGTTTTTCTATCTGACGGCAGTTCCTGCCGTCCTTATTTATGGCATTGGTAAAGGTGGGCTGGGTGGCGCGCTTGGCATTATCGCCGTTCCTCTGATGGCCTTAACAACCTCTCCCATAGAAGCAGCGGCTATTTTGCTTCCACTGCTTTTCTTTATGGATATTATTGCCATCTGGCATCATGCCAGAAATTGTGATTATCAGCAGTTGATGGTCATGCTTCCGTCGGCTGTGGTCGGGATTATGGTTGCAGGCTATTTTCTTAGTGTGACTCCGGAATATGGTCTGGAGATCCTTATCGGTGTCTTGTCCATTTTATTCAGTTTGCAATATGTATTGTCTAATAAGCCGAAAAGTGCGCCGGGCAAGAAGCAGGGGTATTTCTGGAGCCTGCTTAGCGGATTCTCCAGTACCACAATTCATGCAGGAGGCGGGCCAATCAGTATTTACCTCTTGCCTCAGGGGTTGGGGAAAATGCAGGTAATTGGCACTATGGCTGTGCTGTTTGGTGCGATGAATTTTTTCAAGCTGATCCCCTATATCTGGCTGGGAAAGATGAATATGACTAACCTTTCTACTTCCCTGGCACTGTTTCCGGTTGCGCCGGTTGGTGTCATGCTGGGAGTGTGGATGTTAAACCGGGTCAGTCAGAAAAAACTTTATCAGATCTGTTACTTTTTTCTATTTGTGTCCGGAATTAAATTACTCTGGGATGGTGTGCAGGAGATGCCGGTGTTCTAGCTTGACCGGGTACCCGCGTTCGGTTGTGCGATAGCCTGCCATTTATTCAGGCTTAGTTTAAATATTCCGTCGTTACATTTGATAAGACATAAAATAGGAGACTAGTTTCACTAAAAGACCATCTTTATCTATACTTCGTTCTGTATGTTGGTGTAAATTTGTACAATCAGACTTTTAAGGAGTGCTAACCAGAGAATGCAGACAGAAGAATTAACAGAGAACATCAAAGAGTTATCCAGATTGATCTATAGAAGTAATCCTATACTGGTTTACTCTGATATCCTTTTAAATCATTCGCTTAAAGATGATTTGGGTGGTAACAGAAGAGTGGCGCTTATAGTCGTTAATCCAACCAAAGGTTTATACCTGCCAATAGAAATCGCGAAAAGTAGTGGTAGCGCGCGCTGGAAGGTGTCTTCTAAACAAGGTGGTACGTTAAAAGCTCAGTTTGGTATGGTTCTGAAGGTGACAGCACGGCAAATTAAGGATGAGCCGGACACTGTTGTTGCTGAGGTTAATAGGTTGCTGCAGTTACAAAGCTCTAGCATGCTCGCTGAACGGGTCAAAGAAAGTAAGCGCAACGGCTCTTCTTCCGGGACAGTGCGTAATGCCATTACTAATAAAGTTGTAATGACTAATGACGTTGAACAACTTAAAAAAGATATCTATGAGCCGCCAACAGAAGAAGGCTTGATAAAGCGGATTACCCGGAAAATAAGACGATAAATCTGCGTTGGATTTAAAGAAAAGAGATTGCCTTTCGGGACAATCTCTTTCTTGTTTTTAAGGAATTGTGTATTACCAGCTCATTGCCGGAGCAGCGGCAGGAGCGCGGTTATCCAATTTTGCACTCAGGCGGGTCAGGAGCAGAGCAACGAACACGACTACCGCGCCAATCCATGGTGTGTGCATCAGGCCGGCCCGCTCGACAACCATGCCGCCACCCCATGAGCCCAGAGCGATGCCGATATTAAATGCCGCGATATTCAGGCCAGAAGCAACGTCCACAGCATCTGGTGCATACTTTTCAGCAAGTTTTACCACATAAACCTGCAGCCCCGGTACGTTACCGAAAGCAAAGGCACCCCAGATCAGAATCGTGGCGACTGCGGTGAATCTGTTTACTGCGGTGACGTTAAATATCAGCAGAATGACAGCCAGAGCCAGGAAGATATAAGTCAGCGCTTTAGTCGGCCCCATTGTGTCGGCCATTTTGCCGCCCCAGATATTACCCACGGCCACAGATACACCGTAAACAAGCATAATCAGACCGATAGCACTGGACTCAAAGCCGGTTACATTTTCTAAAATCGGAGCCAGATAAGTAAATGCGGTAAAGGTGCCGCCGTAACCAAGTGCTGTGATGGCATAAACCAGCAGCAGACGAGGCTTTGTCAGAACCTTAAGCTGAGATGAAAGCTTTGTTGCAGGTGGTTGCTTAAGGTTACCCGGAACCAGAATAGCGCTGCCAATAAGTGCAATCAGACCCAGTAGAGCAACAATCAGGAAGGTAGCCTGCCAGCCAAATGACTGACCAATCCAGGTACCCAGAGGCACACCTGTTACCAGTGCAACGGTCAGGCCGGTAAACATAATAGCGATAGCACTTGCTGCTTTATCTTTCGCAACCAGTCCGGTGGCAATAGTGGATCCGATAGAAAAGAACACACCGTGAGCCAGGCCGGTCAGAATACGGGCCGTGACCAGTGTACTGTATCCCGGAGCCTGCCAGGCCAGCAGGTTACCCAGTACAAAAAGCGCCATTACGGCAAGAAGTACGGTTTTACGTTTCCAGTTTCCTGTTAGTGCAGTTAATACCGGCGCGCCCACTGCCACACCCAGGGCGTAAAGGCTGACCAGCAAACCTGCCGATGGCAGTGATACATTAAGATCTGCAGCCATGGTCGGGATCAGGCCGACAATAACAAATTCTGTAGTACCGATGGCAAAGGCGCTGAGCGTCAGCGCAAATAATGCAATAGGCATAATATCCTCTCAAAATACATATAGTTCGTTTTGGTTCGGAGGCTATTATTCATAAATCTGAAAAGGCAAAAATGGCCGTTTCGACAAATGATTTTTGCAGAAAATAGTACTCAGCTGACTTTGTATATTTTTGCGTTTTCTACAATAATCTTTTGTAAATTCGGTGCTATTTTTGTCGTTTGAGTTAATGTTATCATCGGTTGCCCACCGTCTGTTTTATCTGTTTTTAAGGAGCCCGTAATGCTGACTCGATCTGATGAACTGGAAATTCTTGTCGCTGTGGTCGACCACGGCAGTTTCTCTGCTGCGGCAGAGGCTCTGAATATTCAGGTGGCTAAAGTGTCCCGGGTAATCAGTAAAATAGAGCAGAAGTTAGGTGTCACTTTGCTAAACAGAACCACAAGACGCCTTCAGTTAACCGAAGAAGGGCACTACTTTGTAAACGCTGCACGAAAATTTCTTCTGGAGATTGAGCAGACTGAAGAGTCTCTGCTTTCTTTGGGAGATGCGCCAAAGGGCAAGTTAAGAATTGATGCCGCCAGCCCGTTTATCATTCACCAGCTTGTCCCGCTGGTAGAGAAATTCAAACAGGAATATCCGCAAATTACGTTGGATCTTTCTTCCCATGAAGGGTTTATTGATCTGCTGGAGAATAAAACCGATATCGCCATCAGAATCGGAAAATTGTCTGACTCAACGCTGTATGTAAGAAACCTGGGTCATAGCCCGCTTCATATCGTTGCATCTCCTGCATATCTGGCAAAACATGGTGTGCCTAAAAAGCTGGAAGATTTGAAGGAGCACAAGCTAATCGGATTTACTGGTCCTAAAGTTCTAAATCAATGGGGCCTTAAGGGGGGGGAATATATAGAAGCTTCAATATCAGCAAGTAATGGTGAAGCAGTTCGCCATCTGGCTTTGTCTGGTATTGGTATTGCCTGCCTGTCTAACTTTATGGTGCATGAAGATATCGCGCAGGGTACGCTGGTTCCTCTTCTGGCTACTGAAAAAGTCACCATGCCCGAGCGTGAACAGGTTAATGCGGTTTACTATAAATCATCTGCTGTTGCTTGCAGGGTGTCGGTATTTATTGAGTTTCTGAAAAAGCACCTTACTTTGTGACAGCCTTATTTTCCCGGGGATGCCGGCTTAAAAACGCTGCCATTCCCGGCTTATCCAGGTAGCCGTCCGGCTTTTTATGTGCTCTCAGGTACTGATATCCGGAGATAATCAGTCGGTTTTGCTCACGCTCTTTTTCCGACATAAGCTGGCCGGTCACCTCTTCATACGCCATTTGCAGCGCTTCCATATCCACCACTTCGGCCTGTCGGTAGAGATAGCCGCAACCTGTTGCCAGCCATTCCAGGGAGCAGTTTGCTTTCATTGCGATCTGGTTTGCTTTTGACAGGCTTGGTTCGCTGCCTTTGAGATATTTGCGGATTAAACCTTCGCTCATGTCTACCCGGCGGGCAAATCCGCTGATGCTCTCTTCCCCGATCAGCGACTTTAATCTCTCAGCAAAACTCATAAATTCGTACTCTGGTTCGAAATTAGCTTTTTTACCATTGAGGGCCTTCTGAAACAAGCATAGGATTGTTGCACCAGATAATAACAATGGGGGAGAAGTAAAATGGTAGATAAAGTATTAATAGCGCCGAAGGGGCCGGAGTTTTCTGAGCTTATTCAGGGCTACTGGAGAATGGCAGAGTGGGGAATGACGCCGCAGGAGCGACTGACTTTTCTGAAACAGCATATTGAACTGGGCATCTCAACGGTGGATCATGCCGATATTTATGGTAACTACGAGTGTGAGAAGCTATTTGGTGAAGCTCTGGCGCTGGATAAATCTGTGCGTGAGCAGATTGAGATAGTGACAAAGTGCGATATCAAACTCTGCTCCGATAAGTTTCCTGAGCGCAAAGTGAATCATTACGATACCAGTAAGCAGCACATCATTGAGTCGGTTGATAACTCACTGGCGCGATTAAATATAGAGAATATCGATCTGTTGCTGATTCACCGCCCTGATGTTTTGATGGATGCAGATGAGGTGGCAGAAGCCTTTGCAGAGCTAAAGCAGGCTGGCAAAGTGAACCATTTCGGTGTTTCGAACTTCTCAGCTCGCCAGTTTGAACTGTTGCAGTCTCGTCTGGATACTCCTCTGGTGACCAATCAGGTGGAGATTAATCCGCTTAATTTCGAAGTGGCCCATGATGGCACTTTAGATCTCCTGCAAACGCTAAGAGTTCGCCCTATGGCTTGGTCTTGTCTGGCTGGTGGCGCGATATTTTCTGGTGATGGTGAGCAGCATCAGCGTGTGCGTAATGAGCTGGAAGCCATAAAAACAGAAGTTGGTGCAGAGTCCATTGATCAGGTGATTTACGCCTGGGTAAAACGTCTGCCGTCTAAGCCTTTGCCAATTATCGGTTCAGGTAAAATTGAGCGAGTGGAAACGGCAATCAGGGCGCTTGATATCGAACTGACCAGAGAGCAGTGGTTCCGTGTGTGGGTTGCTTCGAAAGGTCACGGGGTGCCGTAGAATTATTGCAATATCAACAATATTGTATTGAGGTTTCTGATATTTATCGCAAGGCTCTGGCACTTTACCATTTCAGCAACTAATTACTGAAGTGGGTAAAAGTTTCATGAGTGTAATGAGCTTAGTTTTTTGTCTGATCCTTGTATGTGCTGTAATTGCGCTTTTGAACTATCGCTCTGTAAAGAGCGATAGTTCTTTTTCATGGGAGTGGGAAAGCTCAGATGACGAGTATGTCAGAGCTCTTTTTGGGCCTGACAAATAACCTATTTAAACAGAAATAATGCTAATGTTTAATCTTGCTTAGTTGCCAGACGAACAGCGGCTTGTGCATGAATTGCCGTTGTATCAAATAGCGCTACATCGGTATGTTGCTGCTGAACAAGCAGGGCGATTTCAGTACAGCCAAGAATCACCGCACCAGCACCCTGATCTCTCAGTTTGTCGATTATCTGCGTATAGGCTGTTCTGGAGTCGTCTTTGATTTCTCCCCGGCATAGCTCCTGGTAAATGATGTTATGCACTCTGGTTCTGTCATCCTCATCAGGAACAACGACGTCAATCCCGTACTTGTTTGTCAGGCGCCCTTTATAGAAGTCCTGCTCCATCGTAAATTTGGTACCCAGCAGGCCGACTTTCCTGATTCCGTTTTCAAGCAGTTTTTCAGCGGTGGCATCCGCAATGTGCAATATGGGAATATTGATTTTGGTTTCAATTTCAGGAGCGACTTTGTGCATGGTGTTGGTGCAGATTAACAGAAAGTCCGCACCACCTTTTTCGACTGAAGCAGCTGCATCAGACAGAATTTCCGCAGTCTCATCCCACTTCCCCTGATGTTGCAGCTTTTCAATTTCCTCAAAGTTTACGCTATACATGCAGATCTTTGCTGAGTTCAGGCCGCCAAGGCTCTCTTTTACCCCTTCGTTGATTGATTTGTAGTAACTGAGAGTGGACTCCCAGCTCATGCCACCCAGTAAGCCGATCGTTTTCATTTAATGCCCTTTTACTTCGAATTGAATTGTTCCATTAGATATATCCAATCGAAAAAGTAATTAATTGTACAAAATTGACCTGTTGCTATTCTCGCAGGCCTTCATTAACGGTTTCTATTATGGCTTCGGCAAGAGCGTCTGTCGGGGCCGAGAAACTCTGCTCTTCGATGCATTCACCCTGACTGTTTTTCAGGGTTACTGAAATACCTTCATTACTGCGGGCCATTTCCACTTCACACGCCTCATTGCTTTTCTGGCTTATGGTCTGGAACAGAAGGGCTGTCGTTTTTGCTTTAAATTGCTCAGTGGCCGCAATGGCAAGTGGAGCCTGAACCGGAGGGCGTATAAGCATTAGGTCGTTATCTGCCTCGGCTAAATACTCATTAATGCTTTGAAACAGTTCCACGCTATTTTCTATTTCATCTATTACCGGCTCATTGCCTGCGTCGTAATCATCTTCAGCAAATGTGCCGGTAAGCAGTACAGGGAAATAGCCGGTACGTAAGGTCATATCTGAATCCACAGACTCAGCATAATCGGCACCAGTGCTCAGAATATCGGTGTCAGCTTCCAATCCGGAAACGGCTTTTGCTAAGGTTGCCAATAGTTGCATCTTTAAAGAAACGTCAGTTGCCGTGGTGACAGGAAATGAAAATGGTGAAAGAACAAAAGAATTGTTGTCACCGATTAAGCCTAACTTCCTCGGCAGTTCGGTTATCTTTTGTGAAAGAGCTTGAAGATCATTATCGGAATAACGGCCAGTGTATGCTACCGGCAAAAACAGCAGTGAGCATACTTGCTGCGCTCCGGCACCATTGCCATCAAGGCCATTTAATACGCACTCTGTACCAAGGTTAACAAGAGACTCCCAGCACATTTCTTCCATGTCAGTATCCAGAGTGCCGGATTCAGCCAGCTGTTTTAGCTCAGATTCAAGCTGTTTGGTACTTTCCTGGATTGGTGCAGTCTGAAGTTCTTCCTCCTCGGTGATAGATAGCGCCATCTCATCATATATATTCAGTTCTATTTCAGTCCGGCTATCCAAAAACTGATTCATACCTTCCGGTAAATCGAAGTCTAAATCATCCATTTCCACGTTTCTTGCTCCTGTTTGTGTGGCTGGTAACTGTGTCACTAACAATAGGTTAAATGATTGAAAGTTGATATCCCGAAATTCAATTAGTGCTTTTTTGTTCACAAACAACAGAAATAAAAAAACCTGCAGCGAATGCTGCAGGCTGATAACTATCATAAGAAAAGGTCAGTGGATTTACATAGAAATGCTTAATAATTAAGCAAGAAAAATCTGATTTAAATGCCAGATAAATAGTAAAAGGAAGTTTGCTGCATCTTGCGGAAAACATTAGCAAGAGAAGAAAAGAAGCCAAAAGTCTCTTCGTTTTTATATGAGCTGGTAGTTTCTAACGCTTGAATACTGAATTGGCTTTCCGATGCTGTATCAGGCGTGACTTTACTTACTTCGTTACTTTCTACGGCTACCGGGGAAATCAGCTTGTAACCCATTTTAGGCACGGTTTTAATAAATTCAGGCGCTTTTGCAGAGTCATTTAAAAGCTTTCTTAACGTTGAGATAGACTGAGTTAAGCTGGATGGCTCGACAACAAAACCCTGCTCGCTCCAAACGGAATCAAGCAACGCTTTACGGGATAAGTTTTTATTCGGGTTTCTGACAAACATTGAAAGTAACTGGCTTTCGTTATTGCCCATATTCACCGTTTTTTCAACATCACCGTTTTCTACCAGCACTCCGGACTCAGGATAGAAAACAAACTTATCGGATAAAAAATATTTTGTAGCCATGGTATCTGTACTTACTGCGTTTTAGCATGTGGACGCGATGTTGCGTTACACTGCTTAGGTCTAACATGCGGTGTATTATAGATAGATAAATGTGATTTACATCACGATATCTTTCCATAGACTGTTTCTGAAATTTCCACAATCAACCTGAAAACCTCGAATTATAAGGTGTTAGCAATGTCTGAACTGTGGTTGAGCAGTTTTGGATAACTGAATTGCGTTTTTGGGATAATCTCGCAGTTTGTTTTGGATTAGAATAGCAGACAAGCGAGAGTGGGAGTCTGGTATGAAAAGAGTATTTGATGATCTGAATGTGTTTTGCGCGGTTGTAGAAAAAGGAAGCCTGAAACAAGCTTCTGAGTTCTTAGGCATTCCGCATAGTACCGTCAGCCGGAGAATTGATGCTCTGGAAGATGCGTTAGAACTTCACCTTTTGCATCGCACCACCAGAGAAGTCAAAGTAACAAACAGGGGGTTGCAGCTGTATCGCGACTGTGCGCCATTACTGGAATCTCTTAGTGATTCCGTTGATTTGGCGATTGATGACGAGCTTCGTTTTAAAGGCTCTCTTTCTGTTTCTATGCCTGTGCGTGCCGGTTTAGATTTTCTGGGTAACTGGCTAATTGACTTTGCTTCCGAGCATCCGGAGTTAAACCTCGAACTCTCTTTATCGAATGTCAATTTAAACCTGGTTCAGGAAAATGTTGATCTGGCTTTTCGTGTTGGTCCCTTAACCGACTCTTCAGCCATAGCATTGCGTTTGTGGGATATTCCTTACTCTCTTTGTGCCACCAATGCATTTGTAGCCGCTCATAATATCAATCCAGACCATGTCTCTTTAGAACAACTGGCGCAACTTCCCGCTGTTATTTCTGCTCCCGCTCGCACCTGGACATTTATGGATCAGAAGATGAGCGAAAAGAAGTTTCAGCCCGGCGCAAAGCTGGTGGTAGATGACCTGGATTTGGCCTATCACGCAGTGAAAGGCGGACAGTTTATCGGTATGCTTCCAAGTGAAATGATAAAAGATCCGCAGGTGGTTGAGCTTTCAGTGCCCGACTATAAGCCGAGAACCCGGACAATGTTTGCGTATTATCTGGGGAGAAGGCATACCATTAGCCAGATCAGGCATATTGTTGACTACATCAAGCAGAGAAATCAGGAAGAGAAAGCTTCGTTGATATCTTCCAGTCCCATGGTGTGAGTATCGCCAAGACTGCTTAACGGCAACAGATCGTGTGCTTCTGTCTGATATTAGTCCGACAGGGTTTTAATGTGGATTCTGATTAGAATTATCCATTAATCAAATCATGTTGTGATTTGATTTCGGCCTATAAACAACTCATAATGTGATTTGAAAAACAAACTTTTCAAATCAAGGTATCTTTATGTGGATCTGGCAACAAGCTGACTGGCCAACTTTTAATTGGGATAAAACCGTCATCGAACCGATGATGAGACAGACGCGTCTCAATCAGGGTATCTTGCTGGGTAAGATGCTCAGCCAGGCTCAGGATCAGAAAGAGAGTATGCTGGATACCTTACTGGCGAACATTGTCCATTCTAGTGCGATTGAGGGGGAAAAGCTCAATGCTTTCTCTGTACGCTCATCTTTGGCTAACAAACTGGGCCTGACAGAAGAGCGACCTTTCCCAACAACAGAACAAACTGATGGCCTTGCCGAAATCATGATAGATGCTGTAGAAAACCTGGATACTCCTTTGACGCTTGAAAGAATTCTGCACTGGCATGACAGGTTATTTCCAGAGGGCTATACCATATTTAATCCAGTTATTGGTGGTCGCCTGCGTGGTGATGCTCCAATGCAGGTTGTCTCCGGGCGAATCGACAGGCCTATCGTTCATTTTGAGGCTCCGGGGCGCGACATACTCGATGGAGAACTTGAGCAATTCATCAAGTGGTTTAATGACTCCAGGGAGGATGCTTCACTCGACCCGCTGCTCAGAGCTGCAATCACTCATTTGTGGTTTGTTACGCTGCACCCGCTTGATGATGGAAATGGTCGTATTACTCGCTTATTAACGGATTTGGCACTGGCTCAGGCTGAGCAGCAGTCAGTACGCTTTTATGCAATGTCAGTTGGTATATTGGCGAACCGAAAAAGTTATTACGAGATCTTGGAGCGGACTCAGAAAGGAAACGTTGATATCACTGCCTGGTTAGTCTGGTTCTTTGACACGTTAAACGAAACGTTAAATGGGGCGTTAAAAGAGATTACTCAGACCGTGTTTAAAACCAACTTTTGGCGCAACGTGGATCAAACTAAACTGGTTGAAGAACAGGTGAAAGTGCTTAACCGAATGCTCGATGGGGACTTTGCTGATGGAATTAATACCTCTCAGTACCACAAAGTCGCTAAGGTAAGCAAACCGACTGCCACTCGTCATTTGGCTGCGTTGGTAGAACAGGGGTGTTTGGTTAAGTCTGGTGCAGGTCGCAGTACCCGGTATCAGTTGCTTGAATAGTTATGCAGGATTATCGTTCCCATGGTCCTCCGTGGGAATGCATATTAGACTCAAAGTTATCAGCCGGAGTATAAACTGTCTCTGAACTTATTTTCTTTTATTTCAGCTTGTTATGTGGTTGTCTTCAGACGCGGTATGCATTCCCACGCTGGAGCATGGGAACAAGGGGTTGGTGAGTGGATTGACATTTTATTGCATGGAGAAAGCGTGCTATGTGTATAAGTTTTCAGTGCCTCAACCAGTTGTCCTGATTTCAGATGGGGGGATAACATGACATCCCCCTCTTTTTTTCACAACAAGCAGCTTTACAATCGGCATATCAAACGGTTAGGAAAAAGAACAATGATAGATTTTACTAAAGGCGAATGGATATTTGAGCCTAAGCAACATAATGTTACCCCTGAACTTGTTTCAATTACCACAGAACCCGAAACTGACTTCTGGCAGCGCTCGTACTACGGATTCAGAAATGATAATGCGCCTGCATTGCAGCTTGAATCAGGAGAAAACTTCACTTTTACAGCAAAGGTGAGCTTTGATTATCAGGCTCAGTTTGACCAGTGTGGTCTGATTATTTATCTCGATAATGAAAACTGGTTTAAAGCCTCAATTGAGTATGAAAATGAGCAATTTTCACGTCTGGGTAGTGTGGTAACAAACCTGGGGTATTCCGACTGGGCAACAACGGATATTCCGCTGCCGGATCATATCTGGTACCGCCTGAGCCGCAGAGGTCCGGATTTTCTGATTGAGTACTCTTTAGATGGTGAGACGTTCAAACAGATGCGGATCTTCCACCTGCATTCTCTGGGCGAAACTACGGCTGAAATGGGCAAATGTAATCCGCCATTGCCTGCATCAAATAAAGTGAAGTTTGGTGTTTACGCCTGCAGCCCGCTGAAATCCTCTTTTACAGCGACTTTTTCTGATATGAGCTTAGAGCCGTGCAAGTGGCTGGCGCATGCGGTTTGATCAGAACAAATAGAGCCAGAGGTTCACTCTGGCTCCATTAATTAGCTTCATAGTCTTGAAGGTGGAATGTTAACTTACAGCCAAGGCAGGCACTGACCGAACTGAACCAACTGGCCGTTTGGCTCTTTTGTTCCTGCTTTGGTTAACAGCAAGTCCAGTATTGCCAGAGCCGCCT
Organism: Vibrio sp. JC009; assembly: GCF_029016485.1. Taxonomy (NCBI): domain Bacteria; kingdom Pseudomonadati; phylum Pseudomonadota; class Gammaproteobacteria; order Vibrionales; family Vibrionaceae; genus Vibrio; species Vibrio sp. JC009. The sequence continues at coordinate 1,081,830 of NZ_CP092107.1, read as the reverse complement.
GGTCTGGTGATTGGGCTTCATTCATATCGTCGAACCATGGCCTTGATGCATCAGTATCCACAAGACCCGGGCAGGTTGCGTTGATCAGAATGTCATCATCTGCGCGGGATTCGTTCATCATACGAGCAGCTACGCGTGCTGTTGCCACTTGTCCGATCTTTGAAGAAATGTTGATCCACTCAGGCCAGCCTTCGGTTTCCGCTCGGCCACTTTCCATAGATTCAACAAAATGGTCCATACTCTGCTCAATATCTTCCAGAGACAGTGTGTCAGTATCGAACAGCTTGTGAAGTCTTTCAGGCAGGTAGTTAAGCTGACCAAAGGCGCTGGCTACCATTACATAACGCGCACCCTTATTCAGAAGTGGCCATAGTGCTTCAAGCAGATCGCGTGAACCATGATTGTTAGTTGCTACGAACGCACGTACTTGCTCAGGCTGAGGTACATCTTTGTTGATTCTCGCCGCAGCATTAGAAGCTATAATATCGATTCCGCCATGGCGCTCTTTCAGAAGTACAGCTATAGCTTCAATTGATTTTGCATCAGTGACATCAAGCTGAAGCACTTCTACTTTCGCATTTGTCTGGCCCAGCTCTTTCAGAGCTGTGGCTCCGCGATCAACGCTGCGTGAGCAGAGGTAAACAGTATCGTCAGAGCTCAGACGGTTAGCCAGTCCTTTTACAATGGCAAAACCGAGTCCCTGATTGCCACCGGTTACCAATGCGACTTTGCCTGTATTTTGTTGAGACATATTGTTCTCCTGGTTATTTGACTCCCGCACAAGCAGCGCCAGTGCGGGACTTTGTTATACGAATATCAGTGATTAATTGCTTTGCGGAGTCAGTAGCAGCTTGCCCATAATCTGGCCGCTTTCCAGTTGGTCATGCGCCTTTGATGCTTCTTCCAGAGGCATAGTGGAATAGACGGGCTTGATTTTGCCTTCATCAAGCAGCTGATAGATAGCATCCATGGACTTCTTAACCAGTGGAAAATCGCTGAAGAATGTGGCATAGATTTCAGAGTAAGTAATGGTCGGAGCCTTACTAAAATGTTGTACGGCTTCAGCCTGAAGGTTTGTTTCGCCTACGCCAGCCAGAAACCCGAAGACAACAATGTGGCCCAGTGTAGCAAGTACTTCCAGATCCTGTTTGATGGTGTCTCCGGCAACAGGGTTAAAGATGTAGTCCACACCCTTGCCGTTAGTCACTTTCTTCACTTCTTCAACCCAGTTACCAGTTGAGTTAAAGGCGTAGTCAGCCCCAAGTTTTAGTGCCTGCTCAACTTTCTCGTCTTTACGGTCAAGGGTGATAACCTTAACGCCAGCTACTTTTGCAAGCTGAATAAGCGCGGTGCCAACACCACCTGTTGATGCATAAATCAGCGCAAATTTGTCTTGCTCTGCGCGAACCACGTTATGAAGCATATGGTAAGCGGTGAAGTAAGTGACCGGCATTGCACCGGCTTCCAGCAGGTTCGCTGATTTAGGTAGCAGGATCAGTTTGTCTGCATCTACTGCTGTGTACTCAGCGTAAGTGGAAGCTCCGATAGGGCCAAGGAAAGCCACTTTCTGACCTTCTTTCAGCTCTGTGTTGTTTGCATCTGCAATAATACCGCTACCTTCAACACCTGAGATAAACGGCAGTTCAGGCATCATGCCTGGAGGCATATTGCCTTCGCGGATAACCGTATCGATAAAGTTAACAGGTGCTGCCTTCATCTGAACCAGAACCTGACCTTCTTTAACTGCCGGTTTTTCAATGTCTTTGTATGTTAGTTTGTCGCTACCGCCGGTTTGCTCTAAAACTACCGCTTTCATATTCGTCTCCTGTCAGGGCTGTATGCCGCTATTCGAAATCAAGGTACGGAAAGAATATTAGCGATGAGCCAGAGTGGAAAAAATCAGCAATACGGGACATGTGAATTGCAGAAATGGGATAGTGGTGCCGAGCATCGTCTTGTTTATTGTTCCTGAAGGTCGTGTTGCACATTGGGCTGATTAGCTGGCTATGATGTCTTCAGCACCTGTTGAGACAGATAAGAAGCAACCAGAGCTTAAAGCACCTTCAACAGGGTTTGGCAAAATAACTCTTACTGAGTTGAGTCAACGTTACGGCGTGGATTTAGAAGTGACGCTGAGCAAGCTGCAGCAGAAAAACAGTGAGATCTCCGGTGAGATGAAACTAAAAGAAATCGGAGAGCTTTTGGGTGAAAGTCCGCGAGACTTGTTTGAGCAACTCAGCGGGCTTGAAACGGGAAGCGGATAAAACAAAGGCAGAGACCACCTGAAACGGTGGTCTCATTAACTTACTTTTGAACTTTGCTAAGATAAACAACAATTTCGTCTTTTCCTTCCTTACGCGCTTTTTCCAGAGGCGTATTTCCGTCCAGCCCTTTAATGCGAGTGTCTCCACCGTTTTCTACCAGAATCTTTAATGCCGGCAGGTTGTCAGCCCAAACTGCATCATGCAAAGGAGTGTAACCATTACTTGGTCCGACAGCATTAACATCATATCCTGCGTCAACAAGAAGCCGGACAATCTCTGTATTGTTCTGAAACATAGCCGCGTGCAAGGCTGTACCACCATATGAGTCTCGGGCATCAGGGTCCGGATGTGAGGCTAAAAGCTCAATAACTTTTTCTTCATTACCGTGGTAGGCTGCCAGATGAATTGAGTCGCTGCATAGTGCCTGGTATGAAAAGCCCAGAGCAGAGAGCAGGAATGCCGCAATCGTCAGATATTTTTTCATGTTGAATGCCTTAAGGGTTCCAAGATATTACCGGGCTAATAGTATTTAATCTGAGGCCTATTGATTAGATAGTGTATGACTAATAATGCATTAGCTGGAGGCTAATGGTTTATAGTGCCGTTCGGTTAATTTGTATGTTTTGTGATATCATCGCCCGCCCGCAGTTGAGTATTGCCAATTAGAACTATTATATGAACCTTTCACTTGAACTTTTTTCCTCATCATTTCTCGCATTTGGGGTGATTTTCCTGGCTGAACTCGGAGACAAAAGTCAGTTGGTGTGTATGACTCTGGCTTCGAAGCATAAGGCCAAACCGGTCGCGATTGGTGCAATAGCGGCGTTTTCGCTGCTTAATATTCTGGCTGTCACTGTTGGTAGCAGCTTATCTCACCTTATCCCTGAAACCTGGCTAACTATTGCAGCTGCTTCTTTGTTTGTACTGTTTGGCCTGCATTCATTGCTGGCGGGAGACGACGATGAAGAAGAAGTGGCAAATGAGAAGATAACGACACGCAGCATCTTGATTACAACATTTATGCTGATTTTTCTGGCTGAGTTGGGTGACAAAACTCAGCTGGCGGTCGTAACCATGAGCACAACGCATCTGTCTCTGGCTGTTTGGTTTGGTGCAACTATTGCCTTAGCTGCTACTTCCCTGATGGGAATATATGCGGGCCGTAAGTTGCTGGCGCGGCTCAACATTAATCTGTTGCACAAAATCAGCGGTCTGTTGTTTATCGGTTTTGCCATCCTGCTGGTTTTAGATTTGTACTGATACTTATCATACCATTCAGATTAGTATGATTGACTATTCTGGCTTGCTATTGAAAAACTAACGACTATAATGAGAATTATTCGCATTTAAGTTGGATTGAGTAAGCTATGGTCCCGTCACAGATTAATAACGCCTTTACACGCTGGATAGCTGACACACAGTTCAAGCCTAAATATAAAAGAGGCTTGTTGCCTATTTTTATGCTTTCGCTGATTGTTGCGGAACCAACCAGAGAGCTGACGGTTAATACGCTTTCTGATGCCTTTTGGGCCGTATCGGCCTACGTTGCATTTACTCTGGCGATTTACCACTACTTCTCTGTATTTATGAACAGAGACAGCAGTATTGTCCGGCTTTATAGTTATTCTCGAAACTACCAGGTACTGTTTGCTGCGTTACTGGGGGCATTACCGGGCTGTGGTGGTGCGATCATTGTTACCACTCAATTTGTCAGTGGCCGGGTTGGATTTGGTGCAATTGTTGCTGTTTTGACCGCAACTATGGGTGATGCGGCATTTCTGCTTTTGGCCAGTAAGCCAGATATTGGTGCGGCTGTCGTTGCGACAGGTGTTGTTGTGGGCGCGATTACAGGCTGGGCGGTTAATGCTCTGCATCAGGATGATTTTCTTCGTCCTAAGATGACTGCTGATTTCGCTGGCAGACATAATAGTCCGGGACATACTCGTTTTGAGCAGATGGCTATCAATATTCAGGGTAAGGTATGGCAGCTATTATTGATCCCAGCAACTATTATTGCTTTTCTGGGCTCTTTTCAGGTTGATGTAAATGCAGCGCTGAGCCTGCCCGATATGACTATAGAGTGGACTGGTACGATTCTTATCATTACCTGTCTGAGCCTGTGGGCGTTCACCAAAGAGATTGAAGACTACGAGTCCTCGGTATCAGAAGATAAGAAATGCATCGCCTCTCACCCTCTGCAGAAAACAGCTCAGGACACTAACTTTGTGACCGCCTGGGTAGTGATGGCCTTCCTGATTTTTGAATTGGTGACTACTTTTGCAGGAATAGATTTGGCAGCCTTGTTCTCTCACTGGGGTATCTGGTTGCCTATGGTTGGCATTGCTATCGGTTTGTTGCCGGGTTGCGGCCCACAAATTTTGGTGACCAGCCTGTATATTTCCGGTGCGGTACCACTCTCTGCTCAGTTAGCCAATGCTATCTCTAACGACGGTGATGCTCTTTTCCCCGCAATAGCATTAGCGCCAAAGGCGGCGCTGGTTGCTACTTTTTACTCAGCTCTTCCAGCTTTTTTTGTAGGCTACGGCTACTACTTTTTATTTGAAATATAATTTATGTATTGTTTTTGTATGTAGTCTATTTTTATAGATTAACTATGGAAATAACAATCAATATCATTTACAATTCTACCGCCTCTTAGGTGAAGTGGTTTATTTTTGCTGCTTATAATAGGAGATTAGGTGAAAGTTTGGCTCTATTCCCGCAACTGTAATTGGTGAGCGAGCCATCGAATATCACTGGCTTTGTCCGGGAAGATGACAGCTTCACATTGATCCTTCTGATAATTTGTATTTAGTAATTGATACAAATTTGTTCTCTCATTTAATATGAAAAGCCTTATGCAGAGCTTTTATCTGCAATGCGAAGGTCATATAAGATATTTTTATAAGAATGTTAAGGGAGTATGCAGTGAATTACTGCTCTCAAAAAGAATACCTAAAACTCGCAATACCTTTTATTTTATCTACCATGACACAGCCGTTACTCGGAGCGGTAGACACTGCGGTAGTCGGCCGGTTGGACAGTCCGACTTTTATCGGAGGGGTGGCTGTCGGTACCGTCATTTTTAATACGCTTTACTGGCTGCTCGGTTTTCTTCGTGTTGCGACATCTGGCTTCACCGCCCAAACACTGGCAAATAACCGCGATGATGAGGTCGCATTGGCGTGGCTTCGTCCCGGAGTTATTGCTGCGGCAGTGGGTCTGCTTTTTGTGCTGATCCAGAGCCTGGTGATAGATGGCGCCATGGCGGTTTATCAGGTCGATCCGGACATAGCCGTTCACGTTAAAAGCTACTTTGATATTCTGATCTGGGGCGCACCCTTTGTTCTTATAGGTTACGTTAACCTTGGCTGGCTCATGGGAAGGGGACTGGTTCGTGAGGTACTTTTCCTGCAAATCGGTATTAACTGCCTGAACATTATTCTGGATATTATCTTTGTTCATTCCCTGCATATGGGAGTGGAAGGTGTTGCCTATGCGACCCTTATTTCACAGGCGTTAGGCTTCATTTTGGGAGCTTTTCTTATCTTCAGAAGGTTACCTGTTACTCAGCTTCGCAAATATCTAAGCGGTGTTTTTGAAGCAAAAGCTATCGCCAGGATGGCGGCTATGAACAGAGATCTGTTTATACGAACCATCTGTTTGCTTACCATGACCAATATCTTTGTTGCGACCGGCAGCAGCATGGGAACAGATATTCTGGCTGCCAATGCTATTTTGTTCCAGATACAGTATTTAATTGCTTACTTGTTTGACGGTCATGCTAACGCAGTATCCGTTATTGGTGGCAGAAGTGTGGGTAACAAAGATCTTGAGAGCCTTAACCGTCTCAGAGGTATTGCTCATCTTCATATGAGTATAAAAAGCCTGATCGTTATTCTTTGCCTGACGATATTCCAGGACGAAATACTCTATCTGTTTACCGATATAGAGAATGTACTGACGGTATGTAACGAGTATTTCTTCTACCTGATTGCATTTGTTATCGCCATGGCTCCAGGCCTTGTTTATGCCGGTTTCTTTATTGGTGCAACCTGCTCTGCTCCAATCAGAAACGCCATGGTATATGCGCTTATCGGTTTCCTTGCGCTTAAGTTTACACTCGTCCCCCAACTAGGGAATCACGGCTTATGGATAACCTTTACCGTGTTTTGCATTATCCGTAGCCTGACACTTGTCTTTGCCTGGAAACAGATTCTGGGGCAGCACTTTTCATCATTAAGGTCTGCTTTATGAAAAAGGCCATAGCGAAAAAGCTAACTGAGCTTGCAATGGTGATGTTAGCTGCAACACTGCTGACTTTTTTTCTTACCTGGTTAAGCCCCGGTGATCCGGCAGAAGTTTATTTTGAAATTCGTGGGATCTCTCCTTCTGCAGAGGCACTGGCTGAAATGAAGGTGAAGATGGGGCTGGATCAACCCTTTCTGGTTCAATACTGGAACTGGTTAAGCGGTATTCTGACTCTTGATGCAGGTGTATCGCTCAGAACAGGTGAGCCCGTTGCAGAGATGATCAGTCACCGTTTTTCAATGACGTTCAGACTGGCAGTGGCAGCCATTGTTATCATGCTGGTGTTCTCTTTTCTGTTTGCCATTACGGCGGTGCTACGGGAAGGCAAACCTTCGGATTACCTGATACGAATCCTCTCTTTTGCCGGAGTCTCTGTGCCTGACTTCTGGTTGGGTCTGATGTTGATACTTAACTTTATCGTCTACCTGAAGTGGTTTAAGTTAACCGACCCGCATGCACTTGAGAGTGTTGTACTGCCCGCCTTTACTCTGGCGATCCCGCTGATTGGCCGCTATACGCGTCAGATTCAGTCCATGATCAGTGAAGAGATGACCAAGGCGTATGTGGTTGGCGCAAGGGCGAGGGGGTGTAAAGAGAGTTCAATTGTTCTGTTCCATGTCCTGCCTAATGTACTTGGTGGCCTGGCGACACTTTTTGGTCTTTCCTGTGCTCTGCTTCTTGGCGGAACCGTCATTGTTGAATCGATATTCTCATGGCCGGGGCTGGGAAGTATGGCGATAGAGTCTATCTCACACCGGGATTACCCTGTCCTGCAAGCCTATGTACTTATCATGGTGTTGATCTATGTGACAGTTAACTTCTTTGCTGATGTGGTCGCTGAGATATTAGACCCAAGACTGATGCTGGCGGGGTCGAATAAATGATCAGCAGAAATATCGATAAAAGGCATCAGTTTTTTCTGGCGGTTCTTCTTGCAACAGCTTTGGTCGCCATTGCGTTGCTTGGCCCTTCACTTGCACCCCATGATCCGCTGGAAACCGATTTTCTTCATATTCTGGAGCCGCCAAGTGCGCTGTATCCGCTGGGTACCGATCAGGTTGGCCGCTGCATTCTGTCCCGTTTATTGTATGGCGCCCGTATCTCACTGGGTATGACCTTTGGCATGCTGAGTATGATTTTTGTACTGGGGATCCTGATCGGCATCGCTGCAGGTATGCGTGGCGGTGCGGTTGATACCTGTATTATGCGTGTGGCTGATACCATTCTCGCTTTCCCCGACCTTGTTTTTGCCATTGCTGTGGTTGGCCTGCTTGGCCCTGGCATCGTCAATACCATATGTGCCCTCGCTATTATCTGGTGGACTAAATTTGCCCGCCTTAGCCGAGTGCTGGTGAGGACGGCGATGCAGAGTGATGCAGTTATTGCCGGTCGTATGGCGGGAGCCAGCCGGTTCACGCTTATCCGTCACTATGTTCTGCCGGCTATTCTTCCGCCGATGCTGACTCAGCTTAGTCTGGATATCGGCAATATGATGCTCGCGCTTGCCGGGCTTTCCTTCCTCGGGCTGGGAGTCCAGCCACCAACCCCGGAGTGGGGAAATATGCTGAGCGAAGGTAAAGAATATCTGCAGAGCGCACCCTGGTTGGTTATTTACCCCGGCCTGGCTACTTTTGCTGTCGTTGTCGTGTTTAACATCCTGGGTGATGCGACACGTAAATATTTAAATCCTGAACGAATTTAAAACCCATAACATAATCCGAAGAGTGAAAAAATAGATGAAGATACTAACTCCCCTGGTAACCGCGATGGCACTGATGCTGCCTATGTCGGCAGTGCAGGCCGCGCCGCAAGAAAGTACCGTAAACATGTCTGTGTTCTGGCTGGATGGTGATATCGAGCCGACCACAAGCTGGAACGGCTGGACCGTTGCCCGCGTAGGCATTGGTGAAAACTTGATTCAGATCGATGAAAACCTGCAATTTAAGCCGGTTATTGCCCAAAGCTGGAAACAGGTTGATGAACTGACCACTGAGTTTACTATCCGGGACGGCATTAAATTTCACAACGGCAAAGTTGCGGATGCAAAAGCGGTAAAAGCTTCTCTGGAAAGAGCGCTTGAAATGACCAACCGTAAAGACATGAAAATCCCGGTTGATACAATTGAAGCCGATGGTAACAAGCTAACTGTAAAAACCACACGTCCATACGCAACACTTCTGAATATGCTGGCTGATCCAGTGTTTATCATTATTGATGCGCAGGCGGCGTCAGAGAACCCGGATGGATTTAAATACCAGCCTGTGGCTACCGGTCCATTTATGGTGGAGAGCTTCTCATCTGAAACCGGCATCGTGATGAAAAAACATGCGGACCACTGGCGCGGAGAGCCTGGAGTCGACAAGGTTAATGTAAAATACATCTCTGATGAAAGCACCCGTGCTATGGCTCTGCAGTCTGGTGAACTTGATTTTGCACCACAGATAAGCCCGGCGGATCTGACGGTCCTTGAAAAAGATGAGAACCTGAAAGTGCTCAGCAGCCCGAATCTAAGGATCTTTTTTGTCCGTACCAACTTTGCTAAGCCCTGGATGAAGAGCCCTGAGTTCAGACAAGCGATCCACCATGCGATTCACAAAGATGTATACGCAGAGAAAATTGCCGGTGGTATCCCAGCGCGCGGTCCTTTTAACCAATTGCTGCCATTCGGCCACAAAGGCGCGGACTCATACGGCTACGATCAGGAAAAAGCCATTCAGCTGCTGGATAAAGCGGGCTTTGTTGACACAGATGGCGATGGTATCCGCGAGCTTGATGGTAAAAATATCGTACTTCAATATATCAGTATGACCAACCACGGTGCTCAGGCGCGAAACATTGGTATCGCGATGCAGTCTGAGCTGAAAAAAGTGGGCATTGGTATGGAAGTGAAGCAGATGGAAAACCATACTGAAGCCGCTAAGCAGGGCCAGTACGACTTCCTGTTTGAAAGATGGACTTCAGCTCCGACACTGGATCCTCAATACTTCCTGTCCAGCTTCATCGCAGATTCTCACGGCAACTCAGGTAAATACAGCAACCCGAAGTTTGACTCACTGATGGACGAGCTAAGCCGCACCATAGATAAAGAAAAACGTACTCAGTTGGGCGCGGAAGGTGCCAAAATGCTGATGGATGACGTATCGGGCATATTCCTGTTCTATCAGAAAGGCAACGTGGTATATAACAAACGAATTTCTGGCGTGCATAAATTCGTTTCTGAAGTTTACTACATCGATGAAAGACTGAAGCTTGCCAATGACTGATAAAGATAACCGGCCACTTGTTGATGTCCGGTCGTTGTCAATCAGCTACCCCGGAGGGCATAAGGCTCTCCGGGATGTCAGCATTAGTCTTCAGCGCGGAGAGATCCTCGGAGTTGTAGGAGAAAGCGGCTCCGGCAAAACGACGCTGATCCGCGCTCTTATCAATCTGCTGGGGAGTGGCGCTGTGACAGAGAACGGCAAGTATGAATTTGACGGGGTGGATACCGCAGCGCTTTCAGCAGAGCAGTGGCGACAGTTGCGGGGAGGACGGATTGCGATGATCTTTCAAAATCCCGGTGCATCACTGAGCCCGATGGTTTCCGTTGAGAGACAATTTGTTGAGGCGATTCGTAACCATAAAAACCTGACTAAGCAACAAGCGAGACTGCTGGCGTTAGAGGAGATAGAAAAGCTCAGGCTTAAGGATCCCGAAGCCATCTTAAGCTCCCGCCCCTGGCAGCTTAGTGGCGGAATGAAGCAGAGAATCGCCATCGCAATGTCACTGGCTATGAATCCTGAGCTTATTCTGGCGGATGAACCCACTTCTGCACTGGATGTGACCACACAGGAAGTGGTGGTTAAGGAACTAAATGCCCGCAGGAAACAGTATGGTACCTCGGTCATCATGGTCAGCCATAACATCAGCGCCTGTGCATCCATTGCTGACAATTTGCTGGTAATGAAAAATGGGCAGATAGTCGATTATGGCTCAGTGAAACAGGTTATTTCACGTGATGAAGATACCTATTCCGGCCAGTTAGTGCGGGCCATTCCTCACCTAAAGGCGACAAGAAGTGAGTAGTACACAAAAAACCTTGTTAGAAATCCGGCAACTGGACAAATTCTTTGAGCAGAAGGGGGAAGTAACCCATGTGCTGAAAGATATTAACCTTAAAATCCGGGCAGGAGAATGTGTTGGAATCGTCGGCGAGAGCGGGTCGGGTAAATCCACACTGGCCCGTCTGCTCTGCCGGATCCATAGTCAGGATTCCGGGCAGGTTCTTCTCAGGGGAGAAGAGATAGGTTCCATAAACCTTATGGACTATTACCAGCAGGTTCAGATGGTTTTCCAGGATCCCCTGAGTAGCTTCCCGCCAAGAATGAAGGTGAAGCAGTATCTGCTGGAGCCCTTTAAAAACTTCAAAAGGCTGAAAGATATCAATCCGGACACTCATGCCAAAGCCTTGCTGGCTAAGGTAGGACTGGCCGAGGATATTCTCACCCGTTATCCCAATCAGCTTTCCGGTGGACAGCTACAGCGTATTGTTTTTGCCCGGGCTACAGGTATCAACCCTTCATTGCTTATTTGCGATGAGGCGACCTCGGCTCTGGATGCCACCATACAAAAGCAGGTTCTTGCTGTGTTTGAAGAACTGAGAGAAGAGTTAGGTTTTGCCTGCATATTTATCACTCATGATCTGGCCCTGGCTGAAACCCTTTGTGACACCATCCATGTTATGGATAACGGGTGTATTGTTGAAACCCTGGTGAGCGGGAATCTGGCACAGGAAGCCATTCATCCTTCTACCCGGCGCTTAATTGACTCCAGCTTTGCGATGTCAGAAGCGGTATCCATGGTCTGATATTCGCGTTAAATAATTAAAGAGCCTTCTATCCTGTCGCGTTAGCTTTTATATTCAATTTCCATCTTCTTTATCCGGCTTCGTAGCGTATGAGGGTTAATATCCAGAATTTGTGCGGCACCGTCAGGGCCTTGTATCTTTCCTTTTGTTAACTTCAGAACCCTTTCTATGTGCTCTTTATTCAGTTCATTCAAAGTTGCTACTGCTGAAATTGATTGGTTATTCAAAGAACTGACAAAAGAAGGCCTGTCTTCGTTTGTATGAATATCAAACTTAACAGGTTTTCCCTGAGCGCAGATCACCGCTCGCTCTACAACATTAGCAAGTTCACGAACGTTGCCCGGCCAGTGATAAGACTGCAGTTTATCTATTTCTCCAGAGGCAATTTCAGGCGTGGGGATATGGAACTTCTGGCTGCTTTGTGAAATAAAATAGTTGGCAAATATCGGAATATCCTCCAACCGGTCTTTCAGGGCCGGTACTTTTATAGGATAAAGGCACAGCCTGTAATAGAGATCGGCCCGGAACTCACCTGCTTCTACCATCTCCTCAAGAGAGCGGTTGGTTGCAGCAATGATGCGTACATCGACCTTGATAGTCTCATTGCCGCCCACTCTTTCGATTTCACCATTTTGCAAAACCCTTAACATCCTTACCTGAGCGGCTTTTGAAAGTTCGCCAATCTCGTCAAGAAAGATGGTGCCTTTGTGAGCTCTTTCGAAGCGCCCCAGCTTTTTCTCCAATGCGCCGGTAAAAGATCCTTTTTCGTGACCGAACAGTTCGCTATCAACAAGTTCTTCCGGGATGGCTCCACAGTTAACCCGGATAAAAGGTTCATTTTTACGCAGGGATTGCTGCTGAATAGCATTTGCAATGATGTCTTTACCAACCCCCGTTTCTCCGGAAATAAGCACTGGAGCATTGGTGGCGGACACTTCAAGGACTTTTTGCATTGTCTGTTTCAGCCCGCTATTGGTTCCGATTACCTGAGACTGGGAAAACTTTTTAATTCTGTCTTTGAGAAGAGCGTTCTCATCCACTAGCTTGGCGTGCATCTCTAATATTTTCAGGTGTTTTAAGCTGTTAGAGACTGCAATACCGAAAGGAGAGTCCAGAGAGGTGAAAAGTTTTGCATCATCTGTGGTAAAGCGGTTTTCACCCCTTGCAAGCAATACAATGTCGCAGATTCGTTCGGTGCCAACTTTTACACGGGATATCAGGTGCGAATATATATGGTCTCCATAAATAGGTTTTAAATTCTCCTGGACCATAACGCTGATAGGATCGTCCAGATAGTTATTCACTATCCTTATATCAAGGTCATATTCCCAACGTGGAAGATGTTGCCAGTTTTTTTTAACGGGAATAATGATATCGCAAAGGTGCCCCTGCTCGCTGTCTGCTGTTGCGTGAATTTTTAGAGAGCCTAAGTTTTCATCCCACAGGTGGACAGAAATTACATCACAAGGGATCACAGTCGATAAAAATGTGATACAGTTTTTTAACCCTTCTTCAATATTTAAGCTACCTGTTAATGCTTCTATAGCATGACGGTAAAAACTATTTCTTTCCATGGTCTTAAATTAAAGTTGCCTAAGATACCTTAATTTATCAGTTAGCTGATGATATTTCGTTGTGATATATCACACAACTAGGAAATATCACAGGTATGGATAGGCGGAGTTGAAATTACTCTGTAAGGGTGGGTCCTATCTCATTGATTATAATGTGATTTGTTTTTACTAAACAATTGGCTTGCATATTGCCTATATGATGAATTACAGCCCTAATTATTATTTTAATTAAGTTCCCTTTGATGGGAGTATTTATCTTGTGAGTATTTATTATGTTGCATCCTAATTCATCAATATACGACTTTCCTAATATTTGGGAAGGAGATGGTTGCGAAGATCTTGCCAAGGTGATTCGTTTGTCACTGACGCATTTCGCCAGCGATCTCCTTACAAGCCGGGAACGAGATGTGGTTTCCTTAATTATTCAGGGATCTGGCAATAAAGAGATAGCGGATAGCCTGGATATATCTGTTTGCACGGTAAAAGTGCATCGTAAAAGTGCTTACGGAAAACTTGGAATATCTTCTGTGGGAGAGCTGTTTCAGGCCTTCTTGCATCACCTTGTGCGCTTTTCATCTCAGGTTGCACCATTTGCTGAGTCCGCTGCGTAATGATAGCGGCAGAGTACTGAAGCGCTATAGACGGCTAGTCGTTTATTTTCTCTCTTGCTCTAACCATATAATGTAGTCAGCATTCTGTGTGTTAGATCTCATTTTTTAATAAGTGCAATGAACGCACGAAATTGCACTTATTAAACACGCAAAATCATCCACCACGTACTTATTGCATTTCGAAACTGTAATCATAGAATAGAAGCATAAGAGATGAGGTTTGATTATGTTGTCAGTTAGAAAACAAGAGATACTGAAAATTTTATATAACTCACAGGTTCCGGTGACAGCAAAAAGAATTGCGGAATTAAATAATGTGAGTGTAAGAACCATTCAGTATGACTTGCGTGATCTAACCGAGTGGGCAGCATCGAACGGCATTGATATAAAGACAAAACCTCATGTTGGAGTCACTCTTAATAACAGAGAAAAAGTAAAAGAGTTTATTGATATAGACGGTAGCAAAACCCGGGTATATGCAACAAATGATGAGCGTTATAACATGACTCTTATCATGCTGTTACAGTCATACGAGCCGTTAAAAACTACTGATTTGGCTGATAATTTCTTTGTGTCTAAATCGACGGTGTTGCATGATCTTGGCAAAATTGAAAATGAGCTGAAAGACAGAAAAGTAGGATACACCAGGGATAAAAATGGATTTTTAATAAACATTGATGAGAAGTCTCGCCGAAAGATAATCATGGATGTGATCTACAGCAATATTAATAAACAGAGACTGGTAGAGTATTTCTTTCAATCAGATTATTTTTTATTAAATGATAATAAAAATCACAGTATCAATAAATTTGTGAATAATTTGGTTGACAATTTAGATACTGACGATATTAAAAATAGAATCTCAATAATTGAGTCTAAGCTGAGCATAAAAATTACCGATCTATCCTACGCCGGTATCATTATGCATATAGCATTATCTATTGAACGGCTAAAAATGAACAAGCCGATTCAGTTGGATAAAGAAGAGTTATCCCAGCTAAAAAAACTGGATGAATATAAAGTTGTTACCAATGTACTTATGCCTCTTGAGGATCTGTATGCAATCAAGCTGGATGAGAACGAAGTGGCTTACCTGGTTCTGCATATACTGGGCGCTCAGTTAACCGAGGTTGAATCGATAAACAAAGATGACATGTCCAGAAAACTGGTGGATCTTATCTTTGAAGAGGTTGAGCTTGAGTACGGCGTAAACCTGAACGACAACTATGAGCTGAAAAACAATCTGTTTGTGCATGTTAAGCCTGCGGTTTTACGCATCAAGTATGATGTCAGTGTTATAAATCCGGAGCTGGAGACAATTAAAAAGGACTATCACCGTTCTTACATAGTGTGCCAAAGGGCGGCTCAGCGGTTTAACCGTTACTACGGAACGGATATCTCCGATGATGAAGTGGGTTACCTTGTTATCTATATTGAGCTTGGCCTGGAACATGTCACGCCGCACAAGAAGATGAATTTGTACCGTGCCATTGTTGTTTGCGGAATGGGGATTGGCAGTTCAAAGATTTTAACCAACAGAATAGAGACAGAATTTTCGAATATCAGGGTTGTCGACCAGTTATCGATTAAAGACATTAATGATTATAACCTTAGCGATATAGATATTGTGATTTCCACAGTAGATATGTCAGTGACACTGAGTAAGCCTGTTATTGTGATTAATCCGATTCTTACTCAGGAAGATATCAGACGTATTGTTGCGTACTTTTTATCTACCGGGTATTCGGATATACAGCTGAGTCAGTATTCAAAAATGCTTAATATTATTGACCAGCACTGTACGATTAATAATAAGGAACAGCTTGAGCAGGATTTGATGAAGCTGTTAGGGCTGAACCGGAATACGGATTTATCACAGAACTTAATGGATGTTCTTCTGCCTGAATGTTGTCAGATCAACTTAAAGGCTTCCAATTGGGAAGAGGCGGTAACAAAAGCCAGTGAACCACTTGTTAAGTATGGCTATATTAAAGACAGTTATGTGGAAGAAATAATCAGACATAAAAATAAATATGATCATTATTTCTTAATCGGAGACAGTCTTTCTATGCCACATGCTTCACCTAAAGCGGGGGTATTAAAGATAGGTGTTGCCCTGGCAGTATTAGATGAGCCAATACTTGTTACTAAGAATAATAAAAAAGTAGAAATAAAAATAATACTGGTGTTAGCTGCAATAGATAACAACCAGCATAGCAAAGTGATAATGGATATTGCAGAAATATTTAATATTGATGATGTGGTAGAAAAAATAGAAGCGGTAAACACATCATCAGAGCTCTATTCTTTATTGCAAGATATATCGAGATAAAGAAAGTAAGATAAGAATTTCTAATAATCATCAAATATGATGAAAATAATATAACGTAAACAATAAGGTATAAATTATGATTAACGTATTATGCGTCTGTTCTGTAGGCGTAGGCTCTAGTCTTATGCTTAAAATGAATGCCGAGAAAATTTTCACTTCTCATGGTGTAAAGGTAAAAGCTGAAAATACAAATGTTTCAGGCGCGGGTGGATTAAAACCTGACGTATTGATTACTACACCGGATATATTTCCACAAATAAGAAACTGCGATGCCAAGCAAACTATTATCATGGACAACATGGTGAGTAAAAAAGAGCTTGGTGAAAAGATATCTTCAATTATTGACCAATTTAAATAAAAACTGAGGTGCACAGATGGAATTTTTAAATTTTATTGCAACTCAAATCTTTGGTCAGCCGGCGGTTTTGTTTGGTCTGATCGTATTAGTCGGTCTGTTACTTCAGAGAAAATCCAGCAGTGATATTTTGATGGGTACGGTAAAAGCCATCATTGGTTTTTACGTACTGATGGCCGGTGTCATCCTGCTACAGAACGCGATTAACCCAATCGTGTCCTGGATTCGCGAGATGATTGGTGTGGAAGGTGTACAGCCGCAAGAATTCTTCGTCATGGGTGTTGTGATGAAAGATTTCGCGGGGCAGGTTGGCCTGGCGGTGGTTATCGGCTTCGCACTGAACCTGCTACTGGCGCGAATAACCCGCTACAAGAATGTCGCCATTACCGGACACCTGATGCTGCACTGGTCTGCATGGATTGTGGGCATGGTTGCCGCAACAAACCTTCCTGGCTGGGGTGTGGTGCTTCTGTCTGGTGTTATTTGTGGCCTTCAGTACTGGATTAGCCCGACCATTATCGGCTACTTCATGCGCAAATCAGGAAAAATGACCGATGAATACACAGTTTATTGTCATGAAGTAACAGGTATCGCTTTTGCCAGTGTGGTTGGTAAGTGGGTTGGTAATCCTGACAAAACCTGTGAAGACATCAATGTGCCTGAAAGCATGGCCTGGCTGCGTGACTCTACGGTAAGTATGGCGATCATCGCTGCGGTTATCTGGGTAACACTGGGTGCGGTTGCGGGTCCTGAAATCGTTGGCAAAACGGCTGGCGGACAAAACTGGATTATCTACCTGCTTCTTCTTGCAATGCAGTTTGCCGGTGGTCTGACAGTGCTTCTGCAAGGTGTGCGTATGTTGATTGCCGAACTGGTTCCTGCATTTGAAGGTATTGCTGAGAAGTTTGTTCCGGGTGCACTGCCTGGTCTGGATTACCCAACTGTATTTGGATTTGCGCAAAACGCTGTATTTATCGGCTTCCTGTTCAACCTGATTGGTGCTGTGCTGGCTACGCTGGTCATGGTGATGATGAACGCTCCGATTATCGTGCTACCAGCGGTTTGGATTAACTTCTGGCAGGGCGGCATCTTAGGTGTATTTGCTGATGTTTATGGTGGCCGCCGAGGCGTAATTTTCACAACCCTGGTTGCAGGCTTTATTTCTGCCTTCGGATGGGGATTCATTTATCAATACCAGGGAATCGCTGCTGATTCAGGTGCTGTATACAACTATACCGATAGTGCAACTTACGGTGCAGCTCTGGCCTGGTTAATTAATCTAATCCCTTAACAGGAGGACGATATTAGATGTTGTATGAGATGTTAAAAAATAATCTGGTCAAAGTGAAGGTAGAGGCCGGTGATAAATATGAAGCTGTTCAGTCTGTTGGTCAATTAATGTTAGATGGTGGCTTTATTGAATCACGCTATATCGATGCAATGATTCAGACAGTAAAAGATGAAGCGCAATATATTGTTATTACTAAAAATGTAGCAATGCCTCATGCGAGACCTGAACAAGGGGTTAAAAAAGTTTGCGCTTCAGTTATTACCCTGGCCGAGCCCGTAATATTTGGCCATGAAGAAAACGATCCTGTGAAGTTAATTATTGCTCTTGCTGCAACAGACAGCACAAGCCATATCGAACTTATTCAGGATATTGCAGAGGTCTTCGACGACGAAGAACTTATTGAAAAACTAATTAACAGTGAAACAGAAACAGAGTTTCTTGAATTAATTAAATCTAAAGTGAACGAAGGAGCATTTGAAAATGTTTAGAATGAAAGGTGTTGTACCCCCAATGATTACCCCATTTACTAAAGATGGTGACCTTGATATCCCTGGATTGAGAAAATTGGTTCGCTACTTACGTGATGAGGTTGATGGCCTGTTTATCTGTGGCTCATACGGTGCGGGTGCCCTGATGTCTGTGGAAGAGCGTATGCAGGTTGCTGAAGTAGTGGTTGAAGAAACCGAAGGTAAGATCCCTGTTGTTGCTATGGTAGGCTCTACAAATAACCGTGACTCGATTGCTCTGGCACAACACGCAGAACGTGTTGGTGTAAAAGCGGTAGCCGCTGTTGGCCCATACTACTTCAAGCATAACTCTCAGGATCTGGAAGATTTCTATGGCGACCTGATTGATAGCGTTGATATTCCGGTATACCTGTATGACAACCCTCAGTTCCAGGGTTATGAAATCTCACTGGATGTGATTGAGCGCCTGAAAGCGAAAGGTCTGGCTGGTATTAAAGATGCAACTTTCGACATCCTTACTTATGCCCGTAATGAACGTGTACTGAAAGATGACTCGTTTGATTTGGCACTTGGTACAGAAGCAATGTGGCTTTCAGCAAGAGCGCTTGGTTGTGAAGCCTTTATTCCTGGCCTGGCAAATGCCTTCCCGGAAATCTGTCAGAAGATGTACAAAGAAGGTATGGAAGGGGACTATGACAAGTGTCGTGAAACCCAGTTCACAGTCAACGAAATGCGCGATGTAATGTACCTTGCTAAGTCTACTCAGCTGGCTATCTACTCAATGCTTGAGATTCGTGGCATCGTGAAGTGTTACCCTCGCAAGCCATTTGTACCGGCAACGGAAGAAGAAAAAGCAAACATTAAAGAAGCACTGGTGAACCTAGGAATGATCTAATGAAAATTCATGACATCTCAGTCCCGTTTTCGGAAGGGATGATGAAATATCCATCATTAGCGCCTTTCGAAAGAAAATGGTTGAGAAGTTTTGAAAATGGAGATCAAAATCAGGTTTCATATATTCAGGCACCTTCCCACGTAGGAACACATTTAGATGCACCCTGCCACTATATTAAAGGCGGGAAAACAATGGATGATATTCCGCTAGAGCGTTTCTACGGAAAGTGCCAGGTAATAGAAGTACCGGATGAATATCCAGCCGTCAGTAAAGAATTTTTATCCAATATTAAATTCGAAGCAGACAAAATTATTTTTAAAACTTCAAACCTAAAATACCGAATGGAAGAATTTAAAGATGATTATGTTTATATAGAGAGCGAAGCTGCTCAATATATAGTAGATCAGGGAGTTAAATTTGTTGGTGTTGATTATGTAAGTGTTGATGCCAAAGTTTCTCCGGATAAACCATCTCATATGATTCTGTTAGGTAACGAAGTTATTATTATGGAATGTGCTTATGTAAAAGACATCGAACCTGGTGTTTATACGCTTAACGCTTTTCCTCTGAAAATAACCGGAGCCGAAGGTAGTTTTTGTCGGGCTACCTTATTAGAAGACTAAATATAAGTGGCTCTCTATGAGCCACTTTTTAATATTCAATAGGTGAAACATGAAAGTAGCAGTTTTTGGTGCTAGTGGATTATTCGGTGAAGAAATTGCCGACGTATTTGAATCCAGGCATGAAGTTATCCGATTTAAAGATCCGTCAGAAGGTGATGTTTCAAAGATTTATGAAATAAAAACGAAACTGGAAGCCATCAACCCGGATTTAATTATTAACGCAACAGGCTATCGTCACCCGGACAACTGTAAGCGTCATCGTGATATTGCCATTGCGGTAAATACACTTGGCCCGAAAAACCTGGCTTTGATGGCGACAAGACTTGGCAGTGCCTTTATGCAGGTAAGTTCGGATTCAGTGTTTAGCGGTGATACCAAATGGCCATACTCTGAATTTGATACGCCGGATCCAAACAACGTATATGGTCAGTCAAAGTATCTGGCAGAAAAGGCCATTCAGTCAGTGTGCCCTAACCATTACATTGTCCGGGTTCCGATGCTGTTTGGCTTTAAAGGAGCAGCGGAAGAAAACCTGATGTTCCAGACCTGGCAGAATATGAAGGATGGCACTCTGATGGAAGGGGCAACCGATCAGATCTGCAATCCAACTTATACTAAGGACGCCGCAGAGAGCATGCTGAAAGTGGCTGAATCCGGACTGTTTGGTATTTACCATATCAGCAATGAAGGGCTGGGTTCCCGTTATGATCTCTTGGTTGAGTTTGCCAGAATTGCAGGATTGCCACACAAAAGCATCTTAACTTCCAACTCTGAAAGCAAATATGACAAGCGCTCTACCTATACCGCATTTAATGCCATTGCTTTCAAGAATACCTTTGACGTTGAGCTGGATGACTGGAGAACGGCATTAAGAAGAATGTATGAGGATTACCGCTATGCTAAAGAGAACTGAGCTTAGCTGCGCAACTTTGGGCCGGGATGGCTTTACCGATATCACTGAGCAGGTCTCTGCGTTTATCCATGATGAATCAGGAGAAGCCATTGTTCAGCTTTTTCTTCCTCATACCACAGCCGGATTGGTGATCAGTGACAAAATGGATACGGTCACTAAAGATACGCAGATGATCTTTTCCAGGCTGTTTCCTGAGAAAGATGATTATGTTCACCGGTCGCCGAACTCTGATGCTCATGTAAAATCGGTGCTGTGTGGTTGTGAGTTAACTGTTCCGGTAAAAGATGGCGAACTTCTTCTGGGTGAGTGGCAGCGTATATTTGTTGTCGAAGGCGATGGCCCGAAAGAAAACAGGAAAGTGATCTGTAGCTATATCCACTGAAACAAAGCCCTCTGATGAGTTAAATCACCAGGGGGCTTTGCTTATCCATTCATAAACCTTTATTTGAAAAAAAATGCCACAATATACCTAATAAAGTTCTTTTATATATCAGGTTAAGTTATGGATTTTGCCAGCAGACTTGAGT
The DNA here is from genome assembly GCF_029016485.1 of Vibrio sp. JC009. Taxonomy (NCBI): domain Bacteria; kingdom Pseudomonadati; phylum Pseudomonadota; class Gammaproteobacteria; order Vibrionales; family Vibrionaceae; genus Vibrio; species Vibrio sp. JC009. The sequence continues at coordinate 1,060,821 of NZ_CP092107.1, read as the reverse complement.
TGTTGTTAGAAGTATCCAGACATGGATCCTTTGCTAAAGCAGCAGACCGCCTCAATATTGACCGTTCAGTATTGTCCAAACAGATTAAGCAGCTTGAAGACTCATTAGGTGTCCGGCTGCTTAACAGAACCACTCGTTCTGTTTCGTTAACCAGCGTTGGTCAGGAAATCGTTCTGCAGGCAGAAAAGGTAACCGATCTGCTGAATGAGACAAAACAGATTGCCGAAACCTTTCACAGCGAGCCGCAAGGGCATATCCGGATATCCAGTACAACCATGTTTGGCCGCAAGTATCTGCAAAAGGCGGTTGAGGTGTTTGCGGTCAAATACCCAAAAGCCAGTATCGAACTTTATCTTGATGATCACCGTGTTGATATGATTGGTGAACGATTTGATCTTGTATTTCGTATCGGCCCTATCCGTGAGTCCAGCATGATAGCGCGAAAACTTGCTGACAACAGTGTTGCTCTGGTGGCTTCTGAGGCATTTATTGAGAAGCATGGCTTACCTCAGACACCTGAGGAGCTGGTGGAACTGCCTTCCATCATCTATTCAAACGGCGACATTCTTATGAACAAGCTGCAGATTTCATCCGGCCCTGATATTGCTGAGCCTCGCTCATATAACATGTGGGGGCAATATATGGTTAACGAAACAGAGTTGATTTTAGAAGCTGTTAAGGCCGGACTGGGGTATGCGCAGATAGGCCATTTTATGCTTTCTGAAGACATCAAATCTTTGGGACTGGTTCAACTGCTGCCTGAGTATCAGTTACCTTCATATGGTGACATCTATGCGATGTACTCCCACAGAAATCAGCCGCCACTGGTGAAAGCCTTTATTGATACGGTACAGGAAATTGTCGGTACGCCACCGGTTTGGGCAAAGAATTTCAATATTTAGACAACCACTGCATTTAGCCTGAATTATTTACAAAACGTTAACTCTATCCAATTTTGGTACTTATTGTAGAACTAAGATTGATTAGAACTATAACTCCAATATGTTGGCGATAAACGGCAGGGACTGCATTGAGACTTTATAACCACTCATTTCAATCACTCGATAAATTTCAGGCTTTCATCAGTGTTAACGGAATACCGGATAACAGCCAGGTGCTTATCCAGGTATTTATCAGTGGCAAAGAAAATGATGAGATCAGCGCTGTGCTGGCTGATATCAGAGAAGTGCTCCCCAGAGCATCAATAATTGGCACGACTACCGCAGGTGTTATTGCGGACGGGGATATCATCGACGATGACGTGATCATCTCCCTGTCTGTTTTTGAAAGCACCAGCACAGAGACTATCTCTTATTCGGGCCTGTCGCCTGAAGAGATAGTCAGCCATCTTCATACCAGGATAAATCAGAGAACAAAGCTGGCAATCATATTTGCTAATACTTACCGTTTTAACTCACCTGAGCTTTTAAAGAGCCTTACTGAAAAGCATCCGGATCTGGCCATTGTGGGCGGGAATGCCGGAGACGGTATCAGATTTCAGAAATGTACCGTATGTACTGAGAAAACATTTGATGATGATGTGGTAATTGGCCTGCTGGATTCAGATGTGTTGCAGGTAGATACAAATTACCGGATGAACCTGCAGGAAATCGGCGCGGAGTTTACGATAACAAAATCAGAGGGTAATACGGTTTATGAGATCAACGGTAAACCCACACTTGATATTTATGAGAAGTATCTTGGTGCTGAGGTGGCCAGTAATCCGGCCGTTTACGGAAATAGTTTTCCGCTGCTTTTTACCAAAACAAAGGTTAATATCGCCCGGGGACCGGTTGCCGCTGATAAAACCACTGGTTCGGTAACGTACGCAGGCGATGTTCCGCAGGGAACGACGGTCCGGTTTGGCTTTGCTAACGCTCAGCAAATTGAGAAAGAAAACCAGAAAGATCTGCTTCAGCGTTATGAGTTCTACAATGAAGCCGCTTACATATACAGCTGTGCGGCAAGAAGGCAAATCATTGGAGTGTCATTAAACTCGGAAATCCGGTATCTGAATAAAGTGGCGCCAACCTCAGGCTTTATTACCTACGGTGAGTATTTCCACGACAAGATAAACGTCTGCAACAGTTTTTTGAATGATACCACCACTTATGTGGTTCTTAATGAGTCAACGCCTTCTGAAAAGCTCTCTATTACGGTGGAGCCAACGGAAAAAGATATGGAATCCGTTCGCCTGAATGCATTGTCGAATTTTATTGCAGAGACAGGGAAAGAGCTGGATGAGACGATTCATTATTTAGGGCAGTTCAGAAAATGCGTGGATGAAGCTGCGATATTATCCACCACGGATGAAACCGGGCATATAAGTAGCGTAAACCAGAACCTGGTGGACGTTTCCGGTTACACCGAGAGGGAACTTCTGGGGATGAGTCACGATGAGCTAACGGATTCTGACACCGTAAAAGAAATTCGTGATGAACTGCTTAATACCATTACCTCAGGCAAAATGTGGAAAGGTTTAGTCAAAAACCGCAAGAAAGACGGAACGCCTTATTTTGTGCTGGTTGAGATATCGCCTATCTACAACAAAGACGGATCAGTCAGAGAGTATCTCAGCATACGGAATGATGTTACAGAGCTTCAGGAATACCGGAAAATCCTGGAAGACAAGCTTGATATCACCACCGCAACACTCAAGGAAAAAATCCACTATACCAGCCAGTACGAAGATGCCGTTAACTCTGCTATTGCGGTGGTAAAAACCAACAACGACTATGTTATCACCTACGCCAACAAAAAGATGGTTGAGCTTAGCGGTTACAGCCATGACGAACTGATAGGAACAAAAAGCGAGAAATTCAGGCACAGTGCGTTTGCACACCCCAGCGTAGGTGGTGAAATCCGGACAAAGCTTGCTAAAAAACAAAGAGTTGAAGATATATTGGTTAATGTGGCCAAAGATGGTCAGGAGTACACGGTTTCCAACCTGTTTGTGCCTATTCTCGATCTGGACGGTAAGGTTATAGAGAATCTGGTCCTGATGCATGACATTACCGATATTACCAAGCTCTCTGATGAAATCCTGGCAACACAGAAAGAAGTTGTCTTTACCTTAGGTGCCATCGCAGAAAGCCGCTCAAAAGAGACGGGCATGCATGTTAAACGTGTTGCTGAGTATTCCTATCTGCTGGCCAGACTCTACGGGTTGAACGATAAAGAAGCCGAATTACTTAAGCAGGCCTCTCCAATGCATGATATTGGCAAAGTGGGCATTCCAGATGACATCTTAAATAAGCCGGATAAATTAACCCGGCAAGAGTTTGAGATAATGAAAACCCACGCTGAGCTTGGTTATGAAATGCTTAAGCACTCTCAGAGAGAGATATTTAAAGCCTCTGCAACCGTAGCTCACGAGCATCATGAGAAATGGGATGGTAGCGGATATCCGCGCGGATTAAAGGGAGAGGATATCCATATTTACGGACGAATTACCGCCGTGGCTGATGTTTTTGATGCTCTGGCTCAGGATCGCCCATACAAAGAAGCGTGGAATATATACAGAATTCTGGACCTGTTTGAAAAAGAGCGGGGGAAGCATTTTGACCCTCATCTGATTGACCTGTTCCTTGGTAATATTGATAAGTTCCTGGAAATTAAATACACCTTGAGGTGAGGTACCTGAAAACGCAGGATTTTCAGGCAATTTGATTGTGATCAGTAGAGCGTAACCGATATTCCGTAGAATGAAATCATACTCACTAATTCGACGGCCATCAGGAATAACCTTTATGGGTTCTGAAGAAGCAGATTACGCAAGATGGAAAGTCAGGGCAAAGATAATGGGATTTGCAACCTGGCTGGGGCTCGCACTCGCCATCGCGGCTGTCGTTGCTACCTACCTGGCGCCGGATGTAAGTAATACTGCCAGGTTAGCCGGATTCCTGTTTATCATTATCAATGCCCTTGCCAGCCCTGCCTGGCTGTATCTTTTTGTGCGGACCAGGCTTGAATTAAAGGCTGCTAAAGAGCGCTACGAACAATCGCAAAATCCCCCGGGCTAAGCGTACCGGGATTTTGCTATCAGCACGTTAAAGCTTTTTCAGGAAGTTACCAATCACTTCTTCATGGTACTGGGCAGACGCGTTGAATCTATCTATCGTAGATTTTTCGATATTCCAACGCTTCCGTCCAGTATCAATATCTTCGCCATTGCTCTGCAGGCCGCAGATAAAGTGTATTCACTTTCCTATCGCGAGCATCATTGTATAGAGGCAGAGATGGCGGAAGAGGGCATCCGGCTTTCAGAAGCCTATCTTGGCTTGTATCTGCCTCATATGTGCCCTCGTATCTCTTAACAGATTCAGGTTAGTCTACAACTGCAACACGGTAGTCTGAAATAGTAATCTGGCCTTTATCATCCAGAGTCAGCTTCCATGTTTCGTTGGCAAGGAAGTTAGCTTCTTCGCCTTTGAATATGGAATCTTCAAAGGTTTCAGCAAGGACGCGGATACGCAGTTCAACGTCATAACCTTCTTCTGATTCTGTGATTTGTACCTGATCAACCAGATGCTGACAGCCCGGCTTGAAGGTGCGCAGTGCAATGGCGTACCAGTCGCGGAAGCCTTCATGGCCGTTGAATTCAGCGTCAGGCATAACCCAGCGGACATCTTGTGCCAGGTGCGAAGTAAAGTAGCTGCTCTCCGGTGCCATACGGTCAAATTTGCTGAACCACTCTGCAACAAACTTGCGGATACGGCTGTCAGCAGACTCTGTGATAACCGCAATCTGATCAACCAGACGTTCAGCGTGGTTACGTGCACGCTCTTCCACCTCTTCCTGTGTGTTATACACGCCAGGGATGTAAACCATGCTATGGGTATAAACCGGAGCGTGGTAGTTCATGCTGGCCAGATAAGCCATCTGCTGTAGCGGGTACATAAACATTTCAATGTTGAAGTGGTTGTAACCCAGCGGCTGGTAAGACTCCTGCGGACCGCCGACAGTGAATGACAGGATAAAGTCTTTACCTTTTAGCTTGTCGCCTTCCGGACCAAAGGCGAAGTTAAATGTCATGACTTCATCGATCCAGGTTTTCATTAAACCCGGTACTGAATACCAGTAGAACGGGAATTGCAGTACGATCACCTCAGCTTCAGTCAGGGCTTTCTGCTCTGCGGCAACATCGATTTTTGAATCTGCATACAGACTGTCCAGACGGCGTACAGACACATCGCTTAGCTGAGTATTCAGTTCATCCAGAATTACGCGGTTTGTATAAGATTCGGCCAGATTCGGGTGACCAGAAATTACCAGTACTTTACTCATCTTGTTCATCTCTTCAGTTAGAAATCTTCTCAAATTGATGAATACAGTTTACTCAGGAAGAATATTAATTTTTAGATCATGTTTACTTAAAAGATTATTAGGTACAAACTAATAATAAATTTTCCGGGGGGTAAAGCAATGAACGGCACCATGTATAACCAACTGCTGATGTTTCACACTATTGCGGAGGAAGGCAGTATTACTGCTGCTGCGCGAAAAATGGAACTCGCCCCGCCCTCAGTAAGCCGGGCGCTGAAAACGCTGGAAGAGCAGCTCGGGCTTCCGCTTTTTACCCGCACCACCCGGCAGATGGATCTGACCGAAGCCGGGCAGATGCTGTATGACCAGACGATTAACGCCATCGCTGATCTGAATATTGCCGTGGAAAATGTCAGTGAACTGAGTGACGTGCCGTCAGGTAAGGTGCGGATCACTATGCCGCGGTTTGTATCCCAGTATTTGATTCAGCCTGTTTATGCCGAGTTTTGTCTTAGGTATCCGAATATCGAGTTAGAGATCTCGGTCTCTGATGCGGCGGTAAATATTATCAGCGAGGGTTATGACTTAGGCATCCGTTTTGGGGACAGAATCGAGGAGGGCCTGATTGCCCGCCCGCTTACGACTCCCATGAAAGAGACGCTGTTTGCCTCTCCAGAATATATTCGTCAATACGGAGAACCAAAAACACCGGAAGATCTGAAACAACATAAGCTGATCCAGTACCGTTTTATGTCTTCCAATCAGCTTGCTCCTCTTAAGCTGAATAATAACGGCTCGGAAGTGCTGGTGGATATGCCGATTGGAATGGTCTGCAACGACACTGACCTTATGATGGATGCGGCGATAAAAGGGCTGGGAATAGGGCGTATTGTCGACCCTATGGTTGAGCCCTTTTTTGCAGAAGGGAAACTTGTGCCTGTTCTGCAAGAGTACTGGTATCCCTATCCTGCGCTGTATATCTATTTTCACCGCAATACTCAGAAGGCCAAGCGGGTGCGGGTATTTATAGACTTCCTGCTGGAGCAGTTAGGCGTGTAGCGGGTTTAACTTCCGCTATTGTTAGGTTTCACCTAATAGTCTATTCCGGGCGCCGCATCTAATCAAAACCGGTGATATCCGATATATTTATTAACAATGGTTATTTCTCCGGTTTTACAGGAAGGCTTTACAATGAAACCAATTGCTATCGTAACAGGTGCAAACCGAGGTTTGGGAAAAGAGGTGAGCAGACAGCTTGCCGCGCAGGACTATCTGGTTATTCTGACTTCGCGCTCACTGCAGAAAGCTCAGGATACGGCAAAAGAGCTGGGCTTTGAGAATATTGTTCCGGCTGAGCTGGATGTGGCTGATCCTTCCAGCATTGAAAGGTTAAATGAACGCGTGACCGCTGAATTTGGCAGGGTGGATGTGCTGGTTAATAATGCCGCTATTCATTATGACACCTGGCAGAAGGCAATAAATGCCGATTTAGAGGTGGTTCAGGAAGCCTTAGATACCAATGTCTACGGCCCATGGCGGATGGTTCAGACTTTTTTGCCTCTGTTACGCAACTCTTCACATCCGCGCATTGTGAATGTCAGCAGTGGCGGTGGTGCTCTGCACGGCATGTCAGGAGGAACGCCTGCCTACAGTGTTTCTAAGGCGTCACTAAACGCGCTGACATTGATGTGGGCAGATGAATTACGAGGTGATCATATTTTAGTTAATGCCGTCTGCCCCGGCTGGGTTGCCACAGACATGGGCGGACTTGGCGGTCGCCCGGTGAAAGATGGCGCTGAAGGAATCGTCTGGGCTGCAACGCTTCCGGACAACGGCCCGACAGGCGGCTTTTTCCGGGATGGTAAACCAATTGAGTGGTAACGGAATTCGCATATAACCTCAAATTACCAACTCTATTGTAAAGTTACGGTTAGATTCTGTACAAATCAATGGACATCGTTCTAGCCAAGTACCAGAATTCATATGTGCGGGAAAACACTGTAAGTGTTTTTCACTTCTCTAATTTTTATTTAATTGAACCTAAGGAGTCCTCTCATATTTGATGAGAGGAAGTACAAAATGTCTTCATTTATAAAAGAACGGGTAGAGTTTCGGCTTTCAACGAAAGAAAAACTCGCTTTGGAAGAGACGGCAATTCTGTCTAATACCACTGTTAGCATGTTTGTACTGGAGTCAGTAATGTATGCATTAGAAAATCCACCAGAGCCTAATGAAATTATGCGTGAAATAATCAACATGTCATTGGAGGAAACGTGGACAGTTAAAACCAAAAAGTAAAGATTGAGCGCTTCAGTCCTGACTCAAACTATGACTTTGTTGCTGTCGGCCAACCAATCCTCCCATTATCAGTTTTTCATTAAAAGTGATCCTTCTCAATCTCTTATTATCATTCTCACTAAGAAAAATATAATGCTCCTCGTTGTCTTAACAAAACTATTTAATAACTTCAGAGGACTAGATTATGAAACAACCAAACACTATGTTATACCAATCACTGAACAGCTAATTATTGGTATTAGCTGGCAATTGTGGTCATAGAAAACAGATTGCATGGAATAGAAAAATGCCCGTAACGGATACGGGCATTTGGGCTTCTGCTATTTAACTTCTACGAAGTTTGGCAGGATGGTTTCCGGTTTCTGAGCAACAAAGTCTTTGCTCGGAGAGTAGGCGCGGAAGTATACAAACCAGTTTTCATCAGGGTTTGTCTGTACCCAGTTTGCTTTTGCTACGCCTTTTGGCTGCGTTGGCGAGAAGTGGAACACATAGTCTCCGTTCTTGTTTTTCTGGGTGCCAGGGACGTTAGAGCCCACATCTGCACGCTTAAGATCGTTTTCTACAATCCCGCGGTTTTCAATGTTGTAAACCGTTACTGTCCAGAAGGTTTCGGCGTAGTCCACATCACCTCTTACCGTTAGCGTGTAGTGCTTACTGCCGTCCAGGCCGTTACCGTTGCTGTCACGGTAGTTATCAAGATATACCTGACCCCAGCCGCCATTGACCATACCGTGCATGGCAATATCGTTACTTACCGCTTCATAGAACCAGGCAGCACGGCCGTCCAGATCCATACCGTAGTCACGGTTTTGGTTTGGTGTTGATGCTGTTGCAATTTCCCAGCGGTTTCCTTCCGGGCCATATTCTGCATGCTCTAGGCGACCGGTTTTGCTGAAATCGATGTTCTTGGTCATGATTTCGCCAACCAGAGCACCTTCTTTCAGAAGTCGGGTCTGTCTTGCATTAGGTTTAAATGGTTTACCTTTTTCGATACCCAGCGGACGGAGCATATCGTGCATCATGCGGTCACGCTCGTGAACCGGCTCTGTCTGAATCGCTTCATTTAGCAGCTCCCAGAAAGCCATTCCGCGAGGGTGTTTGGCATCCAGGCCTCGTTTTGGCATATTGATGCCGTTGCTGCTGATTGGCTTGCCATTCAGGTCAGTGATTTTGATATTGTTCAGATCCTTCATACGCTGATCGCGGGTTTTCGCCATCAGGCGAATGCCAAGGAATGCGTAGTTGGTATCGGATTCAACAACTTTTGCTCCGGCAGGGAGGTTAGCCGGAATATCAGAGTCTTTAGGAATGATGACGTACTTTCCAGGCTTGGTCATCTGAGATAGGCCAATCTGCCACATATTGTGTACCGCGCCACGAACTTCATTTGTCGGGATGGTGATCATGGTTGGCTGCTTAAGTACATTGAAGAAAGCAAGCACATACGGCGTTGTGGTGTTGTATGTCAGGCCACCAAAACGCGACTCATAGCTTTCAAAGAAATTAATCTGTCCATCTTCACCGCCCATGTCGTAGAAGGACTGCTTCCAGGCGTAGAAGCTGGTTAGTGGCACGGACCAGATATACGCCTGAGACGCACGCTGGAAATCGATGGCATCGAAAATCTTATCTCTGGTTTCCTCTGTAGGAATACCGACCAGATGATCATTTTCAAACTTCAGCTTACCGATACGTGTATCCATGATCTCAAGTTTCTGACCCTGTTCAACCACTGACTTGCTGTGAACATTTGCCTGCGTTGTACCTGAAGTGCATAACAGGGCAGCCGAGACACTGATACTAACCAAACTACGTAGTTGCTTCATTTTTACCACCTTAACATTGATGAATGTAACCTTGGGAAGCAGTATCATGGTATTTCTGAACTTCTGTGTTATGTTATTGTAAATAAAAAACATTTTTTGAGTGTATGGATGTTTTGCTCGCAATAAGTAAATGGAATTGATTAGCGGAATTACCTGTAGATGCTTATTGGTTTGGATAATGGTGTGTTAGTGAGTTAAAGTGCCTGTCTAGATTTTACGACAGACACTTTTATGCTGAAGATATCCAACAATGTTGAAATTGCAGACTGGGAGATTGAGCTCTCGGCCATCCGGGCAATGGGTAGCGGAGGGCAGAATGTAAACAAGGTCTCCAGTGCCATCCACTTGAGGTTTGATATCAGGCGTTCTGCTCTGCCGGATATCTATAAGCAGAAGCTGCTCGCTCTTTCAGACTCAAGGATCAGTAAAGAGGGCGTTATTGTTATCAAAGCTCAGTCCTACAGGACTCAGGAGCAAAATAAAGAAGATGCTCTGAACCGTCTGAAAGATCTTATCTGCTCCGCCATGGTCCAGGTAAAGAAACGCAGGCCCACCAAACCGACCAAGGGCTCTCAGCGTCGCCGCGTTGACGCCAAGAAGAGAAACGGCGCGGTTAAGGCTATGCGTAAAAAAGTCTCATTTTAAGACAGTTATCATGGTCTGCTGTCATGTCATCGGCACCTGTTAGCATAGAGTTATGAGCCTGAACCTGCTTTCTTTTGTTATAAATAGAGTGTTCCGGCAGTCTGTTTTAAGCAGAGCTGCCGGAGTTGGGAGCAATTAATCAATTTCAGATCTGAACCTGTTCGACTGCTTTACGGATAAGCTCTGCTAGCTTGCCCCAGTCTTTATTGGCGATCAGTTTTTTATCCACCATCCAGGATCCGCCGCAGCAGGTTACGGACGGTAGTGCCAGGTAGTCCTGAATATTTGCAGGCGTAATGCCTCCTGTTGGCATAAATTTCAGCTGGCTGTAAGGTGCTGAAACGGCTTTAAGAGTTGCGATACCGCCGTTGGCTTCAGCCGGGAAGAACTTAACGGTGGACAGGCCGAAGTTCATCGCCTGTTCCATTTCGCCCGGTGTTGCTACGCCGGGGATAATATCGATGCCGTTAGAAACGCAGTAGCCGACGGTTTTTGGGTTAAAGCCGGGAGAGACCACCATGCTGGCTCCGGCTTCCATTACCTGTGCGGCCCGCTCTGGTGAGGTGACTGTGCCTGCGATGACCAGCATTTCAGGCAGTTTCTGGCTAATTAACCTGATTGCATCCATGGCAACAGGAGAACGCAGCGTGACTTCCGCAATCGGCAGGCCGTTTTTTACCAGCGTCTCTGCCAGGGGAATCGCGTCATCCAGATTGTCTATTTGGATAACCGGTACTACTCTGGTTTTAGCCAGTAGTTCGAGCGCTTTTTCCATCAGGCTTTTACCTCTGCTTTAAAGGCCAGAACTTTTTCTGCTGTTGGGATCGGAGCAACCGCGCCGTAGCCTGTTGTGGTCAGAGCCGCTGCGCAGTTCGCGTAAGCCAGAGCCGTCTCCAGGGATTCGCCTTTTACTACCTGGCTCAGGAATGCACCTGAGAAGCAGTCACCGGCACCGGTTGCATCTACTGTGTCTACCTTGTGACCGCCAGCGGTAAAGCGTTTATCCCGGGTTGCGACCATTGCGCCGTCTTTGCCCATCTTCAGCACGATAGTTTTAGCGCCAAGGCCAAGGTAGAAGTCTGCGATTTCGTTGGCATCTTCAAGGTTAGTCAGTAGCTGCGCTTCATCCAGGCTTGGCATGCAGATATCTACATGGCGGATGGTTTCATGAATTACCGCTCTTGCTCTTGAAAGAGGCCAGAGTTTTAAACGCAGGTTAGTATCAAATGAAACCTGAGTGCCGTTCTGTTTCGCGATATCAATAGCTTCAAAAACAGAGTCGCTTGAAGAGTCGCTGATAGCATGGGTAATCGCAGAGGTGTGCAGCAGTTTAGCCTGAGCGATTGCATCTGTTGGGATCTGTTGCGGAGTAACCAGTGATGCTGCAGAACCTTTGCGGTAGAAGGTGAAGTGATGGCCACGTTCATCGTGGGAAATAAAGTAGACGCCGGTTGGTGCGTCCGGGTTGCGAACCACAAAGTCCGTGTTTACACCTTCTTGTTGCCACAGGTCGACAAACTGATCACCAAAAACATCGCTGCCAAGGTGTGCAAGGATAGCGACCTTTGCGCCCTGACGCGCAGCACTGACAGAGAAGTTGGAAGTGTCACCACCAAAGCCACTCAGGTAAGAGATCTCTTTTTGTTGGCCGGGGATCTGGGAAAACTCAAATAGCGGTTCGCCAAATGAAACAATATCAATACTCATAATCGTTATCTCAAATAAAAAGTGCAGAAAGCCAGCCGGAAACAGGACCGAACCGGCCAGCTTTTACTTAGACAGAAATCTTAAATACGGCCGTACTTAGCCAGACCTTCGCGAAGAGAGCCGCTCTGGATGATAAGTTGCGCCTGCTCAAGTTCGCGTGAATCGATAGACTGAGATTCACGAAGCACCGCTTCTACATGCTCCTGAGGAACACAAACTACGCCGTCAACGTCACCGATAATCAGGTCTCCCGGACGGATCAGTGCTTCACCAATCTGTACCGGCTTGTTCGCTGCTACAGTTTTGAAACGGCCAAGAGTGGTACCCGGTGAAATTGTTTTTGCGTAAACAGGGAAGTCGTAGTCACGACGGATCTCAGCGATATCACGCATACCGCCGTTAAGAACGGCACCTTCGTGTTTGTTTGCTACTGCACCAGCTGTCATCAGACCGCCCCATACTGCAACTGTTTCCAGTGCAGCGTCACCAGAGATAACGATAACGCTGCCTTCGTTTGATTCATCGATAGCATCAAGCGCATGCTGAGGAGCCACTTTTTCCAGTGTTGCTTCTTCTACGATGGTTACAGCAGGGCCAACAATTTTCTTTTCATTGATACGGTTTTTTACATCAAAAGGCAGGTACATTGTTTTGCCTAACAGCAGATCACAGGCATCTGCAATGGATGCGGTTGAGAAGATTTCGCGGTATCCGTCAATGATTTCTTTGCTATACATGGTTTATTTCCTTTGGTTAAAAATCGATTTAATTTGGTATTACTGGTTAACCCAGCTGTTTGGTTTGGTGCCGTCAAATACGCGCAGTACTTCCATGGCTCCTTTGTGCTGAAGCTCCACTACGGATTCTTCAGTAAACCAGGCTGTGTGGTCGGTACAGATTGCGTTTGGCAGCGTGAGTAAAGGGTTGTCTGAAGGGACTGGCTCGGTTTCAAATACGTCGATACCTGCCGCGTGAATACGGTTTTCTTTTAGTGCGTCGTAAAGCGCCTGCTCATCAACCAGTCCGCCACGGCTGGTGTTTACCAGTACCGCCATCGGCTTCATCTTGCTGATAAGATCGCCGTTGATCATGTGGCGTGTATGCTCATTTAAAGGCGCATGCAAAGAGATAAAGTCGGATTCCTGAACCAGAGTTTCCAGGTCAACTTTTTGTACATTGGCCTCTTTTGCCTGCTCTTCTGTTAATGCCGGGTCGAAAACCAGAGTTGTTCTGAAGCCCAGGCCGGAGGCTTTTTCTGCAAAGCAGCGGGCAATACGGCCAAAGCCAACAACACCCAGAACCTTACCGCCCATACGAGGGATAGGTTCAGCCTGGCCGATGCCCCATTTTCCGTCGTGAACATCACGGTCCCGGGTTACGACACGGCGGGTAGCTGAAACAAGAAGTGATACTGCATGCTCAGCAACATCTTCAGAGCCGTAATCGGGCACGTTTGCTACATAGACGCCTTTTTCCTTTGCGTAGTTAAGGTCGATATTGTCGACACCAACACCGTAGCGGACGACAACCTTACACTCTGGCGCTGCGTCCAGAACTTCAGAATCAACGATAGCTTCACGAACCATAATGGCATCTGCATCAGCCACTTCTGCCAGAATCTGGCTCTTAGGTGTGCCGATTGGCAGTGAAGTGAACTTTGCCTGATGAGCGCTAAGCACTTTTTCTTCTTCCTTGTAATCAAGGTATCCAGGTTCGATAACAACGACTTTTTTCATGATGTGTTTCCTAAATCTGACATGTTAGTTTTGCGTTTATTTAATTCCTCAAATCGGATGTCAGCAATCTAAAATGTTAGTTTGTGTGATTGGAGTCACCAAAAACGACCAAAAAACCCCCATTTTTTAGGAAAGACGATCGTGATCACGTAAAATGAGTGAAATATCAGGTGAAAATGAAATGGCAAACTGAAATGTCAATCAAAGGAATATAAACATGAAAAAGAGTACCCTGTGCCTGGCCCTTTCTATCGCAATTTCAGGCGTGATAAGTACACAAGCTTTTGCAGAAACGAATATCCGGGTTGGTCACGGAGCCGCTGACACCTACCACATGCACAAAGCCTGGGTGAAGTTCAAAGAGATTGTTGAGAAAGAATCCAATAACGATATTACCGTTGATATCTACCCTAACGGGCAGGTTGGTGGTGACCGTGAGCTTACTGAAGCTGTGCAGTCAGGCATCATTGAGATGACAGCGCCTGTTGTAGAAGTTATGGCTGGCTGGGACCCTGCGTTCTCTGTACCTGGCCTTCCATACACATTTGCTAACCGTGAAGCTGCTCTTAAGGCTCTGAATGGTGAATTCGGGCAGCAGCTTCTGGGTAAAGTTCAGGACTTCGGTATTACAGGTCTTGGCTGGATGGAAAATGGTATCCGTAATATCACCAGTAACAAGTGTCCTATCAAGCAGCCGTCAGATCTGGATGGTGTGAAAATTCGTACCATGCAGGTTGAAGCGCATATGGATGCCTTTAAGGCGATGGGGGCAAACCCGACTCCGATGTCATTCAACGAAGTGTACTCTGCGCTACAGCAAGGCGTGGTTGACGCTCAGGAGAACCCTCTGGGTCACATCTACTCTTCCCGTTTCTACGAAGTGCAGAACTGTGTGACTCTGTCTGGTCACGTATACTCAACTCATATGGTTCTGGCTAACCCTGACTTCTATGAAAGTCTGTCTGAGAAAGATAAGGCTCTGATCGATTCTGCGCTTGAGCGTGCAATTGATTATCAGCAAGACGTGATTGCCAGCGAAGAAAAAGAGCAGTTAGCTGCTATTAAAGCAGCCGGTGTAACGGTCACTAATCTGACTCCGGAAGAGACAGCGAAGTTCCAGGCTGTGACTGCACCAATTCGTGAAAAGTACACTAAGCTGGTTGAGCCTAAGCTGATCGAAGCCCTGAATAAGTAACAGCCATACGTGGCATGGTCCGGCACTCTTTTTGGGGGCCGGATCAGAGGAATATAAGATGAAATGGTTGAAGTTATTTGACGAAAATATAGAAGCCTGGCTGATTAACTTTCTGCTGGTGAATATTGTTTTCTGGATTTTCCTGCAGGTAGTGATGCGCTACGTGTTCAGTAATTCACTTCCATGGAGTGAAGAGTTTGTGCGCTGGTGCTTTATCTGGTTTATCTGGGTGGGTGTGAGTTATGGCTTTAGAACCCGTAAGCATATTGCGGTTACGGCTCTGATCAATCTGTTCCCTAAGCGGGTTTTCGATTTGATCAGTATCGCGGTCAACCTGGTGGTGCTTTGGTGCATGGTGAAGATGTTTCTTTATGGCTGGAGTCAGATCAGTAGCCCGATTATTGCCCGCCAGAGCTCAATTGTACTGTACTGGCCTCTGACTGAAACCCGGGTAAGCATGCAGTGGCTGTATGCATCACTGCCGGCTGGTGCGCTGCTTAGTGCCTTGCGCCTTGTTCAAAATCTGTATCAGGATATCTCTTCTCTGGTGAAAGTGCCTGTGAAGTCTACAGATTCAAAATCCACACTTTCTCACCAAGGAGGTAAATAATGGTTACGGTAACCTTATTTGGTGTATTCCTGCTTCTGGTTTTACTTGGTGCGCCGGTTGCAATTTGTCTGGGTGTTTCGTCCCTTGTGGTACTGGAATATCTGCCTAAGACGCCTAACATTACTCTGCTTGCCAAGAGTGCCGTTATGGGCGGCAACTCCTTCCCGCTTGTCGCAATTCCTCTGTTTGTTCTTGCCGGTGAGATCATGCAGCGTGGCGGTTTGTCATCGCGAATCGTTGGTGCAGCCTATAATCTTGTTGGTCACTTTAAAGCGGGTCTTGCCTATGTAAATGTACTGGCGAGTATGTTCTTTGCTGCGATTTCAGGCTCATCCCCTGCAACGGTTGCGGCTATCGGTTCAAACATGATTCCGGAAATGGAGCGTGTGGGCTATAAGCGTCCTTTCTCTGCGGCAATTACCGCTGCGGCTGGTATTACCGGAGTAATGATTCCGCCTTCGATTCCATTGATTATTTATGGTGTTACGGCAAACCAGTCGATTGGTAAGTTGTTCCTTGCGGGTGTACTACCGGGGCTGCTGTTTGGTCTGGGTTATATGTTTGTCGCTAAGATGACGGTTAATAAGAACCTGTTCCCGGCAAGCCGTGCTTCGAAGAATATGGAAGATGCGATTTCGTCGATAGATGGTGCGGCACCTAAAGGCTGGCGTCAGCACTCTATCTGGGCTCTGATTGTTCCTGTGATTATTTTGGGTGGTATCTACGGCGGTATCTTTACGCCAACAGAGGCGGCCGGTGTTGCGGTAGTTTATGCGCTGATGGTTAGTCTTTATATCTATCGTGACCTGAAACTTTCGGATCTGAATAGTGTATTTCTGAAGTCAGGACTTACTTCGGCTACGGTGCTTGTTATGGTTGTGATGGCGGCATCTTTTGGTCGCTTACTGACACTGGAGCGTGTGCCTGTTGAAGTAGCCAATGCCATTACTGCGGTATCCGAGAATCCGTTGATTGTGCTGGTGCTCATCAACATTATGCTGCTTATTGTGGGTATGTTTATGGAGACCATCGCTTCCATCATCATACTTACACCGATTCTGCTGCCTATTGTTCAGGCTCTGGGTGTCGATCCGATTCACTTCGGTATCATTATGACGGTTAACCTGGCAATCGGATTCTGTACCCCGCCACTGGGCGCAAACCTTTTTGTGGCAACGGGTGTGGCAAATGTTTCCCTGGAAGAGCTGGTAAAATCCATTGTTCCTTTCCTGATTGCCATGTTTGTTATGCTAATGATGGTAACTTTTATTCCACAGTTGTCGCTGTTTCTGCCATCTATGTTGCTGTAATATCGGTAATCAAGGCATATAGGAGTAGCTTTGCTGCTCCTTTTTTTTCTCTCGCTTGACATTTTAGATGCAGGCTGTAGGGTATATAATAATACAATAAAGAGTGTGAGCGGAAAGATGAAACAGGACTTGCTGAAAGATGTTATTTATCGGCGAATCAGAGAAATGATTATTGTCGGTACTTTGCCGATGGGAATGAAACTTTCGGAAACGGTACTGGCGAACAAGCTAAATGCGACCAAAGCGCCCATTCGTGATGCTTTAAAAAGGCTGCAGAGTGAAGGCCTTGTCCAGATCAAACCTAAGAGTGGTACTTTTGTATTCAGTTTTAACACTCAGGAATTTAATGAGTTGCTGGAGTTTCGCTATTTTATTGAGTCGGAAGGGCTGAAGCTGGCATGGAAGAATAACCCTAAGCAGTTGATTCAGGAGCTGTGCTTTATTCTGGATAAGATGGAAGTGTGCCTGAATAATTCAAGCTCGCTGGAATATCTGAACCTGGATAACCAGTTTCACCAGACACTGATTTCATTGTGTGATAACCGTTATTTTCAGGAGTCTTATGCCCTGATTTCATCGCGGATGTCCACGGCAAGAAACCACCTTGGCGGAAACGAAGACCACCTCCAGCGCTCTTTTGAGCAACACCGGGCGATTGTCTGTGCCTTGCAGGATAACCAGATTAATGATGCTCAGTATCAGCTGATCTGCCATATTCTGCCTGAGCATGGGGCTTACTGGAGTTCGGCTAACCTGGCGTGATATGAATCAGTTTATGGATTTTGTTGATCATCTGAGCTGTAATACCAATCCCAGCAATTATCTGTTCATCCTTGCTTGTCAAAATCGCTAATAGCGGCGTTAAAATTTTTGTAATTAGATCCACTAGTTACTGCAAATTTTGCCTTGCTCTTAGCGATTTTTCCTGCGCAATCACTGAACAGCTAATTACTGGGATTGGTATAAGTTTAATTTATATCAGATTAGCTTTGTGGAATATCCGACAATTTGAGCTGATTTCGCCCATCTTGCTTAGCCTGGTAGAGGGCGATATCAGCGCAGCTATAGGCAAGCTCAAGATCGGTAGCTTGGGTGCTGATAGAGCTGATGCCGATACTGATGGTAAATGGAATCTCTTTATCCTTAAACTGAACCGACTTTTGGCTGATATTTTCTCTGAACCTTTCCATGATATCCGAGGCTTGCTGAGTATCTGTATGCAGAAGCAATACCGCAAACTCTTCGCCACCAATACGGCCGATAATATCTGTGCTTCTTAGCTCTTTAGTGCAGATTTCACCGAAATACCTGAGTACCGCATCGCCTGCCTGGTGGCCATAGCTATCGTTTATTTTCTTAAAGTGGTCAATATCTATTACCGCCAGTGACATAGGAATTTTGTATCTTTGGGATACAGCAAGTTCTTCCAGCGCTTCGTCCCAGAAACAGCGACGGTTATATAGGCCGGTTAACCCATCGGTATTGGCTAATTTGACTAACTGCTCTTCCAGTTCAACTCTGCGGTATATTTCCCCACGAAGAGACTTTCTTTCTCTCTCCAAAAAGCGTCTTTGTCTTTTGGTTCGCTGGATATAGGCCTGTCTCTCATATTCAAGCCGGGTGGTTACGGTTAGCATAGTTAAATAGGCAATGGCAAAGCGCAGTGTGAATCCCAAGGAGTAATCTCCCTCTGAGCCCTGCTGAAACGCAAGGAAATAGATATTCAGGATAAGAAGAACAATACTCCATATTGAGCCGATGGTATTACCAAACAGAAACACAGACAGCACCGGGTAAGTGTATATCCATAGTATGCTGCCATTATCTATACCACCTTTGACGGATACAAAGGTCAGCATGGAAACAAATACCAGATTATTTATATGGTAAATAAGTGAGACATTGAGTGTTCGCGGAATCATCCACAAACTGCCAATCATGGAGGACAGGAAAAGCGCGAGAGCTATCGCCAGCGGGTAGGTACCTGCCGCAATATTTACACCGATAAAGAGAAGGCTGACTACAGTAGCAACAAGCACCAGCCAGATATAGTGGTTTAATCTGAGAGTCTCAGTGGTAGAGCGTTTTTGCCCCTGAACAGCAAGATGTTCAACGCTCTTCTGGAGCTTTGCATAGTATCGGTACATCTAAACCTAAATACTCCTGTATGGCACCTGTGTATATGTGAGTATAGGACTAGCTTAGCTTCCTTTCATTTGTAATTCTGTGGGCTGGGTTTTCTTATGGGGACAGGCATCTTAATTTCGATTAGTTTGTGGGTTTTCTTACGAGGACAGGCACCTTAATTTGGGTGCCTGTCCTTACAATTAAGGTGCCTGTCCCCGTAGGAGTTAAGGGATCAGAACAAACTTTCCGGTGTGTGTCCTCATAAGGAGTTCTTCTTGTGCTTGCGCGATTTCTTCAAGCGGGAAGGTTTTTGCGACTACCGGGCGGATTTCGTTTTGCTCTATATATTTCACCAGATTTGGAAAGACGGGTTCATCCCAGGCGGTTGTTCCGATAAGCCTGATGTCTTTTAGGTACATATCCCGCATATCCAGCTCGACTATTGGGCCTGCTACGGCACCGGAAGAAACAAAACGGCCACCACGTTTGAGAAGTTTTAGCATGGCGGGGAATCCATTGCCTGCAACATTGTCTACCACAACATCAACAGACTGTTCGCCCAGATGTGCCAGCCAGTCGTCACTTCTGTCCAGTACGATATCAGCGCCCAGTTCAAGAACTTTTTTATGCTTACTTTTACCGGCAATGGCAATTACTTTTGCATTGCGGCGCTTTGCCAGTTGTACCGTAGCCGAGCCAACACCGCCGGATGCACCTGTGATCAGTACGGTTTCACCTGCACTAAGCTCTGCTCTATGAAGCATATTTTCCGATGTACCGTAGGCGCAGGGAATACTTCCCAGCTCTGCGTCTGACCAATCACAAGCTACTGGAAATACTTCACTGGCAGCCACTTTAACGTACTGAGCAAATGCGCCGTCAAAGTCTGAACCCATCCAGATATTTTCCAGAGAGCTGAAATCCGTTTTGCGGATACAAGGTCTGATTAGCACTCGTTTATCCATCAAGTCTTCGTCGCTGGTATCAGCAACTGCGACCACTGTGCCACAACAGTCAGTACCCTGAATGAATGGGAATGGCGTACCTTCATTCCAGCCACCGTCTGCCTTGTTTTCATCCGCTTCACTGCTTTCATCGGAAGTATCGTTGGTCGAAGCAGTAACGGAGGAGGAGTACCAGCCGAGCCTGGTGTTGATTTCGGTATTATTCACCCCGGCTGCAAGTACTTTTATCAGTACCTCGCCTTGCTCTAACTCAGGAACTGGAACATCTTTGTAAACCAATTTGTCGTAGCCACCATTTCCGGTGGTGACTACGGCTTTCATTACACTTTTTGTCACTGGTTATCAGCCTTCTTTTACTTCTTCGGATTCACTTGCCTGAGACTTTTCTGAGAAAATATCAGCGACTTTTTCACGCTCTAGAGCACCTTTCAGCTTACCGTCTTCATCAATTACCGGCAGAGAGTAATCAGAAGAGATCGACTCAGTAAGGACCTCTTCGATGGCCGCTTCCGGAGATATGGTCGGGACATCCTCGTAAATCGTTGGCTCAATTAAGTCGCCTTCGCTGTTGGCTGCATCTTTAAGACCTTCTTCAGTGATCAGGCCCTGATAACCGTCTTCGGTTACATGATAGCCGTAGTCCTGATTCTTCATCTTCATCTGCTTAAGCGCTTCTGCAATCGTGGTTGCCGTAATACGCAGCGCAGGTTTTTGCATAACTGTTTCTACAGTCAGTGCCCGTGCTCGGTTCACATCTTTCACAAAGGCTTCTACATAATCTGTAGCCGGGTTAAGCAGGATGTCATCCGGCGTTCCTTGCTGCACAAGCTCACCGTCTTTTAGGATAGCAATTCTGTCACCAAGGCGAAGAGCTTCGTCCAGGTCATGAGTGATAAAGATAATGGTTTTATGCAGAGTTTCCTGAAGTTCAATCAGCTGGTCCTGCATTTCACTTCGGATAAGCGGATCAAGTGCGGAGAAGGCTTCATCCATAAGCAGGATTTCGGCATTGGTACATAAAGCCCTTGCAAGACCGACACGCTGCTGCTGACCGCCTGATAGCTGAGAAGGGTACTGATCTTCATAGCCTTTCAGGCCAACCGTTTCGAGCCATTCGCTGGCCTGTGCCAGGCGCTTTTCTTTTGGGATTTTCTGTACTTCAAGACCGTAACCAACGTTTTCCAGAACTTTGCGATGCGGGAACAGCCCGAATCTTTGGAAAACCATCGACATCTTATGTCTGCGGAACTCTTCCAGTTGCTTGGCTGAAAACTCCATGACATCCACACCTTCTACATCGATCTGCCCTTCGGTAGGGTCGATAAGGCGGTTAAAGTGACGGATTAGAGTAGATTTACCTGAGCCGGACAAGCCCATAATCACAAAGATCTCACCTTTGTTTATCTCAAGGTTGATATCTTTTAGCCCTACAGTGTGACCTGTTTTTGCCAGCACTTCGTCTTTGCTTTGGCCTTCTTTGACCATAGGCAGAATGCTTTTTGGTTTCGGGCCAAAAATCTTGTACAGGCCGGAAATCTTAATCAGTGGCTTAGTCATGTTTGTTTCCTCCCAAGTGTGCCTGGGTGCGTTTCGCATAAGCCTGAGAAGCGCGGTCGAATAGTATTGCCAGAGCAACAATGGCGAAACCATTAAGCAGGCCAAGGGTGAAATATTGGTTGGTGATGGATTTCAGTACTGGTTGTCCCAAACCTTTAACACCAATCATAGAAGCGATAACCACCATGGAAAGGGCCATCATAATAGTCTGGTTGATACCTGCCATAATAGTTGGCATGGCCAGAGGGAGCTGCACCCCTACCAATCGTTGCCATTTGTTGGCACCAAATGCGGTTGCGGCTTCCATTACTTCTTTATCCACCAGGCGGATGCCCAGGTTGGTCAGACGAATTACAGGCGGGATTGCATAAATGATAACCGCAATCAGGCCTGGAATTTTACCGATACCCAGAAGCATGACGACAGGGATAAGGTACACAAATGCTGGCATGGTTTGCATGACATCAAGCATAGGCGTCACAATAGCCTGTACACGATTTGAACGTGCCATTGCAATACCAATTGGAATACCAAGCACGATGGCGAGGAATGTACACACGGTTATGATACTTAGTGTGCGCATCGTATCTTCCCACATGCCAAAATAACCAATCAGCAACAGAGAAACAACACAGCCGGCAGCAAGCTTGGCTGAGCGACTGGCAAGGTAAACTAAACCCGTCGAGATAATTAATACCAGCCACCACGGAGTGCTTAAAAGCAGCTTCTCAAACCAGATAAGAAAAGAGAGAAGAGGGTCAAATATGGATTCGATTAAGTCGCCATATTCACGAGAGAAATCTTTATATGCGCCATCAAGTGCTTTACGTATGGCACGTAAACTGGAACGCTCCATTTCCGGGAAGCTGGTCAACCAACTACTATCGGCCATGACTATATCCTTTAAATCAAAAGAGTAACCTTATTCAGGTTACTCTAAATACAACAAAATTTTATATTAGAGCTCAGCAGCAATTTTGTCTGCTACAGATGCTGATACCCATGTTTTCCAAATTTCAGGGTATGTTTCAAAGAAGTAGAACATTGCTTCTTCAGCGTCAGCCTGCTCATCTTCCATCCATGCCAACATTTTGTTTAGATCTGCATTTTTTAAACCACGCATTTCCAGGTACTGCATCGCTTCAGGATTCTTTTTCGAGAAAGCGTCTGTAACAACGGTGTTTACTATAGCTTTAGGGTACATAGTGACTTTCGGTGCATCACAGTCTTCCATTGAAGTACAGTTCAGGAATTCTTCTTTATCAACGCCGGTGCCAAAGTCCACTTTAACCATTTCGTATTTACCCAGAATGGCAGTTGGTGCCCAGTAGTAACCAAACCATCCTTCTTTACGTTCGTATGCCTTTGCAATAGCGCCTGACAGACCGGCAGCTGAACCCGGATCGATAAGCTCAAAGCCAGCTTTATCAAGGTTAAGTGCATTGAACAGATTTCCGCTGGATATCTGACAGTTCCAGCCAGCCGGACAGCTGTAGAAGCCAGCAGCGTCAGGGTTTTCTGGGTGTGAGAATAGTTCTGGGTGCTGCTTAACACCCTCAATTGTTTTTAGTTCAGGGTATTTAGCTACCAAATAACTCGGAACCCAGAAACCTTCTTCACCACCGTCAACCAGTGCTTCCCCTGCGTAGGCAAGACGCCCTTCGCTCACACCGTTGTCGATAGCTTCTTTTACCGCGTTAGTCCAGATTTCCGGGGCAATATCGGGCTGGCCTTTTTCGATCATTGAGGCAGTAGTCGGCATGGTATCGCCAGGAACCAGTTCTGCATCACACTCAAATCCGTGCTCCAGAACAAATCGGTCAATATTGGCAATCAGACTGGCAGAGCTCCAGTTCATATCTGCGATAGTTACGTGGCCACATTCACTGGCTTGAACAGACGCACTTGCAAACAGTGCAAGCGCTGCATAATTCCATTTCATGGTTAAATCCTTTTTTGTCCATGTATCTAAAACGTTAATAAGCATACATGCATTTTAGTTAGTGTTCAAACTATTAGATCTGTAACCATAAATTCACGATGCAGATGATAGAAATGTTAGTATGAGTGAATTTACTGAAATTTTTGTGAATTAACTCTCTGAATATAAGCGATTACCCTCGATTTTCTCTGGGTAGATGTCTAACGAAATTAGCTGGTCTTTTTAGTGATATATTAAATAACGTTATTGTTCAAACTAATGCTATAAAGAGTTAGTCGCAAAAAAATACCTCTCAGCCAGCGAGGCCAAGAGGTATCAGGGTGTTTCTTATGCGGGATGCTGCGGAAAAGTGCTTACTTGGATGTTACGCCTGGGTCGGTGATACTGCCCAGCTCAAGTACAGGTGCTGCATCATAAGATTCAGCGTTCATCATACCTGCAATGCGCTGAACGGAAGAGAGCAACAGGCTTTGCTCCCACTCTTCCAGGCTCTGGAATTTATTGATGAAATTCTCTTGCAGGGGAAGCGGAGCTGAGTCGAGCAACTGCAGGCCTTTTTCAGTGAGATTGGCATGCACTTTTCTTTTGTCCGTTGTGCTTCTGATCCTTTCGGCCAGGCCGTTACGCTCCAGTCGGTCCAGAATTGTCGTTGCGGTTGCAGGACTCATATTAGTGTGGTTGGACAACTGTCTGATCGTGACTTCGCCCAGTTCTCTGATTGAGCGCATCAGAATCAGCTGCGGCCCGGTTAAACCAGCTTCTTTACTAAGCTTTTTTGAATGCAGATCGATCGCTCGGATAATTTGTCTGAGGGAAACTAATACTTCTTCATGCTTTTCCAATTAACACACTCCGGAGAAAAACAGGGTTACTTAAAACAGGATCCCGAGTCTACTGACTTTTTTGGGTTTGGAAAGAGTTAACAGCAAAAAGTGAGAGAATATTATCGGGACAGGCACTTTAGTTATTAGGACAGGCACCCGATGCAACATGACCGCCTTATTGCAGATTTATGTTCTTTGGCTCGTAACCTACTGAATCAAAAAATTAATTCTTACCTAAAACAGATACCATTTATGGCGTTTTCTATTTAGGTGACCACTATGACTACAGCCAGAAGCCAGCAGGTAAACCCCAATGTAACCTCTTATTATCACTGTGTTTCCCGTTGTGTACGCAGGACCTATTTATGTGGATACGATGCTCAGTCACAGCGTTGCTATGAACACCGCAGAGAATGGATAGAAGCCCGTATCAAAGAGCTATCGATGATGTACTGTATTGATATTTGCGCCTATGCAGTTATGAGTAATCATTATCACCTAGTGGTGCACCTCAATAGAAAAAAAGCTAAAGCATTATCAGATGTGGAGGTTATTGAGCGCTGGTCATCTCAGCATCATCAACCTGTATTAATTCAGCGACTTCTAAGCAGAGAACTGAAATCTGAAACAGAATATCTAAAAGCTCAGGCTATCATTGATGATTGGCGTGAACGTTTGTTCAATCTAAGCTGGTTTATGAAAGAGCTCAATATGGATATAGCTAAAAAAGCCAACCTGGAAGACGAATGTAGAGGGCATTTCTGGGAGAGTCGCTTTAAGAGTCAGGCTTTGGTCGATGATAAAGCAGTACTGGCAGCCATGGCCTACGTTGATTTAAATCCGGTTCGGGCGGGTGAAGCAGAAACTCCGGAAAAATCTGAGCATACTTCGATCAAAGAGCGGATAGATAATTTAATCGAAACAAAAGCAACACCCGCAGGATTGTATCCTTTTGCAGGAAGCAGGACTAATGCGGAAGGAATACCATTTCGTTTGATGGACTATATTGAATTAGTCGATTGGACCGGGCGGCAACTTCGGGAAGGTAAGATGAGTATTGATAATAGTCTACCTCCGATTTTGGAGCGACTAAAATCTGAACAGAGCGAATGGTTACAAATATGTACCTGTCTCGAATGTAAGCGCGCTTTATTGGTTGGCCACAAACGGAGTATTGAAAGAGCAATTCCTGAGCTTAATCGACATAGGGTTGTTGGGTACTCCTTAACTTAACCTACAGTGCATTTTCCCTTCCTAATTTGATAACAAATCCAAAGCGATTTGGGTTTCGTATGCAGATAGAAACCAACAAGCGGTAGTTTCCCAAAAATAGAGATTTTAAGTTTGGTGGTTTGTGGGTAAACAGGCGTCTATAAACGCGTCTTTGACTTATTTCTGGTGTGAAAATAGATCGAGTGTCTGTCCTCATTGATAAGGTGCCTGTCCCGGCAAAGTTGGTGTAAAATATTCATTACAATTACTGTGGTTGCAAATTTACATATTACGTTGAATAGGTTTGTATCGAAGGTTAAGGTCTGTCCCTGTCTTAATTTAATGGCGTAAATAAATCCTTACAATGCTAAATTCAAAAGTTCTTGGAAGCACACTGATCATTGCGGGTACCACAATTGGTGCCGGTATGCTTGCTCTTCCTCTCGCGTCTGCCGGGATCGGCTTTACTACTTCTCTTGCGGTGATGCTGCTGCTGTGGGCTTTGATGACCTATACCGCATTATTGATGCTGGAATTGCATCAGCATGCTCCGGCTAGCGCCACATTGCATACTCTGGCAAAACAGTTTCTGGGTAACAGAGGTAAATGGATTGCCAGTATTTCCATGTTGTTTCTGTTTTATGCTCTGTGCGCCGCTTATATTGCTGGTGGCGGGGCTCAGTTTGGACAGCGTATCGGGCAACTGTCGGGCATATCCATAAGCAACCAGACTGCGACAGTTATTTTTACATTGATTGTGGCTTCGGTTGTAACTATCGGTACTGGAACAGTTGACCGTATTAACCGGCTTCTCTTCGCAACCAAGCTTGCGGTAATGGTTATAGTACTTTTTTTCCTTGCACCTAATGTCACCGAAGCTTATCTGCTTAACATGCCGCTGGAAAAGGGGCTGGTTGTTGCAGCTATTCCGGTTATTTTTACTTCGTTTGGTTTCCACGGCAGTATTCCGGCAATTGTGAATTATCTGGATGGCGATACCCGATCTCTAAAGAAGGCTATCGTTATCGGTTCTGCTATCCCTTTGGTTATTTACCTGTTCTGGCAGGCGGTGACGCTTGGGGTGATCAGTCAGCAGGAGTTGTTTGATAATAAGGGGCTGACAGGGCTTATCGGAGCACTGTCTGAGAAAATTCACTTTGGTAAATTGGGTCAGATAATCGGTATTTTTGCAGACCTGGCACTGCTGACCTCATTTTTAGGTGTGAGCCTTGGTCTGTTTGAATTCCTTGGTGACTCGATGAAGAAAAGCGGACAGAGTCAGAACCGCATTCTATCTGCACTGGTTACCTTTCTGCCTCCGATGTGTTTCGCGCTTTTTTATCCGCAAGGGTTTATTACTGCGTTAGGCTACGCTGCGATTGCACTTGTGGTTCTGGCGATCTTTTTGCCGGTAGCTATGGTGAAAAAAGCACGTTCCAACGCAACATATGACAACCTATACCAAGTAAAGGGTGGTGGCATGAGCCTGACTCTGGCTGCTGGTAGCGGCTTTGTTATTATTGCCGCGCAGTTTTTGATCACCGCAGGAGTTTTGCCCGCTTTGGGTTGATTAGAAATCCGTTGAATACCTAATAAGGTGTCTGTCCTTGTAACTAAGGTGCCTGTCCCCATAAAAACGCCAGCATGGTGCTGGCGTCCGAATTAATAAATACAGGATTAAGGTGCCTTTCCTCATAATTAAGGTGTCTGTCCCCGTAGTTGAGGTGCCTGTCCCTATAAAAGGTTAATAGGCTGACAGCTCTTCTTTCAGTGCTTCCTTATTCACCCGGTTTTTATCATTTTGCAGAAGCGGCATGTGCTTCTTGTAAACGATACGGGCCGGGATCATGTAGGACGCCAGGTGTTTGTTCAGCTCAAACAGGATCTCAGTTTCGCTGATCTGGCTTGGTGCTGAGTAAACCAGTACCACTTCCTCTTCGATAAGCTCGTTTTCCATACCGAATACGGCGCAGCGGTCGATATCCGGAAGGTTCTTGGCTACTACCGATTCGATTTCATACGGAGAAACGCGGAAGCCGCGGGTTTTGATCATGTCATCTTTACGATAGGCGAAGTAGAGGTAACCCTCTTCATCGCGGTAAACATAATCGCCGGTCGCCACAACAAGTTCATCGACCAGCTGGCCCTCAAGATTAATCGCATCCTTCAGGATAGAAACCGACTTATAACGTTCCGCTGTCTCTTCCGGTGCATTCCAGTAGCCTTTGTAGATATAGCCGCCACGGTGGATAAGCTCACCCACTTCACGTGGTGCACACTCTTTGCCCTCTTCATTCAGGACATAAAGCTCCACATCCGGGATCGCTTTACCGATAGATTCCGGTCTTATCTGAATCTGAGACGGATCCAGGTAAGTAGAGCGGAAGGCCTCTGTCAGACCATGCATTGAGTAAAAGTCAGCCTTCTGGAAAGTCTGCTTACAGTCATCCACCATTCTGCGGTTAACGTTACCGCCGGAAGAGGTGATGATACGAACCTTGTCGAACAGTTCAGGGCTCGGAATACGGGCTGTGCCTTCTTCAAACATCTGAGAGATGTAAACCGGCATAACCGGAAGAACCGTCACCTGATCGTCAATAAGGTGGCTGAAGAACTCATCCGGCAGGATAAAGCGGTGCAGTGCCAGGGTCGCTTTCTTGTACAGGCTACAGAACACCTGATTCAGGCCATAGTCCAGATTGAAGAACAGAACGCCTGAGATAACATCGTCTTCAGTCAGTTTCAGATACAGAGAAACCACACGAGCTGAGTCAATCAGGTTACGGTGCGAGATAACTATCCCCTTTGGTGTGCCTGACAGGCCAAAGGAGTAAGTAATTACTGCGGAGTCGTGCCCGCTGATGTCGCACTCGTAAGGTTTGTTGTAGTACTTGTAGATCTCTTCAAACGAAGCAATCTCGCTGCCGGCGATATCATAGGAGATGACATGGCCTTCGTAGTTGATCTCATCAAGGCTTTCCAGCTTCGCTTTATCCGTGATAATGCACTTGATATCGCAATCTTTGATGATGTAATTCACCTGCTCTGGCTTGAGCATTTTCGACATCGGCACCAGAATATAGTCGGTTGAAAGGATCGCAAGCTGGGCGATGACCTGCTCAATCCGCTTATTGGAGTAGATGCCGATTCGTGAATCTTTAGGCAGGTCCAGTTCCTTCAGGTAGAGTGCGACCTGATTGACTTTTTTATAGAGCTCCGCGTAGGTAACCTTGCTGCTGTCCAAAGTGACAGCGGTTTTATCCGCATGTGTCTTAACGGCACTTTCCAGCAGGGTTCGGATACAGTTTATTGACATTCTAGTTTTCCTTTTGCGCCTAACGTCCAGATATCATAGTTGCTGTCCATAATGGTCACAGGCTTATGTTCCGACGTCATAATTTTCTTGTAGAAGAAGGCGATGATGTCTTCAACCTCTTCAACTGAAAGCACTTTAGTAATACCACCTGTGATTACTATAGAATTGATCGCCAGCAATTTCAGGTTGATATAGGCTTTACGGTAATGAGAAATTTTGCAGAGCACCAGGAAGATAGCAAGCTGCATCAGTATCTTGGTGGCTTTTTCGCTCTGCTCTTCGAAGATGTTTTCCGTCACTTTCAGGTGCATCAACAGCTCATAAACAAACTCGTTGTTTTGCGCTGCAAAGATCAGTGACTGTTTGGATTTGTACACGCCCAGTTTTTTGAATACCAGACGGTCATATTCGTTTTCGGTTACGATATTTTCATCGATAACCAGATCTTTGGAGTAGTGGATATCCGTCGTTGCACCACCGATATCCAGCACGATAAACGGGTCCACCACAGAGTAGCCTGCATCAATATGAGGCAGCGCCTGATTTACGATGTAAGGTGTTGAGAAGATCTGATTAGAGGTGATCTGGTACAGGCTCTTAATGTCCTCTTTACCTTCAATATCCTGCTGATACAGGTTGGTCAGATACTCTTTCAGGTGTTCTTCCACAATATGAAGACGGCTGTCGATGATGTTCGGCAGCGTCACCAGGTTCTCTACATTTTCAGCCACAGACTGAGCATCTTGCTCGTTACCCACGTAAACAATGTTGGAGTAGTTCAACTGCTCCAGATAGTTGTACAGCTCATCACCAAAAATAGAGCCGTTACTGTTTACACCGCCAACCACGATAACCACATCCACCAGATCACTTGGAACAGAGTAGTCTTCAATGTTCTGATACAGGATGGTATCAATGATGTTGATGCCTGAGTTAAAGGCAATGTTTGTCGCGTACTTCAGCGAGAATGAGTTTGTCACACCAATAATCAGCGTGCTCAGGCCACCATTTGCGGAAGAGCAGATATAGATATCGTCTTGGTTGAACTGGCTCACCCGTGTGCCGCATTTCTGCATCAGGTCATCAAGGATGTCTTTGTTGAAATCCCTGAAGTGCTGCTCGATATGTTGTGAGTCGGAAACCTTGAAGTAGGTACTGCCGATGTCGATAAATAGTTTTTCCTGGCTCATTGCATAATGCCTATATCATGAATTATGTCGCTAACGATACTGGTGGTGTCTTTGTTCAGGTCGCACTGCGAGCGTTCGTACTCGAAGCAGCGATCAGGGATTGGCACACCGCCGCGATCAATGATGCGGATGTTCTTATTGGCGTCCCTGATGGTGATCATCTTGTTGTGGTTGATGATGTGCGGTGAGAAAGGCACATCGATAATGCCACACTTGATGGAGTTAAAGACTTTACGCCACAGCGTATCGGCCGGGTCGTTAAACACAGCTTCCATAATTGCCATCACTTCGGCAGTCAGGATCTCTTCTTCCTGTTCGTCAACAATATTAGGCAGGCCATTGAGAATGCCCAGCGTGTACTGAGTATCGGCAACGGTTTTTGCATTCGCTTCTTTCGTCGGAATACCGGACGCCTCTTCTCGGGTCTTGGTGATGATCTTATCTGCACCAACCATAGCGGCGATAACGGTAGACATGTTAATCAGCTGCTCTGCATAACTTTTATTGGTCGGGAATGCGCCCATCCACTGGTGATAAACCAGATGAATGGCAGCATCGCCGCAGCCAATAGATTCTGCATAGTGTCTTGCCATTTTCTTAATGACCGCACCCATCACGATATCCTGATTCATAGAACCGGTCTGAGAGAAGGAGACAGAGAAAGATTTTACGCCTTCTTCAAGGGCAAGCAGCATTTCCAGAAGCTGGATAACGATAGTGATTGACGGCGGTACAAGCGTCGCTGTAAGCGGGCCAAAGGACTCACGGTTAATCGGTGCGTTAAGCTCAGAGTATTTCGCACACACGCGCTCTACATACTTCCAGTACATAAAGGCTTTATCCAGCGGGAAGTTCTTTGAGTACGGCAGAAGATAGGTAATAGGTCCGCCTTCGATCTCGAAGATACCTGAAGCGATAGCCGTTTCGGTTAGCAGCCTCGCATCAGGCGTACCGTGGCGCAGACTGACCGGCTTATTAAAGTGGGTAATCATCTTACGCGTAGTACGGTAGCCGTGGTTCACCAGCGGGTAACCGTTCAGCATATCCACATCGTTCTCTTCACTCAGGCGCAGCATCTTTTTCGCCGTGCCGTAGTCATTCAGACGTGTGTTGGAATCGATTGTCAGCGGAAGTACATCAACGTTGGCATTGACGAAAAATTCGTTAAGGGCAAACTGTTTTTTATAAGTAGGGAAGCCGCCACGTGGCTGTACTAACATCTTGCTTTTGTTTTTGAAATGGTGAGAGATAAACAGCTCTTTGCTGGCACCGGCAACAAATTCTTTTACTTCGTCGAAGTCAAAGTTGTCGACATATTCGTTGCTTAAAATGATCTCTCTTTCTTCCTGAAGCAGGCTCATGCTAAATTCCTCTCCCTTATTAAATCATCCAAAAGGTCAAGGCCGACGTTCAAGTCTACCTGGTGACACACCAGGTCAAAGCCATACTTTTTGTACTTTTCCTGAATCTCTTCCGGATCACCGGTACCAACGGTCAGGTTACCGCCAATCATCATGATCAGATCATCTAATCCTTTGTATTTGGATTTTAACGCTCTGACCTCACGGCTCCAGCCTTCGGCCTCACCGTTAAGTGAAGAGATCAAAAGTACTTCTGCCCCGGTTTCCACCACGGCATCGAAGAACTCTTCAAGGTGCGTATTTACACCTAAATTGAACACCTCATAGCCTCTGGCGTCGAGAGAGAGTTCAATGAGTCGGTTAGCAACAACGTGGATATCATTGCCGACTACGCCCGTAACTACTTTCATATTGTGTTTTTAACCTGAAATCCTGTGTTTATGACTCCCCGGAATGGTCTATTTTTATATTTAATCAGACTTGCTCTGAACGGCTTCTGAAGCAGTCTTTTTATGGGGAGTTTTAGTGTTTTTTTGACCAAGTAGCGTAACCGTACATGATTTCAAAAAAGATGTAAAAAAATGTTCACAGAGTGCTATTATGCGGGAGTGACCAATACCTATTAAGGAAGGAATTTATATGGAATTTTTTACCGCAGATATCTGTGACGAGTACCCGGAACGAGTCAGTGTTTTAGGCCCTGGTTATTCAAATTTCGGTGGCGCTGAGAAATGTCAGGGTGAAGTCGTAACCGTAAAACTGGATAAGAACAATTCGGAACTGATCAAACTGCTTCGTGACGAAGATGGCACAGGTAAAGTTGTTGTGGTTGATGTGGATCGTGAATACTACGCCGTGGTGGGTGAAAACCTGATGAAGTTTGCAAGAAACAACAACTATTCAGGCATCGTTGTTAATGGCTACATCAGAGACACCTTCCAGATCAAAGATATTCCGGTAGCCCTGTATGCGTTAGGTACCTGTTCGCGCAAATACATCCCGTTAACTGAAGGTGCAAAGGGTGTTGACCTTGCCTTTGGTGATATTGAAGTGAAAAACGGTGATTACTTATATGCAGATACGGATGGTGTGATTGTTTCTGCTGAGAAGATTGTCTAGTTCGCGCCTTTTATCTGCCTTGTGTAGTTGCTAAGACAAACATTCCCACGCGGTGGGCGTGGGAATGAGATTTTGGCTGAGGTTTGCCAGGTGCCGGAGTTAAGCTGTTACCTGATGTTCAAGCAGATACTCGACAAAATCATTACTGCTTAGCGGCTTGCTGTAATAATACCCCTGCACATACTGAATGCCTTTTATTCTGGCGAAAGCTAGCTGGTCACTGTATTCAACCCCTTCTGCTACAACCGGCTTGTCCAGGTTCTGGGCCAGAGAGACTATGGTATTGAACACGGTCTGAATTTTTCTGTTTGAGACAACATCGTCAACAAAGGATTTGTCGATTTTTATCTCATCAAAATTCAGCCGGCACAGGTAGCTCAGACTGGAAAAACCGGTACCAAAGTCATCAATGGATATCCTGAAGCCTCTGTGCTGTAGTTTGGTCAGGACAGAATTCACATAGCTGAAATTATCAATAAACGCCGACTCAGTAAGCTCCAGCTTTATCTGTTTAGGGCTAAGCTGATGTTTGTTGATGTAGTTGCAGATCTTGTCCACAAAATCGACATCTAATATCTCAACCACGCTGATATTGACGGCAAAAATATACTGATTGTAGTCCAGACCGCTGTTTTGCATCTTTTTGATGATGGAGGCGATTGAGCGGATGGTCAGGTAAGTCAGTTCAGAAATCTCTCCCAGCCGTTCTGCAATCGGAATAAACTCCACCGGTGAAACATAGCTGCCATCCAGTTTCCAGCGCATCAGGCATTCGGCGCCGGCAGGCGTGCCTCTCTTCTCATCATTCAGCGGCTGGAAAACCACTTCAAACTGTTCGTCTATTGCGCCTGAGTTTATGGCGTGCTGGAAAGTAGCTTCAAGCCGGGTCTGATGCTCCATATGGCTGGCCAGCTCTTCCTGAAATTCTGCCAGACGATGACGGCTGTCAATCACATCCAGTATCGCCATTTCAGCTTTGTTCAGGCTCCGCTCCAGCTCATCACCTTCTTTTTCCTGATAGTAGCCAAGGGCGATATTGCTGAAAAAGTTATGTCCGTTGAAATGAAAGGGCTCATTCAGGCGGTTATACAGCGGCTCAATCTCAAGCTCATGTCCGGAATCAACAAAAATATTAAAACTGTCTATGGAGTGTTTACAGCAGATGGCGTATTCCCATTCAGACTGAACCCGTGCCAGTATTTCCATAAAGACCAGATTGGCAACAGCGGTTCCCCAGATCTCTTTAATTCTCTGGTAATTACAGATGCGGATACAGCAAACCGTACCCTGATCATAATGAGTCTTGATTTCGGTCAGAAAGGCTTCCCTGTAGAACAGGCCGGTATGAGAGTCGCGTTCAGACAGCTGTTTGTTCAGGCGTCTTGTCCCTACCAGTTCGGTAATATCTTCCAGAAAGAGAATATAATTGTCTTCATAGCCGGTTAACTTCACCCTGTACCAGTTAATGGCGAAGCTTTCAGAGGTAATTCCCACCTCAATATCCGAAGATGGCGTTTTTGCCAGACGTGCTCTCAACTCAGATTCAAATGGGTAGCTTTCATAATCCGGATTAAGAAACTGTAGCTTATTATCCTGAAACAGAGAGTTACCCGCTTTGCAACCGAATAGTTGTACGGCTTTGTCTGATGCTGTTAATACAGTGCAGTCTTTATCCATCAGAACGAAAGCAATTTCCATTGCGGCTATTTGTTTACAAATATTTTCCATAGACAATTCCTCTACCGGTCTATCAGGCTGTTAACGGCTCTGCGGTTAAATCCAGGTGCTTGGTGCTTTCTTCCTGGCTCAACGCTAATCCGGTGTCGTTGTTATTCTTTTCATGTACTGACGTTGCCAGGCGGACTAACGCCGGTACATCTAAAATCATTGCTACATCACTGTTGCCCAATATGGTTGCGCCGCTGAAGCATTTGAGTTGTCTGAACACTTGTCCCAGCGGTTTAATTACCGTTTGCAACTCTCCCTTGAGCGTATCTACCACTATGCCGGCCCTTAGCTTTCCGGACTGGAGAATAACCAGAGTTTCTGAGTCATTGCCCTGTTTATTGTGACAGTCGAAAAGCTCCCTGAGCCTGATAAAAGGTAAAGCTTCGCCTCTGAGATTTATATAGTGGCTGCCCCTGACATGGCACTCCTGAGTGACGTCGTGAAGCCCGATGCATTCGACGACAGTATCAAGCGGGATCACATACATTTCGCCTCCGACCTCAAACATAAAGCCGTCGATAATCGACAAGGTCAGCGGCAGGCGGATACGGATAGTTGAACCCTGATTAGGCTCGCTATCAATCTCTATTTCTCCGCGCAGGGATTCGATATTGCGTTTAACCACATCAAGGCCGACGCCGCGGCCTGAGATGTTGGTAACCTGTTCGGCGGTGGAAAAACCAGGCTCAAACATAAGGGCATAAATTTCTCTGTCACTGAGTCTGGCCTGTTCTGAAATCAGCCCTTTTTCCAGTGCCTTTTCCAGCACCCTTGTTTTGTCTATGCCTCTGCCGTCATCACTGACCTCAATCACAACGGATCCTGAATCGTGATAACTGTTCAATACAATGGCACCGGACTCGGGCTTTCCTTTTTTAATTCTTTCCTCAGGTGTTTCTATTCCGTGATCGATAGCGTTGCGCACAATATGCATAAGCGGATCGCTGATTTTTTCCAGAAAGGTTTTGTCCAGCTCGGTTTCATCACCTTTAGTATTCAGGATCACTTTCTTTTCCATGCCTTCGGCAATATCCCGGACAACACGCCGGAAGGTATTAAAGGTGTTGCCGATTTTTACCATCCTCAGTTTCAGTGAGCTGTCACGGATGTTTTCCACCAGACGGCCAAGCAGTTCCATGGCTTCGATCAGGGGTTCACTGCCGGTTTCGCGTGCCAGCAGATTGGTTCTGGCTCCGGTAATGACCATTTCCCCTACCTGATCAATCAAGGTATCCAGCTTGTCGTTTTCTATCCGCAGTGTCTGGACTTTTTGTATGGTTTTACCGGCCTTTATTGTCTGTTTTTCAATGGCGGCCTGAATCACTTCCGGGCTGACGCTACCGGATTCACTCAGCATTGAACCAATCAGCGGAGGTTTGCCCTGTGTTTCCTTCAGCTCATTTTGCAGTGCAAGGCCGGACTCCAGCTCCTTGCGGGTTAATGCGCCCGCATCAACCAGGATCTGGCCGACTTTCTGTTTGTTGTCAGGCAGCCTTTTAATCAGAGAGATGTAGTCCTGAACGGAGCTGTCAGGCGGAATTATGGTGATATCAGCATCGGACTGAATAAACTCAAAAACATCAATAAGCTCCTGTCTGCTGACATTACCGATAAAGGCAATTTCAAACCCCAGATAACAGAGCTCGGGGTCAAAATCCGAAGTCCCTGCCAACTGATCCTGAATGACATCCAGATGCTTGATTCTGCCGAGTTTGTTCAGATACCGGATACAGGAAAGGGGGTCAATGCCGTCAAGAAAAACATGAGGCCTTGGCCGGAAGGAGATATACCATTGAGCTTCTTTGGTATTGCTGCTTTTGTCTGGTTGCTCTTCTTTATCCTGAGCTGAGTCCTGTGTTGATGAGGACGAGGGCGCACCGGATATATCTGGTTGGTATGCGGTCAGTGCCTCTATCAAATTTTGTGACTTGTCCAGCAGTATACAGTCAGGTTCGCGGTCTTCAGAGGCGTTGAGAACCAGCTCATCGGTTATATCACGGCATGAAAGAAACAGCTTGATTAAAGATTTATCCAGCCTGGTTTCACTGTTTCTGACCTGGCTCAGGATGGTTTCTGCAATATGAGTCAGATTTACTACGTGCTCAAAGCCGAAGATCCCTGCACTGCCTTTAATGGTGTGAATAGAGCGGAATACGGAGTTAATCAGCTCATCATCCGCGAACGCACCATTTTCTTCCAGCTGGAGAAGGCTGGCTTCCATCTCTTCAAGCAGCTCTTTTGATTCGGTAACAAAGGTAATTACCGCCTGTTCCATTCCCGGGATCATAACTCCTCCTCATCGATACCGGCCGGAAGAGGAAGGTTAAGCTGCGCAAAACAGTTACTCACTTCTTCACTTGGTTTAACAAGCTCCCAGCCTTTGCTCAATTTCTGGCACTTAACCCGGGACCAGAGCAGCAGTTGAAAACCTGCACCATCTATCTCTTCAACCTTACCGGCATCTAGTGAGATCGAAGAGGCTCCGAGCATTGCTTTATATAGTTCAGCGTGTATCTCGGATGCGTTATAGACCATCAATTCTTCAGGTAGCTGAAAGACAGTGGAAGACATGTGAATTGACCCCGGTTACTTGTCGGCAGAAGAGGGTTAAGCAATAAGCTTGCTTACCGTATCTATCATCTTCTCAGGCCGGAATGGCTTGAGCATCCACGCGATGGCCCCGGCTTTTTTACTTTCTTCGACAAGATGCTTCTGGCTCTCTGTGGTGAGCATGAGTATTGGGGTAAATTTGTACTTGTTTATCTGCTTGGCATTTCTGACAAACTCTATGCCGTTCATATTTGGCATATTAAAGTCACTGATAATCAGGTGAACCCGGTTATCATTCAGTTGCAGCAAGCCTTCTTTTCCGTCTCTGGCCTCTAGTACAGTATACCCGACACCGCTTAGTGCGATGGATACGACCTGTCTGAGTGAGTCGGAATCATCAACAATTAAAATTGTTTTACTCATTTCTTTTTACGTCCCTAGCCCGGCAATATGTATAAATTATTTGTGCCTACTTAGTTATCTTAGACAAAAATTCAAACTTGGTTAAGTTTCTTATCAAAAAAATTGGTGTTTTTGGTTAAAGTTAATACGTAAGGAATAATCATCTGATGGAATTGTATTTATATTGAATAAATAGTTTTTAGATAAATCCATTTATTAATAATTAACTCATTTTAGTGAGCTGTTTTGAGTGTTAAAATCTATCTTTCATAAAATTAAACGGGCTTGATGTTATTAGGATAATCATGCCCGTTTATAAAATAATCAATAACCTTGTATTTTGGGTTAACCTATAATTAATTCGGAAACATTAAATTTAATTTTGGAATTAATCTCACGAAAAAGAAGCGATCAATTCCGGAATATTCTCCAGGGAAACCTCATACATGGCTGCGCCATGCCTGACTGCCTCTTTAGGCATTCCGTATACCACACAGGAGGCTTCATCCTGGGCATAGGTGTCCGCGCCGGAGGTCTTCATTTCCAGCATGCCTTTGACGCCATCATCGCCCATACCTGTCATGATAATGCCGATGGAGTTCTGGCCTGCAGCATTTGCAACGGAGCGGAACAGCACATCCACCGACGGGCGGTGACGGCTTACCAGAGGTCCGTCCTTGATCACCACAGTGTATTGCGCGCCACTTCTGTTTAACAGCATATGTTTACCGCCATTGGCGATAAGCACTGTGCCCGGCATGACCCTGTCGCCGGTTTTTGCCTCTTTTACGGTCACTTCACTGAGCTGGTTCAATCTTTCTGCAAAAGCGGCGGTAAACTGCTCCGGCATATGCTGAACAACCACAATGCCCGGTGCCGTGCGGGGCAGGCGGGTCAGCACTTTTTCCAGTGCCTGAGTGCCACCGGTTGAGGTGCCGATAGCAACCACCCTGTCTGTGGTATTGAACACCTTTCTGTCTGAGTGAGCGGGTAAAACGGCATCCGCTGTCAGTTTTTCAGTTGGCTCCGGAGGTGTTGGTTTTAATTTTGCTCCAGTTGAGGATGAGGCCCGGACCTTAGCCATTCTTGCCTGAGCGGCCGCTTTTACTGAATGAACCAACCTGTCTCTTGATTCTTGCATAAACGAGCGCAACTCCGACTGAGGTTTAGTGATAATATCTACAGCACCGGCAGCCATTGCCTGCATCGTGGTATCTGCGCCTTTTTCTGTCAGGGTAGAACAGATAATGACAGGGGTTGGCCTTTCGCTCATGATTTTTTTCAGGAAGGTGATGCCATCCATACGTGGCATTTCAATATCCAGAATAATGACATCCGGCCACTGCTTTTCCATATTTCGCATGGCAAAGATAGGATCTCTAGCTGAGCCCGAAATGGTAATTCCCGGCGCTTTTTCTAACTGTTCCTGAAGAAGTTTTCTAACCAGAGCTGAATCATCAACTAACTGAACATTTATCATGGCGTTAATCCAATTATTTTTTATTCGTTATATTAAATATGACATATGTTTTATATGCAAACAAACTAATTAGTGCCACCCGATTTCTGGAAAATAGATGGGCGAATCATATTTAATTTTAAATCTA
Source organism: Vibrio sp. JC009 (assembly GCF_029016485.1). Lineage (NCBI taxonomy): Bacteria > Pseudomonadati > Pseudomonadota > Gammaproteobacteria > Vibrionales > Vibrionaceae > Vibrio > Vibrio sp. JC009. The sequence goes on along the minus strand of NZ_CP092107.1, from coordinate 1,022,329 downwards.
TTCCCTGAAGATTTTCTGTATGGCTGATAAATAAGTGGCCACCCGGTTTTAACTGGTTTACTACCCGTCTTACAATATCTTCTTTCTTTTCCTGATTAAAATAGATAAGAACATTGCGCAGGAAAATCACGTCAAACTGGCCCATAGTGGCAAGCTGGGCATTCAGGTTTACCTGGCTGAACTGAACCCGTTCGCGCAAACCCTGATGAATCAGAAGCGTGCCTTCCTGAGAGCCGGTTCCGCGCAGGCAGTATTTCTTCAGGTATTGTGCCGGAATGCCTTCATGGCGTTGCATCTGGTAGTGACCGGCGGCCGCTTTTTCCAGAACCCTCTGGCTGATATCCGAGCCTATCAGTTCCCAGTTCCGGTTTACCAAGGTGTCGTCCAGAATCATTCCCAGACTGTAGGTTTCCTCCCCGGAGGAACAGGCCGCGCTCCAGACCCGCATTGGGCTGTACCGGTAATGGGGAAGAATATGCTGCTGAAGATAGTCAAAATGCGCAATTTCACGGAAGAAAAAGGTTTCGTTGGTGGTCAGCAGATCAATAAAAATCTGTAGCTCATTCTCATCTCTGAGAACCTGCTGATAGTAGTCAAAGTAGGTTTTGAAGCCGTAAAAGATCAGACGGCTGCCCAGACGCGATTCCAGCAACGTTGTTTTAGACGGCGCCAGATGAATACCGGCCTGTTTGTAGAGCAGTTCCTTAAAGAGCATAAACTCATGGCGGTTGACAGGAGTGACTTCTGCCAGGCGGCTGCCTGCCAGCTCTGCGGCCAGGTTGCTCTTATTACTGCTTGATAGATTAAAGCCTGAAAACAAATCAATTACCGATTTTTTCAAAAGTTATTATTACCCAGAGTCGATCCAATAGAGCCTATCCTCTAATTATAGACCTTTTCGGTCCTGTTCTCCTTAAACCGGAGACAGAGTTTTAGCTAAGTCAGATCTGGAGCAGCATAACCCTGAAGCTTCAGGGTTATGCTGTTGTTTTTCAATTAAAAGTTTACAAACTCTGCGTTATCCAGATTGTCGTAGTTGTCCTTTTTCGCATTGACAGGGGTAGCAATTGGCTGCGCATTGATACTGCCTGTCCGCATCAGGTCCTGAACCTTGAAGAAAGCGACAGCCTGAATCAACTGGCTTGCCTGTCCGCTCAGCTCTTCTGCAGTTGCAGCCAGCTCTTCAGAGGCGGAAGCATTCTGCTGAGTTGCCTTATCCAACTGCACCATGGATTCATTGATCTGGGCGATACCGGATGCCTGCTCTTCAGAAGATGCGGTGATCTCTTCTACAAGATCGGCGGTCTTCTTGATGCTAGGAACGATTTCAGCGATCAGGTTGCCTGCGTTTTCTGCAATGCCAACACTGTGTGTCGCCAGTTCATTGATTTCCTGCGCGGTTGTGGAGCTGTTTTCAGCCAGCTTACGTACCTCAGAGGCCACCACGGTAAAGCCTTTACCATGCTCACCGGCACGGGCGGCTTCGATAGCGGCGTTCAGAGAAAGCAGGTTGGTTTTATAGGCGATATCTTCAATAAGGCCAATCTTGTCCGCAATCTGTTTCATTGCTTCAACGGTCTGAACCACGGCCTGTCCGCCCTGTTCTGCCTGCTGAGCTGCCGTCGTTGCCATATTGTTGGTTACGCGGGCATTTTCAGTGTTCTGCTGCACAGAAGCGTTTAGCTGTTCAACAGCTGCTGTGGTCTCTTCAACACCGGATGCCTGTTCAGTGGCTGACTGGCTGATGCCCTGCGCGGTTGCATTTACCTGCTGGGAAGCGGCACTCAGGTTGTTTGAACCAGAGCGAACCTGTTGTATTACTTCGTTCAGGCCATTGGTCATATCCATCATTGCGGCGTATACGCCTGTGGCTTTGTCCGGATCATTAAACTTAATGGTCAGGTCGCCGTCAGCGATATCGCGGGCAATATTTTCCATCTCGCGTGGTTCACCACCAAGCGGACGACGGATAATGCGGGCTAAGATGTAAGCCAGAACAATGCCGACAACGATAGCCAGGACACTAACCCAGATAACGGTCTGAATGGTTCTTTCATTAACCTGTTTTACCTGAGGACCAAGGATATCCTGATCTTTTTGTACTGACAGTTTTACTTCTTCACTGGCATCAGCAACGATTGGACCGATTCTGTCCAGTTCGCTCTGGATAATACGGTTACGCTCAACGGTGACCTCATGGATAGTTTTAACACCTGCCAGATACTGCTCTCTGGCTTTCTGGAACTTGTTCAGAAGCACTTTTCGATCAGGATTGACAATCTGCAGATCCAGGTCTTCATAAAAGGCGTCCAGATTTGTTGTCAGTTCCTTAAGGGCATTATCCATATCGCTCTGCAGATTCTGATCAGTATATTTGACCAGAGACAGACGACCGTTCAGAAGGGTTTCTCTGGCACGGGAAGCAAAATAAGCGACTTCGTCATAGCCTTCGTTATGGGCTGTCGTTGCGATTTCATCAAGCGCATTGGCCATTTCTGAGCCAAGAGGGCCAAGTTTGTCATAAAGCACTTCATCATGCTTTTGAATCAGGTCGGTCACCTGCTCAAAGTTGGTATAGTAACCGCCGATAAGATTGTTGATCTGATCGACCTTTTCCGCTCTTTCCGGCTTCTGAATATCCGTTTCAGCATCACCGACCAGCTCTTTCAGCAGGGCAAAACGTTCTTCAAAATCGCCTTTGGATTTATCAGAGTTCTTGATCAGGAAGTCTTTTGCGAACAGACGAACCATCAGCATATTGGCCTGAACACGTCCGGCCAGGTTAGCGTCGCGGGCTAATTCGCGATAGTCATTAAAGCCTTTAACTGAGTGTTGAAGGCCGATGTAAGATGATGCTGAGACGGCAATCAATAGAATGATTAAAACCCCATATCCCAGACCAATCTGTGTGCCGAGTCTTAGTTTATTTAACATAGGTGTCTACTCCAACTGTGTTGTTTTTTCTATGTTGTAATCTTAAGCAGCTTTTGAACTGCCCTTTATTTATACGCTAATGCCTGTAAGTGGCTCGCTGGTTTCGTTATTGGTTGCGCCCGCATAGGAGGCAATTTCATTCAGAGCAGAAAGCTCTTCTACGGAAAGTACCTTGTCTATTGCCAGCAGAATGATAAATTCGCCGTTTACATTGCCCATCGCCTGGATAAAGTCAGTGCGGATATTCGCGCCAAAACTTGGTGGTGGCTGGATATTGCCTTCTTCTATCTCCAGGATTTCACTCACTTCATCGACCAGCATTCCCAGTGTCTGGGTATGTTCGCCCTGAGTGACCTCGACCAGAACGATGGAACTGCGTTTGGTCAGTGAGCATTTTTTTCCGGCCAGACGGGCGGAAAGATCCACCACAGGAACGACGCTGCCCCTGAGGTTGATAACACCACGGATAAAATCCGGCGTCATGGGAACACGGGTCATATTGGTGACCTCGATCAGTTCTTTTACGTCGAGGATTTCAACGGCCAACCGCTCTCCTGAACACATAAAAGTCAGGTATTGTGTCACGCTGCTCCCGGCGGACACTGCAGTGGATTGATTTAACGTTGCTAGTTCTTGTGTCACGATCCAGAGTCCTTGTGGTTAGTTTTCATATAATGGTAATTCTGCTGCCTTGTCAGGAAGCTTGTTTGCAATTCCGGTAACTTGCTCTGCCCTTTCTATAAGCTCCTGAATATTCAGAATCAGAGCGATGTCGCCGCTGCCCAGAACCGTTGCTCCGCTGATACCGGACAAATTCTGGAATACTGCGCCCAATGGCTTGATAACCGTCTGTTGTTCGCCCAGAAGGTTATCAACAACAAGCGCGGCACGGGCTCTGCCGAAGCGGACGATAACCAGTGATTCCCTTTGCACCGGCTCTGCTGAAGGTAAACCAAAGAAACTGCGCAAATGAATAAAAGGCATTACCTCGCCACGGAAGTTGACGTAATTCTTGTTTTGCTGCAGCTGGTCAGCTCCGAACTCAATGCATTCCTGCACCATGCTGAGCGGAATAATGTAGGACTCCTGTTCAATGCCCACCAGGAAGCCATCGATAATCGCAAGCGTTAACGGTAGCCGGATGGTTATTCGTGTGCCTTTGCCGCGTTCACTGTCCAGCTCGATAGAGCCGCGCAGTGAATCGATATTCCGCTTCACCACATCCATACCTACGCCACGGCCTGAAAGGTTAGACGCTTCCTGTTTGGTGCTGAGTCCCGGCTCAAAAATAAGTTGCAGCTCTTCCTGACGGCTTAGTACCTGATCAGGCTGAACAATGCCTTTGGCTTCCGCTTTGGCGCGTATTTTTTCCACATCCAGCCCGGCACCGTCATCGAAAACTTCCACGACAATATGCCCGGAGTCATGATAGGCGTTCAGTGTCAGGACACCTTTTGCAGGCTTGCCCGCTGCCACACGTTCTTCCGGCATTTCAATACCGTGGTCCAGTGAGTTACGCACAAGATGGGTCAGGGGATCGTTCAGTTTTTCTATAACGGATTTATCCAGCTCGCTTTCGCCGCCGTTAATCTCCAGATTGATCTCTTTGCCCAGCTCCCGGCTTACGTCCCGGACAACACGTTTGAAGCGGGAGAAGGTTTCGCCAATCTGGACCATTCTCAGTTGCAGGGCATTATCCCGGATCTCTTCAACCAGAAGTTCCATATTGGAGGCCGCATCATTGACTTCAGGAAGATTAAGTTTGCTGATTTTGGTGCGCATAGAGGCGCTTGAAATCACCAGTTCACCCACAAGGTTTATCAACTGTCCCAGCTTCTGGGCATCAACCCGGATAGAGCGGGCTTCCTTGCTGACTTTTTCCTTTATGGTTTCCTGTTTTTTCAGCGCTTCTTTGACAACGCTTTTATTGATTACCTGCTGCTCAACCAGGATTTTGCCCAGTGGCTTTCTGTCTTCTTCCTGCTCGGAGGTGGTTTCGCTTTGGTGATCCAGGGCAAGATTCAGTTCGGTTTCCGTAAGGGCGCCGATATGACACAAGAGCTCACCTAACGGACGGGTTTCGTTTTCCGGAGCCTCTTGCAACAGCGCAATATATTCTGTCTGTCTTGATTGCGGAGGAAGTATCCTGATATCGCAGTCGTCGGCGACAAACTCAAATACGTCGTGTATTTCGGCTTTTGTCGCAGAGCTGTTAAAGGCAATGCGGAAAGAGAGATAACAACTTTCTGCATCCATCTCCTCATCTTCGTTGCTTTCCATACGGTACAACGTCATCACCTCAATGATTTCACCAAGGTTGGTCAGATAGCGCAGGAAGGAGAGGGGATCAAAGCCATTTCTGAAGGTATCGGGTTTAAAGTCCAGAGCGATAAGCCAGTGCTTGTCGGCATATGCTCTTTCTTCAAACATTTTTTCAACTGAGGGTGTTTCTGAATCGGCAGAAACAATAACCGCTTCCGAACGGGTCAATCCGGTTTGTTCGGCACTGATTTCGGCGATAAGCGCCTGGCCGTTCTGCTCCAGCTCATCGGGAAGCTTAGAACCTGTGTCTGCCTGAGAGGCAAAATCCACCAGTGCAGCGGCGTGGTCTTTACATTTCAGCAGCAGGGCGATGAGATCCTGATCCACCGGGCGTTCACCTGAACGGGCTTTATCCAGCTCGGTTTCGACCGGATGGGTAAAGGTGACAATATAGTCAAAGCCGAAGATGCCGCCAGAGCCTTTGATGGTGTGCATGGCACGGAAAACACTGTTCAGGTGTTCCGAGTCTTCCGGATCTTCTTCCATCATCAGCAGGGCATCTTCCATTTCCTGGAGCAGCTCTTCCGATTCCTGGACAAATATCTGTTTAGCTTCGTCACTCATGGTTATGCCTCCGGTTTTTCAGCAGAAAGAACAACCGGATCACCAAAGTGACCGATAAGATTCAGCATTTCCAGCGCTTCGATAATCGCCGGGCTGTGCTCGACAAAGCGTATCTGCTTGCCGAAGCGTTCGCTGTCATATTTGAGTTGCAGCAGGATCTGGATTCCTGCGCAGTCGAGCTCATCAACCTGAGAAAGGTTCAGCTCAATTTCCGTCACCTTATTCCATTTTTTATACAGCTCTTCTTTCAATTCGGCTGCGTTATAGATAGTCATTTCGCTATCCATCTGGAATTTCAGCGTTTCATTTTTCTTTTTTGCAACCATTCCCATTCTTGTACTCCCACAACCTAGCCACTAACGGATTGTTTTTATCAGGGGAATATTCAGGCCTTAATTAAGGCAGAATTAATTTAGCTACGGCATCCAGCATCTGTTTTGGCTGGAAGGGTTTAACCACCCATGCTTTTGCTCCCGCCGCTTTACCTTCGGCCATTTTTGCCTGGCCCGATTCGGTAGTAAGCATAATGACCGGGGTGAACTTATAGCGCGGGTTTGCCCGTACCGCCTTCAGGAAGGTGATACCGTCCATGTTAGGCATGTTAACGTCACTGATGATCAGATGGATTTTTGTGCCATCCAGTTTGGTCAGTGCATCTTTTCCATCTTTCCCTTCAAGGACGTTATAACCTGCACCGCGAAGTGCAACGCCAACCACGTGGCGGATAGAGGCTGAATCATCAACAACTAAAATGTTCTTTGACACTTAATGACTCCTTACATTAATTAATCAGAAAAATGAGATTGAGGACGCTGCGGCTTCCTGGCCGTCACGGCCTGAACCGTCACCACTATGGTTTTTAAATTGTTCAGAGGTCACATAGTCCTGCTTCATCTCTTCTATCAGATTTTCTATATCCAATGGTTCCAGCACTTCTCCTGAATTCCGTTTTTCATATCTTTCCTGAGACAGAGCGGACATCTGATCCATGCTGCCGATAACCTGAGCAATAATCTGGCTGATCCGGTCCTGGAACTGGAAAGCAACCAGCATGTCTTCGATTTCTGCCTGAGTCTGCTGGCTCAGTTGAAGCAATGTGTTACCTTCAGCCCTCAGTTTGTCTGAGCGAACGGTCAGGTGGCCGATAACTCCTTCGATCACTTCCTGACTGGAACTTATCGCGTCGGTGATCGACTGGCTTGTCTGGTCAGATACGCCGGACAGTTCCTGCACGGTATTACCTACCTCGGACATCTTTTCGATAATATGAGAACCGGTTTCGCCTGACTGGGAAGAAAGCTTGCGCACTTCATCTGCAACCACGGCAAAGCCTCTTCCGGACTCACCGGCACGCGCCGCTTCTATTGCTGCGTTAAGAGCAAGCAGGCTGGTCTGGTCGGCGATATCGCCAACGTTGCTGGCCATGGACTCAAGCTCAGAGGTGTACTGGGTCAGGTTATTGATGCGGGAGGCCAACTGGCTATTGGAGTTTTCGATCTGCATAAACTTCTCAGAGATGTTTTCCAGGCGCTGACGATCACTCTCATCGTTATGCAGCACATTGCCTTCATCGCCGAAGTTTGAGGCTTGGGTTACCTGATTCATCTCTGTTGTCAGTGAGGCAAACTTCTCGGTCAGAACGCCGATGTTTTCGTCCATCTGCTCTGAACAGGTTTGTAACTGACGCTGCCAGATAGGGGCTATCTGGCTGAAGATATTGTAGGTATCGTTAAGCTGCTGCTGAATTTTGTCTGTTTTATCTCTTAGCGTTTCGAGTTCTTTTTGATCCTGGTTTTGTTGCTTGAGTAACTTTCCGGTCTGGCTTTGAGCTTTAATCGCTACAGCAAAATTTAAAGCAAGAAGCAGCAGACCCGTTCCCCACAAGACGACAGAAGGAAGTCCGGTGAGTAATGTAAAATTGAATAGAATAAGAATTGCTAAAATAAACTGAATATATGCGTAATATCCCTTACCCATAAACTACCTACTGATGTTGTAAAATCTAGCCCTATGAAACTACATTTATATGTTTAATTATTGTTAATTTGTAATCGGTTTCAAGAACACCTTAATGGAAACTAATAATCGATACAAATAGTATTTGATGTTGTGTTTTCTTTAATTTTGCATCAAATACATGCGAAATCTACACAGGTTGTACAATTTGGTGACAATCCGCTGAGAAATTCTCACAAACAGATAAACATTCCACCCTAACCCAATAACTTTAGCCAAAAAAACACGCTCGGCGTGAATCAGATGTTAAAAATGTGAGCTGGTTAGATGGTGAAGTGTTGGTATGCTTAAGTTTAAGAATCAGACAACCCAGACCCTTATTCATACATTTGTGTTTTCCTAATTTTAAAAAGCGGTTTTGAAATTACTAGTTTCATAAATTCAGTTGGTTATAATGATGGGACGTTATACGAATAAGGTTAAGTCATGGCAAAGTCTACACAGCCGGAAGCAGTATCGTCAGTATTAAAGGTTTTCAGTATTCTTGAAGCTCTGGGTCAGCAAAAAGAGATTGGTGTCTCAGAGCTGTCACAGCGGTTAATGACCTCAAAAGCAACCACCTACCGCTTTCTGCAGACCATGAAATCTCTGGGCTATGTGGCTCAGGAGGATGAAGCAGATAAATACGCGCTTACCCTGAAGATGTTTGAGCTGGGCTCAAAGTCACTGGAGTATGTGGATGTCGTTGAGCTGGTTGAAAAGCAGATGCGTTACATCTCAGAGCAGACCAGAGAAACCGTGCATCTTGGTGCTCTGGATGAGGGCTCGATTATCTATATCCATAAAATCGACTCCAGCTACAGTCTGCGTATGTATTCAAGAATTGGCCGTCGTAACCCTTTGTATAGCACCGCGATAGGTAAAGTTCTTCTGTCAGGCCGCTCCGAAGAGTTTGTGCGTGATGCGCTGGCAGAAGTTGAGTTTGTAAAAAGTACCAATAAGACTCTGGAAAACGTAGAGCAACTGCTGGCGGAACTGGAAACCGTGAAGATGCAGCATTACGCGGAAGATAATGAAGAGCAGGAGTTGGGCGTGTACTGTATCGGTGCGCCAGTCTATGACCGCTTTGGTAATATTATTTATGGCCTGTCTATCTCATTCCCGACTATACGTTTTGATGAAAAGCGTAAGTCTTATTATGTAAAACTGCTTCACGATGCAGGCAGAACCATCTCTGAGCAGATGGGCTATTACGACTATCCGGTTTGATTTTTAAATCAGCCATCAATCAATACCTATTTAAGCTTGATGGCTTTTTAATCACTTCAATTCCTCTCAAAGCTACTAAATTCTCTTCTTAAATCAAAAATAATTTTGCGCCAGTGAAACACCTCCGTTTCATTGGTGGAATATGGCGCATGGGTTTTGTGAACTCGTACATAAAACCCCCATTTCTGTGATATTTCTCAAACAATACCTTTCACCGATGAAAGACGTCCTTTCATTTATGCTGTTCTGGAAAATTCTATAAGGAGTAAAGTTGGGCCCACTTAGACGGTAAAGAGACGTTCAACGATGCTTAAGAAAGAGATTATAACTCCCCAACAAGCGGCATCCAAACTAAAAGATGGGATGACCGTAATGGTTGGTGGGTTCATGACAATTGGCACACCAGAAAGCCTGGTGAATGCCATTGCAGAGTCCGGTGTTAAAGACCTTACCATCATCTGTAATGATGCGGGATTACCAGAGAAAGGCGTAGGGAAATTGATCGAGAATGGCCAGGTTTCGAAACTTATCGCCTCTCACATAGGCCTGAACCGTATCGCAGGTGAGAAAATGAACTCCGGTGACATGGAAGTCGACCTGATTCCTCAGGGCACGCTGGCAGAACAAATTCGCGCTGCCGGTGCCGGTCTTGGTGGAGTGCTTACCAAAACAGGTCTTAGCACTCTGGTGGAAGAAGGCAAGCAGAAGGTCACTGTTGCAGGAGAGGAGTTCCTGCTGGAAGAGCCGCTTAAAGCAGACGTTGCGCTTCTCAAATCAACCGTTACCGATGTGTACGGCAATACCATGTTTAACAAAACCACAGCGAACTTTAACCCGGTTATGGCGACTGCTGCTGAACTGGTTTTAGTTGAACCTGATGAAATCTACGAGCCGGATAAAGTTGATCCCAACTTTTTCACTCTTCCTTCTGTTCTAGTTGATTACATTGTGAGGTAAGGCAGATGTCGATGAAAGATTTAATCGCAAAACGCGTTGCCGAAGAACTGAATATCGGCGATCTGGTGAACCTGGGCATTGGCATGCCAACTTCTGTTGCAGACTTTGTTCCTAAGGAAAAGCACATTGTATTTCAGTCTGAGAATGGCATGGTCGGTCTGGATTCAACGCCGGCTGAAGGTGAAGAAGACTGGGATCTGACCAATGCAGGCGGCACACCGGTCACCGCAACTGAAGGTGCCGGCTATTTTGATTCAACACTTTCATTCAGCCTGATCCGTGGCGGACATGTTGACGCAACTGTGCTGGGCGCCATGGAAGTGGATCGCAAGGGTAATCTGGCGAACTACATGATTCCCGGAAAAATGGTAGCCGGTATGGGCGGCGCTATGGATCTGGTGAACGGCGCCAAGAAAGTGATCATCATGATGACTCACTGCAACAAAAAAGGCGAACCAAAGATTCTGGATAACTGCACCCTTCCTCTCACAGCGACTAATTGTGTTGATTTAATCGTTACTGAGCTGGCCGTTATCCAACCTACAGCTGAAGGTCTGGTACTGAAAGAAGTGGCTTATAACACCACAGTTGAAGAAGTACTTCAGAAGACAGGTACCGAACTGATTGTTCCACAAGAAATAAAAACATTCGGAGAAGAATAATGAAACTTACAAAAATCCAGGACGTGAATGAATATCAGCCACCGGGTCACTTTGGCGTAACCTGCGTGAAAATTCAGGGCGAAGAGACCGGCCTGAAAAAATTCTGGCAGGGTCTGTCAACTTTTGAAGCAGACGGTGGTGCTGAGTGGCAGTACGGCGCAGGTACATTCGGTGCTGAAACAGAGAAAAGCTACTTTGTTCTTGAAGGCGAAATCACGGTTGAAAATGAAGCCGGTGAACAGTTCGTTGTTGGTGAGAGTTCTTCAATTTCTATGCTGCCAAACGAAAAGCGCAAGCTATGGGTTAGCGGCGGTAGCCAGGCAAAAGTACTGGTCACAATTACAGCAGCATAAACAAATTTTAGTTAAGGAAATATCAAAATGGTTATGACATCTACCTGGGACAACAACTTCGCGACAAACTGCTTTGACCTGAAAGACAAGGTTGCGGTAATTACCGGTGGTAACGGTACGCTTGGTGCGGCTTATGCACAGGCATTTGCTCTGCACGGCGCAAAAGTTATCGTGACGGCGCGTCGTCTTGAAACACTGGAAGAGACAGTAAAATCTGTGGCTGAAGTTGGTGGTGAATGTACGGCAATCACTGGTGACGTGACAGACGTTGAAGCACAGCAGGCTATCGTAGATAAGGTTCATGAAATGTATGGACGTATCGATGTTCTGGTAAACAACGCGGGCATGGCGTTCCGTGCTCCTGCAGAAGAGATGCCGGTTGATAAATTTAACCAGGTACTGAACGTAAACGTAACCGGTACTCTGGTTCCTTGTCAGGTATTTGGTAAGTACTTTATGAAACAGGGACACGGTAAGATTGTAAACACATCAAGTGTTCGCGGTTTCTGTGGTCACCCTGATGGTTACACTGCTTACTCTGCTTCTAAGGCTGCGGTTGACTCACTGACCAAGCAGATGTCCACCGAATGGTCTATCAAGGGTGTGAAAGAAGGCTTCACTATCAATGTGAACGCCATTGCACCGACTCTTATCAAGTCTCCTCTGACTCAGGAAATCTGTGAAGATCCTGCCCGTATCGCTCCATTCCTGGCTCGTCTGCCAATGGGCCGCGTTGCTGAAACTAAAGATATGATTGGTCTGGTTATGTTCCTTTCATCTCCGGCATCGGACTTTATCAACGGTCAGATTATCTACGTGGACGGCGGTTGCACTGCAGGTTAATTGCCTGGGCAGAAACAGGAAAATACTATGAATCATAACGATATTAAAAATATAACCATTGTTGGTGGCTCGGGCATGATGGGCGTTGGTATTGCTCAGATCTTCGCTGGTGGCGGCCGCAATGTAACCATCAAAACCCGTAACGTGGCTAACTGCAGCGCGACGGAAGATATGGCTCCTCAGCTGGATATGTTTATCCGCGAAGGCCTGATGGATGCGGATAAGAAAGATGCAATTCTGGACCGAATCTCTATCACAGCTGATGCGATTGAAGCCTATGCAGATGCGGATCTTATCTTTGAATCGGTTCCTGAAGTGATGGATATCAAGCACGATACCTTCCGTGAAATGGAAGCGCATGCTCGTCCGGACTGTATCTTTGCTTCCGGTACTTCAGTGAAGTCGATTACTGAAATTGCAGAGGCTGTTGAGAAGAAAGACCGTGTTATCGGTATGCACTTCTGGAACCCGGCGGTACTTATTCCGCTTGTGGAAGTGATCCGCACAAAAGACAGTGCAGATGACGTAATTCAGGCTGCGATGGATTTGCTGACTGACTGTGGCAAGGCTCCGGCTGAGTGTAAGAAAGACGTTCCGGGCTTTTTGGCAAACCGCCTTCAACATGCTCTGTGGCGTGAAGCTTTCTACATGGCGGACGAAGGTATCGCTGATCCGAAAACCATTGATGAGTGCATCAAGAACTCTTTCGGTTTCCGTATTCCTCAACTGGCTCCGTTTGAAAATGCAGACATGGTTTCAACTGAGCTTAGCCTGAACATTCATGATTATATGTTCCAGCACCTGTACTCAGGAATTGAACCAAGTACAACGCTGAAGAAGCTGGTAGAAGACGGAAAATCAGGCTTTAAGACTGGTGAAGGCTTCCAGAACTGGACGCCCGAGCAGACTGCAGCCTCTAAAGACGGTTTATTTAAATATCTGATTGATCAGACGAAGTACCGTCGTTCACTGGAAAACTAATTTAACAATAACTGAGCGGCCAGGATTAGAAACCAGGGTCGCTCAGAATAAAGCTAATCATCTGGAGATAGTCACAATGACTAACAAGAACCATAACTTTTTTGCCGGCAAAGTAATTGTCGATCTTTCACACCCGGTAGGCTCACAGTCGCCACAGTGGCCTTACTTCCCTCAGCCTGAAATTACCCGTGCACACGGTCTGGCTAAGTCTGGCGTACTGACTCAGTTCTTCAAGATGCCAATGCACTGTGGTACTCACGCGGACTCACCTCGTCACGTTATCGAAACTGAGTTTGATGGCCGTCGTGCCCGCTACACTCACGAGATGGATCTGGAAGCTTACTGTGGTGATGCAGTATGTCTGGACCTTTCTCACCTTGAGCAGTGGACTCTGATTAAGGCTGAGCACATGGATGAAGCACTGGCGAAAACCGGTGTGACTCATGAAGAGCTGAAAGACATGATCGTTATCATCTACACAGGTATGGCAGAGCAGTGGGACGACAGCAAGCAGTACTACCACTACGCAACTGGTGTGGGTGCATCTGTTGGTCACTGGTGCATGAAGCACGATATCAAGGCGCTTGGTGTTGACCAGCAGGCTCTTGACCATCCGCTGCATACTTCTATCGGTGAAAAGCTGGCTGGACGTCTGTCTATGGGGCTTGAAGGTTATTCCGGCCTTCCTCTGCGTCACGAGTATATCGAGAAATTCGGTATCGAAGAGTTCGCTCACTTTGACCGTGACCTGTACAAAGAGATCCACGGTGAAGAAGCGTATCAGGAGCTGTACGGCCTGGTTGAAGAGAAAGGCATGTGTAACGGCGTATGGGAACCATGTCACAAGCTGCTTCTTGGTAACGGTAAAGTAGGCTGGGAAAACGTTGGCGGTAATGTAGCGAAAATTGCTGGTAAGCGTTGCACCATCATTGGTGTTCCACTGAACCTGTACTGTGGTGACGGCTCTATGTCACGTCTGATGGCGGTTATCGATGAAGATCAGGTGAACGAAGTACCGGATCGCGTATACCCATATGGTGACCACTAATACCTAATTAAGTTTGATTCCACCATCCGACTTCCCAAGTCTCACCTACCTACCTGAATTAGGGTGGTGGAATCATTTTTTACCTACATTTTGAGGCTTCGATGATGAAAGAAGTAGTAATAGTCAGCGCGAAACGTACAGCGATTGGCGCCTATCTTGGTGCTTACGCGAATGTTTCCGCAATTGATCTGGGTGTCACGGCAGTTAAGGCTGCGATTGAAGAAGCGGGCATCACACCTGAGCAGGTAGATAATGTTGTTCTTGGTAACGTGCTGTCTGGTGGTCTTGGTCAGAACCCTGCGCGTCAGGTTGCTAAGTTTGCCGGTATCCCGAATGAAAGAACCGCGAATGTGGTTTCTATGGTGTGTGGCTCTGGCCTGAAGGCGGTGATGGACGGCGTAAACCAGATTCGTCTGGGTGAAGCTGAAATCGTTGTTGCCGGTGGTATGGAGTCTATGTCCAATGCAGGGCATGTGCTGCAGTCACACAGAAACGGCGTAAAAATGGGTCACTCTCAGCTTACTGACACCATGCTGAATGATGGTCTGACGGATGCTTTCGGTGGTTTCCATATGGGTATCACGGCTGAGAATCTTGCTAAGAAATATGAAATCTCCCGCGAAGAGCAGGATGCGTTTGCCGTTCAGTCGCAAAACCGCGCCGAAGCTGCGGTAACTTCCGGCCGATTTAAAGATGAAATTGCTCCGCACACCATTCCTGGCCGTAAGGGTGACGTTGTGGTTGATACCGATGAGTTCCCTAAGTTTGGCGCGACAATGGAAAGCGTTGCAAGACCTCGTCCTGCGTTTATTCGCGATGGCAGTGGCACGGTAACGGCAGCGAATGCTTCCGGTCTGAACGATGGTGCGGCAGCTCTTGTACTGATGAGCCGAGAAAAAGCAGATAAACTGGGCCTGAAACCTTTGGCAACTTTTGTTTCTCAGGCTGCTGCCGGTGTTGATCCAGAAATCATGGGTTACGCTCCGGTTCCTGCTACCGAGAAGGCACTGAAAATCGCCGGACTGGACGTGGCAGATATGGATCTGGTTGAAGCAAACGAAGCTTTTGCATCACAGGCACTTTCAGTGTGTAAAGGTCTGGATCTTGATCCTGCAATCACAAATGTAAACGGCGGTGCGATTGCTCTTGGTCACCCAATCGGTGCATCCGGCGCACGTATTCTGGTTACTCTGGTTCATGAGCTTACCAAGCGTGAACAGCGTTACGGTCTGGCAACTCTCTGTATCGGTGGCGGACAGGCTTGTGCAGTGGTTATTGAGCGCGCTTAAAGCGTCTTAACCTCACGAATAGTAATCCGATTTATACATTTCAGGCTTGTTCCTCAGGGAATATGGCTTAGATAAATTCGCGCCGGATTCAGGGTTTTCCCGCTGATGGCGCATCAAAAATAAGAGGAAAATAATTATGTCTCTTGCAAATAAACGTATTCTTACCGTTGCTTGTACTGGTGCCTGGCCAAAGAAAGATATGTTCCCTGATGTGCCGGTAACGCCACGTGAAGAAGCAGATGAAATCATTGCGTGTCATGCTGCAGGTGCATCGATTGCTCATATTCATGTACGTGATGATAATCAAAACGCCACTATGGATATCGCTAAGTTTCAGGAAACTGTGAACTATGTTCGTGAAGCTGAATGTGACATCGTAATCAACCTGACTACTTCCGGTGGTCTGGGTATCGAAGATGAAATCCGTATGCTGCCATTCCAGGAGCTTCGCCCTGAAATCGCAACCTTCGATGCAGGTACAATGAACTGGGCACACACAACAGTATTTGAAAATACACCTGTGTTCCTGGGCAAACTGGCTAAAGAGATGCCTCTGGTTGGCGTTACTCCTGAAATCGAAATCTTCGATATCGGTATGATTCACAACGTGCTGTTCTACCGCAACTCGATTGAAAAGGCGAATGCGAAAGCACGCGAAGCGGGTGAGCCTGAAGCGCATAACCCATTCATCCGTCCTCACTTCCAGTTTGTATTGGGCGCACCGGGTGGTTCTCCGGCTGAAGTTCATATTCTTCTTCAGATGCTTGATGAAGTACGTCGTCACTGGGGTGATAACTTTACCTGGGGTGGTCTGGGTATCGGCCGTGGTCACCTTCCGATCATCAACGCATGTATCGCACTTGGCGGTCATATCCGTGTGGGTATGGAAGACAACGTTTACTACCGTCGCGGTCAATTAGCTAAGTCTAACGTTGAGTTTGTTGAGCGTACTAAGCGTATGCTTGAGTGCAACGACCTTGAAATTGCAACTCCGGATGAAGCTCGTCAGATCCTGAATCTGAATAAGTCGAACTTCCCAAGCTGGAAAAGCTACGAGTAATAAACCTTTTCTGCCTTAATAGATCTGGTTCAACGTTTTTGGGAGTTTTGCGATGGCATCACTCCCATTTTTATTGCCTCAGGTCTCAGTAATACATTTGTCAGCTAATTACAGAACGTGATCTGTAATACAATGCCTGAATAATAATACGAAGTTTGAGATGTTGTTATGTTGGACGAGGAATTAAAAAACACAGCTAGCTTAAATGGGTCTCAGGTTATAGATCCTCAGCAGTTGGTTCGCATGCTGTTTTTTATCGAGTTGATTAATGCCGGCTCAATTACTAAAGCAGCGGAAACCATGGGAATTTCAACCAGTACCGGTTCCCGTTGGTTAAGCGACCTGGAAGAAGAACTGGGCATTAGCCTGTATCAAAGAAATAACCCGAATGAAAGACTGACGGAAGCCGGTTCTTTCCTTTACAGCAAATTCTCGGAAATCACAGATGATATTCATCTGATGATTAATGAGCTTACCGGGTTCACCACCGAAACCCGCGGTAATATCAAGGTTTGCTGTACGCCTATCTATGCCGAAAAAGTGGTGCTGCCTATTATCAGCGAATTTATTGAAGATAATCCGCTGGTGAATATTCAGTTAACCATGACCCCAAGGGGGATGGATTACTACAAGGACCACGATTTTATTATCTCTGCCGTTGCAGGTTATGCGGCAAACAAAGATTCAGAACTGCTACTGGTTCGTCGAAATCTTCTTACCCAAAAGTTTATAACCGTCGCTTCTCCTGAGTACATCAAAAAAAATGGTGAACCTCTGGTTCCACAGGATCTGGTTAATCACCGTTGCCTCTATTCAAAAGCACTGCAAAATCAGAACCAGTGGGTCTATAAACAAAACGGTGAAGCGGTTCCAATCCGGATTGTGAAATCCATAGAAGTGTCTGATGCTAAGGTAATGTTATCCGCAGCACTTCATTCTACCGGTATTACTTATTTACCGGAATTTGTTGTGCAGAAACATATTCAGGATGGAAGCCTGGTGACATTATTAGATGAATATGAAACTGATGACTGGTATTTAAATATTTATTACCTGCCTCAGCGATTTATGACGCACTGTGTTAAATCATTTAAAGACTTTTTCCTGGCGAACCACAGGGAGCAGGTAAATGAATTTAAAGCGACAAGTTAAAACTAGTTTAGAAAAAGTTTAGATAAGCAGAGGGCGTCAGTAATTATACTGACGCCCTCTGTTTCTATCTGGTTGTATTTACGGTTGTTTTTTTGGCGGGAAGTGGGTTCCCGCTGATGGAATAGGATATATTTTGAAGGGTGATTTAGTTCCATTTTTTATATTTAGTAGTAATGCAATATCTACTTAGTCCAATAGGTATTCAACTCAATAATTAAATAACATGTGAAACAGGGGGACGGAATATGAACTCCGTACTACTAATGGTACTTATCTACAATGTCGTCGTTATCGGTGGTATTGGATGGTATTTAAATCAAAAAGATAAAGCAGCGGGTACAGTAACAGATATGGCGCGCGGTGGTGCAGATGCCAATATGGCAATGTTCTCCGTTACATTGGCAATTACTTACCTTGGTTCTGCTCACGTATATGGCTTAATGGAAATGTCGTTTGGCATGGGTGCGGTAGCACTCTGGTTCTGTTTTGCTCATACCATTCTAATGTGTGTAATCTGTCTGGGTACCGGCCGCTGGGTGCGTCGCCTTGGCTGTGCCACAATCCCTGAACTTCAGGGTGATATGTTTGGTAAACAGATGCGCAACCTGACAGCCTGTGTGGGTGGTATGGTTGTGTTCGGACTGGTTTCTCTGGAAACACAAGCTTTGGGTATCGCACTTTCCGCATCCAGTGGCTGGTCTCTTCCTGTATCTGTTATCGTCGGTGCGATTCTTGGTCTGGCTTATGTAACCATGGGCGGTATCAAGCAAACCATGTGGGTTAACCTGGTTAACGCAGTGGTGATGTACGGTTCGATTATTATCGCAGGCTTCTATCTAGCATTCGCTCTGCCGGAGGGTTGGGAAGGTGTTAAACAGTTCTACGTGGACAATGGAACTGAATTCAAGCTAAGCATCTTTGGTACACCTGATCTGCTGTTTGGCTTTGGTGTGGCAACTATTTTCTCAGTGGTATTTTCTCAGTCAGTTAACCAGCAGGGTATGGCTGCGGCAATGTCAGCCAAGAACGAAAAGGTTATCCGTCGCTCCATCTGGATTGCCGCGCCAATCAATGGTTTGTTCGGTGTATTCCCGGTACTGGTTGGCCTTGCGGCTGCGACAATTCCTGAGTTTGCAGAGCTTGGTCCTAAGCTGGCGGGTGCAACACTGGTGGTTAAACTGCTTCCAACCTGGCTGGTCGTTCTGCTTCAGGCTGGCTTTATGGGCGCATTGCTGTCTACTTACGCTATGACGGTACTGGCTCCGGCAACCATCTTTACTAAGGACATTATTCAGGCTAACTCTAAGACGGATATGACACCTGTTGAAGAGAAGCGCACTATGCAGCGTATGATCCTTATCTTCGGTATCGTTGGTGCAGTGCTGACCTTCTTCAACCAGCCTGCGATTGTACCTGCTATCAACTGGTTGTTTGCATGGCTTGCTCCACTGTTCTTCGTAACAGTTGCGGGTCTGTTCTGGAAGCGTAATGCAAAAGCGGCAACAGCAACACTGCTGGTATCCTGGGCATGTAACCTGGCGTGGACTATCCGTCCGGTTAAGCAAATGATTGTGGATGCATTCCCTTCAACAGCGCCATTGGCCAATGCGCACATTACCGCAGCGGTAGCACTGATAATGACGGTAGTATTACTTTCGCTTTCCTCGGATGCTGAACCTGCGAAATTCAGTAAGCCTCAGCCAGCGACTTCGTACTAAGGAGAAATATAATGAATTTTGCAGCAGAACTGTTTTTACACTCAGCAGGATTAATTTTTACAGTGATTGTTATTTCTGTGGTGGTTTCAAAAATAATCGGCACAAATACTGAAGGAGAAGAATAATGGATCAGACAGATATTTGGATGATGGGCGTAATTTTTGCCGGAGTGGTGTTTTACGCATGTACGGTTTATTTTGGAAACCGTACCTGATAAATCATTTTCGATAAAAAAACGGCTGTTATAAGCCGTTTTTTTTATGGGAAGTGAGTTTTTATGTATGGGAAATCAGGAAAAGATAGTTGCTACTTTTATCAACAATTGGCTCAGTTATGAGGAGTATTATGAGTTAATTGAAAAATACTTTTTAAGAATAAGTATCAGGTGGTAATTATGAGTACGTTTAATAAAATAATTATAATTAATCTAACATTTATTTTTCTATTTTTATTAACCGATAACTACTTTGATGAAATATTTTATTATGGAGATCTAGTTTTTATTCTCTTATTATCAGTGACCAATCTGGGGCTGATTCATCTTTGCTATGTTCAGCCAATAAAAGACTTTAATAATCGCCTTTCCGGCCTGCTTGTTGATGATCTGGTTACGGCAGAAAGTGTAGCAAGTATTACCGAAGGTAAAGCTCTGGTTGAGAAACTGGCTAAAAGACTCAATGAAGCAGAGCTTGCGGTTATTTCTGAGCGGCATGATAGTCAGATCCAACGGGATGAGCTAAAAGAATCTCTGAGCGGGAGTGTTCGTGAGTTATCTGTACTGGTTTCAGATATTGTTGCAAGGCTATCTGAAGATCTGGACACCTTTGCGGATTATTCTGCTGGGAGATCTTGTGCTATTTCAGACAAGGTTGCAGCATTGGATTTGGATATTTTAAGTTGCATCGAAGCGCTGGATAAAATGGAAGAAGGCACAATGGCGGATGCTGAACACATCACTGACTCCCGGCAGATGGTCATCAATCTGAGTGAAGGTGTTGACAAGATTAATGGCCTGACCCAGGAAATTAACAGCATTTCAGATCAAACTAACCTGCTGGCGCTGAACGCTGCGATTGAAGCTGCCAGAGCGGGGGAACAAGGACGTGGATTTGCGGTTGTTGCCGATGAAGTGCGGACGCTTGCAGGCAGAACTCACGCTTCTACGACCAGCATTGAACAGAGGGTGGACGTACTTACCTTAAATGCTGACGAATCAAAACAGGCAATGGATGTGGTTTACGACAATGTCAGCACAGCTGTGGAACAGATTAATCAACGCAGAGCCGAATTGCAGGAATTTTCACATAAGCTAAGGTCTCTTGGGGAGCACAGTAACGATTTAGATCAGAGAATGGCTCAGTATAGGGGGGGTATTGAAAGAATGAGTAATAATTTCAATGCCCTGATAAGAGCACATGAAAGAATTCAGCATAGTTTGCCTGATGTGGCTTAACAGAGTTGTTCCTGGTTATGCAAAGATTGTCTCAAAACTGAAAAGATGGTTATTAATTGTACAGAAAGTGACAGTTTTCATAATTAGTGCTGGAATTCTAACCTGAGTTTGTATATATATTGTATTACAAATAAAAAGCAGTAATTAGATGTAGTAGAGCAAGAAGTATGAGCAGTGTGTATAAAATTGAGACCTATTGTGAATCATCAGCGATGATGGTTGAGAGCTTCATCGTAAGTATGGGCGGAAAGTGTGTGGTTCAGGGCAGTGCAGTTGTGACTGACTATGGATTTAACTCTTATCATTCGCTGGAGCTGCTGCCGTTTATCTCCGTTATCAATGATAATGTCACAGATGTGGATATGAACCGCTGGGCTGAAGCTTGCTAAAAGCGCCAGCCGGGCGGGTTGAAAACCCCGAATCCCGGGGAATATGGTTAAGCACCGGACTGTTTTATATACTGTCCTGGTGTCATTCCGAATCGGCTTTTGAACGCCCTTGTAAAATGGGACTGGTCATTAAAGCCTAGCTCGTGTCCCACGGAAGCAATGTTAACTTTGTCTGAAGATAGCAGAGCTTTGGCCTGATCCAGCCGTTTATTCATCAGATATTGATAGGGCGTAACGCCAACCAGTTTTTTAAACTCTCTCAGGAAGTAAAACTTACTGCATCTTAGCAGGTCTGCGAGATCTTCCACCGAGATATGTTTGCCGATGTTGTCGCTGATGTATTGGTCGATTTTATCAACCTGCCCCTGGTCAAACTTGGACGAAGAGAGCTGAACATCCTGCAGGTCGAAGTAGTTGGAATAGTTCTGAATGTAATGGGTTGCCAGCAGGGACAACATATTTCTTAAATACGCCTTTCCGTTCCGGCCTTTCGCCTGTGTTTCTAATAAAAACAGTTCAATGATTCCTTTAATTGTTTCGTCCAGCACATTGTAGTTATTCAGAAACTGAAGCTCTTTCCCCTCAAGGTTGAGTGGGCAGTTAGCCAGAAACTCTTTCTCTTCCACGGCCAGAATAACAAAGTAACAGGGCTCTGAAATGTCGTGGGTAAAGGGGGTTTTCGGCGGGTTGATCCAGATATTTCCCGGACTGGTTTTTAACGATGTCAGGCTGCCATCTCTTTCTGCGCTCCAGTTGAGATCCTGATCCAGCGCCAGAGCAAAATAGAAATAGGGCGTATAAACATTGGTTGGATAAAAATGCGGTGAATTGCCTTTTTCTATTATGACTCCCGGCCAGTCCAGTCCGTGATTTGAAAGCTCAATGTTCAGAACCTGACCACAATCAGATAATTCATTAGATTCAAAGTCATAAAATGTCAGGTGAGACTTCATCAATTCATCCTTTCTATCAAATATCTACCGCACAAAACCTTAGCCGAATAGGTTGTGAGGCGTCAACTTTGAATATGGATCGGATGAAATATGTTTCGAATCAAAAATCAGCAATATTACCTTTGGCGGAAAGCAGTAATAGTACTATTATTTTGGTCTGGGTATCAGGGAAGATATGAGCGGTTTTATGAGTGATGAATCACCAGACTTAAGTTACGAGTCATCTATACATGCCGGTAAAATGAGCATACTGGAACACTTTTGGCAGCACTCGGATGACAATATTTTTATCATGGTTCTTGATGAGGACGATGAGTTCTCAATAGAGGATCTTAATCCCGCTCAGATCCGTAATTTCGAGATGGGTAATGAATATAAAGGAAAAAAGTTAAAAGAACTGCTGGATGATGCCATTCACGCAAGTGTCGATTTTCGTTACCGGAAGTGTCTTGCAGAAAACATTCCCCACACCTACGACGAAACTTTTTTACTTCATGGTAAAACCAGGCACTGGAATACCATGATTATCCCTGTCCTTAATTCTGCTGACGGTAAAACCCGGATCTTTGGGATTGCGAGGGAAATGACTCCCCTTATTAAGGCTAAAGAAGCGTTAGCAACGATTAATGAAGGTCTTGAGAAGGTTATTTCTGAGCGCACCATAGAGTTGCAGGAATCCAATAGCAAACTTATGGAACAGTCCCGCAAACTGGAAGAGCAGGCTCTTAAAGATCCGCTTACTCAAATCGGAAACAGGCGCTACTTCTTTAATCATGTTGAATCTTACCTGCAGGCTGCAAAGGATAAGAATCAGCCGGTTTCCATTATTTACACCGATTTAGATAACTTTAAGCAAGTGAATGACAGCTATGGTCATCTGGTGGGTGATTCTATTCTGAAAGAGTTCACTGAGCGCATTAATTCTCAGCTTACGGATTCCGATATATTTGCCCGGTTTGGAGGAGAAGAGTTTGTTATTTTTCTGCCTGAGGTTGATACAGAAGCAGCAAGAAAAAAAGCGGCTGAAATATTACAATCTGTCAGCTCAAGTCCGTTTATTGTCAATGACAAATCAGTAAAGGTGACCTCCAGCATTGGGTTAGCGGTCACGATTCCCGATGAAAACTTTATTCTTGATAAGCTTCTTAGCAATGCAGATAAAGCGCTTTACTCAGCGAAACGTAATGGAAAGAACTGCGTAGAGGTCTATGAAAGATAGGTATTAAACCTTGCCCCATATTTTTCAAATTATTCAGGAGCGGTTTTCCTGAATAATTATTTTTCTTAAAAATCAATGATGTTATTCCGATAAACACCTAAAGTTATCTTAGAAGAGTTAAATAATTCGTCAGTAACTTTGCAGGTAAATCGGCTATGAGCAAGAAACTAATCCCACTTGTACTGGTTATTATTGCTGCCGGAAGCTGGTATGGCTACAGCAATTATTATATGCCCCGGAATGATGAGAGTGTCATTTATGGCAATATCGATATCCGGGAAGTCAAACCGGCCTTTCGTCAGTCCGGGCGTATTGAACATATGTATGTTGAAGATGGTGCGCAGGTTGAAAAAGGGGATTTACTTGCCGAGATTGACGATATTCCTTTTCAGAGACAGGTTGATCTTGCCAGGGCCCAGCTGCTGGTTGCAGAAGCAAAGCTCGCTGATTTGATAAAGGGCCCGCGTGAGCAGGAAGTTGAATGTGCAAGACAGGAAGTGATTCAGCTTACCGCTACGTTAAAAAACGCAGGGTACCAGTACAACCGTCAGAAAGATTTGATCAAAACCGGATCAACCAGTGCCGATAATCTGGACAATGCCCAGGCCCGCTACAGTGAAACCGGTGCCGCACTGGCCGCAGCTAAGCAGCGCCTGTCTCTGCTGGAGGAAGGAACAAAAGCGGAAACCATCGCCATTGCCCGCCAGGAAGTGGATGTCGCCAGGGCAGAGCTTGCAATCAAAGAGACCGCTTTGCAGGACACAAAACTCTATGCGCCTGAAAACGGAATTGTGCTTACCCGCATTCTGGAACCCGGCTCAATGGTGAGTGCGGGAAGTCCTGTGATTTCCCTGTCTTTAAGAAACCCTACTTATGTCCGTGCTTACGTTGCGGAGACCATGCTGGGACAAATTGCTTCCGGTGATACCGTGACGATTTATACCGATTCCGGTCAGCAGACCTTCGAGGGACAAATTGGCTATATTTCACCTAAGGCAGAATTCACCCCGAAATCGGTAGAGACACCTGAGTTGAGAACCAGCCTTGTTTACCGCATCCGGATAGTGGTTCACGGCGACGACAGAGGATTAAATCAGGGGCAACCCGTTACCATTTCTCTGCAGTGAGGCTTTGGTTATGACCAGTCAGAATGTGGTGGCAAGGATCTGCAATGTCAGCAAATCTTTCTCCGGCAGCAAGGTGTTAGATGATGTCTCAGCTTCGGTTCGCTCGGGAGTGCTTACCGGGCTTGTGGGCCCGGATGGTGCCGGGAAAACCACCCTGATGCGGATGATTGCGGGCTTACTGAACCCCGGGGAAGGCTCTATCGAAGTGGTAGGAAAAGATTCTGTTGAGTTTCATGACGAACTGGCAGAGCAGATAGGCTATATGCCTCAGCGTTTTGGTCTGTATGAAGATCTGAGTGTAATGGAAAATATGCAGTTATACGCTCAGCTTCGCGGTATCGATACCAGAGCGCAATCTGACCTTTTTTCAGAGCTGCTTAAGTTTACCCGCCTGCAACCTTTTACCGAAAGGCTTGCGGGCAATCTGTCCGGCGGTATGAAGCAAAAACTGGGGCTTGCCTGCGCCCTGATGGCCCGGCCAAGACTTTTGCTGCTGGATGAGCCTGGCGTTGGCGTGGATCCTCTTAGCCGTCGCGATTTATGGGCTATGGTTGATCAACTGCTTGATGAGGGGATGGCTGTGGTCTGGGCTACCGCTTATCTGGATGAGGTAGAACAGTGTGATGAAGTACTGCTTCTGAATCAGGGAGCACTGCTCTATTCAGGAAAACCCGATGTACTGACTGAGCGGCTTGCCCACCGCAGTTATAAGCTGAACAATGTCTACGACAGGCGCAGGGATGTGTTGCGCCACCTTCTGGATATGCCTTTTAGCTCTGATGGTGTGATTCAGGGGCAGGCCATTCGTGCGGTGCTCTCCGGTGCAGAGCAGCGTCAGGAACTGGAGCAGTTTGCCGGGCAGGAGCAGGCGCAGGTGGTGGAGTGTCCGCCAAGGTTTGAAGATGCCTTTATAGATCTGCTGGGCGGGGCTCCGTCCGGGCGATCAGACCTGGCGGAGAAGATGGAGCAGATCAGTAATGAACTGCAAAACGTGGTGGAATGCACCGAGCTAACCAAACAGTTTGGTCATTTTAAGGCCACCGACAGCGTCTCCTTTTCAGTTCAGCGCGGAGAGGTTTTTGGCCTGCTCGGGCCCAATGGTGCGGGTAAGTCGACCACATTTAAAATGCTGTGCGGCCTGCTTTCGGTCAGCTCGGGAAGCGCCAGAGTGGCGGGTGTGAATCTGGCAAGCGCGTCCACTCAGGCAAAAATGCAACTGGGCTATATGGCGCAAAAGTTCTCACTTTATAACCTGCTTTCGGTTAAGCAGAACCTGGACTTTTCCGCCGGAGTGTACGGCCTGACCGGTAAAGTGAAAAAGCAGCGGATTCAGGACATGATTGAGACCTTCCGTCTGCAGCCTTACCTTAATGCCAACCCGGATGATCTATCGCTTGGTTACAAGCAGAGATTGGCTCTGGCCTGTGCGGTCATGCACCGTCCAAAGGTGCTGTTTCTGGATGAGCCTACGTCCGGGGTGGACCCCATCACCCGGCGTGAATTCTGGACTCATATTAACGGCTTTGTCGCCAAAGGCATGACGGTAATGGTCACCACTCACTTTATGGACGAGGCGGAATATTGCGACCGGATTGCCCTGATGTACCGCTCGAAGCTAATTGCGTTGGACAGTCCGGATAACCTTAAACGCCGCTGGAGTACCCCGGATAATCCGGATCCGACAATGGAGCAAGCCTTCATTAAGCTGATTGAAAATGAGGACGAGTGATATGGCCGGCACATTCAGTCTAAAACGCGTCAGAGCGTTAATCGTTAAAGAGTCACTGCAGGTGATCCGTGACCCATCGGCCATTGTTATCGCCTTTATTCTTCCCGTGGTGCTGCTGGTTCTGTTTGCAACTGCAGTTTCTCTGGATATTAAGCAGCTTCCCATTGCGGTGGTGAAGCAGGACAACTCCTCCTGGTCTGAGTCTCTCTCCTCTGCCTTTAGCCGGACCCGTTATTTTATCGTTGAGCCGGTACGTGACCTGCGGCAGGCTCAGGAAAAAGTGGCTTCGGGAAAACTCAATGGTGTGGTGATTATCCCCGATAATTTTTCACAAAGAATTGCATCGGGAGAGAGAAGCAATCTGATCCAGATTATTACCGATGCCTCTCAGCCCAATACCGCCAACTTTGTTGCCAATTATTCTCAGAACGTCGCCATGTTATGGGCTCAGCAAACCCTGTCAGATATTCAGGGGCAGAGTATTAATGTGGAAAACCGTGTCTGGTTTAACCCGGAAGTGGAAAGTAAACGGTTTCTGATCCCAGGCGCCATCGGCATAGTGATGACCATGATAGGCACCCTGTTAACCGCTCTGGTTATTGCAAGGGAGTGGGAGAAAGGCACAATGGAGGCGTTGATTTCTACCCCTGCCCAGGTTAACGAAATCCTTATCGGCAAGCTGATCCCCTATTTTGGACTGGGTTTAATTGCAACAGTGATTTGTGTCTTGCTGGCGACTTACGCCTTTGATGTACCGCTGGTGGGATCCTGGTGGGCGGTTCTTCTGCTTTCGTCCTGTTTTCTGGTTCCGGCTTTAGGCCAGGGGCTGTTAATCTCTACAGTCGCAAAGAATCAGTTTGTGGCTTCTATACTGGCATTGATGTCGGCATTTCTTCCTGCCTATCTGCTATCAGGCTTCCTGTTTGAGATTGACTCCATGCCTTATGTTATCCAGCTCTTAACTTATGTACTGGCGGTGAAATATTATATCGCCTGTATCCAGACAGTCTTTCTGGCAGGGGATATATGGCCTCTGTTTATCCCAAATATTGCGGCAATGCTTTTTATCGGGCTGGTATTTTTTATTATCGCTCACAAAAAGTCCTCTAAGACACTGGAGGAGTAGAGTTATGTTATTTTCCCCGGCATTAAGAGCTCAGATTATTAAAGAATTTCTCTGCATTCTGCATGATAAGAAAACGCGGATCATTTTAGTTGCCCCTCCGCTTTTGCAGCTGGTTATCTTCGCCTATGCCATTACGCTGGATGTGTATAACGTCAATATCACGGTCTTTAATCAGGATAATGGTTACTATTCCCGGCAGTTTTTAGACCAGGTTTCAAAGGCCGATTTTGTCGGGCATGTGGCGAGTGTCTATTCGTACCGGGAAGTTGAACAGCGTATGAACCAGAGGCAGAGTCTGGTTTCGGTTATTGTGCCTTCTGATTTTTCTAAGGCCTTATCTTCGGGCGAAAATCCTCAGGTTCAGGTGATTTCTGACGGAAGAAGGGCAAATGCGGCTCAGGTGGTCACCGGGTATATTCAGAGCATCAGCCAGCAGTTTATCTCAAGGGTGAATCCGGCGCAGACCACCGTAAGTCCGGTTACTGTTCGCCACTGGTTTAACAGTAATCTTAATTATCAGTGGTTTGTTGTCCCCGGTCTTTCGGGGGTGCTTTCTATGGTTATTGCCCTGCTGCTGACGGCTTTGTCCATAGCCAGAGAGCGAGAGTTAGGGACCTTTGAACAACTGCTGGTATCGCCCTGTCATCCGGGAGAAATCATCGCCGCTAAGACAATTCCGCCACTGATTGTCGGCTATGTGCTGGGAAATCTGATGATTGCGGCAGGGGTATTCCTGTTTCACATTCCTTTTATGGGATCCTTCTGGTGGCTGCAGCTGGCTTTGATTGCCTTTCTGATTTCTACTTCATCGTTAGGGCTTATGATTTCAGCCGTATCGAATACTCAGCAGCAGGCTATTCTGGGGTGTTTTGCCATTGTTGTGCCCCTGATGCTGATGTCCGGCTTTGCAACGCCGGTTGCCAATATGCCTGAGATACTTCAGCATATCGCCTACTGGCTGCCTATTCAGCACTACCTGATTATCGTGCAGGGAATTTTTTTAAAAGCCCTGCCGGCAGCAGAGGTTATCGCGCATATTATCCCCATGGGCATTGTTGCCCTCGTCTCCCTACCGGTTGCCAGTATTCTGGTCAGATCCAGGCTTGCGTAAAGTGACCGAGCTCAAGGCAGCTCGGTTGCTCCAAACTACCTTACAGCATGATTCTTTATCCATTTGGCCAGAGTAGCAAACAGGGCTTGCGGAACAATGGGCTTGCCTATGTGATCGTTCATTCCGGCGTCCAGGCATTTCTGTTTTTCCTGATCCATAGCATGAGCTGTCATAGCAATGATTGGCAGCTCGCTTTCTGACCAGATTTCCCGGATATGTCTGGTTGCCTGATAACCATCCATTTCAGGCAGTTGTATATCCATAAGAATGGTGTCAAACGGAGCATTGTTGCGAACCGTGTCTACGGCGATTCTGCCATTTTCAGCTACAACGACTTCTATGCCCTGGCTTTTTAAAAGTGCCTCAGCAACCATCTGGTTTACTTTATTATCCTCAACCAGAAGCACACGGCGGCCGTTTAGCTGGTTGATATCCGGCTCTTTATTCCGCGCCTCTGATGTGGCTTGACCGGTTTTTGACGTTGCGCGGGTTAAGCGCGCTGTGAAGCTAAAGCGGCTGCCTTTGCCCGGCTCACTGGATACAGACACAGAGCCACCCATCATTTCCACCAGGGCGTGGCTGATAGTTAAGCCAAGTCCTGTGCCTCCGAATTTCCGGGTGGTGGAGCTGTCTACCTGCTCAAATGCGTGGAATAGTTTTTCCTGCTGCTCCTGCGTGATGCCTATGCCGGTGTCAATAACTTCAAACAGAAGTTCAGCCTGCTCACCGGCGGAGTTAAGCACGACTTTTTGCTCTTTTACTCTGACAAGGATTTTTCCTGTCTTGGTAAATTTCACGGCATTGCCCACCAGGTTGACCAGTACCTGTCCCAGCCGCATGGGGTCACCCAACAGCTCCCGGCTTGTGCCTGAGGCAATCTCTATCTCAAAGCCGAGCCCTTTCTCTTCTGTTTTGAGAGAAAACAGGTCGTAGAGTTTTTTAAGGACATCATTCAGTGAGAACTCAACATTCTCGATTTCAACTTTTCCTGCTTCTATCTTAGAGAAGTCCAGAATGTCGTTGATGATGCTAAGCAGTGAGTCAGCGGCGCCTTCAATTTTGCTCAGATAGTCGCGCTGCACGCCATCAAGTTCTGTTTTCAGAGTCAGGTTGGTCAGGCCGATAATAGCGTTCATTGGGGTTCTGATCTCATGGCTCATATTGGCAAGAAAAGCGCTTTTGGCTTTGGCGGCATCCTCTGCCTTATCTCTGGCGATTTCCAGTTGCTGGTTGCTTATTTCCAGCTCAGAGGTGCGTAGCTGAACTCTCTCTTCAAGCTGGGTATACAAACGTGCGTTCTCCAGAGAAATTGCCATCTGTGAGGAGAGCAGTTTTAGTAACTCCATCCGGTCGGGTGAGAAGGCGCCCCGGACAAGGTTGTTCTCCAGGTATATGATGGCGCTGAGCTCTCCCTGCTGGACCAGAGGGAAACAGAGAATAGATTTGGGTTTATTTGCTGCGATATAGGGATCGGAAGAGAAGTTATTTTCTGTGCCGCCATCTTCTAAAAGAAGGGTTTCCTGTGTTCTGAGTACGTAGCGGATAACGTTCAAAGGCACCTGGTGACACTCTTTGAGTAAAACTGAGGTAAATGTACGGATATCATCATTTCCCATTCTGCCTTCGGCTTCCAGATACCATTCGTTTTCTCGGGGAAGTAACAGGCAGCCCTTTTCTGCTGCGGCGCTTTCAATCACAATGCGCAGCATAGCTTTAAGCAGGCTGTTTAGTTCCAGCTTTTCAGAGATGGCTTCAGCAGCTTTGATGATGCTGAATAAATCTATCTGCGCTTCTTTCTGGTGGCTCAGCGTGCTTACCGTTCCCGGTTCCAGGTGGTGCCACTCGTTTGCAGAAAGTTCAGGGTATTGCCTTAACATCTGCTCTGCTTTTGCCTGCGCGCCCCACTGCTGGAACTGATGCAGTGCTTTGTTCAGGTAGACATCCCGGACTAAAGGCATTCTCTCTTGTGCAAAGTGATCGGCAGCCAGTTCCAAGGCCAGTGCCTGCTCATGAATAAACCCGTTCTTACCGGCCAGCTCTATGGCTTTTTCATAGTTTCTCAGGGCAGTATAGCCATCGCCCTCTATTCGCGCGCGTTCCGCCTCCACCAGGTGATATTTGTGCAGAGTATTTCCGGGAGCACTCCGGGCCCAGGGCTCAAGCTCTTTCTGGTTTTTTACTATTTGTGCCAGCACCATTTTGCGCGATTCGTTGTCAGCAAGATCTTTTCCCTTTGCAAGGCACAGTGAGTGGTAGAAATTATGGGCCGGAAGAAAATACATGCCTCCGCCACCGGTTTTATAGATCTCGTTTTCTTCTGCATAAACCAGCGCCTGTTCATAGTCTCCAAGAATAAATGCGTTCATGGTCATGGTCAGAAAGGAGGTGCATAAAAGGGTATATTGCCTGTCCTGTTTCAGCTCACCTATGATTGTCCGGTAGTCGAAAATCTGTCCTTCAAGCAGTGCCGGATTCTGGGTAGTTTCCTGTCCGGAAAGGTTTAGCGCAGACTGGTACACAGGCGCCAGATAGTGGAAGTGAAACTCCTGTCTCAGTGCTTTGATTTTTGTGCAACTGTCCTGATACCTGTCTATCAGCCCGGGAAGAGGGGCACCCATAAGGTACTGATAAATATCCGGCTCAACCAGGCCGTAGCAGGCGTATTCAAGATCCCCTGTGGTTACGCCCGGCTCATAGGCTTGATAGAAGAGTTTTACATTCTCATCCAGCGGGCGTTTCCAGTGCATTACCGTGGCGCAGAACAACACCCGGATACGGGCCTGAAGATGCGTTGCCCCTCTTTTATCAGCCAGGTCAACGCCGGCTTTGCCCATCAGATAGCCGCGTTCAATATCACCCTGACCGCATAAAAGCCCGCCGTAAAATACATAGCCCACGGCAGAAAAATCGCAGTTACCGTAGTGGTAGGAGAGATTGGTCATGGTGATGCCAATCTTTTCAAAGGCGTGCGGATTAGCGGCCCAGGCGGGAGTAATTATGGTGTTGAGGATCCGCATTGCGGCGAGTTTTACCGGATCTTCCATATCAGGAAGTTCCGTCAGCGATTCGACATCAAATTCAGCGGCCTGCTCATCAAGCGTGATCTGCAGGGTAATCAGCGCCTGAAGGCCGTGCTCTACCGCTTCCCCCTGACGCCCCTGAGCAATCAGGTACTGAAGATAAACGTTGCGGACCTGAACCGCATCAAGCTCACTGCGGGCTTTGCTGATGACAAGGTCGATATGCTGCTGCATCTGTTCGTATGAGCCCATCAGGAAGCTGAGGTGCGCTTCTTCTGTGCTGCACTGTATCATCTCCCGGTAGTGGCTATCGAAGTTATTATCTAAGAGCTCCCGGGCTATGCGGAAGTGCACGAGAGCGGAAAGGTAGGCAGATGACTGTTTAGCACGCAATCCGGCAGTGATATTTAGCTGTGCCAGCCCGGCTTTATCCTTTTTACTGGTGAGCAGGCTGCGGCCTTTGTTCAGGTGCTGGGCAATATCAAATATCTGCTCGTCCAGCTTACCGCTATCGACAGCCATCTTTTGCAACTGCCTGCCCATCTCCAGATGGATGTGAGGCAGTTCGTTTTCCGGGATCATGGAATAGGCAGCTTGCTGAACTCTGTCGTGAGCGAATTTAAATTCACTCTCTTTCATTTCATCTTCCCACTGGCTGGAAATCATCCATGGGATCTGATTCAGTGGGATCAGCAGGCCTTCCTCCATCGGAGGTATCAGACTCTTCCTGCTGCGGCAACCGCCCTGCTGACACAGTTGATACAGCACCTGCAGATGAAAGCGGTTACCCAGACAGGCGGCTTTCTGAAGCAGTTTCTGGCTCTGCTCAGGCATGCGCCTCATTCGGGAGGTCAGGAGTTCCACAAGATTATCGGTTACGTTCCGGGTTCTTATTTCGTCCAGATTCCATTCCCAGCGGCGCTTTTCCGTATTGAGGGTTAGCAAACCATCCAGATATAAGGTCTTGATAAACTCCCGGGTAAAAAACGGGTTTCCGGCTGTTTTTTTCCAGACAAGGTTTGCCAGCGGAAGGCTCTCCTCCGGCGTACAGAAACAAGCATCGGCGATAAGCTCTGAAACGGCACGGCTCTTCAGATTGTCCAGGTGAAGCGTGGTAATTTTTCCGTCTTCTTCTGCTATGGCATTTATGGTTGAGGTAAGCGGATGGCTGTCATCCACTTCATTATCCCGGTAAGCCAGAATCACCAGAAGATGTGACAGACCAGGATCCAGCATCAGGTTTTTCAGCAAAGTGAGTGAAGGGATATCTGCCCATTGCAGGTCGTCGATAAACAGAACCATGGGGTTTTCGGGCAGGCAGAGCGTTTTTATAAAGTTGCCGAATACCAGATTAAAGCGGTTCTGAGCTTCCTGCGGGCCCACCTGAATTACCGGAGGTTGTGGCCCGATGATCAGCTCAAGCTGGGGGATCACTTCTATCAGGATCTGACCATTAATTCCTACAGCGGAAAGAATTCGTTCTCTGTAGCGGCTTAGCTCCTTTTCTGACTCGCCCAGAAGCTGGCTGCAGAGCCCGTTAAATGCCTGCGCTATTGCGGTATAGGGGATATTTCTCTGGTACTGATCAAACTTACCCGACAGGAAGCTGCCGTTTGTTCTGGTCAGTGAGGCATAAATCTCTTTGACCATAGCCGTCTTGCCAACACCGGCCACGCCGTTCACCAGCATCAGCGTTGTTGTGCCTGAAGCAACCTGGGCAAAAGTGCTCTGAAGCTGTGCTGTTTCCTGTTTGCGGCCGTACAGCTTCGGAGGAATGGAGAACTGACTGGAAACATCTTTTTCACCCAGCTTAAACGGGTGAATGGTTCCGCTGGACTGAAAATGGCTAAGGCATTTCTGTAAGTCACTGATTATGCCTTCAGCAGATTGATAACGTTTTTCTGAGCTTTTGGTCATCAGTTTTAAAATCACTGCCGAGAGCATCTCAGGAACATTCTCTTTCACTTCGTGCGGAGGCAGAGGGTTCTTAGCCAGATGCTGGTGTATCAGTGTGAGAGCATCCTGGCTATAAAAGGGCAGCTTTCCGGTCAGTAGCTGGTAAAACGTGACGCCAAGCGAGTAGTAATCGGTGCGATAGTCCACCGGCCGGTTCATTCGGCCGGTCTGCTCGGGGGAGATGTATTTCAGAGTACCGTCTAACTGGCCCGGGCTGCTGAAGTCCTGGTTCTTCTGATGCTCACTGGTGGCACTGCCAAAATCAATCAGTCTGATGTCATCCAGCCATTCATCGGAGTGATCTCTGCTTTCTGTAAAGCGCAGAAGAATGTTAGATGGATTTACGTCTCGGTGAATGACGCCTTGCTGGTGAACCTGCCCCAGAATTTCAGTAATACGAATTGCCAGCTGCAGAAAATGGTCGATTCTGATATTTCCCGCCAGTGAAAGCTTATCTGCGGAATCGGCAGCAATATCCTCCATCACGATCATCGGCCCTGAGTCCATGTTTTCAAAGCTCAGGACCTGAATAATTCCCGGCAAATTCAACTGATTCAAAATGTCGTATTCACGTTTAAAACGAATAAGCTGCTTTGCTGTCGGTGGTTTTTGCGGCAAAAGTTTAAGGGTTACCTGCTTATCATCAGCCTGGCGAAGCGCACGATATACGATGGAGTTGGAGCTCTCATGCAGCTTTTCAATTATCTGGTACCCGGGAAACATGAAAGACCTCTTAACGTTGAATTTGCTTGCGTGATCTGCGTCACTTAATATCTTGGTGGCTTTTTAGTTATATATGTGACTTCTATCACTTTTGGTCTTTTTGTTAAATGGGCCATTTTGGCGTGTGTGATTGGGGTCACTGTGAGTGAGGAGCTTTTGCTTTAACTGTGAAGTTTGCAGTACCAGGCCCGTCTTTACCGGTGCTGTGTACTGCAACTAAGTGGAATATTTTTTCTATTTAACAATAGGGTGTATCAGGATATCAATCGAGCTTGAATCAATCAGTTGACGGCATGTGGAAACGATATGGCTCCAGAAATCATGATGGTGACCACAAATAATAATATCGGCTTCTACCTGGTTGAGTAACTCGGGTAGTTTATTTTTAATGTTGCCAGAGCCCACTAAGGCGCTTTTGATTGGCACTTCAGAACGCTCGATAAAACGGTCAATATAATTAATGGTTCTTTCACCGACGTTATGACGGCCTTCTTCGTCTGTCAGGTCAAAAAAGCCGGTATAGATTTCTCCGTACGCACTATCGATATAAACCAGTGAGACTTCTGCATCAAACTTCTTGGCAAAGGCTGAGGCTTTATCTATCAGGGTGTCAGTGTCATCTGAAAGTTCTACTGCGACTAAAACATGTTTATACATAATAAACTCCTTATATAGCAACTCTGTAGATAGATAAGTCTAGTCTATATACAGATGAGAAAATGGCTGAAAGGGCGCAAAATTCATGATTTTTTTGAATCTTTTCATATAATCGTTATGGCTGAATGAGCCGGGTTAGAGCCACCATTTTAAATAAGCTAATGACAGAGACGGAATATGGCGAAGATTAATTTTACTAAAGGCGCGCTTGACGCGAAGAAACAAGATGAGTTGACGGCAGGTTTTGAGTCTCATAGCCACACGCAAATGGCACCGCCTTACTTAAAGGAGCGTTTAAACTGGACCGTTGAAAATGAAAACGGCAATCTTATTGGAGCATTGACGGCAGACCTGTTGTGGGGCTGGCTGTATATTGATGAGCTTTGGGTTGATGAGAGCTGTCGTGGCAGCGGACTCGGCAGGCAACTTATGGAGAGAGCAGAAGAGTACGCCAGGTTGCAAGAGCTTTCAGGCTTATGGTTATGGACTCAGAGTTGGCAGGCGCCTGCGTTTTATCAGCGCCTGGGATTTGAGGAGTTTACCCGTTTTGACCATTTTCCTGCAGGGCACAGCCGGATTGGTTTAAGAAAGCCGCTGGTTAAATGGATGCAAGACTCATAGATGACGATACTCACCGGTAGCACATAAGTTAACCATCGACAGACATCATTAGATATACATAGAAGAGTAATTCTCTACATAGCTATACCAGACTGGCGGTGTGCCAATCACTTCTTGCACTGTTTCGATAAACATCTTAACCAGCGGGGTCTGGTTTCGGTGCGGGTAAACGGCGTATAGGGCGCCAAAATCACTGGGGAACCGGTAGTTTTGTAGTATCGGAACAAGTCCCAGATCTTTAATATTGGACTTAAGTACAGACAGATCTGCGATAGAGTAACCAAGTCCGGCCTGAGTGGCACTAATGAGAGAGTCAACGCTGTTTGCTTTGAAACGCCCATTAATGCTGTATTTTTCCATTTTGTCCTGTCCGGAAGCTGCCATCTCCAGTTTATCCAATGTAAAAGGGCCGTTCGAGTAAGTAATTGCCGGTAAAGCAACGAGCTCTTTTAGCGTTTGCGGATTGCCGTGTTCCTTAATAAAGTCCGGTGACGCAAGAAGAACCAGTTTGGTTGAAGCTAGTTTTTTAGCGATATTTGTTGAGTCTTTAGGGGAATCCAGCCGAAAGGCAATATCAAATTTCTCACCGACGATATCTGCCAGTCTGTCGTCCAGTGAAAGCTCGATATAGGTATCCGGGTACTTTTTCATAAAGAGGTTGATGGCTTTCTGGAGGTACAGGTTTCCAAATGACACATGGCTGGTTACCCGTAATAGCCCCCGGGGTTCGGTGTGAAAGGATTCCGCTAAACGCTGAGTTTTATTTATCTCATTTCGGATAACTTTGGCTTGCTCTAATATCTCGCGCCCCGCATCTGTTAGCGACAGAGAACGAGTGGTTCGGTTAAGCAACCTGACCCCAAGTGTTTCTTCCAGAATCTTAAATTGTTTGGTCACTACCGCTCTGTCCATATGTCTGAGTTCAGCAGCTTTAGCAAAGGAGCCTTGATAAACAATGTCAAGGAACAGGTCAAGGCGGGTGGCAATATCCATATGATTTCCGTCAGCTTTCAAAAAAGCAAAATGCATCAGAACTTCCATTCTAATGCATTTTTCAGAGTGAATAACCAAAAGATAAACCCAGAGTTTTCACTTTTTGTAATTAGTCGTTGATGATTTTGTACGCTGCGACTTTGCCGTTAAACAAAAACGGAATAAAAAGTGTATCTGAGCTGTCATCAACACTGATATCCGCAGCACTGACATCTACTTTCCCTAATAAGACGCGTTCGCTATCCGTGACCTGATAAATGTCACCTGCCGGGAAATGACTGACAATAAGAGAACCATTAAATTCAGTTACGCCATCTAAGCCACCAAGGCGATAACTGGAATTCATTAGTGTCACAGACTTAGTCGCGAGGTCAATCTTGTAAACTGAGCCGAACTCTTCTGGTTTAAATTGCTGAGCCAGTTTGCTTGCCAGATTTGCAGCAACCAGTGTGTTTCCCTGAGCCAGTAATCCATTAGGGTGGGGAAGGTTTTTATCTTCCAGCCAGACAACTAACTGGTTTTCAACGATAGTGTAGATTTTCCCCGCTGCGATATCTCCCACAAATACCTGCCCTGTATCGCTAATCGTCAGGTCATTAAGCATCGTGGCATCTTTGGCCTTAATACTCTGGCGGATGTTTCCTGTTTCAACATCAATAATATGCACCTGTTTGCCATCCACGACATAGAGGTTATTTTCAAACATTCCCATACCTGTTGGCATACCCAACCCGTCAACCCACTTCAGTTGGTTTATCTGCCCATCTTTGGATAGCTTACTGATAAAGCCGTTTTTCTCGCCATTAATGTTCGTGACATAGACCCACCGGTGCTCTGGAGATACATACACAGATTCTGGCCCGGAAAAACCAGAGAGCTCCCACTGGGGGGACAGGGAGGCAGCCTGAGTTGTATTAACAAAGAATAAGGACAGCCCCAAGAGTGCTGAGGTTAGGGTTGAGCGCATGATTTAACTCCGTAATGGCAAATTGATTTCAATATGGAATCCAGCAGAAAAGTGGCTGGTTTTGGAGAAGTATTGCTCTTATCAATCCTCTGAAATAGATAGATGTAGTCAATTTATAATTGATTAATTAGAAATAATAACCCTAAAGGCAGGTGTTAGAATCTGTTTTGTAGTTAATTTGTCAGCTAATGCGTTGTGTTTATCAGCCCCAATGGCATTGGTACAACCGTGATGCTTATACGATGGCTTTTCCTACGCCAAAATCAAAGATAGGAACCACTGGTAGATAAACAAAAGGAGAAAGATATGACCCACTCAATTATACAAGACCTGACTAAACGCTATACCACAAAAAAATACGATGCCAGCAAGCGTATTTCAGAAGAAGACATAAGCATCATAAAAGAAGCTATCCGCTTATCGGCTTCATCTATTAACTCACAGCCGTGGAAATTTGTGCTTATTGAAAGTGACGAAGCGAAAAGTCGTCTGGATGCGACGTTTGCGAACAAGTATCAACCAAACCGCCCTCATGCAACAGAGGCATCACACGTCATTCTTTTTGCTCACAATCCAAACTACCAGAAAGAGGATTACAGAAAGGTACTGGATATCAATGTGGAATTGGGTCGCCTGACTGAAGAAAACTATGACGCCATGCTAAACGGAGCGTTTCACTTTGCCGATCTCCATAGGGATGAAAGTGGCTCTAATAGTCATTGGACAAAATCTCAGGTTTATATTGCTCTGGGTAATGCGTTACATGTACTTGCCAGGCTGGGTATCGATTCTACGCCAATGGAAGGAATTGATACGGAATTGGTAAGTGAGGTTTTTGCTGATGAACTGGATGGCTATGTATGTGATGTGGCTTTAGCTATGGGTTACCATGCTGAAGATGGTGACTATAACCATGGTCTGCCAAAATCACGTTTGGCAATGGAAGACGTTTTTACTGTCGTTTAATACCAATTCCAGCAATTATCTGTTCATCCTCAGGTTATGACTGGCTTAGGTTGTATGTCATAGCCTGATTAACCGAGCCGTCGGCTAACTACCAAAACAAAGTGAGGTGTTTACTCACATTATTGGTATCTGTTACTTGAGTCAGGTGGCTAAATCACCAATCATCGGGACCGGTCCCTGTTTTTGGATCCAGAGATAAAAGACGAATAATCCAGAGGAAACATCACCAATGAAAGAGTTCGAAACCCTTGAAAGCAAAGTAGTCTATTCAAACAAATGGATGAGTGTACGGGAAGATAAAATACGCAGAGCCAGTGGTGTTGAAGGAATATTCGGTGTGGTCGACAAACCTGATTTCGTTGTAATTATTCCGATAGAGAACGATGTGATTCATCTTGTGGAGCAATATCGTTACCCGGTTGGTAAAAGGCTCTGGGAACTACCTCAAGGCTCTTGGGAATCAGACCCAAATGCCGATCACCTTCTGCTTGCTAAAGGAGAGCTCGAAGAAGAAACAGGGCTGATTGCGGGGAAAATGGAGTATGTCGGGTTTCAATATCTGGCGTATGGATATTCAAGCCAGGGATACCATATCTATCTGGCGTCTGATCTTAGTAAGGGCACGAAAAAGCTGGATGATGAAGAAGAGGGCTTGATTTCTAAAGAGTTCAGTTTAGAAGAGTTTGAGCTGATGATTACATCCGGAGAGATTAAAGACGCAAGCACAGTAAACGCTTATGGTCTCGCAAAACTAAAGAACATGCTGTAGGAAGCTCTGGTGGGTCTGATTAAACAGAGAGTATCTGCGCCAAAGCCCTTCCACAGGCAGAGCTTTGGCGTATTGTTGTCAGAACAGGGAAGTAGAAAGTCCCCACAGCTCTTCACTGAAAGGTCTCTTCATATCCTGGGTACACTCAATAATATCATGGTGAACCATTTTTGAGTTGAGCATGCCCACGCAGCGACCGGCATGCCCTTCAAGCAGCATCTTTACAGCATAGGAACCCATACGGGCAGCCATAATCCGGTCACGCGCGGTTGGTGAGCCGCCACGCTGAATGTAGCCAAGAATTGTCGCTCGGGTAACATGACCAGTGCTGGCTTCTATGTTTTTCGCCAGCTGTTCCACATCGGTCATATGCTCACAAACGGCAACCAGACCGTGCTTTTTCCCTTTTGCGATACCCGCTTTGATATCCTCAATCAGCTTAGCTTCATCAAAGCCGGTTTCCGGGATAACCACATACTCAGCACCACCGGCAACCGCCGCTCTGAGAGTTAAGTCACCACAATAGCGTCCCATAATCTCAACAATGGAAATCCGTTTATGGGAAGCGGATGTATCGCGCAGGCGGTCAATGGCTTCTACTGCGACATTAAGCGCTGTGTCATAGCCTATGGTGTAAGTTGTTCCGGGAATGTCATTGTCTATGGTTGCGGGGATGCCGATACAGGGGTAGCCCATTTCAGTTAATCTCATGGCCCCCATATAAGAGCCGTCACCGCCGATGACCACAAGTGCATCGATTCCGTGTTTTTCGAGGTTTTTAATTGCTTCTTTACGAATGGATTCTTCTTTGAATTCAGGAAACCGTGCTGAACCTAAAAATGTTCCGCCACGGTTGATAACGTCTGATACTGAGCCGCGTTCCAGCTTTTTAATCAGGTCCTGATGCAGACCTGCGTAGCCGTCGTATATTCCGTAAACTTCCAGTCCCTGATGCAATCCCTCACGAACCACCGCGCGCACGGCGGCATTCATTCCGGGTGCATCACCACCACTTGTCAGTACACCTATCTTTTTAATCATTACAGCCTCCACTAAAGCACTGCTGTTTGGTTAAGGGGAAAATCTCTTCCATTGAGAAACTTCTGATTTGACAGGGGCTGGTATCAATCCTGAAGTGATTCTGAAAAGATCTTTTTTATAGTGGAGAAAGCGCTCTTCACATAGAAGGCAGTTGGATCACAGTTTAATAAATAAACGATGTTGTAAATGAGAATTCTGCTTGCATAGATGGAAATTCTGAGAATTTTCAACTAATTTTCAGTTCATTGCTTCTGTTTGTCAGGAACTTTTTTAATGCGCTTTAAAGTGATGCTGACAACGCCTGCTTATCTTTGTAGCTGTGATATTTCATAACCATATTTCACACAATAGGATATATCCCACCTTGCTAATCAGGTGAAACTCTCCTTAAATTGACCTGGATCATCAATGCGTAACTATTTGATATGACGGTGATCATAAATATTTAACTCCCAAATCTGGCTTGCATCTTGCTCTAAAGGGCTATCAATGAAGTCATTGGGAGTAGCAATGTGAAAATTACAAATATAGCTGCAGATAAGCAGTTCAAGGTCACTCTGTTTGGCCTGAGTCAGGCAATCAAACTCTTGCCAAAGAAAGACAGAAAATTTAGGGAACTGATCGCTAAAAATGATTTTAGTGCTTGTATCTGTGTACGTACTTCAAAAACAGGCCGGGTTTTTACCTTTGAAAAAGGGAAACTGAAGTCTAAAGCGGGTAAAGATACCAGTGCTGATGTGGTCATGGAGTTTGAAACCGCATCCGAAGCGATGAAGATGATGGTGCCCTGGCGTGACTATCAGGACGTTATCGACATGGCGAAGCTGTTTAAGGTGGATGCCCGTGGTAATGAAAAGCTGATCGTTCACTTTACCGATATCCTGGGTGCGATTGTCGACAATCAGGTTAAGTTTGGTACGCCAATGCCTGACGGTACAATGCGTTATGTAAACAACACCAACGGTGGTCCGGTATTTGTTTATGTAAAAGATGACAAGATTATCCGTATAACGCCGATTGAACTGGCCGATGATGATCCGGAGCCATGGACAATCAAAGCCCGTGGTAAAGAGTTTACTCCTACTAAGAAAGTGACAGTAAGCCCGCATACCCAGGGCCTGAAATCGACTATCTATTCTAAAGACCGGATTCTTTATCCGATGAAGCGTGTGGACTTTGATCCTGATGGTGAGCGTAATCCGCAAAACCGTGGTATCTCCGGCTATGAGCGTATCAGCTGGGAAGAGGCGACGGATATTGTAGCCAAAGAGATTACCCGGGTGAAAGACGAGCATGGTCCGGGCGCGATTATGAACGGCTCCGGCTCACACCATACCTGGGGTAACCTGGGTTACTGGCTGTCAGCACGACCACGCTTTTTCAATATTATCGGTACTTCTTACGTTGTACATAACCCGGATAGCTGGGAAGGCTTCTATTGGGGTGCGATGCACCACTGGGGCAACTCAATCCGCCTGGGTTCACCGGACACCTATTCAACGGTAGAGGATGCACTAAAGCACGCTGAGATGATCGTATTCTGGTCCAGTGACCCTGAATCGACCAGTGGCGTATACGGTGCAATGGAAGGTTCTCAGCGTCGTCTGTGGGCTAAACAGCTGGGTATTGAATTTGTTCATATTGACCCCTTCTATAACCATACCGCAGCACTGCTTGGCGGTAAGTGGTTTGGTACTAATCCGGGTACCAGTAACGCGATGGCACTGGCGATTGCCTATGTCTGGATGAAAGAAGGCCTGTACGATAAAGACTTTGTTGCCGATAAGACTGAAGGTTTTGCGGAGTGGCAGGAGTACGTGCTGGGTAACGAAGACGGTATTCCGAAGACGCCGGAGTGGCAGGAAGAAGAAACCGGTATTCCGGCTCATGATGTACGTGCTCTGGCTCGTAAATGGGGTAACAAGCGGGTTTATCTGGCTGCTGGTGGTATTCAGGGCTTCGGTTCTGCCTGTCGTAGCGCAACCGGTGCTGAGTGGGCCCGTTCTATGGTGTGTCTGATGGCGATGCAGGGCATTGGTAAGCCGGGTGTGAACATGGGCTGTCTGCAGCAGGGCACGCCGATTGATACCCGCTTCTTCTTCCCGGGTTACGCGGAAGGTGGCCTGTCAGGTGACTTTGAAGGCACAGGCGTTGGCGTAAATATGTATCAGCGTATGCCTCAGGTTATGACCATGAACACGGTTAAGCAGAAGGTGCCGCGTCTGCGTATTCCTGAAGCGATTCTTAACGGAGAAACCCAGGGCTACCCAACTGATACCAAGCATATTGAAGGTCAGTTCTGTGACTTTAAATATCCGGCTCCGGGACATGCGCCAATCAAGATGTACTACAAGTACGGCGGTTCTCACTTCGGTACCATGAATGATACCAACCGTTATGCGCATATGTACCGCAGTGCAAATCTGGAAACGGTAGTAAACCAGTCCATCTGGCTGGAAGGTGAAGCTAAGTTTGCCGACATTATCCTGCCGGCCTGTACGAACTTCGAGCGCTGGGATATCGGTGAGTTCGCAAGTAGTGGCGGTTATATTCACCATAACTACAACCAGTGTAACCACAGGGTTATCACTATTCAGCATAAGTGTATTGAGCCGCTTGGTGAGTCCAAGTCGGATTATGAAATCTTCCGCATGATAGCAACTAAGCTGGGAGTGGGCGCTTACTTTAGTGAAGGTTCTTCAGAGCTGGAATGGGTACGCAGGCTGTTTAACGGTACTGACCTTCCAGAGAAGATCTCCTGGAAACAGTTCCTCAAGAAGGGCTACTACATTGTGCCGCCACCGAAGGAAGAAGACAGGGATCCGGTTGCATGGAACTGGTACTACGAAGGCAGAAAGAAAGATGTGCCTGAGATGAACCCGCTTCCGGCGGAATACAATGGTCAGTTCAGAGAAGGTCTGCAAACTCAGAGCGGTAAGATTGAGTTTGTCTGTAACAGTCTGAAGCGTTTTGACCCGAATGATCCTGAGCGTCCGGTAATGACCAAATATATCCCTTCATGGGAAGGGCGGCACTCCGGTGAGTTATATGAGAAGTATCCTCTGCAGATGATTACGCCTCACAGCCGTTATAGCTTCCATACCATGATGGACGGTAAGGACTCGCATATTAACGACATTATCGACCACCGTGTTGAGATAGACGGTTACTACTACTGGATTATCCGCATGAATGAGAAAGACGGACAGGCGCGCGGTATTTCTCATAATCAGATAGTTGAAGTCTTTAACGACCGTGGTTCTGTACTTTGTGCAGCGCACCTGACTCAGCGTGTTCCTGAAGGTACGGTTCACTCTTACGAGTCTTCCGCACTTTATGAGCCGATTGGCGAGCCGGGTAAATCACCGGATAAAGGCGGCTCAATGAACACATTGACGCCAAGCCGTCCGATTATCAAGAAATCGCACT
Organism: Vibrio sp. JC009; assembly: GCF_029016485.1. NCBI lineage: Bacteria > Pseudomonadati > Pseudomonadota > Gammaproteobacteria > Vibrionales > Vibrionaceae > Vibrio > Vibrio sp. JC009. The sequence goes on along the minus strand of NZ_CP092107.1, from coordinate 978,972 downwards.
CCACTGCGTGTAACTCATGTCTGGTTAATATCCGAGTTTGGGAGGGAGAGTAATCATGAGTAAGAAAAATAATGAGATTAAGGTAAGCACTAAGTGGAACCTGATTGTCGATGTTGAGCGTTGTGAAAACTGCAACAACTGCTTTATGGCAGACAAAGATGAGTATTGCGGAAACTCCTTCCCGGGTTATACCGAAGAGCAGCCAAGACACGGTCATCGCTGGATTGATATCAAACGCCGTGAGCGTGGTGGCGGTTCACTGATTGATGTTGCTTACATTCCGACTATGTGTAACCAGTGTGCTGACGCGCCTTGTGTGAAAGCAGCGAAAAATGGGGAAATCTACCAGCGTGATGACGGTATCGTGATTATCGATCCGGTGAAGGCCAAGGGTCAGAAGCGTCTGGTGAAGACCTGTCCTTACGGTCATATCTGGTGGAACGAAGAGCTGGAGCTGCCGCAGAAGTGGTTCTTTGATGCTCACCTGCTGGATGCCGGCTGGAAAGAGCCTCGCTGTGTTCAGTCCTGTGGTACCGGCGCGCTGGAATCTTTGAAAATCTCAGATGATGAGATGGAGAAAAAAGCCGCGCAGGAAGGTCTGGAAGTACTGGAACCCGAGCATGAGACTAAGCCAAGGATCTGGTACAAAAATCTGTACCGCTTTGACAAAGAACATGTGGCTGGCTCAGTAGTTGCCGTTACCGATGGTGTGACCGATTGTGTCGAAGATGCAGAGGTGACTCTCAAGCAAGGTGATAAGGTGATTGAAGTACTGAAAACCGATTACTTTGGTGATTTTAAGTTTGACAAACTGGAGCCAAATTCCGGTGAATATACCTTGTCGGTCACTCAGGGTGAGAGAAGCTATTCCAAAGCGTTTACGCTGAGTGAAAGTGTGAATCTGGGTGTGCTTACCATTGCTTAAGTAAACCTGCTCTGAAATAAACTCTATACAATCCCCGCTTAGTTAAGTGGGGATTTTTTTCGGGGTGTGTTTCTAAAAAAACGCTTAACAATTTGATTAAGTTATTGTTTTTAAATTACTTTTCTGTGGTTAGTTATCCGGTTTTATCGCTGAACCAACAAATATTGTAGTTAGGGGTTATTGGGGTTAATATTTAAGTGACCAGAGAACGGTTCTCCCCCTTGAGTGGAAGGCCTAATTGGTTGATAAAGCTAATAGAAGGGGGAGTTAGAGGGGGTTGGTTATGCCATGCATGGTTAAACCACCAAGACTTAACCCCATGAGAAACAACCCCTCCCTGCCTCCCCTTCGATGTTACTTCTTCGAAAATCCAGCCTTTCGAGACTAAGGGGAGGAGCATTCTTTGGCTCCTTAAACTTGTGTATAAGAGTTAGGCTGGGCGCTTGCCAGTTCACGGATTTGTTGATATTCGATAAGGACAAAACAGATGTTATATCCAATTGCAATTGAGACCGGAGATAATGAATACGCTTACGGTGTCGCTATTCCGGATATGCCGGGTTGTTTTTCTGCCGGTGATACTCTGGAAGAGGCTCTGGCGAATGCAAAAGAAGCCGCTGAGTTTTATCTGGAAGATATGGCCGAGCGTGGTCTGTTACCTCCACAGGCAGGATCCCTGGCTCAATGGCAGAAAAATGAAGAGTATGCAGGATGGGCATGGGCGGTTGTGGAAGTGGATGTTGAGCCCTTTATGGGAAAGTCCAGGAAATATAATGTTTCTTTGCCGACGCTTCTGCGAAAGAAGATTGATGACACTATTACTGAAAACAGCAAGTACAGTGGTTTTTCTCAGTTTATTCAGTCTGCTGCATTGAAAGAGCTGGAAAGGTTGAACCAGACTTCGAATGAGATCCCGCGCATAAAATAACCACACGAAATAACAGGAAAATTGATCTTTGAGCTGTAATTTGGTTTCCTAGGGTAACTAAATTGAAGTGAGTGTTTTAAGAGTTAAATGGAAAATAGTTATACGTCAGATTGTCCCCTTTACCTGACTGGTGTTGCAGATAAGCACCTGCGCGAAGCGCTGGCAAAACGAGTAAGAGAACAGGGGCTGAACGTGTCGCATCAGCAGATTCATCTTCTTTTATACCTGTTTCAGGAGGATGGTATCAGCCAGAAGCGTCTTTCCGAGCTGACGAAAATGACCAAAATTTCCATAGTAAAAGCGATTAATCTGCTTGAAGCCAATAACCTTGCGGTCAGGATCCCGCGCAGTGACGATCAGAGAAATAAAGATGTCTACCTTACCCCGGAAGGGAAGAGAATCAAAGAGACTATCTACAGAACGATCGATGCACACAGAGCGAGTGTCTTTGAGGGCATTAGCCCGGAAGAAGCGGAAGCGTTTAAAGTAACTCTGAAAAAAATGCTTAAAAATACCATTGGCTAAAAAAATTTACCCAAATAGTTGCCCTGGGAAACCAATAAAAAATTTACCCAAATAGTTACCTAGGGAAACTAATTAAAATTACCAAGAAGTAACTGGAGAGCAAGCAATGCCTGTTAGAAAGATAGACACGGAAAATTGCATTGGGTGCGGGACATGTGTGGAATCATGTCCGATGGATGTGTTCAGGCTGGATACCTCAGAAAACCAGCCGGAGGCATCTCCCTGTAGCAATGACTGCCCGTTAGGACTCAATCAGCGTGAGTGGCACTACCTGATCAAAATGAATCAGCTTGATGATGCCGCGGCAGCAATACAAGCCGCTCACCCTATGCCATCGATTACCGGACGTGTTTGTCCCCACCCGTGCGAGAGCGCATGCACACGTTCGCAGGTTGATGAAGCTATCAACATTAATGGCCTGGAGCAATATCTGGGTGATTACCTGCTGGAAAACGGTGTAGCGGTTAACAACAGCACAGGTGAGAAGGTTGCCATTATCGGTTCCGGCCCTGCTGGCCTGAGCGCGGCATATAATCTGGCAATGAAAGGCTATCAGGTGACGGTATTTGAAAAAGACCAGAAACCAGGTGGTTTAATGCAGTACTCCATTCCGGCATTCCGTCTTTCTGATGCGGTTATTGATCAGCAGATGGCCTTCTACAAGAAGATGGGTATTGAGTTCAGAACCGGTGTTATGGTCGGCAAAGATATCAGCAAAGAAGAGCTGGTCTCACAGGGCTACAAAGCATTTGTTGCCGCTACCGGCGCTGCAAAACCACTGCAACTTAATGTTCCTGGCGCTGACGCACAGGGAATAGATACTGCAATTGACTTCCTTAAACGTGCCCGCATGGGTGAAGTTGAATCCGTTCCGGCTAAAGTGGCGGTGATTGGTGGTGGCAGTGTTGCTCTGGATGCAGCGCGAACCGCGATCCGTTACGGCGCGAAGGAAGTGCATGTTGTCTGTCTTGAGCGCATTGAGCCTGGGCATAAAGATAATATGCTGGCGCTGGCGGAAGAGATCCGTGAAGCTCAGGAAGAGGGCGTTATCTTCCATACTAAGCGCAGCGTAAATTCCTTTAATGTTAGTGGTGAAAAGGTAAGCGGACTTGAGCTTATCGAATGTCACAGCGTACGTGATGATAACTTCCGCTTTAGCCCTGACCTTGGCACCGAAGTGGTGGAAACTCTGGATGCAGACGGCGTTATCCTTGCTATCGGACAGAGCGCGGATGCGCAGATTGTTCCTCAGGAGTTTGCGGTTAACGAGCGTGGCTACATCAAAGCAGACGGCAAAACACTTCAGGTTGAATCTGATATGTTCGCAGCCGGTGATGGTGTGACCGGACCAACAACTGTGGTTCAGGCTCTTGCATCCGGCAAGCACGCTGCTCTGATGGTTGACCGTTATATTCAGGGTCAAGAGCTGGAGATCCCGGCAGCTGAGCGCAAGGTGGCTAAAAATGTTCCTCAGGGTCATAACCTGTACACGGAACAGCGTCAGGAAAGAAGCAATGCCGATGCGCAAGTTCGCGTTACCAGTTTTGATGAGACCATGCAGTCGTTGACCCATCAGCAGGCTCAACGTGAAGCTGAGCGTTGTCTGACCTGTGGCAGCCGTTCAACCATTGCTTATGTTGATGACTGTCAGGTGTGCCGTCTTTGTGCCCATTACTGTCCGGCTGACTGTATCGAGATATCTGATGGTGCCTACGTCAGTTCTCTGCATAACTTCGACGTTGTCACCCTTGGTAAAGCGCTGAACAATTAAAGGAATTCTGGTATGAGTAACAAAGTTGATTTTGAACTGACAACGCTGGAAACAGATGTATTCGTTGTCGGTGGTGGTTTTGCCGGATGTTTTGCGTCAATCAAGGCCGCAGAAGCCGGTGCAAAAGTGCTTATGGCGGTGAAAGGCCGCACGGGCCGTAGTGGCCTGACTCCGTGGGCAAACAGCTGGTTTGTTTTTCACGATACTCAGGGCATTACTGCAGAAGACTATATTAAGCAGTTTAAGCTTTCCGGTGAGTACCTGAATAACCTGGATTTCTCAAAGCTGCTGATGGATGAGTCCTGGGACAGATTCCAGGAGCTTCAGGAGTGGGGTACGCCTACCGCTCTGAATAACCCGGATAAGGGACGTTCTCACTACATTCAGCACGGTACAGTTTCGCGTTCAATCGAATATGTGAACGCCGGTGATCCGATGCGTCGTAAGGCGGTTTCCGTTGGTGTAGAGATGCTTGAGCGTGTGATGATCACTGACCTTATCAAAGAAGATGGCAAAGTAGTTGGTGGTATAGGTTTCCATATGGAAACCGGTAAGCCTTATGCAATCCTTGCTAAAGCAACCATCCTTTGCTCTGGGCCATCTTCGTTTAAACCGCTTGGTATGGGCTATCCGTGTAGTTCAACAACAGCTGATGGCGATGCAATGGCAATTCGTGTCGGTGCTGAAATCTCAGGGAAAGAGTTTAATGATGCTCACCCTGCTAAAGAAGCAAACTATCTAGATGAATCTAAATTAAGCAGTGCCTCCGGGGATGCAACCAGTAAGAAAACCGTACTGGACTTTGGTGGCGGTCCACCGAGTCAGGACGGCCCGCTTAATCCGGATGAGCTTGACAGCGGAAAATTGGGTTTACGAACGGATTCCGCCATTGGGGTTAGCCTTGGTGGTCAGCCAATTGATGAGAAATATAACCTTGGTCCGGGCGGTACACCACCTCTTGAAAGTGGTGCAGGCACAGACGCACCGACCCGAATGGGGTTCTCAACCGTTGGTATGGGCAACCACAAGGGCGAAGGTGTCTTCCCTCATGATATAAACGGCCGTTCAAGTGTGGAAGGTTTGTGGGCGGCAGGCGATGCCATGTGTTCCATGCAAAATGGTGCCGGGTATGCCGGTTTTGGTTCTTCTTCATCCGGCTCTTCAGTCCAGGGTGCTCGTTCTGGCTGGGCTGCGGCAGAATATGTGAAAACTCAGCCAGCTCCGTCGGTTTCAAAAGAACGTCTTGAACAGATGAAGCAGGAAATGTTTGCCCCGATAAATAACAAGAAAGGTTATTCTCCTGCGTGGATTACCCGCATTATGCAGGGCGCGATGTTCCCATACTTCATCATGTATGTGAAAGAGCAGAGCCGTATGGAAAATGCGCTGCAACAGATCAAGTATCTTCAGACTTTTGTCGACAAGATGAAAGTGGATAACTTCCACGATCTTCGCAATGCGATTGAGACCCGCAATATGCTGCTTAATGCGGAAATGAAGCTTATCGCCGGTCTGGCGCGTAAAGAGAGCCGGGGTACTCATTATCGTGAGGACTACCCGTATCGTGATGATAAGAACTTCCTTGCCTGGGTGAAACTGAGCCTGAATGAGGAAGGTGACGTGAAGCATGAGATGCACCCTATTCCTGAAAAGTGGCATCCGGATCCGTCTCTGACTTATCGCGAGAAATATGGCTTTGCTTATCCGAATGAGGATGAAGAAAGGGCAAAAGTGGGTATTCTTGATTAACGAAAAATTATCTTTGTTATAAAAATAAAATTATTAGCTAATACAGGTTAAACTTTTTGACTTGTATTAGTTGATATTTAAATTCAATTCTTCTTATATATTTAAGTGTATTTTTTATGCTTAGATATAATCTTCTCATTCTACAGGGTATAAGCTTGTAGATATGTTTTTAATCCTGTGTTTTGCCACGGGTCCTCTCTATTTGTTTATTCTTGCTTTTAATTTTTTTTGCGCTTAGCATTTTGATAAAAGGTCTTAATAATCATTATCTTATCATGTTATTGGTTGTAATGATAATTGTTGTTATTTCTATGTGTTTTTATTTGGTGGCTTAAATTTTTTCATCAATAAAAAGGTGGCTTGCATTGATGGGAATTAGTTAAATATTATTGTGACTGGTCTCTCAAAGATATTTGTGTATTTGATCTTTGTCTCAATGGGAATATATATTCGCGATCACATTAATTATTGCTCTGGTTTTAAGTTTAACTAAAAAGGAGTATGGTTTTACTATAAAAATTAAACAGCCAAAATTGTTATTTTAATTTGAAATAAATAACAGTTATTTAACCGGTTTGAAGCGCGTGTTTTTATTTTTTTGGATGTAATGAAGAGCAAATAAATCAATTAAGAGAGGAAACATGGAAAAGGTGCTCCAGAAAGGCTTTAAAGCTCAGGCACTTGGTGTAGTTATCTACGTATTTGTCACTATGTACCTGCAACTGACTATCGCAGGTCCGGATAGTATGAACATACTGATGCCAGCTTTGATTGAGAAGTTCCACATGAACCCGGGCGAGATCATGGGTGCAATTTCGGCAGTCCGGCTGGTGGGTGTGGTCGCGGGTATTATTGCCGGCTGGGCGATTATGAAGCTTGGTTTTAAGATAATTGGTGTCCCGTCTATCATCATTTGTGGTATTGCTGTTGCCATGATGGGACGTGTGGACAACTGGACAGATATTATGATTATCCAGACTGTTCTGACCATTCTTACTCCGGTACTGATGCTGATCCAGGGCGGTCTGATTGCCAACTGGTTTGTGCGCTATAAGGGCATTATCTTCGGCATCGTGACTATCTCAGCACCGCTAAGTACGGCAACCTTTACGCCTATCGGTATGAAAATATTTCAGCAGGTAGGCTTCGCCGACTTCTATACCGGACTTGGTGTGTTTATTGCCATATGGGGTGTACTGGGTGTCTGGGCCATGAGAGAAAGACCGGAAGATCACGGTTTTGATCCTGATGGTATTCCTTTCACAGCTGAAGAACGTGCTGAGTTGGAAGCGGTACGTGAGGCTGAAAAGAACAGTAAGAGCGCCTGGAATGTTCCGCGCTTGCTGCGCTGTAAAGAGTTCTGGTATGTGGCTATTCCATGGTCGCTTATCGGTGGTCTGATGATGGCGGGTATTATGAGTCAGGTAATCCCGATTCTTACAGGTTCGGGCGTAGAGTTGGATTCTGCTCTGTTTTTGATGTCTGCTATGGCTCTTGGTGGCATGCCTCTTAGTTACTTCTGGGGTTGGCTGGACGACAAGATCGGTACACCTAAGACTAATGCAGTTTTCTCTCTGGCCTATGTTATCGGTGCGGCAGGCTTTGCCTTTGGCGGTCCGGACAACATGTACCTAATCTACATTGCACTATTCTGTATCTCACTGGGTGTGGGAGGTATGCCTAACCTAATGCCGTCCCTGATCGCCTGGGTATTTGGCCGCAACGAGTTTGTGAATATTTACCGCTGGGTTTACGGATTGCAGATGATCTGTATGAGTATCGGTATGACTTACCTGGCAGTGATGAATGATATGACCGGTTCTTACAGCATGTCCTTTATTACCTTTATACCGCTAGCCCTGATGTGTAGTGTGATGTTCTTTATGATTAAGAAGACCTACGACCCGGAACGTCAGGCACTTGAAGACAGTTCACATACAGAAATGGCTAAACAGCCGGAAGCAGTCGGTTAATGATGAACTTAACGCCCCGGAATACTTCAGGTTCCGGGGCCCTGATCAATGCAACCCTGCTTACGGCAATTTGTTTATACATGATTACTGATATTTATTTTGGCGTTGCAGGGTTAATTTAATGAAAAAAGAACAACCAATACTCGGCGGGAAAGGTACACTGTTTTTTCTGGTTATCATCAGCGCATTTCCTCCTTTGACCACGGATCTCTACCTTCCTGCTCTTCCACAGATGGTGGATGTGTTTTCTACCACTCAGGCTATGGTTAACCTGACGCTGGGTGGATATCTGGCGATGTTTTCCATAGGGCTGCTTTTTTGGGGACCGCTAAGTGAAAAGTATGGCCGTAAAGCGATATTGCTGACCGGGTTAGGCGTTTACATCGCATCCAGTATCTTGTGCGCACTGGCTGAAAGTATTGAGATGCTAATCCTGTTCAGAGTAGCTCAGGCTTTTGGCGGTGGCGCAGTTACCGTGGTTGCGACGGCGGTTATCAAAGATCTGTACGATGGCCGTGAACGGGAAAAAATCATGGCAACCGTGATGTCGCTGGTGGTTATTGCACCTATGGTGGCGCCGGTACTGGGGGCATTCTTACTAAAAGTGGCGTCCTGGAGAATGATGTTTGTTGTTCTTGCCATATTCGGTTCTGTCGCTGTTTTAGGAACGCTTATGTTCCGGGAAACACTGGATGATAAGTATACCGGGTCAGTGCTCAGGGCATGGGGAAGGGTTGGAGTTGTGCTGAAGAACCCGAGGTTTAGCATGCTTCTGGCTATTTTTTCTATCGCCCCTATGTCGATGATGGCCTTTATTGCCGCGGCTTCTTTTATCTATATCGACGGTTTTGGTTTGTCAGAGCAGACATTTAGCTTTTTCTTCGCCTTCAATGCTCTTTTTGCGACTGCCGGACCAATGATATATATCCGGATTTCAAGGCAGATAGCTGTTCAAAAGATAGTTTCCTATTGTTTCGCACTGATACTTATTTGTGGTCTGGCCATGGTTACTGCCGGTGATTATTCTCCCTGGCTTTTTGCTGTGCTCGTTGCACCTGCCACTCTGGCCGTTATTACTCTCCGGGTTCCGGGGACTAACCTGATGCTTGAGCAGCAGGAGCGTGATACCGGGTCGGCGGCAGCATTGATTCAGTTTACCGCTATGATGCTGGGTTCTGCCGGCATGTATCTGGTATCTCTTCGTCCGGAGCAGATGATATTAAGCCTGGGGACTCTGCAGATAACCGTTGGTGTTGCCGGTTCCCTATTCTGGCTTTTGGTGCGCAATCGCCCGTTTGTTGCTGAAAAGCTTGTACAAACGACTTATTCCGGTTCGTGAACAGAACCATATCAAAGGTGTATAAAACGAAAGGCATAACTGATGGATAAATTAACCGAAACAGAGTTAGGTACAGGGATGAGTGCTGAAGAGGCGCTTGGATATATCGACCCTAGAGTTGCTCAGGCGCATACACAACACGCTATTAGCTGGGAACAACAGCTGGAGTTCATTGAAATTTTAGATGGTACAGCCGCTGGCAACGAAAGTCTGGCAATTAATATTGCTCAGGAAACCGGGCTTTTTTCTGAAAAAGAAGCTGAGGCCATGGCGTTTTTCCTTTCCAAGGGGCCACAACTTTCAGTTGAAGATGCTCAGGCGTTAGCTAAGAATTTGCATGACAAAGTGGGCTACGAAGCGGCTGAAGGCGGCTATCCTATCGTTTCAGATGGTTGTGACCTCTATTACCACAATACAGGTACCTTTGAAGCGGGGGCAGAGCCTGAACAGGGTGAAGATTTTTGTGAGCAAAGTGCCTATTACAACACTACGGATAAGGTAAATAACTCAAAATATAAGTTTTATGACGAGAGCAAAGAGTTTGTTGAAGACTTAGTGACCGGGTTAATGTGGACCAGTAACCCGTTTCTATTTAACAAACAGAAAGTGACCTATCAGGAAGCCATGGAAGGTCTTGATGATTTTAATGCGCAAAAGCCGGGCGGATTCGATGACTGGCGCATTCCAACCATTAAAGAGCTTTATTCACTGGCAGATTTTTCAGGTGTTTTTGGCTTTGATGCTGAAACCTCTGAGCCTTTCTTTGATAAGAACTACTTTAGTATTCCGGACGTACCGGAAGTCTACGTTCCCGGAGACCGTTTTCTGGATACCCAGACAGTAACCAGCACGATTTACGGCGGTAAAACACTGGGCTCTGTTACGACTATGTTCGGCTATAACTTCAGGGATGGTTATCTTAAAGGATATCCGTCAACCAAGACATTCACCGTTTACTATGTGCGCGGCAACAAAAACTACGGCCAGAATATGTTCGTAGATAACGGCGACGGCACAATTTCTGATCTTGCCACCGGACTGATGTGGATGAAATATGACTCGGGAATGTTCAAGCTGGGTCCGGCAGGTGACGGTAAAATGGACTGGAAATCTGCGCTTAAACACTGCGATGCTCTTCAGTTTGCCGGTTACGATGACTGGAGACTTCCGGATACCAAGCAACTTCACAGTATCGTGGACTACACCCGAAGCCCGGACGTAACCGGTACACCGGCAATTGATCCTATATTCCAGAGTACCCCTATCGTGAACATGGCAGGATTAAAAGACTGGGGTTACTACTGGACCTCAACGCCTTTCGGTGCGCGAAATCAAACCATATATATCTGCTTTGGCAGAGCAATGGGTGCTTTGGGTAGTTACCCAATGGACGTTCATGGTGCCGGGGCTCAGCGTGGTGACGACAGATCTCTTGGTAACGGTGAAACCGTTTATCCGTGGATCGGCGGGATGCACCCTCAGGGAGACGAAACTCGTGTTCTTAATATGGTGCGTCCGGTAAGAGTGATAACGAAGTGATCAATCTTTCTGTATAAGGAGATAGTTTTTATGAAAATGAAAGAAAATGTACTTGTAGCCGTTGTTTTGCTTCTGGCCTGTGTGCTTTCAAGACCCGTTCTGGCGGATGGGCCGAAGGTGCAGAAAGTGACTCTGGATGATGCAAAGCAATACTCTCCCCCTGGTCATTTTAAAATGACGGCTGCCGGTCTTCACAATGAGGCTGTTGGCAGATCTAAAGCGTTTGGTATCGGCATTTCCGTTTTTGAACCGGGCGGTGGAGCGGAATCGAACAGTGAAGGCCCGGAGCGCGTATATTTTGTTCTTGAGGGGCAGCTAACCATCACAACTCCGGATGGTGATATCGTCCTCAATCAGTTTGAGTCGATCTACAGACCGGCAGGCGCTGAATGCGGCATTATCAACAAGAGTGACAAGCTGGTTAAGATGCTCGTTGTTGGTCCTCCTCGTCCAAAAAGTTAAGTACAGGTAAGGATATTTGTTGTTATAATATTACAAATGTAATATACTGCGCAGCGGTCCTTTTTTAAAGCCGGGGACCACCTAATTAACTGACGTTATTAGTGAATAAAATTGTTCACAGTATTTATGAGCCAACTGATTGATTTTCAGTTGGCTTTTTTTTGTTCACTGTCAAAAAAGATCTGCTTTTTTTCCTCATCACGTTATTACGTTTAGAGTGGCTCTAAGTTATGCATTTTGAGCGGCGAAGTTGACCATAAAGTCAGCGAGGAGGGTTGCTTCCTCTTCAGTTACACCGTTATACAGGCTAGCTCTGAGGTAATCCCCAACACCAAAAGGTGTCAGAGTGCGTAGGCCGACAATTCCACGCTCCCAGCTTTCAATCAGAAATTTGCTGGTTAGTGCTTCATCACCTCCTTTTAAATTGAACGGAACATTCATTCTGCTTCTCAGAGTTTTGTCTTGTACCGGGGTGCCATAAAACCCATTTGAGTTATCAATGATATGGTACAGAACTTGGGATTTAGCAATGGATCGTCGCTCATTTTCAGATACGCCACCTTCGCGCTCTAACCATTCCATCAGAAAACCGACAACTTCAATGTTAAAAGTCGCAGGGGTGTTCCAGAGATTCCCCGCTTTGCTATTGGTTGTGTAGTTGAAAACTCCCGGGCAGAAAGGAGATGCCTTACCTTCACCAAGAAGGTCCTTCCGGATGACTGCTATGGTCAATCCTGGGTGGCCAATATTTTTTGATGCACACGCAAAGAGTATGCCGACACGGCTAGCATGCCAGTCGATAGGTTTAGTGGTGAAGTCAGAGCTTGCGTCAATAACCAGAGGGATATGTTTGCGTGACTCCGGTAGCTTGGGAAGCCTGTGAAGCTCAATACCATTTACTGTTTCATTAGAACATATGTAGACATATTTACTTTGTGGATCTACATCTGCTTCTGTCAGCTCAGGGAAAGTTGTAAAACCACCGGTTTTTGGATCACTGCCATTGATATTTTGAACCGTGCAGTATCGTTGTGCTTCATCACTTGCTCTTGCAGACCAAGTACCATTTACAACATAAGTTGCGATATCTGATTGGTGGTGACAAAGATTGAGGGGAATGGCTGCAAATTGTCCATGACCACCACCATGGGTGAAAAGTACTTCATAGTCTTCGGGAATCTCCATCACTTTTCTTGTGGTTGTTATTGCGTGGTCAAGTATCTTTTGGAACTCAGGAGCCCGGTGTGACAAGGCCAGAGATGTCAAGCCCGGTTTATTAAAGCTCTCGGCTATTCTCTTCTCTACAGCCTTTGGCAGTGATGTAGGGCCAGGGCCAAAATTGATAGTATTTTCAGGTGGAGCAACAGAATTGAGTGAACCGACAAGAGCCGGATGAATTTCTGTGCTCATAATATTTTCTGCTTCCATAGTTACAATTCCATGTTTAATTTTACTAAATCAGTGTGTTAAGAGAGGCGCTGATGCCAAGTACAGAGATCATCACCAAAATAGGAAGGGCAAAGTGTTTAAGTGACTTGGGCGGATAGCGGTTGAATAACCATTGACCTGCACGTACTGACAGCAAGGTAGGTAACAACAGGATTAATAAAAGCTGTACTACCTGCAAATCGACCAGGCCACTAATAAACAGTGCACCTAAAGCCAGTAGTTCACTTATGATAAAGAAAAGAATCATTGTTGCTCGTTGTGCGCTGGGAGATAGGGGACTTGAGAGCATATAACAGACGATCATGGGGCCTCCCACTGAGGCTCCGGCTGTTCCAAGCCCGCTTGCCATACCGAAGCTAAGCTTTGTCCCTAACCCTTCGGTACTACGTAACTGGAAGTCAAAGAGCAGGACTAGAGAAAACAGTAGAATAGCAATACAGATGAGAAGCTTAAGAATGTCTTCCGGGACGATCAGCAAGAGACTGAGGCCCATGGGTATACCCAATAGCGAGCCTATCGTTAGTACTTTAAATGTTGGAATATCGGCTTGACATCGTGCCTGTCGCCATAGGCCTGCGCTGCAAAGCACGTCCAAACCAAGAATGAGAGGGATACTTTGCTGGGGTGACAGAAAAAGGTTAAGGCCGACAACAGCTATTGCTGCAAAGCCAAACCCAGCATAGCCACGTACTAATGCAGCCAGTGCCACGACGGGTGTTGTTATCAGGATTGATTCAAACAAGATGGTTTTCTCCATTTTTACTTAGCCAACATCAAATAGAGCCTAAGCAGCACTTGAAGTTGTAGTTAGCGCCAACTTTGAATTTATTTGGCACCAGTTAGCACAGGCAGTGAAATATGCTTCGGAGGAGTACAAATAAAAGCGGGAGAAGGTCTCCCGCGCCAATGATAATGCTCTAGTAACCTTTCCAAGGGACCAGTTTTGTTTCCAGATAGCGCATAAAGAGGTCAAAGGTATAAGCAATCAGTCCGATGATCACTATGCCTGCAATTACAACATCGGTAACCAGAAACTCGGCCGCGTTAAGCACCATGTAACCAATACCTGCTTCTGCTGCTACCATTTCGCTGGCAACCAGAGTTGTCCATCCGAAGCCTATACCTATACGAAGACCGGTTAAAATTTCCGGCATTGCGCTTTTTATGATTACATGCCATAACACCTGAGCTTTTGATGCGCCCATTGAGTATGCCGCTTGTATCTGTTCGCTTTTAGCTGAAGATACGCCTGCACGGGCACTTAGGGCAATTGGCGCGAACATGGCCAGGTATATCAGAGTGATTTTGCTGGTTTCGTCAATACCGAGCCAGATAATGACCAGTGGCAAGTATGCCAGTGGTGGAAGGGGCCGGTAAAACTCAATAAGAGGATCGAATATCCCTCTTATCCACACATTGCATCCGATCATTATCCCAACGGGGATTGCCGTTAGTACTGCAAAGAAGAAAGCTCCGAATACACGAGTCAGACTGGCTGCAAGGTGCTGCCCCAGAGAGACTCCTGCAAATCCCTCAGTCCAAAGATCTACAAAGCGTTCAGCAACGGAAATCGGAGAGGGAAGGAAAAGGGGTTTTACCCAGCCGGCCTCTGTGACCAGAGCCCAGAGCAAGATAAAGCTGATTGCTGACATAATGGAGATTAGTCGCGAGTTGCCCTGCCCCGGCTCTCCGTAATATTGTCCGGGCGTTAATGTGTAAGCCTTTATCTTGTTAAGCAGTTTGATAAGGTGAGGCTCTGGAGCATATGTTTCTTTTTCGGTGTAGCTTTTCACAGGTTTATACTCAACTTCATGTAGCTCTGCTGAAGGTGTCGTTTCTTCTAAAGGTGTTGCTGCTTGCTGCTGGCTCATGCTGCTACCTCCGGTTGTTCGTCCTGATGAATTATGGAAAGGATCTTTTCGCGCATCTCAATGAAATCAGGCATTGACTTCACAGCCCTGGCATCACGGCACTCAAGGAAACGTTTGTTGAAATCCAGTTCGAAACTGTGGGTAATTCTGCCCGGCCTAGGAGACATAACAATCAGCCTTGATGCCATAAATAGCGCCTCTTCAACACTGTGAGTGATAAAGAACATCATCTTATTTGTTGCCTGCCAGGCATCGAGAAGTAGTTCCTGAAGCACTTCTCGGGTTAGTGCATCCAGTGCACCCAATGGCTCATCTAAGAGGAGAATGCTCGGATCATTGGTCAGTGCACGAGCAATACCCACACGTTGCTGCATACCACCTGAAAGCTGGTAGATTTTGTGATCGTGGAAGTCTTCAAGTCCCACAAGCTTGAGATATTTAGCGGCTCTTTCGGTCCGCTCTTCTTTGCTTACGCCCTGAAGCTTCAGACCAAAGGCTGTATTTTCTAAAACATTCAGCCATGGGAAAAGGGCATGTTTCTGGAATACCACACCACGTTCAGCGCCCGGACCAAGGATCTGGTCACCGATATCCTTGCCCATCTGTACCCGTGGAAGGCCTTCGATTTTTGAGTTACCTAAAGTCAGGTAACCATCTGTTGGCTGGATAAAACCAGCCATCAGGTTAAGCAGAGTTGTTTTACCGCATCCGGAGGCGCCGAGTGCGACAACGAGATCTCCCTGTTCAATTTCCAGATTGACTCCCGACAGAGCGGTAACCGGGTCTCCCCCCTGGCGGTCTTCATAGATTACTGATACATCCTGTATCTTAAGAACTTTATCTGTTGTCATATCGACGTCCTCCAGTACTGTCTTTCTCTTGATTACATTGTCGCTTTTGCTTTTTCAGCAAAAGAAGGGTTTACGTATACGCTGTAATCGGGTTGCAGTTCTGTAATTTTCTTCTCTTTCAGCAGAAACTCTGATGTCGATTTAATTGCGTTGGTAGCTCCGCCTTTTTCACCGCATCCAAGCCATTGGCAGGATAACTGACCGTCAAAGTCCAGAAACTCATAAAGCTTCATCGCTTCGACTACACCTTCTGGCTCACCGCCAACCATTTTCGCAATGGATTGAGCCATCTTACTGTCAGCAGTCATAGACTCGCGGCCTGCTACATATTCGCGGTCAATTGCAGCCAGAGTTGACAGGAACTTAACAACGAACTCTTCGTTCTCAGCGGTAAATTCTTTGCTTGCAATCATGCCGTCAAAAGTAGGTTTTCCCCATGCACTCAACTGCTTGGAAGTGATGAGTACCTTGCCGTCCTTCTTAATTTTGCCCAGAGCCGGATCCCAGATAAATGCACCATCGATATCGCCACGCTGCCATGCCGCCATGATAGCGTTAGGCTGCATATTGATTAGTTTTACATCTTTTTCTGACAGGCCGAACTGTTCAAGAGCGAACAACATGTGGAAATGGGTGGTAGAGACAAAAGGAACGGCAATTCGTTTACCTTTCAGATCGGAAGGTGCAGTAATTCCGCTACCCTTTTTAACCACGAATGCTTCTGCGTCAGCAATGTTTTCCATTACCCAGATAAGCTCCATGTCGATGCCTTTACTAGCGGCACTTGCTATCGGGCTGGAGCCGGCCACTGTCATATCTACGGCCCCGGCAGCCATTGCCGTGATGGCTTTCGCTCCTGAATCAAACTTACGCCATTTAATTTCGTAGCCGGTATTTTCTTCAAATAGCTTTGTATCAATTGCGTATTTCATTGGGTTATACATTCCCTGATAACCAATGGTTACTTCTTTCGCTGCCCAGCTTGAAGCTGAACAAAGAAAGGCTGAAGCCAGGGCAACTGATTTAATTAGGGTGGATTTGGCAAATTTATTTGCAATCATGGTCACGTCCTCTTTGTGATAAATTACACATTCATACTAGTCTGTGCTATGGGGCCAGAATAGAGCCAAACTTAATCATTATTGGGCCAGATCTGCCCCAAAGCTGTGCACATATTTGGTGCAAACAGAACTTGCAGGTAAAAAATACCCGCTGATTAAAGCGGGCATAAATGGAAGGAATCCGGGCATAGTTTCGGCGTTATGCATTATGTATCTTCAAGCTCTGTAAATGCGGCGGTAAGTTTTTCAATCATTTCGTCAGCCTGATCCTGAGTGATAGTTAATGCCGGACTGAAGCAGAGAGTGTTATTGAATTCTTTGAATGAGCGGTTTGTTCTGCCAATTATCAGTCCTTTTTGCATACACAGCCCGGCTATTTTGGCTGTAACAGATTCATGAACAGGTTCTTTGGTGTTTTGGTCTTTTACCAGCTCAAGGCCAAGGAACAAACCTTTACCCCGCACATCGCCGATAATTGTAAACTGTTCCTGTAGAGCCCCTAGTCTGGCAAACAGGTATTCACCCATGTGTGCGGTGTTTTCGAGCAAATTTTCATCTTCTATAATACGCAGGTTTTCAAGAGCGGCTGCAGGGCCTGCGGTACACCCACCAAACGTGCTGATATCCCGATAATATCCCTCGTTATCAGACGCGTCATCATTGAGCAAATTGAAGACTTCTTCTGTGGTTACGGTACAAGAGATAGCGGCGTAACTGGAAGCTACACCTTTTGCCATGGTGACGATATCAGGTTTGATCCCGTAGTGCTGATAGCCAAACCATGCCCCTGTTCGGCCAAGGCCACATACAACTTCATCAATGTGAAGGAGAATATCGTATTTACGGCATATTCTTTCTATTTCCGGGAGATAGCCTTCTGGAGGAGTGATGACACCGCCTCCCGCTGTGATAGGTTCGATTACTACAGCGCCTACAGTATCGGGCCCTTCCCGAAGAATGACCTCTTCAAAGGCTTGTGCTGCTTTTATTCCGTAGCCTTCGATATCGCCATACTGGCTGCGGTACTCACAGCAGTGCGGGAACTCAACAAACCCAGGGACAAATGGGCCATATTGAGAGCGTCTTTGTTCCTGCCCGGTGGAACTAAGACAAGCAATGGTAGTTCCGTGATAGTCTCTTTCGCGGTACAGGATCTTCTCCTTCTTTCCGCCATATTTCTTATGAGCTATCTGGCGTACCATTTTATAAGCTTTTTCATTAGCCTCAGAGCCTGAATTTGAGTAATACACCCGGCTCATTCCCGGCATTTTTTCCAGTAGCTTTGCAGCAAATTGTGCCGCTACCGGCGTTCCTGCAGTTCCAGCAAAATAATTTAGCTTAACAAGCTGATCCCGGACAGCGTCTGCTATGCTGGTCCTTCCGTATCCAACATTGACGCACCATACGCCACCAGATGTAGCGTCAAGATAGCGGTTCCCTTTGATATCCCATATATACATGCCATCAGCATGATCCATAATCAACGGGTCCTGATTTTCAAACACCGCATGTTGGGTGATGTGATGCCAAACCGTATTTTTATCAAGGTCGACGATTTGTTCAGTGGTTAGATCATTCATAAAACCTCCCTGTGTTTAATACTGAAAATAAATCGCCTGTAATCTGGCTGATAGAACCAGTGTGAATTATTTATGGGGACAGCTTGCTGGCACAGTTCATGCTCTGTGTGTCAAAAAGGTAAAAACATAGGGACGCAGGACATGAAAAGTGAACACCTAATGCATATTCAGTTTACTCCGGACAGAAGTCTGCAAGAGCAGATTCATGAACACGTAATTGAGAGTATCCAGCAAGGTGTGTTTGCTGATAATGCACTTCCTTCCTGTCGTAAAATGGCATCAATGCTACGTGTATCAAGAAATACAGTGGTTTTGGTATATGAACGTTTAGTCGACGAAGGGTACCTCTATTCTCAGGAAAGAAGTGGCTATTATGCGACAGAAGAAGCGCTGAAAAAGACAGGCCTTTCAGCCCAGGTGATTTCGATTGAGGAAAAGCAACTCAATGTTAAGCCTGCACATTTTTGGCGCAAGCGCTTTAAGTCGGATCTTGATAGCCAGCGTAACGTGGTAAAAGAGACTAATTGGCAGCAGTACCCTTATCCTTTCTTGTTTGCCCAGCCGGAACACTCACTGTTTCCATTAGCCCACTGGCGAGAGTGTGGCCGGCTTGCTCAACGTAGCAGCGTAATTAAAGACTGGATTTCGGACTCGGTGGATAACGATGACCCCATGCTGGTAAAGCAGCTTCAGACAAATGTGTTGAGCAAAAGAGGAATTACGGCCAAACCTGAAGAGATTCTTATCACTATTGGAACGCAAAATTCACTTTATCTGCTTGCAGATTTACTTGTGGAGGCGGGAACCAGAGTGGGCCTTGAGGATCCTGGTTACCCGGATGCAAGAAATATTTTTAGTCACCATGGGGCAACTATTGAAGCGTTATCTATTGGCCAGCAAGGTGTGGAGATTTCCTCTCAAATGGCGAGATGTGATTATGTTTACACGACACCTAGCCATCAGGTGCCAACAAATGTCACTATGTCTATGGACAGAAGGGCTGAACTGCTCGATTTTGCGGAAAAAAAAGACTTTATTATTATCGAAGATGATTTCGAGAGTGAAGTTAATGTTCTGAGTCAGCCTTCGCCTGCGTTAAAAAGCCTGGATAAAAATGGTCGTGTTATTTATGTAGGAAGTTTGTCGAAATCGCTCTCGCCCGGGTTACGAATTGGCTTTATGGTGGCAGAAGCTAACTTAATAAAAGAAGTCAGAAAACTGCGTCGGTTGATGTACCGACACCCACCATCCAATAATCAGAGAACATGCGCGTTGTTTATCTCTCTTGGGCATTATGACACCTATGTCCGAAAGCTGAGAAACAGCTACAAAGATAAATGGACACTTATGAGACAGATGCTTGAAGAGCATATGCCTCAGTGCGTTACCAGTGATACTTTGGGGGGGAGCTCTTTCTGGCTGCGTTTACCTGAGGGGGTGAAAGCCGAAGAATTTTCCAGACGGGCTCAGGAGGTCGGTGTATTGGTGGAGCCCGGAGATATACACTTTACTTCACCGGAAAAAGAGAAGTACGGCTACATTCGTATGGGATTTTCTGCAATAGATATAGCTGCTATTCCTCAGGGAATCATAAAATTATCAGCCTTATTGTAGATACTGTAGTGTCTGATGTGAGCTTTCGTTTTGTCTGGTACCATATAATTCTGAAAATAATCAAAACTGGCTCTAACCAATCATTTCTGTGACATGTAACTTGTTTTTATATGGAGAAAGTACCTATTTGGAGCAAGGAATGCAGAGATTTGATTTACCTACCGTATTAATTACCGGTGCTACGTCTGGTTTTGGGCTAGCGACAGCAAGAAAATTTGCGGATAACGGATACCCGCTCATTTTAACAGGACGCCGGGAAGAGCGCTTACGGGCTCTTGCAGATGAGCTGGGGCAATTGACGGAAGTCTTTATCTATAAGCTTGATGTCAGAAAGGCAGAAGAAGTAAATAGTATGATGAAAGCTCTGCCTGAGCCATTTAAAAGAGTCGAGGTTTTAGTAAATAACGCTGGACTGGCGCTAGGTGCATCCCCGGCAGACAAGGCCGATCTTAATGACTGGCATACCATGATTGATACCAATGTTACAGGTCTGGTCAATGTCACACATGCGCTACTACCTATTCTGAAAGCACAGCCTAAAGCAAGTATTATCAACTTAGCTAGTATTGCCTCTAACTGGTCTTATCCAGGCGCACATGTTTATGGGGCAACTAAGGCGTTTGTTCAGCAGTTTTCCCGAAACCTGAGAAGTGATTTTGCCGGGACAGGTGTACGTGTAACCAGCCTGGAACCTGGCCTGTCAGAAAGTGAATTCAGCCTGGTGAGATTTGGTGGTGATCAGGAAAAATATAACGCTATCTACAACGAAACTAACGCGCTTCAGCCAGAGGATATTGCCGATATTATATTCTGGATAGCTGAGCAACCAACTCATATCAACATCAACAGCCTGGAAGTTATGCCAACCAGTCAGGCCTGGGATAACTTTAAAGTGATTCGCGGATAGAGTAGGGTTAACGGTAGGTGCCATAAGAAACAAGGATAAGGATATTAATGAAAATAGGCATAATCGTTTGTGATATCGTCGACCCGGTATTGTCGTCTGAGTTCGGGGAATTTGCGGATATGATTCAGCAGGGGCTTGCACCTTTTAGTCAGCACGACTATCTGCTGTTTAATGCGATGAAGGATGAGTTACCACAGACTGATGATGGCTGCGATGCTTATATTATTACAGGTAGTACTTATGATGCCTATGCCGACTTGCCGTGGATAAATGCACTTGCTGCGTGGATACGTAAATGTGATATGCAGCATAAACCGCTTCTTGGTATCTGCTTTGGGCATCAGATTATTGCTCTTGCGTTAGGAGGCCGGGTTGAAAAGTCATCTAAAGGTTGGGGAGTAGGGCTGAGCAGTGATAATAAAATCAATATTCAACTTCCATGGATGAAGCCAGAAAAGTCAGCACTTGAGCTTCTGGTCTTTCATCAGGATCAGGTCATCAGTTTGCCTTCTTCAATGAAGGCTATTGTTTCAAGTGAGTTCTGTCCTAATTATATGCTGACTAAGGGTAAGCATATTTTAACTGTTCAGGGACATCCGGAGTTCACGGTAGATTTTGAAAGATGTTTGCTTGGAAAGATGAGAGAAGCTATCGGAGACGAGCATTACATTCCCGCAATAAGCAGTCTGAACTCTGCTCCGGATTCATCATTGGTTATGCGCTGGTTCTGCAACTTCTTAAATGAATATGAACCTCGATTACATCAAAATTAGGCAGTGCCAAATACCCGGATAAATGCGAAAATGCACAAAAAATCAGTGTTTGGATAGAAAATGTCAAAATTAAGCCTACAAGAGCAGATGTTAAAAGCTGGTCTGGTTAACGAAAAGAAATTAAAAAAAGCCAAGAAAGGTTCGAAGAAATCCCGTGTTCAGGCCCGTGAAGCCAAAGCAGCGGTAGAGCATAATAAAGAAGCTCAGCGTCAGCGGGATATCGAGCTGAACAAGCAGAGAGATGAGCAGCAACTGAGCAAAGAGATTAAAGCTCAGGTGAAGCAACTGATTGAGATGAACAGAATCGATCTTAAAGATGGTGATATCAAGTACAACTTCACCGATGGTACTTTTATTAAATCCATTTATGTTGAGCAGGATATCCGCGATCAGCTGATTAAAGGCGTACTGTCTGTTGCCCGGTATGAAGAGGGCTATGCGGTTATCCCGTCATCAGTGGCATACAAAATTGCAGCGCGCGATGAAGAGACCATTATTGAGAATAAGTCTTCATCTGAAGAAGAGCTTGCTGAAGACGATCCGTACGCGAAGTTTGTCGTGCCGGATGATTTGATGTGGTAAGCAAATCCAGGTAAGAAACACTAACAAATACTCCCGGCTTTCTTACACATATTCTGATGAGTCACAACCAACTCGTACAGACAGCTTGCTGGTATCGTGACTCATTATTGGACGGAAGCTTCCATCTCCGTACAGCGATGTAATATTCACTTTATGCAGAAAAAGCTGTGTCATCGAGTGAAGCTAGAAAACATTTCAAGTATTGCAAAAGGGCCCACCTGAAACGAGATATTGAGACACCTTTACTTGCTATGGGACTGGGGATATACCCTGTTATGGAATAAAAGTTATCTTGCTGAACTTGAACATTTTTTTATGCTTAAGTACCTACGAATGAGTAATAACTAGGGAATTTAGTGCTCATTGATAATCTTGTTGGATACAGTCCCAGATAATTCACCACGAAATTCTTTAGGCGTTAAATTAGTATGCTGTTTAAAGACTTTAGAGAAATAACTCCCGCTTTGATAACCAAGATCTAATGCAATTTGAGTAATAGTCTCGCTGGGGTCGGCCAACCGTTCTTTGGCCAGTCCAATCCGGTGGGACTGAATCCAACCAGCGACCCCCATATTAAACTGCTGCCGAAATGATTGTTTCAGGTAGCACTCGTTTGTGGCTAACTCTCTTGCAAGGCGAGGTATATTCCAGTTGAGATATGGCTGCTGGGCGATCCTTTCACACGCTTTATCAGCCAAAGATTTGGGTTGCCTGTGCATCATCAGTAAAGCGAGCAGCTCATATATTTTCCCCTTTAGCCATAATGCCCGGGTTCCCCCTTGGAAATCGTTATTCCATACAGACGCTGCCACTTCACGAACTTGACCACTTAAAGGCATTTGCCACCCCATTTCATAGAGTTTGAAGGGCCTGAATGGCGAATCACTCTCCGGTAAAAGGCTCTTGGTTAAACTATGCTGCAGAGGAAAGTGAATGCGGATGCTCTCAATTTTCCCCTGTTTTTTGAGTGAAATAAGATTGTTGGGCTCAGGCTCATGTAGCATGGAGGCGATGCAGCGAAAAGCAAAGGTTTCTGCCGGATATTCGGGATAGTCGGGGCTATGAGCATCGTTGGTACCGATAAAGCTGATATAGAAACCGGCATCAGCGGGATCGTTAAAGTTAACGGCGCGCCTTGCTGTACAATTTACAATATATGCAGTAACACCATCGTCCAGTGTGATCACATCATACTGTCCTTCTAAGTCACTAGTTACATTTAAGCTATCAACAATATTGCTCATACAGTACACCTTTACTTTTCTTAACTCGCACTGCTAATATTAAATGATAATTAATCTCACTTATAGTCCAATGAGCATCTATTGATGCAAATATCGGTACTTTACCGTTTCAACCGAGCCATGCAGGCATCATTGATGTTTGAAGAATCTGCTTAGTCGGCCAAATATTCCTGATAGTTACATTCTGATTCCCGATCTTACTATTGTTATAGCACATAATGAATGAGAATGATTCCCATTAAGGAGTCGTTCATGTATCTATCTCAAACCATGGGCACCAAGAGTGCACTTATGGAAATGCTAAAATCAGAGCAATCCCGCATGTGGGCTACGATCGGCTGTGCAATACTCAGCTCTTTGATTGAGCTTATTCCCTGGGTCTGCTTTTTCCAGGCTGCAAACGTTTTGTTGAAGGGGGACCATCCGGAAATCTATCTGATCGCCATGGCAACAGCCATTGTGTTGCGCTATGTGTTTTATACACTTTCTGTCTGGCAGGCACACTTAGTGGCTTATCATGTTATCCAGAGAGTCAGACAGTATATCGTAAAGGCTCTGGCCAGTATGCCAAATGAGCGACTGCAAAAATTCCATCGTGGTGATTTAGAAAAGCGTATAAGTGATGATTGTCAGTCGCTGGAGCCATTAATAGCCCATCACACTACTGATATTATCAGTGGGCTGCTAACCCCAGTTCTTCTAATGGCCGTCTTGCTATGGATCGACTGGCGGGTAGGCTTGTTCGCCCTAAGTCCACTCCCTTTAGCCGCTGTTGCTCAGTTTTTAATGATGCGTGGTTTTACCAAGCGGCAGGAAAGCTACAACCAGATCGTTAGCCATATGCATCAGGCACAACTGGAGTTCTTACGTAGCATTGGGGTGATGAAACTGTTTGGCGTAGATGTAGACTCTTACCGCCAACTAAGCCGCACTATGAACAAACATCACAAGCTGGTAGGCGCCTACACTAACCAGATGGTTGGTGCCTGGGTCACATTTGTGACCCTGGCTCAAGCCTCGCTAATGACTACCATTCCTTTTGCTCTGTACTTTACTGTTATCGGTGATCTTACTCACGTTGAGCTGGCAATGATAGTCATGCTTTGCGCCGGAATATTAAAACCCTGGTTGGATCTCACCCAGATATTCGGCCAGGTTCAGCAATCTATGCTCGCTATCGGCCGCCTGATTCCACTGTTTCACCATTATGAAACCGAGAACGCATCTCCTTGCCAGCAGTTGAAAGAGTTAAGTTGTCAAAGCCTGAGTTTATTCAGAGGAGAGAGGCACCTCTTTCACTCAGTGAACTTAAGTTTTTTCCCGGGAGAACGCATCGTATTTCAGGGATCTTCCGGGTCGGGAAAAAGCAGCTTGCTGGGGACACTGTCAGGAACCGTTGAGCCACAAGCTGGTGGCTGGTATTACAATGATCTGCCACTTAATGGCATAAGTGACGATAAACGAAGCCAGTTACTGGCAGTCGTGGACCAACACCCTAAGTTTTTTACCGGGTCACTAAGAGATAACATCGCTCTTTCTCTGCCAGATACTGAAGACAAAAAAATATGGCAATTGTTAACTCTGGTTGGGCTTAACCAGTTAATACGTGACTTGCCAGAGCAACTTGAAACCGATATCGGTGAGACTGAACGTGCTTTCAGTGGTGGTGAAATACAGCGCCTTGCCATTGTTCGTGCTGCTTTGGCAAATACTCCGGTACTTATTCTCGATGAAGCCACCTCCCATCTTGATAATTTCACAGAGCAGATGGTCCTTACCGGGCTAAGAAGATTTTCACCCAATCAAATTCAATTGATCATCAGCCATCGAACACAAGCCCTTACCGATGCGACCCACAGTTATCGCCTGAAAGATGGCGTTCTAAGTGAGATAAAGCAGAAGGGAGTCGTCAATGAATAAGATTGCGTATTTGCTTAAACACAGCAAGGCGAGCCATCGCGACTTTTGGGTTGGTGTCAGTGGAAAAATAGCCAGTGAAGCACTGCCATTGATCTGTTGGCTGATCCTGTTCGTCTTCCTGCGAGAAGGCATAGAAATCACACTTACGCATATGGTACTGATATCAATTGCAGTTATTGTCGGGCAGTGGATATTTGGTCAGACCGCTAAACAGAGTTTCCTCGGAGCCTATGATATCAGCCATCAGCTTCGTAAAACTCTGCTACTGGACATCCGCAGTCAACCTCTTGCAGCGCTGACCGGAAAGGGGTTAGGTGAGAAAATCAAGCTTGTCACCACTGACATGAAACAGTTTGAACACATATTCAGCCATTTGGCTGCTGACTTTATCGCCGCCTGGGTAATCCCAATAGCAATGACGGGCGTGATCTTTATGGTCAATCCGGTACTCGGTGCTTTATTGCTGGGCGTGGTATCAATAGCTTGGGGTATCCTGCTGTTTACTGAAAAGCGGTTTTCTAATAGCGCTCAGCACAACCACTGCGTCAATCTCGCTTGTGCCAACAAGACATTAGAGTACATAGAGTGTCTGCCCATGCTGAAAAGCTTTGGACGTGCAGATAAGCTAGCGTCACCACTATGTGATCAAATCGAAGCGCTTAGAAAAAGCGGCCTTGGTCTGGAATGGGCCGGAGGAACCGGAGTTGTGTTTGCAACACTGGTGCTGGAACTTAGTGGGCCATTGGTCGCTCTGGTTGGGGCCGATCTGGTTATCCATGGTGTAATCACCAGCGGGGAATGGCTGGTTGTCGTCATAGCATGCGTTGCCTCTACCCGTCCATTTGTTCGTATGACCATATTCTCTGCTTTGCTGCGATATATGATCAAAGCAGCCCACCGGTTACATGATCTCGCCACAGCTCCCCATCAGCCACACGATGGAGTCCTGCCCACTCATTTTGATATTGAATTGAAAGATGTTTCTTTTGAAATGGGAGAGCAAACCGTACTGAAAGATATCAACTTACAGGTAAAGCAGGGTCAGCACCTGGCTATCACGGGGCCGAGTGGATCCGGGAAAACAACCTTACTTAATTTGATTGCCGCCTTCCATATTGCCACTCGGGGACATGTGCAAATCGGCGGAAAAAGTTTAGAAGAGGCTGGTACTTATCACTGGTATAAGAGCCTCTCCTACATAACTCAGCATGTCCAGTTATTTGCGGGAAGTTTACGTGACAACCTTTTGATTGCTAACTCGAATGCCAGTGATGCCGATCTTAATGAGGCTATTCGTCAGGCTGGACTGGATGATCTGATCCAACGGCTACCAGCCGGACTTGAAAGTGAGATTGGTGAAAACGGCAATCTGTTGTCTGGGGGAGAGCGCCAGCGTTTATCCATAGCAAGAGCACTTATGCGGCAAACCCCAATTGTTCTGCTTGATGAAGTGACATCCGCACTAGATGCGGAAAATCAGAAGCAAATTTTAGAAACGCTCAGAACTTTATGTCAGGGGAAGACCGTCATCACCATCGCACACCGCTTAGAGACTATCACGCATGCTGACCAGATCTGCCTGATGGAGCAGGGACAAATACTTGCTGTTGCGGAGCATACTTCGCTTTTAGCCGACAACGAAACTTATCAGAAGATCTGGTTTGCCCAGAACTCACTTAAAAACAAGGCACAAGCCTAGAAATAGCATCAAAAAAGATGATGAAATAAGGATATAACTTGATGAATAACAGTTTATTAAAACGAACTTTAGTCGCTTCAGCGGTCATCGCCGGAACTGGCGGAAGCTGCTCAGCTTTAGCTAGTACTGCAAACACAGAAGCCATGGAGGTTATGGTTATTGAATCTACCAAGCGGGATGTTTCGCTTAAAGAAGTAGATAACGCCATTTCTGTAGTCACAGCTGAAGAGCTTGAAAAAGCGAATGTAACTCAGGTGCAGGATCTTGGAAAAGTGTTTGCAGGCTTAGTGATTGAGTCCCGGGGAAGCCGGATTTTCCCGAGTGTAACGCTCAGAGGGATCAACTCAAATGATTATTACAACATGCCACTTACCGTATACGTTGACGGCATTCCACAGGACAGTACTTTTCTGACCCAGCCACTGGTAAATGTTGAGCAAGTAGAGCTGCTACGTGGCCCGCAAGGTACACTATACGGAAGTAATGCTCAGGCTGGCGTTATAAATATAGTCACTAAAAAAGTGGTTGATCAGCCTCAGCTTTCTTCATCAGTGAGCTACAGCAATCTTAATAAGCAACTCGAACTAAGCGGAGCAGCAGAAATTGGTGAAAGCAGTTATGCTGACATTACATTGAAAGGCGCGAGAGAAGAAGGCACTATCGACTATGTTGGCTCAGGCAACAACGAAAGCGATTTTGATGAGTCCGATGAGTTCTCAGGGCTTGCCCGTTTTCACTATCTTCCGGACAACTCCGCAATAAGCTCTACTTTCTCGCTGGCAGCTGACCAGCTTGATAGCCAGGAAGAGGTGTATCTGACAGAAGCACAGTACAAGGCGGGGGAAACCAGTACCGTTATTCCTGACCTGCAGCGAGACGTTTACACCTATGCATTGAATGTCGGTTACGATCTGGGAGAGAGTCAGATCACCAGTGTGACTGCGATACAGACTCGCGATATTGAAAGGGAGTTTTTTGGCTACGACTCGGTTGAGGATCAGAAAACTTTTTCTCAGGAACTCCGTCTGACTACCCAATATGGTGATAACTTAGATGCAGTTTTAGGTGCATACCTTGAATCGAAACACTACGATGGCGAAGCTTATAGTGGCACCAATAAGATTCAGACGGATACCTACGCCCTGTTTGGTGAAGCGGTTTACGGAATAACAGAATCTCTTGATTTAACCTTTGGGTTGAGGGCCTCATATCTGGAAGCAAGCTCTGACTTCAGTGGTAACATGTATGTATCCAGTAGCTATGACCAGTCTCTTACCGATTCTGCAATTATCCCCAAAGTAGCCATTGGCTGGCAAGTTACCCCTGATACACGGTTATACTCCTCACTATCCAGTGGCTACCGCCCTGCTGGCTATAACCACGTACCTACATCTAGCGAAGCATATGAAGGTTATGACGCTGAAACTTCCACCAACGCAGAGTTAGGTTGGCGTACAGCACTGTTGGATAACCAACTATTAATCAGTGGTGCGATTTACTGGATTGAGACTGAAGATACGCAGGCATATGTCGGTGATACCATAGGTCAGTTAAGCTTATTTAATGTTGGCGACTCTCTGAGTAAAGGTATTGAGCTGGAGCTAACTTACTTTGCTACTGACGATTTAACCATTAACCTTGGAGCCACTGCCGGTAAATCAACCTTTGAAGATGGTACCGGGGATTATGAAGGTAACTCTTTAGCGTATGCTCCAGAAGGGACGGCTAATCTTGGTTTTGAATACTTCCTACCACAAGCTCTTGTCGATGGTGATGTTTCGATACAGACCAATGCTCGGTACACGTCGAAAACGTACTTTGACGTCGACAACACCCTGTCTCAATCCGACTATATTGTAACAGATCTATCCTTCAACTATGACTACAGTGAAACCTTCTCAGCCCGGTTATTCTTAAACAATATTACTGATGAGACCTACACCACCTATGGCTTTAGCATGATGGGTACAAATTACTACCAGTATGGTGACGGCAGTGAAATCGGTTTGACCCTGAACTGGGAACTGTAATCAGATGAGCAATAAACCTACAAAGCCCCTTTTGGGGCTTAAATCACTGTTGCTTGTACTCTTGAGTGTTTACACCATACAGTCACTCCTTGGAATGTTTACTCTCCAAGGGATACCTGCAGTATTGCGAACGGAGGGTGTTTCTACTTCTCAGATCGGCTTGTTCTATGCTGCTATGTTGCCTTGGGCAATAAAGTTTCTCTGGTCTCCTAAGGTAGAGCTGTCACGAAAACAAGGTACCGGACTGGCTCATCACGGCTATCTCATTTTTGGCACACAATTACTGATAATTGGAATAATGTTATTCCTCGCTAAAACAGGCAACTTATCCAACGTTGGAATCTTGTTTGCCAGTGTCCTTAGCCTCACTTTTATTTCTACTGTCGCAGATATAACCACCGATGGTCTAGCGGTTGACCAACTCCCTGCAGAGAAACGCTATCTGGGGAATATGATGCAGGTTGGCGGTGCATATCTGGGAGGAGTCTTTGGGGGTGGTCTTTTTATTTATCTTACCAGCCAGATAAGCTGGAACTACGGGATGCTTATTTTGGCGTGCCTGGTTTTAGTTATATCTTTACCATGCCTGAATTTATTTAAGCAGGCGAACAATGCTCAAACAGCAACCGGTGAAAGCATAAAAAGAGAGCCTTCCATTAAAAAAGCGCTCTCCAACCCTAAAGTTCGTTTGGGCCTGCTTCTTGTCGCCTTATGTCAACTAGGAACACGCGGTACTCTCGCAATGATGATGCCTTTTTTGGTCGACCAGGGAATAAACTTAGCAGACCTTGGACTATTAGTTGCCGGAGGAGGTGTGATAACAGGTCTTGCTGGAGTTGGAATAGGAGGCTGGGCTGTAAAACGTTCTAGCGCATTCAGCGTCTTGCTTCTATTTCTGGTGATAGAAGCTGCTATTTTCTCTGTGCTTATGGCTTGTTCGTTGACTTATATTGGTTTTGAATATGGTCTCCACATTCTTTACGTCACTAATGCAGTTGTTTCTGCAGCTAAGTTCGTCGCTCTTTACACATTAATGATGGACCTCTCATATGGTGAACAATCAGGAGTGGACTTCTCACTTTTTCAGTCTGTGGATATGCTGGTTGCGATTGTCATGGCTTTGCTATGCGGTGCGATCATTTCTGAGTTTGGTTATACGACTCACTTTACTTTAACAATTATTACCACCCTGATTGCTCTGTTATTTATTTCTTTCCGAAAGCGACAACATCACCAACTGCTAGCAGTAGGTTAATTGTTTTTCACTACTTTGAGATGGATACACAATGGAAGACAAAACAATGCGGATATTAACCCTGATTATTACTTCGATAGTACTGCCGGTTCAGGCCTCTACTCTGGATAAATCCGCTAATATCGAAAAGGCCATTATCTTTGATGCTAAAAAGAGCCAGGAAGTTGTGACAGGCAGCTCTGATGCCTCCTTCGACCTAAAAGCGGAAATTGATATCCTCCGCAGTGAAATCAACAACCTTGAAATCTATCAAGGCCATTTAGACAAACTGATAGAGAGTCAGAACCAAGAGCTTTCCGGGCTGGATTTACAGCTGGAAGAGATCACCGATACCCGCCAGAGCGTTATACCTCTGATGTATGAAATGCTTGATGGATTGGAAGCTTACGTTGAGCAAGATATGCCGATTCGTAAACAAACCCGCACAGAGCGCATCAACAAGCTGAAAAAGCTGATGACTGAATCTGGTGTTAGTGATGCTGAAAAATATCGTCGCATTCTGGAGGCGTATCAAATCGAACTGGATTACGTCACTAAGTTTGGCACCTATACAAGTTTGGTGGAGATTAACGGTGTTTCCCGGGAAGTGGAACAACTCTATCTCGGCCATATTTCGTTTATCGCCCGTAGTCTGGATCACCGGACATACTGGTACTGGAGCCAGGAGCAACAACATTGGGTAGCATTGGAGGCTGTCGCTAATACCGAGCTGGATAAAGCTTTCTCTGTTGCTAACAAGCTGGCGTCACCCTCTCTCTTGATGCTTCCCCTGTCTGCTCTGGAGATTAACCAATGAAATCATTAATGTTCATCTCACTACTCATCTCTTTGGCATCATTCCCTGCAACTGCAAGTACGTTGCTAAAGAGCACTCAGCAGGCCAGGGCAAAAGAGCAAACCATGAACAAACAGAGAGAAGCTGAATTTCTTTCCGAAGAGCAAGAGCTGAAAGCACTCAGGGACAGTTTGCTTGCCAGACGAAGTCAGGTCCAGAGCATTATTGATACCCTGAGCGACCAATTTAGTACCAATGAAAAGTTGTTGGCAGAGAAAGAGAAAAAACTGCATCTGGAATCCGGAAGTTTAGGGGAGCTGTTTGGCGTGGTGCGCCAGGTAGCCAAAGAGATTCAGGTTCATCAGAGCAATTCTGTCGCGGCAATTACTCAGGAAGAGAATTTCAGAACGCTTGAAGAAATTGTTGGTGCCAGAAGGCTGCCATCCAAAGCTCAGCTTTATACCCTCTGGAATACTTTGAATGATCAACTTGAAGCTGGCTCGAAGCTCAGCTATGTCACTGTGCCTTATACTCAGGCGAATGGCGTGCATGGCAGCAAGCAAGTACTTCGAATCGGAGCATTCGGCTTAGTGGATGAGTCGGGTTATCTGGTCTGGAAGGGCAAGGGACATAGCGCGAGACCCTATGCGGTTCAGCCGGGAGCAGCCCCTGGTATGAAGGCATCAAAAGCCAGCGGACAACTGCTGGCTTTTGACCCGTCTCAAGGTAAATTGCTGGAGCAGCTTTCATTAGCTCCTACTCTGAAGCAGAGAATCAACCAGGGAGGTGCTGTGGGCAAAGTGATTCTGGGTATTCTTGCCCTGGGTGTTGTTATTGGTCTGACTCAGGGAAGTTTCCTGTTTATCACTCAGGCAAAAGTCCGGAGGCAACTGAAAGACATTACCGCCATTGGTAACAACGCACTTGGCAGGGTGTTGAGCGTTTATAAGTACGATCAATCACCCAACGTAGAAGCCCTTGAACTCCGGCTCTATGAGACCATTCTTGATGAACAGCAGAAACTGGAAAGAGGTCTCTCTATGCTCAAGCTACTTGCGGCACTTTCTCCTATGCTAGGCCTGCTCGGTACTGTTACCGGTATGATTGAAACTTTTCAGGTCATTACTCAGTACGGAAACGCAGACCCAAGAATTATGGCAAGTGGTATTTCAACCGCACTGGTCACAACGGTACTGGGCCTGATAGCTGCTATGCCACTGCTATTCCTTCACAATGTATTAAGCTCTCAGGCGGAAAACATACGTACTTTACTTGAAAAACAAGGTATTGGACTTGTCGCTCAGCGTGCAGAGCAGGATATGACGCTGCGTGCAGCTTGAGGTGAGATGGCATGGAATGGATAAACGCGTTAAGTAGCCTCAATATAAGCAAGCACATCAGTCTGGGTAGTAGTATTGACCAGTTTATGGCTCAGGGTGGTCCGGTACTATGGTGGCTGGCCGTCTCGCTGATACTCTTTTGGCTCCTGGCGGTAGAGCGCTTGATCTATCTGTTTGTTACCTTCCCCAAACGTCAGAAAACCTGGCTGACAATATGGGGAGAACGGGTTGACCATCAATCATGGTTTGCTCAAAAGCAGCGTAACGCATGGTTAAGTGAAGCCCATGTAGAGTTATTCAAAAATCTCAACTTGCTCAAGCTGCTGATCAGTCTGTTTCCGATGTTGGGGCTGCTTGGCACAGTAACCGGCATGATTTCAGTTTTTGATATTCTTGCAACACAAGGGACATCGCAGCCAAGGTTAATGGCATCCGGTATCTCTTTGGCAACCATACCGACAATGGCAGGGATGGTAGCAGCGCTGGCAGGTGTTTTTTCTTACGCCCGTTTAACTGCAGCTATTGAGAAGCGAGAAGTACGTTTAGAGAAACTGATGAGGAGCCGTGCATGAGACTGGGTAACCGAAAAAATAATGCTGAAGACGCGCAGGTTGATATGACTTCCATGCTGGATATCGTTTTTATCATGCTAATCTTTTTTATTGTTACCAGCTCGTTTGTTAACGAGTCCGGTGTGGAAGTAAATCGCCCTCAGGCATCCCATTCCGTAAGCCAGAAAGATGCAAGCATTCTCATCGCAGTAACGGCTGACAACGATATCTACATTGACAAGCGGGTTGTCGATAAGGAGCGGGTTCAGGCAACGCTGGAACACATACTGACAGAGCAGTCTAACACCTCGGTTGTTATTCAGGCTGACGAATTTGCTTTTAACGGCACAGTGGTCTCTGTCATGGATTCGGCAAAAGGGGCCGGGATTAAAAGTATTGCACTGGCAACGGAGCAGAAATAGATGATACGTCTGATAGTCGCCTTCCCGCTCGCACTGGCAATATGCTATGGCCTTATTGGTGTGATGGCATGGATGGTGGACCTCAACACTAAGCCTGTGAGAGACAGAAGCGAACCACTTCAGTTCGACATTTTTGCCAGTAAAAAAGAGCAAGACAACCAGAGAATAAACAGGGTGATGCCCGAGCCACCAAAATTGACTCCGCAGTTGCCTAAGCCAATAAAACTGTCTCAGCCTCAGACTCAGTTCCCGATGGAGACTCCAGCGTTGGAAAAAATGCCAGAAATCAAGATGGATCTTTCCGTTGCCGGTATGTCAGTTTCAGTGCCTGCACTAGCCCCGGTTGAGGTAACAGCGGAGAAAACAGTGCTCCAACCTGCGGATGTACCGGTGCAAACTGGGCATAGTCAGCAATTGATACCTCTGCACCGTATTGAGCCTGTCTACCCCAGAAAGGCGTTGCTGAGAAAGATTGAAGGCTATGTGGTGTTAAGTTTCGACATAGACTCTGGTGGTAAGCCGGAAAACATTGAAATTATCGAGGCTAAACCGGCAAGAATCTTCAACCGTGAAGCGTTAAAAGCACTGAAAAGATGGAAATATCAGCCTCAGATTGTCAATGGGCTTGCTCTGGGTAAAACCGGGCAAAAGGTGAAGCTGGAGTTTAAACTGCAATGATGAAACGGATGATTTATTTACTTGTCCTGAGTACCTTAACAGGGTTGAGTGCCTCCTGCGTCTGGGCACAAGATCTTTCCTCTTCCGTTGTACGTAAGGTACATCGCTCTTATGAATATCAGCAAGAAGAGCAATTCCAGAAGGCGGTTGAGGTGCTGACTCAGATAAATTCACAGAGAGAATACGACAAGGCCTATGTTAACCGAATGTTGGGTGGGCTCTATTGGCAACTGGATCAGCCCGCACTGGCCGTGCAGCACCTCTCTCTGGCTGCAGATTCGGGTCAACTATCAGATATTGAGCAGAAAGACACAAGCAGAATGCTGGCGGACCTTTTGCTGATGCAGGGGAAATACAAACAAGCAGAATTACGCTACGGTCATCTACTTGATATGTATCAGAATGCTAAGGACTTAGAATGGATCTGGCTTCGAATCGCACAGGCCCAGTATCAGCAACACAAGTGGTCTTCAGTGGAAAGCTCTGTTTCTAAGCAACAGAAATACCGCCGGGCTGCAAAGATAAAGCCTAAAGTAATGCCGCTTAATATGCTGCTTAGTGCGCAACTGGCCCGGAAGAAATGGAAAAGTGCGATTGGGACCACTAAATTATTGCGATTGCAAGAGCCCAATAACGAGCTTTGGTGGAAACAGCTGATAACGCTTTATATGCAGACGGAAAATCATGCCTCTGCGCTGATAACGCTTCAGCAGGCAGACAGGGCTAATTTCATGTTAATCAGAGAGAAGATCAAGCTGATGGCTCAGCTATACGCTCAGGCAGGGGTTCCGATGAAGGCTGCACAAACCTATCAGCGATTGCAGGGCATCAATGAATCGCCAGATCTGCTGGCGCAACAAGCCACCTACTGGCAACTGGCGAAAGAGTGGGAACATGCCCTGGAGAGCTGGCATAAAGCTGCCAAAATCAATCCCGCCTATTTCAGACAGTACGCCCTGGTAAAACTTAGGCTAAGAGATTACAGAGCGGCTCTTGACGCGATTAACAAAGTTCCTTCTCAGGACTCATCCATACTGGTCACTAAGGCTCAGGTATTAAACGAGCTTGGGGAGCTCACCCAGGCATTAAACGCAGCGACCCAAGCTCACCGACTGGAAGCATCCGAAAGCACGATTGGTTGGGTTAAGTATCTTACTAATGTCAGGAATGAACACAAATAACATGATGAAAGCGCGTTTTTGGGTAAAAATTCCCGTTTTTTACTTATCTCTTCCCGATTCTGCTATTGTTCCGCCTTCAATGTAATGAGAATAGTTATCATTGTGGATTTATGGATAGGCAATGCTGAAACCGTTATGGAAACTAAAAAACAACCAAGTTTCAAGTTCATTCTGACCCTATGTGGATTGTATTTGGTTCAGGGGCTTCCTATGGGGCTTGCTTTTAACAGCATCCCAACCCTTCTCAGGACGTTAGGGTTTGCACTGGAAGATGTCGGCATGATTCAGATTGCGGGTATTTTCTGGGCGCTAAAGTTTCTTTGGAGTGCCCAGGTTGATAATTACTGGTGCAGCAGGATAGGAAAGCGAAAAACCTGGATCATTCCAATGCAGCTTACCATTGCAATTGCCATATTCCTGCTCTCTTTTGTCTCTGTAGAACAAAGCTCCATTCCAACTCTGTCATGTATTTTGGTATTAATCTCTTTTGCCGGTGCAACACAGGACATAGCAACCGACGGATTTGCAGCAGAAAACAGCCAGGTAAAGCATTTAAGTCTTATTAATACCATTCAGATGTGCGGTGTTTTGTCAGGAATGCTTATCGCGGGTCCATTTACCCTTGCACTGTTTGAGAAATTCGGGTTTTCAGTGACCTGCCAGGGACTATCATTACTGGTGGTTCTGGCCATGACCCCCATTATTTTCTGGCCTGAAACCAGAAATGAACATTCAACTCATAGTTCGAACTCAGGAGTCCATACGGACTTAGCCGGTAAACAAGCTTCTCTCCGTCGTTTTTGGCGCACCCCGAATGCAAAATCAAGTCTGTTACTCTGCTCACTGACGACTGTTAATGGTGTTATGATCTTAGGCCTTATTCGATTTGTACTGACTGACCGAAACTGGTCTATGACAGACATAGGCGTTATCACAGGTATTGCTTATATTATAATGACAATACTCGGCTGTCTGATAGCCAGGCCTGTGCTTAATAGCCGCGGATTTAAGTTTACCCTGGCTACCGGGCTTTGTATGGTAATACTGGGGGGCGGGCTTTGGGCGGTAATTGCACAGACAATGTACACACCAACCTCTGTTATCTGGATGGCGGCATTGATTGTCGGGTTAGGCATGGGGCTGGTAACAGTAAGTACATATACTTACACCATGCGTTTTTCTCAGAAAACGTCCCAGCCCGGTACAAATATCGCGACTTTTCAGAGTGCCCAGACACTAAATGAGATAATCTTCACATCTGTTGCAACGGCACTTGCTAGCACACTGGGTTATTCAATGGTATTTATACTAGGCAACTGTATAGAACTTCTCTGTTTAATTACACTGCTTAAGCATAAATACTACGAGCACGTTAACCTGAATGCCGAAGCAACCTGAAGGAGATTAAATTATAAACAGCAGTTGTTTTGTAAGCGCTCGATAAACTACACATTCAACTGTGCAGCCACCAGATTTATGTTCTTTTCTTCATCAATATGTCCAAAAACGATCATCGGTAGTTTTCATTCGATATTAGGAGATCGAGGGCAAACTCTGATAGATTCAGTCTAGACTAATCCATTTGAACACAGGCATTAACTCGCTGAATTTTTACTCCAGACTAACAAAAAATTATTAGCAGGCATTGCTACTTTAGTCGTTAATTTTAAGTCAGCGGCCCATGAGTCCAGTTGTTCAATATCGAGAATTCCTCCGAACCCGTTCTGTTTAAGATACTCATCAAACTCCCTGTTGCTTTGAGTAGTGAACTCATCATCCACTTTCATTGGCCCATACTGACAAAAGATACCGCCTTCAGGGAGTTTTTCTGAAACTAACTCCATCATTTTTTTTGCTTCAGAAGGCTGCATAATGTGAGTTGTATTTGCCGTAAATACCGCATCAACCTCTATATCAGGCCAGGCATCTCGGCCTACCATAAATTCCACCGGAGCATGAATGTTCTTCAAGGAAGATTCTGCTATCCATGCATTAATGCTGGTATGGTTTTCAGACATATCACTGGTGTGCCAGTTCAAGTGAGGCATTCGAGAGGCAAAAAACACTGCATGTTGTCCGGTACCGGAGCCGATCTCCAGAACATGTCCAATGGATTTAAAATAATTGGATAGTTGATCCAAAATCGGTCTCTTGTTTCTTTCAAAATACCGGCTAAAGTTCTTCGACATGATTGTCCACCTGCAAAAATTAAGCGTTCTTTGGTTTATCCATTATTAAGCCGCCACTATACCAATAATCCATTACGCTGATTATTGTCTATTCTGTAAAAGTGTTTCTCAGAAGAAATGGATTATCAACTCAGGACTTCATTGTCTGCAATTAACTCAATTTTTCTGCCAAAAAATCGACAAGTAACCGAACCTTGGGAGACAGGTTCCGGTTGTGTGGATACAGTGCCCAGATCCCCTCTTTTTCATCCCGGTAGTCGCTTAATATTTCAACTAATTTCCCGGAATCTAAAGCTTCCTGAACATAATACTCCGGCAATTGAACCAGACCTAAACCACGAGTGGCCGCATTTAACAGTGCAAACCCCGAGTTACAATGAATACGTCCGGTTACTTTTACGGATTTCTCCGTTTTATTTTCCTTAAAACGCCAATATTCAGAAGAACCAACCAGACAGTTATGATTGTCCAGTTCGGACAAAGTATGGGGGATACCATATTTTTCCAGATAACCCGGTGTGGCACAGACAAACAATTGCCGGTAGGCTAACCTTTTTGCGATCAGGCTGGAATCTTTAAGACGCCCCAGACGAATAGCGACATCCATACCGGACTCAATAAGATCAACCGTTAAGTTAGTCAGGTTGAGTTCTAGATCAACCTGAGGATAAAGCTCCAGAAAATCATTGAGCAATGGAGCAATATGGGACTCACCATAAGCGACAGGCGCGGTTATCTTTAGCAACCCCTTCGGCGTCGATTGCATCTGAGTTACGGCAAGCTCTGCGGTTTCAAGCCCCTCAACCAGACTGCGGCAGTGAAGGTAGTAGATTTGTCCTGCTTCTGTGACGGATACTTTTCTGGTTGTTCTGAGCAGCAATTTTACTGCCAGCCTCTCTTCCAGCATTGAAACTCGCCGGCTTATCTGCGCAACTGAGGTATTCAGCTTTTTCGCCGCTTTAGTGAATGATTGTGTATCTGCCACCGCTACAAATTCCGTGACACCTTCCCAGTTGGCCATGTCTTGTTCTCATTAATTAGTTCATCAACAGTTTATCGATTATTACGTATACGTAAAAGACATTTTTAATTTCACCGGATTATCAAATAAGAGGAAATATTTAAAATACGCCTAACTTAAATGTTCACGAGTTCTAAACGTTTCCATCTTTAGGACTTTATCTTGTACTGAATTCTAAGGAATTGACTATGTCATTAGATATCAAACCGGGTCAGGAATTTATCAAATCAAAAGCAGCGGTTGCATGGGCAGCCGGTGAACCACTGAAAATGGAAGAGGTGGATGTTCAACTGCCTAAGAAAGGTGAGGTGTTAGTTCGCATTCTTGCCACCGGCGTATGTCATACCGATGCTTTCACCCTTTCCGGTGATGATCCGGAAGGCATTTTCCCTTCAATTCTGGGCCATGAAGGTGGCGGTATCGTCGAAATGGTCGGTGAAGGCGTAACCAGCGTTGAAGTTGGCGACCACGTTATTCCGCTTTACACCGCAGAATGTGGCGAATGTAAGTTCTGTAAGTCGGGCAAAACCAACCTTTGCCAGGCGGTACGTGAAACCCAGGGTAAAGGCCTGATGCCCGATGGCACAACCCGTTTCTATAAAGATGGTGAGCCTATCTATCACTACATGGGCTGCTCTACTTTCTCTGAATACACTGTGCTACCGGAGATTTCTCTGGCGAAAGTAAACAAAGATGCGCCACTTGAAGAGGTTTGCCTGTTAGGTTGTGGTGTGACCACAGGCATGGGTGCGGTTCTTAATACGGCAAAAGTAAAAGAAGGTGACACAGTCGCTATCTTTGGTCTGGGCGGTATTGGTCTGTCTGCCATCATCGGTGCCCGTATGGCGGGTGCAAGCCGAATCATTGGTGTTGATATTAACGAAAGCAAGTTTGAGCTGGCTCAGCAGCTAGGCGCGACTGACGTTATCAACCCTCAAAAGTTCGATAAACCAATTCAGGAAGTGATCGTTGAAATGACCGACGGTGGTGTGGATTACTCATTTGAATGTATCGGTAATGTGAATGTGATGCGTCAGGCACTTGAGTGCTGCCATAAAGGCTGGGGCGAATCTGTCATTATCGGTGTTGCCGGTGCAGGTCAGGAAATCTCCACTCGTCCGTTCCAACTGGTAACGGGTCGTGTATGGCGTGGCAGCGCATTCGGTGGCGTTAAAGGCCGCTCTGAACTACCTGAAATTGTCGATCGCTACATGGCAGGTGAGTTTGGTCTGCAGGAGTTTATTACTCACACCATGGGGCTGGAAGATATCAACGAAGCCTTTGACCTGATGCATGAAGGTAAGAGTATTCGTACTGTTATCCATATGGATAAGTAATATCAATAATCCGATGACAATCGCTGTGTTTTCTCGTTGACGCGGCGATTGTCATACCAACGTAAAATCGTAAAGACTATGACACTTGTAAACATAAGTCAGAATAAGGTTGCCGGGGGCTGGCACAAGCAGTATACCCACGACTCCCGCACTTTAGACTGCAATATGCGCTTCGCGGTATTTTTACCACCAGGCGCTTCAAAGGCAAACCCTGTCCCTGTCCTGTACTGGCTGTCTGGCCTGACATGCACCGATGAAAACTTTATGCAAAAAGCCGGGGCCTTTAAAAAAGCGGCAGAGCTGGGTATTGCGATTGTTGCTCCTGATACCAGCCCTCGCGGCGATGATGTTGCTGACGACGAAAGCTATGATTTGGGGCAAGGCGCCGGCTTTTATGTCAATGCGACTCAAAAGCCCTGGTCAGAGCATTACCACATGTACTCTTACGTTCTTGAAGAGCTCCCGCAGCTGATTGAAAAGAATTTTCCGGTATCGGGGATAAAATCAGTCTCGGGCCATAGCATGGGCGGGCATGGCGCACTGGTTATCGGGCTTAATAATGCTGAGCAGTATCAATCTATTTCAGCCTTTAGTCCTATTGGAAATCCGATGCAGGCACCTTGGGGAAAAAAAGCGTTCACAGAATATCTGGGCAATGATTTTTCTACCTGGAAAACCTACGACGCATGTGAACTACTGATGCATAAAAAGTCCGGTCTGCCAATCCTGGTCGATCAGGGGGATGCAGACGAATTTATGGCAGAGCAACTCAAACCAGAGCAACTGCTTAAAGCCGCAGAGACCACTGACTCAGCCGTTAAACTGAGAATGCAGCCTGGCTATGACCATAGCTATTTCTTTATCTCAAGCTTTATAGACGACCATCTGGAATTTCATGCTAAGCATTTAACGGCTTGAATAAGTTTGTCGCGTAATTGACCGGAATACCGGCGGTTGACTGTACGAAATAAACCCAGGTGCATGACACCTGGGTTACCACTATATGTATTTGCTTTATGACCAGTTTTTCTTTGAAATTAGCCCGGGTATCCCAAAACCCAAGTGTATTGAATAACCTGAAACGTGGCATTGAACGAGAGGCTTTGCGTTATAGCGAAGAAAGCCGACTTGCTAAGACACCTCACCCCAAAGCGCTGGGCTCCGCCTATGCAAATCAATGGATCACAACCGATTTTTCGGAATCACAACTTGAACTGGTGACACCCGTTTCGACAGATATTGAGACGTTATTTGCACAACTGGAAGATATCCATCATTTTACCCAGACCAATCTGGGCAACGAATATATGTGGCCAATGTCGATGCCTTACAAGGTGAATGAAAGTGATATCGTTCTCGGGCAGTATGGCGCATGCAATGCCGGAAGGCTTAAGACGCTTTACAGAAAAGGTCTTAAGCACAGGTATGGCAGTAAGATGCAGATCATCTCAGGTGTCCATTACAATTTTTCATTTCCTGAATCCTTCTGGGATGATTTATTTGGCAAACAGCAGGAACAAGAGCGGCAAGAAGCCAAATCTAATGCTTACTTCGGGCTGATCAGAAATTACTACCGGTTTGGATGGCTGATACCGTATTTTTTTGGTGCCTCTCCGGCGGTGTGTTCTTCATACGTAAAAGAATTGAAGACGGATAAGCCATTCCTTAAAGCTGAAGACATGCTGTATCTGCCTTACGCTACTTCTCTGCGTTTAAGCGATATTGGCTATTCCAATAGCAATCAGGAGCAACTTAATATTGGTTTAGATAGCCTGGATGATTATTTGTCTGGTCTGAAAAAAGCAACACAGACATCTTCGCCTGCCTTCGAACAGATTGGTGTAAAAGTGAGCGGTGAACACCAACAGATCAACAGCAATATTCTGCAAATGGAAAATGAGCTTTACGCACCAATCAGGCCTAAACGAGTTCCTGAAGAGGATGAGAAAGTCTATGAGGCCTTGAGCCAGCGGGGCGTTGAATATGTTGAAGTTCGTGCACTGGATATCAATCCGTATAGCGCTGTGGGCATAAGTGAAGAGCAGGTCCGGTTCCTGGACTTATTTTTGATATGGGCAGTCTTAAAAGACTCCGACTTGATGACAAAGCAAGAAAAGGACATCTGCTTAAGTAACTGGAATAAAGTTATTTATCAGGGAAGGAAACCCGGACTGCAGCTTGAGTGTTGCTCCAGTGACAATGCTCAGGCGCTGCAGGAGTGGGCGATGTTGATAATCAAAGAAATTATCGCGGTTGCAAAGGCGATGGATAAAGCAAGCGGAGACATAAAGTATCAATCCGTGTGTCATAAACTGGCTGCAGCAATTCACGATCCTGAATTCACGACGGCCGGTCTGCTACAGGCTGATATTGAAAAGGCGGGAGGGTTCAGACAATTCGGTCATGAGATGGGAACAAGGCATACGTGCTCACATTTAAAGCATCACTACCGTTTTTATAACGCACAAGATATGGAAAATGAAGTCGCTCGCTCATTGCATGAACAAGAAGCATCAGAGAAATCCGATGTATTAGATTTTGATGCTTTTCTTATTGCAAATTCCTAAGGTGTGTTTTCTTTGATGAACCTGATTAATCGGGAGTAAATAATGATTAAACTTGGCATAGTAATGGATCCAATTTCATCCATTAACATAAAAAAAGATTCAAGCTTCGCCATGCTGCTTGAAGCGCAAAAACGCGGTTATGAAATCCATTATATGGAAATGCAGGACCTTAGCCTGGAACAAGGCGTTGCCATGGCAGAGACAAAGATCGTAAAGCTAAAAGAGGATCCAAACGGCTGGTACAAATTCAAATCAGAGCAGACTATTGAGCTTTCTGAGCTGGATGCTGTATTAATGCGTAAAGATCCCCCGTTCGATACAGAATATATCTACGCAACCTATATCCTTGAGCGCGCTGAAGAGAAAGGCACACTAATCGTCAATAAACCTCAGAGCCTGCGAGACTGCAACGAGAAGCTGTTTACCGCCTGGTTCCCGGAATTGACTCCGACAACGATTGTTACCCGTAAAGCAAAAAGGATCCGCAAATTTCAGGATGAGCACGGCGATATTATCCTTAAGCCGCTGGATGGTATGGGTGGTGCGTCCATCTTCCGGGTAAAGCAAGGCGATCCTAACGTCTCCGTTATCATTGAAGCTCTGACCAACCACGGCGAATACTATGCTATGGCACAGACTTTTGTTCCGGATATCAGCAATGGCGATAAGCGGATCCTGGTTGTTGACGGTGAGCCAATGCCTTACTGCCTTGCCCGAATTCCGGCCAAAGGAGAAACCCGAGG
Source organism: Vibrio sp. JC009 (assembly GCF_029016485.1). Classification (NCBI taxonomy): domain Bacteria; kingdom Pseudomonadati; phylum Pseudomonadota; class Gammaproteobacteria; order Vibrionales; family Vibrionaceae; genus Vibrio; species Vibrio sp. JC009. The sequence continues at coordinate 936,121 of NZ_CP092107.1, read as the reverse complement.
TAACCTTGCAGCAGGCGGCAGAGGCGAACCAAGACCATTAAGTGAGACAGATCTTAAGATTGCAAACGCCGTTGCCCCCATCCTTAAGAAAAAGGGGCTTATCTTTGTTGGCCTGGATGTGATTGGTGACAAACTCACTGAAATAAACGTAACCAGCCCAACCTGCATCCGTGAAATAGAAGCGGCATTTGATATCTCCATCACGGGTAAACTGATGGATGCGCTTGAGGAAAAGTTATTATGACTTGGTTTTTTCTATTAATGGGTGTCTTAACTGAAGCTGTCTCTCATGTAGCCCTGAAAGCGGCTGACGGTTTCACACGTCCTGTACCTGGTGCAATTGTTATTCTTGGACACATAGCGGCATTTCTATTCCTTTCACAGGCAATGAGAGACTTACCTGTTGGCATAGTGCATGCGGTATGGGCTGGTTCGGCTATCGTATTAGTTAGCTTGCTGTCTATGGTTATTTACAAGCAACACCTGGATATAACCGTTTGGATTGGCATTTCATTTATCGCTTTTGGCGTCATGGTGATAAACATGTCGGCTGCTCACTCTCATTAAATCAATTAGAAAAAGAACCTTTACTATGCTGTTTTCTAAAAAACACTTAACGCTACTTGCATTCAGTTTTGTCGGCTTAATCTGGGGAAGTAACTTCATTTTTATGAAGTTGGCAGCCCTGCAGATTTCTCCGATGCAGATAGTAGAAGCAGTATAATCCTTTTTCGCAATACAAAACCCACAAGACGAGCATCCCTTATGATTAATGACTACGCTCTATATCTTACCTTGGCTTTCGCTGTAACTGTTATCCCTGGGCCATTAGCTATCCTCACTATTAAGAACTCTATCTTATATGGAGGAAGAATTGCGATTTCTGGCATTTTAGGTAACTTTGTCGCAATGGTAATTCTGGCTTCTATATCAGCATTAGGATTAGGGGCTATTATAATGGCGTCTCACTCTTTATTTTATGCACTAAAAGTACTGGGCTGTTTATATCTGATTTACTTGGGAGTTCAAGCATGGAGAGCCCCGAGTAACAAGCTTGGAAAAGTGAAAAGAACAAAGAGCAACAGGACGATACGTGCAAGTTTTAAAGAAGGATTTAGTGTTGGATTGGCAAATCCTAAAGCAATCGCATTTATTACAGCAATTTTCCCACAGTTTATAGACCTGACAACGAGTGTAATACCACAGTACGCAGTATTGATCCTTACTATTGAGAGTGTGTCCCTTTTGGTGTTATCAACCTATGCATTTATTGCATCTCGGCTAGCTAATGTCCTTTCAAAGGAAGGCCCAATGAAGATATTCAATAAGTTAACAGCTGCCGCTTTCGTTGGATTCGGATTAGGTCTTGTTTATGAAGAATAATTACGCCTTGGATGTAACCGTTTGGATTGGTATTTCATTTATCGCTTTTGGTGTCATGGTGATAAATTTGTCGGCTGCGCACTCTCATTAAATCAAATAGAAAAAGAACCTTTACTATGCTGTTTTCTAAAAAACACTTAACGCTGCTCGCATTCAGTTTTGTCGGCTTAATCTGGGGAAGTAACTTCATTTTTATGAAGTTGGCAGCCCTGCAGATTTCTCCGATGCAGATAGTATTTGTGCGGGTGTTATTTGGGTTTGTTCCAGTCGCACTCTTTGCTATAAGCAGAAACGTGTTGCGCTAATTATATGATTCTATAAATAGAGACTTTAGCCAGTTGATGGCCGGATCTTTATCATAAGCTGTATGCCAGCCCAGATAGAGTTTGAATCCTTTTGCTTCAAAGGGGAGCTCAAACTCGTCCAGGTCATCACAATAATGCTGTACCAGTTTAGAAGGAAGAGTGCAGACAAAGTCGGAGCCTTTTAGCAGCTCATTGACCATATTAAACTGTGTAATTGACAGCGCAATCTGCCGTGATTTTCCCAGGCTTTGCAACTGTTCGTCCATGAAGCCGAAGAAGCTTCCTCCTGAAGTCGATACCAAAATATGTTTAAGCTGGCAGTATTCGTCCAGAGACAGAGGTTTTGTTCCTCTTGGGTGATTTTTCCTTTGTGCCAGGACAAATTTTTCTTCAAAAAGCAAAGCCGCTTTAGAGTCCAGAGGAATACCTCTTTCAGATGCAATCACAAGATCCAGCTCTCCTCTTTCCATCATTTCATTCGCTTGCCTGACATCTGTATGGAAAGCGATTTGAACTCTGTCTCCGAGCTCATGAAAGAGCTTAGGCACTAAGACTTTGCTAATTATTGTCAGGGGATAATCTGCAATGGCAACATTGAAGATACGTTTGTCTGTTTTTGGGTCAAATTCCTGACCATGCGATACCAACTCCCCCAGACCATGCAGAAGGTGTTTCAATGATGAACGAATCTCTTTGGCTTTCGAGGTTGGTAGCATTCCTCTACCGTTGCTGGCAGGAACCAACAGTTGATCGTCGAAAACTCTTCTTAACTTTGATAGCTGAGTAGATACTGAAGATTGACTCAGGTTTAATCTACGGGCTGCTCCAGTGACGCTGTTCTCATCTAACAGGACATTTAATGAAACGAGCAGATTTAAGTCCACCTTTCTTAAACTATCTGTCGAACCATCTATCGCCATTATCGATACCCCTAATCTAAATAATCAATTTCAAGGATACCTCGCCAGTTGCTAAGATTCAAATCCACACGAGAACCAGACCACAGGAATATTGGTATGTTAGAAGTTAAGTTATTAGATACAAACCAGCCAGTTAAAGTTGTTGAAAGTGACATCCCTCAAGCGAAAAGAAATGGCGTAGTAGTCAGGCTTGAAGCAACACCACTACTAAGTTACTCCCGAAATTACCTTGAGGGCAAACTGCCTTACATGTATCCACCAATGCCATTTACTCCGGGTACTAACGCTGTTGGTGTCGTACATGAGATTGGTGAAGGCGTTCTGGGTCTGGAAGTGGGCCAAAGAGTTATCGTAGATTGTAACTGGGAAAAAGATGAGGCCGTGAGTGAGCCTGAACGGGTTCTTATTGGGTTAACGGGTATCAGTATGGGAAGCGCACCTATGCTGGAAGAGTATCCGAATGGCACTTGGCGTCAATACGGAGATTTCCCTGCTTCTGTTGTTTTCCCAATCGAAGATACCGATGGCGTAGACTCAGCTACACTTGCATCTATCGCAAAGCTGGTTGTTCCGTTTGGCGGGCTGCGCAGAATGCAGCTTAAGGCTGGTGAAACCGTCATCATCAATGGTGCAAGTGGTTACTTCGGCTCTGCTGCCGTTATGCTATCACTGGCAATGGGAGCCAATGTTATATTAACCGGACGCAGCGAAGCCAAACTTAGCAAAGTGGTTTCTGAGCTGAACGTAGCAGAAGAGCGCGTAAGGGTTGTGGCACAAACCGGTGATGTCGAGACCGATGTTGCTGCACTTCGCCAGGCATTTGCTACTCCGGCGCACAAGGCACTTTGTATGGTTGGGCAGTCTACTGACTCTCACAGTACTTCAGTAAGTCTGAATGCATTGCAACGTGGCGGCCAGTTAATTCTGATGGGAAGTACTCTGGCAGAGTTGTCTATTGATTATAACCAGCTACTTCTGAATAACTGGGAAATTAAAGGTAACTTCATGTACACCAAAGAAGACTACCTCGCACTGATTTCATTGGTTAAATCCGGGTTGATCAATCTGTCTCAGATCCCTGCAAAAACTTTCTCTATTGAGGAAATTGAGCAAGGAATCGATGAAGCAGGGCAACTTCAGGGCCTAAATAGTGTTGTGCTAACACTTTAATCGTTCTCTGAACACCGGGTACGCAGGTGTTCAGTTCAAAGAAAATACTGAAGATCTGACTTAATTTGCCCAACCCCCAGCTTGTAGAATGTTTAGTGGTAACCGGTAATTGTGTTTATCGGTTACCACTAGCTTTATCTGATGTTTTCGATGGTACAAATAGTCCTATTTAGTTTGAGCTTTCACTGTATTTATAGCCGGAGTCTGAACCAACAAAAACGGTAACAGGAGCAGGCCTATGCCAGCAGAAGAGAGTGAAATTATCATGAAGAATCCGCTCCAGCTGAAATACTCCAGAACAACAGCAATAGGATACCCTGCTATTGCTGCTCCCATATAAGCAAATATGCCAACAAACCCGGTTGCCGCTCCGACAGAGCTTTTATGTGAACATTCTGCTGCGGTCATACCAATTAGCATTTGGGGGCCGAATACAAAAAATCCGATAGTAAATAGCCCGGCAGCCTGCACTACAAAACTCGCCATCGGCATTAACCATAAGGCTGCTACAGACATGAAAATGCCAATAGAGAACAACAAATTCATTGGACTCCGGTTTCCGCCAAACAGACGGTCAGAGCCCCAACCTGCAACAAGAGATCCGCAGATGCCGCCGATTTCAAACAATGAGATAGCCGAGTTTGCCGTGATTAGGTCAAAACCGTGCATTTCCGTAAGGTATAAATTACCCCAGTCATTTATGGATGTTCTGACAAAATAAACCAGGGCGTAACTGAAAGCGAGTAACCAGATAAACTTGTTTCGAATAACATACTTTTTCAAGATATTGCCATAGGACATTCCTGGATCCAGGTTCTCGTTGGTCTTTTCCAGACTGTCATTCCGCCAGGAACCAACACTGGGAAGTCCCATAAACTTAGGAGTATCTTTGAGATAAAAGCAAAGAAACAGACCAACAGCCACCCCAATACATCCGGGAACAATAAATCCGTAGCGCCAGCTATAGTGCAGCGTCAGGTAGCTAACAAGAAGCGGGATCATAGCGCCGCCGACATTGTGCGCGGTGTTCCACACTCCCCACCAGCGCCCCCGTTCTGACTGGGAGTACCAGCTTGTCAGCAATTTAGAGCAGGCAGGCCAGCCCCATCCCTGAAACCAAGCATTTAATATCCACAAAAAGGTCAACATAACAATAGAGCTGGAAAAGCCAAATAGGATGTTAACGATCCCGGTAATAATTAATCCTATACCCATAAAATACCGGGGACGGGACTTGTCTGACATCATGCCTGACACGAATTTGGATAAGCCGTAACAAATGTAGAATAAGGTCCCCATCATACCTATGTCAGACTTATCTAATCCCAGATCACTGATCATTACCGGCATGACATAGTTCAGGTTCTTTCGGGTCAGATAGAATGCCGCGTAACCGATATACATAGTAAACATAATATGTATACGCCAGTGTTTGTAGCAGTCATCCACCTGATCTGCAGGGATTCTTTCATGGCTGGATTCTGACGGGATTTTTAATATTCCAAACATAGGGCAGGGTACTTATATTAACGGGAGTTCGGCACTAATTTTTGTGCCATGCTTGTGTTGAGGATTCGCATTGTGCAGACAGGAGCGGATGTGCAGGGTTCCCCCCAATGCTTGCACCCTTTCCTTCATTCCTTTTAAGCCAAAACCCTGAAAGGTATCTTTGGCATCGATTCCAATTCCGTTGTCTGCGATTACAATCCTTATTTTATCTGAAAGATGAATGTTCACCGTAACATTCGATGCCTGGGCATATTTAACGGTATTGTTCAGGGACTCCTGACAAATACGATAGATAGTGATATTTAGCGTGTCACTCAGGTCAGCAAGCTTATTACCGGATGTGGGATCTTCAGATAGATGGATACTAACCTCGATTCCATTTGCCTCGCACTCCAGATCAGAGACCAGCTGCTTTAACGCACATTTAATACCTAAGTCATCAAGAATCTTAGGGCGTAACCGGCTCAATAGTCCTTTGGTTGTGTCGTAGACATTTAAAGATAGTTTTTCGATAGTAGAAGCGCACTGCTCGCTTGCCGATACATTATTGACTCTTTTGATGATGTTAGCCTGAGTGCGAATCGCAGTAATGTTCTGACCAATCTCATCATGTAATTCTCGCGCGATTTCACGGCGTACTGACTCTTCCGCTTTAACCAGCTGAGTTGACAGGTTCTGATTTCTGCTTAACTCTTTTCGTAGCTGTTCATTGAGGTCACGCTGTTTTTGTACACCTACGCCCAGGATGATACCCGTCAGGCTCTGAGCACTAAGAGATAACAGTAAGTCGGTGATCTCCAACTGAGATATGCTACCCCGTGCCGCTATAAGAACCACACTGTTGAGTAGAGTCCCTATCAATGCGCCCTGCCATCCGTAACGATAGGCAAGCAGTACAATTGGTATAGCAAGACAGAATGGAGCAAAACTACGCATATCACTGGGCAAACCGATCTGCACTGCAATGCTGGCGGCGAACAGGACAGCATAAAGTGCTATATGCTGATAGCGCAGATGTGTAGAACTCGAAATTGAACTTGCAGTGAGCGGAGCCCAGTTGGTATTAAAAAGGTAACTTCTGAGCAAATAACAGAAAGGGACCAGCATCAGCCCTCCGGTGATGCTCACCAAACTGACAGTCAGCAACATAGAGTATGACAAATCAACAAGTAATATGTTGATAAGGGTTTGCATCAGGATACATGCTCCCATAAACATCAACTTACGCCATTGTTCGCCATAGTAATGTGGTTTTATCATCCAGAGAAAAGGGTAGCTTGCCATGCTGGCCCCAAGAACTGAGAACCATTGGGGCTGCTCCATCAGAAGTGCAAGAGATATCGTGAGCAGCCATTCAGAAAGGTAGACTGCCGGCCAGTATGTCCGGGATATATGCAGACAACTCCCCAGACGTAAAGCAAATGGGAAAAAAAGAATTGCCAGCTCGGCATCCAATACGAAATGGTACGAAATGACCCACAGGCAGAACCAGCTGCAAGACATGCCAAGGAATATACTCAGGCTGAGTATCGGAGAGTTTCGCATAAAGGCCGCTTATATCACATCAGACTCAAAAAAACGGGCAAGTGCGACATTATTGGTCACGCCAAGTTTTTCCATAGCGTTCGCTCTGTGAACATGAACCGTTTTTGGACTTAGATTTAACTGGTCCGCTATGGCTCTGACCTCCATTCCTTTGGCGAGCAATTCCCCTATTTGGCGTTCTCTTTTGGTCAGGCTTTCCAGTGAGCTGGTTGCACGACTGGCTGAAGCCAGATTAAGTGCGATAGCGGGCGTGAGATAGCAGCCTCCGGAATAAGCCGTGCGCACTGCCTGAATGAGTTCTTCCGGACTGCAACGTTTACTTAAATACCCTTTTGCTCCGGCATTGAGTGCATTTTCTACCATAGTGGCTGAATCATGAACACTTAGCATTACGCAAGCCAGTCCTGAAGGGAGATCCGCCAGTAAACTTAACCCGCTTTCGTCTGGCATTGAAATATCAAGAATGCAGACATGAGCCTGAATACCAGGCAGTTTTTTTCGCGCTTCAGCGGCAGAATCAAACTGACCTACAACTTGAATATCATCTTCCAGTGAAAGCAACTGCGCAAAGCCGGAACGAACGATAGTATGGTCATCTACAAGTGCTACGTTGATCATAGTGAAAGCCCAAACGATTTAAGAATAAACAGAAACATAGGGTCAGATAAAAACGACAAAACCCGAATACATGGCATGACCAGTATTCGGGTAAAAATTATTTAGTTGTTAAGTGATTACGCATTGTCGGATGCCAGTTGAAGCCGTTTTTCCCTGCGTATTTTCTTCTCTTCAGCAATCGCTACAAAGACAAGTAACCCTATACAGATAACAGCAGCGGTATCCAGAGCAACGAAAGTTCCTTTCCAACCAGTCAGTCCAAAAATAGGTGTGCCATCAGCAATCATACCCAGACCAAGTTTAGCAAAGCTATCACCGATTAAGTAGGCAAATGTCCCTTTAATACCGTCAGCAACACTGATTGCTTTCTTAGGTACAAAGCCAACTGCCGCAACACCAATCAGTAGCTGAGGACCAAACACTAAGAAGCCCAGTACAAACAAAGATGCAAGGTACATAAACTCACTGGTGGCGTGTTGGTAAAACTCAAGACAGAAAACAATCATCGTCAGTGATACACAAGCAACCAATGCACGGCGGCCATTCGCGAGATCAGATAAGTAACCCCACATTAGTGTGCCAACCAGCGCACCTACTTCAAACAGAGTGAAGCCGGAAATAGCGGCTTCTTTTGAGAAGCCAAGTTCCTGATAAGCGTATACTGTAGACCACTGATCGATACCAATACGAACGATGTAAAGGAAGATGTTGGCAAAACACAGCAACCAGATTACTTTGTTTTTCAGGATATATTCCATGAAAATTTCACGTTTGGTCATCTGATTTTCTTCAGCGATCATATCCTCTTCACTGGTTTCTTCACCAAAGAGTTCTTCAGCAGAACCAAGACCATAGGCTTCAGGTGAGTCACTACCATATCGCAGGCCAAAGAAGCCAACTACCAGGGCAATAATCGACGGGAAAATAAACATACCAAGAACGTGGCCGTCAAAGAAGAAGTTCGCACCAAACAGAGCAACACCAGCAGCACCCGCACCACCTACGTTGTGCGACATGTTCCACATACCCAGGTATGTGCCTCGTTTGTTACGTGGTGTCCATTTTGTAATAGTGGAGTAACTTGAAGGTCCGCCAGTACTCTGGAAGAAACCACTCAGACCGTAAAAAGCGACCATCATAAACAGACTGGTACTTGATGCACCCATGCTGACACCAAAACCAATCATACAGATGGCTGAAAGGATTAGCATGAATGGCAAGAACTGCTTGGTATTTTTCCCATCCGCATAATAGGAAACCACCGTTTTACCAATACCATAAGTAATAGAGAAACCCAGACCGATCATACCCAACTCGGTCATACTCAGACCATAAGTTGAAACCATATCGTTTTGGGCAACGTTAAAGTTTTTACGGATTAGGTACATGGTCAGGTAACCAATAAATACAACCAGATAAGATTGCATAAATGGCTTAAACCACATTTTTTTTCGTTCTTCAACAGGTATGTCCAGAGTAGGACGACGCACCTGCTCGAGCATCTTCAGCATGATATTTCCTCATTGGGGTCAGTTTATGAGCTGAATTATAAGAAGGCTACGAGGTGGAGCGCATGAGACGGAAACTTAACTTAACTAAGAAATAGTCTAAGTTTTGCTGGAGTGGAGAAATAAACATGTGCTGGATCACATATTGGTCAGAACATAGTATTAATGAAGTTTCGGGCAAAACCTAGACGCTAGATCTTGCATTCTTTTCAAGAAAGTAAAAAATAATGGGATATACGTTTGTAAGCGAATTGATAAGCCATGACAATAACTACACAGCGCCGTGAAGAGATACTTACACATATTCAGGAAAATGGTATTGGTTACGTTGAAGATTTTGCCCGTAAGTATCAGGTATCCAGTGTTACTGTTCGTAATGATCTGAATGTTCTGGAAAAGCGGGGTTGCATTGTACGCTGTTACGGTGGAGCGACGATTAACAAACATTTTGCGTTTGACCGTTCACTGAAAGAAAAAGGGCTGCTTCAGGCTGATCTTAAATCCCAGATAGCAAAGAAGGCTGTCGATCTTATTCAGGATGGCGATTCTATCATTCTGGATTCAGGCTCAACGACAGACAAGATAGCTCAGCAACTTCCATCAGATAAAGCTCTGGTGGTTATGACTAATGCACTCAATATAGCTTACCGTTTAACCAGCTATGAAAACATAGAGGTAATGATCACCGGTGGGACTGTGCGGAAAAATGCTTTCTCACTACATGGTGAAAATGCTGAGGAACAACTTGCTAAGTATCGCTTTGATAAACTGTTCCTTGGTGTTGATGGCTTCGACATGGATCTGGGGATCACGACCCCGCATAAAGGAGAAGCCTTGGTTAACCGTGCCATGTGTAAAGTGGCGAAAACAATTATCGCGGTCTGTGACTCTTCCAAGCTTGACCGTAAGAGTTTCTGCATTATCGCGACTCTTGAAGATATTGATGTACTGATCACCGATAGTGGTATCTCTCAACACTATGTCGATGCGCTTGTGGCTCACGGTGTGGAGGTTATTATTGCTGATTAGTTGTGCCTGCACACTGTACGATATGGCAGGCGAAAAACGCCTTTTATTCGAAAACGTGACATCGATCCTTCGTTACACTGAAACTCTTCAATTTATCTTCTCTTGAGGGCATCTTTCGTTCCTGAGAGGTAAAACTTCTTTCCCTGTGTGGTCTTATTATTATTTCTCTCACTACAGCTTGTTGCGAAAGTCTTTCGTTTTGCCTGAAGTGAAAGTTTTTTTTCTTTCATTTTCCTTCCTAATGCCTTGTGATCTGCTTTGCAAAATAAATTTATCAAGAATGTTGTAATCCTCACCGAAAGAAATCGAAAGGTTTTCTTGTTAAGCGAAATCAAACGAAATATGTGAGAGTTACGATGACCAGTTCGGAACGCAGACAAAAAATAATAGAGCTTATTCATCAGCAGGGCGAAGGCAAAGTTGATCAATTTGCTGACCAGTTTGGTGTTTCCGCTGTGACCATCCGTCATGACCTTAACCTGCTTGAACAACAGGGATGCGTACACCGTTGCTATGGCGGTGCCACACTTAATCCCAACTTTGCCTTTGACCAACCGCTGCATCGTAAGGGGTTGATGAATAAATCAGCGAAAGAAAAGATTGCTTCGGTTGCTGCATCGTTAGTCCAGGACGGAGAGGCAGTCATTCTTGACTCTGGCTCCACTATCGCCTGTATGCCTCCCTATTTGGGCAGGAAAAAGGATTTGGTGGTTATGACCAATGCGTTAAATACCGCCCATCAACTGAGTGGTTATAACAATGTTGACTTATTCGTGGTTGGGGGAAACCTGCGACGCGCTTCCTTTTCTCTTATGGGATCTCATGGTGTGCAACAGGTGAAAGAGTATCGGTTTGACAAGCTTTTCCTCGGTGTTGACGGCTTTGATCTCGAAGCGGGAATAACGACACCTAATCAGGGAGAAGCTCAGGTAAACAGAGCGATGTGCGAGGTTTCCCGACAGGTTATCGCTGTCGCTGATTCAAGCAAATTTGGTCGTAAAAGCTTTTGCATGATTCGTGGGGCGGATGAGATTGATATGTTGATTACCGACAGTCAGATTCCGCAGCACTACTATCAGACCCTGACGGGGATGGGCGTAGAAGTCATTCTTGCTGACAAGATTACCTGCTGAGGAGATGAGATGAAGGCACTAACTAATTTAATAAAACAGCATAAGCAGGGCCAGCAGGTAGGTATCTATTCCGTCTGCTCTGCTAATCCTTTTGTGCTGGCGGCAGGAATGCAGCAGGCAAAAAAAGACGGGCAACTATTGTTGATTGAATCCACCTCTAATCAGGTCAATCAGGATGGTGGCTATACAGGTATGACACCAGCGGATTTTGTCGATTATGTACAAACGCTATCGGAAGAGAACGGATTAAACCGGGGACAGATTTTGTTGGGGGGTGACCACTTAGGCCCTAACTGCTGGCAAGACTTGAATGCTGAAGAGGCAATGCTTAAGTCAGAAGTGTTAATCCATGACTATGTATCAGCCGGTTTTCGTAAGATTCATCTTGATTGCTCTATGTCCTGTGCCGACGACCCTGTGCCACTGAGTGACGAGGTGGTCGCAAACCGTGCAGCACGACTTTGCCAGATAGCTGAGCGTGCCTGGGAAACTTGCGGTGGCGAAGCACCGGTTTATATCGTTGGTACGGAAGTCCCTGTTCCGGGCGGTGCTCAGGAGTCGCTGGATGAGGGGATAGAGGTCACCTCACCAAATGCAGCGCAACAGACGATTCGGGCTCACAAAGACGCATTTGCACAGCATGACCTGGAGTCAACCTGGGAGCGGGTAATCGGTTTGGTGGTACAACCCGGTGTTGAGTTTGATCATCATAACGTAATCCATTACCAGCCAGAAAAAGCTAAACCACTGTCTGAGATGATTGAAGCCTACCCAAATATGGTGTTTGAGGCTCACTCAACAGACTATCAGGTTGCAGAGTCATACCTTGCACTGGTTCGTGATCACTTTGCCATTTTAAAAGTGGGGCCAGCTCTGACGTTTGCTCTGAGAGAGGCACTTTACGCTCTGGATGCTATTGAGCAGGAGTGGCTGGGGAGTCTGAACGCTTCTCACCTAAGATCCACTCTTGATCAGGTGATGCATCAGAACCGGGACTATTGGCATTCTTACTACAAGGAAACCGGTCATCAACAGTTTTTAGATTGCTCATACAGTTTAAGTGACCGCATTCGTTATTACTGGCCTTTTCCAGAAGTGGAAGAGGCGTGCAATAAACTGATCAGCAATCTAACCGAGAGGCCGGCTCCTGTCACTCTTATCAGCCAGTATATGACCAATCAGGCCCGGGCCGTGATGGAAGGCACGCTAGCCAACAACCCGAAAGAATTAATCATTCACAAGGTAATGGAAGTTACCCAACTATATGCGCGAGCTTGTTTTCCAGACAAGCAGTTATCGCTGGAGAATCAATTATGAGTAGTTATCTGGGATATGACGAAGCCTGGCTTCTTGAGCACAAGGCGATACATACGGCCAGAGAAATCCATCAGCAGCCTGAGTTATGGCGGCAGTTGGTAGGAATTCTGGCTGACAAAAAAGATGAAATTGATGCTTTTATGCAGCCACTGAAAGCAAAGCGGGATCTGCGGATCATCCTGACAGGAGCCGGAACATCGGCATTTGCCGGAGATGCAGTGGCTCCGTTTATTCAAAATAACAACCGTTTTGCAGTAGAAGCTATTGCTTCGACGGACATTGTGTCTAATCCAGAGCAGTATCTTGATCCTGCCCGGCCAACCCTGGTGGTTTCGTTTGCCCGTTCAGGTAATAGCCCAGAAAGTGTGGCGGCGGTAGAGCTGGCCAGTCAGGTTATTCCGGAATGCTATCACCTGTTCTTAACCTGTAACGGTGAAGGTCAGCTGGCACAATACGCGGACCAGGAAAAAAGCGCGCTTTGCGTCCTCATGCCAGAGCGTTCTAATGATAAGAGTTTTGCTATGACCTCTAGCTTTACCTGCATGATGATGGCTTCGCTGGCAGTACTGGGAGACGACGACACGGCTGCATTTGGTGAGAATGTAGATACGTTGGCAACCTCGTGTGAGCGACATATTCAAAGTTGGATCGGCAAAATTGGCCAACTGACGGATCTGCCATACAAGCGCCTGGTGGTTCTGGGTAACGGTGGTTTTGCCGGACTGGCAAGAGAGGCCGCTCTGAAATCATTAGAGCTGAGTGCCGGTAAGGTAATGACTGCGTTTGATTCTTCGCTGGGTTTTCGTCACGGACCTAAATTTATCATTGATAGTAGCTCGTTGGTTATCCAGTTCTTTTCCAGCGATACCTACTCCAGAAAGTACGACATTGACCTGCACAATGAAATGCAGGCTGATGGTCAGGTACTTGGTCAGGTTGCACTGACCGCAGAAAGTTTCGATGCCGATACCGTTGTTGAGCTGGGCTCTAATGGCCTGGACGAGCAATGGTTGCTGTTCCCATACATTGTTTTCACCCAAATGCTTGCGCTTGGTAAGTCTCTGAAGCTGGGACTTACCCCCGATAACCCCTGTCCGACAGGCGAAGTGAACCGTGTGGTCCAGGGGGTCACTATTCATACATATAACGCTAATAACAGTAACTAATTCAAAATGTGAGAGAAAAACAGATGCCTAATATTGTACTAAGCAGAATTGATGAACGATTGGTCCACGGCCAGGTTGGCGTACAGTGGGTTGGATTTGCCGGAGCAAATATTGTTGTGGTAGCCAATGACGCTGTTGCTGAAGATCAGATCCAGCAGAACCTGATGGAAATGGTATTGGCTGAGGGTATTGCTATCCGTTTCTGGTCTATCCAAAAGACCATCGACACCATTCACAAAGCCGCTGACAGGCAGAAGATCTTGCTGGTTTGTAATTCACCAAAAGACTTCCGCAGCCTGGTGGAAGGCGGTGTACCTATTACCCAGATCAATGTGGGTAACATGCACTACGCGGAAGGAAAGAATCAGGTTTCTAAAACCGTGTCAGTGGATGCCAATGACATTGAACACTTTAACACATTAAAAGCGCTCGGTGTTTCCTGCACGGTTCAGGGAGTTCCAACAGAAAGTGCAACAGATATTTTTACTCTACTTTAATTCTTAAGGAGCAATAACATGGAAATAGGATTATTACAGGCAGCGATGCTGGGCATCCTCGCCTTTTTTGCCGGGCTAGACCTGTTTAACGGTCTTACCCACTTTCACCGTCCGGTCGTTTTAGGACCTCTGGTAGGCCTTATCCTTGGTGACCTGAATACTGGTATTCTGGTAGGCGGTACTCTTGAGCTTATCTGGATGGGACTGGCCCCTCTGGCCGGTGCTCAGCCACCAAACGTAATTATCGGCACCATAGTGGGTACTTCATTTGCGATTACCACCGGTGTTGAACCTAACGTCGCCGTTGGTATTGCCGTACCTTTTGCCGTGGCGGTTCAGATGGGTATCACCCTACTTTTCTCTGCCATGTCTGCGGTGATGTCACGTTGTGATGAGTATGCAGATAATGCTGACACTAAAGGGATTGAACGGGTGAACTACTTTGCACTGGCGGTGCTGGGTACCTTCTATTTCCTGTGTGCTTTCCTGCCTATTTTCCTGGGTGCAGAACACGCCGGAGCTATTGTTGAAAAACTGCCGAAGGACCTGATTGATGGGTTGGGTGTAGCGGGCGGTATCATGCCAGCGATCGGCTTTGCGGTTCTGATGAAAATCATGATGAAAAACGTTTACATCCCATACTTTATTCTTGGTTTTGTGGCAGCTGCATGGCTTGAACTTCCAATTCTGGCAATTGCGGCGGCAGTAACTGCAATGGCCATCATCGATTATATGCGTAAATCAGAACCAACCCCGGTAGCAGCATCAGCAGAGGAGCTAAATGATGGAATCTAATGTAAGCAATGAGCTGGATCTTCGCCAGAGCAATACAAGCGTTCAGCCAGCCCCTGGTGTGAGCAGCGATGAATATGAAAACAAGGAAATTGGCGCTGAACTGACTAAATCTGATATCAACCGCATGGCATGGCGTTCATTGCTGTTGCAGGCATCTTTTAACTATGAGCGTATGCAGGCTTCCGGTTGGCTTTACGGCATTCTTCCTGCGCTGAAGAAGATTCACCCAAATCAGGCAGATCTTGCGAAGTCAATGAAAGGGCATATGGGCTTTTTTAATACTCACCCGTTCCTGGTGACTTTTGTAATGGGTATTGTGCTGGCAATGGAGCGCTCCAAGCAGAATATCAACAGTATCCAGAGTACCAAGATTGCCGTGGGTGCGCCTATGGGCGGGATCGGTGATGCTATGTTCTGGCTGACCCTGTTGCCAATCTGTGGCGGTATTGGGGCCGACCTGGCTCTGCAAGGTTCCATTATGGGTGCCGTCTTCTTTATGGTGCTGTTTAACGTAGTGCACTTTGGCCTGCGATTTGGCCTGGCACATTACGCCTATCGGATGGGTGTTGCAGCTATCCCTATGATTAAAGCCAACACCAAAAAAGTAGGACATGCCGCTTCTATGGTGGGTATGACGGTAATTGGCGCATTGGTGGCTACCTATGTACGTCTGGCAACGACGGCGGAGATTACAGCAGGTGATGCTGTTGTGAAGCTGCAAGCGGATGTTATAGACAAGCTGATGCCAGCCTTCCTTCCACTTGTATATACCTTGTGTATGTACACGCTTGTGAAGCGTGGCTGGAGTCCGTTACGTCTTATCACCATTACCATGGTGCTGGGTATTGTTGGCCGCTTTATGGGCTTCTTGTAATAGGTTTCGTTTAGTCAGAGACAGGAGCCGATCAAATCGGCTCCTGATTAAGGAATACAAAATGTTAGCAGTAATACTCTCAGGTCATGGTGGCTTTGCGTCTGGATTAGAAAAGGCCATTGAACAGATCATCGGTGAGCAGAGTCAGTTCAGGGCGATAGACTTTCCGCCTGAGGCAACAACGCCTCAGCTGGAAACCGCGATGCGTGATGCCATACAAGAGCTGGACAGTGGTGATGGAGTCGTGTTTATGACAGACCTTCTGGGAGGGACACCTTTTAGAGCGGCTTCTCTGTTGAGTCAGGAAAGCAGCAAGGTTGCCGTGGTAACCGGAACGAACCTGCAAATGGCGGCAGAAATGTTGTTGGAGCGGGATGAGTTATCTGTCGACGAGTTTGTCCGGCAGGCACTGGAGTGTGGCCATCGCGGCATTACCAGCCTGGCTGAACAGTTGGGACAGAGCGATAAAACAGAGGAAGCTGCGGAAGATGGCATCTGATCGGCAATATATCAGGGCTGGTCAGGCTCTGATAGGGACAGAGCTTCGCCAAAACGTGGTGCTGGTGGTTGGGGCGGATGGTTTAATCGAGGCTGTGCTTCCGGAAAGCCAATGCTCTCAGCCTTGTCAGGATTTCCGGGGCTGTACGCTATTACCGGGAATGATCGACACTCATGTGCACGGCGCTGTGGGCTTTGATGTGATGGATGCCAGCCATGAAGGGCTGGAGGCTATGTCCTGGTTTTTCGCTGCTAAAGGGGTGACCGCATTTGTTGCTACCACAGTTACAGCGCCGGTTAACAAGATTAAGCAGGTTTTGCTACAAGTCGGAAAAAGTAAGCGAAAGGGGCTAAGTGGGGCTGCTCTGTTAGGAGCTTACCTTGAGGGGCCATATTTCACTCCCAGGCATAAGGGGGCTCATCCTGAACACCTGTTCCGCGAACTGGATACCCGTGAGCTGGATAGTTGGATTTCGTACTCAGATGGCAGTTTGTTGGTGGTGGCGTTAGCTCCGGAGAAGGTCAACGCAGAGAAGGCCATTCATCACCTGAGCAATTGCGGGGTACGGGTGACGCTTGGGCATACCGATGCTACAGCTGAACAGGTTCAGGCGGCATTTTCAGCCGGAGCTGACGGACTGGTGCACTGTTATAACGGAATGAGTGGATTGCATCACCGGGGACCTGGCGTTGTCGGTGCCGGACTGTGCCAGCCAGACAGTTATATAGAAATGATTGCCGATGGCCATCATGTTCACCCACTCGCAATAGATGTCGCACATCGCTGCTGTGGTGAGCGCTTAATGTTGATAACCGATGCTATGCGGGCCGCAGGCATGCCTGACGGAGAGTACATGCTGGGAGAGTATCAGGTTGAGGTATCCGGGGGGATTGCCAGGACGAAAGCAGGGGGCCTGGCAGGAAGTACTCTCACTTTGATTGACGCGGTGAAAAATCTGTCCGCCTGGCTGGATATGCCATTCGAGCAGGCGTGGTTATCTGCATCACTGACACCTGCGAACTTTCTTGGTATCGCTGATCGTTATGGCTCCCTTGAAGTCGGTAAGAAGGCTTCTATGGTGGCGGTAACAGACAGCAAACAAATTCAAAATACATGGGTCGACGGCAACATGGTGTATGCCGCAGACAAGACAACTTTATCGGAGGCAGTATGTATCTGATTTCTTCACGTGAAATGTTAAAACGTGCACAGGCTGGCGGTTATGCCGTACCGGCTTTTAATATCCATAACCTGGAGACAGTTCAGGTTGTTGTTGAAACAGCATCGGAGATGGGGTCTCCAGTGATACTTGCGGGTACTCCGGGAACATACAGTTATGCCGGTACCGATTATCTGGTGAGTATTTGTAAAGAGGCAGCACATAAGCACTCAGTACCTTTGGTGTTGCACCTTGACCACCATGAGGAATTGACTGATATCCAGCACAAGGTTCAGCACGGTATTCGTTCAGTGATGATAGATGGCTCTCACCATGCTTTTGAACAGAATATTGCGCTGGTAAGAGATGTTGTGCAGTACTGCAATCGTTTTGATGCGAGTGTCGAGGCCGAATTGGGACGTTTAGGCGGTCAGGAAGATGATCTGATCGTTGATAGTGCTGACGCGCTAATGACCGACCCTGGTGCGGCTGCTGAATTCGTGCGTTCTACAGGAGTTGACACGTTGGCGGTTGCTATTGGTACGGCGCATGGTATGTATAAAGCCGAGCCGATGCTGGATTACGACCGTCTGGCAAAGATTCGTGAACGAGTGGATGTGCCGCTGGTATTACACGGCGCATCAGGTGTGCCCGATGAGGCAGTCAGACGCTGTATTGAATTGGGTGTCAGTAAAGTGAATGTTGCGACAGAACTCAAGATCGCCTTTGCAGACGCCGTTAAACATCACTTCGCCGAGAATCCGGGAGCTAATGACCCGCGAAAGTACATAGTACCGGGTAAGGAGGCGATGAAACGCGTAGTGATGGATAAGATCCGTGTCTGCGGTAGTGAGGGAAAAATTTAACTTGCCATTTTAGTCATCCCCTTAGGTATTGGTGAGTTAATTAGGGAGGCAGGTACTTTGCCTCCCTGTCTTAGGGAAAACAGCCAGATTTGGAAAAAATAGAGACTTATTTATTAGGTATCAATATGGCTGGCTGACCAGAGGTTCTATCGTATACGATCAAGCCCTCATCTATCATATCTGAAAGAACAGCATCGATAGCGTCACAAAGGTTTTTGCCTTTATTCGTATTTTGACATACGTAATGCATGTCCAGTGTATGGATGGGTTCATCGGGAGAATAGTATATTTTACTTATGTGTTTGCTGTTTATTACGGAAAAAAATGTGGAAATATCATCCCCAATAATGGCATCAATATAGCCTCTCATTAATCTTTCGACGTTGGCGTCATCACTTTTTGCGAAACTTAGACTAATATCCGAATTATTAGTCACTTTTTTCCCATAACTGTAGCCCTTTACAGCCCCAATTAGCTTTCCCTTCAAATCGCTTAAATTGCGATAGCGTGAATCAATTCGAGTAAACAAATGTATTTTACGTTGATAGAATGGCTTCGAAACCACAAAATTCCCCTGAGGGAAGTTTTCATCTAACTCAGGGAAGTAAGCATCCAATCGACCATGTTCAAATGAGGCTTGTATTCTTAGCGTTGGCTGAAACAGCAATGTACTGTCTACGCCCAGCCTTCGGAATATTTCCTTGTGCATCGACATTAACAGGCCTTTATTTTCATCAACTATTAAGCCTGGCATATAGTAAGTCCCAATAGTTACGGGTTCACTACACAAGCATAATGAGTAAGAAAAAGTTAAAAGAAATAGGACAATTTTTACCATTAATGAATAGCCTTTTAAATCATGAGATTACGTGTAAAGAAATTCGGTATAAACCTAATCAGGCAAGAAGGACTCTACGTAATAGATATGTTTTACACGTCTACCTATTGACAGTATGTATGGTGCCCTTAATTTTGCAAGTCGTTGACTCAAAGCTGTGGGGGTAATGATGGAATGGTTTCTTTATCTGTATTCGGTGTTATCGAGTTTGTTGGAGTATACTACTTGTGATAATGGCAATGAAAAGAAAATAGTAACTCCATGATTTTAATGGTAGTTCCTAATCGCAAAAATCTGGTATACATCTTCGCATAGACTTAAACCAGATTCCGGAGTTACTATCATCAGGTTACCAATAATACTGAGTTGTATATTTATTTGAACTTAATCGCTTAAAAAGGCTAACAACACCTGAAAATACAAGGAAAAACAAAATAAAAGACAATTGACTCAAGCTAACATTACTAAGTGAACTACTCAAAATGGTATTAATAAGCGCAGCAACAATGTTAGACATAAACAACCAGGCATACACCTGAGTAAAGGCTGCGTCTCCCCAAATTTTCCTTACTCCTGTTGCATATAGTACCAATACCCCGCCATATTGAAATCCTGCTACTGCAGCCAATAGTGTTGGTACATAGTTAAGAAAAGAAATCTGTAACAGAACCAATACAGTAATAGCTTGTAAACCAAGGTTTACTCTCATGCAACTACTCACTCTAAACCTATCACTAAAGTAACCCCAAATGACTCTTCCCAGAGCGTTTGAGATAGCAAATACTGAAACAAGGGAAATTAGTGACTGATACCCTTCACCGGCAATCATGACTATTTTACTATTAATAAAAAAACCAGTGGCCAGGCCAGCTGTCATAGCTAAGAACAAACGCCTGAAAACTACATCTTGACAAGCTAATTTCCAGTTAAGCTTATTCGGGTGTGCTTTGAGGATCGGTTCAGATTCCTTCAAATTCATACAGCAAGCAGGGAAAATACCAGCCATAAAGTAAAGACTTCCAGTAATTGCTAGCGCCAGGAAAGGGTTAATCTTCATTGCATGGATGAGCACTTCTGATAATTCTCCAATCGCTGCTGCTCCAACTGCAAAGCCGCCGACCGCCAGCCCTGTTACTAAGCCACCGTTATCTGGAAACCAAGATATACCAACTTTGATTGGTACAAGGTAGGCAAGACCGACACCAACTCCCCCAATAAGCCCAACGCCTATGATTGTAAAGAGGTAGTGTGATTCTCCTAACGAAGCGATTCCCCATCCTATGGAAAACAGAAGTATTCCCAATTGGGCTGCAGTTCTGCTTCCTAGCTTCGCAATAACCGAATGAGAAAAGAGAAGAGTGGCTGGAAACACCACGTAAAACAGGTTAAATGGCAATGTAGCTAACCTTGGGTCAACATCATAATTACGGATAAACTCGGCATCGTAAATGGACCATGCATAGGTACCACCAATGCATGCCTGAAGCATAACAACAGAAAGCAATATCAGATATTTATTTGTAAACATAGGTTGGAATCCGGAAGATCAATAAAGAAGGGAATATCACCAACAGGTGTAATGGCACCTGCTGGTGATATTGTTAGCGTTGTTGTTGGTTAAAGTTAAATACCTATAGGGGAAGTACTGTTAAACTTTTTCAACCATATAACATTCGCTAATGCGTTTTGCCTGCCGCTTTCACCGCCCACAAGCACAAGTTTGTTTCTGAGTTCGTAACATAAACAGCATAATTTTCTCTTAGTCCTGAATATCTACAGAGTTGCCGTTCCAGCTAAGCAAATACGTACCTTTTGTCGCTTTGCGTTTACCGTCCTCTCCCCCGACAATCAAAACACCATTATCGAGCGTAAACGAAGCACCATAGGCGATGCCTTTCTTAAGGCTGTTAGACTGGCTCCACAAACCGTCTTCCAGAACGTAGATTTCAGCATTGAAGGCTTTGCTAAAACCGTTGTGAGCAAACATTTTTCCACTCTCGAACGCGTTTTTAGCTCCGTGAAAGTTTGCGCCACCAGCAACTATAAGTGCACCATTACTCTTGCCAGCAAATGCCCCGGCAACGCCCTCTTGAACATTTGACCCCTTTGGAGCAGGCAAAGAATGAAGGCTTTGCCACGGCTGAGGCTGACCAAACTGATACTGCTTCACTTCCGGAGTTCTCAAACCTGGCTTGATTTCCCCACTAACGAGGGTGGAAATTGTACCTTGGCTAACAAGAGCAGAGCCGCAGTTTGGTATATATGGTGAAGTACCAAGTTCTGCCCATGCACCAGTTGCTGGTTTAAACTGAATAACGGAGCGGTTCCATTTGTAGTCAAGTGGCTTCATTCCCATATAGTTGTCTACGATTTTCTGCCACTTTTCAGGCTGAGATGCTTTGTCCGTCGCATTTATATCTGAAAGGTATTTGTCAAAATACCCTTTGTTGTAGCCCCCAAAAAAAACAATCGTCTCGTCATCCGGAGAGTATGAGGCAGCTCCGAGTAAACCTACGGGAGCAGTTGTATTTACAAGAGACCAGGAGTCAGAGGAAGAATTGTAGCGGTATACAGTATTAAAAATAACAGGTGAAGTGGCTGTAGGCTCCACTTTTCCCGCACCGCCAAATACAAAAATGTCATCTCCGACTACTGAAGCCGTTGCGCCATTTCTTTCAGGACCAATAAATGAAGCCTTCTTCTGCCAGCCTTCCTCTACATTATTTAAATCAAGCATATAAAACGCGCTGCCAGCCGAACCGAGTCCAACATAAAGCTTATTACTGAGCTGAGCACTAACACCGCTTTTAAGGCCCACTGGCAAGTCCGGCCAGTTATCATTCGCAAAAGCTGATTGACCAATAACCAAAGAAGAAGCTAATAAAACAGCAATAGCACTTTTGTTCATATTAAGTTTCATTTATCGATGTCCTTATGTCTTTTTGTGAATATTTTCATCTTGCTTTTCGAATACATTATTACTTAATGAAAAAATATATCTCCGATCATGATCACAATAAAAAATATCTTTATTATTTTCACAAAAAAAACTCACCATGATGGTGAGTTCAAATGGCCTACAGGTTTGGATAGGTCAGTTCATCAGTGGCATAACTACTTCAGCGGTTTCTACAACTGACTTTGAGTATTCCGGGTAAGTTTCCAGAAGAGAGTTAACTAGTACATCTACTAATAACAAAGCCCCTACTTTTGATGCAAAGGCTCCTCCGGTTAAGGGGCCTTCAGGGCGTGCTGCCACTAACACTTCTGTGGAAATTGCTGATAGTGGACTATGACTAATGTTAGTCAAGGTTATGATCGGAATTTCCCTTTTAGCTGCTTGACTCGCAGCATGAATCACTTCCTTTGTGGAGCCGGAACTGGAGACTGATAACCATAAGTCACCTTCGCTACATCGGGCAGCACTTACCGCAGCCAAATGGGTATCCTCAAACATAGTTACCTTTTTCCCCAGCCTGAGTAGTCTGTACGCGAGATAGTGCCCAACTATGCTTGATGCTCCAACTCCTACACAACTGATAAATTTTGCCTGATGAATATGATCACAAATTCTTGTCAGTGATTTTCGACTGATTAACTTAGCAGTATCTTCAAGGCTGGCTATTGCGCTCTGAGCAGAAATATCGCAAATATCGCCTTCCAGTGGTGTTTTTTTCTGATTAGAAGCCTGGCTGATATCGACGGCTAATGCCATACGAAAATCTGAGTAACCCTTGTACCCCATATCCCGGCATAGCCGAACCACTGTCGCTTCACTTGTTTCAGTGTTTCGGGCAAGCTCTGTGATTGTTTGAAACTGAACGTCATAAGCATTTTCCAGAACGTAGTCTGCAACCTGTCTAAGCTTTTTACTTAAAGGTTCAGTATTCGATCGCAATCGAACAAGTAGGTTTTTGGGCGCGTTCACAATAGCCTCTTTCAAGTGGTTTTTCTCTGTATAAAGTAACAAAGTCGTATCTAATTTGACACTTAAGAGTGAACTTTTAAGTGTCATGGGGGGGCTTAGTATACATGGGCGCAATGCCCATGTATAAGTTTCGGCGGATTTTCAGCTAGTTACAGAAAATCTGCGTCTCTTAGTTTTGCAACTACATCCGCTTTTTGTGATTCGGTCAGAGACTTAATCGGAGCTCGAGGGTTCCCCGCATCAATGCCGTGTAACTGCATAGCTGCTTTCCCGGCAGCAACACCACCATATTCAACAAGCACGCGGATAATGGCTATTACTTTATCCATCAAACGGGTTACTTTTTGCTGATCACCCATATTAAATGCTTCAATGATCTCCAGGTAGAGCGGGGCCGCATAGTTATAAGTGCTTCCCACTGCACTAACCGCTCCAACTGCTAAGCCTGCGGGAAGAAACTCATCTACACCGAATGGAATATCATACTTGCCGTCGGCCACTCTGACGCACCTTTGGTACTCGTATAAATCAGAGTTATTGAACTTAGCTCCAGACAGGTTTGGAATCCGGCCATCGGCCTGTATTAAAAACTGTTCTAAATCCAGATTAACGCCAGACATACCTGAGTGGTAGTAATAGAATCCCTTTGATGGAGCCGCTGCTGCAACCTGAGAACAATACTCGACCAGATCTTCCACACTTCCGGGTTTAAAGAAACAAGGCCCGATGGCTGATGTTGCCAGTATATCCAGATTATCCGCATGTTTGGTTAAGTCCAGAGTGTCAATTATGCTTAATGCTCCTGTGTGAACGATTAGATCAAGCTTTCCATCAGCGGCTTTGACCCAATGTTCAGCAATTGCTTTTCGCTCTTTTACAGAGCAGTGAATGCCTTCTCCCGTTGTGCCACATACATAGGCGCCGGTGACTCCCTGCTCAATTAGCAATTCAGCTATCTGATCAATAGCGGAAAAGTTGACTTTATTATCCTTATCGAAAGGCGTGTGTGGCGCTGCGATAAGCCCTTTTAGTTTATTCATTTTCTAATCCTAATTTTTAATAAATAACGGACAATTGCCCACTTTAAAATTTATAAGCCGTAGCCCAAAAATAACTGAGGTAGCAGAAGAGTAAACTGCGGAAATACTGCAACCAAAAACAATACAATAAATAGAGGAACCAGTAATGGGATCACACCACGAGTCAGTGTGTGAAATGGAATATTACCTACACGGGAAACCACATAGAGAGCCATACCCATTGGTGGAGTAAGGATTCCTATCATCAGATTAAGAATTGCCATAACTCCAAAGTGAACGGGATCAATCCCCACAGCAGCTGCAACCGGAACCAGGAACGGCACTAATAGCAGTAGCAACGCTAGTGATTCAATGAAGGTACCCAAAAATAGTAGTAGCAAGTTAATAAGCAACAAGAGTATCAGTGGATTGTCACTGATTGTCAGGAAGTAGTCTGCCATCATCTGTGGAAGCTGCTCTCGTGCCACGATCCAGCCAAACACAGTAACGCCCATTACCATCAAAGCTACAACGGCTGTTGTGTTTACAGTATCTTTCAGTAGATCCACAAATTTTTTCAGAGTTAGCTGCTTATAAACGACCGTGCCTAAAAACAGCGCGTAAAGAGATGAGACAACCGCTGCTTCTGTTGGAGTAAATTTACCGGAGAAAATGCCACCAATAATAATCACTGGGGTAAGCAGAGAAAGAAATGCTTCTTTAAATGACTTTAATTGCTCGCGACGGGTTGCTCTTGGAAGTGTCATGTAACCGCGTTTTTTACAAATAAAGTAGCTCATAACCATCAAAGCTACGCAACACAGAAGACCAGGAACCGCACCGGCAAGAAATAATGCACCGATTGAGGTGTTAGAAACAACACCGTAAATAACAAGAGGGATCGAAGGAGGGACTAGTGGGCCTATGATGCATGACGCTGCTGTCAGGCCACCAGCAAAGTCATCATCATACTTTGCATCTCTCATCGATTTAATCTCTAGCTGACCTAACCCGCCAGCATCTGCCAGAGCAGAACCGGACATGCCGGAAAACAGCAAGCTTGCCATAATGTTTACGTGTCCGAGACTGCCCGTAATATGACCAACCATTGCTTTCGCAAAATTAAAAATACGCTCTGTGATTCCTGCACTATTCATTAAATGTCCGGTTAGGACAAAGAAAGGAACAGCAAGCAGTGTGAAGTTATTGATACCGCCCAGCATCTGTTGTGCTGCAAAGTTGATTCCGGTGCTATTTGTCAGCACTAGAAACATCAGTGCAACAAAAATCAGTGAAAAACCAACTGGCATACCTGCAAATAAGAGTGCAAGCCACCCAAAAATAGAACCAGCCATGTTTTGTTACCTCTCTATCGCTTCAGACTTACCTGAAACGCCTTTTTCACTACAATTTTTAAAATCTAATACAAGGCCATATAGCTTTTGCAATTGCCTGAACACCATGAAACAACCACCTAAAGGAAGGCTGTAGTTCATCCATTTTGCTGAAATTCCCAATGTAATAAGCTCAAAAAACGCTGTACGTTGTACGTGTTGATAGCCCAGATAGATAATGGCAACTATTGATGCTAATACCGCTAACTCCAGACTAATAATCAAAAGTACACGAGCGTGTTTTGGAAGCTTATCCGAGAAAAAAGTAATATTGACGTGCGTACTGGTTTTTATCGCGTAGGCACATCCAATTAACGACATATACATAAAAAGAACCCTTGCCAGCTCTTCACTCCACAATGAAGGATCGTTGAGTAACCAGCGTGTGACAATCTGCCAGGTAAGTAACCCTAGCAAAATGACCATCAATGGCACGGTGATAATTTCTTCAATATGCTTAAAAATCTTACGAAACATTTTATGCTCCAGAGCTGGCTATACGGCCAGCTCAAACTCTATAGGTTTAAACAATGCAATTATTGGGTTAATAATTACATGTTAGTCACTTTCTCAATTACAGGGTGGCCTACACTATCGTCAAAGTCTTTGTACAGAGGTTGCATGGCTTCTCTGAAAGGTGATAGCTCAGGGTAAGTTACCTTCACTCCTTCTTTTTCAAAGAATGAAATCAGGTTGGCCTCTTGCTCCTGAACGGTTTTTGTGTGGCGCTCCCCGGCTTTTTTAACCGCTTTGCTCACGATATCCTGCTGTTCTTTTGTCAATTTGTTCCATGTTACATCTGACATGACAATCATATTGTCATTCACAACATGATTGGTTATAGCCAGATAAGGTTGAACTTCATAAAACTTCATAGCTTTAATTGTTGGAAGAGGGTTTTCCTGTCCATCGACGGCATTAGTCTGAAGCGCTAAGTACACCTCAGAAAACGCCATTGGTGTCGGAGATGCACCAGAATATTTGGCATAACTCAGCAAAGATTTTGCATTAGGGACACGTAGTTTCAGACCTTTAAAGTCACTAATATTATCTAGAGCCCTGTTTGATGTTGTTTGGCGGGTACCGTTGTACCAAGTATCCAACGCTCGCCACTGAAACTTAGTTAGCATTTCATCGCGGATTTTTTTACCCCAGGAAGAGTCAAATACTCTGCGAATATGGTCGTAATCTTTAATCACATAAGGTTGCATTACCGCAGCAGCTCTGGGAATCCATAGGCCAACACGGCCAAATTCGGCATAGGTGAAATCCAGATCGCCCATGGTTACTTGCTGCATCATCGCACGATCATCACCAAGTTGAGCGCTTGGATAAAGAGTCAGCTCAAGCTCCCCGCCACTTAGCTCTTTAATAGTATCTGCTAAATAAGAAGCAGATTCGTACTCAACAGAACCTACTGCAGGTTGCATTCCCATCTTAAGTTTCATTGCCGCGTTTGCGGATGCTGCGCATCCCATAGCAAGCAATGCAATCGAAATCTTATTCATGGTTTTCATATTTGACCCCTTTTTATCCGGTAACAATGTAAGTTTAAATCACACTCAAAAAAAATTTTTATTTTATTTGAAAATAATCTTCGTTATGGATTATTATGTTGGTGAAGATTTTTTTCAATTGCAGTGTTTAGGAAATGTGATCGCGGACAATATTTCACGATGTGAATGGTTTTTGCGGATATTTTTAATTGTTTCTATACCGCACTGTAATGAACTTTTTTTTCAAAATGCTAATGAAATGAGGTTTGATATGAAAGGTAAGGTAATGAATATTAAAGAATTAAAGAAAAATTTGCAGAGCCAGACGGTGGTGTCTATACAGCCGGTTCCAGAGAGTCCGCTTGATACGCAAGAGATAATCGTCGCGATGGCAGTTGCCGTAGCCAAAGCTGGTGCAAAAGCGCTGAGAATTGAAGGTGTAAGTAATGTAAAAGCTGTTTCAGAGGTGGTAGATATTCCAATTATTGGTATTGTAAAGCGTGATTTTGATTCTACACCTGTCCGTATTACTCCTTTGATTTCAGATGTTGAAGCTTTAGCAGGCGCAGGAGCAACCATTATTGCGTTTGATGCAACAGACAGAAAAAGACCAGAATCTCGGGTTCGAATAGCAGATGCAATAAAGAGCGCTGGTTGTTTTGCTATGGCTGATTGCAGTTGCTTTGAAGATGGGGAGTGGGCCAACTCTCATGGGGTGGATATTATTGGTTCAACCTTATCAGGGTACTGTGGTAATGAAGTGCCAACGAATCCTGACTTTGAACTTGTCCGTAAGTTTTCTCAGGCAGGCTATTTTACTATGGCAGAAGGAAGGTATAACACTCCGGAACTAGCTGCAAAAGCTATTGAGAATGGTGCGGTAGCTGTGACTGTTGGATCGGCTCTCACTCGTTTGGAAGTTGTCACCGAATGGTTTAATTCAGCAACAAGGTCTGTAGAGGTATAACAAATGAAAACGCTAGCTGTTGATATTGGTGGGACAAAAATTGCGCTCGGTTTGGTTTTTAACGGAAAACTGCAAAAGCGAAGACAGGTGCCCACACCAGATGCTCAATCAGCCTTTCAATACGCGCAGTTCATTTTGAATGAGTGTAAAGAGTGGCTCACTCAAGTAGACAATATTGGCGTTTCAACGACGGGTTTAGTCGGGCCTGAAGGAATTTCATCTATTAATCCAGACACGCTTTCTTTCCCTGTTCCGTTTCCTCTTGGAAATGAGCTCGAAAAGCAATCTAACCTGCCAGTAAAAATGCTCAATGATGCACAGGCAGCAGCATGGTACGAGTTTTTGCAGCTTGATCGTAAATGCCAAAATATGGCCTACGTTACCGTTTCAACAGGTGTTGGCGGTGGTTTAATTCTGAACGGTAAGCTATATAAAGGCTCTGGCCACTTGGCTGGTCATATTGGGCATATGGTTATTGACAGTGATGGGCCTGTATGTGGATGTGGTCAAAAAGGGTGTGTTGAGGCGATAGCTTCAGGTACGGCAATTCACAAGCGTAGTAAAGAGATCATTTCTCCTGATATTACAAATATCGAGCTTTTTGCTCTGTCCGAAAATGATTCTAAGGCAGAGGCAATAATACAGGAAAGTGCAAAAGCGATAGCCACACTTTGTTGTAATCTAAAATCATCTTTAGATGTAGATACGGTTGTTATTGGCGGAGGCATAGGGTTAGCACCTGGTTATCTTGACAAAATCATTAAAGATATTGAATTACGACCAGAGTGCTTTCAGGTGTCGATCGTACCCGCTAAAGGAAGCCATGACGCATGTCTGTTAGGTGCCGCGTATCAGTTTGAAGGATAGGCTATCAATGAGTATACAAGCGATTATCGCAGACCGAATTTTTGATGGTGAGAAGTTCCACCGAAACTCAGCATTGGTGTGGAATGCAAACGAGATTAGGGGGATTTGCTCTGTTTCTGACCTTGGTAATGACATTACTATTCATCATTATCCAAACTGTATGGTTACACCTGGCTTTATAGACCTTCAGGTCAACGGTGGTGGTGGTATTATGTTCAATCAGAATACAGATGTAGACAGCGTTTCTAAGATATGTGCAGCACATCGCAGACATGGTACTGCCTATCTTCTCCCCACGCTTGTTAGTGATACCAAACAGAAAATGATTGAGGCACTTTATACTATTGATAGTGCCATTTCAGGAGGCTGTACCGGAGTGCTGGGTATTCATTTGGAAGGCCCTTGGTTCAACCCGGAAAAGCGTGGTGCTCATTTAGAAAAGTTCCTTTGCAGTCCAACACTGTCTGAACTTAAGCATTTTCCATGGCTTACTGATGGTAGCACCCTAATAACGCTAGCACCGGAGTGCGTTTCGTCAGAATGCCTGGAATGGCTTAAAGGTAGAGATATTGTTATCTCTGCCGGCCACAGTAATGCTGAAGCAGCACAGTTGGTCTGTGCAAAAAGACATATCTCTGGATTTACCCATCTGTTCAATGCTATGTCCCCGCTTGTTAGCAGGGAACCAGGCGTTGTAGGAACCGCTTTATCTATGGATGAATCATGGTGTTCAATAATTGTTGATGGCATTCATGTTGATAAGGAAAATGTGCTACTTGCTCATAGAGTTAAACCTGAAGGAAAGCTATTTGTTGTGACCGATGCAATGGCCACTATCGGTAGTACGGCGAGCTATTTCAGATTGGGTGATGAAATTATCTACGCAGATGGTAATAAACTCGTTAATCAGGAGGGGAATCTGGTAGGTGCACATATTGGAATGGATGAGTCGCTTTCTAATCTGCTTGATTGGGGAATTGAAGAGCAGGAGGCAATAAAAATGGTATCAACATACCCAGCTCACGCGATTCAACAGGAAAGCCAAATCGGTTATCTGAAATCAGGATATAAAGCATCGGCAACGATATTAGATAAGCATTATAAGTCTCAATCTGTGTTAGTTGATGGCGAACTATTTTCAAGTAAAACTACGTAATAAATGATATCGTCATGATCATAGAGTATAAATTCAGCTACCGTGGTCTGGAATCCTCCCTGATTGTTAGTGACCCAGATTCAATTCAACGTTTATCGGATCATTATAGTGATGCTAAGTGTTTGTATATTCTAGATGAACTGATAATGACAGTTGTGTCTAAAAATGAGCAGCACTTGTCTGTAAACTATCCAAGCAGCCCTCTTCATCATCTAGCAAAGCTTAACAAACTATCGGATGTAAGTATTTCCCTGGGGGAGCACAAGTTCCAGAAGCTAGTGTAGGCAGACCTCCCTCTTATGTGTGCATTCACATAAGAGGGTTGTGTTTTAGTTAAAGGCACGTGCTACGCGGCCCTGTGAGCTTAGCTGATATCCGTTGGTATAAGCCGGAACAAAGACAGATTCGCCTTTTCTGATAGTGATACTTTCTCCGTCGCTATGAGTTAAGGTCAGCTCAGCATCCATGGCCAGCAAGATCTCTGCACTTTGAGTTCGTATAGGCAGGTTGTCTGCTGACATAAATACCGCAAATTTAAAGTCATTAACCGGCACAGGGAAAAACAGGCCACCGTCTTTTTCAATTGGCCGGGTCAACAGGCTATCTGCAGACTTTTCCTGAAAGGTGGTGCATGCCACTAGCTCATGTACGTCTATGAACTTGTGTGTCAGTCCCGCACGCAGCACGTTGTCTGAATTTGCCATAATCTCAAGGCCGGTGCCTTTCAGGTAGGCGTGTGGGGTACAGGCATTCAGGAACATGGCTTCACCAGGTTGAAGGGTCAGTACGTTCAGCATAAGTGGCATAAATACACCTATGTCACTTGGGTAAAGTTCAGCCAGCTCCAGAATAAGGGCAAATGTATCATTGTCTTTATTAGTTTCAGCGTAGGCCAGCAGTTCGGCAATAGCGTTTTCTTTCACTTCACCTTCCAGTGAAAGCAGGCCAGAAAAGAGTTCTTCCAGGCCTTTTTCATTGGTAGATGTATCGAATGTGTTAACCAGGTCGGTAATTGCGGTTACGTTTACCTGCTTAATTAACTTTAGGATTTCTGAAAATACACGGAAGCCATTCATTGCTTGATATTCAGTGAGTGCGTATACCAGCTCAGGTTTATGGTTTGGATCTTTGTAACTGCGGTTTGAATCGTTGCGTGGGATTTTCGCTTCTTCTTCTCTCTGAAAGCCAAGTTCTGCTTGCTTTTTGCTAGGGTGAACTTGGATAGATAGAGGACTCTGCGCTGCCAGTATCTTAAACAGGTATGGCAGTTCACCAAACTGGGTGGCGGTTTTAACAGCCAGGATCCTGGAAATATCTTGGTTGATAAAATCGGAGAGCAGGTGAGATTCACTGCCATCCACAACCTTGGAACTCCCATTTGGGTGTGCCCCCATCCAGATTTCAGCCTGTGGTTTGTCATCTGAGTTTTCGATACCAAATAGGGCGTTAATGGAGGTGCGGCTTCCCCATGCATAATCCTGGATAAGATTCTGCATTGGGAAGAAGTATTGATTAGTTGCGTTAGTCATAGTTTCTTCTGGCATTTTATAAAAAATAAAGTAACAGGATTTCACTTTAGCTGTTGAACAGCTAAAAAGTGCTTTACCGAACTATCTACATTCGGAACATGCTTATATTTTTATTTAGTTGCCGGTTTGTGGTCAGTAATGTGTTAATCGTATCGGCTGTTAGCTCAGCATGTTGATTTAGTTTGGAAACCATTTCTCTAATAGAGTCCATACTGTCAGATATCTGTTGTGTCGCACTACGCTGCTCTTCTGCAGAATCCGATGTTGAGCTGTTTAGGCCTTCTATATGTTGAATGGACGTAATCATTTCTTCGAGGGAATCGTTGACGGTTGAAGTGGTTGATACGCTGCTATCGCAACTGGCTCTGGTTTTTGTCATGTCGTCTAACAATTCGGTATTGGCTTGAGCCAGACGTTTAAGAATATCATTGATTTTAGCTGCAGTATTTTGAGTATGTGATGCAAGCGTACGGACTTCATCGGCGACAACTGCAAAACCGCGTCCATGCTCACCTGCTCTTGCTGCTTCTATTGCTGCATTTAAAGCAAGCAGGTTTGTTTGCTCTGAGATTCCGCCTATGGTGTTTAGCAGTTCGGTTACTCCTTGTGTTTCGCCCGTACGAGCCGCTACTGAGTCAGCCATTTGTTCAATGTCCTCACTTAGTGTAAGAACGCTGCTTACTACTTCCTCAACACTATCAGAAGAGTCGTTACTTCTGGTTAGTATTAATTGTGAATGGTCGGTTGCTTCAGTTGCATTTTGCACTAATTTATCTGATGTTCTGGTTAACTCTCCGATAGATCCTGCGATCTTTTTCGTTTCTTCACTATGTTCTCTGGTCATTTCCTGGTTGGCTTTAATTAACTGCTTTAGCTTCTCAGTTTCATTGTCAATCTCAGTATTACTCAGCTTAACGGAGAGGACTAGATTTTGAATCTGCTCGATAAACTTATTTATATGTTGTGCGATCGAAGAAAATTCATCTCCGGAGTTGATACAAAGACGTTGGGTTAAGTCCGCATCTCCGCTGGATAGTGCGCGGGTGAGAGCACTGAGTTGCTTTATCGGAGAGAACAGTTTGTTAATGAGTAAGATACTGAGAATTATCAAAATCAATGCAGTTCCGGCCAGGACTAAAGTGACTTCTTCCACTAAAGTGTTGACTTGTTGGTTGATCACCGACTCATCAATATACCCACTAAGCATCCATTCGTTGCCACTAAAGCTTACAGATTTCGTGATTGGGGTAAGCTCTTCGGAAGCCTTGTTAGATATGACGATATTTCCTTGATTATCGCTAAGCTCGAAGGATGCTATCTCTGTTTTGTACTCATCCAAATCTTCCCGAAACTCACTAAGATCAAGCACGAAAATATCGCCAATGCCCTTGAACCTTGGAACTACCAGGTTCATCAGAGGAAGATCGTTATCAAAATATACAGAAGACAATGCAGCCTTGTCGCCGGCCTCCTTGAGCATGTCGATATACTTCTGGGTCGTGTTTTTGTCGGTAATTTCGCCTTCAGTGCCAAAAAGTAGATCGTAATTCACCTTAAAAACTTTTTTAAAACCGAGTTCTTCAGAGATTCCGGCTATATCTAAAACACCAAAATCAATCCTACTGGCCATTATTAGCTTATTACTAATATCAGACTCTATCTTGTCCTGAACTAACTTGAGCTCTCTCATTACAGCTTCGTTTTTGGTTTCAACAAGATATGTACTAAAGATCAAGTTTGCGCTCATGTACGTGGCACCTATTGTAAGCGTAATCACGCCAGACAGGAGCAAATACATCTTTTTTCTGAATGATAATTTCAACAACTTACACCTCTTTGGTCTACTGTTTATACCATGCTAGCATTGGCAAAATTTACAATCCAGTGTCTGTTATAAGATCTTTTTACTATTGCAGTTCATCTAACTGATTGTATTTAAAGATTTTAATTGGTTATTTTTTAATGTGCACTCTTACTTTGTGACGATCTTTATGTTTATAACAGGATCGGTATCACAGTTACACCACTGGTATAACAGTATGATCTTTTCACCTCTTATCGATGACTTTGGGAAAAATGGTCACAGAGGAATGTGTTGGCTTCGGCCTGTAACCTGAAATAAATACAGAGGAAAACTATGTCTAAAAAACTATTGCTGTCTGGACTCGCGTTAAGCATCAGCATGATTTCATCAGCGGCTTCTGCAGCCTGGCCTGAGAAACCGATTACATTAATTGTTCCCTGGGGTGCTGGTGGTGGTACTGATACTACTGCCCGTATCGTAGGTAAGGCATTGTCAGAAGAACTAGGCGTGCCGGTTAATGTTGTTAATCGTACTGGTGGTCAGGGTGTGATTGGTCATAGTGCAATCGCAAATGCAAAACCGGATGGCTATACGATAGGTATGATCACCGCAGAAATTACGATGATGCACTGGACTGGTCTGACAGAGCTTACTTATAAAAACTATACCCCTTTAGGCAAATTTGCCGGTGTTGTTGGCGGTATTCAGGTAAAGAAAGGTTCTAAGTTTAAGGATACATCGCAACTTCTTGATTTTATTAAGTCTAACCCAGGAAAACTCAAAGCTTCAGGTGGCGGTTATGGTTCTGTTTGGCAGTTGAACATGGCTGGTTTTCTGAACAGCGCCGGTCTTAAGCCGGATGCGGTGAAATGGGTTCCAAGTGAAGGCGCGGCATCCGCACTTCAAGAACTGGTTGCAGGTGGTGTTGATTTTACTTCAACTTCAATTAATGAGTCTGATTCAATGATTCAGGCTGGTGAAGTCGAGCCTTTGGTGGTTATGTCCCCAGAGCGTAGTGAATACTATCCAGATGTTCCAACTATAAAAGAAGCGGCTCAAATTTCGTGGAACTCTGGTTCCTGGAATGGCCTGGCTGGTCCTGCCGGTCTGCCAAAAGAGGTAACAGATAAGTTATTGCCTCTGGTTAAGAAAATTCAGAACAGCAAGGAAATTCACTCCTTTGCTAATAAGCGTCGTTTGAACATTTTCCCGGTCAGTGGTCAGAACTGGGCTAAGGAACTAGAAGCAGTTGATAAAGCGATGGGTACAACCATGAAGGTTGCTGGAATCGTTAAGTAATAGAAAAACTGGGGAAGGTTTGCTTCCCCTTTTATTTAGGAAAGTACTATGTCAAGTAATGGCTATAAGAACCACAACCTTTTTGAAATGATCTGGGGTGTGGCTATGATTGGAATCTCCACTTATATTTATACAACATCTTCGTCGTTTCCACTTTTACCGGGTAACCCGGTAGGACCGGGCACTTTTCCTTCATTAGTGGCTGCTATTCTATTTCCGTGTGGATTATTTATCTTGAGCGTAAACCTCTTTACCCTCTATAAGGTCAAAAGATCTAATTCGCCATCAACCCTTAGTGTAAGCGCTAATCAGATTTTGCTGTTTGCTCTGGTTTTATTAGTTCCATTGAGCAATATCCTGCTTGCAGAACTATTAGGTTTTGCTCTTGTTTCAACGTTGGTTACAGCATTGCTAATGATTGTAATGCGCAGAGGAAAGATAGTATCGAGCTTTCTGATTGCTAGCTTTTCGGTAGCTCTGTTTAGTTGGATATTCACAGAATATCTGTTGGTTCCTCTTCCTACCGGAACAATCTTTCAATAATTAGGTTTCAACATGGATAATATATATTCTGCTGCTGCTTTGCTGCTGCAACCAGCAGTCTTTTTGGCGATCCTCGGTGGAGGGACCTTCGGTCTGGTAATGGGAGCAATGCCAGGTTTAACGGCAAGTATGACGTTGGCGTTGATGGTTCCGATTACGTTTTTTCTCGAACCGATCCCGGCATTAGCCATTATGGCTTCTGCTGGTACTATGGCTATATTTGCCGGGGATATACCGGGGGCATTACTAAAAATCCCTGGCACACCAGCATCAGCGGCATACTGTGATGATGCGCATGCTCTGACAAAGAAAGGTAAAGCTTATAATGCCCTTGGTCTGGGGCTGATTGCTTCTGTTATTGGCGGTTTTATAAGTGTGGTAATACTGGCATTTGGCGCTCCAATGCTTGCAAAGTTTGCTTTAAGCTTCAGTTCCTATGAATATTTCTGGTTAGCCTGTTTAGGCTTAAGTAGTGCCACTTTGGTCGCTTCTGATAGCCCGGCGAAAGGATTTAGTTCTTTGTTGATTGGCTTATTTATAGCTTCCATCGGACTTGATCAGACAACAGGTTACTCCAGGTTTACTTTTCATAATGTAAACCTGATGGGGGGAATCTCTTTTATTCCAGCTATGATCGGGGTATTTGCATTAGCGGAGGTGTTGAAAGTAGTTACTCAGAAAACTTTGCCCTCTGTTCAGTCCTCTAAGTATGAAATTGTAAAAAGCAATAAGTTAGAGTTGTTTCGTAAGTGCTGGCGCATGAAAGCAGGCATAACCCGTAGTGGTTTATTGGGTACTATTATCGGGGCTATTCCTGGTGCTGGTGCTGATATTGCTGCCTGGATAAGTTATGCACTGGCAAAAAAATTCTCTAAACAACCGGAACGATATGGTCATGGCTCTGAAGAGGGTATTGCCTCAGCATCGTCTGCGAATAACTCAAGTATTGCCGGAGGCTGGATCCCTAGTTTAGTGTTTGGAATTCCGGGAGATTCCGGTGCAGCCATTATAATCGGTGTACTGTATCTAAAAGATTTAGCTCCGGGGCCAACTCTATTTCTTTACCATCCTGAAGTTTTATATGCAGCATTTGGGGTGTTCTTTGTTGCTAACCTGCTGTTACTTTTCCTGGGTTTTGGCATGATTAATGTGTCATCTAAGCTGCTTAAGGTTCCATATCCTATACTTGGACCTCTTGTCCTGTTGTTTTGCGTGATGGGTTCATTTGCTATCAATAACTCCTGGTTTGGTGTGATGGTGATGCTTATTGCAGGTATTGTTGGTTGGGTCATGATCTACGCTAAAATCCCGGTTGCGCCCGCAATATTAGGTATGGTTCTTGGGCCGCTTTTAGAAAAGAACTTTCTTACATCAGTGGTCAAATCCGGTTCAGAGTTAACGGCGTTTTTTGACCGACCTGTTTCGTTCACGCTTGGTAGTCTGACAGTGATAATTTGGTTATGGATGATTACAAAGACGGTTGCCTCCCCATTGATTACCCGGAAAAGAGCGATGAATGAAAGGTTGAGCCTGGATTAAATCAGCCACTGGGATTGTCTGTTGCGAAGTGGTTGGTATACTAAGGTACTATGTAGATAGGTTAATTGATAAGTATAGAGTAGGTAATATGAAAACACTGGTGACTCGTCGTCCAATCGCAAGACGAAAACTATCTGAGATTGTAGAAGAAGAGCTGGAATTAATGATCCGACAAGGCGAGTTTGCTGAGGGAGAACAGTTGCCTTCTGAACGAGAAATGATGGCTATGTTTGATGTAGGCAGACCTTCCGTCCGTGAAGCTCTGTCTGCGTTAAGTCGCAAAGGTTTAGTTAAGATAACCAGTGGTGAACGTGCCCGGGTAAGCAGACCATCTCCAGAAAGTATTATTGCTGAACTGTCTGGTATGGCAAAAGACTATTTGCACTCACCGGGTGGTGTCAGGCATTTTGAGCAATTAAGGCAGTTTTTCGAGTCCAGCCTTGTTCGCTACGCGGCGGAACATGCTACCGACGAACAAATTGAGGTTCTGAAAGTTGCACTGGAAAACAACTATAACTCGATGAACAGTCCGGAGTTATTTAGTAAGACAGATGTTGTTTTTCACCGAATGCTAGCGAGTATTCCTGAAAATCCAATATTTCTTTCGATACATCAGGCTATGGTCGACTGGTTGATCACGGCGAGAGCTTCAGTGAAAGATCCGCATGCCTTAGCGTTGACAAGCTACAATCACCACAGTGAAATTTTTGAGGCAATCAAAGCGCATGATCCAGACAGAGCGGAACAGGCACTGAGAGATCATCTTGATAACGTTTACGAGACCTATTACAGCTAAGTTCACAGCTATTTAACCTACAATAAAAACCAAACCGCCAGTGACTGAAGTCACTGGCGGTTTTTTTTGGCTTATAAATTCGATCCAGGCTTAAGGATCTGTGATCCAATTAAAACAAATGGGTATTTTCTACAAACAATACTGGTGTACTGGTATAACAGGTGTATAGTTGTACCAGATGTTAAAGACAGGAGAATATGAGATGAGCCATCTAGATGGTATTTATGCAGCAACGCTAACCCCGTTCAACAACGATGAGTCCGTGGATTTTGATGGTGTTAAGGCGCTAATAAAAAATGCACAGAAGCAAAAATTGGACGGTGTATATGTGGGCGGTTCGACGGCAGAAGCTTTCATGATGAATGTTTCTGAGCGAAAAGCTGTGCTTGAAGCAACGGCGGATGCTGGTGTGGAAGGAATGAAAATGATTGCCCATGTGGGCAGCATTCGCACAATGGACTGCTGCTCTCTGGCTAGTTCCGCTAAAGCAAACGGCTATGATGCCGTATCAGCGGTCACTCCGTTCTATTATCCATTTGGGTTTGATGCGTTAGTTGAGCACTATCAGCGCATTATCGAAGCTGCGGATGGATTGCCAATGGTCATTTATAACTTCCCTGCGATGAGTGGTGTGAAACTGAGTGCAGAGCAGATCGCTAAGCTTATGAATCTTGAAAATGTGGCTGCACTAAAACAGACCTCTGGTGACATGTATCAGATGGAACAGTTGGCTGCAGCTTATCAGGAAAAGACCATTTTCAACGGTTTTGATGAAGTTTTCTTAGCGGGTCAAATGGCAGGCGCAAAAGGTGGTATAGGCAGTACATACAATGTCATGGGTTACCGTTATGCCAATATTATTCAGGCTCTTAAACAGAATGACATAGAGACGGCACGAGCTGAGCAATTTAAAGCGAACCGGGTCATTGATGTTCTTTGTGATGTAGGTGTTCTTCCGGGCCTGAAATATATCCTTAAAAAGCAGGAAGTGATTGCTAATGATCGTGTTCGCAGACCTCTGCAGCAGTTGACTCGTGAGCAAGAAAGCAAACTTGATCAGCTATTTGAACTCGACTTACTACAGAAATAGGTTAAGTGATGCGCGCAGGAATTGATATTGGCGGAACAAAGATCGAAGTCGTTGTTTTAGACGACGAAGGAAAACTCTGTTTTGTTGAACGCATAGCCACTCCCACAGATAGCTATATAGCATTTATTGATGCGCTCAGTGAGTTAGTTATGCGTGCGGATAACCAAGTGGGGCCACTATCCAGTATTGGTATTGGTTGTCCGGGAGCTATATCACCGGACACCAACACAATCAAAAATGCCAATTGTCAGGTACTGAACGGTCACAACTTAGCAGCAGATATGGCAGAGCGTTTTGCTTTGCCGGTAAAGATTGCTAACGATGCTGACTGCCTGGCTCTGTCTGAGTTTAAAGATGGTGCGGCTAAAGAGGCTGAAAGCTCATGTTTTGCGGCCATTCTTGGTACTGGTTGTGGTGGGGGCATTGTTATTAATGGGCAATTAGTTACTGGTGTGAATCGTATAGCAGGTGAATGGGGACACAACCCGCTTCCTGACTGGGATAGAGTTGAAGACGGCCCTGCCCACGACTGTTATTGCGGTAGATACCGATGCCAGGAGAGCTTTATTTCAGGTACCGGATTTGCCCGCAATTTTTATGAGATATATGGGCGCAGGATTTCTGCTAAAGAAATTATCGATCTGGCGAAAGCCGGTGATGATCAGGCGATGGCGCATATGAGCAGATTGTATGATCAATTAGCTCGAGCTTTCGCCTCCGTTATTAACTTAATTGATCCTGAAATTATTGTGTTAGGGGGAGGGTTATCAAATCTGGAAAGTATCTATGACGAAGTACCTAAGATTTGGGGTGAGTATATTTTTTCAGACCACGTTCATACGAAATTAGTAAAAGCACAACATGGCGACTCTAGCGGTGTGAGAGGAGCTGCTTGGCTATAATTCAAGTGGAATATGTAAACGACTTGAATAAGTAAAACTGTACCAAACTAGAAATATAAATAGATTTTGTAACGTCTAACGGCGCAACGATAAATTAACTGGTGTAAATGGATGATAGTGCAAAAGGTATCATCCTGAATCAACGGAGATAACGATGAAACAATACAAATTACTTACTTCCTGCATAGTGGCCGGACTTGCAATGAGCGCGTCAGCATCTGTTTTTGCTGAAAAAACCTTAAAGTTCGGTCTGGAGGGTTCACTGACATCTCCAACCTATATGGGAGCACAGAAAGCAGCAGAAGTACTGGAAGAGCTATCTGATGGTGAGCTGAAAATGAATGTGTACCCGGCATCTCAATTGGGAAATGTTCATGACATGCTGGAGCAAGTATCTGTTGGGGAGTTGGACTTTACCATGCAGGTATTTGGTGGCATGGCACGATATGTACCACGCCTGGAAACTCTCGAAACAGCTTATGTTGTAAGGGACTTTGAACACCTGCAAAAAATCTTTAACAGTAGTTGGGGTAACGAGGTTAAGAAAGAGTTAGTTGACAACTTCCAGTTACGCCCGATTGATAACTGGTATTTTGGCTCTCGTCAGACAACTTCTAATAAACCGCTTAATTCTTACGAGGACTTTAAAGGGCTGAAACTAAGAGTACCAAATGCAAAAGCATTGGTGAACTTTGCTAAGGCAGCTAAAGCTCGCCCGACACCAGTTGCCTTTGCCGAGGTGTACCTGGCCCTGCAGACCAATGCCGTGGATGGTCAGGAAAATCCGTTGCCAACTATTGAATCTATGAAATTCTATGAAGTACAAAAGAACATCGCAATGACGAACCATGTGGTTCAGGATCAGGCTATTGTTGCTTCTGAAGATACCTGGAATTCGCTATCCGCTAAGGAAAAGGAATGGGTTATGTCAGCTATCGAAGCTGGCGGCAAATATAATAACCAACTGGTAAAAGAGAAAGAGCAGAATCTAATCGACTTCTTTAAGTCAGAAGGGGTGAACTTTACCTACCCTGATCTTAAGCCATTCCGCGATGCGATGGGTGAGTACTATGCTGAAGTGGACGAGCGCTATGGTGCTAAAACTGTAGATACTTTGTCTAAGCTGTAAGTGAAATGCCCTCGCACCGTTTATTGAGGCGAGGGCTAAAATAGGATTCGTAACCATGTTTAGTCTTTTTAAGAATGCAGAGCGAAATATTGCGGTCGTACTCTTTATTCTTTTATTTTGTACACTTGTTCTGCAAATTTTCAGTCGTTATTTACTTGATATGTCCATTGTTTGGACAGAAGAATTGTCCCGCTGGCTCTATATCTATGTCGTTATGTTAGGAGCAAGTGAAGCTGTCGCCAAACGAGATCATATTGCGGTTGATCTTGTTCCTAATCTGCTAAAACCGAAGGCAAGAGCTCTTCTGTTTATTGTTAT
This sequence comes from Vibrio sp. JC009, assembly GCF_029016485.1. NCBI lineage: Bacteria > Pseudomonadati > Pseudomonadota > Gammaproteobacteria > Vibrionales > Vibrionaceae > Vibrio > Vibrio sp. JC009. The sequence continues at coordinate 895,214 of NZ_CP092107.1, read as the reverse complement.
CCATACGATTTACCTGGTGACATGTATTTACCTGGTAAAGCTGGGATATAAATCCACCCTGAGGATGCACCGGTTAGAAGCCATCACCATGGATGTACCTGTATCTGCTGTGTATGTGATTGTTCCGGTGGGATTCGCATTAATGGCGTTCCGTTCACTTATTGCCATCGTTGAAGACTGCAAGGTGCTGTTTAGAAAGCATTCCTGCAGCGTACGAGGTCAGGCTCAAAAAGAGGAATTGAAATAATGTTTGGTTTATTTGCTGGTTGGGGCGCGTTATTAGCCTTGGGTATGCCGGTAGCGATGACATTGCTCGTTGTATCGGTCATTTATCTTAGTTTCAACGGTGGTATTGCTCTGGCTCCACAGAAAATGCTGGCTGGCCTTGATTCATTTCCTTTGCTTGCTGTTCCTTTTTTTATTTTTGCCGGGCTACTGATGAATAGCGGGGGTATCACTGAGCGGATGTTCCGTTTTGCCAAAGCGCTTCTCGGTCATTATACCGGTAGTCTTGGTCATGTGAATGTACTTGCCAGTTTGCTATTTTCAGGCATGTCTGGTTCTGCACATGCAGACTCAGGTGGCTTAGGGCAGCTGGAAATAAAAGCGATGCGGGACGAGGGCTATCATGATGATTTTTCCGGTGCGATAACTGCTGCGTCAAGTGTTATCGGGCCACTTATGCCACCAAGTATCCCTATGGTTATCTACGGTGTAACATCCGGTGCTTCAATTGGAGCTCTGTTCATTGGTGGTATTGTTCCTGCTTTGCTCTGCTCTGCTGCGCTGATGACCCTTGTCTATGTTATCGCTAAAAAACGTGGTTATCCTGTTCATCCGCGTGCTACCCGGCAAGAACTATGTACATCTTTTAAGGGAGCCGTTTTACCATTGCTTACTCCGGCGATCATCATTGGCGGTATATTTTCCGGTTTTGTAACACCCACTGAGGCTGCTGTAATAGCTTCATTGTACGCATTGTTTTTGGGGTTTGTGGTATACCGCGAGCTTGATGGGGCTAGGTTACTGGAAATAATACGCGAGACGGTGAATACATCAGCTGTTATAGGTCTTCTTATTGCGGGAGTGAGTTTATTTGGTTATGTGGTGGTAAAAGAGCGTATACCACAGCATGCAGCTGAGTTCTTTTTAGATTTTACAGACAATCCAATTATTTTCATGCTGGCTATCAACCTGATGTTGTTGGTACTTGGTGCCTTCATTGAAACCTTAGCTCTGTTGCTGTTGGTTGTGCCAATCTTATTGCCTGTAGCAGTTTCTATGGGAATTGACCCTGTTTATTTCGGTGTGGTGATGGTACTTAACATGATGCTTGGGATCCTGACACCTCCGATGGGAGTTGCACTATTTGTCGTCGCTAAAGTGGGTAACATCCCGTTCCCGGTACTTGCTCGTTCGGTTGTTCCTTTCCTGTTACCTCTATTTGCGGTGCTTATTCTCGTGATCCTTTGGCCTTCCCTAGTCATGTTTTTACCTAATTTGTTGATGTAGCTTAGGGGGACGCTACTTCATCTTTTGGGGGCGACCCACGATGCGCCCCCCTTTTTTTTAAGGAAATAATATGATTTATATAGATATTGATAAGTGTTTCGAAGCGGATTTTTTACCAAAGGCAATAATGAAAGGTCTTGCGTTTATCTCAGGTTTAGACCCCGAGAAGTCAATGCCTTTTGGTCGTTATGAAATAGAGGGCGATCGAATTTTCGCCAATCTTATGGAGTATAATACGGAAGCTAAAGCTGATAAATTGCCCGAGGTTCACTTGGATTATATTGATATTCAGGCTCTGCTTACCGGGAAAGAAACGCTGTATTTTGGCGATAAAGCCACTGATGAACATATCCTGCCAGTGTATAAGCAAGACAACGATTTTGCCTTGCTGGATAGTATTGAAAATGAACAAGAGCTGAGGTTACAGCCAGGTAAGTGTGCCATCCTTTTTCCTAAAGAGCCTCATACTCCTGGTTGTATATTTAAGCCAGGTACTACCGAAAAAGTTATTAAGGTAGTAGTGAAAGTTCATAAAGATTGTATTGATGAATCTTCAGGTATTAATTTGTTGTGAAAGATCCATTGAGACAGAGGTTGCTGAATTATTACTATGATTCTTTATTTTATGTCAGATCTTTCTGGCAAAAATAACATAACAGGCTGTAGAGCCAAGTGCACAAAGCACCATACTCAGTACCAGTGTCATCAGTACGTTATGAGGTGAGCCGGCGATAACGGCTCCAAGTACTGCGGATATGCCAAATTTCGCGGTACCGGCCAGACCTGAGGCTGTACCTGCAAGCTCTGAATAGCGGCTTAGCAGCAAGCCCATACAGTTACTCCCGATCAGTGTGCAGGGGCCGATATAGAGCATAATACTCGGTACCAGATACCAAATGCTTAATTCAAGGAACCAGACGCAGGCAAGCCCTACGCATGAGATCAGCATGATGGTCAGGCCCAGTCTGAGCATATGGTGAATACCAAATATTCTGAGAAAGCGGGCATTTATTGTGGTCAGAAGAAACATGGTGACTATGTTTAGCGCAAACAGATAGCCGAAGTACTCGATGTCTACGCCAAAGTATTCGATATAAACAAATGAACCGACTGTCAGGAAAGCGAACATGCCGGTAAATGCCAGGGAGTCACACAGAATAAGACCCAGCGAGGCCGGACTTTTCAGAACGGCAAAATAGTTTCTGAAGATAGAGGAAAATGCCAGTGGCTGACGCTTTTCCTCTCCGAGTGTTTCTTTTACTTTTGCAAGAATCAGTACAATGATAACAGCGGCAATAAGAGTCAGAAGGATAAATATCGATTGCCAGCCAAAGTAGACGGTGATGTAACCACCAAGCATTGGCGCGATAAGCGGGGCAACTGTCATGACCAGGCTGACCAGTGACATCACGCTGGCAAATTTCTCGCGGTCAAACATATCCCGGATGATGGCCATTAGAACAACGGCACCGGCGGCTCCTCCTAAACCCTGAACAAAACGTATCAGAGTAAGCGCTAGAATTGAGTCTACAAATGCACAGCAAATTGCGGAAACACCAAACAGGGCAATACCTGAGATAAGAATTGGCCTTCTTCCGTAGCGGTCGGAAAGGGGGCCATGGATCAACTGACCTATTGCAAAGCCTGCAACATACGTGGTTAACGTAAATTGGACCGCGTTACTGCTGGTTTGGAGATCGGCCGCCATTTGAGGCATTGCTGGAAGGTACATATCCATTGCAAGTGGAGTCAACCCGGCGATTATCCCGAGTATTATCATCAGACAAGGTTCTAATTTGGTTGCGGTCATAATTAAGGATCTGGTGCTAATGATGGGCGGTATCCGCAAAACAGCGGGTCGGTAGTAAACAATCAATAATAAGCATATTTTTAGTAATTGCCATTTCACCTATGAGAAGTGCTTTTGTATATTTGGGGATGGCTTGGCGATATTGGCATAAGTGACCAGGGCTCTGCCTTTGCTAGCATCTAATTTATTTAATTTCTGCTACACGAGTGGCAGAGTTTGTGATACATTGTTGATGTAAATCAATAAAGGATCGATATGTAGTGCCGTTTGTACTCGTTATTATGAGTGCGAGAGTAAATCCTTTTCAGTCTCAGATTTAATTATGTAAAGAGGAATTTATGACGGAACTTGGTTTGTCATTGTTTGACGCGATGTTGCTGGTGATTAGCCTTGTCGCAGTAATGAATTATATCAGGATGATTCTGACGTCAGGATCAGCCGGTCAGAAGGTATATACCCAAGAGTTGTGGGTGGAGAAGGGAAAGCGAGCATCATTGCCAACAAAGTCAGTCATGGTGTTTAAAGCTTAAACAATAAAAGCCCCTTCTCCGAGTCGGTGAGGGGGCTTTTTTAATTGAGAATTATTAGTTTGTAGCTTCTTGTGGTCTGCTTGTTGCGTTGCCCGCTTTTTCTTCAAGAGCGATGCGCTCAGGGTCATATGTCTTGCGAATTAGCATAAAGCACAAGGAGCAAAGAAGGGCAAGAGGAATAAAGGTCATAAATGATACGCTGTAAGAACCGGTCATATCATTCATTACTGCCAGGTATGTCATACCAATACTCATACATACCATCTGGAATCCATAAACCCAGCGATAGATGTTTACAAATTCGTTGCGGCCAAATACCCATGCAATGATTGATGGCATTAGATTAGGCATACCACCCACACCTAGGGATATACAGAATAGTGCGATGTAGATTAGGTACATGTTGTCTGGGCCACCAAAGGCGAAACCTGCTGCACCGATAACATAGGCTAGGGAAAATACAGCGTTTGTTTTAGGTGTGCCGATTTTATCATCCAGCCATCCCCAGAAGTAGCTAAGAGGCATGCCACCAAGTGCCATAGCAGACATCATAAATAGGGCAGAGTCGAGTTCGACGCCAGAACCGGTAAGAATCGGGATTACCTGGCTCATAATACCTGCCATCATCAGACCACCAATTAAACTCCATGCAATGGTTAGATACCAAAACTCTTTACAGGTTAATAGTTTTGTAATTGGCCATGCTGTCTTGTGGTTTTTCTCAGCCTCTCGGGCTGCTTCAAGTTCAGCGCGCTCTTCATCTGTAAAAGGAATACCATCAGGATCGAAGCCGTGGTCTTCAGGTTTTTCTTTCATTGCCCAGATGCCTAACACCCCACAAAATGCGATAACAGAACCAAGGCCTGTATAGAAATCTACAAAGCCTACCTGTTGGAATACTTTCATACCGATTGGCGTGAAGGTCGCCGTACTTAATGGTGCAGAAATGGTTACAATTCCAAAAATTATACCTTTATAGCGAACAAACCAGTTAGCGATTAGCCCCCCCTGAATAAGCATCAAGACCGGAGTCAGTATGGTCAGAATAGTCTGAATAACCATAATACCTGTCCAGCTATCGACTCGTCCCATCATCGCTACCGCAATACCGCACAAAATAATAGACGGCACTCCAATGCTTTTGAATCCATGCTTCATGATCAAGGCACCAGCAATGATACCGGCAACAACGCCAACCAGTCTTACGGCTGATATTGCTCCCATGATTTCTCCGGGATTCATATGAAATTTTTCTACCAACGCCGGCATCAGTATGTTCATACTGTCTGGCCCGGCGATGGTCAACTGCAGGTACATAGTTACAAACACATAGACAACCACGCCTAACGCTTGAGGTTTAAAACCTTTTTGGAGTACATGTTCCATGTTTTCCTCTCAGATATATATTTTTGCTTCAGGTAAACACGGCCTTATATAGTGTTGGGGCAGAAGTTGACCGTGCAATTTATTGGATATTTTTTGTTATCTTCAGAAACAGTACTCCTGGATAAAAGAACGAAAAATGGCATTCATGGGACATCCCCTTCGATGAATGAAATATGAAGTGTGATGATTGTCTAAATATCTTTCGAAATTAGAGTTGAGTCACACAGATATTTCATAGGGTCTTATTAAAAAAACGCTTTGTTCCATTTAAGAAACCGCAGCTTCACGTTTTTAATAAATGATAATGAATGGAGATTGATAGATTATGGAGAAATTGTGGAGGTTAAGCTGTGGTGTCTCATTGTGAAAAAAAACACTTTTGTTATTGCTGCCGGATTGTGTATTTTTATACCTAATCATAGGAGAGAGCGGTATTTTTTATGACAAATAGTTCTTATGGATTTATCCAAAATGAAAGTCATCTGACCGCTGTTCCACCCCAGCTTGTCGTAAAAATGCTGTTCTTTCTGGAGCTGATAAATGCGGGTTCAATAACCAATGCCTCAGAAGCGTTAGGTGTATCTAAAAGTACCGGCTCCCGCTGGCTTAGCGATCTGGAAACGGAGCTTGGCCTTACTCTGTACCAGAGAAACAATCCCAAACAGAGACTGACTGAAGCGGGGGCATTCCTGTATGATAAACTCTCTTCGGTGAATGCGGATATCAGCTTTATTGTTAATGAGTTAGGGCAGTTTAATTCTGAGGTCATAGGCAGAATAAAAGTATGCTGCGGTCCCACCCCTTTTTACGTTGAAGATGTAGTGCTTGCGCTGATCAACGATTTTATTCAGCAGAATTCTCAGGTTGATATTCAGCTACTAGTCACTCCTCGAGCGGTTGATCACCATCAGGAGAGTGATTTTGTGATATCTGCAATTTCCGGAAGCGCAGCAGAGAAAGAGCCGGATCTTCGTTTAGTCTGCAAAAACCTTCTTAAACAAAAGTTTGTTACCGTGGCTTCCCCTGAATATATAAAAGAGCACGGTGAGCCTCTTGTTCCCGGCGATCTCGTTGAGCACCGCTGTTTATATTCGAAAACCTTTCCCGATAATAATGAGTGGATTTATAAAGACTCCGGGCAAATCATTCCTACGAAAATAGAAAAAACGCTGGAGCTTTCGGATGCAAAAATGCAGCTTTCTGCGGCTCTTGGCTCTATGGGGATAAGCTATTTACCCGAATATATCCTTTATCCATACTTAAAAAGCGGACGTCTTGTAAAGTTACTGGAAGAGTACGAAACAGACGACTGGTTTCTTAATATCTATTATCATCCCCGGCAGTTTATGACTCACTGCGTTAAAGAGTTTAAGACGTTTTTCCTTGAGCACCATGAGGAAACCGTCGCGCAATTTAAGCAGCGACGGACAAAACATGTATTCGAAGCGGAAGGTTAACCCAGCAGGCCTGAATAGAACAGCTTTCCACCGGACAGCAGCAGGAGGAAATAACAGATCTTATACACCTGCTCCTGCGAAATAACCTGAAGAAGGTAAACACCCAGTTTAACGCCCACAGGAGCAAGAGGGATTAACACCAGAGAGGTGAGCAGATTCTGACTGTCAAACTGACCAAAGTAAGTATAAGGGATCAGTTTGATAAAATTCATGATGGCAAAAAACACCGCCATGGTTCCGACCATAACACGCTTATCCAGTTTTTTAGGCAGCAGATAAATGCTGATAGGGCCGCCACCGGCATGGATCATGGTACTGGAAATGCCGGATATCAGGCTCCAGAAGTAGCCGGCGAATTTGCTGGTCTGTTTGCTGTTTCCTTTCAGGTAGTACTGCAGGCAGAAAAGCAGCGATATGCCGCCGATAAAGAGCTCTACAAATCTGTCTGAGACCATTCCCATAATCGCAGAGCCCACCAGGATGCCAAGTAAGGCAGATGGCAGCATTAATTTGATTTCTGCAAAATCGCAGTGCCTGACATGATAGCGGACGGCAAAAAAATCCATAACGCACAAAATAGGCAGAAGGATGGAGGCGGCCTGAAAAGGTGGGGTTGTCAGGGCCATCAGAGGTACAGCGATAACACCAAGTGCACCGCCAAATCCTCCCTTACCTATGCCGTAAACCAGCACAGCGGGAATGGCTGTCAGATAAAAAAACAGGTCGGTGATCATGGGGGCACCCTGGAGTGGATTATGGAATATTAGCCATTGTATTTTAATCAGTTAGCCTGAAGAACGGCACAGAAGGAAAGTGGTATTCGATATATGAAAAGTATGTGCAATACGAGGAATAAAAATTTAATTTAATGAGTTACAAGTTAATACTACATAAAGCTAACAACTAGCCTGCAAAAAATTCACAAACATCTTGATTTTATTTAATAATGGTTCAGCCTATTAGTATGGCTATCAGAAGTTTTATTGCATGATGAGGTGCACATGGATTTGTTTGCTGACCAACGAAATACAGATAAAGAAGCTCCCGGACAAAGTAAGAGTAAAGAGCAGCATAAGCCCTGGACCATTCTTTTGGTGGATGATGACTACCAGATGCACCAGATCACTCAGTTAGCCTTAAACGGATTTGAATTTCGCGGACGAAAGCTGGAACTCATCTCGGCTTATTCCGGCGAAGAAGCGAAAAAAATATTCCAGGAGAGAGAGGGTATCGCTCTTGCGCTTGTCGATGTTGTGATGGAGACGGATCATGCCGGTCTGGATCTTATCAAATATATACGCAATGACCTGAAAAACCGGATGACACGCCTGGTATTGCGCACCGGTCAGGCGGGGCAGGCACCGGAAGATTTAGTTATTCAGGAATATGAGATAGACGATTACAAAGAAAAGACCGAGCTGACTACGCAAAAACTCAGAACGCTTCTCTATTCTATGCTGCGCTCATACCTTGACCTGTGCATTATTGAAGAGCAGAAAAAGGGGCTGAGTCAGGTAATTGAAGCTTCCGCCAATGTTCAGAATACCAACACACTGAAGACTTATGCCACAGCGGTTCTGGGGCAGGTTACCTCTTTGCTGAACCTGGAAGCGTCTGCATTTTACTGCGTTGTACCTGCATCTCAGGATGAGAGTGAGCGCAGAGCCCTGACACTGGCGGCGACTGGGGAGTATGTTGAGTGCTATCCGAAGTTTTCACTGGACTTACTGCCGGAGTTGGTTGCAGAACGTTGTCAAAAGGTACTGGATGAGAAAGAGACTATGTATTATTCGGATGCCTGTATTTTCTATTCCTTTAACGACCGTGGGATTTCCAGTCTGCTCTATATCAATCTGAATGCCGATTTGACCGATCTTGAACGTCAGCTTCTGGATATCTATATGCAGAATATTTCGCTGACCTTTGAAAATCTCAATCTGATGATTGATCTTCAGGAGACATCTAAAGAGCTGGTTTACAGTCTGGCCAATGCGGTGGAAGCCAGAAGCAAAGAGACCGGGACTCATGTTCAGCGTGTGGCAACCATGAGTGAGATGCTGGGGCGTTACTACGGCCTGCCTGAGCAGGAAGTCACCATGATAAAGCATGCTTCTCCTTTGCATGATATCGGTAAGGTTGCGGTTCCGGACCATATCCTCCATAAACCCGGCAAGCTGGACAATGGCGAATGGGCTGAAATGCAAAAGCATGTTGAATATGGTATCGATATCCTCAAGAGCTCTAAGCGGGAACTTATTGTGTTAGCCAGAGAAATTGCCACCTTCCACCATGAAAAATGGGATGGCACCGGCTATCCGAATCAGCTAAGCGGAGAAGATATCCCTGTTGCCGGCCGTATCACGGCGCTTGCTGATGTTTTTGATGCTCTGGGTTCACTCCGCTGTTATAAAGACCGCTGGAGTGATGAGGAAATAAAGAAAGAAATTACATCACAAAGGGGCAAACATTTTCAGCCTGAACTGGTTGATATTATGCTGGAGAACTGGGATGAGTTTGTTGCAGTGCGTGAAATGTATCCGGACTAGATTTCTGCGCAGGCTTATTGATATATAAGAAAATAATTCAGGAAGAATACATAGTCAGAAAGAGGCAGAAGATATGCATATGTTCACCGTTTTGGTAAATAAACCATGCGTTTTCTGCTATCCCTACTAATATAAAGATTATATAAAAAGATTAATAACCCATCGCTGTTGTAATGAGCCTGAGTGTGGCAAAGAATCACACCGCCGTTAGCGAATGTTAAGGCTAGGTATCATAATTTGAAAACAGGCACTTTACACAGGGTGGTCTTGTCTATTCTCCTTGGTTTGTTCTGCCAGGAAGTCAGCGCACACCATCCCAACCGATTGGTCATTCTCAACTGGGCAGATTATCTGGACCCGGCGATAGTGGCTGATTTTGAAAAAGAGTACCAGGCCGAGATTTCCGAAATTCTCTACGAATCTGATGAAGAGCGCACCAATATGCTGGTTGCTAACAGTGCTGAGGGTTATGACCTGATCCTGTGTGCCGGTATTGATTTGGCAACCTATGCGCGCAACGGCTTTATCATTCCCCTGGATTTTGCTCAGATTCCAAATAGTCAGTTTATTTCACCGCGCTGGAAATCAGCGTTTGAACAATCCCTCAGTTATGGCCTTCCTTACTTCTGGGGAACCATAGGTGTTATCTACAGAAGCGATCTTATCCAGCCTAAAGCACAAAGCTGGCAACTGCTGTTCACCCCGCCGGATAAGCTAAAGGGGCGTATTGGTATGATGACCGATGGAAGGGATCTTATCAGTATGGCTTTAAAAGCACTGGGGTATTCCGTTAATTCGGTGCTGCCAGGTGAGCTGAGTCAGGTTGAAAAGCTGCTGGTCAGTCAGAAACCTTTTGTGCGCTCCTATCAGTATGTGAACCTGGATGAGGATTCAGAGCTGATATCAGGCGATATATGGGCATCGATGATGTATAACGGTGACGCGCTTATGGTGATGGAACACAGTGACGACCTTAAATTTTATGTACCGGATGAGGGAACAAACCTCTGGGTCGACTACTTTTCTGTGGGAGCAAAAGCCCATAATCCTGAACTGGCCTACGCTTTTCTCAATTATATTAATTCGCCTGAGATTGCAGCAAGGCAGGCTTTATACACTTACTACGCATCCCCTAATAACGCGGCGATTAAATTGCTGCCGGAGGAGGTGTTAAGTAATCCGGTTATTTACCCGTCTAAAGAGGTGATTTCCCGCTCTGAGTTTTATCACCCTTTGCCTTCAAGGCAATATCTGCGCAGGCAAAAGTTAAGCGCTAAGGTACTGAGTGACTGATATGAAGCTGGGTACCAAGATTTCATTAGCCATTGTGCCGCTTATCTCCATTCCGTTATTAATTGTCGGGATTTATGGTTATTTAACCCTGTGGCAGGTAAATACCTCTCACAGTAAGGCTCAGATTGAAGATCATCTGAGCCAGCTTTATGACGATTATCAGTCGAAGGTTTACTTTGCTCATTTTGCCCTGAAATCAATGGCAAACGGCTTATTAATGAGTCAGTACATGCGGATTGAAAAAGAAGAGGACAGATACAACCTGATGTATAAGCCGATGTATACCCGGCTTAAGTCCATGCAGCTTGCTAATCCGAATCTTTACGAAGTCCGCCTTATTATGCCGGACGGATACGAAGAGCTAAGAGTGGTTAACGGCAGTATCCCGAATGCAACCGATGATGAATCCGGATCTGAATACTTCAGTCAGCTTGAGTTTGGCAGCAAGGGGTACAATCAGTATGTCGGAGTTAACCCGGATACTGAAAAGCTGGCGCTGTATGTGACTATTCCGGTGATTATCAGGGACAGGGCCACCGAAACCTTTACCTCTGAGCCAAAAGTGAAGGGATACCTCAGTGTTACTCAGAATATTAACAGACAGACTGAAGCGCGATTACCGGCACCGTGGCAGAAAGGAATGCTGCTGTTGTCAGGCTCCGGTGGCGGTGAACCTTCGCAGATTTATTCTGAACAGGGCGGACAACACAGGGTGACAAAGCAGGAAATTGACCTGTTAACACACCTGAAACTTAATCAGTGGCAGGAGGTGAATATTCTGGGTGAGAAAATGCACCATATAGCCTCACCGTTAAACAGCTCCACATGGCTTCATGCGTTAATTCCCAATAGCAGTCTTCTCGGAGCCAGTTCAAAGCTCAGCTATTTTATTCTTCTGCTATCTGCTGTTGCCATTTCAGCTTCTATCCTGCTGGCCATGTTTGTTCTGAATTCTCAGATCCTGAGCAGAATTGCTAACCTGAGCCGGGCTGTGAAGAAGCTAAACAGTGAGAGGAAAATTACCGTTATTGATAAACGCTACAATGACGAAATCGGAGAGCTGATTGGTGAGTTCAATAAGATGAGTGCTGAGTTGCACCACTCAAGTGAACGAATTCAGAATCTGGCTTATCTTGATTCTCTGACGGCGCTCCCTAACCGTTTTATGTTTCACAAGACTTTAGACCGGGTAGCAAAGCAAGCGGAGAGAGATAATTGTGTTGTTGCCCTGCTGTATCTGGACTTAGATAACTTTAAAAATGTAAACGATAATATGGGACACCTGACGGGGGATCATCTGTTGCAGCAGGTTGCCAACAGACTAAGAGAGTGCCTGCGAGCTGAAGATACGCTGAGCCGGGTGAATCCGACGGATCCTTCTGATAATCTGTCGCGCCTTGGGGGAGATGAGTTTACCATTCTTATCCCAAGGCTGAATGCACCCCACCATGCCCGGAGTATCTCAAAACGCATACTTTCCTCTCTGTCAGAGCCTATTGTGATCGATGAGCATGTATTTTATGTCAGTGCCAGTATCGGAATTGCGCTGTGGCCAAATGACACCAGAGATACGGAAGAGCTGGTGGCATTTGCTGATCAGGCTATGTATCAGGCCAAGAACAGCGGTAAGAACAAATATAAATACTTCTCTCCAGAGATAGGTATGATGACCAAGGAGAGAGCGACACTGGAGCAGCATCTGTACCGTGCTATCGATGAGAGCAGTTTTACACTTCACTATCAGCCGATAGTGGACAGTGAGAATCATAAAATCCAGTCATTCGAGGCGCTGATCCGCTGGCAGAGTGCCACTTTAGGAAATATCTCACCGGCGAAGTTTATTCCCATCGCAGAAGAGAACGGCTCTATTATCCGCATTGGAGAGTGGGTTCTGGAAGAGGTGTGCCGGCAAATCAACCGTTGGAAGAGCGAAGGCCTGGATGAGTTTAAGGTCGGTGTAAATTTATCAGCGCAGCAGATCACCAGTGTGCAGGTGACCAATACCATTCAGTCTATTTTGAGTCGCCATGGTATCTGCCCTGAGAACATCTATTTTGAGCTGACCGAGTCTTCGGTGATCAAAAGTGAAGAAAATGCCATCAGAAACATTGAACGCTTAAGGGGTGGTGGTTATCAGATTGCACTGGATGATTTTGGTACCGGATATTCATCGCTCAGTTACCTTCAGAAGCTTCCCATCGATATTCTGAAGATAGACAGAAGCTTTATCAGCAATATCTCTGACGGAGTCAACGCAGAAATATTTAAAGGCATTGTGGATGTTGCCCGCGCTCTGAAACTTCAGGTTGTTGCCGAGGGGATAGAAGAGCAGGAGCAACTGGAGTTTCTGCCTAAGGAGCAGGGGGTCATGATACAGGGCTTTCTGTTTAGCCGTCCTTGTCCTATCGATGATGCGGTGAAGCTTCTGCAACGCCAGAGAGCGGTTTCAGAGCATATCTGGTCTATCTGAGCAGCGGCTTTTCAGGGGACAGCTTTCACACCTGGGGGTCTTGTTGCAAAATCTCTGAGCATGCTCAACCATCAGGCCGTGGTAATAGGCGTAGAGCTCGGTGTCTTCAGGCAGAGCCTGCTGCATCATTTCTCTGAACTTATCGTAGCTTTTAGGTACATTAAGCCCGTTGCGGGTGAATATTCAGCAGTTCATGACGAAGCTGATCTTTAGGCTCTTTCTGAACTGCCTCAATGCTGTAATTGTACCGGGAAAACCAGGTGGTCAGTGCTTTCAGTTTTTTCGCTTTCTGATTGTAGTATCCGCTTGGCCGGATCTTCTCAGCCAGTTCCGCTTCCGGCATCCGGGAGACAGCCTCCGGATGCAAGTTGCTGCCCAGGTTTTCCAACGCCTTTTCAGCGTTCTTCCAGTTTGTATTCTGAACCAGAATCGCCCCGAGCATCACTTCATAGGGTTTGTCTCTGTGCCACCAGTCGAACTTGCCGTAATAAGATGCAAGTTGATCAAAAACCTCATTTATCAGAGCATGTTCAGACCGGTTCAACGCAGGGTTCCTATAATGTTTTTTCCGCCAGTATTTTCTCGATTGCAGCGACCAGCTTTCTGTTTTTAGCCGTATCCAGCGCATCCGGATGTGGCGCGGCAAAGCGGCCTGAGTCGTTATCAAAGTACTTACCGGAAGCGTCCGCAAACTCTTCAGATAGCGCAGCGCGGCAAAGAATATCAGCGCCAATACCCAGATCGCCCCCGGTCACACCATAGGCTTCCTTCACCATTTTGCTGCCCAACATAGAGGCCGGGTTAACAGAAACGACAGAAGGGCCTTTGTCTTTCAGAACTTCTGCCAGTTCCGTTGACCACATGGTAATGGCCAGTTTGCTCTGCGCATAGACCATACCGTCAGAAGAGCCTGCATTGCTGCTTGCCAGTGCTGTAAGGTCTACCGGAGCCTGGGCTGCAGAGGAGAGGTTTACCACGCGTGCTGAAGTGCCAAGCAGCGGCATAAGACGCTGGGTGAGCAGGTATGGAGCTATGGTATTCACCACAAAGCGTACATCCAGTTTGTCCTGAGTGGTGGCCTGAGACACATTGTATACGCCGGCGTTATTGATAAGCACATCAAGCTTTTGATGCTTAGCCGCCACAGCCACAGCAAATGCTTCGACATCTGCGATACGGGACAGGTCGCATTCATAGCTTTCAACAGGCCCTGCATCCGGAAGCTGAGAAAGCATTTCCTCTGCTGCTGCCAGCTTAGCAGCGCTGCGGCCATGAATAAGAACATGGTGGCCCAGTGATACCAGCATTTTCGCCGTTTCCAGTCCGATACCGTCAGTGGAGCCGGTGATAAGAATCGTTTTTTGCATCTGTCTGTCCGTTGCTTTGGTTGAATACCAATCCCAGCAATCACTGAACAGCTAATTACTGGTATTGGTATAAGTTGTAAGTAGGTTATCAGCTTATCAGCTTTCCGGAGGGCTGATTATCAATAGTTTCTTAAAACTGTTTCGCCTTCCTGGCGGACAGGCATTTTTCATGAGGAAAGTAACGGATCAGCGCATAAAGAAATGCGCTGATTCTGGGCGGGTGAAAAAATTAGTCGTCAAACTCTGCTTCGTTTGAACGAGTAAACTGATCGTTTTCACAGCAGGGGCATGAAGGGAGAATAAAATTATCCTTAACCACAACAATAGCAAAGTGGCATTGTGTACAGATGTACACTCCAACTCCCGGAGTCTCCCCTGACTGATAGGTGTCCTTATTTTGATGATTATCCATCTAATTTACTTCCTGGTTCCCTGAGCTGCTTTATACAAATATAGTCGCTTTTTTATCAGGCATCGGGCGAATATATTGCGTCAGCTCCCATACTGTAAACCTTGGGTTCAAAAAAGAACCCGTCAGTTTTTCCCTTTTGCGTGCAAAATTGCAAGCGACATTGGTGCCATTAACATGGTGGCATTCAGACGTCTCGGAGTGATATCACGAAGATTGGTATCACAGATAGTAATCCACTCTTGCCTGCTGTCTGTCGGCAGTTTAAAGGTCACCGGCAGACTGGACTGATTCATAAGATAGATCATCTCATTACCGTCTTCGCCGATGCCCAGATGCAGTGCAACCGCAGTTAACTGGTTCCAGTCATCATGCTCCATATGCATACCATCCGGTCTGCGCCACCCTACACGGTTTTTATTTCGCTGATCGTCACTGAAGGCTTGCACAAACGGAACCATGTATTTAATTCTGGCCTCAACCATCTCGCCCAGCCATTTACGGAAATGGTCTTTTCTGTCCGTTGGCGACCAGTTTAGCCAGCTAATGGCGTTGTCCTGGCAGTAGGCGTTGTTGTTGCCCCGCTGTGAGTGGGACAGAATATCGGCACTGAGAATATGCGGGATACCGAAGGAGAAGAGCAGGCTCGCAAGGAAATTGCGCTTCTGCTTTTCCCTGACCGCTTTAATCAGCATATTGTCAGTTTCACCTTCATGACCATAGTTATCGGAACGGTTGTCACCGTGTCCGTCATGGTTATGTTCTCCGTTCGCCTCATTGTGCTTGTGCTTGTAGGAGACCAGGTCCTGAAGGGTGAAGCCGTCATGGTAGGTAATGTAGTTTACCGTCAGCTTATGCGGCCAGCGGCTGGCGCTGTAGATATCACGCGAGCCCATCATCCGGGTGGCAAATTCTTTCAAAAAGCCGTGATCGCCTCTCCAGAAGCTTCTGGTGATGTCTCTGAACTTATCGTTACATTCGTTCCAGCCATCCGGGAAACCGCCCACCTGATAGCCGTTAGGGCCGATATCCCACGGTTCTGCGATAAGTTTCACTTCTTTCAGCACAGGATCCTGCGCAACGGCTTTGAAAAACGGCGAATGGTAGTTGTACTGATCGCCATCCCGTCCAAGCGTTGCTGCCAAATCGAAACGGAAACCGTCGATATGGAACTCAGATACCCAGTAGCGCAGTGAGTCCATTACCAGATTAAGCGCTGGCTGGTGCATCAGGTTCACTGTGTTACCTGTACCGGCAAAGTTTGCAAAGTGCGGGCCGTGTTTAATGTAAAAATACGGGTCCAGCATTTTAAGGTTAAATTCAGGGCCACCGTTACCGCCTTCAGCGGTGTGGTTGTAAACCACGTCCAGGATCACCTCAATGCCGTTGCGGTGCAGCTCGCGCACCATGGTTTTCATTTCGGTAACAGCATCTTCATGGGCGTAGCGCGGATCCGGCACCATAAACAGGTACGGGTTATAACCCCAGTAGTTCACCATTCCCATATTGAGCAGGTGAGGTTCGTGCATACAGGCCGCAACCGGTAGCAGCTGTATGGTCGTGATGTTCTGTTCTTTGAAGAACTTCAGCATAGGTTCGCTGACCATACCCAGATAACGTCCCTGCTGAGAAGGCAGGATTTTAGGGTTGAGTTTGGTCATGCCCTTAACATGGGTTTCAAAGATAACCGTCTCTTCTCGCGGTATTCTTGGCGGCTCTGTGCCTTCCCAGTCAAAAGCGTCTTCAGTGACAACGCACTTAGCGATGTCCCATGTTTTTTCACTGCTAAATGGTGATGAATAATGTAGTGGCTTATCTATCGCCTTTGCATAAGGATCAGAAAGCAGGTGCGGGCCTTCTTCTGTTTCAACAACGTATCCGTATCTTTGTCCGGCTTTTACTTCCGGTACGTATATATGCCTGTTGCCCGCATAGCTGTCTTCAAGCGGGTAAAGGTCGTAATCATCTTCACCATTAAATAGTGCTAATGAAATATCAGGGCAATTCGGCGCATATATCGAGAAATTACAGCCATTACTATCCAGTGTTGCACCTAATGGATAGGGGCGTGAGCGCATTTTTGTCATTTTTTAGTTCTGTTTAAATTTGTCTAGAAGCTTCTGAATCTAAAGTTAATGCTCTTATCGAATAAAGGCAACATACCTTACTGTAAATAAACTCTGGTTCTCAGAAATTGTTTTGTCTTACTTTTTTGATGAAAATTTGATGACCGTAACATTTTGTATCCCATTTTTGTCCGGTTTTCCCTGTTCCTCCACCCTAAATCAGTGATCTTGCCAACAAATTCCCGGAAGGTGCTGCCTTCTCCTCCTGTCTACTCCCCCCAAAATTAATGCAGGGTGGAGGAAGTCACCCTTAGCGCTTTTTCTTAAGATCTCCACCGTTGAAACAAACCGGGGGGAGGCAACTCCCAAACTTACCTCATTTTGGTTAACGCTTTTTTACTGCCTATTTGAGCGGATACCAAGAAAGGGATGAATACAATAATTAGTCGTTCAGGAGTTAACGATATGAAAAAAGTAAGCGTAATTGCTGCTGCAGTAGTGGGTGCTCTATTGTCAGGAAATGCTTTAGCAGAAGACAAAGTTGCACAGGGTTGGACAGTAAACGGATATGCTCACCTTTTGTACAATGCTGGGGAGTCACTGAAGCGAGAGCATACCTGGGAACACCGTCGTGACTATCGTGCTGCGGGTGCACCGTTTTCTGCAAACCCGAACCAGGTAGAGTTTACGGTTACTCGTGGTGATAACTTTGATAATGGTGCCTGGGCTAAGTACGTTCTTCAGATGGAATATGGTAACCACGAAGACGGTAACGGCCGTGGCTTCTACCACTCTTCTTCGGGTAACGAAGGTCATCTTCAGTCAGGTAACCTTGAAGCTAAACAAGCTTATATCGAACTGGGTGATCTATCATTTTTTGACGAAGGTATGAGCATCTGGGCTGGTCAGAGAAAACTGAACCGTCAGGCTGGTATTATCACTAAAGAATTCTGGAAGCAGTCATCAGGTGTAGGTGGTGGTTTTGCCTACAATGATATGGGTGTTGCAATTGTTTCTGCCGATCCAGGTGCGGGTAGCTGTACATATAGTGGCGCTGAAGCGAACGACAAAAACTGCAAGCTAACCAGCGATGGTAAGAGTACCACTCTGAACTCACTGAACATGTGGCTGTATTCTGTGGAAGGCCTTGGTGGTCGTTTTGATTTTGACTTCAAAATGGCTAACAGAGCAAATACAGATAAATCTACCTCAGCTGAAGATGGTTTTGGCGGAAGCATCACCTATAGCCGTGATTACTATGGTTTTGATGGCTGGTCTACAACAGCGTTTGCATATGGCGAAGGCATTCTGGCAAACCGTGGTGTGAACTTTGGTCAGTTCGCTGTATACAATGACAATGACCGTGGCTTCTTCTTCACTTCTTACGGTGTAGCGAATGTGACTGAAAACCTGCAGATCGGTACAGAAATCGCTATGTGGAATCTGGATAACAAAGACGGCGATGATGTGTGGGGTACAGAGAGTGTAAACCGTACCATTATTGGTGTGACTCCTTCTTATAAAGTGAATGAGAACTTCCGTTGGGAAGGTACATTGACTTATGCGGTAGAAACTCTTGGTGATGATGGAGACTGGGGTCGCGAAAAAGACGCAACGTCGTTCTACACAGCAACTCTGGCACCAGTGTTTACTGTAAATGCTGACTACTGGGGTCGCCCACAAATTAAGCCTTACGTTTCTTACATGGGCTCAAGCGATGATGGTTATACCTGGAGCGACGGTAATACAGGTGATGAAACCCGCTTTGGCGTAGAAGCTGAAATCTGGTTCTAATCAACAGAAATTAGTTGTAATAAAAACAGGCAGTCTCAGGGCTGCCTTTATTTTCAGGAGTCAAACTATGAGAAAATTTGCTGTATTGTCATTGTTGCCTTTAAGTCTGCTGGGCTGCTCTAACATGACATCTAATGAAAATCTTGTGGCGGACGCTATTGTTAGTGAGCAGGTTTGCTGTACATCTTTGTCAGATTTTCCATGGATTGCTCTGAAAAAAGCAGATTCATTTCAGTTTGAGATTAATGAGGCTGCACCTGTCTGGGGATTTGAAGGTGGTAAAAGTTATCTTTCTGCCTTTGAGTTTTCGGAGTATTCAGGTGTCGTCAGATTAACCCTGCGAAGCCGCATGAACAAAGGCCGGGTATTTGCACCATCCATTGACCTACTGGATGGTAACTATGAAGTGAAAAAGACGGTTAGTCCTGAGGAGTTTCAGGTGCGTTTTTCTGATGCTCTGTTGGGAAACAGGTATGAGATGACGCTGAAAGTAGATACCAATAAAACACCTTATATGGTGGTTTATACCGATGCAGAAAATATAGGACAGGAAATCACTATTCCGCATCCGGCAAAAGTAAGGGCGAAAGAAAGCGGGGCACCTATGCCGATTGCTACTGATCCTAAGTATCTATTTTCTTACACCGGTGAGCTTGACCTGGAATTTGAAACTCTTTCACTGAGCGGATATAAGAGTAAGCAGAAACAAAAATCGGAGAGAGAAGCCTCTCCATCCAAGGCCACTGAAGTTAAAGCCCAGATAAAACCTTTGATGGATACACAGAACTACTATCATAACTCTATCAGGGCAGCGATTAAGGCCAATGACATCCCAAAAGCCCTAAGCCTGCTGGATGAAGCCAAGGCCCTGAACGTAGAAGGTGCTCAGGAAGCCTTTGTAAAAGCCCTAAACAACAGATAGTTTTTTATTTCCATATCAAATAAAGATTCCGGGAATTGCCAGAACGCTCGTGTCCAGGCAATTTTCGGAATAACAGTTTCAGATTTCCATTTCCACATCCAATACTGCTGAGCACTTTTCTTCGATTTTTTTACTCAGTAATACCAATCCCAGTAATTAGCTGTTCAGTGATTGCGCAGGAAAAATCGCTAAGAGCAAGGCAAAATTTGCAGTAACTAGTGGATCTAATTACAAAAATTTTAACGCAGCTATTAGCGATTTTGACAAGCAAGGATGAACAGATAATTGCTGGGATTGGTATAAACCACCGTCGAACTTTCCGCCATTTATCCTGCGCTGGTGGCTAGTCACACCGATAAAATAAAATTACATATACAGCTCAATCATTGAGTGTGATTTTGCTCCCATTTCTGGTGGTTAGAGTAAAAAGTCTTTATGTGTCCTTGTCTTTTAAGGCTTTTCTTAAGCGATTAAGATTGATTGATATCAATTGAAAATGTAATAAATAGCTCAATTAATATAATTATAATTTATTTAAGACTTGATTTTACGTATGCTTTTTAAGCGCTAACGTTCTGCTAAAAAGTGAGTATGGGATTATGAAGTTGTCTATTAATACAAAAATGAAAAATACTCTGGTTGGTGCTGCTGTTCTTGTCGCTCTGTATGGATGCGGCGGAGGAGGCAGCTCAGATTCGAATACAGGTACATCGTCTCTTTCAGGTCAGGCAGCGGATGGTTACCTGTTTAATGCCAATGTCTGTCTGGACTTAAATGATAATAAGGTTTGTGACGCGTCAGATCCCACCGTTGTGACGGGAAGCAATGGTGAGTTCACCATTAACGGACTTACTCAGGAGGAGATAGATAATCACAGCCTGATCGTTGAGGTCGTCAAAGATGTCACCGTGGATCAGGATAACCCAAACACACCCGTTGATGGAAACTACTCTCTGACGGCACCTGTGGGCTACACCTTTGTCAGTCCGATTTCCACAATGGTTCAGAGTGAGATTGAGTCATCTTCTTCCGTAGATCTGGCGGCCGCTGAAGAAGCGATTAAAACTCAGTTAGGCCTGGATATTGATCCGCAGGAAAACTACGTAGCGAAGAAACAGAGCAGCGATACAAATGAGCAGAAAGCTTATAAGCAGCTTCACCAGGTTGCTCAGATAGCGGCAACGCTAATGAAAAACAGCGAATCAGACTTTGACAGCGATCCAGGATCTGCGCAGGGCATCAGCACAGAAGAAAAACTGGAGTGGATCGCCGAGAAGGTTTCCGAAAGGCTGGAAACCATCGCTGAGCAAGTGATTGAAACCGATGACGACAATGTGTCAGCGGCCAGTTTTATCTCGACACTGGAACAAGACACGGACTTCAGTTTTGAGGTGAGTGATGCGAAAAGCGAAATCGAAATAAAGAGAGAGCTGCAGCTAGCCAGTGCATCAGAACTTCTGACAACGGTAACCTCTGATGGCGTCTTCAGCTATAGTGCCTGGCACAACAATAATTACCTGCGCGCTTTCTATAACAACTTTAAGCTAACAACGTCATCCGATATCAGTAACGCATACGAAGATGCGGGTGTTGAGTATCAGTACAACGGCACATCCTGGGATCTTCGGGCAGAAAACGGTATTAATATGGTGCTGACTTCGTCTGGCTGGCAAGAAGTGGATGAGGATTTCTATATCAGCGTGAATGAGGTGACCGGCGAGGTTACCCTGACGAATCCAACATATTCAGAAATGGTTGAGCGCTTTACCGCAAACAAGGTGCCTCTCTCTGGCAAAAATATCGCTGATGTGCTGAAGGCAGCTGATTTCAGAGCGGCAAAATGGGCAAATTTTGTTGATGAGTCTATCAGTTTTTCCGATTCCGGCTCTGTCGGTTACAGGATGGAGTTTGTCCAGCTCTATGACAGATATGAGCTCTGGCAGCATAACTGCTCTGCCAATGAGCTTTCAAACGGCAGTGGCGTCTGTTATCAGGTCTGGATGGCTGGCCAGTATGGCGGATACGCTCTGGCTCTGAGTGACCTGCTGTCAGCTTCTGCTGCAACAAGCGCTGCGGATGCAAAAGGGCCGTATGTTTCGCATTATGAATCTGACTCTGGTGTTCAGGGCTATGTTTTTGCAGAAATGGTCAACAACAGCAGCAAGCTGGTTAACTTCTATGTGGTCACTGAGAATTCACAGGGGCACATGAATCATAGTGACGGTGAAATTCTGGCTACCGGTAATTGGGAAGTTCGTCAGATAAAGGGTGAAACCATGTATGTGGTGCCGTTGCCGCCAAGTATCCGCCGTTACTCAGATGATGACGATATCGCCCGTATCTTTGTAGTGCATGAAAATGCCGATAATATCACCATGGTACACAGCGGAGAGTTTGAGCCGCGTTATACGCTGGAAGAGCAGGAGATGATCTTCAACAAAGCAGCTCATGATGAGATTATGGCGGCTTTCAGTAAAACTAAATTCTGTGCGGTACAGACAGCAACAAAGCAGGGCAATCCTTCTCAGGCTTCTGATGAGTGCCCATAAACGGCAAGAAGATCACAAACGAATCCACGCCTAATTCTAAGCGCACATCAGGTGCGCTTATTTTGTTGGATTTTTATTGATTTATAAGATAATTTTGCCACTATTACGTATTCTGAAAATAAGTTCGGCTTCTAAAGTTTTACAGGTAAAACCAATAGTTAGATATAGGTTATACTTAACTATACGTTCTGGTTGCCGATAACTTATCAATAACCCGGTATTTTTACGACTAAGTGAACTAATGACTATGATGACTATCGTTTTATCCGCGACAGGTATTGCTTTTCTGGTCATCATCGGATGGATGGCGATGCTGTCTGGCAGAAAGAAAAAGCTCGCTATGGAAAAGCTGGAGCGGGAAAGAGCTTACCGTAAAGCGATCGAACGGCAGAGGGAGCAGGAAAAACAAGAGCGGCTGTTCAAAGCGGAAACCGGTCATGTTCCTACCCAGCTTTATCTGGCAAAAGAAAGTGAAATCCACAATCCGAGAGAAGCCCTTTACTGGTATGAGCGTGCCGCTATGCAGGACAATGAAATTGCCATGTATGGTGTGGTGCGTGTCTGTGCCAGAGCAAAAGAGGATGTTGTACTAAAACAGAAATCTCACTTCTGGCAGATTGCTATCGAGGCGCATAACGGCTCTCCCCGCGCCAAGTTCGAAATGGGTAAAGCCCTAATCAGCGGGATTGGTGTTGATATCAACATCGAGAAGGGAATCCAGGTTATTGAAGAAGTGGCCAATGATGGCAATGCAGGAGCTCAGGTTTTTATGGGCGACTGGTATATTGCTGAATCGAACAAAGATCCTAAACCGAAACTCTCGGCAGAATGGCATTTCCGGGCTGCGCAGCAAAACAATACCGATGCCCAGGTGAAACTTGGAATTCATTATCGTGACGGTGTTGGAGTGACCAAAAATATTACCCGGGCTATTTACTGGTTTGAAGTGGCAGGTGAAAGGGGAAGTGCTGAAGGTCAGTACTTTGCCGGTGATACCTGGATTGGAAGAGGCTCTAAGGGTAACGCTATCGCTTACTTATGGCTGTATCTTGCAGCGCACTTTGGCTGGGAGCCGGCAAAATCAAAACGCGATGATTTAGGTAATATTCTGGGTGTAGATGGCGTTGTGGGTCTGCAGTCTATGGCGAAGCCACTGGTGAAGAAATTAACTGAAGGCGCGCTTGAGAAACACTCACTAATTAATGCACTCAACAAGCTATACAAAAGAGACAGCTACTTCCCTGAAAGGGACGGTAACGAGTTTATGACAGCCGGCCCCGAAACGCAGGAGCCTAATGGCGAGAAGGAAAGTAAAGACAGCGAGTCAAATCTGGACTTTTCAATGTCGCCGATGAACAAAAGTGATTTCTAAGCATAACGAGCGGTACAGACAGGAATGACAAACATAAAAAAAGCTTCAGCCTTAGCTGAAGCTTTTTTAGTAAAACCAATTAAGGCTTATGCGTTGTTCTGGTGTTCTGACTGACAAACAGCAGCGGTGAACACAACATCTGTTGAACTGTTCAGGGCTGTTTCAGCAGAATCCTGAAGTACGCCGATGATAAAGCCAACACCAACAACCTGCATAGCAACGTCGTTAGAGATACCGAACAGGCTACATGCCAGCGGGATAAGTAGCAGAGAGCCACCTGCAACGCCAGATGCACCACATGCAGAAACTGCAGCAACAACACTTAGCAGAAGTGCAGTAGCGATATCTACTTCGATACCCATTGTGTGTACAGCAGCAAGAGTCAGTACTGTGATTGTGATTGCAGCACCGGCCATGTTGATAGTTGCGCCCAGAGGGATAGATACAGAGTAAGTATCTTCATCCAGTTCCAGCTTCTCACAAAGCGCCATGTTTACCGGAATGTTTGCTGCACTTGAACGAGTGAAGAATGCCGTTACGCCACTTTCACGCAGGCAACGGAATACAAGCGGGTATGGGTTCTGTTTAGTTTTAACGTAAACGATGATTGGGTTAACAATCAGAGCGATAATCAGCATTGCACTTAGAAGTACAACAAGAAGCTGAGCGTAACCAGCCAGAGCGCCGAAACCAGTAGTTGCGATAGTTTTTGCTACCAGGCCGAAGATACCGAATGGTGCCAGGCGGATGATAAAGCGAACGATCTGAGACACGCCGTGGCTCAGGTCTTCAAATACAGTTTTTGTGGTTGCAGATGCGTGGTGAAGTGCGATACCAAGACCTACAGCCCAAACAAGAATACCGATGTAGTTAGCTTCTTTCAGAGCGTTGATTGGGTTATCAACCAGCTTGAAAAGAAGTGTGTTAAGTACTTCAGCAATACCCTGTGGAGGAGTAGTACCTTCAGCACCGGCAACAAGAGTCAGCGTTGTAGGGAACGCAAAGCTAAGCATTACCGCAGTAAATGCCGCAGCCAGTGTACCGATCAGGTAAAGTGTGATGATCGGACGCATGAAAGTGTGCTGGCCTTTTTTCTGATTTGCGATAGAAGCTGCTACCAGAATGAATACCAAAATGGGTGCAACAGCTTTCAGAGCGCCAACAAAAAGACTACCAAGCAGACCTACGTCTTTAGCGGCTTCTGGTGAAACTACGGCGATAAGTGCGCCAAGAACAATACCAACCAGGATCTGGAGAACCAGATTACCTTCGGCATATCTTGCGATGAGTGTGTTTTCGTTTTGCATGGGATTTCCTAATAGTATTTTGTATTTTTATAGCTGATTCTTCTCAAATAGCTGCCGTATAGCAGCTGTTAATCGTAATCAGGCTGTCACATTCTAATGTCTGTAGTGAAACTGTCTACTATTAAAACAATAAATAATGAATAAAATGATCCCGCGTTGATTTTGCAGTAGTTAATCTTGTTGATTTGCATAAGGTTGGATGAAAAATAGTCATCCCTGTCATTTTCTTACAGGGACAGGCACCTTAAAGTTTTCAGCGGAGGTGAGCAGAAGTAGATAGGGTTGTTTCGGAGTAAAACCTATTTTTCAGGGAAGAAAAATTGGAGCCTACATGGACGTACTTGCGGCGGTTTTACGGAGAAATAACCCTATTTACTTCGTTATGCGAAGATCTTATAACGTTCTTATCAATAGCCCTTCTTCCGCATTCGCGTCTCTGCGGTTACGGTTTTTACGAACTTGCCAAATTTACGGTTTTTCTCATGCAGTTCTGCAAGAGTTGCCCCGTTTCTGGCTTGTTCCCTAAGCAGTTTGAAGTAGTTATTTACCCGTCTGATATCCACTTCTCCACTTTCGATAGCTGCCTGAACGGCGCATCCCGGTTCGGACTGATGCTGGCAGTCTGAAAAACGGCATTGCGATGCAAGCTCTTCGATATCGCTGAAGGTTTCCTGCACGCCGTGTTCGCAGTCTGCGATTTGCAGCTCCCTCATTCCTGGGGTGTCGATCAGGATCCCGCCTGAGCTGAGAAAATGGATTGTCCGGGAAGTGGTTGTGTGCCTTCCTTTATCATCATCTTCTCTGATCCCCTGAGTTTTCTGCTCTTCATGCCCGGTGAGCGTATTAATCAGGGTGGATTTGCCTACGCCGGATGAGCCGATAAATGCGACGGTTTTGCCAGTTTTACACCATGCATCTAAAGCTTTAACCGATTCCGGATCCAGTCCGTTAACGGTTTCTGCCATCAGCAGAGGATCAAGGCTCATTACCTGAGCTTTCTTTTCGTCACTGTCATCACAAAGGTCTGCCTTGGTCAGAACGATTACCGCTTCGACTTGAACTTCGTTTGCGACAGCCAGATAACGCTCGATACGGCTGAGATTAAAATCCTGATTCAGAGAGCAGACAATAAATACCGTATCGATATTGGCGGCAATTAACTGCTGCGCCAATTTGCTTCCTGCTGCCTTGCGGCTAAACAGAGATAACCGGTCAAGCATACGGATAAACTCGCCGTCATCACTGAGAAGTACCCAGTCTCCGACAGTCATATCAGGCAGGCTGCTGCGTATCGGCAGAATGGTTTTTCCCTGCTCTGAAAGCAGTTCATAACCGCTGCGGTGATGCGCGGTGACACGTGCGATAACCGTCTGTTCGTAATCCGCTAAAGTCAGTTGTTGCTGAAAAAAAGGTTGCCAGCCAAGCTGGTGTAAATTTAAGTTTGAATTCATTTCTGTAAACCCCGGACACACTTGTGCCAGTAGTCGTTTTACTTAAGGGGCGAATGAGTCATTACTGTGCCCCGGTTATTTTAGCACCGGGTAAAAGGAAGGTGAGAGCGGGTCTCTTTGAAGAAATAGTGAGAAGATTAACTAATCTCTTATGCCTTAACCTTTACCGGGTGGATATTTCTTACAATCATCTTTGTTCCTCCATAGGATTGGTTTCTGTTGCGATAAATCTAAGTTGATAATAGCAGAATATCAGTGTGTGTAAATTTGTTCATATAAAACGACTCTGTTTTTTCCGCTCCGCTTGGCTTTGTATAAGGCTTCATCCGCTCTTGAGACTATGATCTCCAGATTATCGTCCGGTTGTACCTGATAGACACCAAGGCTGACAGTGACGTCCTCCATGCCGCCAAGTTCAGGGTGTTCTGCAACGAACTGTGAAAAACCGGTGCGCACCCGCTCTGCAATGACTTTACTCTGATCCAGAGTGGAGCCGGGCAGGATAATTGAGAATTCCTCTCCTCCAAAACGACAGCCGTAATCAGTACTTCGTATATTGTGACTGATGGAAAGGGCCAGACATCTCAGCACTTCGTCTCCGCTCAGGTGTCCATAGGTGTCGTTGTGAGTTTTAAAGTTGTCGATATCCATAATGACAAAGCACAGGCCCTGCTCATAGCGGGATGAAAACTGCATTTCTCTGAGCAGAATTTCCTGCATATAACCTTTGTTGTACAGACCGGTCAGGCCATCGATGCGTGATGCTTTTTTAAAGTGCTCTTCGCTGACTTTGAGCTGTTGGTTTGTTGCTTCCAGCACTTTTATACGGTGTCCGATACCGATAGCAAAAAGGATGGATTCGCCCACAGGTCCGAACGAGAAGATAATTTCACTTTTTATGTAAAGATCGATCATCCCCAGGTGCCAAAGCATGTAAACCGTACCTGTGCCCGCCATAAATGACAGCGCGAGAATAAAGTATTTGGCGGATTCTAAGCCTTTGTTTAAGCGGTCAAAGGCGATGATGAAATAGCTGACCAGCCCGGACAGGCCCAGAACATAAACAAGAATAGCGGCATAGGCATTCAGTGACAGAGCCGCAAAGAGCAAGACTAAAATGAGAGCGCTTTTATAGATGTTAAACAGGATGTGTATCGTTCTGTTTGCCCGGGTTAAGCCGAAAAAGCTGGCGGTGAACTTTATCGAACAGTACATCAGGATGACCAGTGAAACCCATTCGAGCAACTGACTTAACTTAGGGCTGACGTCCAGTAGCATGGGGATGTATCCGCTGATAAAAAGCGAATAGGTCAGACATGAAAGCATATAGGCGACGTAATAGATGAAGATGCGCCGCCTGGTGGAGAAAAAGAGAAATAAATTGTAGAGAGAAATGCTGAGGATCGCGCCACAAATCAGGCCATAAAGGGCATAGTCTACAACGGTATTTGAAGCAAACTCTCCCAGCGAACGGATATGTATCGGTGCCACAGTCGGGCCGAAATAGGAGAGCTTCAGATAGTAATCTGCCCGTGAAGAAGTCGGGTCTATCCGGTAACTGGCGTTTCGCAGGAATTGACCGGAATCTGGTGATTCCAGAGGCTTTAACCTGGGCAGAAGCTCTGCCTGATTGTTGTGAACCTTGTAAAGTCGGGTCTGCTCTATGATTGGGTTTTCAACGGATAGTACCCAGAAGGGAGTCTGGTGACTGTCTTCTTTTGAGCGTACTTTTATATGAATCCATATCGCTTCTGGTTCCCCGTTAATTGCTATCAGGCCCCGGTCCGGGGGTGAAAAGTGGTTTGAATAGCGGGGTGAGATAACCTGCTCTATGGTGAGTTTTCCATCCGGATCCCGTAACACCTCTATATTTTCCGCAGGGATAATGCCGCCTTTGAGGATGTACAGAGGCAGAGTGTCCGCCTGAGCGACAGGCATACTGACCATCCAGCAAAGCAAAAGACTTAGCTGGAGACAAGCCCGCATCAACGCAGAAATATAACGCCTGTTACTTTCCATACAAACAGCATAATCACATCAAAGAATAGACGCTGGCAGTGTATCATACGGCATCTTGTTTAGATTGATTTAGCGCTGAAAATAGGAAATTAGTGCTTCATTTTCATGCCTTTCATCACTTTTACTACCGGAGCGGTAAAAGTCTGACTCTGGCCGTTTTTATAATTCACGGTAACTTCTATTTCTTCGCCTTCAGTAAATGTCTGTTGCAGCTCAAACAGCATAATATGCAGGCTTCCGGGTTTCAAAACGGTTTTCCCATTAGCCGGAATCACTATTTCCGGAATCTGCCGCATCTTCATTACGTCACCGTCCATGATGTGATCATGCAGCTCTACTTTTCCGGCAGCCGGTGTTGAAGCTGAGATTATTGCCCGATCCTGGCTAGCGTTATTTTTTAGAGTCATAAAGACGGCACTTGCCGGAGCGCTTGGCGGCATTGCCCGGGCATAGGGTTTATGGATCTCTATACCGCTGCCTGCGAAAGTAAAGCTACTGGTTAACAGAGTAAGTAAAATCAGTCCGCTGCGTTGCATTTATAGGCTCCTCTCTTTAAGTAATTTTCTCATTTGATCGGATATCGGCGTGGGTTCCAGCGTATGAGGAATACTGGTAATCAGGGTTCCGTCTGGCTCTAAGAAATAAAAATAGGAAGAGTGGTCGACAACATAACCAATCGCAGAGTCTGGCAGTTCTGTCTTTTTAAATATAACGCCATACTTGTCGGCCAATGCTCTGGTGAGGGCCATAGGTGCTGAGAATCCGTCAATGGATTTATGGAAATACCGGGCATATTGAGTTGTTCGTGCCGAGTCATCCCGTTCAGGATCTATGGTGATATACATAGGCCAGAAGTTTGCCAACTGCTCATCACTGAACTCGTTTAATGCGCCACCAAGCATGGCAAGAGAGGTAGGGCAAACATCCGGACAGCGCGTATAGCCAAAATAGGCAATCCGGATCCGTTTATCTTCAGGGTCAAAAATATGAACCGGCTGGTTATCCTTATCATTGAAAACCGGATCGGCAACCATGGCCTCGATAGCAGCCTGAGCTCTTTCTGCTTCAATCTGCTTTTGGCTTTCCAGATATAGCTTAGCGCTGTAGCCCATAACAAAGGCAACAACAATAATTAGTGACCAGTTCTTACTCATCTTTCCATCCTGATTGCAACAGAAACACTGTTTTTGTTATCTGAAATTGTGCCCACCCAGGTCATTTTTTCAAAAGTGCAGACCGGGAGCAGCAGGGTAGTTTGATAGTGGCCGTCAGGTAAGCGGTCAGCTTTGTACCTGGCGATGCCCATATTCATCTCCAGCCCTTCCAGCTTAATAGCCAGATCTTCAGAAGTTTGTTCCGGCCAGACGATAGTTAATTTGCTTGGGACCAGAGGTTGTGTGAAATCATGCTCAAGCGTCATCGTTACCTGATTCTGAGTACAGGGTAGGGTGGAGAGCATGCAGTAGCCTGAAAGGTCAAAGCCTTCCTGTGCTCCCCGCAGCTGTTTTACCAGATCGGGAGCGTAGAAACCGGCAATAAGAGCCAGACAGACTAATAGCGGTTTAACAAATTTCATAAGCCAACAAAGTGTTATCAATAAGTTGCAATATTAACATATTAGCAAACTTTTAACGTGATAACGCTCTGATGGTCAAAGTATTATTCTTTGTCAGCGAATTTTTCCAGGCTAAGAACCAGGATGATCGCAACCAGCATCATGGAAACGGCCAGCAGTAACTGGGAGGGCTGGGAGGTCACGGATTCAAACTCAGCCGGAAACAGGTTTTCCTGCAAAAGAGGCACCTGTTCACCGTGGGAGTTGGTTCTCCAGCTAATGGTTTGCTTCCATGGCCAGATTTTTGGCAGTGTGCCTATCATCAGCCCGGTCAGGAACATAAGTGTTGAATCCCGGAAACGCTTTAACAGCCAGGACAGAAGATGGGAGAAACTCAGCAATCCCAGAACACATCCGCCGGCAAAAAGCATCAGAATATCCACTTGCATGGATTTAGCCGCGCCAAGGATCGGTGCGTACATGCCAAGGAGAAGCAGAATAAAGCTGCCGGATATACCCGGAAGGATCATGGCACAAATAGCGATGCCACCGGCAATCAGAACATTGATACTGGTGGGATCCATCTCCAGCGGTTTGAGCACGGTAATAAAGTAGGCAAAGGCGATCCCCAGCAGTGTGAATACTCCGCGTATCATATCCTTGTGCTCAACCTGGCGGACGATATGCCAGACTGAAACCAGGATCAGACCAAAGAAAAACGACCAAAGCGGAATTGGATGAGTCACCAGTAGCCAGGAGATGAGCTTAGCCAGAGTAAGAATACTCAGAATAACGCCGCTAAACAGGCTGATAAGAAAAAAGCCGTTGATATAGCTAAATGCGGCTTTAAAGCCCTCTTTTTTCCAGATAACCAAAAGCTTAGGGTTAACTCTTCTGATGCTTTCAAGCAGAGTGTCGTAAATACCGGTGATAAAGGCGATTGTACCGCCGGATACGCCAGGGACAACATCTGCCGCTCCCATGGCTATGCCCTTCAGGAATGTCGATAGGTAGTTCATTGGTCCATGCAATTTGATGATTTGAAAGGCGGATTATACAAAACCAGGATTTAAATCCTATTAATACCGCGAAAAAAAGATGAGATCTTTCTGCATAACGCAAAAATAAGAGTATTTATAAAGGGTTTTATTTATAGACAGAAATATCAATTTTGCAATTAAAATATTGGTATTTTGCGAGTGTTTGCATTTTGCGATTTGTATAATGCGAATTTGGTTTAAAAAGTGGCTCAAATTTTACTAACATTAGCTGTTTTATCGCCCTTAAAAGTTGGCACGCTATCTGCATTATATTTGGTGACCCTTCTTAAAGCCGAGGGTCACCTAGCCAACTGACGTTGTTAGTGAATATTAATTGTTCACACTATCTATAAGCCAATCGCAGGAATTTGCGGTTGGCTCTTTTTTTATCTGTCTGCCAACCAACCTGTCTTTTTATTCTATCTCTAGTCTAGTTCCAGTTTAATGAGTATGTTGTAAATAATTAAGAACTGTGACTTTATGCGGGAAAACCGAGCAAATGCTCTAATTCTTTCATTGTAAGGTGAGATCTAGAACGCCCACCAGAACGCCTGATAGAATGTGCTCTTCGCATCCTGCCGGTACTCCAGGCCGTTATTGGTCAGGATTCTGTCAAATGGCCAGGTCATGATTTCCTGTACTGAAGCACGAAGCAGCGGCATATGGCTTACATGTCTTTTATCTGAATAGGGCATTTTCAGTTCGGTATGGATGCCATGTACCCAGGTTGCCAGCTTTTGCCCCATTGGTAACGAAGGCTGCACCGCCAGCAGATTATCAGTGAGCACCAGAGTCCGGCTGACAGGGTCGCAGAATACCATTTTCCTTGGGGTAGTCAGTCCCAGTATTGCCGTCTGATAAAGCTCTCCTTTCCAGAGCTGCGGGGTGTTTCCGGAAAGAGCGCCGTCAAAATTGAGATCGGTTCGTTTCTGGATTGTGGTTGGAGTGGCATAAAAAAGGGCCTGCGGATAAGCAAGCCACCATTCTGAGAGGTGTTGATGGTAAGCCGGGGAGGGAACGATCACTGCCCTGACTTTCCCTATCTTCGACAGCGCTTTTTGCAGTGACGTTGTCAGCTCTATGGGGGAGTGTACGATAAGTGAGTCTTCACTAATCCTGAATAGTACCATGCGGTGAATATGAGTCAGACCGAAACGCCGACAGAGCATATCGGCGTACCAGATTCGACCGGGTTCCCATACGTTCAGTTCCATAGTGTCCCCCGAGTCCTTAGCGTTAATATCCCATCAGCCTGAGCAGGTTTTCTGCCGTCTCAATAGCTTCTTTACGGTTTGCTATGTTGAGTTTCTGATACAGATTCCGGATATGGGTTTTGATGGTGGTCCCGGCAACATCCAGCTCCTGTGCTATCTGCTCGTTACTGAATCCTGAGTAGATAAGCCCCAGCACCTGCCATTCTCGCTGAGTCAGCGGACTGGTTCGTACCAGCTCAGGAATATCCGGGTGATTCACCAGTTTGTCGATAAACTCTTCATCAAAATGCACCGAGCGGCTTCTCTGTTTGCTTGAGATATCCTTGACCAGTTGCTGGGCACGGTGTTTCTCCAGATCGCCCAGCGAGGTTTTGCCGGTCAGCTTTTTCAGAAGAGGCTCAATGGAGGCACCGTCCACCAGGAAGTTACCAATCATGCCTGTCTGGTTGGTCATGCTCAGCGCATGCTGAAGTTTTTCGGTCGCAAGCAGCTCGTCGTCTTCTTTTACAGCCAGCGTTGCTTCAACAATCAGATTCCGGTTGATATCGGTAACCAGATGGTATTTTTCCGCTTCGCTCTGAATAAAGCTCAGTGTTTCTTTCGCTCTCTCTGACTGATTGGTGATGATCTGAGCTCGGGCGATGTTTCTCCACTGTAGCTGCAGGAAGTGGTTACTGGCCTCTGCCGGACGGATGGCGGTTTCCAGCCAGTGCTCCACCGCTTCGGTCTCCCCCCTTGTCTGCCAGTAAAGCAGCAGGGAAAGTGAAGCATTCGCTGTCCAGTCAACGTGGTAGCTTGATTGCTGCATCAGATGCTGGATCTGCTCAATAAAGCGGGTGGCTTTATCCAGCTCACCACGGCCGATTGCGATGCGCGCCAGCATAGAGTATGAGTGAAGGTGCTTGCTCTGATCGATATTGCCCAGAACGTCAATGCCTTTGTAGGCACACTCTTCGGCTTCATCCAGACGGTTCCAGCACCAGAGGATCTGGGCACGGTTTCTCAGCAGGAACTCATGCAGCGGAAGCTGGTGCAGCTTCTGCTCTTCAATCAGCTTAAAGGCGGTATCCTGTAACTCATAAGCTGCCTGTACAAAGCCCTGTGCAAGCAGGATTTCACTCTGTTGCAGCAGTGCCCATAATGCCTGATGGAATAACTGGTATTGCCTTGCCAGTTTTTCTGTCTGCTGCATTAAAGGCAGCGCCCGGTCCAGTTGTCCCATTACGTGGTTGACTTCACCCACGATGGAGGTCGCCACAATCTTACTCCGGTAATCCGTGGGGCTGAGCTGAGTTAACGCCAGCTCTGCCAGTTCAAGCGCCGTATCCGGATCATTATTGTTAATGGCAACCTGCGCTCTTAGCGCATTAATCTGGCCTTTGTCGGCGGTATTGAGTGCAACATTACGCTTTTCTGTCTCTCTTTCCGCCTCTGCCAGCATGTCATTAACATCTGTGTATCTGTGCTGACTCTGTGCCAGCCAGGCTCTTAGCAGCGGAAGCTTCATCTTGCTGTAAAGCTGGTCCTTGGAAAGCTGGTTAATGGCACTTTCCATGGTTTGCAGTTCGCCATGGTTAAACATTTTCCAGCCATGCTCTGTAATGATCCGGGCAATCAGCTCTTCGTTGCCGGCTTTTTGCGCGTGACGCAGAGCCTGATGCGGAATCTTCAGATCCAGCCAGGCTTCAGCTGCGGCCTGATGAAGGCTGTTCTCTTCCTGCGGGATCCGTGACTGCCGTTCATGAGCCAGGAACTCAGCAAACAGGTGGTGGAAGCGGTACCAGTTCTGTTCGCCTTCCAGAGGGTAGATAAACAGGCCGTATTTGTTCAGCGATTCAATCATCGACAGCGCATCTTCGCGCTTTGTTAATGAGCTCACCAGACTGTCGTTAAAGGTGTCCAGTATCGAGCACTGCATCAGAAAATGGCGGGTTTCAGTGTCCAGAATGTCAAACACTTCTTCCACCAGATAATCCCACAAATGAGCGTGGTTAAACTGTGAAACCGACTCGGCAGACTGGGCCAGAGTCTTTCTATGGTGCTGGGCCTGAAGCGCAATCAACTGAAGTGCTGAAGGCCAGCCCTCCACATAAGTTCTCAGGTTTTGCGCCGTAGTATCGTCGATGCCTTCAGATACGCGCTGGTTAAAGAATCGGGTGGTTTCTTCAGTATCAAATGCCAGCAGCTCGTTGCCGATTTCGATCATCAGATCGCGTACGCGAAGGTTGGCTGTTCCCAGCGGCGGCGTGGCGCGGCTGGTTACCACTAAGGTCATATTGTCCGGCATATGTTTCAGGAAAAAACGCATGCCTTCGTGGATCTCGTCTTCTTTGATCAGGTGGTAGTCATCCAGCACCACATAGAACACGCCCTGATAGTGAGCCAGTTCAGCAAACAGCTCACCAAACAGTGACGGTAGTGAAGAAAACTGACGTCTTTCTGCCAGTGTCTGTGAGTTAGGACAACAGCCATCAGTGGCTTTATTGATTGCCTGAACAAAGTAATTGATAAACCTGAAGGTGTCGTTATCACTATCGTCAATGCTGTACCAACCTACAGCGGGTTTATCTGCCAGCCACTGGGCCGCCATGGTGGTTTTGCCATAGCCGGCAGGCGAGCGGAACAGTACCAGTTTGTAAAATGGTGCCTGTTGCAATAGATCCAGAACTCTGGGTCTTAAAATTGCGTTATGTAATCTGCCAGGCCTGGTCAGTTTGGAAGGGATCCACATATTAATCTTTCTTATATTTTATTGCGTGCGGCAATCCTACGTTAATTTGAGTAACTCTGACCACTGCAACTGAGGCAATTGCATGATCTTCGGCACATTTCTGACCCTCTACGCCCCTGTTTTGTGAGTGCGGTCAAATAATGCGCAGGTTTTAGGTGTATATCGAACGCATGCCTGTACATAGTAATAGGGCAGTAACAAAGAGATTGTTTACTGACAACTACTTAGCCCCCCCATTTTGGCAAGTTTAAAAATGGATAGTGTAAACGCGGAAAACTAACAGTGTGACCAGTACAACATTTTTGGGGTAAGGCGGATTTTATTACTTTTTCTGGCTTTAGTTTCTGTACTGGTAGTACTAATAGTTTGATGTGACGCGTGTCACTCATATCAGGGAGGTGAGACCCGTTTTGTGTGATGTGCATCAAAGGCTGAGACGGAGAGGAGTATCTACGCCCTCAATACTACTCCCGTAACATCCATTGGTTAGGAGGATGTTCTGTTTTTTATATAAATGCAGGATACGCCACAGTTAAATTGAATCGAAAAATGAGATTTCGTTATGAAACCTACTCAACAAAAAAAGTTTGATAAAGCTACTTTCAAGGCTGACGTTAAAAAGCACCTGAACGCGACATATGCAAAAACCGAAGAGACCGCCACTCCTCGTGACTGGTATCTGGCAATGGGTCGTGCACTGGCTGAACTGACTACACTTGATCTACTGGAAACTGAAAACGATAAGCGCATCCAAAACGCAAAAAGTGTTAACTACCTTTCACTGGAATTTCTAATTGGTCGCCTGACAGGTAACAACCTGATCAGCATGGGTCTGTACGGTCAGATCGATGACGCGATGAAAGAAATGGGCCACAGCCTGACTGATCTTCTTGAAGAAGAGCGCGACCCTTCTCTGGGTAACGGTGGTCTTGGCCGTCTGGCAGCATGTTTTATGGATTCTTGTGCAGCACAGGAATTCCCGACAGTAGGTTATGGTCTTCACTACGAATACGGTCTGTTCAAGCAGTCTTTCGAAGACTGTCACCAGAAAGAAGCGCCGGATGCATGGCGTGGTGTTGAAGGCTACCCTTGGGAAGTAGCTCGTCCTGAATACGCTCAGGAAATCGGCTTCTACGGCCACGTAGAACCATACGTTGAGAACGGCAAAGAGAAGCGCCGCTGGGTTCCTGGTATGTTCGTTAAAGGTATGCCTTGGGATCTGCCAATCGTTGGTTATGAAAGTGACACGGTTTACCCGCTGCGCCTTTGGGAATGTCAGGCAATTGCGCCTTTCTCTCTGGAAAGCTTTAACAACGGTGACTACTTTGAAGCTCAGCACTCACTAATCGATGCAGGTAACATCACCAAAGTACTTTACCCGAACGACAACCACGAAAAAGGCAAGACACTGCGTCTGATGCAGCAGTACTTCCACAGTGCAGCATCTATCCGCGATATCCTTCGTCGTATGGAAGTTGCCGGTCACAAACTGGAAGATCTGCCTAAGTACGAAACTATTCAGCTAAACGATACTCACCCGACTATCGCTATTCCTGAACTGATGCGCATCCTTATCGATGAGCGTGATATGTCATGGGATGAGGCGTGGGCAATCTGTACTAAGACTTTTGCTTACACAAACCACACACTACTTCCGGAAGCTCTGGAAACCTGGCCTGAAGCACTGATTCAGCGTCTGCTGCCTCGTCATATGGAAATCATTTACCATATCAACCACCTGTTTATGCAGGAAGTTCGTCAGAAGTGGCCTGGTGATGTAGCGAAACAGCAGAAACTTTCTATCATCCAGGACGGCTTCCACCGTATGGTTCGCATGGCTAACCTTTGTGTAGTTGGTGCATACGCAGTAAACGGTGTAGCAGCGCTTCACTCTGAGCTGGTTAAGCGTGACCTGTTCCCTGAGTTCAACGAGCTATACCCTGGCCGTCTGACTAACGTAACAAACGGTGTGACGCCACGTCGCTGGCTGAAGTTCTGTAACCCTGGTCTTTCTCAGCTAATCACAGATAAGATCGGTGATCAGTGGCCTGCGGATCTGGATCAACTGACTAAGATCGCTGAATTTGCAGATGACAAAGCATTCCAGGCTGACTTTATGGCAGTTAAGAAAGCGAACAAAGAGCGTCTTGCTGACTGGGTTAAAGAGAACATGGATATCGACCTGGATACTAATGCTATCTTCGATGTTCAGATCAAACGTCTGCACGAATACAAGCGTCAGCACCTGAATCTGCTGCACATCCTGTCTCTGTACTACCGTCTGCTTAATGACCGTACATTCGACATGGCGCCACGCGTTGTATTCTTCGCAGCGAAAGCGGCACCGGGTTACCACCTGGCGAAAGAGATCATCTTCGCAATCAACAAGGTTGCAGAGACTATCAACAACGACAACCGTGTGAACGACAAGCTTAAAGTTGTGTTCATTCCTGACTACCGTGTAAGCATGGCTGAGATCATCATTCCTGCTGCTGACGTATCTGAGCAGATTTCTACTGCAGGTAAAGAAGCATCCGGTACTGGTAACATGAAGATGGCTCTGAACGGTGCTCTGACTATCGGTACTATGGATGGCGCGAACGTTGAAATCCGTGAAGAAGTGGGTGATGAAAACATCTACATCTTCGGTCTGGATGTTGAAGGCGTTGAGCAGGTTCGTGGCCGTGGTTACAACCCGTTTGACTACTACAACACTAACGCACTGCTGAAATCTTCACTTGAGCTTCTGCTTGGCGATACATTTACTCCGGGTGAGCCAGGAAGACTGCGTTCTATCTACGACGCGCTTCTTGACGGCGGTGACCCGTACCTGTGTCTTGCTGACTTTGCTTCTTATGTTGAAGCGCATGAAGCGATGGATGCACAGTACCGTGATCAGGCTGGATGGGCTAAGAAAGCAATTCTTAACACAGCATTGGTTGGTAAGTTCAGTTCAGACCGTTCGATTCGCGACTACGTGAACAACATCTGGAAACTGGAAGCGGTTAGCCGTTAATCCTAAAGTCAGAGGAGGTTAAAACTTCGTATGACCTCCTCCCGGCCTCCCCTTTAACAAGGGGAGGCGATTTCAGGTTGATACCCAATCCAATAGCCTTTTTTGACGGTTATCCAGAGCAAACAGACTTTCCCTAAGCAAACAGAGATGTTTACTGGATTTGGTATTCCCTACTTAAGAATTAAATGAGAAGGCGCAGTATGCCTTCGGAGAACGCGATGAAACAACAATCAGTATTAAAACAAGTCGCTGAAATGGCTAGAATTTCAGACAGCTATGTCAGTGCGTGGGGAGAACCTGCTTCTGTGGAAGAGGAAACCATCCGCAGCCTTTTGAAGTCCCTTGGCTATGACGTGTCCAGCGATGAAAATCTGCTGAAGTCTGCTGAAAAGAAGCATAAAAAAGACGTTCTGGCACCGGTACAGGTGGTAAGAGACGGCGACCAGCCGGTAGAGATTGAGCTGAACCTTGGTGTAAGTGCCCGCGAAAGTGAGTTCAGCTGGCGTCTGGTTACCGAGCAGGGTGAAACGCTTGAAGGCTACCTGCAGTCTCAGATCGTAAGAGACGAGCGTGCAGAAGGTGGTCCGCTGGTGTTCCAGCTGCCTATGCTTCCATGGGGTTACCACAAGCTGCTTCTTACACGTAAGCGCCGTAAAACGCCTTACGAAATGACACTGATTGTTACGCCTCAGTCTTGCTACAAGCAGGACAGCCTTGAGCAGGATAAGAAGCTCTGGGGCCCAAGCGTACAGCTATATACACTGCGTACGCCACACAACTGGGGTATCGGTGATTTTGGCGATCTGAAACAGCTGATTGCTGAAATTGCATCGCGTGGCGGTGATTTCGTTGGTCTTAACCCGATTCACTCGCTATTCCCGGCAAACCCTGAAGGCGCAAGCCCGTACAGCCCGTCTTCGCGTCGCTGGCTGAATATCATGTACATCGATGTCAGCTCTGTTCCAGAGTTTGCACTGAGCGCAGAAGCGCAGCAGAAAGTTGGCAGCTCTGAGTTCCAGCAGCGTCTGAAGAAAGTGCGTGAAGAGCACTGGGTAAATTACACAGAAGTGGCTTCTCTGAAAATGAGTGTACTGCCGCTGCTGTTTAAAGAATTTAAAGCCCGTCATCTGGACAAGAAAACCGAGCGCGCTATTGCTTTCCTTGATTTTGTGGAAGAGGGCGGTGAAAGCCTGATGCATCAGGCAGTATTTGATGCACTGCACACTCATCTGCACGCGGAAGACTCATCTGTATGGGGCTGGCAGGCATTCCCTGAAAAATACCGCAGCTACGACAGTGCGGCGGTGAAGAAGTTTATTCAGGAAGAGCAGGAAGCGGTTCAGCTGTATCTGTATCTGCAGTGGATTGCTGACGGTCAGATTAACGAAGCTCAGACTCTTGCAGAAGAGAAAGGCATGTCTGTCGGTCTGTACCGTGACCTTGCGGTTGGTGTGGCATCTTCAGGCTCTGAAACCTGGGCTGACGACGGCAGCCTTGTTCTGGATGCCAGCATCGGTGCTCCACCGGATGTGCTTGGTCCTCTCGGTCAGAACTGGGGCCTTCCTCCGCTGAACCCGCAGGCTCTGGAAGCAACAGGCTATGATGCTTACATCAAACTGCTTCGCGCCAATATGAAGCACTGTGGTGCGCTGCGAATTGACCACGTACTGGGTCTGCTGCGTCTGTGGTGGATTCCGGAAGGTAAAGGGGCGACAGATGGCGCATACATCTACTACCCGGTAGAAGATATGCTGGCGATTCTGGCGCTTGAGTCTCACCGTCACCAGTGCTCAGTTATTGGTGAAGATCTGGGTACGGTTCCGGATGAGATTGCCGATATCCTGGCGGATGCCGGTGTGCACTCTTATAAGGTGTTCTTCTTTGAAACTGCGCAGGACGGCGGTTTCTACTCACCTAAGCACTACAAAGAGCAGTCTATGTCGGCTCTGTGTACTCACGATATGCCGACGCTTCGCGGCTTCTGGCACTGTGATGACCTGAAAGTGGGTAAAGAGCTTGGTCTGTATCCGGATGAAGAGCAGCTGAAGGGACTGTTTGATGCCCGCCTGGCGAGCAAGCAGGAAATCTTAAACAGTGTGGCATGGCACGGATTCCTTCCTGAAGGTGTCGGTCGTGACGCAAAACTGGTTCCGATGGACTCTTATCTGAGTGAAGCACTGCAACTTCACCTGGCTGCCGGCTCTTCAGCACTGCTGAGTGTGCAGCTGGAAGACTGGCTGGAAATGGACAAGCCCGTTAACATTCCGGGTACGGTTGATGAGTATCCAAACTGGCGCCGTAAGCTGTCGATGAGCCTTGATGAGATCTTCTCAAAAGAAGAGGTAAACCGGATTTCAAGACGCTTGACTGAAACTCGTGCTCAAGCAAGTGAAAAATAATGAGAAATGAGTGATAAAAGTGAAAGTTACTGTAAAAACTTTAGTTTTCATCACTCTTAAAAATTACGTTGTTCTGTAGAATGGAACTTCGCTAAATGCCCGCATTAGCGGGCTTTTTTATAGATTTACACTTTGTTATTTTGTTACAAATATTGCACAATAGCGAAGAATTATTAAAAAGCCCTTAAACAATCGACTACGAAATAATAACGGGAGACGGCAGTTGAATAGATCACAAATCTCGAAAGGGACCACGGCTTATAATCAATTGGCTCAGGCTGCTTTAACGGAACCATTCTCCTTTTTAGGACCTTATCATGTACAGGATGATGACGGGGTTTCTCTTAGAGTATGGATGCCAGGTGCAAACCGGGTTGAATTGGTTATTGAAGGAGAGCCAAGGGTAGAGTTGGAAAAATGTTATGACGGCGGCTTTGAGCTAAAAGACAGCCGTGATTTACGTTTTACCCACTATAAACTGGCGATTGACTGGGCGGGTGTCGAGCAAATCATTGATGACCCTTATCAGTACCATGGCTTATATGCTGAGTATGAAGCGCTGCATGCACCAATCAACATGTTCCATAACATGGGTGCTCAGTTTGTTACGCTTGAACGCGACGGTAAGCAAATTTCCGGTGTTCGCTTCCTTGTCTATGCACCACATGCATCGGCAATGAGCCTGATTGGTGACTTCAACCAGTGGGATGGCCGACGCACACCAATGCAGCGTCTTGACTACGGTATCTGGGGTATCTTTATGCCAGGTATGGAAGAAGGCGAGTCATACAAATACGAAATTAAAGGACCACATGGTGAAGGTTTGCCGCACAAGGCTGACCCATGGGGATTCCACGCAGAGCAGTATCCATCATTCGCTTCTGTTACTTACAACCACGACCGTTATGAATGGAATGACAAAGAGTGGCAAAGCCGTGAAGTAACTCAGAAGAGAAAAGAGGCTCTCTCTTTCTACGAGCTGCACACAGGTTCGTGGAAGAGAAATGAAGATGGCGAGTTCCTGACTTACCGTGAACTGGCAGAAGAGCTGGTTCCTTATCTGGTCGATATGGGTTACACCCACGTTGAGCTGATGCCTGTTTCTGAGTATCCGTTCTATGGTTCCTGGGGTTACCAGCCTGTAGGTATGTTTGCACCGACCAGCCGCTTTGGTACACCGGATGACTTCAAGTACTTTATCGATAAGTGTCACGAAGCGAAAATCGGTGTTGTTCTGGACTGGGTTCCGGCACACTTCCCGGCGGACAGCCATGGTCTGGCTAACTTTGATGGTACGCCTCTGTATCACGATCCTGATCCACGCCGCGGCTGGCACCAGGACTGGAACTCGTTTATTTACAACGTGCACAAAGAAGAGGTTCGCCGCTTCCTGGTATCGAACGCACTTTACTGGTTCCAGCAGTTCCACATCGATGGTATCCGTGTGGATGCGGTAGCGTCTATGCTTTACCTTGACTACTCCCGTAGCCATGACCAGTGGATCCCTAACGTGGACGGTGGCCGTGAAAACTACGAAGCTATCGCGATGTTCAAGTGGATGAACGAAGAAGTGTACAAGCACTTCCCGAACGCAATGACTATCGCAGAAGAGTCTACGGCATTCCCTGGCGTATCTACACCAACCTTTATGGGTGGTCTGGGCTTCGGCTTTAAGTGGAATATGGGCTGGATGCACGACAGTCTTTCTTATATTCAGGAAGATCCTGTTCACCGTAAGTATCACCACAATACCATTACTTTCCCGCTGCTCTATGCGCACAGTGAAAACTATGTATTGTCTCTGTCTCACGATGAAGTGGTATACGGTAAGAAGTCTATCCATGACAAGATGCCGGGTGATGAATGGCAGCAGACCGCTAACCTGAGAGCTTACATGGGTTACATGTACGGTCAGCCTGGTAAGAAGCTGAACTTCATGGGCACAGAGTTTGGTCAGACAGCTGAGTGGAACCACAACGAGCAGCTTCAGTGGTTCCTGCTTGAGTATGAGCGTCATCAGGGCGTACAGTCTCTGGTTCGTGATCTTAACTTCCTGTACCGCGATGAAGCAGCTCTGCACGATCAGGATTGTGATCCGGCAGGTTTTGAATGGCGTCTGTCAGATGCTGATGATGCGAGTATTCTTGTACACGAGCGTCTCAGTGAGTCAGGTGAGCGTATTCTTGTTCTGTCTAACTTTACACCGGTTCCTCATGAAGAGTTCCGTGTAGGGGTTCCGAATAAGGGCA
The DNA here is from genome assembly GCF_029016485.1 of Vibrio sp. JC009. Classification (NCBI taxonomy): domain Bacteria; kingdom Pseudomonadati; phylum Pseudomonadota; class Gammaproteobacteria; order Vibrionales; family Vibrionaceae; genus Vibrio; species Vibrio sp. JC009. The sequence continues at coordinate 852,750 of NZ_CP092107.1, read as the reverse complement.
AGTACGAGCTGGTTATGAATACTGATGATAAGAAGTATCACGGTAGCGGTTATGAAGTGATTCAGACTGCGAAAACAGAAAACATCGAAAGTGAAGGCCTTGAACAGTCACTGGCACTGAGAATTCCGCCGTTGTCGACTGTGTTCTATAAGCTGAAAAAGTAATACTGTTTTACACATAATAATAAAGGCTGGTGCGTAAGTACCGGCCTTTTGTTTTTTCTTCGTTTCCACGCAGAGCATGGGAGCTAATGCTCACACCAAGACTTCAGTGTGAGCAACTAACTAGCTTAGTTAGGGATAGTTGCTTCGATACCTTCTACGTACCAGTTCATACCTACCAGCTCTTTGTCAGACATCACCTGACCAGCAGGCACTTTATCCTTGCCACTGTTGTCTTTCAGAGGACCGGTGAAAGGATGGAATTCGCCAGATTTGATCTTAGCCTGAGTTTCTGCGATAGCTGTTTTGATCTCTTCCGGCAGGTTCGGGTTTACAGAAGCAATCTGCAGGATTTCTTCTTTGAAACCGCCCCAGTAGTCTTCTGATTTCCAGGTTCCGTCCATTACGTCCTGAACACTGTGGATATAGTGTGGTGCCCATGTGTCACGTACAGAGAACATGTGAGACTCTGGTGCAAAGTGGCTCATATCTGAAGCCTGACCGATACCCATAATGCCACGCTTCTGAGCTGCCATCAGCGGAGCCGGGCTGTCTGTATGCTGAAGCATAATGTCTACGCCCTGATCCATTAGCGCGTTTGCAGCATCTGCTTCTTTGCCTGGATCGTACCAGGTGTTAACCCATACAATTTTGATTTTAACGTCAGGGTTTACACTCTTAGCACCAAGGTATACCGCGTTGATGTCGCGAATTACTTCCGGGATCGGGAAAGAAGCGATATAGCCAAGAGTATTGGTTTTCGTTGCCATACCCGCTGCAACACCTGATACGTAACGTCCTTCATAAGTACGTAGTGCGTAAGTACCTACATTTCGCGAACGCTTGTAGCCGGTAGCATGCTCAAACTTTACTTTAGGGAAACGCTTAGCGGCTTTTAGTGTTGGGTTCATAAAGCCAAAAGAGGTTGTGAAAATAACTTCGTGACCGGATTTTGCCAGTTGAGTAATAACACGCTCGGCATCAGCGCCTTCCGGTACGTTTTCTACAAAAGTCGTTTCTACTTTACCGCCAAAGTGCTTTTCCATCTCAAGACGGCCCTGATCGTGCTCATAGCTCCAGCCGTGGTCACCTACAGGTCCAACATAGACAAAACCTACTTTCATAGGATCATCAGCTAAAGTGGCTGCAGAGAACAGTGTCGACAGAGACAAAGCCGCTGCGGTCATCCATTTATTAAGTTTCATGAAATACTCCAGTATTCAAAATGTTAAAACTAATTAAAATCACTAGCGGAAAAACGAACCACTGCTTTTCCATAGCATCTGTGTAATAGGCTGAAATTAAAAACCAGCCGGTAAAAAAATTAATGAATCTTAGGGTCAAAGGGTTTCGACAGACTCATAGGCGTCGCCAGTTTTTGCTTTAAAGAGTCTGAGCTGATAATGACCATAACCGCGATGGTTGCCAGATAAGGGGTCATTGCCAGAAGGTTAGGCGAGATATCGAAACCGAATCCCTGCATAACCAGGTGCAGAATGGATGCAATACCAAAAAGGTAAGCGCCCAGCATCAGGTAGCCAATTCTCCATGAGGCAAAAACCACCAGTGCAAGCGCAATCCAGCCGCGGCCTGCGGTCATGTTTTCCATCCACATCGGGGTATAGGCCAGGGACATATATGCGCCAGCCAGTCCGGCCATAGCTCCACCAAACAGAGTCGCAAGATAGCGCACCTTAATCACTTTAATACCCAGTGCGTTAGCGGAATACGGATTTTCCCCCACCGCTCTGATCACCAGACCGGCGCGTGTTCTGTGCATGACCAGCCATGCAATACCGGCGATAACAAAGCTCAGATAAACCAGAATATCGTGGTTAAATAACAGCGGACCGATAAAAGGAATATCACTAAGCAAAGGAATGGCAATCGGAGCAAAACCATCGACAGTTGAACCGACTAACCCGCCACCCAGAAATGAGCTGAGTCCGGTGCCGAAAATGGTAAGAGCCAGACCGGTTGCTACCTGATTGGTATTCAGAGACAGGGAAAGGACGCCAAAAAGCAGAGCCATAACCATACCGGCCAGAATCGCAACAATAACGCCCAGTACCAGACTTCCTGTGAAGAATGCTCCGGCAAAGCCGGCCATTGCACCCATGAGCATCATGCCTTCCTGACCGAGATTGAGTACACCGGATTTTTCGTTGATCAGTTCACCAAGAGCAATCAACAATAAAGGTGTGCCGGTTTTCAGTGCAGCAACCAGAATCTGTTGTAATAGTACGATATCCATTATGCTTGCCCCTGTTGGTTTGTTTTAACTCTTTTGCCTGAATTGGACTTTGGCTTTGGCCAGTAAATAGTTACCCGGTAAAAGATTAGGAAGTCGCATGCCAGCAGGAAGAACAGTAATGTCCCCTGAAACAGACCGGTAACAGCGGTAGGCAGTCCCAGTTCAATCTGTGCCAGATCGCTGCCCATGTAGAGAGCACCCATAAACAGCGCAGAGAGAATAATTCCAAACGGATTTAGTCTTCCCAGGTAGGCCACGATAATTGCCGCGTATCCATACCCTGGTGATACAGAAGGGATTAACTGACCTATCGGACCGGTAACTTCAGAAGCACCGGCGAATCCCGCCAGGGCGCCCGCAAACAGCATCACGCCCCAGACAACCTTGTTGCTGCTAAAGCCTGCATATCTCGATGCGGAGTGATCTTCACCATAGACCCGGATTTTGAAGCCCGGAAGAGTTTTGTATAAAAGGACGCCTGAAACCAAAGCAATCACAATGGCGATGATGATGCTTACCGAGGCTCTGCCTTCTTCCTGAATCAGAGGTAACAAGACGCTGTCAGCAAACATAGCTGATTCGGGAAAGCCAAAGCCCTGAGGATCGGCTAAGGGACCGTGGACAGCCCAAAGCAGAGTATATAAGCCGATATAGTTGAGCATGATGGTTGTCAGTATGATATTGGTGTGGAAATAACGCTCTAAGAAAGTCGGTATTGCCGCCCACAACATGCCTGAAATGACGCCGGTAGCCAGAGCCGCCAGCAGCATGACTGAGCCACTCTCTTCACCGGCCTGAACTGCAACGGCACTTGCAGCGACAGCACCGATAAGCAACTGACCTTCCGCGCCGATATTCCAGATATTCGCCTTAAAACAGAGCGCTAATCCCGTGGCACATAATAACAGTGGTGTTGCCTTTACCATCAACTCGCCAATATTATAACTGTCGGCGAAGGGCATGAGGATAAATACCTCAAATGCTTTTTTCGGGCTAACGTCAAGCGCCATAAACATTGCGCTGGATACCAGCATGGTGAAACATATCGCGATAAGAGGCGATACCCATGCCATTGTTTTTGAACTCTCAATTCGTGGCTGAACATTAAGCATTGTCTGCCTCCTTATGCTCAATAAATCCGCCTGCTATCCATTTGCCTATCTCTTCTATATTTGTCTGATCCGTTTTGACGATCGGAGAGAGGTGTCCTTCATAAAGGGCCATCATCCGGTCACATATTACGAATAACTCATCGATATCTTCAGATACAACAAGGATAGCGGTGCCCTGATCCCGCAGGGCTATCAACTGTCGGTGAATGGCACTGGCTGCTCCAATGTCTACCCCCCAGGTCGGGTGGGCACAGATTAGCACTTCCGGAGTTTGCTCAACCTCACGGCCAATAATGAACTTTTGCAGGTTGCCCCCGGAAAGGCTCTTTGCCTGAGATTCTTCGTCACGGCATTTCACCTTGTTGTCGGCGATGATTTTTTTAGCCAGAGAGTTCAGCTTGCGTGTAAGGATAAAGCCGTTTTTCACCAGGCTTGAGGAATTGGTCAGCAGAGTATTTTCCTGAAGACTCATTTCAGGCACAGCTCCCTGACCCAGTCGGTCAGCCGGAACATAAGCCATACCCATCTTTCTTCTCTTGCCGGCATTCAGGTTACCAACAGCCTGCCCGTTAAAGAGAATGCTGTCTGCTGGAGCCCTGAAATCTTCGCCGCTGAGTGCTTCCAGTAAGTCCTCCTGTCCGTTGCCGGCGACGCCGGCCACGCCCAGAATTTCACCCGCTCTTAGTTTCAGGCTTGCATCAGTAAGACCACAGCCAAAGGGGTGAGTCGGAGCAAGAGTGAGAGAGTTTGCTTCGAAAACGACTTCGTCATTTGATGCTTTAGGGTAACTTTCCGAAAGTTCGGCTTCGCTGCCTACCATCATTCGGGCGATGGAATCAGGCGTCTCCTTCGCAGGAATACACTCACCGCTCACTTTACCGCCGCGCAGGATGACCGCTCTGTCGCACAGTTCAGTCACTTCCTTTAGTTTATGGCTGATAAAAAGAATGCTGCATCCTTCTTCAGACAGTTTCTTGAGTACCTTAAACAGACCTGAGACTTCCTGAGGAGTCAGAACGGATGTCGGTTCATCCAGGATCAGTAGCTTAACGTCCTGGATCAGACAGCGCAGTATTTCAACCCTCTGACGCTCACCGATACTTAGGCTATGTACATAACGCTCTGGCTCTACATGCAGAGCATATTTCTCGCTGATTTCCCGGATTTTCTGGCTTAAATCATCCAGTTGATCCACAAATTCCTTATCCAGGCCCAGCTCAATATTTTCTTTAACGGTTAAAGTTTCAAATACTGAAAAATGTTGAAATACCATTCCAATGCCCATAGCCCGGGCCTGATTTGGAGACAGAATATCAATCTCATGGTCATTCCAGAGAATGGAGCCTTTGTCTGGCTGATTAACACCATAAATCATTTTTACAAGGGTTGACTTGCCTGCGCCGTTTTCACCAAGCAGAGCTAATATTTCGCCTTGATAGAGCTTAAGATTGACGCAATCGTTTGCTATTACGCCCGGAAAAAATTTACTAACATTCCATAGCTCTAATAATGGGTGGGGAATCATTGTGGATAGAATCCTGTTTGTTTGCTTTTTCGCATTTGACGGGCCGTAAATGCGAGGTTACATATATCAAAGCTAACCATAAGCAAAAAGCAGGCCAATATTCGTAAAAGATAAACCTTTATGAATGCAATAACTTATATTTTTGTAAATTATCATAAAGCACCAATGCGGTGCGTCTGCACCGCATTGGTGATCGCAAATGGTGCATTGCTTTTGTTCTTATCGGACCAGTTGGGCTCAAACCAGCAAATTATTACATTAACGAGAAACTGGATAAAATAAAGATGCCCAGAGTACAGGAAAATACCGACAGTACCGTTGTCAGCGCGATAATATTGGCTGCCAGAACCGGGTTACCTCCAATCGCCCGGACCATCACATAACTTGCGGCAGCAGTCGGTGCGGCACTCATAAAGAAGATAATTCCCAGACTGATCCCCTCAAACCCACACAGAAGCGCAGTCAGAGTGATAAGCAGGGGGGCTAACAGCAGTTTATAGCCAGTGGCAAACCAGGTCGGCTTTTTCTCTTTCTGTAAAGATTTGATATCAAGCGAGCCTCCTGTGCAGAGCAGGGCAAGCGGAAGTGTCATATTGGCAAAATACTGACCGGCATTAAGAACCATTTCAGGGACAGGAATGCTAAAGGCATAGAACAGAAGGCCAAGCATGATGGCGATAATAAGCGGGTTTTTTGTCAGCCCTTTCACAATGATTTTTACCACCTGAGCGCCGGAGTTGTTCCCTTTTGGCGTCAGTGCAATTACCGCAAGTATGTTGTACAGAATGGTCATTGGAGCAACGTAAACCGCGGCCAGCGCCACCCCGCCATTGCCATAAGCATTGGCAATATAAGCAAGCCCTATGATGGCGGTGTTGGCTCTAAAGCCTCCCTGAACCAGAACGCCTTTGTCTGCATAACCGGGAAACGCCCGGGCTGTGCTCAGCGTTGTGAAGATAAAGAAGAGTAAGTTTGCAACAAGGCCAAAGGCAATAAAGGGGAGCGCTCCGGAAAAGTCATGATCGGAGCGGACAATACTAAGAAACAGAAGCGCAGGCAGGGTAACCTGAAATACCAGCTTTGATGCCACTTCAATAAAATCATCGTTGATAAGCCTGATACGTTTCAAAAATACACCAAGCAGAAGCATAAGGCATATGGGGCCGGTGATTGACGCTGAAAAGGCAAACTGTGTAACAAAACTATCCATATTTTAGTTACTTCTTTTATTTGTATGACAAAAATTCCGTCTCAGCATTGTTACACAGGATGAGCTAACTGGGAATAGAAGCTGATATTATTTCGTCTCCTTTAGGTATATAGTGCTCGTCTGATAATATAAGGACAGACTCAGGTTATGAGTGAAAAGATCTACTTTAATACGTCGGGAAAATTCAGTTTCAAACGAGGGCTGGTGAATATTTCAACCCGCCTTCATCATACTATTGCTCCGGATCACGCGAAAAAAACGGCCAGAAATCTGCTGCTGACCCCGGTCAGATCTAAGCCCATTAATGATGAGCCACAGGGGCTGATTAAAGGCGAGATAGAAACCAGTGAGGGCATGATAAAAACCTATTCGCTGGGCAGCGGCCCGGTTTGGGTCTTAACCCATGGCTGGTCGGGTACAGCGAGTCAGTACTATCCGCTGATGGCGCATATCGCCTCTCAGGGCTTTACAGCATACGCATATGATCAGCCGGGACACGGCCAGAGTGGTGGTGCCTATGGTCATATTCCGGGCTTCGTCAATTGTCTGGAAATGGTCCTGGACAGCGTTGATGATGTTGCTGGCCTTGTAGGCCATAGCATGGGCACAGCCGCTGCGCTTGAGTGCCGGCATGCCAAAATCGCTGAATGTCCGCTTCTGCTTATCGCTCCTGTGCTTGATTACCTTGATAACCTGTTTGGCAGCGTTGCCCGTTCAGGCTATTCCATGAAACTGTTCAGAGCGGTAGTCAGTGAATTAGAGGAGCAGTACCGTTACCCTGTGCATATTATCGATCCGTACAAACACCTGATGAATAGAAAGACGCCAACTTATATCGTTCATGACAGGGCAGATAAGTTCACTAAGTTCTCTGTTTCAGAGCAAGCCGCAAGTGAAAGCGATTATGTCACCCTGGTAGCTACCGACGGTCAGGGCCACGGCAGGATCATGAAAAGCGAGTTTGTTCTGGATGCCTTTGAGCAGCTGATTTAACAGTGATCAGACTGAGTATCCCGCGATCTCATCCTGAAGCAACTGAATAAACTGGGTTACTTTCTGGTTGCGGATACCGTATTTGGTATAGATGCCGACATTGCCGATCTGCTCTTTGTTGATATAAACCGTCTCTATATCTTTGGCTTCCAGCCACTCCTTCATCATACTGGTGTAGGGCATCACGGCATGAGTCATATTCACCATATCGATGCTTGCTGACAGGGAATCGATATCGTAGCAGATACGGTTTTCCATCCTTGAATGCTCATACATCCTCTCCTGTCTGGAATGCTCCGGAGCCAGTACAGACTGATGGCGATCATGGTTAGGGGTTACCCGGATCAGCGGAAAGTCGTGCAGTTTTGTCTCCGGTTCTTTGTCACTGCAAAGAGGGTGTCCTTTGCGGGCATAAACCGCCTCCTGTTCCTGAAACAGCGGGGTATACACCACTCTGGCATCATCTGACAAACCCATGACTTCATGTCCGATAACAATATCCACATCGCCCTGAATCAAATGGTGAACCAGGGATAGATTATTACCGAACTCCAGATGGAATGAGCTGGTGGGCTGAAGCTTCTGATATTCAGTCACTGTATTTTTGACAAACAGTTCCCACCAGGCCTCTCCCGTACCAAGCTTTATCTTGCCGAACTGTCTTTGCTGCATATCGGTAAACTGATGCATCAGGTGAAAGTGCTTTTCCTGCAGATCGATAACATGCTTTTTCAGCAGCATTCCGTATTCAGTGAGATCAACCCCTTTAGAGTGGCGGTTAAATAGTGTGACCCCCATATCAGTTTCCAGCTTTTTCATTGCCACGGTAAGAGAAGGCTGACTGATGTAAAGCGCGTCTGCTGCACCTTTAAAACTACCGTACCGGGCAACCATTAAAAAATACCGGTAATTTTTATCCATTTGTTTTCCTTAATAGTAGCTGCTGAGGCTTTGCTATAGATTTTGTTTATAGCCGGGAGGATTTATTCTATTTCTTTTTTACAAAAAGGGTAGCTATATTTCATGATAGATTTTATTCAGATTTTGAGGTTTACCATGGAAAAACAGTGGTGGCATGACGCCGTAGTTTATCAGATTTATCCGCGCAGTTTTTGTGACTCAAACAACGACGGTATCGGTGATTTGCCGGGCATTATCAGCAAACTGGACTACCTGAAAAAACTGGGGGTTAACGTTATCTGGCTTTCTCCTGTTTACCGTTCCCCGATGGATGATAATGGTTATGATATCTCGGATTATCAGGATATTGCCGAAGAGTTCGGCTCACTGGAAGATATGCAAAGCCTGCTGAAAGAAGCGAAGCAGCGTGATATTCAGATTGTGATGGACCTTGTGGTAAACCACTCTTCCGATGAGCATCCGTGGTTTATTGAAGCGAAAAAATCTAAGGACAATCCGTACCGTAATTACTATATCTGGCGGGATGCAAAGCCTGATGACAGTGCGCCGGACGATATGCAGTCTATCTTTGGCGGTCCGGCCTGGGAGTGGGATGAAACCACGGGCCAGTACTATTTTCATCTGTTTTCAAAAAAACAGCCGGATCTGAACTGGGAAAATCCTAAGGTGCAGGAAGAAGTGCATAAGATGATGAATTGGTGGATTGATCAGGGCATTGGCGGCTTCCGGCTGGATGTTATTGACCTGATTGGTAAAGAGATTGATAAAGGAATCACGGGCAATGGCGAACGCCTGCACCCGTTGCTGCAGCAGATGAACAAGGCGACATTTGGTGGCAAGGATCTGCTGACCGTGGGGGAGACCTGGGGGGCAAATCCGGAAATCGCTAAGTTGTACAGTAATCCGTCCAGAGAAGAGCTTTCTATGGTGTTTCAGTTTGAGCACATTACCCTGACCTGGGGCAATAATGACAAATGGACGCCGGTTGATTTAGACCTGAGAGAGTTCAAGCGTGTACTGACCAAGTGGCAACTGGAGCTGGCTGGTGAGGGCTGGAACTCTCTGTTCTGGAACAACCATGACCTGCCTCGTGTGGTGTCCAAATACGGTAATGACAAGGTGTTCCGGGTTGAATCTGCCAAGATGCTGGCAACGGCATTGCACTTCCTTAAGGGAACGCCATATATCTATCAGGGCGAAGAGATAGGCATGACCAATGTGCCTTTTGAGCGACTGGACCAGTACCGCGATATTGAAACCCTGAATTTCTACAAGGAGCGCACTGAGTCAGGGGTTTCCCATGAAGCCATGATGCATGCCCTGCATGAAAACAGCCGGGATAACGCCAGAACGCCAATGCATTGGGATAACACCATGCATGGCGGCTTTACTCAGGGACAGCCGTGGATTGAGGTAAACCCGAACTATCCGGAAATCAACGTGGCAGCGGCATTGGATGACCCTGATTCCATCTTCTATCACTACCAGAAGCTGATCGCATTGCGCAAGGCGCACAGCGCCATCGTTTACGGTGACTTTGTTCCTTTACTGGAGGAGCACGATAAGGTGTTTGCTTATATACGTCGCAATCCGGAAGAGAGCATTGTAGTGATCAATAACTTCAGTCAGGAGACGCTGACAGTATCAGCTCCGGCGGAGATTGCCGGTATTGAGGGGAGCTGTCTGATTGCCAACTATGAGCCCAGGGAGCAGATTGAGCAGGAAATAAACCTGAAGCCATATGAGTCTTTTGTGATTCAGATTAATGCGTAAGGAAAATGGAATGAAAAATATAAAGCCGGCCTCTCTGAGCCCGGCTTTTGCCCTTAATCGGGATAATGAATACGCCGCAGTATTTCATTTCTGAAATAACATATTTTATTTTTAGATTAGGTAGTTATATTTACTTTTTCATTTGGTCATATAACGATATGGCCAGATAAGCGTTACAGGTAACGGAATGATAAGAAGAGGTAGGTAAAAATGGATACGACGATATTATTGGTTGTCATTCTTTCTTTCGTCCTGAGTTTTATTTTTGCTCTCGGAGGAGTGGGGTCGGCGCTGGTTATCGTTCCGGCACTTACATGGATTGGTTTGCCTTTTGCCCATGCGCGATCTGTTGGTCTTTTTGTCAACGGGGTAAGCATGATAGGGGCAACCTATTCAAATATCAGGAATAAACGGCTTGATTTTAAGTTAGGCCTGCCAATTATCGCCGCATCTATCATCCTTGCCCCTATAGGTGCCTGGGTGGGACATTTAATACCAACACGATATTTGTTGGTGGTATTTATCACCTTTCTTTTTTTCTCCGGAACCATGATGCTGTTTTTCAAAAGCTCGAAATACGCAGATCAATACAGAGAAGACAGGCCCGTTGTTGGTCCTCTTTTAACCGGGGTATTAGCCGGGTTCCTTTCCGGATTGCTTGGTGTCGGAGGCGGCGGTGTGATCTCGCCACTGATGATAGTTCAGGGGTTTAATCCGAAAAAAGTGGCGACAATAACGGCTTTCTCCGTTCCGTTTTCATCGCTTTCAGCATTTTTTGCCTATGCGGCAATGGGCTCTGTTCCATGGAACCTGTTAATCTTTGCCGGGGTAGCTGCATGGATTGGCGGATATCTGGGAACGATTGTTATGCATCAGAAAATGCAGCCGGCAACAGTGAAAAAGTTTCTTGGATTTATTATTCTGTTACTTGCGTCGCGTTTGGCTTTTTCACTTTAACCCTACCGTTCATCTTATTTGATTTAAATATAAACAGGACACGTCCATTATCAGACATCCATTTTCGCTACCTGTGATGCGCTGAATTTATGGATGCCACAGTGCCTGATTATCATTTTTGGTGCATATCTGATCGTATGGGGCCTTGTTGTCATTGCTCAGTTTGTTCCGCTAAAAACCAGAGAGCGGATTCAGTCATAGTCTGACGGCTTATCCGGGTAAATACTGGCACCGGGATAAGCCTTTTTTCCCCCGTCAGCGGCTTTTTACAGACTCAGAGTAAAGGCGAATGCCGCCAGCGGTGCAAGGCTGATTCCACCACGGATCTGTCCAGTGCCATCTGTTATATCCAGAGTGATTTCCCCTGCCTTGTCGATGGCTTCTTCCAGTTTATAGCTGCCATCGGCTAAGCCTGTTTTTTTGTACGGTATTGTGACCGGGAAGGTAAAGGATTCCGACTGATGGAAGTTCACGGCAATAATGCTGAGCTGCCCGGCTGACTTCCTGGCAAAGAGAAAACAGTGCTGCTGTCCGGCAGCCATGTTTTCCCGGTTTACAGTGTAAAGGTCAAGGTAATCACCGGTCAGGGAGTCGTTACTCAGAGAGAAATTCAGTACAGACCGGTAGAAGCTTCGCAGTGACTTTTCCTGCTCAGACAGCTGTCCGCCGTCAAACTTTCCCTTATTCATCCAACGCTGATGGGCCGGTACGCCGACATAATCAAAAATAGAGGTACGGGAAGGCTGGCCAAATCCGGCGTTTTCTGCACCGGCTTCGCCCACTTCCTGACCAAAATATACCATGGTTGGTGAACTGCTTAGCGTGGCACTGAGCAGCATTGCTGGCCGGGCCAGCTCCGGATTGCCTGCAAATTCAGGCGAGGCGATACGTTGCTCGTCATGATTTTCCAGAAAATGGAGCATATGATGTTCAATATCCGCCATCTGTTGTTGAATGTCGGCGATGGCTGCCGTTGATGCTTTGCCCTGCATAATCAGCTTAAGCTGATCGTAAAGGTCAACCTTGTCATACAGATAATCCATTTTACCCAGTTGAATATAGTCCCGATAAAGATGCGGCTGGTAGACCTCTGCCAGCAAAAAGGCATCGGGATTTTTCATCTTGATAGAGGCGTTCATAAAGCTCCAGAACTCTATCGGAACCATTTCTGCCATATCGAAACGGAAGCCGTCTACGCCCTGATCCAACCAGTAAAGCGCAATATCGCGGAATTTAAACCAGGAATCGGGCAGATCTTTTCCCTGCCAGAAGCAGAAATGCGCTTCATAGTCTTTGTTTTTATATCCGGCGGGAAGCTCAGGAAAATCCTTGCTGCCATCCGGGCGGATGCCGTAGTTAACTTTGGCGGTCTCGTACCAGTCATTAAAATCCGGCTTTGCCTCACGAGCCCCGTTGCCTGTCCATTTAGCCGGAAATTCGTGATAGTCAGGCGCGTTAACCTCTTTGATTATGCTCTGAAACGGTTCGGGAATTTCCGGCAGTTCAAATTTTTGCTGAGGAACATAATAAAAATTATTATCCCGGGCATATTCAAGGCTTGTGTCATCACCGGCCCCAAAGTCACGGACGCCTTCCGGATTGTTCAGTCCCTCATAGCATCTGGCGACATGGTTGGGAACTATGTCGATAATGACTTTAAGACCATTGGCATGGGAACGCTTAATCAGCGCAGAAAATTCTTCCTGCCTGTTGGCCGGATCATCGGCAAGATCAGGATTGACCGAATAGTAATCTTTAACCGCATAAGGTGAACCGGCCCGGCCTTTTACCACCGCAGGGTGGTCATTGCTGATGCCGATTTCCCGGTAGTCATTAATCAGTGCGTGGTGAGGAACTCCGGTGTACCAGATATGGGTCACCCCCAGCTCTTTGATGGCTGACAGCGCTTTATCGGTAAAGGCACTGAATTTGCCGGTACCATTGGTTTCAGCGTTTCCCCAGGGAATATTGCTGGTGTTGGTATTGCCAAACAAACGGGTAAATACCTGATATACAACTTTCTTTTTCATCTGTTTTCCTTAAACCCGGCCGCCGGGGAGGGCTGGCCTTTGGTGATGGATTATTGAGTTGTATGGTAAGAAAATATTTTTATTGCCGAAGGCTAAGCCATCCGGATTTATATGTCACGTTCTTTGCCTGTAAACAGGTAATCAGGTCAATAAAAGGGTAAAATTCACCTTATAATTTCACAGATTTATGTTTATATCCGATGAATACAGGTACCCCGGAAAGTTTCCTGGAAAAACTGCTTTTTGATTACTCAAATTCTCCTGCAAATCTGGGCAGGGTTTATTTTGCCAGTAACCTCCCTGAGCCTCCCGAACTGGCTTATCAGGTGCACTTTCCGCGCCTTGAAATTGTGGTAGAGGGTGAATCTGTGATGGAAGTGGGCACCGATATCGGGCAGGAAGCACAGCATGAACTGAAAGGTGGCGATGCTCTGTATGTTCCGGCCGATTGCTGGAATAAACCGCATTGGGATAAGCCGGTAACCATGCTAAATGTGCTGGTGGGTAAGCAGAGTTTTGGTATCAGTCTTCTCAGGTGGAATGGTGAATCCTTTGAAACCCTGCTAAAAGACAATATTCAGCGAAGGGGACCAAGAACCGGTACTTTTATTCTGCAGTCACTGGAAGAGCTTCGCTGGCACGCTGGCGATCAGCATACCGCCAAGTTGTTGATCGCTTCACTGCTCAGCCATATTAACGATTTAATGCTTAACCCGCCTGAAACTCCTTCCCGGAGCAAGGCGCTGTTTGAAGCCGTGCGCGACTATATTGAGCAGAACTATCACGAGCCGCTGACCAGAGAATCTGTGGCTGAGCACTTTTATGTCTCTCCGAATTATCTTTCTCAGCTCTTTCAGAAAGAAGGGAAGATCAAGTTTAACGAACATCTGAACCATATCAGGCTTGAGAGGGCAAAATATCTGCTTAAAGAATACGATATGAAGGTAAAAGAGGTGGCGCACCGCTGCGGGTTCAGTGACAGTAATTACTTCTGTCGCGTATTCCGCAATCAGACTGCGAGATCACCTTCGGAATACAGGACTCAGTATAGGAGCCATAGCTAGTTATCAGGTGCCTTCTCTGCAATCAGTTTTAGTATTATCTTTATCTTAAGATCTCTTAACACTGCTGCGAGCCAAACAACACGGCCGTATTTTTTTTACGGCAGTTGAACTATAATGTGATATTTCTATGTTAACAAACTGAATATTGAGCACAGAAAGATGCTATGTAGTCTAAAGGTTAGAGGTTTCCGTAACTTCGGCGAAGAGTTTGAGATAAACCTACGCACTGATAAATCATATGAATTTAACTCACACGCTGTAGAAAATGGTGTTGTAAGCAGCGCTGTAATGTACGGTGGTAACGGTGTGGGTAAATCGAACCTTGGATTGGCGGTTCTTGACCTGACGTGTCACCTACTAGATAGCCCTAACATCATTCCGTCACTGCACCTTAATTACTTAAACGCTAGCATGGATGAAGATTCACTCGCAGAGTTTACATACAGGTTTGAGTTCGATGGTGTAGAAGTTGTCTACCACTACGGTAAAGAAAACTGTGCTGAAACCGTATTCGAAGAGCTCTATATTGAAGAAAACAAAGTCGTTAGTATTGACCGTAGAAAATCTGCGCTTGCTTCCTATAACCTTGTTGGTGCAGAGCACCTAAAGAATGATTTCACAGGTCGTAAAATATCACCCATTAAATTCCTTGAATCAAATGCGCTGCTCGAACCAAATAAAGAATCTGCGGCTTTTTTCCAGTTCATCAAATTTGTCGAAGGGATGGTATTTTTCCGTACGCTAACCAAAACAACAGAGTTTCACGGTAAACCTCTAGAAACAAAACGAATTTCACAGCGCATTATTGAGCAAGATAAACTAGAAGATTTTGAAGCCTTCCTCAATGAATCAGGTGTTGAGTGTAAGCTAATTCAGACTGGTGATGCAGGTAAGGAGCAAATCGAATTCGATTTTGGTAACAAAAGCATCGAGTTTTCACAGATTGCTTCTACTGGTACTGTATCGCTTGGCAATTTCTACTACTGGTATCTTAAAATGCTGAATGAAGAAATCACCTTCGCTTACATTGATGAGTTCGACGCCTACTATCACTTTGCCCTTTCTAAACGCATAGTGAAACTAGTGTCTAAAACATCGTGCCAGTCGATCATCACTACTCATAACAGCACTCTGCTCTCTAACCATGTGCTCCGCCCTGATTGCTATTACATCCTAGATCAGAATTCTTTGAAGCCTCTATACAAACTAACCGATAGGGAGCTACGCAAAGCACACAACCTAGAGAAAATGTACCGCGCAGGAGCATTTGATGAGTAGCAATGTCTTATTTGTTTTTGAAGGAGCAGGAGCAGAGCCTAACATTGCACGGAATTTAAGGAAAACAATACTCGATAGAGACAACAAGCTCGTAGTTCAAACTACTTACGGCATGAATGTCTATAAGTTGTTCAGTGAGATAACAAAAGATGAATATTTTGATACGTACGAATTCATTTACGAACAGCTAGAAAATAAGGTAAACCCAACAGATGATGACCTAGCGGTTATGAAAATAGAAGATCCAGAAAAGATAAGTGAAATATATCTGTTCTTCGACTACGACTGTCACTGCTCTAATGCTGACGATGACAAAATCCGTCAAATGGTTGAACTATTTAATAATGCTCAAGATAAAGGTCTGTTGTGTGTAAGCTACCCAATGGTAGAGGCTATTCGCCACCAAAAAGGTAACGAAGTTGAATACCTTACTCACAAGACGACAGATCTTACTAACTACAAGAAGTGGGTAAATGCAGCACCAGAAATGGACAAGCGGTTTCTCAACTGGGGTTTATACACTCAAGATTCCTGGGGTAGCATTGCCAAACAGCACTTATCAAGAGCAAACTGCTTGCTCACTGATGTTTTGGATCTACCAACATCGCCAATTTGTATGGTAGAGCTGTTTGAGAAGCAAATGGAGAAACATCGACCACATGACCAAGTGGCTGTAATCAGTGGTTTTCCTCTCATGCTTTTCGATCACTACGGTAGTGACACATATCAGGTATTAGGGTTAGTCGGTTAGCTAACCACACAGGGATGGGATAAAGAAAAACAAAGAAGAGCGACTAAACTTCAATAATCGTATTCGGTGGTGAGTTATATGCTTTGTCCAGTGCATCAAATACAGCTTCCGGTTGTCTGAGAAAATCGGAAATATAACTTTTTATCTGGCGGGTGCTGTCAAAACGCTCTGATTTTTCTATGGTGATATCTGCAACAATAATCGCAACATCCGCTTCATCGATTTTCTGCTGAGAAAGCTCGTTTTCCAGCCCTAATGCACCCTGGGTTTCAACAACAATATTGATGCCTTTTTTCTGGCAGAATTTTTCAATCAGCTCGGCAGCCATGTAAGTGTGTGCTACTCCGCTGATGCATGCTGTAACTGCGACGATTTTCATTCTTTTCCCATAAAAAATAGAGATATACCCCTAAAGTATATCTCTATTTTTGCGTATGTTGTTTTATTTGCTTTTAAATTAACCGTTTAATTCAGCAATTTTGTGGATTACAGCACATCCAGCACGTTTGTGCCTTCACCGTAAACAGATTCCCAGTCTGCAACAAAGCCTGCAACGCCAGAGTCTGTCAGCGGGTGGTTAAGCAGAAGATCGAATACGTCCGGTGCAATAGTCACAGACTTGCTGCCGGCTCTTGCCACTTCATGAACCTGCTGAACATTCTTAAATGATGCTGCCAGCACTTTTGCATTCTCCAGATTATGTACTTCCAGAAGGTGAGCAATTTCAGCCACTACCTGAACGCCATCGCCGCAGATGTTATCCAGACGGTTTACGTAAGGTGCCAGGTACTCAGCACCTGCTTTTGCTGCCATCAGCGCCTGCTGAGGAGTCAGGATTGCCGTTGCGGTAATCGGGATATTTTTCTCAGACATCAGCTTCATCGCCTTGATGCCCTGTGGGGTTACCGGAACCTTGATATACAGGTCAGGGTCAATTGCACGCATCGCTTCTGCTTCCTGAAGCATGATCTCTGCTGTCTTGCCCATCACCTGAACATGCAGAAGGCGCTCTTTACCGATGATCTCGCGAATGCTTAGCATTATCTCTTTAAGCGGCTTGTTCTCTTTAGCCACGATAGACGGGTTGGTTGTTACGCCATCCAGCGGGTATAGGTCAACGGCTTTGCGGATTGCGTCAAGGTTAGCTGTATCTAAAAAGTAAATCATGAGGGAGTCTCCACTAAATCTGTAAATTATTTCTTAAAGCCGAATTCTTTCAGGCAATTAGAAATAGCCTGCTTACTTTCGGTAAATACAACGCCCTGCGCCGCCAGTTTTGATGTATCTAAGCGAACATCACGGGTTTTCGGTGCATCATTGGCTTCAAGTACTTCGCCCCAACGCGAGCCCAGCCCCATTTCGGTCAGAATATGCTGAGCAATTTCGTAACGGCTTGCCGGGTTGTGTGCACCTGTGTGATACGTGCCATATGGAATGGTGAATATCTTTTCAAACTGGTCGATCAGCTCATGGATATAAGTCAGGCCACGGAACTCATTACGGCGCTCTTTCATTTTCTCGCCGCTAAACAGAGCCTGAAGTGTATTCCACAGAACGTTCGGGTTGATGCTGGTGTTGCGTTCAGGCAGACCAAACATCCAGGTAAAGCGAAGAATCCACATTTCATCAAGAATGCTCTTCAGCTCGCCTTCGGCTTCAAGTTTGTTCTGACCATAAATAGTGTCAGGGTTTGGCGTGTGCGCTTCGGTGTATGGCCCCGGCTCTTCGTTGCCGTTAAAGATCTGCTCTGTGCTGATAAACACCAGCTTAGCGCCAACAGTCTTACACGCTTTTGCAACATTGATGGCACCCTGAACGTTCACCTTATGGGCAATATCAGGATGTTTATTACAGAAATCCGTTACTGCGATAGCGGCTGCGTGAATAACATAGTTCGGCTTAACTTCTGCGAACATAGCATCAACCTGAGCGGCGTCGGTAATATCAAGCTGCTCAACATCGGTTGCCGTGATGTCAAACTTGTCCTGATATTTGTTGATAAAACGGGTTCCGAAAAAGCCATTTGCACCCGTGATCAGTATTCTTTCTTTCATCATTAACCTCCAATGATGACTTTATAGCCTTGTGCTTCAATATGGTTTTTCACAGAAGCAACTTCATCTTTAGTTGGAACCGTAACGTCTTTAAATTCGTATTCCATACCGAGAGTTTCGTATTTGTTTGCGCCGTACTGATGGAAAGGCAGGATATGAACCTCTTTCAGCCCGAATGGCTTGATAAAGTTCATCACCTTGTACACGTTTTCCATATTCAGCGTGTAACCCGGAATAAGCGGTAGTCTCGGGATAACATTTACGCCGTTTTCAACCAGCAGCGTAAAACCTTCCAGTACCTTCTCCAGGTTGATGCCGGTGACCTCTTTAGCCAGCCCCGCATCCATAATTTTGAAATCGAACAGCACTTCATCGCACAGCTGACCAATTTTCAGAAGCTGGGTATTGCTGCCCTGACCGGATGTCTCTATTGCGGTCTGATAACCCAGCTCTTTCAGCTTTTCCAGCAACTGGATAGCAAACGGAGCCTGGGACAGCACTTCACCACCGGAAAGGGTGATGCCACCGCCCGAGGTTCTGAAGAAGACATCGTCTTTTGCGATCTCTTTCATTACCTCATCCAGAGTCATATCGTGACCCAGGATCTCTACCGCGCCGGTTGGACATTCATCCACATCCATATCGCACACTTCACAGTGAATGCATTTTGCTTCGCGGCGAACTTTCTGTGGTTTGTGCGAACGTGACTCCGGGTTGGCGCACCACGGGCATTTCAGCGGGCAGCCTTTGAAAAAGACTACCGTTCTGATCCCTTCACCATCGTTTAGCGAGTAGCGCTGGATGTTAAAAACATGCCCGGTAGATGAGGCACTGCCAGCCTCATCCAGCTCCACAACATCAATCCGGTTTTCTGTGTTATTACAGTTCATGGGCAGTTCTTCGAATGATGTCGTCCTGAATTTCCTTAGACAGCTCTACAAAGAAGGCACTGTATCCTGCAACGCGAACCACCAGGCCGGCGTAATCTTCAGGTTTTTCCTGTGCCTTACGCAGCGTATCTGCGTTCAGTACGTTGAACTGTACATGCTGAAGCTTCAGCTTCATAAAGGCGCGCAGGAAGTCGCCCAGTTTGGCAAGGCCCTGTGGCCCTTCCAGCGTTGCCGGAGTGAACTTCACGTTCAGCAGGCTGCCGTTGGAAAGCAGGTAGTTATCCAGTTTAGAGACAGATTTCAGTACCGCTGTCGGACCCTGATGGTCTTTACCCAGCATTGGTGACAGACCACCATCAGCCAGTTGTTCGCCTGAAAGGCGACCGTCAGGGGTGGCACCTACAACCGCACCTAACGGTACGTGAGCAGATACGGTGTAGGAGCCCGGGGTAAACTTGCCGCCACGCGGGTTATCGTAGGTTTCTACTTCTTTACAGAACAGGCGAAGCAGTTCGGAGCCAAGGGCATCCACTTCGTCGATGTCGTTGCCGTATTTTTCGTATTTGTTGATCAGGCGGGCACGGATCTTATCGCCACCTTCCACTTCAAAGTTGTTGTCCATCACGTCGATAAACTCAGCAAAGGAGCTGCGTTTCTCTTCGAACACGTAACGCTTTAGTGCATGTAGTGAATCAGACAGGTTGGCGATACCAATGCCCTGAACACCAGAGAAGTTGTAGCGGCCGCCGCCGTATGTTATGTCTTTGCCGTTATCGATACAGTCGTTGATAAAGGACGACAGCAGCGGAACCGGAGCCCAGTCGCGGTGGCCGATATCGCAGATATTTGAACCATCGACCATCAGCTTCACATAGTGGCGGATATCGTCGCGGATCTCTTCCATCAGGCCGTCAAAAGTCACGCCCTCTGCATCTTTATTGCGTTTCAGTGCCAGTTCCATCACCTTAAGCAGGTTAAACATGGCAATATCGTGCAGGCCGTAGGTTTTGCCCGGGATAGACAGTTCAACACAGCCTACAACCGAGTAATCACGCGCATCTTCCAGAGAAACGCCACGGTTCAGGAAGGCTGGAACCACAACCTCGTCGTTGAAGATTTGCGGGATACCGGTACCAAGACGAATAGTTTCCGCTGTCTTGTTCATAAACTCGCGTTCCATAAACTCGTTTACGCGAACGCCCAGGTTTGGCTGAGGCAGTTGTACGCTCTGGTAAGCGTCAAGGCAAAGCGTAGACAGCTTGTTCACAGCGCTCTGGCCTGTTTCTGTCAGACCACCCAGCAAAATGGTGTAACCGGTCGGGAAGCCTGCGAAGAATTTAGCACTGCCTGAAGAGCGCAGCAGAACGATATCGTTGGTTTTGATCCAAAGACTCTCCAAGTACTCTTTCAGGAATGCCGGATCTTCACCTTTCTCAATGGATTTGTTGTAGAAAGGCATCATGTACTGGTCAAAGCGGCCCAGTGACAGCGAGCTTGCGTTTGATTCGTACTGAAGAACGATGTTTATGTACCAGAACAGCTGACAGGCTTCGATAAAGTCTTCTGGTTTTTCGGTGGCGATCTTGCTGGATATTGCAGCGATTTTTTCCAGTTCAGCTTTACGTGTTTCATTATCGCACGCCGCAGCCATCTCCGTTGCCAGCGCTTCATAGCGGCGGATATGGCGGATTGAAGCCTGAAGCAGGATCAGTACAGACTGATAAAATTCGTTGTCTGGTTGTGACTGGCTAAGGGTTTCCAGCTCATCAGTCAGTTTACCAAGGCCGTTGTCCAGCAGGCGGTCAAAGTCGATAATGATGTGGCCCTGACCTTTGTCAGTCTGGTTTACACTGAAGACTTTCTGCGCCACCGCTTCTTTGATGTCTGCCGGGATCTGGCTATTGATAAAGTCTTTCATGGAACGCTCTGACCAGTATGCCAGCAGCTGTTCGCGGTAAACTTTTTTGTCTTCTTCTGAGATGTAGAACTTATCCTGTGGGCGGGATTCAAAAATATCCAGCTCTTTGTCAATCCAGTATGGGTCCATCTCAGGGGATACGATACCCGCACGAGGTTTGATGGTGCGGTTACCGGCGACTAATTCGTCATCACGAATGGAGATTGCTACCTTATCTAAAATATGGGCGGTTGCCTTAGCGCGGCGGATTAGCGTGTGTTCGCCTTCAGTCTGTTTGTGACTTTCTGTGTAAAGCAGCGCGCGTTCTAGTGATATTTCTCTTTTGGCTGCAAACAGTGCTGATTTTAGTTTTTCAATTCTGGCAGTGCTCATGGCAAGCTCCGTGTGAGTGTTACTAATTGGTTGTTGAGCTATTTTAACTCCTCCCCTTTTGAAGGGGAGGTTGGGAGGGGTTAATTCCGTAGTTTAAATTAGATATGCAAAACTGATTTACTTCGGTGGATTTACCCCCTCTAGCTCCCCCTTGAAAAGGGGGAGAACAAAGGATTAAGCAGACGCCAGATGCGCTTCAATCTTATCCATTACAACAGCAGCACGCTTAACTGCGTCGCTTACGCCGATACGGATAACCGTTTTGCCTTCAAAGCGCTCCTGGTTTTTGATGTCGATGTCTTTTGTCAGGATAACAACGTCAGCTGCTGCGATTACGTTTGCAGACAGTTCGTTTTCGATGCCGATTGAGCCCTGAGTCTCAACATCGCAGTTCCAGCCTTTTGCCTTTGCTGCTGCTTCGATTGCTTCTGCTGCCATGTAAGTGTGTGCTACGCCTGATGGACATGCTGTTACTGCTACTAGATTTGTCATGATAATACTCTCCAAAGATATTTCTAATAAGGTGGGTTACCAGCCTGTGCCGGAGTGGCTGATAACCCGTTTGTTTGTGTTTTAATAATGATTTGTTTGATTAACCGATGCTGATGTCTAAATCGATATCGTCTTTTTCTTCTTTTGGCTCTTCTACTTTGCGACGAGCTTTAAGAAAGTTAACCAGAAGTGCTGTTACTACAGAACCAACAGCCAGAGCGATGATGAAGCTGAAGCGGCCTTCAACAACAGGCAGTACAATCAGACCACCCCAGGCTGCGAAACATTTAACACCAAGTAGTGCTGCTGTTACTGCGCCACACGCTGTACCAATCATGATAGAAGGTAGTACACGTAGTGGATCCGCTGCTGCGAATGGGATTGCACCTTCAGTGATACCCATAGTACCCATCAGGATAGATGCACGACCTGCTTCTTGCTCGTCTGCGCCGTATAGTTTCTTATTAAGGAATGTAGCCAGACCCATACCAACAGAAGGCGTTGCTACTGCTACTGCTGAGATACCTGCTACGTTGTAGATGCCTTCACCCACACAAAGGATTACGAAAGCGTATGCAACCTTGTTTACCGGACCACCCATATCGAATGCGATCATCAGACCCATGATAGTAGCCAGTACCACGATGCTTGAGTCTTGCATGCCTTTCAGGAACTCAGTCAGTGCAGCTGTACCTGCGCCGATTGGCTCACCAATACCCCATACGATTGCACCAGCAGTAATGAACGTACCAATGATAGGAATCACGAAAATTGGCATGATGGAACGTGCAAATGCAGGTACTTTAATCTTCTTAAGGTAGTGAACAACGATACCACCCAGCAGACCGGCGAAGATTGCGCCGAAGAAGCCAGTGTTGTACATGTTCGCGCCGATAAATGCTGCGATTGCAGATGGAGCAAGTGCTGAGCGGTCAGCGATAGAGTAACCGATATAAGCAGCCAGGATTGGAACCATCAGTTGGAAGCCTGCTACACCGATAAAGAAGAGATCGTGTAACCAGGTTCCTTCTTCAGGAACGGCACCTTCACCGTAAAGCATTACGGAAGCTGCGAGCAAGATACCACCTGCAACAACAAATGGAATCATGTGAGATACACCTGTCATCAGGTGCGATCTTGTGTTTTTAAGTATGGAAATGATGTCGTTCATAACCTTATTCCTTAGAGCACGAAGTTTAAATGAATTATAAAATTATCTTTTCACGTTTACTCGCTGCGCAGCGTTTGTAATTTTTGCCCTTATCACCAAAACAGTTATCCGGGCTGTGCTCATAATATAGTGAGTAAATGTGCTATGTAGTTAGAGGACAAAACGTCTATTTACTGGATATTTGTAAGATCGTAAAGAGAAGGTGATCTACCACACAAAAATATGGGTCAATCGTTATTTATAAGCTTGTGTAATTTAAGTGATTGATATGCATGGTTATATGTTCGTATTTAGAGTTCTTGCTAAGAATTAAATTAGAGATTGCTCACAAAAGTAATAGGATTTTTGATGTCTGTCACACCAAAGGTTGAATCTAACAAATGTCCAGTAAAACGAAGGTTTGTCCCATAGTGGCCCGGAAGACAAAGATCTATTGTGTAAAAAAGCAAATCTGCTCCGGAAAATGTTCCGGGCATAAACAGAATAAATAGTTCTGAGGTCCGATTAATATGAAAACTTTCTCTTTCTCATGCGAGCTTCCTAATGGTGTTCACGCTCGCCCGGCAAGCCATGTAGAAGCTCTGTGTAATGAATTTGATGCAGAGATCAAATGGCAGAACGAACGTACCGGCATTTCTGCCAACGCCAAAAGTGTGCTTTCTCTTATCGGGACAGACACCTTATTAGGTGACCAATGTCTGATCACTATTGACGGTGAAGACGAAGAAAAAGCGTTTGAGAAGATCTCAAGCTTTATGACTAATGAGTTCCCTCACTGTGACTCTCCGCTGGAAACAGCAGAAACAGAAGAAGGCGAGTTTATTGCTCTTCCACGTAACTTTACTAACCTGGAAGCTCCGGTAGTAAGAGGCAACGCGGTAAGTGGTGGCTTTGGTATGGGTAGCCTGATGCGCGTTGGTGCTATCAACTTTGATACTCTGACTGACCTGCCTGAAAAGCGTGAGTTGTCTGTGGAGCAGGAGTCTCTGGCAAAAGGTCTTGAGCTGCTTGTTAAGGGCTTTGGTCTGCAACTGAAAACAGCAAGTCATACGGAAGCAGAAGTAGTGAACGCTCACTTCTCTATTGTAAAAGATGCCGAATTTAAGCAGACTTTGGAGAGCAACCTGGTTGAAGGCCGTAGCGCTGCGGATGCCGTGATTGCGACAGCGAAACACTTTGGTGAGCAGCTACAAAAGTCTGCTTCTGCTTATATGCGTGAGCGTGAGCTGGATATCCGTGATGTCTGTTTCCAGCTTCTTCAGGCTATCTACGGTGAAGAGAAATTCTCAAACCAGCTTACACTGACGCAGCCGACTATCTGTATTGCTGATGACCTGACGCCAAGCCAGTTCCTTGAACTGGACAAGAACCTGCTGAAAGGCCTTATTCTGACTCACGGCGGCAGCACTTCGCACACTGTTATCCTGGCCCGTTCATTTGCCATTCCGACTCTGGTTGGTGTTGATGAGAGCAAACTGACAGCATGCCTTGACCTGGAAGTTCTGGTGGATGGCAACCTGGGCGTGGTAGCAACAGAAATCAGTGAACCACTTCGCCGTTACTATGAGCAGGAGCAGCGTGTTGCTGATGTGATTGAATCCCGTCAGAGCAAGTTCCGTGATGAAGCCGGTGTAACGGCTGACGGCAGAGTGATTGAAGTGGCAGCAAACATCGCGCACTCGGTTGAAGCAAAAGCAGCATTCGGCAACGGCGCAGAAGCAATCGGTCTGTTCCGTACAGAAATGCTGTATATGGACCGTACTTCTGCGCCTGATGAAGATGAGCTTTACAATATCTTCTGTCAGGCTCTGGATGCAGCAGACGGCAAATCCATCATTATCCGTACTATCGATATCGGTGGTGATAAGCCGGTGGATTACCTGAACATTCCTGCAGAAAACAACCCGTTCCTGGGTTACCGTGCGGTGCGTATCTACGAAGAATTCTTCGATATGTTCAAGACTCAGCTGCGCAGCATCCTTCGTGCATCAGCTCACGGCTCTCTGAAGATTATGATTCCTATGATTTCTTCACTGGAAGAGATCCTTTGGGTGAAAGATGTGCTTTCTGAAGTGCGTAAAGAGCTTCGCGCAGAGCATATTCCGTTTGATGAGAAAATCCCTCTGGGCATCATGATGGAAGTACCGTCAGTGGCATTTATCGTTGACCAGTGCTGTGAAGAGATCGACTTCTTCAGTATCGGCAGTAACGACCTGACTCAGTACCTGATGGCGGTTGACCGTGATAACGCGAAAGTGACCAAGCACTACAACAGCCTGAACCCTGCATTCCTGAGAACGCTTGACCACGTTGTGCGTGAAGTGCACCGTCACGGTAAGTGGATTGGCCTGTGTGGTGAACTGGGCGCGAAAGGCTCAGTACTGCCGCTGTTGGTTGGTCTGGGTCTGGATGAGATCAGTATGAGTGCGCCAAGCATTCCTGCAACTAAAGAGCGTATCGCTAAGCTGGACAGCCGTGAGTGCCGTCAGCTTCTGAACAAGGCGATGGACTGCAGAACCTCTCTGGAAGTTGAGCACCTGTTGGCACAGTTCCGTATGGATCAGTCTGATGCACCGCTTATCTCTCAGGAGTGTATTACTCTGGATAACGACCTGCGCAGCAAAGAAGAGGTTATCAAGACTCTGTCTGACAATCTGTTCCTGGCTGGCCGTTGCCGCTACCCGGCTAAACTAGCCGACGATTTATGGGCCCGTGAAGACGTATTCTCTACGGGACTTGGTTTTGGTTTCGCAATTCCTCATACCAAGAGTGAGCACATTGAGCAATCGACCATCAGTGTGTCTCGTTTAGCGAAACCGATTCAGTGGGGAGATGAGGAAGCTCAGTTCGTTATTATGCTGACGCTGAATAAACACTCTGCCGGTGATCAACATATGAAGATTTTCTCGAAACTTGCCCGTCGCATTATGCACGAAGAGTTCCGCCAGAATCTGATGAGCGCAGGCTCAACAGAAGAGATCGAAACTATGCTGAAAGCCGAGCTGGAACTGTAATTTTCCGCGGAAAATACTCTCCTCGGAGCCTTGGCAGTACCGGTAACCTGGTGCTGCCTTTTTTCGTAAAAGGACAAAGATAATGAAAGAGCTGTTGAATCAGATTTTAGAGCAGGAAAAGCGCCTGCAGTTTACCCATTTTTCCCATGAGCGTGCGTGGGAGCTGGGCTGTGCATTGAAGGAAGCGGCCGAGCAGAAAGTGGCTGGGGTTGCCATTGATATTACCATGAACGGCCTTTGCCTGTTCAGTTATGCCATGCCGGGTACCCGCATTGATAATGCGGAGTGGATAAGAAGAAAGAAAAACGTGGTTGAGCGTTACCAGAACAGCTCATGGTATATTGGCAACTATTACAAAAACAAAGGTGTCTCCATCGAGCAGGGCTCTCTGGTGGATGCGAAAGAGTACGCACCTTTTGGTGGAAGCTTCCCTCTGGCTGTCCGTAATGTTGGGATTATCGGTACAATTACGGTATCGGGCTTACCTCAGGTAGAAGACCATCAATTGATTGTTGATGTTCTGGAAGGCTTTTTGTCAGAGGAAGAAAAAATTTAAGGAGCAGAGAATGATACGCCACATCATGTTAGTGGAAACCCGGAAACAAGCCACTCAGGAAGAGATGGATGCAGCGCGCAATGCATTTATGAATATTCCGGCTAAGATTAAAGGAATTGAGGGAGTAGAGTGGGGCATGAATGACAGCTCTGAAGGGAAGAATAAATCCTATGATCTGGCGATTCTGATGACCTTCAGTGACGAGGAAACCAGGCAGAGTTACCTTGTTCACCCGGAGCACGATGCGCTTAAAGTGCACTTCAGGAAAATCATTCAGGATATTGTTGTTTTTGATTATACCCAGTCTGAGATATAACGGTTAATTTCTGTTCTCTTAACAGGCATCATGAGGCTAGTAACAGATATATAAACTATACTAATGAGTGAATTATCTTTTTGCTGTGAGGAGTAAGAGTCAGAGGTTTCTGAGATACTTGTTGCATAAAGGTTGTAATACCGATTGATGCCGATGTCTCACTTCTAACTCAATACGGAATAAGCAGTCAGAATTTGCTTGATATTTTGTAACAAAAAAGCGTTACTATTAAGTGTTGTGTTACAGAAAAAATTAAGCTTTTTTAGCTTCGGAGTGAGATCGAAATGGAGTTGTTTGCAGACCAACGGCAACAGGACAATAACGAGCAAGTTAATAAGGATCTGGGTAGAACCTCCCTTGTACCGTGGAAGGTATTGCTTATAGATGATGATGTTCAGATGCATCAGATCACTAAGCTGGCCTTAAGCGGGTTTGAATTTCAGGGAAGGAAACTGGAACTGTTATCAGCATACTCCGGTGCTGAGGCGAGAGGTATCCTGAGTAATCATAATGATATTGCGGTGGCTCTTGTCGATGTTGTTATGGAAACAGAGCATGCCGGCCTGGATCTTATCCGCTATATCCGCAAAGACCTGAAAAACAGTATGACTCGCCTGGTTCTGAGAACCGGTCAGGCGGGGCAGGCTCCTGAAGATATCGTTATTCAGGAGTATGAAATCGATGATTACAAAGAAAAGACCGAGCTAACCACCCAGAAACTGCGTACGCTGCTCTATTCAATGCTAAGGGCATACAGAGACCTGTGTATTATCGAAGAGCAGAAAGAAGGCCTGAGTAAGGTTATCGAAGCGTCTGCAAATGTTCAGAATACGAATACTCTGAAAACCTACGCTTCGTCCGTTCTTAATCAGCTGACCTCGCTTCTGGATCTGGATGCTTCGGCATTTTACTGCATCGTTCAGCCATGCCCGGACAGTGAAGACTCAAGAGCTCTGACACTGGCTGCAACGGGCGAGTATGTTAACTTTTATCCCGTTTGCTCCTTTGACCTTTTGCCTGAGACGGTAGCGAAGCGCTGTCGTGAGTGTCTGGATAAAGGCGAGTCAACACAGTACGAAGACGCTTATGTGTTCTATTCGGCTGATGACAGAAAAGTGATGAGCATTCTTTATGTCAATCTTAATGACGAGCTGCAGGATCTGGACCGTCAGCTGCTTAAAATTTACATGCATAATATTGCGCTGACCTTTGAAAATCTGAATTTGCTGGTGGACCTGCAGGATACGTCGAAAGAGCTGGTTTATAACCTGGCCAACGCCGTAGAAGCGCGTAGTAAGGAAACGGGTGCTCACGTACAGCGGGTTTCTATGATCTCCGAGAAGCTGGCTAACCTTTACGGTCTGAATGAAGAGCAGACGCTTTTGATCAAACACGCCTCTCCGCTACACGATATTGGTAAAGTGGCGATTCCTGACAGCATTCTTCATAAGCCGGGTAAACTGGATGCAGAAGAGTGGGAGATCATGAAAAAACACGTCGATTATGGCGTGGAGATCCTGAGCAAGTCTAAGCGCCGTCTTATTACGGTTGCCAAAGATATTGCGGCCTATCACCATGAAAAATGGAACGGCACCGGTTATCCGGGTGGCCTGAGTGGCGAAGATATCCCTATCGTGGGCAGAATAACAGCCATTGCTGATGTGTTTGATGCCCTGGGTTCAAAGAGAAGCTACAAGGAAGCCTGGGCGGACGAAGATATTAAAGCGGAGATTATCGCCCAAAGCGGTATCCACTTCGACCCTCAACTGGTTGAATTGATGGTGGGCCGCTGGGATGAGTTTATTGAAATCCGTAATATGTTCCCGGATTGATATCTTTACTCCCCCCTGCTTTCCTTACCTTCACGCTCTAAAGTGATCCCTCGTTCCCACGCTCCAGCGTGGGAATGCATATCAGAGCCAAAGAGATCACACACCATATAACGATCAGAATATTTCCCCTTTCTTCACGTTAATCTATTTTACTCTTCTAATTCAATGGGTTATTTCTTGCGGTGTTCTGATTTGGATTATTGGCTGTTGTGCGTTATGCATTACGCCTTAAGCCGAGGTATGCATTCCCACGCTGGAGCGTGGGAACGAGTGGCATGGTGGGAGAAGTAACTACTCTTCAGTAAACTCTTCCAGCGACAGTGGCAGTTCTTTTGGTAGCTTAAACACAAACTTCACACCTTCCCCCGGTTTTGAGTCAAATTCAAGGCTGCCCTTAAGCTTCTGGCGTACAAGGTTAAATACCAGGTTCAGCCCCAGACCAGAGCCGCCACGGCCTCGTGTGGTGGTATAGAATGGCTCAAATATTTTCTGGTGCAGCGCTTCGTCTACGCCGCAGCCGTTGTCGCGGTATTCAAACACGACGTTGTCTCCGTCTTCGGTAAAGTTCAGTGTTATTTCCGGTTTTTCCGCATCTTTAAAGGCATGGTTAACACTGTTCAGTATCAGGTTGGATACCACCTGAGTCAGAACGCCCGGCAGGCTGTTCATCAGCAGTTTATCGTCTCCGATAATTTCCGGTTCAACCGGCACTTTTTTCGTTCTGGAGTGCAGACTGGCAAGCAGCGATTCAAGCACTTTCTGAATCGCAAACTGGCTGCGGCTTTCGGACACCTGATCAACCGCGGTCTGTTTAAAGTCACGGATAAGTTTAGCTGCGCGGTTCAGGTTATCTTCCAGCATGGCGTTAGTATCGTTCATTCTGCTCATCAGAGCGGAGAATTGGGTACTGGTCAGAGTCTGAGCTTCGAAGGCTTTGTTCAGCTCGGTTACAATCTCCTGAATAATGGAGGCTGCGGTTACGGATATACCAAGCGGCGTGTTTACTTCATGGGCAACACCGGAAACCAGTCCACCTAATGCCGCCAGTTTTTCTGATTCCACCAGTTTTTCCTGAGTTCTTTCCAGGTTTTCCATACTGGCTTTCAGATCATGGGTACGCTCTTCTACCTTCTTCTCCAGGTTCTCATTCAGCTCTTCAAGGTCAATAAGGGCTTTTTGCAGCACGGTAATATCGATGGCCGTTCCCCTGAAACCAAGGAATTCGCCTTCATGATAATTGGCGATAGCCTGAAGCAGCAGGTAGTGAGTGACGCCATTGATCTCCACTTTTTCCTGACAGAATTCAAATGACATTTTGTCATTGATGTATCCAAGAAAGTTATTTGCCGACTCAAATATCTCCAGCTCAGTGATATTCGGATAATTGGCCGGATCAATACTGAGGTGTTTTTCCATCTCAGTAGAAACGTAAATCAGGCTGCCGTCCGAGTTGGTTTCCCACAACCAGTCCGAAGAAACGTTAGCAAAGTCGGTAAAGCGTTCCTGTTCGTACTTGATGTTTTTATACAGAGTGGTCAGACGGTTGGTGATCCGGTTGGTTTCATCTCCCAGCCACTTCACTTCATCCTGCTTAGACATCAGGATTTTTCTGTGGCGCAGAACCAGAGGTTTTCTTGGATGGCGGGGATTATAGTTTCTCAGGTAACGCGCAATCAGGAATATTCGTTTGTTAATACTTTCATTAATCACAAAGAGGATAACCAGACAGACAATCATGGTTTTAATACCGTTGATTATCAGGGTGGCCACAAACTGTTCAATCAGGTAATCATAAATCTCCTGAGCATCAGAGTGAACGTAAAGCGTGCCAAGGTATTCTGCCTTTGAGCTGGGTGTTTTCCGGTAGACCACCGGGTAGCCGTTAATTACCCTGTTTACCGGGATTGCTTTACCTGCGGTAAAATTATCGTGCGCGGAGCGGATTTCCAGATAATTGATTCTTGGCAGGTTCACCAGTCCTTCCAGACGCTGTTGTACCAGTTTGAGGTCGAACTCCCACAGGGAAGCCGCAAGCAAAGGCACGTGCACCATCTGGATTTCCTGATGCCTTGCCTCCACTGCGTTAAACTCCCGGGTATAGTCCCAGGAGAGCTGAAGCAGTGTGGCCGATAAGGTTACGGTACTACTGATAAGCACCATGATAAGAATGATGCGTTTACCAATTCCACTGAAGATAGGGCTTTTGATACTGTCTTCCAGCTTAACTCTCTTCATATCAATCCTTTATTTGCTCTTCAGACCAGACCGTTTTCATTTTCCAGCTCCTGCGGAATGGTAAATACAAAATGCACGCCCTGCCCGCGGCTGGATGTAAAGCTCATATTACCTTTAAGCCGTTCATGAATCAGGGTATCCACCAGATTAAGGCCCAGACCGTTAGCCCGGTTGGTGGAGAAAAATGGTTCAAATACCTTTTCATGCAGAGAGCTGTCAATTCCACATCCGTTATCTCTGTATTCCAGAATGATATTGTTTCCGGACTCTCTGAAGGAAATATTAATGTCCGGCTCAGACTGGTCAAAAAACGCGTGTCTTGCACTGTTCACCACAAGGTTGGAGACAATTTGAGTAATTGCCCCCGGATGACTGATCATCATCACCTCATCATTGCCCATCAATACCGGGACAACCGGTACTTTCCGGGTTTCTGGGTACAGACTGGAAAGCAGTGCCTTGAGGATCTCCTTCAGGTTAAAGGAACATTTGCTGTCGGTGATCTGATCCACTGCGGTCAGTTTAAAATCATGGATAAGGCGGGTACCCCGGTTAAGGTTCTCATCCAGCATATCGGAGCTTATGGTAAGCCGTTCCATCAGATCTTCAAATTGGGCGCTGGTCAGAGTCTGCGACTTAAATGCCTCCAGAAGGTCGTCCCGGATATCCTTAATGACAGAAGTGGCGGTAATCGAAATTCCCAGTGGCGTATTCACTTCATGAGCAACACCGGCAACCAGGCCGCCCAATGCAGCCAGTTTTTCTGATTCAAGCAG
The DNA here is from genome assembly GCF_029016485.1 of Vibrio sp. JC009. Classification (NCBI taxonomy): domain Bacteria; kingdom Pseudomonadati; phylum Pseudomonadota; class Gammaproteobacteria; order Vibrionales; family Vibrionaceae; genus Vibrio; species Vibrio sp. JC009. Next base: position 821,095 of record NZ_CP092107.1, on the reverse strand, counting down.
CTGTTTATTTGAGGTCTGGGTTTTAAAAATCTGCTGTTTCAGGCTATCACGCATAATGACCACATCTTTACTGAGATCATCAATTTCGTTATTGCCGGTTATCTCTATCTCAGCGGAAAGGTCACCTTCAGAAACCTGCTTTGAAAATGAAGAGAGCTTTTCCAATTGAGAGTTGATGCTCTGTGCAACAAAATAGCTGGCAATCAGAAACATGATGATAGCCAGGGCGGTGAGAATCAGCACCAGCGAAAGGTTCTTAAAGGCTGCGTATTTTGTATCTTTGTAAAAGTTATCCAGTTTGTTTTCGGCGAAGTGCTTAATGCTGCTCACCACCGCCGTTAGCCGTTGAATGTGATTGGCACCTTCGGAGATGGTGATGTTGTACGCCAGATCTGGCCGGTTCAGGGAGCGGTAGTTAAAGACCTTTTGTCGGATAGGAGCCCAGTCGATAAATAACTGTTCGAGTTTTTGTATCTCATCCAGGTCGCCAAGGAAACGGTCGTGCAGAATATCGAATCTTTTTAAGGTGTCATCGTGGAGTTCTTCAACCACGCTTTCAGCGGTTTTAAGATCTTTGCCCAGAGCGATGTCTTTCATTTCTCTGTGGATCAGGACGATATTCAGCTCAATCTGGTTCACCGCTTTGGAAACGGTAACAGGGTGGTCGTACATATTATCCAATAGTGTACTGACCTTGCTAAATTGCAGGTAGTCAAAAAGGAGAAAAACCAGCAGGCAGAGGATCGAAAGCATAACGATAAATGCTATCCTCAGTTTAACTGAAATTGACTTCAAAAATACGGTCATGTCTCTTTGTTCTTATTCGTTATTAACCAATACATAGCGTAGACCAATTTGCCGCCTACTGACGTTACTAATCTCAAGATTTTAGTTATTTATCATGCCTTAATTAACGTATTCTTTACAAAGTTTATCCTGCCACCTTTTTAACTGGATCAACAAACCTGAAAATTGTTACAGACAGATTTCAGTTGTTCACCAAATTGTAAGAAAGTGTTGAAAGTGCAGCTTTAAGACTTTACTAGAAACAAGCATTACATCATAGTGCCGCCTTTGTGATTCTATAAAGACCATAATTTCTGGTTATATAAAATAACATATTGAATAATAATGAGTTACTATTTTCTTTGTGGCTCACTGGCGAATGAGAAGGTAGCGTGGAATGAGTTCTAGTTCTGATCACCGGGTGCTGATTATCCGATCCTATTGTAAAAAGATTGGTAGTTTCTGCACTTCGCCTGTGGTTATTGTATTTATGTTGTTTGTTTTGTTATGGAATATCCCAAGTCATACAGAGCTGCCGTTTCAGGCGTTGCATGCACTGCTATGTTCTCATGGAACTCATGCTCCGTTATTGTCAGGAATAAGTCCGTAGATATAATACCAGTACCAGTAATTAGTCCGGGGAAAGCTTTGAAGTCAGTTTTATCGTGTTTCTTGTTTTGTTGTCTGATACTCCCGGCTTATGGCTTTTCTGAGGATGGTGAATCTATGACACAAGCGAAGGAGACAGAACAGAAACGAACGCTGGGTGAAGCGGTAGAAGTCTTTTCACCAGTTGCCCGCGGAGAGCTTATTCCCCTGTTTGAAAGTGCATCCGTTGCTTACCCACCTGAAAAACTGACTCTTCTGGCCATTAAAGGACAGCATATCCTTGAGGCCTGGGCTTTTGATAAACAGAATCAGCCCAGATTTATTAAGCGCTATTTTATCTGGGGAGCCAGTGGTGGCCCCGGCCCTAAACTGACCGAGGGCGATAAACAGGTTCCCGAGGGGATTTATCAAATTGTAGGGCTTAATCCGGGCAGTAAGTTCCATTTATCGCTGGAGCTGAATTACCCCAATGAGTTTGACCGGAAATGGGCGCTGGCGGAACGGAGAGCTGATCCCGGAGGCAACATCTTTATCCATGGCAAATCTTCTTCCGTGGGCTGTCTTGCAATGGGGGACAAAAATATCGAAGAACTGTTTATTCTTGCGTACGATACCGGCCTTTCCAATATTGAGGTGGTGATTGCACCGGAAGACCCAAGGGTTCGCCCGCTTGAACTGCACGAAGACGCCAAGCCCTGGGTTTATACGCTTTATCGCCAGATAGAAGACACGTTTCGACCGTTTAGGAAATAACCGGCTTTTGCTGATTATGCGTCAGAGCTGTCTCTTTTGTTTTTCTTCTCTACCATAATCCAGAATTCGCAGGCGGCTCTGTCTGCTTTGGTCGGGTTTCCCCAGGCACCGCATATATCAACAGGTTTGCCAGAATTTCTTTCAAATTGACGGCAGTTGCCACAGCATTTTCTCATTACAGGTTTCCTAACTCTTATTCCGGCCGCACATTGTGCGATGCATGACTGCAGGGGTCAACAGCCAGTTCGGGAATAAACGTCGGCAGCTTTTAAAATAATAAACAAGGCAGATTCTGCATTTGTAAGTTTTACTTACATTTTTGGTTAATTTAAATCGATTTTTCTTTTTCTCTGATTCACTAAAATAGCCCTGTATCTGATGAATTCTAAGAGAAGAAAATGCCAGCGAACCTTTATGCCACGCTATATATGCTTGCCTCCACCTTTAGCCTTTCTTTAACAGGTCTGTTTTCAAAGTCACTGTCCGGAACCATGAGTACCGAGCTGCTGGCGTTGCTGCGTCTGCTGATCCCAGCACTTATTCTGTTAACCGGAGCCGTTGCATTCAGACAGTTTCTGCCGGCGCGGTCAATAATTAAACCGATAGTGATGAGAGCCCTGTGTATCGTTGGTTGCCAGCTCTGTTTTCTGAAGTCACTGGAAGTGCTGTCACTGGTTGAGGGCGTAGTGTTATTTGCTACCGGGCCACTGTTTATCCCTGTTCTGGAGAAGCTGTTTTTTAAGGTACAGATCAAGACAGAAACCAAGTTTGGCCTGGTTGCCACCTTTGTTGGCGTGATAATGCTGGCCGGAGATGTTTCGGGCATTCAGCTTAAGCCAGAGCTCTTGCTGGGTCTGGCGGCAGGTCTGTTTAATGCCGGTTCTCAGGTGAGCCTGTTCAGGGCGAGTAAGGGAGATATGGCGCTGATGTCTCTGAATGGATGGACATTTATTATTGCCTCGGCATGCCTTGTGCCTTTAATTTTTGTCACCGGAACCAGCCCGGAAGATCAGAGTCTGCTGCTAAGTCCGGATGAACATTTATGGATCTGGGGTTCAATGCTTATCTTTTCGGTTGCTGTGGTGTCCAACCAGATTTTCCGCTCCAAAGCATATCAGTTGGCAGAGAGTAATTCTCAGGTCGCACCGCTAATCTACACCAACCTGATTTTTACTGTGGTCTGGCAGCTGACTTTCTTTGATGAAAGTTTTTCTAACTACCAGATCACAGGGATTGCTCTGATTATTGTCGCCAGCCTGATGAATAGTTTTGCAGCAAAATTTCTGAAAAAAGCCTCTTTTCGGATTCGCTCTATTTAACATTTTTATAAAATTTCCAACCTTCTCTGCGGTATCTATTAAACTTTGATTAAGGTCTCAGTTATTTGCAGATGAGGGTTGGATGCAGGGGAGCAGAGCGGCAGTTGCCGATGAACTACAGGGTAAGAATACACCTGACAAAAGCAAGCGTTTAGCCATACTGCTGGAGCTGCGTCAGTTTATCCGGCCTTACCGAATGCGCACCATAGCTGCGCTGTTTGCCCTGGTTTTTACCGCCGCACTGACCCTTTCTGTGGGGCAGGCACTTCGGATGATGATCGACTCTGGTTTTGCCCAGCACTCCTCTGAGCAACTGCAAATGGCCATCATGTTTATCATGATTGTTACCAGCATGATTGGTGTCGGGACCTACGCCCGTTTCTATCTTGTTTCCTGGCTGGGGGAACGGGTCAGTGCCGATATCCGTATGGCGGTTTTTAATCATGTGATCACTCTGCCTCCGGGCTATTTTGAAACCTGTGGCAGTGGCGACATTATGTCCCGGATCACCACAGACACCACTCTGCTTCAGACCATCATTGGTTCCTCATTTTCAATGGCAATGCGCAGTACTTTATTGCTAATTGGCGCAGTGATGATGCTTTTTGCCACCAATATAAAACTGACCTTTGTCGTTCTGCTTGCTGTTCCATTAATCCTGGCTCCGATTCTTTACTACGGACGCAAGGTAAGAGCGCTATCGCGCAAGAGTCAGGACTCCATGTCTGATGTGGGCAGTTATGCCGGTGAGGCGATTGAAAATATTAAAACGGTTCAGAGTTATAGCAGGGAAGAGGAAGAGAGCGAGCTGTTTTTTAATGAGGTAGAAAGAGCCTTTCTTATCGGAAGGCAGAGGGTTCAGCAAAGAGCGCTTTTGATTGCCGGTGTTATTGTGATTGTCTTTGGGGCCATAACCGGCATGCTCTGGGTTGGTGGCAGCGATGTGATTTCAGGCAGGATGAGCGGTGGCGACTTAGGGGCTTTTGTTTTTTATTCCATCCTGGTGGCATCCTCCATGGCAACGGTTTCGGAAGTGCTTGGGGAGCTGCAAAGAGCGGCGGGCGCAACAGAGCGACTGGTTGAAGTGCTGCAGGTCCGTAGCAATATCCAGCCCCCGGTGGACGATGTGGTTTCTGCATCTGAGCTGGAAGCCGAGGTTTTGTTTGATCAGGTGACTTTCAGTTATCCGTCACGGCCTGACCAGTCTGCGACCGAGAAGCTCACATTAAAGGCGGAAAAAGGCAAAGTTCTGGCTCTGGTTGGTCCGTCTGGTGCAGGAAAAACCACGGTATTTGAACTGATACAGCGTTTTTATGACCCTCAGTCCGGCGTGATCCGGTTAGGTGGCGTTGATATCAAACGGACTGACCCGAAAGATCTGCGGCAGATGATGGCGCTGGTTCCTCAGCAACCGGCACTGTTCAGCTCGGATGTGATGCACAATATCCGCTATGGCAGACCGGAAGCCACCGATGAAGAGGTGATTGAAGCGGCTAAAAAGGCCAATGCGCATGAGTTTATCATCGACCTGCCGGATGGCTATTACAGTTTTCTTGGTGAGCGGGGTGTCAGGCTGTCCGGAGGCCAGCGCCAGAGAATCGCCATTGCCAGGGCGATTTTAAAAGATCCGCATATTCTGCTGTTAGATGAAGCAACCAGTGCTCTGGACAGTGAAAGTGAATACAAGGTTCAGCAGGCGCTTGAAAGCCTGATGCATAACCGGACGACACTGATTATCGCTCACCGGCTTTCCACAATTCAGCATGCTGACAAAATAGCGGTACTGGAAGAAGGCAGCCTGGTTGATCTGGGTGACCACAACTCATTGCTGGAGAGCTGCGAGCTGTATCGCCGGTTAGTGGAATTGCAGTTTAAGAACTTCCAGTAATGTTAGATGATCTCTAGCTGAACGTCATTTGCACTGAGAACTTCGCAGATCTCTTCCGGCGGGCGCAGGTCGGTTACCACCAGATCCACCTCTTCTAGGCCGCCCAGCTTAACCATGGCATTGCGGCCAAACTTGGTGTGGTCTACCCCCAGAAATACACAGCGGCTGTTCTCTAAAATAGCGCGTTTTACCCTTACTTCGTGGTAATCAAAGTCAAGCAGAGAGCCGTCGAAGTCGATGCCGCTGATACCTAAGATGCCAAAGTCGAGACGGAACTGGGAAATAAAGTCCATGGTGGCTTCGCCTGTGACACCCCCGTCATAGCCCCGCACTTCACCACCGGCCAGAATGACTTTAAAGTCAGACTTGGACATCAGCATAGAGGCAACATTGATATTGTTGGTGACAACACGAAGGTTTTTGTGATTTTCCAGTAAAGCTTTAGCGACCGCTTCTGGCGTGGTGCCAATATCGATAAACAGGGTCGCACCGTCAGGAATGTGTTCGGCCAGCTTAAAAGCAATTTTCTGTTTTTCCTGCTGGTAAGATATTTTCCGGGTCTGATAAGAAGAGTTCTCGGAACTGGTAACAATAGTAGCGCCGCCGTGGTTTCTTTTTATCTGGTCCATATCAGCCAGATCGTTCAGATCCCTTCTGATGGTCTGGGGGCTGACATCAAAGATTTCCGCTAAATCTTCGGTACTGACATAGCCCTGAGTTTTTACCAGCTTAACAATTTCCTGATGGCGTTTAATTGCTTTCACAATCCGCTCCGTGATCCGACTTCTCCGAAAGGGGTAGTTTATACCAGATTTTGCAATTTTCTAATAAGTGAAATAACAACAATGTGTGATTATGAAATAAAAAAGATACTTATTAGTACTGAACCAGACCACTAACCCACTCAGTCAAAGAAGTAAGTAAGCCAATCAGCAGGCCTTCACCAAGCGCGACTGCGACGATGACCTGCTTTCTGGTTAGCCCTGAGATGCGGGCGAGGTAGACAATAATCTCCGTAAATACCAGTGGGAAAAAGGCCCAGCCGGCGACGGCTGCCACTCCCATAGAGTTGACCCAGTTCTGAGCTCTCTGAATGGATTTTCCCGGCATAGCGTTCAGTTTTTTGGTGATATCAAGGTAATCCACCGCAAGGCAGACCAGGTAAGCAGAACAGCAGGACGCAGTCAGCGTTACACTAAATAGCAGCCAGGACTCGACAACACTCGCCATTAACAGGATAAAAGGCATAGTCGGGATAAACAGAACCCCTCGGACTGAGATCAGAGCTGCGTAACCGGATAATACATACCACTGATTGTCAGTGATAACTTCCCGCATTTCAGCCAGAGTGTAGTTGTTATTAAGCCACTGAACCCCGAGGATGGCTAAAACGACAACGGCACCCCATACAACAAGTTTAATGATGGCGTTCATGTTTCGGTCCTTCGTGCTCCTTGCAAACCTGATGCTCTAAAGCTTCCTGACAACTCTGTCTTCCTCCACAGCGTAAACCTGTAACCTGCCAGGCTAAATCAAGCGTTCTGTGCATGCCAACAAGGGTGTACTGACATTTTTGGGGATAGTCATGCATAACAAACATCCTTGCAAAAAACACGCTTTTATCCCGGTTATCAGGGAGATCTTTACGCAGTTGCAAAAAGTCTGACTCATCCGTATTGGTGACCTCTGTTAGCTGAAGGTCTTTAAACAGCTCTTCTTTTGTCTGGATGCTGTGATCTAAAAACTTATGCGCAGGCAAGAGATCAAATGTGGTCGTAAGTGTAGAGGTAAAGAATGTTGGCACAAATGCAACACAGACAACGGTCAGCAAAAATGAGATAAACAGTGCCACACACACCCGAAAGATAGTTTTTAGCATCGCGCTCCTGCCCTTAAATACATAAGTTTCTTTTGTTTGATCTATTATGGTTGAATATTCCATATAGTCAGTGTTTTTGGCTCCACTTACTTCCGCCGGAAACAGGTTAACAATAATTTCATCAGTGAAGGTTTAGAACTGGTTTAGCATTGGTATTATAGCTGCTTAAGCACTTCATCCCAGAAGTGAGTCACAATCCGGCTGCCCACGGAAGATTCGCCATTGATCAGCAGACCAATGCCGATATTGTGTTTTTTTGAGTAGGCCAGTTCGGCGGAGAAGCCGGTCACCCAGCCGCTGTGATAGATCAGCTCTTCGCCACCATAGTTGAAGATGCGCCAGCCCAGTCCGTAGTCTGCTCTTTTTAGTTTTTTGCGCCAGTACTTGCGGCGCATATCCCGCTTGGTTTCGATGCGTGGTGTGGAAACTGTTTCCAGTACATCGGGGGAGATCACCGCCGGATATCCGCCCAACTGAGCCTTCAGCCACTGGCCCATATCGCTGATGCTGGCGTTTACACCTGCTGCGGGCAGCACGCGGTAGTAGTCCAGTTCCACTTTTCTGGCATACCAGCGTGTCTTACCGCGAACGTGGGGAGCGGCGCGGTTATCGCTGTGAAGGTAGCTTTGCATCCCCAGTGAGGCATCTGTCATCTCCAGCGGGTCAAACACCTTTTGCTGCATCAGTTCGCTGTAGTTTTTGTTTGCCGACTGCTTAAGGATCGGGTCAATCAGTCCGAACATCAGGTTGGTGTAACCGTAGCAGTTGCCGGGCATACACAGGGGCTCCAGCCTTTCGAACATAGGGTAGATCTTACTAAGAGGCTGGTGGGCATCCAGCAGGTTGTCGTAGACGTTGTGTACCATCCCTGTGGTATGGCTCAGAAGATGCTGCACCTGAAGCTGGTTTGAAGCCTCAAGGTTTTTGTAGCGAAATTCCGGCAAATAATTAGAAATGGGATCATCCCAGTTTAATTTATGCTCCTTAACCATAATCGCCGCCAGTTCACTGGCAAATGTCTTGGAAACCGAGGCAAGCCGGAATACGGTGTTTTCATCAACCTTGCTGCGCTCACCCTGTTTTCTGACACCATACAGACTCAGCAGTTGTACCTTATCACCCTGTACCACAACCAAGGCCCCGCCAGGCACCTTATCTTTCTTTAGTTGTTGTGAGAAATAACCATTCAGATCCCGGGTTACCGGAGAGAGATCGAGTGCATGAGAGGAAAAAGCAGCACAGAAAGTCAGTGCTGCAACAAGACGAAACATAATTAAAACCGAATCCAAAAAATACAAAGTTCGATATAATATCACAAAGGCGATAAATCAGTTGAAAACTTACTTAGCCTGAAATCATCCAGGATCAGAAGCACGCAAGGTACAACAATTGAGGCCAGCAGGGTTGCTGATATCAGCCCGAACGCGATACTGGCGATGAGCGGGATCAGAAACTGTGCCTGAGTACTGGTCTCTGTCAGCAGCGGAAGCAGACCGGCAAAGGTAGTCAGGGATGTGATAAAAATCGCCCTGAATCTGTCATGCACAGCTTCCCGGCAGGCGTCGACCAGACTGATACCTTTTTCCAGCTTCTCTTCGATAAAACTCACCAGCAGGATATTATCGTTTACTACGATACCGGCAAGGGTGGCAAAACCGACCAGACTTGGAATGGTAAGATCAAGTCCCATTCCCAGATGCCCCCAGATAACGCCTATCCAGCCCATGGGAATGGCTAACAGTACGGCTATTGGATGAGTGTAACTGCGGAACAGGAAGGTCAGAATAAGATAGATTCCCACCACTCCCATGGCAAAGAAGGTCATAAGTGATGAACCGGTATCTGAGCTCTCTTTGTCCTGACCCTGAGAAACAAATCTTACATCCGGGAATTTCTTCTCTGAAGCCGGAACAAATTCCTTGTGGAACTGCTGCATAATTTCACGGGCGTTGGCGGTACGGGTATTGATATTGCCCTGCACAGTAACCGTGCTTACACCGTTAATGCGGTTAATCCGTGAGAAGGTCTGCTTTTCCTCAAAGGTGGCTATGCCGGAAAGGGGAACCAGAGTGCCGTTGGATGCAGTGACCATCAGATCTTTCAGCTCCTGAAGGCTTGCCTGATGGGTAAACTCATCCAGGCGGACGGTAATATCTACGGTTTCACCGCTCTGGAAAACAGTAAGGTCTGTACTGCCTTTAACTGCACTGCGAAGCGTCTGGGCAAGCTGGGAAGCGTTAACGCCCATGACTCCGGCTTCATCTTTCAGATTCACATGGATTTCCGTTCTGCCATAGCGCAGATCGCTGGAGAGATTAAATACCCCGTCAAACCCTTTCAGCCACTTAATCAGTGAACGGCTGACCTTGTTTAACTGCTCCAGAGAATCGCCCTGCACCCGGATATCAATGCCGTTACCCGCAAGGCCGCGCTCTTTGTCGGTAAACTTAAGTGAGACCACATCAGCAGTTGGCCCGGTATTCTTTTTCCAGCTCTGAATCAGAGACTTGATGCTCTGCTGGCGGAACTGAGCAGGCAACAGGTCGGCACTGATGGTTGCCATATGAGGACCGGATTCATTGGCGTCTACGTTGGTGTTGAACATAATGGTTTTGCTTTTCACCAAGGGTTCCGATTCCGGATACTTCTCGGCGTATTCCTGATTCAGCTTATCCAGGGCTGCGGAGACTTTTTCAACCACAGTTTCTGTCTGAGTCAGCAGGCTTCCCTGTGGCAGAAGGATACGTGCCTGAAGCACATCACTTTCCAGCGATGGCATCGCCTTAAACTTAAGCAGGCCGGCAGAGAAAGAGGCGGTAGAGATCATCACAACCATAAGCAATGTGCCAAGGGTTAAGTAGGGCGCATTGATCGCTTTACTGGTCAGCGGCACAAAGAATTTATCTCTCACACCTTCAAAACCTGCGATAAATTTATCCCGCAGCGGGTTGGAGCCGGACTCAGGATGGCTGTGCGCCAGATGCGAAGGAAGGATCAGAAAGGCCTCTATCAGGCTGACCAACAAAGTGATCAGCAGGATAATCGGAATATAGCGCAACACTTCACCCATTTTCCCGGTCAGGAACATCAACGGACCAAGCACCATAAGCGTGGTGGCAAATGAGGCGAGCACGCCGGGAAGTACCTGTTTGGTTCCGGCAATGGCAGCCTCAAAGGGTGGCATTCCCTGTTGCCGTTTGGCGGCGATATTTTCAGCAATGATCAGGGAATCATCCATCAGCAGGCCAATGGCGACAATAAGGCCGACCATAGTCATCATATTCAGGGTGTAGCCTAACAGGTGCATGGTGAAGCGCCGGGGTAGCTTATCCGAACCTCAATATCCTTGGTTGGCGTGATTGGAAAAGTATCTTTCTGCAGCTTTGGCAGGGCGAAGGCTCCCAGCAGCAGAATGGCAATCATTAATACGTTGGCGCCGGTTGCATGGCGGGCAAAAAAAGCGATCATGACTTGTCCTCGCTATTTTTCGGTTTCCCGGCTTTAAACCCCGTTTCCTTGTCCAGCCATTGGTTTATCTTTTTATCCGGCTGAGGCTTAAGGGACATACCTTCAACCGCCGGAGACAGCTTACTCAGTACAACAATATCGTCTTTCTCCAAACCAGATTTGACAACTGCAACCTGGCCCTGAACAAAGTCAATTTTTACCGGTTTGATGACCAGCTTTCCGTCTTTGACGGTATAAACCCTGTCATTGTGAATTGCGGTGACCGGCAGCAGCATCTGCTTTTTCATTACCGGAGCTTTCAGAGTCACCTTAACAAAGGTATCGCGGATCAGCGGTGGCTTTTTACCCGGAACGGCCTGCTGGTAAGGGTCAGCGATCTGCACCACTATGCTCTGGCTCTGGGTTTGCGCATCTACCTGTCCGCCGGATCGGTTTACCTGACCTTCCCAGGAGACGTTTTTGTCTCCGGCCTGAAGCTCAACCACGGCTTCCAGATTATTGTGAACATTATTGTCCATTGAGCTGAGCCGGCTATCTGCTCTCAGAGGCCGCATCTTACCAAGCGGGAACTGCGCGCTGACTTCCACCGCATCAATGCCGTCCGCTTTTAGCATCAACTCGCCTTTGTTGACGTACTCTGCTAAGCCAACAAGAGCATCGGTAATACGGATATCAAATGGCGCTTTAATCAGGGTAAGTTCAAGGTCTCTTTTGGCCAGAGCCAGTTCGGTCTGCAGAACCTGCTGCTCTGCTTTATTTATTGCCAGACTGTTCTTTTGCGACTGAAGCTGCTGCTGGCTGCTTAACAGCTCTCTGGTGGCTTTATCTCTTTCGGTTTTGGAAATATGCCCGGTTTCGCTAAAAGCGCCCTTGATTGGGCGCAAAAGTGGGAACAAACCTGATTTTGTTCTGATAACTAACGCATCTTAAACAGTTCTTTGTGGAACCTTTCTTCCGGTACACCGGCAGCAGCAAGGCCGGCTTGCAGTGATTTTCCGAATGCTTCCGGTCCGCAGAAGCTGATATCAAAATCTTTGGTCTGCATCTTGTCGAGAATCTGGTCGCTATCCAGAAGCTGGCCGCTTTCTGCATCAAGGATATGCAGCTCAATAAAGTCCAGGTTCTGTAGCAGCCCGGCAATCTCTTTACTGAAGAACGCTTCTTTCTTCGAGTTAACGCAGTAGAACAGGTGCACTTTTTCAAACTTCAGGTGCTGCATGTTTGCTTTTTTCTTCAGCCAGTACAGACGGGAAACGAAAGGCACAATACCAATGCCGGCACCAACCCAGGCCTGCTTTTCTACTTCAGGGATCTGGAATGTACCGTAACCGCCTTCTACCGTTACCTTCTGGCCTGCTTTCAGGCTGTTAACCAGCTTGTGGGTATAGTCGCCCAGATCTTTAACACCAAACTCAATTAGCTTGTTCTCAGCATCAAAGTTAAGCACAGAGAACGGGTGAGGCGCTTCTTTGTCATGGAAGTTCAGGTAAGCAAACTGGCCTTCTTTGTAGCGGATATCAGAATCCAGCTTTATTGAGAAACGCACCGTCATATTCTGCCCCGGCTGTACTGAGAAGGCTTTAACCTTTTCTACCTGCCCGTCAACCTTGTTTTTCTTGCCGATACTGCCTGACAGCGACAGCCATGAACACCAGACACCAACAATTGAAATCGCCGCAATCGCCAGGTTCATTGGAATAGTTCCGATATTCCAGTCCAGCAGGAACGCTGTGTGGAATACACCGGCAAGCATCAGAAGACCGCCAAGCTTGTGAGTAAACTTAAATTTCCGGGCGTGGGCCGCGGTTTGGTCTTGCGATAACGCCGCTTTCTACCAGCGCCTGTCCGCCTTTGATAATCGCCCAGTGGAGAAACAGAGAAACCGTAGCGCCAATGCCCAGATCTTTGTGCAGTTTATAGCCCTTATCCAGCCCCCTTACTTTCTCTTCCACCCAGCTAAAACGGGCAGCAAGCAGCACTGCCAGGCCCATATAGCCCAGACCAAGCAGGCCTGTGTACATGATTAACTGATGACGCCAGCCGAAAAAGTTATCCAGGTTATCCCAGCCCATAAGCAGGCTGGGTAACCAGAGAAGAGTAAGTATGGCGGTAAATCTCAACATAAGGGGTTTCTCATAAAATGGGATGAATTATTTGCGAGCATGATAAAAGCGAAACATGACGAAACAAAGCCGATTTACGTTGCTTTAATTAGCTTTACGTTTCTTTACATAAATGGATATAAATCGTCATTTGGGAAGATAGATTTATCCCTGCGTGGCATAGGTTTCTCTGAGCTCTGTTCTCTAAGTCAGGAAGCCTTGTCAGATAACGAATCTGGCAAATATTTTCTTTTGCGCTTTTCAATAAAGTCTATTTTTTGACATGAAAACTTACAAAAAAGTTGCTAAAGTGACCTGAGTTGGTGTATTAATGCACACTTTGTGGCACGCTTCACATGTTTAACTGGGAAGTCTGTCAATAAAGCTCTAAAGCCATAAATTATCCGCTGGACAGGTAAAATATATGACAGATCAACGTTCTATTTCTTTACGAACGAAATTATTCCTACTTTTAACAGTAAGTGCTCTCTTGGTTGGTGGCATTGTTGCAACTTTGAGCTTTATAAAGATCAATGAGATATCTGAAGAGAACAGTCTGGCGAGACTGGTAGACAGTAACAGAGAGATATCTTCTTCGGTTGACGCCTATAGCCGATCAGTAAAGTCCTCTCTGAACTTTGCAGCAAAAATTTATGATGAGAACTCAAGCTATGCTGAACAGGGCGAGTTCTTCACCGCTCTGAACGCCAGTACTCATTCAGTCGTATCCTATGCCGGTCTGGTTGGAAAAGGGGTTGCTAATATCACCGGCGAACTGATACCAATGACCAAGCTGGATATCACAAAGCGAGAGTGGTACCAATGCGTAATGAATACCGGTGAGTTCTGTATCACTACACCGTATAAATCTATTAACGGCAATATGGTTATTGCGTGGGCAGAGCCTATTAAACGCAATGGCCAGATTATCGGTATGCTGAACGTCAATAAGGAGATGAACGATCTTTCAGAGCTGGTTATCAGTTCTGTTCAGGACAGCGCATACCTGACATCGGCTTTCCGCAGAGATGGCTTTATTATTGGCAGCTCTGTTAAGGAGAATGTAGGTAAGAACGTCTTTGAGATTACCGGAACCACTGAGTCAGACTTCCGCTCCAGCCTGAATAAAATGGTTCTGATTGATGGTTTCTACAGATATGTGACTTTCTCAGAAGAGGCGAATTTATACGTTGGCGTTCAGGTATCTGAAAGCTATATCCGTGAAGCGGCTATGAGCGCTGCTATTACCTCAATTGTTGCCGCTGCTGTAGTAATTACATTAGCTCTGTTATTTGCCGCTTTCTTTATGAAAAGAGCGCTGGGTATTCCTCTGGAGAAAATGACAACCGTGGCTCAGAGCATTGCCTCGGGTAATCTGAACAACCATATCGACCTGAGCCGTTATAAGAACGATGAAATCGGCACACTGGCCCGTTCATTTTCAGGGATGCAGGAGTCACTGCGTGAAACGGTTCATCAGCTAAACAGCTCAGCCAGTGAGCTGGAAAATGCGTCTGACATCGTTGTTGGTGCATCACAGCAAAATGCTCTGAATATGCAGAATCAGCAGCAGGAGCTGACTACTCTGGTTACTTCTATGGAGCAGATGCAGGCCAGCGTTAATGAAATTGCTCAGAGCGCGGCAGAGACTCAGGCGGTTACTCAGAGTGCTACTGAAGTGTCTCAGCAGTCATTTACACTGGTAGAACAGGCTATCGATTCAATCCGCTCGGTTGAAACAGAAAATGAAAGCATTAAGTCTAAGATCGATGCGCTGAAGGATGACAGTGGCAAAATCAGTACCATTCTGGATGTTATTGTCGGTATCTCAGAGCAGACTAACCTGCTGGCACTGAATGCCGCGATTGAAGCAGCAAGGGCAGGAGAGCATGGCCGTGGCTTTGCAGTGGTTGCCGATGAAGTAAGAAATCTGGCACAGAAAACTCAGGAATCGTCTGAAGAGATCAACACCATGATCAAGACGATTCAGGACCGGAGTGATGACTTGACCAGCGCAATTGAAGGAAGTGCCGACATCATCAGCCGCGCTGTTGAGGTTTCAGATAAGGTTGGTATGTCCATAGGCGAGGTGAATGAGTCGATTCAGGACACCTTTAAAATGAACGCTCAGATAGCCAGCGCCGCTGAGGAGCAAAATATTGTTACCCGCGAGCTGAATAACAATATTACTGCTATCAATGACTCTTCTATTGCGGTAACCAGTGAGTCAGCGCAGACAGCAGAAACGGCTTCTACACTGAATGAAGTGACTGTAAGGCTGACGGATGTTACCAAGCGATTTGTAATCTAAGTATCCTGCTAAACCCGGAAGAAATGAATAGCCCCGTTACTCTTGTAATGGGGCTTTTAGTTCATCAATAACAGCCAGATTTTTACCTGCGAGTTTTGCCTGATATAAAGCCTTGTCAGCTGCTTCTAAAAGGTGCTCAGCCTGGGTGTTCTCCCCGGGCGTAACGGTAATCCCGCCAATGCTGATGGTGATATACATGTATGGCCCGATGGTTTCGTTGCCAGTCGGTATTTTTAATGACTCAATGGCAACCCGGAGTCTTTCGCCTGTCTTCCTTACTTCCTCTATATCGATATTTGCCAGTACCACACAAAACTTATCCCCATCATAACGTGCGACACAGTCGGCCGGGCGGTTTATGATTTTTCCCACCCTGTGGGCGATACTCTGTAGTACCTGATCGCCGACTACCTGCCCCAGGCTGTTGTTATAGAGCTTGAACCAGTCTATATCGACCATAAGCAAGCCCAGTGGCTGCTGCTCCCGGGCAGCACGTTTTATTTCATCGTCCAGAAACAGATCCAGATAACGGCGGTTATACAGGTTGGTTAGTGGGTCAAGCTGAGACAGCTGTTCGGCTTTTTCTTTTTCTAAAGTGAGGGCCAGCTCAACGGAGTGGTGGGTCATGATATGCTCTCTGGCTGACCTATTTGCGACCACCATCCCCAGAATGCCAAGCAGCCAGATCAGTCCGTAGGACCAGACTGCGGTTTCAATGGTTTCATTTCTTAGCTTCATGTAGGGTTCCACAGGAACTGAAACACCCACACCACCTCTGACATCGCCCACTTTGTAACCCTGGTTTTCGTGACACTTAAGACAGCTCTCTTCGGTCATAAATGCTTGCATATATCTTAGGTAAGGTTCGCCATCGATCTGGGTTATTTCTGAGTACTCTTCTACTCCGCGTTCAAACATGGTCAGTACTTTTTTCTCCCACTCATCGGCGACATTGATAGGATTGAGAGGGTTTAAGCTGGTGATACGTCCCTTAATGCCATATAGCTGAGAATAGTCATGCATTGTCTGGCGTATCATGTAGGCAGGGTTCATCAGTGTTAGCTGCTTACCCTCAGGCGCAACAATATCTCTGTCGGGAATATTACTCAGATACGGATTGGGTGGTGTGTCTTCTGATACAGGCACATAAACGCCACCATGTTTGGCGGACCACTGGCGCAGGGCAACATCTTTATTGAAACTGGCTTTGGCCTCTAAGCGTGCGTAGTCTTCAGCGTGCTTTTCTTCTTTCCAGATAGTCCAGCTAAGAAGTCCGACAAGTGAAAGTGTCCAGCAGGCAAATACCAGGAGTGTCACATTACGAAGGTGTTTTTGTTTGCGAGCTAATAGGATATTCATGTTGTTTTATAGATACTGCCGATTCAAATATTCTTTTGATTATTAAGGAGTATAGGAGAGCAAAAATAAAACGACCTGCCTGGCTTTCGGTAATGAGACTTAGGTCTGCAAATATAGAGTATTCGTACTAACAATAAGGGTTCAGATGCTGTTCCGGTTAAGGATAGGATTTCAGTTCAGCCTTTTTCTGTTGCCGGATTTCACAGGTCAAAACAAACTTAGCGCCACCAGAGTTGCTACTTGTCACCGTCAGTGTTCCATCCAGTTTTTTCGCTGCTGAACTGGCAATGGCCAGTCCTAATCCCAGTCCGCCGGTTTTTCTGTCACGGCTTTTATCCAGCCTTGCAAATGGTACAAAGACGTATTGCTGTTTATCCTCCGGAATTCCGGGGCCATCATCTGCGACGGATAATATTTGCTGCCCGCTCTGTTTCATTTCAGAAACCACGATTCGGGAGTGGGTGTGCAGCAGTGCATTTTTCAGAAGGTTGTCCATCAGCAAGCGAAAATGCATGGCATCACACTGGATAAATGAGTCGTTATCTATGTCCAGCTCTACCTCAATGCCGGGGCGGGGCTGAAGTGCCTCCAGCCTGGACAGGATAAACGCTTTTAAAGCAATTGGCTGAAGCGGGTTAACTCTGTCTGCCGGACTTGCTGAGTTTAAGCGGGAATAGGCTACAACCTGATTTGTCAGATCTTCAAGGTCATCAATATAGCTATCAATATTGTCCAGCAGTTCGGACTGTGATTTTTCCTGGCAAGTTTTGCGCAGCAGGCCGGATGCAAGCTGAATCCGGCTCAGTGGTGTCCGTATTTCGTGGGGAACTGCCTGAGCAAAAACCAGACTTTCGCTCACCTTGTTATCTATCTCTTCTGCCATCAGGTTAAAGTTGGCGGCCAGGTCATTGAGAGGGGCAGGGATATCCTCATCGGCGCGGGTATTCAGGTTACCTTTACCAAACTGATTTTGTGTCAGGATGAGTGTCTCAATTTGTTTATGTAATCTCCGTGTCGGGTAATAGAGTACACCCGCGATGACCAGAAGGGTGACAGCAAAGAGGATGAACGGCAGTAACTCTTCTTCGTCCTGATACCATTCAGGAGTGTCTGTTTCAGCAATTTCTAATGGTGCTCTGTCGCTTATTATCAGCAGATGTTTGGAATCCGGGAGTGTGTATACGGAGGACATTCTGCCATCCTCTCTGCCATATACCTTAACCCCTTTCACTGAGGACAGAAAAGTACACTTCTTACAGGGCGGTTGCGGGGAGTTCTGGTCCAGTAGCATCAGTTCAAATTGGAAATGCGGAATAGGTGAGTGCTTACTTTCAAAGAAAGCTTTTGTTGTCATGTTTTCACTTTTCAAGTTTTGCTGAATATTCTGGTAGACGTATTGCGTATCTCTTACAAAGTCTTCAATGGAATCTTTTTCAAGATAGCTTTGCATAAGCTGAAAAGTGAGAAATATGCCCGCACACAGGGAGGCAATCATGCTTATGTAGAGACGTGCGAACATTGGGGGAATAAGTTTAGCCATCGACCAGCATATATCCTTTGTTGCGTACTGTCAGAATCTGTTTGTAGGGCGCTTTGCTGTCATTCAGTTTTTTGCGTAAACCGGAAATTCGCATATCCACTGAGCGGTCGTTATAGTCGTAGCTAATGCCACGAAGGGAGCTGCAGCAATCTTCTCTGGATACCACTTTTCCCGCGTTGCTAGCCAGCAGGAGCAGCATTTCATATTCAGCGTCAGCAAGTACCAGTTCATTGTTATCGAAATAGACGGATTTATCTTTCGTTTCAATGCGTATTTTGCCCACGCTAAGATAACGGTTATCAGGCACGTTACTGGTGGAGCGACGGAGCAGGGCTTCAATTCTGGCTGCCATAATATGTGGTTTCACCGGTTTGGTCAGGTAGTCATCCGCCCCCAGTTTGAGCAAGCTTACTTCGCTGATATCGTCAGCGCATGCGGTCAGAACCAGAATGGGCTTTTGATAAAACTCTCTGGCTTGCTTACAAATTTCATTGCCGCTCAGGCCCGGCAGCATCAGGTCTAGGATCACCAGATCGGGCGCATTTTCCCGGATAGCCGGAATGGCCTGAAGGCCATCTTCAACCATAACCGTATCGTAACCTTCTGCCTCGAGATACATTGCTGTGAGACGGGCTATCTCCTGGTCATCTTCTACGATTAATAACTGTGCCTTTGCCACGGGTATCTTCTTCTCTGCCAAACCATATCCACTATGTTACTGACCTTATGGTTAAAATTATAGGCAGCTTACATCTGCTTACATAGCAGCGGGCGTTGCTTACATGACCTTACCCAAAGATTTTTTCAGTCAGTCAGAATAACTCTGAATTCAATTAAGAAGAGTTTTGCAGTGAAAAGATCTAATATTCTCTCAATCATCACATTAGCCGCTGCTGCTGGCGTCACCGGATGCAATTCAGGTTCTTCAGTAAGCAGCAATAATTCCAATACTCAGGCTGCGACAAATCTTTCTTCGGAGACACTGGCGCTGGGTATTGAAGCTGTGCCTGATGACCTTGCCCAAACCTACAGTAGTAACCTGAAATTTAACCGTTACACCAAAGTGACCGCTCCAAATGGTCAGGCGATTCATATCATTGCTCAGGACGGGTTGACCGATAATCAGATAGTCCGGGCCCGCTTAATACTGGAGCATTATCTGACTAATTATCCGGGTTCAACCTACGGCGCGGATAAGTCTGCCGTTGCCAATAAAATGACTGAAAACGGGGCAAAACTATTGCTGCTTAATGGCTGCGATGACGGAAGTAACTCAGCTGCAGAGCTGGAAGGCCAGCCACTGTATCATGATGAGATTCAGGTAGAGGGCGGTAGCTGGTATATCAACCAGAATTACGAACACAGGGACGCCTCATTCGAAGAAATCCTGCATTTGGTTCATGATACCGGTATTGGTATTGATCAGGGAGGCTCAGATGGTGCTCTGCCTGCTTATCAGGCGGAAATCAGAAGTGCTCAGGTAACGGCGCTGGCCGGTAACCTTTGGGGAATGGGAGATGAAAACCGGAGCTGGATTCAGGAGCTGACGGCAGAAAACAGTCTTTCTCAGGAGTACCTGGCGTCGGTTATCGACTCCTATTACGGGCTATGGGGAGCCTGGACAGAGAGCAGCACTCACGGTATGTGGGGAGTTTATATTGCCAAAACACGTTCAGAGATCTCATCTGAAGATCCTGAGGGCGCAGAGTTGATGAACAATAAGTTTTTCCATCCTTATCTGACCTATAACGCCAGAATTGACGAAAGTTTTAGCGGTGACTTTAGTCTGAAATATGATTCAGCAAAGTCTTATACCAACCATTCACAGTATCTAAAAGATGTGACACTGACGGGAAGTAACGCATCGAATGTTATTGTGAATCAGTATGACAACCGGATAACCGGGAACTCAGGGGAAAACAGGGTGATCTTCTCAGGCAACTCATCGCAGTATTCGGTGGATAGGGCCAGCAATGGCGAAACGAAGGTAACCGATCAGCTAGATAACCGGGATGGCATTAATGTGCTGAGTAATATCGAGAAGTTAGTGTTTACTGATACGGTAATGGAGTTGTAGGTCAGAACTAACAGTGTGCGGGGCTTCTGTTCAGGCTCTCATTTTGGCAATCGCATTTCTAATAGATCTAATCTATTAGAAGTTGGTTATCAAAAGGATATCTCGAGATTGACTCGGCGAGCGCCCCGGAAAAACAGGTCACTCCCTCTCCTTTGTGCCTACTAAGCAGTGTATTCCCCGCTCATTAAAATATTCAGCAATCTGACCAACCTGCTCCTGAAACTCGGTGCGGTCGAAATTCAGATCTTTCATTTTGTAGGGTATACCCAGAGATTCATATTTCTCTTCACCCAGGCGCATAAAGCTCAGAAGCTGCAGTGTGCGGACATTTCCGGACATTTCGTTTTGGATAAAGTCCGCTGTGGCTTTAATATTTTCCGGGTTGTCATTGATAGTTGGAATAACCGGGATTCTCAGAATAATTTCTTTGCCTGTGGCTGAGAGCTGCTTCAGGTTTTTCAGGATCTTATGGTTATCCACTCCGGTGTACTTTTTATGCAGCTCGCTATCCATCAGTTTGATATCGGAAATAATCAGATCGGTATAAGGAAGCAGTTTTTCAATCCGGTTCCAGTTGGAGAAAAAGCTGGACTCTAAACAGGTATGAATGCCTGCTTGTTTGCATGCCTGAAACAGCTCTAAGACAAAGTCACTCTGGAGCAGGGGCTCTCCGCCGGATACTGTGACGCCTCCGCCTGAGCGGTCGTAGAAGCCTTTGTCCTGCATGATGGCTTTCATACACTCTTCCACAGACATGATTTTGCCCCATTGTTTGATGGCTTCAGAAGGGCATTCATCGGCACAGGCAAGGCAGTCTGTGCATTCATTGCGGTCTATTTCCGCAAGCTTATGTCCTTCAGTGCCTGACTCTGGGAAAATCAGAATTCCGGGATAAGGACAAACATCGATGCATGAACCACACTTCTCGCTTGAGATACATTTATTCTGATAGACACCAACTTCAATGTGTTGGTTAAAACTTTCAGGGTTACCACACCAGTCACACCTTAGCGGGCAGCCTTTTAGAAAGAACTCCGTGCGGATACCCGGGCCGTCGTGTAATGTGAACCGCTGGATGTTAAGGACAGTACCCAAGGCGTGTTTTGAGTTTGGCACTAGTTACCTCAATGAATTGTCAGGTGGGTGGCATGCTTAAATGATGTCATCCCCGCGGAGGCGGGGATCTGCTATCAGCGCGTTGTAGAGCCAGTTTTTCCACTTAACTCTACAACATGCGTTGAGTAGATTCCTGCCTTCGCAGGAATGACGATGGGTTTAGTTATGTCAGTAAACCGGGTGACTAGAATCTCAGTTCAGTACGCTGAATCAGGTCATCCTGAAGTGGTTTACCCAGCTCAACAAAGTAAGCACTGTAACCCGCTACACGTACCAGCATGTCTTTGTACATTTCAGGGTTTTTCTGTGCCGCGCGCATTTTTTCTGAGCTCATAATGTTGAACTGAACATGCATGCCCTGCTTAGACATATACTCATCCACAAAGCTAACCAGGATATCCCGGCCTTCCACACCAGAAACCGCATCTTCAGGGAAGCGAAGGTTTAGCAGGGTTCCGTTAGTTGCAAGGCTGTGGTCAACTTTTGTTACTGAGTTAATCACCGCTGTCGGGCCTGAAATATCGTGTGAGCCGCCTTCGGTGTGAACCGGGCCCATATTGTCTGAGATCGGCTCTTCGTTCTTACGGCCATCCAGAGAAGCATTGGTGTACAAACCCATACCAACGTTGGCGTTTACCGTGTATACACCCGGGCTGAATTCGCCACCACGAGGGTTCTTACGGCCTTTAATATGGCGGCAGTAACACTCGAACATAAACTTAAACAGTTCATCCGCTTCATCAATATCGTTGCCGTAATGAGGGATCTTAGAGCTGTTCACCAACGCATACAGCTTCTCGTGACCGTCCCAGTTATCTTTAACGGCATCCAGCAGCTCTTTACCTGTGTACTTCTTATCATCAAACATCAGCTTTTTGATGGTGGCCAGTGAATCAGCACAGGTTGCGATACCGGCTGCCTGCGGAGCGGTGCCGTTATATTTAACGCCACCGGCGGTCATGTCTCGGCCCGTCTCGATACAGCCTTCAAAGAATGCC
This sequence comes from Vibrio sp. JC009, assembly GCF_029016485.1. Lineage (NCBI taxonomy): Bacteria > Pseudomonadati > Pseudomonadota > Gammaproteobacteria > Vibrionales > Vibrionaceae > Vibrio > Vibrio sp. JC009. Next base: position 798,890 of record NZ_CP092107.1, on the reverse strand, counting down.
GAGATATAAGGCGTAGGCTTAACCATACGGTGGATCTTGTCGGTGACATTCAGACAACTGCACAGTTGGTCACACCAGTAGGCGAACTGCTTATCAACGCTTTCCAGTACCTCTTCAAAGGACTGATAGGTTTCCAGGCTACCTGTATCCGGGCCTAACTGCTTGCCGGCATCTGGGCCGGAAAGAATGCGGCCACCATTGATGACCATCTCCATCATCTTAGCAGTGTTAACATAACCGGCATCCAGCCAGCCGTGCTCTTTGCCCGGAATGCTTGGCTCAACACAACCGACAACGGCGTAGTCACGCGCTTCTTCCAGAGTAACGCCTTTACCCTGCATGGCTTTAACTGCCGGACCGTCATTGAACAGTTTCGGGTGGCCGTAACCGGCTCTGACACATTCAATGGTTTTGATTTTTAACTCATAAGGCGTGTTTTCATGCATACGCACACAAACCCACGGGTTCATCATGCGGGTATGTACAGAGCCTTCCAGCATCAGCATGGTCAGGTCGTTAGTGGCGTCATCACCGTTTTCGTCAACACCGCCAATGGTTAAGCTTTCACCACCAAAACCGCGACCGTTACGTACTTTTACCGTACCTTTGTCTTTCAGTTTTGTCGGATTGTTCATCTTCACATACAGAACTTCAATCAGCTCAAGAATAAACTCTTTTGATACTGAGTTGCGGTTTACATCTTCTGCATAGAACGGGTAAAGCCACTGGTCCATACGTCCGTATGAGATGGAGTGGCCGTTGCCTTCAATCTGAGTAAGGGTCGTTGCGAAGTTAAACAGCTGAACCGCCTGCCAGAAGGTCTGAGGTACGCCGCCAGCAATCTGGTCGCAGTTTGCTGACATATCCAGCAGTTCCTGCTTTCTTTTCGCATCCGCTTCTTCTTTTGCCATCTCTTTGGCAAGTTTTGCATAGCGGGCAACGTAGGCTTTAGCGGCTTCCAGCACGATAATCGTAGACTTGTAGTAGTCGCGCTTTTCACCGAAGTCTGGATCCTGTTTTGACAGTTTTGCAAAAGAAGTTTTAGCCTGCTCTATCACACCATCAAAGCCAAGCGTCATCAGCTTTTTAAAGTCCATTGCGAAATGGCCGATGCCGGCAAAATGGTAGTTATTGGTCTGGAAGACCTTTTCACCCATATGAGAACCTTTCTTCTGATCTTCATCCAGGTGAGCTGTGATGATCTCGTTGGCGCTTTTACCTTTCCAGTATTCACAAAGCTCAAGGATTTCTGCTCTGTCTTCATCGTTGCGGATGTAGAACTGATCGTTGGCGCGCTCTTCAAACGGCGAGTTCAGGATCTCATCAATAATCCAGTTAACTGAGAATTCCGGATAAATCGGAGAGGCTTTTGCCGGTGCTGCGATTTCACCTAAGATCAGATCTTCATCGTAGATATGCAGCGTGGTATTAAGAAGAATATTTTCAAAGGCGTACGCACACTGAATTATACGCGGCATGGCTTCAGTGTTTTTATAAGACTCAGTAACCAGCCTTAGTCGCTCTACATCAATATCGTAGGATCTGTCCAGGAAGGTCTGTCTTAGCTTGTTGACTCTCGGGTATGGAGACCAGTCTTCATGGCCAACCTCGTATCCCAGACCATAAACTTTATCAAAGTCGTCTACACCACGGGCTAGGGTATGAGTGTTTGTTGTCATTTCAGACAAACTCTCTGCATCCACCTGGAAGTTATCCATTGTCTACCTCTTGAAATTTAAAAGCTGAAAAATCATCAAAATGCCAATACTCATTCCGGTTAAAAATGAGCATTGGCATTTTGACCATTATTTTATGTACATAAAACAACGTTATAGCCATCAGGCAACAGAAAACTGCTGACTATATGAACGGATTATACTTAATAGGTCGCAATTTGTCTGCGATTAATATCACATCGCGAAACCAAATGGACATAAAACAACATAATGTGACAAAAGTAATGGTAATTAGTTTTGTTGCGCCTATAATATCCACAAATTTCTTAAGCTCAGTAACAGGACATATGGATACCACAGTAATAATTGTTTCTTTGATCATAGCCCTGGCCGGCTTTACCCAAGGCCTGACCGGATTTGGCTCAGCAATGGTATCAGTACCGCTGCTTTCACTTGTGGTAGGCGCACAGACCGCCGTTCCCATTGCCGGTATCATCGGCTGGCTGGTAACGCTTCCTATCGCCTGGAAAATGCGCCATGCTATTCAGCATAAAGTTGGCCTGATTCTTTTTGCCGGTTCGGTTCCTGCTTCGTTTGTCGGAGCTAAGCTGCTGGCGACCATGCCTGCCCAGTACATCCTGCTTACCATGGGTATTGTGCTTATTGTTTCAAGCCTGCACTCATTCCGCTCATCTAAGCCGGTATTTGAGAAAACTTCCATTCCTGTGACCATTGGTGCCGGATTTACGTCAGGTGTGCTTGGGGCAAGTGTTGGTGAGTCAGGTCCACCGGTAATCGCATATACTTCAATGCAGCCATGGACTGCGGACCAGGTGAAAGCAACATTAACTTTCTTTTTCATGCTGCAGATGATCGGTGCCAACGTCAGCTTTTACAGTGAAGGACTGATTACGGATGAGGTGATTTCTCATGTGGTAAATTCTCTGCCAGCCTTTGCTGTGGGTATCGCTGGTGGCATGCTGTCATACAGCCTGCTGCACAAGTATAAGATCAACTATCACCACCTGGTGCACGTTTTCCTACTGTTCGTTGGTTGTGCGCTGGTGTACAAAAATGTCCATTTCTGATTGATTTTGTAATAAATCATAGCTTAGTTAGCAAAACGGCACCCATCGGGTGCCGTTTTTACAGGTTGAGTTAGGTCAACACTGATTCATACCTTTAAAGGTTTCAACCCGGTTTCTGCCGTGTTTCTTAGCGCAGTAAAGCGCCTGATCGGCACGGTTCAGAATCGTTAAGGTATCGGTATCATCGTGCTGAACTTCTGTTACTCCAAAGCTGACCGAAAGCGGGACAATTTCGCTTTCCAGTACCAGTGGCGATTTTTCAATATTGCTGCGTATGCGATCCAGATAACTGAACGCCGCTTCTTCACTGGCTCCGACCAGTATCAGTCCAAACTCATCGCCACCAAAGCGTGAAACCAGGTCTATCTTGCGAACACCGTGACTGACGGTATTGGCGATATGTTTTAGCGCATTATCGCCCACAGAGTGTCCGTGGGTATCGTTAATTGTCTTAAAGTGATCAACATCCAGCAGCACAACAGAGATATGCTGTTTTTCATCGCGATGAAAGCGCTCCAGCTCTTCCGACAGCCTGTCATCAAATATTCTGCGTGTTGGCAACTGAGTAAGGAAGTCCGTCGTTGCCAGCTTATGCAGCTCTGTCTCCATCTGCTTGCGCTCGGTGATATCGCGTGAAGAGGCATATAAGTAGTGCACTCCCGAAACCGAAATCCACTTGGCATTGATTTCTACATCAATAAATGACCCATCTTTTCGTTTGTGCCGGGTTTCAAATTTCAGAGGTTCAGTTGTTATATTATTCAGAATATCCAATTGCAGACCATCTAATAACTGGCTGTCCCAGTCCCGGACGTTCAGTTTTAATATTTCCTCTTCCGAATAACCCAGCATGCTTGAGAAAGAGTGGCTAAAGGTAACAATATTTCCGCTATGATCCATTATATGAATGCCGTCACTGGCCATATCCATATAAGCTTTATTCTTTTCCAGTAAGCTGTTTATTTTCTGGTTTAATTCCGACAGTTCAGCAACATTTTTTTCTTTGGTCTTATATTCGGTTGAAAACCGTTTAAACAAACTGGCTAAAAAGAAGCCGAATACTGAAGTAATAATAAGCGTGGTAATGGCACTATAAGTCAGATTTTTTCTAAACAGCTTCTCCTGAAAGGCGAGATATTTTTTGTTTAGCGACAGAACCAGCAACAGTTGATTATCTACAGGCAGCTCCAGCTTTCTTGAAAAGTAGCCGGTGCCCCTGTAGGTTTCATTTTGCAAAGCCGTGGTAACTTCCGGGATATCCGCTTCCAGACCCGGTAAGTCTTGATAACGGCTCCAGTTACGGTTTTTGTCGTAATGAATCAGTATCTCGCCATCTTCATCGGCTAGTATCATGTGGTATAAGGGAACGGCGAAAAGCGCGTCAAACAGGGGCTTCATAAAATAGTTTATGACCAGTATCCCTTTAAACTCATCCTCATGAGTAACAGGCATCACTGCCCGTAACGTCGCTTTGTATGGTGTTTCAACCTGTTTGTGTTCGACATTGAGGTCAAGTTTTGAAAACCATGTTTGGTTAGCCGGGAAGTTGACTGCCTTCTGAAAGTAGTATCGGTGAGACTTATTTTGCAACTGAGGCAGCAGCGATACTTCAGGCTCGTCTTCTGGCTTATTTCGTGAAACCCGCACTGTTTCCATACCAAAAGGATCCAGAAAACGAATATTCATTATTTCCTGATGGGTTCTGGCGATATTCAGTGCTGTGGTTTCAAAGTTTACTTTCGATGATGGAGCGATGAGAAAAAGGTTAAAGGCGTCACTTTTTCTTAATCCATCAATGGTGTTTTCAGCGCGGGTAAGAAAGGTTCTGATGACTCCTTCCCGCTCTTTAGTCTTTTTTACCGCGTTTGTCAGAGCGACATCTTCAGTTTGCCCTGAGAAAATAACCGACTGTGTCAGGACATTGGTAAGAATGACCAACGCACTGAATGAGATAAGTACTAAAAGGATTCCTTTGTGGTTCTTAAGACTAAGCATATTCAATCACTCAGGAGTCGCAATAACCGGGTACCGGTGTTTCCGGATCCATAACTGAGGCTTGATAGTACTTTTGCGGATCCTTTTTAATTACCCCCAGCACATCTGTGTCAATTTTGTCGTTTTCTGCCAGCGGAGTCAGCTTGTCAATGATTTCGTCAGAGGTATAGCGGCGCTGACGGTAAGGGCGCTCCTGTGAAAGTGCCTGGAAAATGTCAGCAACGGCGATAATGCGTGAAGGCAGATCCAGTTGCTCTGCGGTTTTATGGTACGGATAGCCGGAACCATCCAGACGCTCGTGATGGTTTGCCGCCCATACGCTGACATCCGAACTATGGAAAAAGCTGCGCAGCGTGTATTCAGTATCAACAGTGTGACGCCGGATACGGGTGAACTCCTCTTTAGTCAGCTCAGATTCTTTATGCAGAATGTTATCTGGTGTGCGAAGCTTTCCGATATCGTGCATCAGTCCGGCAACGTAAATCAGGTCTATCTTTTGCTTGCTGAGTCCCATCTCTTCCGCCACCATTGTTGCCAGCAGGGCGACCTTTTCTGAGTGTTGATAGGTAAAGGTGCTTTTTGCATCCACAATGCGGGCGATAAATTTAGCCAGCTGTATCACTTCACTGATTGGCAGGTTATGGCAGTAGTCCTGATCTGACTCTTCAGCAACAGCCAGAAGTTCTATATAAGACGGATCCATGTTGTACCAGAAGCCTTCCATGGTTACCAGTTCGCACATAGCGTCTACCATTCCGGGCTCAAACATGGTGCCGGACTGTTTATTCAGATGCTCTGAGATGATCTCTGCATGCAGGGTAACGGCTTCGTGATGAATGCTTTGTGTCAGGTAGTTTCTCAGGAAGTCGAGCCGGTCAGCCAGATAGACGATGGCGGAAATATCACGGTCATAGTCGGAGATGTCAGCTTCAAGAAGCTCTTGCCACTGAGTGTGATGGTAGAGAACAGGAACAGCGAATTTCTCAAGAAGCGGGCAGTTTTTTAGTTCTTCGTGCCCCCGGACACAGTGCTCTCTGACGCCTTCCGGCTCCAGATGCCAGACTAACTGGGAATGCTCATCGGTAGAAGAGACACCGCTATCGTGCACCAGTCCGGTGTAGTAGGCAAATTTGGCCTTAGACTCTTCCCAGCCCAAGCGCTTTGCGCACTCATACGCCATATAAGCCACCCGGTGGCTGTGATTGATATCATCGATTCCCACATAATCCAGTGCTCTGGCAATCATTAAGAGAGCGTGCCGAAGGTCAATTTCAATATTACCCTGTGTTTCCATCTGGTCTTCCTGACGTTTTTTAGTTCTATAATGAATATTCAACTAGTTTAACCTTACTTTAACTTATATGTTTTTTCGATTATTTGTGTTGATAAATGCAGGTTCCTTATTATTTAGGCAAAAAAAAGGCCCTCATAATGAGGGCCAGGGTAAGCATAACATGAATTATGTTTATTAGAATTCGCCGATCTTGCTCAGAAGTTCAACCTGCTCTGAAGCTTTACGGTAGAATACCGCTGGTTTACCAACAGGTGCGTCAACTTCTATCCAACCGCCAGTGAAGGTTTCGCCAGTCCATACGTGTACCCACTCATCCTCTGGAAGATACAGCTTCTGAACTTCCTGACCTTTGTTGTATACAGGTGCAACCATGATGTCGCGGCCAAACAGGTACTGGAACTTGATTTCGTATGCTTCAGTGTCGTCCTCGTAGTGCATAAACAGAGGACGCTGAACCGGCATACCCACTTCTGAGTTCTCTTTTACAGCTGCTTTGATGTATGGCTTAAGATGCTTAAAGATCTTAGTCATACGAGCCAGATGCGCTAGAGTCTCATCGTCTGTGTCGAACTGGTGGTTGTCGCCAGGACGGTTACCTTCGTGGCTACGCATGATAGGCGTAAATGCCGCCATTTCAGCCCAGCGCTGGAACAGTTCTTTTTCACGCTTGCAGCCGTGCAGAGTTGTGTAACCACCGATATCAGAGTGGTGGATACCGTTACCCATCAGGCCGGAAGAAAGCGCAGCCGGAATAACAGAAGCCAGACCGTCATCGATGCACCAGTCTACCAGTTGGTCGCCTCCCCATAACGTATGACAGTATCCCTGGATGCCTGTGCCGCCGGCGCGCATAAAGAATAGAATGTCGTCAGTCTTACCCGCTTCTTCAATTGCTTCGTGCTGTACTTTCGCCCAGCGGTAAGGCCATTTGTTGTGTTCGATTTCAGCGCTAACACCGTTGCTTAGTGAACAGTCTGTTGGCAGGTATTCACCGAAGTCACCCATCCAGCCGTCAAGGCCGAATTCGATCATGTTCTTCTTAATAACGCCTTTGTACCATTCGCACGCATCCGGGTTCGTGAAGTCAACCACACCACAGTAGAACTCACCAAAGTCTACAACGTACTTAGAGCCGTCTTCTTTGGTTGCCAGGAAGCCTTGTGCTTCTGCTTCTTTGTACAGAGGGAAATCTTCCAGTACGTATGGGTTGATGTAACCCAGGAAGCGAACGCCTTCTTCTTTCAGTTCATGGATCTTAGTATCAAGGCCAGGGTACAGCTCTTTGTTCCACTGCCAGTCCCACTGAAGACGCTTACCGAATGAAGTCATCTTGATGCCCTGCCAGTCCTGACACCATGCACCTGCAACCTCAACGCCAGCTTCTTTCGCGCGGTTTACTTTGTCGATAGTGATTTCAGTACCGCCCTGGATACCCAAGATCACACCGTTCAGAACCCAGTCCGGAAGTTCTGGCTGACGGCCAAATACGTCAGTGATGTTCTTAACCAGCGCAGGGAAAGACTCTTCTGCGTCAAGAAGCAGGTATTCAGGAATGTTCCATGCCTGTAGCTCGTGGAAATCAGCGTTGGTGAAATCGAAGTCAGCGTACGCTGTAGTTTCAAGGTGACAGAAGTACTTCTTGTCAGAAACGAAAGTTGGCTGAGGGTAGTTGGTGTTGTAGTAGTCACCGCCTGCTTTGTCTTTAGTGTCCGCAAGGAAGGTCACATAGCTGTTCTTGTTACGGCCAACACCTGGTTCAGAAGACCATAGCGGGAAGTTTTTGCCACGCAGGTTGAAGTAAGTCAGCTGTTCACCACAGCCGTATACTTTCTCTTCTTCTGTTGCTGTAATGCGCATCCAGAAACGGTTGAATTTCTTATCAATCGCGTCGAATTCTGCCTTCAGACGGCCTTCAGCTGTTTCGCTCACTGCCATTGCAATTGCAGGCTCGCCGTCGAACTTGAAAGTAACAACAGTTTTACCGTCAACTTCTTCAACAGAGAACTTACGCATTGGCAGACGTTCTGTTACGTAATCAGTAATTTTGAAGTTACCACGATACATATCGTAGTTTGCATCACCAACACCTAAAAATAGTGCCGGGTTTTCTTCAGTATGTGTAAATACAATTCTTTCTTTATGTTTAATAGTCAATGAATTGTTGTCATAAGATACGTTCATCGAAATAACTCCAGTTATATAGGGGACTATATTCTCAGAAAATTAATAAGACTTATATTTTCAGAGAATATATATTTTTGAATTAGCTTATTTTTAATTTCTATTTAAATTAAAAAACTACAAATAAATTAATTCAGTTTGTTTAGTTAAAAAAAACTCGTTCCCACGCTCCGCGTGGTAATGAGGCATTTTGTATACTGCATATTTACCGGTTTGTTCACCCCGTATGCATTCCCACGCAGAGCGTGGGAACGAGGTTGCTGCCTGCCTGGGATAAGGTGGGCAGCCTCCCCAAAAAGGGGAGGAGCTTAGCTTGTTAGCCTATTACTTGAACTGTACTTTGTAGTCAGCGTCAATTTTAGCTTCACAAGTCTTGATTTCGTTCTGGAAGCGGTCAAGCCACTCTTTACCAGTTGAACCAGAGTTAGCCAGGAAGTAGTCACGTACTGGCGCTGCAGCTTTCTGGAATTCAGCTTTTTCAGCCGCTGTTGGGTTGTAGATCTTACCGTTAGCTTTCTTAAACTCTTCGTAAGCTGTGTACTCACGGTGCTTAGGATAAGAACGCAGGTACTGGTTCTGAGCATCGATACCGTCTACAACAACTTGCTTCAGTTCGTCAGGCATTGACTTGAACTTCATGTTGTTGAATACCCATGCACCACCCATGTATGCGTGACCATCAAGTACGATGTAGTCCAGAGACTCATGGAACTTGTTCTGTACGATATCAACGATACCGTTCTTAGTACCATCTACAACACCAGTTGATAGCGCTGTGTATACTTCAGGCCATGAGATAGGAGTTGGAGAACCGCCTAGCTGCTTAACCAGTTCCTGCTGGATTTTAGCAGGTACAGTACGTAGTTTCAGACCTTCAACGTCACCAGGAGCTTTAACCTGCTTCTTAGTCGTTGCAATGTTACGCCAGCCACCAGAGTTAGATACCATCATCAGACGTGAGTTAGGTGCTTTCTTAAGAATGTTCTCACGTACATCACCCAGGAACTCTTCATTGTCGTATACACACTCTGCAACACGGTCATTTGGCAGTACGTATGGCAGGTCGAATGCACCGATTGGCTGCCAGTAGTTAGCCAGCTCAGCGATAGTCGTCTGGAAGTAGTCGAACATACCAGCCTGAATACCAGCAAGACACTCTTTAGCATTGCTACATAGCTGACCAGATGGGTAGATATCTACTTCAATCGCACCGTTTGAACGAGATTCAACGTAGTTCTTGAATACTAGTAGAGACTGGTGGTTGTAGCTTTCCAGATTAGATACGTGTGGCACAGTCAGTTTAAAGTCAGCAGCGTTTGCAGCGCCAGAAGCTAAAATTGCTGTTGTAGCTAATCCAAGTAGTGTTTTTTTCATGTTATGTTCCTTATAGGATCTTGTTTTAAGTTTCACGATTTATTTCAATTGATTATTGCATTACGCCTAGTGCTTTAGGCAGACCAATAACCAAATCAGGGAAGAACGATATTAAGAAGATGATCAGGAATTCAATAATGATGAATGGAATGATCGCCTTCGAAATTTTTTGTAGCGGCATACCGGATACGCCTGATGCCACGAACAGTACCAGCCCCATTGGTGGTGTCGCCAGACCGATTGACAGGTTGATACACATGATCACACCGAAGTGAACCGGGTCGACGCCTGCGTTAATCATAATTGGCGCGATAATTGGAGCGAAGATCAGGATTGCAGGACCCGCATCCAGGAACATGCCAACAATGAATAAGAACACGTTGATGATAAAGAACAGCATCAGTGGATCATTAGTGATTCCAGCGAAGAAGTCGTTCACCATGTTCGAGATGCCTGAGAAGCTGATTGCCGAAGCAAAGCCACTTGCTGCTGCAACAATGATAAGTACCGCTGCGGCGTTGACTGCTACCTTAGTAAAGAGTACGTAGGTTGCTTTCAGGTTAGTTACTTTAATCACATATACAGACAGGAAGATTGCGTAAGCAACGGCAACCGCTGCCGCTTCTGTCGGAGTAAAGATACCGCCGTAGATACCACCCAGGATGATAACCGGAGTAAGCAGTGGCAGAATCGCCAGCTTAAGGCTTTGACGTCGCTCCAGCTTATTTGCGCGAGGCAGAGGCTGAACATCAGGGTATTTACGAATTTGTATACGGTTAACCAGCATCAGACCCAGGCAGAAAATAAGACCAGGTACGATACCTGCGATAAACATCGCTGCAACCGAGGTGTTCATTACGAATGCGTATAGCAGCATCAGACCAGATGGCGGAATGATGTTACCTATGATAGTCGCAGCCGCTGTCAGTGCCGCAGAGTAACTTGTGTCGTACTTGTACTTCTTCATCTCAGGCAACAGCATGTTACCGATAGCTGAAGTTGCCGCTACCGCAGAACCTGTCAGTGCACCGAACAGAGTAGACGTCAGGATTACCACGTGACCCAGACCACCACGAAGGTGCTGAACGCGTGCCTGTGCAAAGGCGATAATACGAGGTGTGATACCACCGCTTGACATCGCTTCACCTGCCAGCATAAAGAATGGCAGAGCCAGTAGCAGGAAGTTGTCCAGACCAGAGTACAGACGCTGGTATAGCATGTTGATAAACAGCACTTGATCATTCTGGAAGAAGGTAATGATCGGAGCCAGGCCCAGTGCGAATAGTACAGGCACACCAAGAAGCAGGAATGCCATAAAGTAGAGAACGAAAATAGGAGAAACCATGATAAAACCTCTACTTCGCCGCTGGAGCAGCTACTTCAGCCTGCTCTTGATTGAAATGGATAAGTTTGTGTAGCGAACCTGCCAGCTTCTGTAGTGCAAACGAGCAAGAGATCGCCAGCATTACCGGTGGAATGATGTAGATTGCGTACATCGGGATTGGCAGACTGTCAGCCATTACTGAACCGGTTTGGAAGAATGAGTAACCAAAGTAAATCCAGATTGCGAACAGGGCTAAACTTGCAATGTGTGCAAAGACCATAAGAGCCTCAAATATGCGAGTGTTCTTAAGTTTGTCGGTAACAAAAGTCATTGCAATGTTTCTATCTTCAAGATAGATAATTGGCAGACAGAGGTATGTCATGTAGATCATCAGAAAGCGTGATGATTCGTCCGTCCAGCCAAGTGGTGTGTTCAGAAGGTATCGAAATGCTACCTGGACGATTACAATCACTGTCATCACCAGCAGGAAGAAACCTGCAATATTTGCAGTCCAGCGAGCGATTGGCGCATTGATTGTGTTTAATGCTCTTTCTATTGCTTTTAGCATAGAATCACCAAAATAATTATTATCGATTAAGTCGTTTAAACAACACATTGTCTACTGAATGACATTGATAACTCAGTTGACCGTTCTGTTCTTTGAACCTTTTCACAGTCGTTGACAATGTGTCGTTTTTTGTAGGGTTTATGTCACATAAATGACATTAAGCTTTGCCGTTTGAACCAAACAGGCGGATTTTGTGTTTAACAACTTCCATCATTGAAGCGATACCAGAGTTGTTTGCATCAGCCAGGATTACGTCTTCAGGCTTCTCTGCCCAGTAAGATTTAACACCTGCGATAAAGCCCTGACGAAGCTCTGTATCAACGTTGATTTTTGCAACGCCGCGCTTAACAGCTTCAACAACCTGATCATCAGGAACACCTGAACCACCGTGCAGTACGATTGGTTTCTTAACCGCTTCTTTGATTTCGCTCAGACGGTCAAACTTAAGCTCTGGAGTGGTTTTGTAAACGCCGTGAGCCGTACCGATAGAAACAGCAAGGTAGTGAACGCCAGTGCGCTCAGAGAAGTCCAGTGCTTCTTCAACTGTTGTGATCATCGCGTCTTTTTCATCAACTGTGATGTCATCTTCAGTACCGCCGATCTTACCGATTTCACCTTCAGCGCCAAGGCCAAGTGCATCAGCTACATCAACAACAGCTTTAGTGATGCGGATGTTCTCTTCAAACGGAAGTGCAGAGCCATCAAACATCAGTGACTGGAAGTCACGAGTTGCAGCTTCCATGCACTGTTCGAACTTACGGCTGTGGTCAAGGTGAATACAAACCGGAACAGTGATGTTGTGGTGTTTGATAAGAGAGTCAACAGCAGCGCGTAGTGGACCCATGCCCATTTCGTTAATAGCCTTTTGGCCAATCTGTAGCATGAATGGAGACTGTTCTTCCTGAGCTGCAAGAAGTACTGCTTTGATGGTTTCCAGGTTGTGAGCAGTGAAAGCACCGATTGCATAACCGTTTTCCCATGCTTCCTGAATCATTTTCTTACCAGATACGTAAGGCATTGTTGAATTCCTCTGTTATTCATTTGTTTCGTTAAGGCAAAATTACCAGTCAACGGGATGCAATTCTGTTAGTTATGTATCATTTTTTGACATAAAGAATCAGAAATGGACATTTTTGAGCGTTGGGGCACATCTTTCAAGGGAAAAAAGCGGGTTGTTTTGAGCGTTTTTAGTTGGCGAGGGGCTTTTTTGTAAAGTTTGAGTAATAAATCGGACATATTGCGAGTTATTCTCGTTTCCATACTCAGTTACCCGATGTTGGGCTAACGATCGCCTTGTTCCCATGCTCCGGCGTGGGAATACAGACCAGAGCTAAAGATATCGAGGAAAATTTAGCGATCCTGGTTTGGATGTTGTGGTCGTAGATCGGTGGAATAGGCTATGGGGTTATGGGGTTATGGGGTAATGGGGTTATGGGGTAATGAGGAGGGGAAGGCTTGGAGGGCGGTATGCGTTCCCACGCCGGAGCGTGGGAACGAGTTAAGGTGCTGATTTTCAGGGTTATTTCATGTCCTGATCCAGCAGGCCTTCAGCAAGTGCTGGTGCCAGACCCGGAGTCAGAGGCAGACGTGGAATAACAAGACAGTGCATCAGGTGGTAGATATCCTGCTTACCATCCCAAACAACGCTTGTGCCAGCCTGGTTGTTTACGTCCAGTTCCTGCCACCATGAGCAACCTTCATAATCCATCAGGTAAGTACGGCAGTAATCCCACCATGTGCGGTACCAGTCTTCGTACTTCTTGTTACCTGTTACTGTGTACAGAGCATAAGCCGTACCCAGTGCTTCAACCGGAGCCCAGCGGATACGCTCACGTACAACCGGCTTGCCGTCCCAGTCTACAGAGTAAACAAAGCCAGGTGCGCCATCTACGTGCCATGCATCGCGAACCGTTGCGTCAAACAGACCGATTGCATCTTCCAGCATCCAGCTCGGCGCTTCAGCACCAATTTTAAGCAGTGTTGCGCGCAGGTGACAGATCAGGCGACCCCACTCGATCCAGTGACCAGGAGTACCGCCGTATGCACGGAAGTGGCTTGCTGGTGTCTCTTTGTTGTAGTCTGGTAGTGGATTCCAGTCTGCATCGAAGTGCTCGTTTACACGGTAGCTCAGACCTTTTGCAGTCTTGTTGATCATGAACTCAGTGATGTTAAGTGCGCGATCCAGCCACTTCTTGTCACCGGTTACATCGTAAACGATAAGGAATGCTTCAACAGAGTGCATTGCCATGTTACCGCCACGGTAGTCTTCGGTCTCAGTCCATGCACGGTCCCACGACTCGTAACACATCTGCTTCTCTTCAACCCAGAAGTGCTCTTCGTAAACGCTGATGGCTTCTTCAAGCAGTGCTTTTGCACGAGGGTGGCCTGTTGTTACAGCACTTGCTGCGCCAAGTAGAGCGAATGCATGCTGGTAGCCCTGCTTGGACTCATCCATGATGCCTTCGCCTTCGTTGTCGATAGTAGCGAACCAGCCGCCGTGAGTTTTGTCTTTCAGAGGACCTTCAAGTGCAGCAATACCGTGCTCAACTAAATCCATTGCACCCGGACGACCCATCAGAGCAGCCAGAGAGTAACAGTGCAGCATACGAGCTGTGATCCAAAGGCGTGTGCCCATCTCTTCACGAACGTTACCGTTATTGCCAATCCAACCAAATCCGTTTGGCACAACAGCGTTTCTGCCAAATTCAAAGATTCGATCAGTTTCAGTTTCCAACCAAGAGTTATGGGATCGGGTATTAATCCACTTCATGAAATTGTTCCTCGTTAATGTTTGTTGCTACACAAATTACCAGTCGGTAGCTTTCAATTCTGTTAATTATGTATCACTTTCTGACATTAATGGTCAGAAATGGACATTTTTGAGCGTTAGGGCACATCTAATGTCCGTTTTTAATGCTTAAAAAAGCGCCCGGTGGAGCGCTTGTGCTGTTAGCTCCTCCCCTTTTGAAGGGGAGGTTGGGAGGGGTTAATTCCACAAATCTTAAAGGTTTCAGGAAGCTTGCTAGCTTCAGAGGACTTAACCCCCTCTAACTCCCCCTTGAAAAAGGGGGAGAACCCAATTGGCTCTGTCTGCAAACTGAAGCCAAAGAAATTACTTATTACTTCACACCAAACCGGTGAATCGTCTTCTCCTCAAACACCTCGCCCGGATTCAGGCGGGTAGTAGGGAAGTGAGCCTGGTTCGGGCTGTCCGGGAAGTGCTGGGTTTCCAGACACATTCCGCCCCATGATTCATACTTAAAGCCGTTACGGCCAAACCATGGTTTGTTGGAAAGTTTAAATCCGCTGTAGAACTGAACCCCAGGCTGGGTGGTCAGTACTGTCATAACACGGCCTGACTCTGGCTCATACACCTCTGCGGCAAATGCGTACTCACCTTCGGTGTCGCGTTTGTGCAGGATAAAGTTATGGTCGAAGCCGTCTTCCGGAATATTCAGCTTGTTTTCACCGATAATGGCCGGGGAAGTGAAATCCATACCGCTGCCTTTCACTGAAAGGATCTCACCGGTAGGAATCGATTTTTCGGTTACCGGAGTGTAGTAGTCACAAAACAGTTTAAGCTGGTGGCCTTCTACTGAACCTGAATCATGACCGGCCAGATTGTAGTAACTGTGGTTTACCAGGTTCACTACGGTTGGCTTGTCTGTGGTTGCCTTAAAGTTGTAATGCAGTTGGTTGGACTCATCCAGACCTACAGTGTGCATCACATTCATGGTGCCGCCATAGCCGGATTCGCCGTCTGGAGAAACACGGTTAAAGTGAACGAAGATACCGGATTCGTTCTCTTCAACTGAGTAATCCCAAACGTACTTATCGAAGCCTTTGGTTCCGCCATGAAGGTGCTGAACCGTTGGTGGTTCGTTGGTTTCCAGCTGATACTGAATTCCGTCAAGTGAGTACTTACCATCTTTGATGCGGTTGGCATAACGCCCTGCAATCGCACCAAAGAAAGGGTGACCTGCCAGATATTTATCAAGGTTTTCGTAACCAAGAACCACATCCGCCAGCTCGCCCTTGCGATCCGGTGTTTCGATGGAGGTTACTATGCAGCCGTAGTTGGTTACTGACACTTTCATGCCGTTTTTATTTTTCAGGGTAAACAGCTGAACAGGCTTGTCCTGACCTTCCACACTGCCCCATGGGGTAATAGTTAATTCCACGTTTGTTCCACCAGATTCTTGTTCAGTTATTTGATTTTTGGTTCAAGACCAGAAGTCACACGAAGCTGCTCAAGAACTGCAGTCCAGTCCTGACGGCCACGACCTGCTGCTTTAGCGATGCTGTAAAGCTCACGAGAAGCTGCGCCACAAGGCATTGGAACGTGTACCTGGTTAGCCAGATCCAGTGCGATGCCAAGGTCTTTGTGTGCAAGGTCAATCATAAATGCAGGATCAAGGTTGCCCGCAAGTACTTTGCCAGGCCATGTAGTCGTGAAGTGGCCTTTACCTGCTGGTGTGCCGCTCATTACTTTCATTGCTGCATCAAAGTCCAGGCCAATCGCTTCAGCCAGAGTTGCTGCTTCCGCAGAAAGTGCGTTCAGAGCGATACTCATGTAGTTGTTGATCACTTTTACACGGATACCTTTACCCTGGCCGCCACAATCCACAGTTTCGTTACCCATGCTGTCAAACAGAGGCTGAGCTTTCGCGATCTGCTCTTTAGTACCGCCAGCCATGATAAGAAGCTCGCCGCGTACTGCGTGATCAGAAGTACGGCCAACCGGTGCTTCCATCATTTCAAAACCAGCGTCTGCCATATCTTTAACCAGTGCATCTGTTTCAAGCGGGTGGATAGTAGACATATCGATCAGAAGCGCATCTTTGCTCATTGTGCTTGTGATGCTGTTCTCACCGAACACAACACCGCGAACCAGCGCACCATTTGGTAGCATAGTTACGATAAACTCAGAACCGTTTGCTGCTTCTGCAGGAGAAGCTGCCGCTGCTGCACCCTGGTCAACAAGCGTCTTTACTGCTGCTTCATTGATATCAAAAACTTTAAGAGAGTGACCGTCCTTGATTAGGTTAGCCGCCATTGCGCTACCCATTTGACCAAGACCAATAAAACCGATAGTTGACATGTGTTCTTCCTTATTTGCGTATTTTGCATTGAGATAATGGTGACAAATATAACGTTTTCACAAAAAACAACCGTAACCAATGTCACAAAATGTTGTTTTATGTTCATTTGATGTCGTTTTGTGATTATCGTCTCAACGAAAATGCTGTTTTTTCATATAATGGCAACATCCCTACGTACCCAAACAGAGAAGAGAATTAATCAAATGGCAATCGCGTGTCTTGGAATTACAGTATTAGATAGAATTCAGCGTGTACAAGCACTACCAACGACTGGTGGTAAATATGTAGCGACGGATTACTTTGAGGTTGGTGGTGGCCCTGCAGCGACAGCAGCTGTTGCCGTCGCAAAAATGGGCAAGCAGGTTGACTTTATCGGCCGTGTCGGCGGAGACTCAGTGGCTGACACAATGCTGAAAGAGCTGTCTGGTTACGGTGTTGGCGTAGAAAACATGGTACGCATTCCTGAAGCAACTTCAGCGTTCTCAGCAATTCTGGTGGATGATGAAGGTGAGCGTATGATCATCAACTATCAGGATAAGTCTTTGAGCAGAGACGTAAAACCGCTTGAAGCTGTCGATTTCTCAACATACGAAACCATCCTTTGTGATGTAAGATGGCCGGAAGGTGCCAAATACGCGCTTGAGCAGGCGAAAAAGTATTCTATTCCTTCAGTGCTGGATGCTGACATTTGTCCCGATCCGATAGAAGACTTAGTAAAACTTGCTGATCATATTGCATTTTCTGAGCCTGGACTGGCAAAATTCGCCGAAACAGAGGATCCGATTGAAGGGTTAAAAATTGCTCAGAAAAAGACAAAAGGCAAAGTTTATGTTACTGTCGGGGCAAAAGGGTGCTACTGGCTTGAGAATGGTGAGTTAAAGCATCAGGAAGGTAAGGTTGTAGATGTTGTAGATACGACTGGTGCGGGCGATGTATTCCATGGAGCGCTTGCTGTTGCGGTTGCAGAGCAGATGGAAACTCGTCAGGCAGTTATATTTTCTAACACAGTTGCAGCACTGAAATGTACACAACGAGGCGGACGTGAAGGTATTCCTGAGCGGAGTACTGTGGAAGCCGATATGGCAAGTTAATAGACAAAGGTTATCATGACTAATCCAAGACAAGACAAATTACTACAGTTAGTTATTGATAAAGGTTACTGTACCGTCGAGGAATTGGCTGAAATCTTAGAAGTTTCAACACAAACCATCAGACGGGATATCAAAAAGCTTAGCGATGAAAGATTGCTGGTTCGCCATCATGGCGGAGCCAGCTCTCCTTCCAGTACAGTTAACCTTGATTACGAGATTCGTAAGGTATCTGAAACAGAAGAGAAAAACGCCATTGGTGAGCGTATTACTCAGATGATCCCCGATAACTCAACGATATTCCTTACCATAGGTACAACAACGGAAATCATTGCCAGTCATCTGTTGAAGAAAAACAACATACAGGTGATAACCAACTCTCTGAGAGTGGCAAATGTGCTTCATACCAACAAAAGCTTCGATGTGCTGATCCCAAGCGGTAAAGTGCGGGCGAAAAATGGTGGTATTGTCGGAACCGAAGCGCTGGAATTTATTAAAAATTTCCGCTTTGACTATATGATCACCAGTGCCGGCTCTATGGATGTGGATGGTACTCTGCTTGAGTATGACTTGAATGAAACAGCGATTGCTCAGGAAGTGATGAAGTCGGCAAGAAACGTATTTGTTGCGCTGGACTCAACTAAATATGTCCCTAAAGGGTCCATTGAGCTTGGTAATGTCAAAGAAGCAACCGTTTTCTTCACCGATGTGAAACCTTCGGCAGAAATCTGTGATCTACTTGAAGGAAATGACGTTAAACTGGAAATTTGCAATTAATTCTCAGTTCTGTTCTTTACTTCTTAGAGTTAGGACTCTACTTTTTACTCATGCTTTGTAAACTGCGGAAAGGTCTGTGAGATTCAACTCTCAGGACTTTCCGTTGTTCTTTAATTTGCAAGGATGGGTATGATTCAATTCAGTAAGCGACGTCTGAGGCTATTTCCCTCAAAAACAGATATCAGCGAACAGGGTTTTTTCACTCCTGACAGTGATCAGCTGTCTGAGTTTATTGCCCGTGAAAATGAGGGACGTTCCAAGGTTGTTACTCTTGATTTTTCAGCCTCGACGGCAAGTTACGATTTTTCTGAATTAAATAACACTCTGATTAACTATTCCCCCCATTTTAATGATTACGTTGGAAATACCTTCCGCTGCTTTATTGCAGCATCAATGCGTGAGATGGATGCCATCAAGCTAAAATGGAACAGAACCCGGCATTATACTATTGAGGAGTTGTTCGATGATATTATCGAGCAGTTGCGAATGAACAATGCTGACATGATCCGGGTTGTTAACTTAATCACTCAGGTACGCAAGGTACTCGTTACTGGTTGTTCAAATAACTTGTTTGAAACACAAATTCTGAATGTTCTGACAATGCTGGATATTATGAGGCAACAGGTGTCGGGCGGAACAGAGGCCGGGGCAAAATGGGTTGTGTTCTGCCTGCATTCTGGCTATATCTACCGCTCCCCTTATGCTGAGTCTCTGAAAGAGATTCATTATTTGATATCAGGCAATTCAGCCGCTTTGGGAATCGAGTTTGTCTCGGAAGATTCTCAGAGCTTTAGCTAATTACTGGTATTGGTATAACTTCATTGTGACAGCAAGGTTTAGTGAATATTAAATTAGCGGTATGCTATCCTGCACTTAAACAATGACTTAATATCGAGATACCAGTGAATACCTCCGCTAATAAATCCTCATGGCAGACTCCTCAGCTCTTCCTTATTCTGATATCTGTTGTGGTGACAATCTCTTTCTCCAGCTGGCAGGCGTTGCTAAATAACTTTGTTGTTGAGAAGGCAGGTTTTACCGGGGCTGATATCGGCCTGCTGCAAAGTGTCCGGGAAATCCCGGGGTTTCTTGCTTTTAGCGTGGTATTTGTATTGCTGTTTATTCGTGAGCAGCGATTTATCCTGCTTTCACTGGCGATGCTTGCCGTTGGTACGGCTATTACCGGCTTTTTCCCGTCAGTCGGAGGCTTGCTTTGCACCACATTGCTTATGTCCACCGGGTTTCACTATTTTGAAACCCTGAAGCAGTCGCTCTCTTTGCAGTGGCTGAGTAAGGAAGAGGCGCCTGAGATGTTAGGCAAGCTGATTTCCGTTGGTGCTTTTGCGTCCCTGTGCACCTATGCAGGTTTATGGCTGCTTCTTGAACAGTTACAGCTCGATTATATCTGGATCTATATGATCACTGGCGGAGCGTCGCTTTTGCTTATTCTGTTTATTGCTGTCAACTTTCCATCTTTTGAGTCTCATACGCCACAGACGAAAAAGCTGGTATTGCGCAAGCGCTACTGGCTTTACTACGCACTGACTTTTATGAGCGGTGCCCGCAGGCAGATCTTCACTGTATTTGCCGGTTTTTTGATGGTAGAAAAATTTCAGTACTCGGCCGCTGATATTTCTTTGCTGTTTCTGATCAACTATGGGTTTAACTGGCTGTTTGCCAAAAAGATTGGCCGTATGATAGGTAAGTATGGAGAGCGTAAGGCTCTGATCGTGGAATACATTGGCCTTGGAATTGTATTTACCGGATATGCATTTGTCAGTACGGCTGAATGGGCAGCCGCGCTTTATGTTGTTGACCATCTGTTTTTTGCCCTGGCTCTGGCAATAAAAACCTATTTCCAGAAGATTGCCGACCCGGCGGACATGGCCTCAACTGCCGGCGTTTCATTTACTATCAACCATATTGCCGCTGTTGTTATCCCGGTAAGCTTTGGCCTTATCTGGCTGATATCACCGTCAGCGGTTTTCCTGCTTGGCACTTTAATGGCCGCAGTTTCTCTTCTTCTTTCCCTTAATATTCCTGAAAAGCCACAACAGGGTAATGAAGTGCGGGTACTGAGCTGGAACTAATCAATAATCTTAATTAAGCATAAGGTATAGCGATGGAATACTGTCCTTCATGCGGAGCTAAGGCTCTGCAGACCAATTTTTTACCGACCAGACAATTTGTATGTAATAAGTGCGATTTTACCCTGTTTCAGAATACCGCTGCGGCGGTGATGGTGGCGCTTATCTGCGGTGATGAACTGCTGGTTGCCATTCGCGGGCGGGAGCCTGGCCTGGGAATGTGGGATCTGCCGGGCGGATTTGTTGATCCGGACGAATCTTTGGAGCAAGCGGTAATCAGGGAGCTTGAAGAAGAGCTTCACTATACAGTGTCTAACCCCCGCTATGTCGCATCCAATCCCAATACCTATTTGTATAAGGATGTTGAATACAAAACACTTGATGCCTTTTATGTCGTTGAGCTTGATAATAAGCCGGATTTAATGCCTGCCGATGATGTTGCCGATGTTCTTTGGGTTAGCCTGAATGATATCGATTTGGATAAATTTGCCTTTGTCTCTGCAAAGCGCGCCATTAACCTATTGAAAAATCAAAAGCTCTGATTTTTTATGGGCATAAATTTGTTAGGACCTATTTGTATTACTAGATACCAATAACGCCCAGTTTATGCCTTCTTATTCTTTTGGACTCTTAAAAGTCAATTCAACTTGTCTCTAATTTGTATTTTTTGTCTTATTGGTTTTCAGATCAACTAATCATAAATGAGGCCCTTCATACCGCCTTGTTGTGATCGTGATCTCATTTTGTGGCTGTATGTAGTGAAAACAACACTGCAATAAACTTGTATTAATGTTGTGCTCGTCACACTTAATACCTATCCAATACAAAAAAGAGTCGAATGTGACGATTAT
The DNA here is from genome assembly GCF_029016485.1 of Vibrio sp. JC009. Taxonomy (NCBI): domain Bacteria; kingdom Pseudomonadati; phylum Pseudomonadota; class Gammaproteobacteria; order Vibrionales; family Vibrionaceae; genus Vibrio; species Vibrio sp. JC009. The sequence goes on along the minus strand of NZ_CP092107.1, from coordinate 777,485 downwards.
CACGGAACAATAGAACAAATTGAGTAATTATATAGTCATTGAGTGATTCACTGGTTGCTCATAGAACTTTAAACGAGATTACTTAATCTCAGGTTTATAGAGACGAAACAAAGGATCAGAACATGAAAATCTTAGCTATTACAGCATGTACTGCGGGCGTTGCCCATACGTACATGGCAGCAAAGAACCTTGAGAACAAAGCCAAAGCACGTGGCTGGGAAATCAAGGTAGAAAAACAAGGTGCTAACGGTATTGATGATCGTATCACAGCACAAGACGTAGCAGCGGCTGACGGTATCATTTTTGCAACTGACGTAGGTGTTGCTGAGATTGAACGTTTTGAAAGTCTGCCATCTGTTCAGGGCAAAGTAAAAGACGGTATCAAGCAAGCTGACGAAATGATGGATGCGCTTGAAGCTAAAGTTAAAGCTGGCGGCGCAGCTCCTAAAGCTTCAACTGGCGGCTTCCAGGAAGCAGCTGAAGAAGGCAGCAACGACAACATCGTTATGAAGTTCCTGAAAGATTGGTACAAAGGCGCACTATCAGGCGTATCGCACATCATTCCTCTTGTAATAATCGGTGGTCTTTGTGTAGGTCTACTAAACCTATTCTTCGGTTACGATTATACCCACCTTTATGATGAAGGCATCCTGGTTGAATACACTGGCAAAACATACGCTGACCTTGGCATTCTGAATGCTGCTGAAGGTCTGAAGAACAGCGAGATCGGTGCGATTAAGAAAGAAGTTTACGCTGCAATTGCTCAACCTGAAGCAAAAGCGCAGTTCGAAGGCTCTTTCCAGGGTATCGTACACTTCCTGTACTACAGTACGCTGAAAGCATTTAACCCACTACTAATCTGTGTGCTGGCGGCATTTACAGCTTACGGTATGGTTGGTAAGCCAGGTCTTGCTCCAGGTTTCGTAGGTGGTTACGTTGCAGTTGGTGGCGGCTTCGGTAAGATTTCTATCATGACCGGTGGTTTCCTTGGTGGCCTAGTAGCTGGTGCAGCAGCAGCGATGTTCGTAATGCTTGTTCGTCAGATTAAGGTACCGGCAGTACTGGAATCGGTTAAGATGATTATCATCACTCCGCTACTTGCAGGTGTGCTGACTCTAATCTTCATGTACGCTGGCCCTGGTAAAATCTTCGCTGAGCTGAACTCTGGTCTTGTTAGCTGGCTAACATCAATGGGTACTGGTAACCTTCTGATTCTTGGCTTCATCCTTGGTGCAATGGCATGTTTCGACATGGGTGGTCCGGTAAACAAAGCGGCTTACATGTTCTGTATCGGTGTGGGTACAAGTGGTAGCTTCGACGGTGATGCATCTATCTTCTACGCAGCATTTACTGCAGCGAAATGTATCCCAGGTATGTCTCTAGGTATCATGGCATTCCTATTCAAGCGCTTCTTCGACGAGGAAGACCGCCTGGCAGGTCCTTCAACAGCAATCCTGGGCTTCTGTGGTATCACTGAAGGTGCAATCCCTTACGCTGTTAAAGACCCAATGCGTATCATCCCGGCTCACATGATTGGTGGTGGTGTTGCATCAGGCCTGATTCTTTCTTCAAAGATTACAATCGGTACGGTTGCAGGTGGTGCGGTATTCATGCTACCAGTAATCAGCCAGCCACTAACATGGCTAACATACTTCGTAATCGGTATCGCAGTTTCTATGGCAATCACTATCGGCCTGAAACTGATGAGCAAAGACGCGAAAGCAGCAGCAGCTGAAGCTTAATTAACAGCTAAAGTTTGAAAGAAATAAAAAGAGATGTCGTAAGACATCTCTTTTTTTGCGTTTTAATAAAGTAGTAAAACTACTTAAGCGAAACCACAAACAGATCCACATCCACAGATTTCATTAAATCAGCTGCGGTTGAAAACAGTGAGTGCCAGAAGTCATGGTGATGACAACATACCACTAAATCCACACCTTCTTCTTTGATCGCTTTTTCGATCTCTTCGCTAATACTTTTATCGCCAACCAGAACATTTTTGATTGGGTAATCAGCGATTTCAGCCAGTGCTTCCATCTTTTCAACAAGGTCGGTAGCTTCTTCTTTATCAATCTTAGCCCGGGCTGGAGTCAGACCAACCATATTGTAATGATCGAGTCTGTATACTTCATCGGCGCAGAGCATGGATAATTCAGCATCGGTTGCCTTAGCTATCATCACCGCCTTTTCGATTAACAACTTGGTATTTTCTGAAGGATCCAGAGCAACTAATATATGTTTGTAACTCATAATATTACCTCCATGTTTCTTTGTTGCACTTTTAGTGTAGTACAGGTCTAAGTACATGGTTTTATATAATTTTGGTTGTTCTATTTGATTAATTTGTCCTAATAAATTTCTGTTAGTAAGACCTATTGTTGAACTTATCCAAATCCATGTATTACTCGTAAAACCTTATTTCATCTTTTTCTTGTTTGAACTCAATCACAAATATAGATTTGCCGCATAATTCGCGGTAAGTTATCGGTATAAGAATGTTTGTTTTTGCAAGGATTACCAATGAACCCGGCGCTTCTGAGTATGTTTATCCCCACCTTTTTCTTTGTCTCTATTACTCCGGGTATGTGTATGACTCTGGCCCTGAGTCTGGGTATGAGTGTCGGCTATAAAAGAACCTTATGGATGATGGCGGGCGAAGTGGTTGGCGTGGCCTTGGTTGCCATAGCGGCTGTTTTGGGTATTGCGGCCATCATGCTTAACTACCCCTGGTTATTTGTTGCTTTTAAAGTGATAGGGGCGAGCTACCTGTTTTATCTGGGCGTGCAGATGTGGCTTTCCAGAGGCAAGCTGGCCATCAGTGACGACAACATACAGCAGGAAGCGGGAACGCAGTGGGAGCTGGTTATTCAGGGCTTTGTGACCGCAATAGCAAACCCGAAGGGATGGGCATTTATGATCTCCTTATTGCCGCCATTTATCGATCACAGTAAGCCAATTACTACTCAGCTAATTCTGTTGGTTGGAATCATAATGATCTCAGAGTTTGTCTGCATGACCCTGTACGCGACCGGAGGAAAAGGGCTAAAAAGAGTGCTTGGGCATTCAAAAAATGTACGTTTGATGAATCGTATTTCCGGAACCCTGATGATGGGCGTCGGAATTTGGCTATTTTTGAGCTGAAAATTTAAAATTGACTAAGACTCTATAACTAAAATCTTTTTTCTCTTCGGATTGTGAATTTGTAATTGCATAAGATATCGAATGAATATATTATGTATATACAAACGATATCTAAGGAGAAAGACTATGAAGCCGGTAATGATAGAACAACCAGGTTTTGGTTTACTTGAACGCATCAGCCTATTTGCTTTTACAATTATGTGCCTGGTGTTCTCACTAACATAAGTTGTGTCATAAATAGCAATGCAAAAACCGCCTTCAAGGCGGTTTGCTTTTTTATGGGCTTATCGATACAGGCTGAAACATTTTGTTTGTATAGAGAGGATATCTTTATGGTATCTTGTTGCGAGTTTTTACGGATAAACAAGAGCCTGAAGCGCATGATGAAGTTAGAAGAAATTGTACAAATAATAGAGCTGACAGACACAGACAGTTTTTCTGAAGCGATTGAAACCTTTAATTGTGAAGGGATCATTCCGGATTCAGCACTGCCTTTTATGAATGTCGTGTTTGACAAAGCTCCGGCTCAGTTATGTGCAAAGCTAACAGATGCTGGATTTAAAGGTGAGCCTGTTGTTGTGAAGTCTGAGAAACCGACAGTAACAGCATCATATGTCGTTTATGACTCGCTGCGCTATAACTTGTCTGATTTGAAGGATTTTGTATAACCTGGCTAAGGCGGTGCGTATTAAAGCGGACTGTCTTTATCTAACTGACTGCAAATATCTACGATCGCCAGTGACAGACCTGATTTAATGATTTGTCGCTGCCTCTGTACCTGAAGCTCGAAGAACTCCATGTCAGTATCGTCGTCAGGTTCCAGCGTCTCAAGATGAGAAATACCCATCTGATTCACCAGTCTTAGCTTTTTCAGCGGGTTTAGCACGCTTGGATCAGTGAAGTCGTATTCGTTGGCATCCTGATTCAGCGTATTTTTAAGCTTGATGATGTCTTCGATGTCGTGATAAACATCGTCAGCGAGAACCCCCAGTCCAAATAGTAGCTTGAGTCTGACAGAAAGGTTGCCCAACGGGCCGGAATCGTGGAGAAGAGGACCGACAACAGACTGTACCGCGAAATCGTCTTTACGGAAAACTCTCTGCATTAATGCATCGATAGACTCATTAAACACTTCGACTGCTGCAATAAAAAAACCTCTTACAGTAGGCGCTGCGTTAAGTCTTTCAATGATTTCTGATTCGCTGATAGTTTCTGACATAAAATATTCGGGTATTAGTACTTTAAAGCTTGTTGCACCTGTGATGATAGCTACATTTATTACACAATCAACTACTTTCGGATATTAGTGAGTGATTATGCTAGCTTTTAGGGCTATACCTCAGTGTACGGATAAATTTTGTTAACTTACTGAATCTGATTGAAATGCAATGTGAATAAGAGGTTAAGCTGAAAAAAGGCCGGTCGGATGACCGGCCTCTAGTTTCACTGGTAGATACTACAGGTATTTAAAGTTAGCCCCCTGGATTAAATCCGCTTTAAACAGGCACTGTAGTATCAACACGTTGTGAACTCTTATGCACCTTGCTTCGCTGTTACCAGCTCACTAACCAGGTTGTCATATAGCGCGTTGTCTAAGAAGTTTGACAGCGAGATATGCTTAGCATTTTCAGCGTGGTTGCGAGCACGGTCAGTCAGGTCTTTGTGTGTTACTACGATATCTACATCACCCGGAAGATTGTTGATTGCCAGGTTAGTTACTTCGATATCCAGGTTAGCTGCTTCTACTTTCTTGCGAAGAAGGCCTGCACCCATTGCACTTGAACCCATACCAGCGTCACAGGCTACGATGATTTTGCGTACGTTAGCCATGTTTACGTTTGCTGCTGCAGGAGCGCCTTTAGAAGTTGCTTTCATGTCGTTCATCTGGCTTTGTGCTGCTTCCAGAGACTCTTCGTCGTCTGTTTGCTTCTGAGTCTTCAGTAGGAAAGATGCTACGAAGAAAGATACTGCACAAGAAGCGATTACCGACAGAATTACACCTACGAACGCTGCCTTAGGAGTCATTAGTAGTACTGCGAAGATTGAGCCCGGAGATGCTGGAGAAACCAGACCAGAATCAAACATTACGTTTACAGCAACACCAGTCGCACCACCTGCAATCATTGCAAGAACAAGACGTGGGTTCATCAGTACGTATGGGAAGTAAATTTCGTGAATACCGCCCAGGAAGTGGATGATAGAAGCACCAGCTGCAGACTGTTTAGCAGAGCCTTTACCAAATGCCATGTAAGCAAGTAGAAGGCCAAGACCAGGACCTGGGTTAGCTTCAATCAGGAAGAAGATAGAGCGACCAACTTCTTCAGACTGCTGGATACCCAGTGGAGAGAAGATACCGTGGTTGATTGCGTTGTTCAGGAACAGGATCTTCGCTGGCTCTACAAAAATAGAAGTTAAAGGAAGTATGCCAGTGTCAACAAGAACGTTTACGCCACTTGCTAGTGCGTCAGACAGTACTTTAACCGCAGGACCAACAACTACATAAGCAAGGATTGCCATGATCATACCGATGATACCGGCAGAGAAGTTGTTAACCAGCATTTCGAAGCCTGACTTCACCTTGCCGTGAATTGCTTCGTCAAATTTCTTAATTGCAAGACCACCAAGAGGACCAACAATCATAGCACCCATGAACATTGGGATGTCAGTACCAACGATAACACCCATAGTGGTTACAGCACCCACTACAGCACCGCGGTCACCGCCAACCATTTTACCACCGGTGTAACCGATAAGTACTGGAAGCAGATATTTGATCATTGGGCCAACCATAGCTGCCAGCGATTCGTTTGGTAGCCAGCCAGTTGGAATGAATAGTGCAGTAATGAAACCCCACGCAATGAATGCGCCAATGTTTGGCATTACCATGTTAGAAAGGAAACGGCCAAAGTTCTGTACCTTAACCTTCGCGTCTGGTGATAACATATAAGTACCCCGTTCGATGTTATTACGTTATTTATGTGTGTGAACAGTTTCTGGTAAAAACCGTTCGTTGTTTGCTTAAGACACAACCAACTTAACACAACATATTTCGAAATGCTTCTGAGCGGGGTTTTAGTGAGCGTTGTCACAATTAAAATCGGTTTAGATTAATTTTTGAGTGATCATAGTCACGATAACTGCTTGTAATTCTCTTTCATTTTAAATTATTTTTATTTGTCAATAAAAATAAAATGCGTCATGTCACGGTTTTGATTCGATTGGGTTTGAATTTGTAGTGATGTAGTTCACGTTATTGTCCTATAAAAAATTCCGATAATTATAAAGTGGGATCTTTGTCACCTTTGTTTATTTAATTCATGGGATGAAATTAATCCTTTAAAAATATCAGTGGTTAAAATGTAACTTTCTGACATTTAGAACTTTGTGTGCGATGAGTCACATTCCTATATATGTTTATTTGGCACCCAGATTTCTTGTTCCCATGCTCCAGCGTGGGAATACATATCTGGGCTGAAGATGTCGTGAATAATATAGCGATCCTGGTTTGGATTTGGGGTTGTAAATTGGTCATGGGCTATGGGGCTATGAGGCTGACTCTTTTACACAAGTTTAAGGATCCAAAGAATGCTCCTCCCCTTAGCCTCGAAAGGCCGGATTTTCGAAGAAGTAACATCGAAGGGGAGGCTGGGAGGGGTTGTTTCTCATGGGTTTAAGTATTGGTGGTTTACCTATGCATGGCATAACCAACCCCCTCTAACTCCCCCTTCTATTAGCTTTATCAACCAGTTAGGCTTTTTCACTCAAGGGGGAGAACCGTTCTCTGGTCACTTTAATATTTGTGTATAAGAGTTAGGGCTATGGGGCTATGAGGAGGGGGGACCCTCGGGTTTCGGTATGGATTGTACTCGGGAGTGAAGGAATGAGAGCGTATAGCAGCTTACAGAGCTTTAGGACTTCTGTACTTATTGAGTTGTACGCAGATATCAACAATTGCCAGAGACAGGCCTGATTTGATGATATCCAGCTTTCTTTGCTGGGTGATCGTGTCTTCTTCTGCTCTGTTTTCAAATAGCTCCAGTGGAATGACACCGGCTCTGTTTATTAGTCTTAAACTCTTAAGCGAGTTAATTACCTTGTTATCGGTAAAATCATATTCCTGGGCATCCTGATTTAACCGGTTTTTAAATTCCACAATATCTTCGATATCGTGATAAATATCTTCAGGAAGAATACCAATACCAAATAATAGCTTGAGGCGTACCTTCAGGGTGCCTAAAGGACCAAATTCATTCAGAAGGGGCTTTACTGCGGTCTGCTGGGCAATGTCATCTTTGCGAAATACACGCTGGGTAAGCGCATCGACAGAGTCATTTATCGCCTCTACAGCAGCGACAAAGAAACCTCGCACGGTTCTCGCTGTATTTAGCTTTTCAATGACTTCTGATTCGCTGAATATCTTGTTCATGAGTATGCACCCGGATAGGCAGTGGGAAGAGAAAGGTGCGCCCAAGAGGGGACTGGACAACCCCTCCTGAGCGACTTGGTATTAAAGCTCGCTGTAAAGCGCTTCAACTTTAGCTACTTCAGCACAGTCTTCTGCAAGACCTGTGTACTTAGCCAGAGTTGCTTTTACGCCAGCGTTTGCAAGAGAGTCTTGCAGTTCAACTGCCTGAGGATCATCAGCGTTGGTGTATTTCAGAGCCGCAGCCACACCCTTAAGCAGAGTATCGTTAGCAGTGCTGTACTCGATAGTGCCAAGCAGAGGCTTGATCAGACGGTCAGCAGCGCCAAGCTTACGGATAGGCTGGCGGCCTACACGGTCAACTTCGTCAACCAGGTAAGGGTTTGCGAAACGGCCAAGGATTTTTTCGATGTAAGCTGCGTGTTTTTCGCGCTCAAAACCGTAACGGTTGATCAGCACTTCGCCACTCTCTTCCATCGCTTTCTTAACTTCGCTGCGGATAGCGTCGTCTTCGATAGCTTCACGGATAGTGTTCTGACCTGCGATGTTACCAAGGTAAGCAGTCACACAGTGACCAGTGTTCAGAGTGAACAGCTTACGCTCAACAAACGCCATCAGGTTGTCAGTACATTCCATACCTGCGATGTCCGGGATTTCGCCCTTGAACTGAGTCTGGTCTACGATCCACTCGCTGAAGGTTTCAACAGTAACAGCCAGCGGGTCAGTTTCACCTGCTTCTGCCGGTGGTACGATACGGTCAACCGCTGAGTCTACAAAACCAACTAGTTCTTCAACTTTCGCTTTTGCTTCGTCAGACAGCAGTTCAAATACCGCTTCTTTAAGCTGAGTCGTACCACGAACCATGTTTTCACAAGCGATGATGTTCAGTGGAGTAGTGATGCCTGCAGCGATACGCTTTTCAAGGCCTTCTGCCAGAGTTTTCGCAATGATCTTAAGAACAGTAGGACCAACCGCTGTTGTGATCATGTCTACTTCAGAGACGAAGTCTGCCAGCTTAGGATCCATTGAGTTGATTGCAGTAACACCCGTTACTTTTTCTACTACGCAATCTGCACCTACAACTTTTACCGGATATTCGTTTCTTTCGATTAGTCCGTTTACAACTGCTTCGTTTACATCAGCAAATGTAACTTCAATTCCTGCATCTGCTAGTAGCTTACCGATGAATCCACGGCCAATGTTGCCGGCACCAAAATGCAATGCTTTCATAATATGTTTTCCAGAGAAAAGTGTGAGAAATTCGAAAAAAGAGGCCGGTCGGTTAGAACCGGCCTAAAGTTCACTTTTTAGGAGCGCTGACTCCAAAGCTTTAGTTACGCGTTAAGGATTCGAAGAACATCTTCCGGATCAGTTGTTGTCTTCAAACACTCAACAGCTTCGTCGTCATCAAGTGAATTTGTGATAGCGGTGATAACTTGAATGTGTTCATCACCTTGTGCAGCGATGCCGATAACCATGATAGCTTTATCATCTTCATCTTCGCCCCACTGGATACCCTCTGGGTACTGGCAGAACACGATGCCGGTTTTCTTAACATACTGCTTAGCTTCGATAGTACCGTGTGGTACCGCGATTGATTCGCCCAGGTAAGTAGATACCAGTTCTTCACGAGCCATCATGCCGGCTACGTACTCTGGTGCTACATTGCCAAGTTCAACCAGTTTTTCACCAGCAAACTTGATAGCTTCTTCTTTAGATGAAGCTTTCATACCAAGGATGATATTGTCTTTAGTCAGCTTAAGAGTTTTCTCTTCTTCCGCTGCTGCAGGAGCTTCTTGTGCAGGAGCTGCTGCTGGTTGTGCTGCGCCACCTTGCTGAGCTGCTACCAGTTCTGCAACTAGTCGGTCGTACAGGTCACCATCAAGGAAGTTAGACAGAGACAGGTGCTTAGCTTGTGCTGCGTGCTTACGTGCACGGTCAGTCAGGTCCTGGTGAGTAACAACGATGTCTACATCGCCAGGCAGGTTGTTGATTGCCAGGTTAGTTACTTCAATGTTCAGGTTAGCCGCTTCAACTTTCTTGCGAAGAAGACCAGCACCCATTGCACTTGAACCCATACCAGCGTCACATGCTACGATGATCTTGCGAACTTCAGCCATGTTTACGTCTGCTTCAGCAACTGCGCCTTTAGAAGAAGCTTTCATGTCAGACATCTGGTTTTGTGCCGCTTCCAGAGACTCTTCATCGTCAGTTTGCTTCTGAGTTTTCATCAGGAACGAAGCCACGAAGAAAGATACAGCAGCAGATGCGATTACTGACAGGATTACGCCTACGAATGCAGCTTTAGGAGTCATCAGTAGTACTGCAAAGATTGAACCTGGAGATGCTGGAGAAACCAGACCAGAGTCAAACATTACGTTTACAGCAACACCAGTCATACCACCCGCCATTACAGCAAGGATTAGACGTGGGTTCATCAGTACGTATGGGAAGTAAATTTCGTGGATACCACCCAGGAAGTGGATGATAGATGCACCAGCTGCAGACTGTTTAGCAGAGCCTTTACCAAATGCCATGTAAGCAAGTAGAAGACCAAGACCAGGACCTGGGTTAGCTTCAATCAGGAAGAAGATAGAACGACCAACTTCTTCAGACTGCTGGATACCCAGTGGAGAGAAAATACCGTGGTTGATTGCGTTGTTCAGGAACAGGATCTTCGCTGGCTCTACGAAAATAGAAGTCAGAGGAAGTACGCCAGTGTCAACCAGTACGTTTACGCCTGCTGCAAGAGCATCAGACAGTACTTTAACTGCAGGACCAACAACAACATAAGCAAGGATTGCCATGATCATACCGATGATACCGGCAGAGAAGTTGTTAACCAGCATTTCGAAGCCTGACTTCACTTTACCGTGAATTGCAGCGTCAAATTTCTTGATTGCAAGACCACCAAGAGGACCAACAATCATTGCACCCATAAACATTGGGATGTCAGTACCAACGATAACACCCATAGTGGTTACAGCACCCACTACAGCACCGCGGTCGCCACCAACCATTTTACCACCGGTGTAACCGATAAGTACTGGCAGCAGATATTTGATCATAGGACCAACCATGCTTGCCAGAGTTTCGTTTGGCAACCAACCAGTTGGAATGAATAGTGCAGTAATGAAACCCCACGCAATGAATGCGCCGATGTTAGGCATTACCATATTTGAAAGGAAACGGCCGAAATTTTGTACCTTAACCTTCGCTTCTGGTGATAACATATAAGTACCCCGTTCGATGTTCTGCGAAATTTATGTGTGAACGACTTCTGGTAAAAGTCGTGTTGTTGTTTGCTTAAGACACTTTCAACTTAGCACACCAAATTTTGGATTACCTCTGAACGGGTTTTTTGTGATGCTCATCACGCTGCAAATGGTCCTGAAATATAGTTGTAGTGATTGAGATCACATTAAGTGCCTGTAATTTCTTTTCAGTCAGTTAAAATGCTAAATGTCAAGAAATATAAAATGCGTAGAGTCACAAATCTAGAAAGATATTTATTGTTCTCATGGTGATCTGTGTCACGTTATGGGTTAAATAAAAAAACCGAAATTAGGAAAAGGTGATTTTCATCACGCTTGCTCATTTATTTCACGCATAGAAATAAAAAAATGAGCTAGTAAAGAATAATTCTGTAATTTTATTACAGAATTATAGGCTGAGGAGATTTAGAGTCTTATCTGAGAGCGGTGGATATTATGCCTGGTAGTAGTAATAATCGACACATTGCTGCGCAAGAATGTCCAGTGAGTCCAGTGCCTTAGCCTTATACAGCTCCGTTAGTGACTCAAATGCAAGCGGGATTTCCGTGCAACCCAGGATCACACCATCACATCCTTGGTTAATTAGCTTCTCGTAAATCGGTAACATTAGCGATTTCCCTTCATCTATGCGCCCTGATTTTACGGCATAGATACCTGCCATTATTTTCTCCTGATCAAGGCTGTCCGGATGAACCGGAGTCATACCTCTTTTCAGGATGGCATCTTTATAGATACCGGTCTGAATTGTTGCATCAGTGGCCATAATGGCAACAGACTTCATCTTTCTTTTCTGAGCTTCGCCAGCAACCGTATCTATGATGCTGATAAAAGACGCCTCTTTTGACTCCTGAAGTTTTCCTAACCAGTAATGCGCGGTATTACAGGGTATTACGATTTTGGTTGCACCTGAAACCAGCAGGCTTTGCAGATTGTTGAGCATCATTTGCAGCGGGTTTTCCCCATTACTTAAAATGCATCGGGTGCGGTCAGGGATCGCAGGATTATTCGATATGATCATGGGAATATGTTCCTGGTCGGAAAGTGCCGGGCTTTTATCTAAGATTCGTCTTGCAAAGTCTATTGTGGCCATTGGGCCCATTCCGCCTAGTATTCCCAGTTTTTTGTTCATATCTTTTCTCCTTAATCTGGTGGTGAAATTATCAAACTTGATGGCGGATAAGAAATGAAAAGAGTGGTGGGGGTATGCGGATTGTGCATAATGGTGGCAGGTGGCAGGTGGCAGGTGGCAGGTGGCAGGTGGCAGGTGGCAGGTGTGGTTATGGGGTTATGGGGCTATAGGGTGATGAGGAGAAGTGGCTCTTGCATCCATCTCTGCGTGGGAATACATATATGAGGGAATAAGGGGGGGTTATGGTGAATATTGAGACTAAGTGGTTGCAGGATTTTTTGGTGTTGGCGGAGTTGCGGAATTTTTCCAGGGCGGCGGAGGAGAGGAATGTTACTCAGTCAGCGTTTAGCCGCAGGATTCAGGCTCTGGAGAATGCGGTGGGGTGTCAGCTGTTTGATCGTAGTGTTACGCCGATAGCACTGACTCAGAATGGGAAGGCATTTCGTACCAGTGCCCGCAGTCTGACAGTACAGCTGGAATATGAGCTGGATAAGCTGAGCGATCTTTCTGTGCTTGGTAACCAGAAGGTGAGTCTGGTGGCCGGGCATTCCATTGCTACCGATATCTTACCGGGGCTGCGGTTTAATCTTTTTGCTGATGAGAAAGATATCATTTTGGATGTAAGAGCCATTGACGTGGATGATGCGGTAAAAATGCTGGAAGAGGGCGCCTGCGATATCGTTTTAAGTTATCGTAATCCGGAACTGTTAACAGAGCCCTATTTGCATTATAAACTCGGAGATTCAAAGAACTACTGCGTGTGTGTGCCGGACGCAAAAGGCCTGCCTAAGTATCCGTTATCTGAGACTGAACTTATGCCGCTGATTATGCATTCAACATCAAGCTATATGGGAAGGCTGACAAAAGAGGTCAGCAACCTTTATCCGTTAAAGCCGGTTTTTTCATCATCAATGACAGATCTTGTTAAGGCGTTGATTCTTAAGGGCGAAGGGCTGGGCTGGTTGCCTGAATATGCCATTGAGAAAGAACTGGAACAGGGGCAGCTTATTATTCTTGATGAGGAGCGGACAACACTGTCCACCGAAATCTTCGCATACCGCTCTGAAACCAGGCTGCATGCGGCAGGAGAGAGGGTGTGGAAGCATATCTGCCAGAGTTCGGCGCAAAAAAATACGCCATAACAAATACGATAGCGTTGGGGAGTTATCGTACTGCTATGGCGCTAAACGCAATAGAGTGTCTATTCAAAAATGAAAACTGAGTGAAATGGTTGGGCTTTCACTCGGGATTAAATTTACTGCTGAAATGAGGAGGAATTATGGAGAAAGCGAGGATAAAAATTACTTTTATCAAAAACCTGCTTATTTATTAAGCATTAAGCGGTGCTTTCTTTATGTAATACAAAAATATATCGGTGGGGTAACATTTAGCGATATATCGTATGTTAATTGCTTGATTTCGGGGCTAGAATAAGTTTGATGTGTACAGGTAATTGTTAAAAGAGGTTGTATGATAAGTGCGTCCTTAAAAACCAGAGTTCAGAATCTTGGGCGGTTCTTGTCAAATATGATTCTGCCTAATATTGGGGCTTTTATTATTTGGGGCTTTATAGCCGCTCTGTTTATACCCACTGGCTGGGTGCCAAATGAGAAGCTTGCCACTCTGATAGAACCGATGATCTATTATTTCCTTCCCATTTTGATCGGTTATACGGGCGGTAAACTTGTTGATGGTGAAAGGGGAGCCATAGTCGGAGCTGCGACCACTATGGGGGCAATTGTCGGAACCGATGTGCCAATGTTCCTCGGAGCTATGATTGTGGGTCCCTTGGGCGGTTACTGCATTAAGTATGTGGACAAGCAGGTCGAAGGGAAGATAAAAAGCGGCTTTGAGATGCTGGTAAATAATCTGGTTACCGGTGTTGTGGGGATGATTTGTACCATTCTGGCCTTTTACTTAGTAGGGCCTTTTGTGGCTATGTTGTCAGCATTTATCGCTGGTGCAGTAGAGTTTCTGGTTGATTCCGGGTTGCTCCCTCTTACTTCCATTTTCGTTGAGCCTGCTAAGGTTATTTTCCTGAACAATGCGATAAACCACGGTATATTCTCACCCCTGGGAATTGCTCAGTCGCTTGAGCAGGGGCACTCGATATACTTCCTTATAGAAGCCAATCCGGGGCCTGGCCTTGGAGTGTTGCTGGCTTATATTGTCTTTGGCCAGAGAACGATGCAGCGAAGTGGTGCCGGAGCGGCGATTATTCACTTCTTCGGTGGTATTCATGAGGTCTATTTCCCTTACGTTATTATGAACCCGAAAATGATTATTGCCGTAATTGGTGGTGGTATGAGTGGCCTGTTTATCCTGACCATGTTTGATGCGGGTCTGGTAAGTCCTGCTTCACCCGGCTCCATTTTCTCTATCCTGCTGATGACGCCGCAGTCATCATTAATAGGTGTACCGCTGGCTATTCTGGTGTCGACACTGGTTTCATTTTTGATTGCCTCAACCATACTGAAAGCTCTGCCGGCAAAAGAGCAGGATTAACTATTTCACCTGAGGGTATGTAGTGGCATACCCTCTCTTTATTCAAGTTTGTTATCTCTCTTCTCCTTATTCCTAACTTTCTCCATATTTGCTGCTTATTATTTTATTAACTTCTTAATATGTTATGTATTTATCCGGAGAAAGAGATGAACATCAGCCATCAATTAAATCTCAACAGGATTGTTATTGGCCTTGCACTGATTGCAGGCGGGCTTAGCTCATCAGGTCTGCAGGCGAATACAACACAAGAAGCGCAAAAGCTGACTTTCGCTGTCGTCGATACTAATCAGTCCGAATGCCTGGGTGTTAATGATTCGCTGGCCACTTGTCCGGCGCCCGGAGATACGGGTTACGGGCAGGACTCTCAGTACAAAGGGTTTCAGCCAAGCTACGGTAACAACGGCAATGGCACAGTAACGGACAATAATACCCGCCTGATGTGGACCCGCTCCATTGATATCAACGGAGACGGGAAAATAAGCGTTGCGGATAAGATGAGCTACGATGAGGCTGCGGTTTATGCAAAAACTCTGGCTCTGGCTGGTCACACAGACTGGCGCGTCCCGACGATTAAAGAGCTTTATTCTCTTATCCTGTTCGACGGCCAGGACCCAAGCGGGCTTAATGGTGTTAAGGGCGATGTTGCCATTATGCCTTTTATCGACCACAGGTATTTCGGTTTTAATTCTGGTGATACCAAGTCAGGTGAGAGACTGATTGATGCCCAGTACCTGAGCAGCACCAAATACGTTTCTACCACTATGAGGGGGGATGAAACTGTCTTTGGCGTAAACTTTATCGATGGCCGCATCAAAGGCTATGGAATGAAATCCCCCCGCGGCAATGAAGCGAAAAAGTTCTACGTTCTGTTTGTGCGCGGTAATACCGACTACGGCATCAATGACTTTGCTGACAATCAGAACGGCAGCATAACTGACAAGGCAACCGGGTTGATCTGGCAGAAGGATGACAGCCAGATGGCAATGAACTGGCCTTCTGCACTTTCCTATTGTGAAAACCTGTCCCTGGCCGGTACGACTAACTGGCGCTTACCAAATGCAAAAGAGCTTGAATCCATTGTTGACTACAGCCGTTCTCCTGAAACCAGCAATAGCGCTTCGATAAACCCTTTGTTTAAAACCACATCTATCGTCAACGAAGCAGGAAAGCTGGATTATGCCTATTACTGGACTGGTACCACTCATAAAAATCTACGCAATAGCAAAAATGCTGCTTATATTGCTTTTGGCCGCTCACTTGGTTACATGGGTGGTAATTGGCTGGATGTTCATGGGGCGGGATCTCAGAGAAGTGATCCAAAAGTCAGTACCGGGCAGGATTATTCTAAGGGGCACGGGCCTCAGGGTGATTCGGTAAGAGTGAACAACTATGTTCGTTGTGTGACCGATAGTCATACCGCTTTCGAGCAAAATCCGCAAACCACTGTTCGTGATTCAAAGATCTATACGCTGACAGGAAGCGAATCAACGGGTGAAAAAGCTTTGGGTAAAATGATGAAAGGCAAGAGTGATCTTCCCGGGATGGGGATGGATTCCAGACGCCCCGGCTCTGGTAACAGCCTGCTTTCCATGATGGACAGAAACGGTGACGGCAAGTTGTCCAGAGATGAAGTAAAAGGCCCTCTGGCACGGGATTTTGACAGGCTGGATAAGAACCGTGACGGGTATCTTGATGCTTCGGAAATACCTGAGCCTCCTGGTGGCGGGAAAGGCCGAAGGAAGTAAATTCAGAGGCTCCGTCAGGCTATTTCTTATACACAAGTTTAAGGAGCCAAAGAATGCTCCTCCCCTTAGCCTCGAAAGGACGGATTTTCGAAGAAGTAGCATCGAAGGGGAGGCTGGGAGGGGTTGTTTCTCATGGGGTTAAGTTTTGGTGGTTTAACCATTCTCTGGTCACTTTAATGTTTTGTGTATAATAGTCAGCCGTTAGGAGCCTTTCAATTACCACAGGACATCCGCAGCAAGGATCGGTAGAATACCCGCCTTTGTTCTGAACCGATATTGAGATCTTCTGTGGATAAAAGCCAATTTGAACTACTGGCACCGGGTGGTGATGCTGAATCAATTAAAGCTGCGATTGTTGCAGGTGCTGATGCTGTCTATTGTGGACTGAACCGCTTTAACGCCCGTAATCGCGCTACCAACCTTACCCTTGATGAGCTGAATGAAGTGGTTAATATCGCTCATCAGCACCACTGTAAGATCTTTGTTACCTTAAACATCATTATCATGGAGTCGGAAATCGCCGCACTGGTGCGCATGCTTAACACCCTGCTGAAAACCGAAATTGACGGGGTGATTTTTCAGGACCTTGGTCTGGCTTATATTCTCAAGCACTATTATCCGCAGCTTGATATTCATGCGTCTACTCAGCTTAATACCCATAACGAAGGTCAAATCCAGCTGCTTAAGCAATTTGGTTCCAGCCGGGTAAACCTGTCCAGAGAACTGAATATCAATGAAATCACCCGTCTGGCGCAGTTCGGTCATCAGCATGATGTCCTGATGGAAGTGTTTGTTCACGGTTCTTACTGTATCGGTTTTTCCGGTCTTTGCTATGTCAGCTCTGTTCGCAACGGTGCATCCGGTAACCGTGGCAGATGCAGTCAGCCATGCCGTGATGAGTTTCAGCTGACCGAAGCCGGTGTTCGTCACCCTCTGAATATGAAAGATAACTCAGCCTTCGCTGATCTTAAGCAACTGGCAGATGCGGGTGTCTATTCGCTGAAAGTAGAGGGCAGGATTAAGGGCTCTCACTATGTTTATACTGTGGTTGATAACTGGCGCAGACAGATAGACAGCCTGTGCGAAGAAGACAGCTTGCTTGAAGATACAAAAGAGCTGTATACCGTCTACAACCGCGATTTTTCAGATGGTTACCTTCAGGGCGAGATCAGCAAAGAGATGTATATCGACAATCCGCGGGATAATTCGGTTCAGCACTTTGTCGATCTGACCGGAGACGATGTATCAGAGGTGAAGCAGAAGCTGTATGACGATAAAACCGCGATTATCAAAACCGTAGAGAACCGACTGGCGACGCTTAAGGTGGATGAATCACTGACGGGCGCTGAGTTTGCTCAGCGCAAAGGCGTTCATGAAACCGTTATTCTTGATGCATTAAAAGCCGGTGAGAAAAAGCAAGTGCAGCCTGAGCTGTCAGTGCTGATTTCATCAAAAGAGGATATTGCCAGTGCGCTTCAAAGTGGCGCAGATGTTTTCTACCAGTTGCCGGATGGTCTTGATTATTACTTTGCACAGATGGAAGAACTGCTTCGCAGTAACCCTCAATTGACCCCTTGGTTCTCGGCAGTGCTAATTGACAAAGATTATGATGCCGCCGTGCGTTTGCTAAGCGAAATTAAGCCAAAGCAGATTGTAACCAATAATCTGGGAATAGGCTGGGCGGCGTTTGAGCTGGGCATTGACTGGATCGCCGGGCCTCAGCTGAATATCGCCAACTCATTTGCTTTAAAAGCGCTGAAAGAGGAGTTTAACTGCTCTGGCGCATTTATCTCCAACGAGATCAATAAAAGACAGATGGAAAGGCTGGTAACGCCGGAAGATTTCAGGTTATACCACAGCATTTACCATCCAATTGCGGTGATGACCAGCAGGCAGTGCCTGTTCCAGCAAAGCATCGGCTGTAAGAAAAAGAAAATTAACAGAGGCTGTCTGCCAAGATGCAACAAGCATACATCCATCATCAACCTGAAGGACTCTGCTTATATTATTGACAAGCAGAAGGGTGAATATAATTGCATTTACAGCCAGCACCATTTTATGAATACACAGGTTGTTGAAGAGCTTCCGGAGCTGTTTAGCGACTACCTGATTGATCTCAGAAATATTCAGACTGAAACCAGTGTTAAGGCTGATAAGCCAGAGATTATTGCGATTTTCCGTGAGTTGATCACAGGCAATGCCGAAGCCGGGAAGTTGCTAGCAGATAAGATTTCTCCCACCACTAATGCACAATACCTAAAAGGTCTGTAACTACCTATATTCTAATGTCTTTCCTCGTTCCCACGCTCCAGCGTGGGAATGCATACCGGACATAAAGCCCCTTCAACTCTTTCATCTTTATTCATTAACTCACAAGCGATCAATGCCATGATAAGCAAAGGTAATTAAACGCCAAGAACGCTATACAATTTTCGGTTATTTTTAGTCAGATATGCATTCCCACGCCGGAGCATGGGAACGAGGGGGGTGGAAGGTTTGGGTGAATAATTATTTATTGAGTATTCATTTGTAACTGTGATAAAACAGGGTGTGGATTGATTTATATAGGGAAGTAAAGATGTCTTTTGAGGGAGCAATTACCTTTTTTGTGGCCATTTTTGTATTCAGCGTGACTCCGGGGCCGGGAGTGTTTGCGATGTTGGCGCGAGCACTGGTGCATGGTTCAAGGAGCTGCCTGGCTCTGGCACTTGGTATGGTAGCCAGTGATGTGGTTTATCTGATCATGGCCTGTTTTGGTCTGGCGACGATTGCCGAAAACTGGTCTGAGGTATTTGTGGTTATCCGCTACGTGGGCGCGGCTTATCTTATCTATCTTGGCTATAAGATGTTTAAAACCCTGCCTGCTGCAAAACAGACCATTGAGTCTGAACCGCAAAAGCTTCGCGAGATTTCCAATATTGCAGGCTTTACTCAGGGTTTTCTGATTTCGGCTTCAAACCCTAAGGTGATCCTTTTCTATATTGCCTTTTTACCGACCTTTATCGATCTGACTGTGCTGCAGGCGCAGGATATAGCACTGGCGGCTTCACTGGCTTCTGTGGCGTTAACACTTGGTCTTATGCTGATTGCTTATGGTGCTGCGCGCGCTTCTCAGTTGTTAAAGACGCCAGTGGCGCACAGAAGATTAAATCGCAGTGCTGGTGGAATTATGATTCTGGCAGGGACTTATCTGGCGGTGAGTAGGTAGTTGAGAGCTTATAACGTTCGAGGTGCCTCGTTCCCATGCTTATATGGACTCCCGGGTGTTGTCAAAAAGTTTATTAGAACAGAGGTCAGATGCTTGCTTATATACGGGCTCTAACTGAGGAGCTACCTCGGCCTCTTCGATGTATTCGCACCTTCATGACTTTATCTCCCGCACGGTAGTTTCTACCTGAGCATGGGCCAGTCTCTTGAAGGTTGGTCTTACCTGTTTGTTCTTACGTTCTTTTTGACTAACCTGGTATTAAGCCACAAGTGGTTGTGGCTTATATTCCTCATCACTTTTTATCATGGCAAGAGCCGTTCTCACCGTTTTATTTGCCAAAGCAATAGCTGCAACTTTTTTGCCTCGCCTTGTGGTCAGATCTTTAAGCCATTGCTCTTTTCCTGTCCGGGCTTCTCGTTTTTCCAGTTTACACACAACTGTTAAGGCTCCTCGAAAGAGTGCACTACGCAACATGTTGTGACCACACTTTTTAGCGATAGAACCTATTTTCTGTTTACCACCACTACTGTGTTGAACGGGTGTTAACCCCAGACAAGCTGAAGCTTCTCTACCCTTACTAAAATGCTCTGCCTGGCCTAACGCTACTTTTAATAAAACTGAGCATACTGGGCCAACCCCCTCCAGAGCTTGTAACCGCCTGCACACTTTATCTTGCGCTATTGACTGCTGTAGTTGTTGTGTAAAAGCTTCTACTTGCTCTATCAAATTTATAAACTGCTCATACATCTGACTCAGGCAAGCTCTAAACTGGCCGGTTAATCCGTTATCAGCGTCCTCAAGAACATAAGGAATGGCTTCTCTCAATGCTTTATCACCTTTAGTGATCGGAATGCCAAACTCCAGTAAATAGGAACGCAGTTGATTACTTATACTTACCTTCTGCCTAACCAGTAGATCTCGCATATGAACGATGGATTGCTGACACTGCTCTTCAACGGTTGGTATGCGACAGGATTTTATTTGAGATTGCGTAGCTGCGATAGCAATGGCAATAGCGTCATTGGCATCGGTTTTTTGGCCCTGCCTGAATGCAGCTGCCCGACGTGGGGCAATAGCCTTCACTTCATGCCCTTGCTCTTTAGCATATCGAGCCCAATAGTTGGTTGTACTGCATGACTCCATTGCTACCAGTGTTGCTTTTTCCCTGGCTAAAAATTCCAGCAGTTTCTTACGGCTCATTTCTCGATTAAAAATAATCTTGCCATCGAAATTCATCTTACAGACCTGAAAAACACTCTTTGCAAGGTCAATAGCAATAACGGTAGAATATTTCATGTATGGACTCCTTTTGTAAAAGTTTGGTCGCTTATTACGCTACTCCTGAGGGAGCCGGGAGTCCATACATCTCCTGCGTGGGAATGCATACCGGGCTTACAGGTTCCTCGCTTCTTTCATTTTTATACAATATTCGAAAGGTAATTAATCTCTTGATAAGTAAAGAAAATTAAATATCGAGAGTGCTATGTTGTATGCGGTTTATTTTAGTCTGATATGCGTTCCCACGCTGGAGCGTGGGAACGAGAGACTTACGGAGTCTTTTCTAAGCTGGGCAGAATGCCTTAACTATCAGCAGGAAAAACCACACCTGTCTGCTTGCGCACTTCGGTGATAACTTCAGCAACCGCCAGTGAGCGTTGAATGGGTGCTTCCCACATATCGCCTTTTTTGATTTGCTCTGCAAACTCCAGAGCTTCGTAGATCATAGAGTTCTCTTCCTGCTCCAGCGAAATAAAGTTTGGAGCTTCCCCTTTTTTCTGGATGCTGAAGCCGTCACATTCAGAGAAGTGTTCCGCCACAATAGCGCCGTCTTCGCCCTGAATTTCGCTGGCAATGACACCATCGGAAACTTTAGAGTGCTGAATGGCGACAATAAAGTTTTCGTAGGTCAGGATCACGCTGCCGTGGGCATCAACACCGGAGTTCAGCAGTTTGGCGCTGGCAAGCACAGATTCCGGTTTTCCGAACAGCGAAACCGCTGCTGATACGCAGTAATAGCCGATATCCATAATAGAGCCGTTGGAAAATTCCGGATTAAAGGTATTCGGATTTTCACCATTGAGGTACTTCTGATAGCGGGAGGAGTACTGACAGTAGCTCAGGTAAACATTTCTTAGCCGGCCTACCGCTGGCAGGTTTCTTTTCAGCTCAATAAAGTTTGGCAGAAATTCCGTTTTAAACGCCTCAAACAGGATAACGCCGTTTCGCTTTGCCACACTAAACATCTTGCTGGCCTGCGCGGCATTTGACGCCAGAGGCTTTTCACAGATTACATGTTTTCCCTGTTCCATCAGCAGACAAGCCTGCTCACAGTGGTGGCTGTTTGGGGACGCAACATATACCGCGTCTATACGGGTATCCTGTGCCAGGGTAGTTAAGTCGTCAAAGAACGCACACTCTTTGCTCTGCAGTGAAGGCAGGAAGTTTTTTGCCTTTGATATAGAGCGTGAGTAGATTCCCGCCAGTTCAAACTCACCGGATGCTATCGCGGCATCAACAAACTTTTCTGTAATCCAGCTGCTTCCGATTATGGCTAATTTAATCATTACTCTTCCTGTTATAGGGTCATTACGTTTGACTGGTTACGGCCAGAGTTTTTCGACTGATAGAGAGCCTGATCCGCTTTTTCCAACCATTCAAGATGGGTTTCCAGTTTACTGTTAAATTCGCAGATGCCAAGGCTGATTGTATAAGAGATATTGCCCTCTTCCGTCTCTACGCACAGGTTTTCTATGCGTTTTCTCAGACGTTCAGCAAAGTAGTGTGCCTGATCGGCAGTGGTTTCAGGAAGTAACACAGTAAACTCCTCACCGCCGTAACGACCGCAGATATCGCTGGTACGCGCGGTTTTTCTCAGCTCCTGTGCTGTTTTGCGGATAACTTCGTCACCAGCACCATGTCCGTAGGTATCATTCACTTTCTTGAAGTGATCGATATCGAAGATAACCAGTGAAGAGGGGGAATGGGTGAGTCTGATTTTCTCAAACTCTGTCACCAGACAGGACTCCCAGTAAGCGCGGTTAAACAGCCCTGTCAGGCCATCGGTACGGCTGAGCGTTGCCAGTTTCTGATTTGATGCACGCAGGTGCAGCCTGCTTTTCGCCACATCCGATACATCCTGGATCATCAGGCAGACATGAGAAACTTCACCGTTCAGGGAGGTCAGGGGGGTGATAACCATATTCTGATACATGGCCTCAAGTCCCTGCGACAGTGGCGAGTAGTTTTTAAAGTCGAAAATATGCGCAGTGGTTTCCCAATTTGAAAAAACGCGGTTACGCAGATCGGTACAGGTGTCTATTTTGGCTTTCAGCCACTCTTTAGGCAGGTTATCGACCACTTCGAAAAGGTTTTTCTGCATGACCTTGTCGGCATTGATGCCGCTGTAGCTCTGCATAAAGTCATTCCACAGGCAGACCTTATACTCTTTATCTAGCACAACCAGGCCAACATCTATGGTGTTCATAACCTGCAGGGACCAGTGAAATTCTTTTAAATCCAGAGTAATTTCGCTCATTACAGCCTCTCCATTAACGATTTAATCACTTCCAGAGAGTCTGGATCTAACAAAAGCAGCATTTCGCATTCAAAATCCAGTTCTTCAGCAAAATAGGTAAATTCAATAGTAAAAGCACCCTGCTCAATCTGATGCTCAGTAAGGTACTCACAAACGTTGTGATCCAGAAGAATTGGCTGCCTGAGTGAAAAGCTCCTGACCAACTGGTGAGCCAGTGAATTCAGATAGGTAGAAACCAAAAGGGATGCGATATTCATTACCAGCTCACTCTGGCTGATTGAAGCACCGCCCAGCCCCAGCTTTGCGGCTAGTTCGGTTATATTCTTACCCCGCATGCACACCAGGGATTCGCCATGAATGCCGCCACCGACAAAGCGTTGTGTGACAGCGTGCATGGAATCTCTTTGCAACACATCGCTGATGATCATTTTCAGTTCGCTGGCTTCGAAATAGCCAACGGTGGGTATAGGCAGGTTAATAAACTGACCAACCCGGTCAGAGAGAATTGCAGCGCCTCTGCCCAGGGCAATATTGGTTAACTCTTTGAATTTGCTTGTTGCATCGATATCAAATTGCGCTTCGTCGGCTTCTGGCAGAGAAGGCTCAGGCTCTGAAGATGAGTGCTGAAACGGGGCTAATACGGATTGTATCTGGTCAATTTTGTACGGCTTTTCAATAAAAGCATTTGCTCCCAGGCTCAGACAACGGGCTTTCGCTTCTTCCTGAATATCAGCGGATACGACAACGATCTGAGTGTTATAGTCGCTGACAGGCAGTGAACTGAGAACTTCAAATCCGTCCATGACCGGCATAGTCAGATCCAGAAACATAAGGTCAATATCAGAGGTGGATAAAATGTCCACCGCCTCCTGACCGTTTTCACCGAAAAAGATTTTTGCTGATATTTCTGTACTTACTGTTCTGTAAAGTGTCTTTCTTGCAAGAGCGGAATCATCGCAAATTAGTATATTCATTTCCCTAAACCAACTACTTAAAAGAGACTGCACCGATGTAAACCCCGGTAAACTCGTCTTTAGGATCACACCTTGAGGTCACTTGTATTTAGCGAGGGCAGTTTAATGTACAAATATGTCAGTATAATGTTCTATTTGAGATAATCTTCAAGCTTTATAGCAATTGCATATGCCATATTTTGATGTTGGTCAGCTTCCCAGTGAACACCGTCTACCGGGCTTGATTTAACATGGTCCTTGCTGTCGAAAAACAGGCAATCCAGCTCGGCTGCTGTTTTGCGAAAGTGCTCAGTAAAATGCTGTGATTTTTCCTTTCCTCCCACAAAAAACTGACCGAAATGACCGACTTCCTCAATTTCCGGTGGTGAGATGAGAACTATCTTCGCGGGTGCAGTGGATGAAGCCTTGATATCCCGGACAAGCGTAGCAAGATTGCCTGCAACATCACTGGCGGACTGGTTAAAGTTTGCTTTCAGATCATTGGTCCCCAGCATTAAAATGACAATGTCAGGCTGGTGTGTTTCCATACAGAGTTTCAGGTCGTCTCTGCCGCCGGTAAAACCCGCTGACGGGTCATCAAAAAGGGTGGTTCTGCCTGGCTGGCCTTCCTCAATAACGTGATACTTATCTGACAGCTTCCCGGCTAAGATGCCTGTCCATCTCCTGTTTTTCGGATAGCGCCCGCCATCTGCAGGTGAGTATCCCCAGGTATTGGAATCTCCAAAACAAAGAATGCTTTTCATTAATCCGGTTTTCCTTTTTTTCCGTCGTTGCTTCTTATTGTCTGGAAAAAATGGTGACATTCAATAGTGGCGATAAAATTGAATAGCCAGCCAGAACAAGTGATTGTTCTGGCTGGCTTATCTTAATGAATTGTTAACTGACGGATTTCTCCGTCGAGCAGGACTCGTTTGTTGTCGATATCCAGCATGACAGGTTCACCACTTATCAGGCGGATGACGCTATTCTCTTTATCAACACTTACTTCAATATCGCTGCCGCGGTAGCTCAGGTTGAAGCGGTAGCCGTCCCAGCCGGAAGGCAGTGATGGTGCAAGGCGAAGCGCGTCGTCGTGCAGTCGCACACCACCGAAACCAAACACGATACCCTGCCAGGTGCCAGCCAGGTTTGCGATATGCAGGCCATCTTTTGTGTTGCCGTGGGTGTTATCCAGATCCAGACGTGCTGTTTCCGAGAAGTAGTTGCGCGCCTTGTCTAACTGACCTAAACGCGCGGCCATAATGCTGAATACACAGGATGAAAGTGAAGAGTCATGGGTGGTGATCTTCTCATAGTAACCGTAGCTGGCCGCCATGGTATCTTCGTCAGCCACACCGTCCAGCAGGTAGTGCGCCAGAACGGTATCGGCCTGCTTACACACCTGATAGCGGTATAGTGTCATCGGGTGGTAGTGCAGCAGCAGCGGGTGCTTTTCCTTCGGAGTACCGGCGAAGTCCCATACGGCTTTGTTGGTGAAGCTATCGTCCTGAGGGTTAATGCCCAGTGATTCATCATATGGAAGCAGCATTTGATCCGCTGCTTTCTGCCATGCCGCAGCCTCATCAGCATGCAAACCGATTTTTGCAATAAGCTGATTAAGCTGATCCGGTGCTTCTTCTCTCATCATCTGATAGAAGCTTGCAGCCCAGCGTAGGTTATATTGCGCCATCGCATTGGTGTAGTAGTTATTGTTTACCAGTGCGGTGTACTCGTCCGGACCGGTAACACAGTCAATGCAGAACTGCTCTTTTGCATTGAAGTGTCCGGTTGCCAGCCACAGGCGTGCGGTTTCAAACAGCACTTCTGCACCACAGTTAAAGGCGAATTCACTGTCGTTGGTTGCCAGATAGTGCTGAACAAAGCCCCAGGCGATATCGGCACTGATATGGTACTGAGCCGTTCCTGCCGGGAAGAAGGCGGAACATTCGCTGCCGCTGATGGTTCGCCACGGGAACAGGGCTCCCTGCTGGTGTCCCATCTCTTTTGCTCTGGCCCGGGCCCCATCGAGTGTGTTGTAGCGGAAGCTGAGCAGATTTTTAGCCAGCTCAGGCTGAGTCATAATAAACACAGGCAGCACATAGATTTCGGTATCCCAGAAGTAGTGGCCTTCGTATCCTTCACCGGACAGGCCTTTTGCTGCGATCTGACTGACCGAATCTCTGCCCACGGATTGCAGTAACTGGAACAGGTTGAAGCGGATGCCTTCCTGCAGTTTTTCATCACCGGCAACACTGATATCAGACTTAGCCCAGAAGCGGTTCATATACCCGGTCTGTTCTGCTACCAGCGTATCAAAGTCATGGTCTGAGTATTCGTTCAGCAGTGCATAACCGGAATCTGACGGGTTTTCATGGCGGCGGCTGTCAGTAAAGACAACATATTTGGTCAGGGATACTTTTCTGTCCAGATCCAGTTCGAAGCTGCTGCTATATGCCGTTTCACCGGCGCTGTTTTCACAACGTGCTTCTCCTGAAAGGCTGTGGTTGCAGCTCACAGCAACATCAAGCTGAGAGTTGTTGGTTCTGGAGATCAACTGAGCCTTCTCGCCAGCAGATACTGAGCGAAGGTTCAGCAATTTAGCGTGTCCGGCAGCAACGCGTGGATCATTGACTGCGGTAAAGTTTTCAACATCACCTTCGACTCCGGAGACGATGCGAACCGGTATGCTTCCGTTTAGCGGCTCTAGGGTGACACGTGTGGCGTACAGCTCTTTCTTAACCTGTGATACCAGGCGTTCAAAGCGGATACGGATCTCTTCACCGTTTTCAGTACGCCAGTCGATGCTGCGGGTGCTGATACCTGTGGCAAGATCCAGTTCACGGTTGTAGTCTAGTACCTTGCCGGTGAAAACAGAGAAGCGTTCTTGTTTCTCGCCGACAAAGATTTCTATATTCTGTGCATCCGGAAGGTTAACCAGTTTCTGCGCCGTTTCAGGGAAGGCGTAAAGCTTTTCGCCATAGGTGATGGTGATATCTTCGTAAAAGGCGTTCAGGTAGTTACCGCGAATAGAGGTTATTTCATCTGTGTACCCTTCTTCGAAGTTGCCTCTGACGCCAAGGTAGCCGTTTCCCTGCGCAAAGAGCGTTTCATTGACCGCAAGATCGCCGGTATCCAGAGAGTTGTTTGTGAGTATCTGTTTCATAGTCGTTGTCCGGTATCGTTCTTGTGTCTATTTGTCTTCAAACGCTTTTACGATTTCACTCAGTGAAAGCTGTGCCGTATCGGATAAAAGCAGATCCGCCTTTGCCAGAGCGTTGGCATCGCCGACACCAACGGCAAACATACCTGCCGCCTGAATGGACTCCACACCGGCTTCTGCATCTTCAACGCCAACACATTGCGCCGCCTCTACGCCCAGCATCTCTGCTCCGCGAACAAAAATTTCCGGATCCGGCTTGTTCGCTTTCAGGGTTGCCGGATCAACAATATTGGCAAAGTAATCCTGCAGCCCCAGCCTTTCAATGATAAAAGGCGCGTTTTTACTTGCTGAGGCCAGAGCCATTGGGATGCCTGCTGCATTAAGGTCATCAAGCAGCGTCTGGATTCCCGGCAGTATGTCCTTTGGTGTAACCTGCTGAATCAGGGTTTTATAGTGGTCATTTTTGCGGGTTGCTATTTCAATCTTTTTCTCGGGAGTGAACTTATCCGCCATACCTCCGTGGTTAAGGATACGCTCCAGTGAGGTCATGCGATCCACGCCTTTAAGTTGTTCGTTAAATTCACGGTCAATCTCAATGCCCAGCTCATCAGCCAGCTCTTTCCACGCAAGGAAATGGTATTCCGCTGAGTCTGTGATGATGCCGTCAAGATCGAAGATAAATGCAGCAATTGACATATAAGGTACCTGTATTCTCTCGGTTGTTATTGAAAAAAAGGGATGAACCAGAGTCTGATCCAAATGGATGTCGACGGCTCATTCATCAATTAAATGAATTATAGACCAGAATTCGAACAATTCTGCGCGCTGGAACATATTTTCTTAATCGATTTAGAAAAAATTAAGATCAACTTAATATTTTTAAGAAAAAGCCAGTCCAGCTGGCTTTGATAAGGCTGGTTTTTTTTATAAAACGATTAAGTTGGAGCGAATATTACGGCTGTCTGTTTTTGTTTGAGCTTTTGTATTTAGTCACGGCTCTGTAAAGGGTCTCCTGGATCTGTGAGATGCTTTTATTGCTTCGGAAAAAGTCGCTGATGATGGCAGTGACCGGCTGTTGAATCGCAGCTGGCTGAGCCTGATTGAAGTTAAATGACGGCACCATAGTTCCTTCTTTGGCAACGCGTGCGGATATCAGTGAACATTCATCAAATTTATTGAGAGGGACGTCCAGGCGGGCCGGGATGGATCCCTTGATCAGATTGAACTGCTCTTGCACATCCTGCTCCATCATCACTTTAGCCAGAGCTTTTGAGCCCTGTTCGCGGGGTTTATCGGTTTTGGGAAATGCAAAGGCGTCTGCATTTGCCAGAAACAGCTCATCTCCACCGGGCAGTGGCATGCAGATATACCCTTTCTGGCCATAAGGGAAGTTATGGTCCTGAAATACCGTTTGTATCCAGTCTCCCATAAAGTAGATGGCTGCCTGCTTATTGATTAGCATCTCGGTGGCCTGTACCCAGTTTCGTTCTCTGCGGTTTATATCGCCGTCAGTCAGGCTTTCAATTTTTCTGAATGTGTCCAGAATTTTTGCCATAGTGGGGGAGCGAAATGCCTCTGCGTCCAGCTCCACAAACAGCCGGGTATAAAAATCGGCACCACCTATGCTGAGCACAAGTGACTCAAATAAGGTGCCTTCCTGCCAGGCGTAACCGCCCATAGCAACGGGTGTGTATCCCGCCTTTTTAATCAGGTTTGCTGCGTGGAAAAACTCCTCCCAGCTGTGCGGAAGTTTTGCGCCGGCACGTTTAAAAATCTCCGGGTTAACCCACATCCAGTTCACCCTCTGCAGGTTAACCGGAACGGCAACGTAATGGCCGTTGTAACGGATGTTTTTGTCGATAATCTCCGGCAGGACGGACTGCCAGCCTTCACTTTCGGCAACATCATCAAGAAACAGCAGTGCTTCTTTTTCAGCCCATTCTCTGACGGCCGGGCCCATATAGGTCTGAATCGCCTGGGGAAGTCTGTGCGAGGATGCGCGGGATCTGAGAACTTCGGTCATATTGCCACCGGCCGCCCCCTCAATGGTGTAATCTACCCACTGGTAACCCTTCATTGCGATGGCGTTCTGGTAGACCGCCAGCATGGGAGCGTCATGTTCATTGGTCCACCAGTGCGCGACTTCAATCAGCTTGCCGGATTCCTGTATGGTTCTGT
Organism: Vibrio sp. JC009; assembly: GCF_029016485.1. NCBI lineage: Bacteria > Pseudomonadati > Pseudomonadota > Gammaproteobacteria > Vibrionales > Vibrionaceae > Vibrio > Vibrio sp. JC009. Next base: position 748,233 of record NZ_CP092107.1, on the reverse strand, counting down.
ACGCATTTTCCACGGAACTGACCATTTCAGGAGTCGAGTTTTTACTCAGAGCGATATACAGGCTGCTTTTTGACTTTGGCAGTTGCGCCAGCTTCTGATAATCATGCAGATCGAGCTTGGTCTCTTTATTGCGGTTGTAGCGGTCAACAAGATGGCTCAGCATCAGATCGTCAGAGGCAATAAGGTCAACCCGGTTGTTGTTCAGCATTAATATGTTCTGGGTGGCATCTGTTACTTCACGCAGGCGGTGAAATCCCAGTCCGGTCAGTTTTTCAATGATATGACTGCCACGGGTCACACCGATAATGTATTTTTTCGCATCGTTAAGGTTTGTCAGCTGGATATCTGGCCTGAGTTTATGTCTGAAGAGATATTCCCGGGTCTGGGATATTTCGCCGATCCAGTGGAAGCGGTCATCTAAATTGGAGTATCTGGCAATCGGGTAGACAAGCGTGTTCTGGTTGTTCTGCGCAAAATACAAGCCGCGTTTTAACGGGTATGAAGTAATAGGCACATTTTGTTGCATTTCCATCAGCATAGCGCGCACGATTTCGGTCGCATACCCTTCATGCCTGCCTTTGGTCAGCATGCTGTATGGCGGAGAGTTAAATGTGACTATCTTTAACGGCTCTTCAGAGGCAAATACCTGAGCAGTCAGTAAAAACAGTAAGAAGAGAACAGAAAAGCGGTTCATATGCATCCGTTATACCCATCACCTGAACTGAGTATAGTACAGCTTTATTGGAGCACTCCTCCTACTGTTCGGTTTCTGCCCTGTTGCTTGGCCTTATACAAATGCTCATCGCAGTGATGGAGGATCTCGCGGCTCGAAAGTCCGGTGGTTTTTTCAATGGTCAGGCTGCCGATACTGACGGTGATATGATCGGTAATAGTAGAGCAGTCGTGGTCGATATTGAGATCTTCAATCTCCTGGTTGATATGTTTAGCTACTCTGAACGCACTGACCTGAGCGGTTTCCGGTAAGATCATGGCAAATTCTTCACCGCCATAGCGGGCAGCTATACAGTCATGATTTTTGGCTATCTGTGCCAGCGCCTGAGCCACTCTTGCCAGACAGCTGTCACCGGCAACATGGCCGTATTTGTCGTTATAGAGTTTGAAGAAATCCACATCAATAAGCATCAGAGAAAGGGACGGGCCGCCACGGTTTAGTTTATCCAGTTCCTCACTGAATCTTTCATCGAAAAAGCGCCGGTTACCCAGTTGGGTTAATGCATCCATATTGGCCTGCGAAGCCAACTGCTCAATCAGTGAATCAATCTCATCGCCTGACGTTTTCAGAAAGCGGTGAAGTGTACGCATCTTCTTGAATCTTGTGGATTCAATCCGCTCAAAATGACGGTTGATCTTGTACTCCGGACAAGCGTCTCCGGTATTGCAGCCGCACTCTTTCAGAGATAGGGTGCTGATAGAGTGAGAAAGTAGACGGGCACGGCTGGCTTTGGTGTCTGAATAGTATTCGCCATAGGCATAAAATCCAGATGTGGGACAGAGAGAATTCAGTGGGTGTAGTTCAACAACAGTATCCTGTTGCAGTACAGATTTCCTTGCTGCGCAGGAATAGACAAAGTTTACCTGAGGTTTGAAGTCGTACAGCTTTTCATAGGTCTTCCTGGCATCTTCTGCCACGATGCCGATATGGCAGATACCAAAGCGGAGTATTTCCCCCTGGGAATATTCTCTCAGATATTCGAAGGAGCCATCTTCATGCACGGTATGGGGCGAGGTGGTAACCTGCATTCCCTTCTTATCCCGCATCAGTGGAAATTCGATAGCAGAGAGAGGTTCGGCGATAGAAGGGGTTTCTCCAAGATAGTGTTGGTATAGATCCAGAGGTGTTCTTCCGTCAATTTCGTAGATTCGGTTACCTTCCGCTTTGGTGATGAGAAATCGTTTGCCGATAGGTGCCCAGCTCAGACTGAACGTATTTAATGCTTCGAGTTTTTTACCACCGATAGCAGCAAAAGCGATACCTTTTTCACTGATCCCGTTGTCGGTAAAGGCGAAGGTTTTTCCGGTGTTTGCAATTTTTCCTGACAGACCTCCGGCAATGGTAACCTGAGGGATCTGCTTTTGCAGTGCCCTAACAAAGGTTTCGCTGTTCGCTTCGCGCAGAATGGACAGACCGCTGTAAAATACCAGTACGACTTTTATTTTCTGTTTACCAAGTATTCTCCCCATATCATTACCGGCATCCTCAAAGCTATCGCATTCAGGTAGAAGATACGAAGAGGCGTAGGAGCTCTCGAAATTCACTACATTAATGATAATGGCTTCCTGAGTAGATTTGCTGCCAGAAATCTCACCGGCAGTGCTGGTTCCGATAATCGGGACTTTAGGAAAGCGGCGGGTCAGTTCTGATAGAAGGCAGTCAATGACATCCGTATCCATAATACTGGTAAATATCTGTATCAGATTTCTTTCCGGAACGGCGAGATCAATGATTTCTTCTGCCTGTTGCAGATCAGAGGGGGAGCTGTACCGGAAGTTTATGGCTTTAATCATCAATTACTCATTTACAGCTTGTGCGATATAAATAGCCTAGTATGAAATTGGTTAGAATTTAAAATGTTAACTGCGACAGTGTGAGCAAGGTAGCGTGAAAACAGAACAGGCAGAGAATAGGTCTCTGCCTGCCGAAGCCATTGCGGAAAGCTACATTGTAAGTCGGATAATGACTTCTAAAATTTCATCCAGGCATGGGCCAAGCGCATCTTCATCAATAGCATGGCAATATATTCCGTCAAGGTTGTCTTCATTTGGAGGAGTGACATCATAATCGCTGTCAGCTACTGGGTTGCTCGGGGCTAAAATAGCAGGATCGTTTGCCATTCTATATAGCATGTGGCTACCGATTTCATCATCCGGACCAGACTGACCCAAAAGGCGTGGGCCCAGTCCAAGGGTAAATACAATAATACCCTTGTCACGAGCATGGTCAGCCATAGCTTCTGGAAGGTTTCTGGATATCCGGCTTACCTTATCAAATAAGTCCCATGAAGAATCAGTAGATGGGTTATACTGGCTGACTGGTCTGTATCCGTAGCTACTATTGTATTCGCCGTCTTCATCTGCACTATTATTTACTATTAAAAATAGTTCTGAATCTGGATTGCCTGCTCCTTCAGGTATATAGTCGCTCGAGTGGGCATTATAGTATTCAGGGAGCTCGACCAGTTCATCGCCTATACCATTTCCTTCCCAGCCCGGAGGATCTACAGTTTCTGGAGATACACTTTCATGGTTATACAAGCCCCGAGGTCTGCCGTAGCTGGCACTGGATGCGCGCAGGGAGCCGGTAATATACTTGCTATCATCGTCATCATCTTTATTCTTATTTACATCTAAAAGAAACTGAGATGAGAAAGTATTTGGAGCACCGTCAGTGAAAAATACAATAACTCGCAGATCTGCCGGATTTGTCAGTCCCAATAATTGATCCAGTGCAAGAGAAAATCCCTCTGACGGATTGGTATAGCCATCGAAAGTCATACCTTCTAAGTCACCCCACAGAGTCGCTGAGTTATTCTCTTCGTAGTCAAAGCCTCTGTTATTATCGTCGAATCCAGCCAGAACTTCTGCTCCATGTCCGTATGCAAGCAGTGCCACTCGGTCCATATTGGTGTGCAGTTTGCCAACAAAATCTTGTGCACGGTCTATAACATCGTCACCAACACTTTGAAGTGATGAGGAGTTATCTATAACAAAGGCCAGGTCAACCGGGCGACGAACTGCTTGTGATGCGGCTCCGATGGTAAGAGTATCAAAACCAAACAGACGGATAAGTGATGTTGGCATTACTGCGGTAGCACTGATATCAACAGTAATATTACCCTGACCATCTATTGAATAATTTATTGGTGTATCTAATTCAATATCACTATTTAGATAACCATCGTTAATATTGGCATAGAACACCATTGTTGCAGCTTCGTTTGCTGCTTCCGGGCTATCACCTATTTCCCGCGCGGCCGCAATACAGGCAGCATCCACAGCAGCGAGAATTTCGGCTTTAACAAGGTACCCTTTACCAATATCTATCGCCAGACCGGCTAATACCAGCATACAGGGCAGTGCCATCACTGTGATTATCTCAATTAGCCCTTTTGACCTCTGTTTTGTGAAAGGAGCTCTGATTTTCATATAGATCATCCTTACCTTACATATAGGTTTCTTCACTTAGCATGATGCTATGTTTGAGAAAGAATGTTGTTATAGGGGTATACCGATAGATAACTTCTACAACATAGATAACTTTTCCGGCACTCAGTTGCTTTTCACCAGAGCCATAGCCCGCAACTTCACCGCCGTGTACAGGAAAGTTGCTTATCACTATACGATTGTTTTCATTACTCGGATCCAGGTTTGGAGAAGTACACTCACCTGATACCCAACTGTTGCAATTACTCCAGGTAATGCTAGGTTCATTAATGCCTGAGCGGTTCCATTTATACTGTGCTTGAATATAAGGTGCTCTGTATGGATTTGCTGTTGTTCCTTGTCCTACAACCTTGCTTACATAGATGACACCATCGGTAGTAAAATCGAGAGAGCCAGAGGTAGTCGCGACAATATCCATAATGTCCTGAATATAGTCAGGGTCATCTGTACTGCTCTGAGGGGAACGGGATGTCATATTGGCAATTTCACGACCTAAATTAATGGTGATACTGTTTGCCTGGATAATGTTGGTTAACTCGTAGATAGCAAGCATTAACAATAATAGTACCGGTAGAACTAAGGTCAGTTCGACTGAGGCAAATCCTTTTAATTCTGAATTTCTGCTTTGATAGTTTAGTTTATGCATTTTGCACCTCAGTAATTCTCAATTTTCATCGCTGTACTAACGGTAAATGTGTAAACATTGCTATCAATGACTGGATAGAGCAAAGGGCTTAATACTGGCCATTCACAGGCGATATGAATAGCGATAAATTGGCCCGCTCCGCCAAAGGAGATAATAGTGTTGCCGTCTGAGTCTAAAATTGCATTACCGTTGCCATCTAACTCTATAACAGGGTTGCCGTCCTTATCTTCAATCCAAATGTCTGTTACAACGTCATCCATTAGCCCGTCAGAGGATAGGGAAATTCGCTCAAGTATGGCTGCTTTTCTGTCGCCTGAGTTATTGGGATCTAAATTGGTTTGTCCGGTAACTGCGTAACGAGCCCCCTCGCGAACCGCGTTTTGCATGGTGAGCTTGACATACCCATATACAGCGAAATCCACAACGGTGAAAAACACGGCAAAGAAAACCGTAGCAACGATAGAGAATTCGACAACCGATAAACCTTTCTGTTTTCTTTTTTTAGGCATAGCCTTATTACCTTCTGACTTAAGCACAAGGTCGGTGAGTTTTTGTTAAAATAGGGCACCGAGTGCTGGTTGAAAGTTGTACTGCCTCAATCTAAGAATAAGCCAGTTTCAGGAAATATGAGAAATAGGATCTTTGATACTGATAAAATTCTCATGTGCGCAACTCAATGCACTGTTTTTGCAGAAGGCAGATAAATACGAAGGGCTTAATTGGAAAAGCCCGCAGGGGATTGCGGGCTTTTTGATAAATAAATCAGGCTTTTCCGTGACTTTCCAGATAAAGCACGGTTGCGGCAACCCTGGATTTTACTTTGAGCTTCTTAAGCAGGCTCTTAATGTGCACTTTTACCGTAGATTCAGAAATAAACAGACGCTCTGCGATCTGGCGGTTACTCAGGCCTTTAGCGACTTCTGTCATGATTTCACTTTCACGCTCTGTCAGAGCCGAGAAGAGATCGTCGGTTTCTGATTTTTCACGAAGTACCTCAAGTACCACATCGCTGAAAGCGCTGCCGCTGGTCATGGCTTTTTTGATCAGTTCAATCAGCTCATCCGGTTCGGTATCTTTGAGCAGATACCCGTCTGCACCGGCATCGATCAGGGCGCGGATATCTGAGCTGCTGTCAGAAACGGTAAGTACGATGACTGTCGCCGTTACACCTTCTTGTCTCAGGGCTTTCAGCGTATCAAGTCCGGACATTCCCTTCATATTAAGATCAAGCAGGATAAGATCCGGTTCATCCTGACAGGCTAATGCGACCGCATCAGCCCCGTTGCTTGCTTCTGCTGCGACGTTGAATTCGTCCTCAAAAGAGAGAAGCTGTACTACCCCTCTGCGCATAAGAGGGTGGTCGTCAACGATAAGTACGTTCCAGATAGACATGTATGTTTCCAGTGTTATGTATCAAGTGGGAATGAAAGCTGGATAGTGCAGCCTTCTCCTGGTTTGCTGTCGATATTCAGATTTCCTTCAAGCCGGTCGGCACGTTCTGACATTATGGTTAAACCGTAGTGATTCAGTTTTTCTACACTTGTGCAGAAGCCGGTGCCATCGTCGGTAATTCTGATATCTACTCTGCCATCAGATTCCTGACAGCTTATTTTTATTGTTTTTGGTGAAGCGTGCTTAATGGAATTAATCACAGCCTCACGAACTAGCTGGATAACATGCACCTGATGATTCGCACGCAGCGAGATCGAAGCCAGTTTGTTGTCCAGAATAATTTCAGCATCCGTCTGCTCTTCAAGTGGCTTAAGTAGTTCAAGCAGCGCTTCGCCAAGATCCGCTTTTTCAATTGTCAGACGGAAGGTGCTGAGCAGCTCTCTTAACTGAGTATAGGTGGCGCTGAGCTGTTTATCTATTTCTTTAGCAGTTTCAGATGCTTGGTTCACATTTTCTTTTGCAATGCTGCGGTTTAGCAGCGTTGTCTGAATTTTCAGGTAAGAAAGCGACTGGGCAATGGAGTCGTGCAGCTCTCTGGCAATGGTGGCACGCTCTTCCATCAGCAAAAGTTGCTGAGCCTGTTTCTGTGCCTTATTGTAGTAAATACCACGTGACAGTATCTTGGCGACGTTGCCGATAAGCTCCTGATCCGGGCAGGGCAGGGTATATTGCCATTCCAGTGTGCCAAGTACCTCTTCATCCAGTACAAGTGCTTCGCTATGCCAGATAGCATCAGAAGGTTCGCCGGATAGAATCGTCCACTCCGCGCCGGCTTCACCAACAATCATTCTTACTGCAGTAACCCCTTCTGTTTCCTGAAGGGACTCAATAATATGGCGGAAATTATGCTCACCCAGATGACTGACTCCCAGCTCCTGCTGGCAGTTGTACAGTACTTCCAGTGAGTTTTTGGCGTGTTCAAGCCTGTGTGTTTTTTCTGTTACTTTTTGCTCCAGGCCGGTATAGAGCTTTTCCAGCTCTCTTGCCATGCCGTTAAAGGCATTTGCAAGGACGCCCAGTTCGTTCTGGCTGTTCAGTCTGATTTTAAATCCAAAATTACCTGACTGTACCTCTTTGCTTGCCACCATAAGTTGTTTTAGTGGTGAAACCACTTTCTTTTGTGAAAAATAAATCACGTAGAGCGCAACACCCAGAGTAAAAATAAATCCCATTCCATAGGAAAGGGATATTAAATGCATTTTGGTTTGTGAAAATTTTTGCAGTTCAAATACAAAAATATCGATCTGATTAACAAATTCTGCGACCTCTGCGACATAAATTCCACGATGCTCAGACTGAAGTTGCGGTTTTAAATCTGTCCAGCGGTTAACCAGGTTGTTGTACCTGTCTATCAGGTGTTGAGGTGTTATCAAATTGTCTATTGATTTCAATGCAGGCGAGTTCAGAGAGAGCTCGTAAGCTTCTATATGTCTGTCAAAGAGCAGAGATTCTGTTTCAATATCAAAAGCAAGGCGGTAACTCTGCATTCGCAGCGAACCGGCAACGTTTATCGCCTCTGCATCATCCAGACTAGAGAAAAGTGCTGAAAGCGTCACTGTTGCAGTCACTACAGAAATCAACAGGATAGAGAGCATGGCCCATGCGATGGTTCTGGTAATGGATATCTGTGGTCTGTGCAAGTTGGCTCTCCTGACAAAATAATTAATAACGTATATAAGTACGTCATGCCTATTGTGTGAACTAACGCGTATCGATTAATTGATCTCGCGCAAGTGTGATATTTATTTACCTATTAAGGGGTATTTATTAGCAATTCGCAAAATCTAGACTAACGTTATTAACAATAAATAGAAATATGAATGATGTATATGAATTTATTAATAAAAATAAATCTCATTTACATAATTTGAAATACGCTGGAAATTTAGAGGAATGCATTGGTAGATATCGGACGGCGCAGACTGTTTAGTCGTGGCCCTAAAGCAAAAATAAGCACCGAGTCTCCTCAACGAATGCCCTGGCTTGTGGATGAGCAAGCCTTTATTCAAGGCTGTACCCGTTGTGGAAAATGTATCGAAGCGTGTGAGACTTCTGTGATCATTAAAGGGGAAGGTGGCTTCCCGGAAGTGGATTTCTCCCTTGATGAGTGCAGCTTTTGTGAAAAGTGCGCAGATGTTTGTCCCGAACCTCTTTTTGTTCCTCGTACCCAAAAACCCTGGGATCAGATTGCTGTCATTGGTGAAAAGTGCCTGTCACTGAACGGTGTTGAATGCAGAAGCTGCGGCGATATGTGTGAATACCGGGCTATCAGTTTCAGGCTTCAGGTTGGTGGAAATGCAAAACCAATACTGAATGAAAAAGAATGTACCGGGTGTGGCGCTTGTATTAAGCCATGTCCGGTAGGTGCGATTGAAATAAAACGAGCAGGAAACGCAGATGAGTTATCACGTTAGCAGCCTAGCGGTACACGCCGCAGCTGACCAACTCGAAGCAGTAAAAGCTGCAATAGAAGCAATGCCTGGTACGGAAGTACCGGGAACCTCAGAAGCGGGTAAGCTGGTGGTGGTTATCGAAGGCGATAGCAGAAACTTCTTAGCAGACCAGTTTAATGAGATAAAACAACTGCCAGGGGTGCTTGCTGCAACTCTGGTGTTCCACCAAATGGATGAGCAAGTTGAGCTTGATTGAGGAAGAAAACATGAGTGTCAGTAGACGAACTTTCTTAAAGGCAAACGCGGCGGTAGCGGCAGCATCGGTAACGGGAGTAGTACTTCCAACATCGGTTGCACAAGCTGCTGGTAAAGACAACGAAGTACACTGGGACAAGGCTCCATGTCGTTTCTGTGGTACTGGCTGTAGCGTACTGGTTGGTACGCAGAATGGCCGTGTTGTTGCATCGCAAGGTGACCCGGATGCTCCGGTTAACCGTGGCCTGAACTGTATTAAAGGTTATTTCCTACCGAAGATTATGTACGGACAGGATCGCCTGACCCAACCATTACTGCGTAAAACCGATGGTGTTTACGATAAAGAGGGTGAATTCACACCAGTTAGCTGGGATGAAGCCTTCGATGTAATGGCCGACAAATTTAAAGCTGCACTGAAGGACAAAGGTCCAACATCTGTTGGTATGTTCGGCTCAGGTCAGTGGACAGTTTGGGAAGGCTATGCAGCGGCTAAGCTTTACAAAGCCGGTTTCCGTTCTAACAACATCGACCCTAACGCACGTCACTGTATGGCGTCTGCGGTAGTTGGCTTTGGCCGTACCTTTGGTATGGACGAACCTATGGGTTGTTACGATGACCTTGAGTACGCAGATGCATTCGTACTTTGGGGCTCAAACATGGCGGAAATGCACCCGATCCTTTGGTCCCGTCTGACTGACCGTCGTCTGTCTGAAAAACATGTTCGCGTAGCGGTTCTTTCTACTTTTGAACACCGTTCTTATGAACTGGCGGACAACCCGATTATCTTTACTCCGCAAACCGACCTTGCGATTCTGAACTTCATCGCTCACTACATTATCTCTAACGATAAAGTGAACCATGATTTCGTGAACAAGCATACTAATTTCCGTAAAGGTGAAACGGATATCGGTTACGGCCTTCGTCCTGAGCACCCTCTGGAGCAAAAAGCGAAGAACCCGGGCAGTAAGAAATCTACTCCGATGACTTTTGATGAGTTTGCGAAGTTTGTTTCTAAGTACGATGTTAAGTATACATCTGAGCTTTCCGGTGTGCCGGAAGATCAGCTGATTGAACTGGCAGAAATGTATGCAGACCCTAAAGTTAAGGTCGTTTCTTACTGGACAATGGGCTTTAACCAGCATACTCGTGGTGTATGGGCAAACAACCTTGTTTACAACATTCACCTGCTAACCGGTAAGATCTCTAAGCCGGGCTGTGGTCCGTTCTCACTGACCGGTCAGCCATCAGCTTGTGGTACAGCGCGTGAAGTAGGTACATTCGCACACCGTCTGCCAGCAGATATGGTGGTAATGAATCCTAAGCACCGTGAATTTGCTGAGAAGCACTGGAACATCCCTGAAGGTACTATCCCTGGCAAACCAGGTTACCACGCAGTACTTCAGGACCGTATGCTGAAAGACCGTAAGCTGAATGCTTACTGGGTTCAGTGTAACAACAACATGCAGGCTGGTCCTAACATCAATCAGGAACGCTACCCTGGCTACCGCGATCCAGCGAACTTTATCGTAGTATCGGATCCGTACCCAACTGTAACGGCTATGGCTGCAGACCTTATTCTTCCAACGGCAATGTGGGTAGAAAAAGAAGGTGCTTACGGTAACGCAGAGCGTCGTACACAGTTCTGGCGTCAGCAGGTTTCTCCACCGGGTGAAGCCAGATCGGATGTTTGGCAGGTAATGGAATTCTCCAAGCGCTTCAAAGTTGAAGAAGTGTGGCCTGCAGACCTGATTGCTAAGAAGCCTGAACTGGCTGGTAAGACTCTGTTCGAAGTACTGTTTGCTAACGGTAAAGTTGACATGTACAGCACGGATGAACTGGCAGAAGGTCAGTTGAACGATGAATCCCGTGACTTTGGTTTCTACGTACAGAAAGGTCTGTTCGAAGAGTACGCCTACTTTGGTCGTGGTCACCATCATGACCTGGGTACATTCGAGCAATACCATAACTCTCGTGGCCTTCGCTGGCCTGTGGTTGACGGCAAAGAGACACTTTGGCGTTACGCAGAGGGTTATGACCCATATGTAAACGAAGGTGAAGAGTTCTCTTTCTACGGTAAGAAAGATAAGAAAGCGATTATTTTCGCACTTCCTTATGAGCCGCCTGCGGAGTCTCCGGATGACGAATACGATCTGTGGCTATGTACCGGCCGTATCCTTGAGCACTGGCATACAGGTTCTATGACTCGTCGTGTACCTGAACTGTACCGTGCATTCCCGGATGCTGTTGTGTATATGCACCCGCTTGATGCGAAGAAACGTGGCCTGCGCCGTGGTGATGCAATTAAGATTGCGTCTCGTCGTGGTGAGGTAATCAGTCACGTTGAAACCCGCGGTCGTAACAAGGTACCTCGTGGTCTTGTATTTATGCCATTCTTTGATGCTGGTCAGTTAACCAACAAGCTAACGCTTGATGCGACCGACCCACTATCTAAAGAGACTGACTACAAGAAGTGTGCAGTTAAGGTAGAGAAGGCATAAGGCGATAACGGGAGCAGTGGAGAATGAAAATTTTACATTCTTTACCATCTGCCAGTAGACGGCGTTTCATGCGAGACGCCGTACGTACAGCGGTTGGAGTCGGTGCCGCAACGACGGTGCTTGGATTACAGACAAAGCAGAGCAAAGCAGACACGGGCAGTGTACCAATTCGCCCACCGGGTGCTTTGCCGGAAGAAGAGTTTCTTAACTCCTGTCTTCGCTGCGGTCTGTGTGTTCAGGCATGCCCTTACGACACATTAAAATTAGCGACAATGCTTTCACCTGTCGCGACGGGAACGCCATACTTCAGTGCAAGGGACATCCCTTGTGAGATGTGTGATGACATCCCCTGTGTACCTGTGTGCCCAAGTGGTGCGCTGGATCATTCATTAACAGATATTGCAAAAGCACGAATGGGAACCGCGGTTCTTATTGACCATGAAGCTTGCCTGAACTGGCAGGGCCTTCGTTGTGATGTTTGCTACCGTGTCTGTCCATTGATTGATGAAGCGATAACCCTTGAGCCAATTCGAAACCAGCGTACTGGTGTGCACGCTATGTTTATCCCGACGGTTGTCACTGATAAGTGTACCGGTTGTGGTAAATGTGAAGAGGCGTGTGTACTGGAAGTAACAGCCATTAAGGTTGTTCCAACAGCGTTAGCGAAAGGTGAGCTTGGTCACCACTACCGCCTGGGCTGGGAAGAGAAACAGAAACACGGTGGAGAGAGCCTGATCCCAGAGCAGATGGACTTACCAAACCGTGCACCAGAGGGGAATCCTGACGGTGTTAAGAATGGAGGTCTGTAATGGCTGTTAAACCAAAAGTTAAGTCTGCAAAGAATCTGGCGAAAGACGCAGGTAAGGAATCAGCGAAGCGCAATGGCCTTTGGCATGCGAACCGTTTTCTGATCCTCCGTCGTCTGATGCAGGTTTCCGTTATTGTGACGTTTATGATGGGGCCAACATGGGGAATTCTGACCGGTAACCTCTCTTCGAGTGAACTGCTCGGAGTGATTCCGATGACAGACCCTCTGTTGCTTCTGCAAACACTGGCGACAGGCTTCTGGCCGGAAACTACTGCCATTATTGGTGGTCTGGTCGTAGCCGGTTTTTACGCAATCGCTGGTCCGCGTATGTTTTGTGGCTGGATTTGTCCTGTCAATCTTGTGACAGATCTGGCTGCCTGGATACGCAGAAAAACCGGTATGAAAGCAAGTTATCAATGGCCGTCTTCGATGCGCTATTGGTTACTGGCTGCCATCCTCATCGGAAGTGCTGCTACCGGCACACTTCTCTGGGCATGGATAGATCCGGTTGCTGCGCTACACCGTGGATTAATCTTCGGTTTCGGTGCGGGTTGGACTCTGATAGTGATGGTATTCCTTATCGACCTGCTGCTTACAGAGCATGGTTGGTGCGGACACTTGTGCCCGTTAGGTGCTACCTATGGCGTAATCGGTCGTTACAGCTTGTTGAGAGTAACCGCGACCGATCGGGAAAAATGTAATAACTGTATGGACTGTTACAACGTCTGTCCTGAACCAAAAATCCTCAGACAACCTCTGAAGGAAGGGGACAGAAAAGTAATGAGTCAGGATTGCATTAGTTGCGGTCGCTGTATCGACGTCTGTGCTGAAAAAGTATTCGAATTTAGAATTAGAACTGGAGCTAAATATGAAGAATAAGTTTGTCGTGTCTGCGCTGCTGGCGGCTTTAGTTAGTACGGCAGCTTTAGCTGAAGTGACATCACTTCGGGGTGCTCAGGAAATAAACGAAGGAAACACGGTAAGTGGTCTTAAGCGTGTTCCTAAAAGCCAGGATATGCTGGGTCTGGATTATGTAAACCAGCCACCACTTATCCCGCACGAAACGGGTCAGGTACAACTTAACCCAAGTAACAATGGTTGTCTTGAGTGTCATGATGTAAGTACTTACCGTAAAGCTAAAGCGCCACGTGTAAGTCCAACTCACTATATGGATCGTGATGATAAGATGCTGACTGAAGTAGCGCCTCGCCGTTATTTCTGTCTGCAGTGTCACGTAACTCAGGTAGATGCTAAGCCGCTGGTTGTGAACGAGTTCAAGCCTGCCGGTAAATTCGGTGAGTAGGGGGAGCTATGGGACTAATTAAACGCCTTTGGGCGTGGTTTACCAAGCCTAGTCATCTTGCTCTTGGTACGCTTCTTACAGTGGGCTTCGTTGCCGGTATTATCTTCTGGGGTGGCTTTAACACCGGTATGGAGATGAGTAACCAGGAAGAGTTCTGTATTGGCTGTCACGAGATGGAAAACAACGTGTATGAAGAGTACATTGGTACAATTCACTACACTAACCGCTCTGGTGTACGTGCAACCTGTCCGGATTGTCACGTACCAAAAGAGTGGGGTCCTAAGATGATCCGTAAGATCCAGGCGAGCAAAGAGCTTTGGGGTAAGCTGACCGGTAAGGTTGATACCCGTAAGAAGTTTGAAGAGCATCGTATGGAAATGGCGACTCGCGAGTGGGATCGTATGAAGGCTAACGACTCTCAGGAGTGTCGTAACTGTCACAACTTTGAGTACATGGACTTTGTTGCTCAGAAGCCGGTTGCGGCTGATATCCATGATAAGGCAGAAGATGAAGGCCAGACCTGTATCGACTGTCACAAAGGTATCGCTCACCAGCTACCAAAAGAGCATACAATCAATAAAGAGCTTTAATTTCATCTCAGTTAATGCTTGTTAAGGTACCCGGCTTTATCGCCGGGTATTTTTTTGAGTATTAAATATCCATTTTATATTCGCCTTGTTTATTAGAATAAACCTTCTAAACTGATAATTAGTACATAAAACATACAATAATCAGTTGGTTAATAGACGAGTCGCTTATGAGTGATTATTTTAAAACAGCCACTTTCAGTATGAGAGTGACGGTAATAGCGTTATTTCTGTTCCTGTCAGCACTGACGGTATCCGTTGCACTTTCTCTTCAGTACTACTTCAGCCAGAGCCTGGCAAAAGAAGCGGCCACCGAAATGCTTCACAGTGCGGCAACCGGCGTCAGTGAGCGAATTCATGGTATTGATGCCGAGAGCAGCGGGCTGGCTGAAATATTGTCAGAGTTTCCCAGCATTGACCGCAGAATCAGCAGCGAATTCCTCCACCCGGTCACGCATACAATGGCAAAAGCGATGCAGCAGCAGGATTACCTGTATGCCATGTATATCGGCTATGCCAACGGTGATTTTTATGAGCTGATCAACTTAGACAGCAGTAAAAACTTAAGAGACAGGCTCAATGCGAATAAGTCAGACCGCTGGCTGGTAATAAAAATTCATGATACGGCATCCGGCAGAAAGCGGGTATTCGAGTATTACAATAATTACTTTGTTTTAACTCATCAGCACGATGAGCCGAGCAGTTACTACGCCAATGTCCGGCCTTGGTATACTGAGGCGCTTGGCAGTCAGAGTACCATCAAGACGGCGCCGTACCTATTTCATAATCTTCAGGCCTCTGGTGTGACATACGCAAAACGAATTCAGAATAGCGAGCATGTATTTGCGGTTGATATTTCGCTGGAAAATATGTCTGGTTTCCTTAAAGAGAATCGAGTGCTGAATAGCGGTCAGTCCCTGATTTTTGACTCCGAGGGAAAAATTGCCGCTCACTCCTTTGATATGGATTCTGAGAAAAAGACGCTTGTTACAACAAAGCTTTCAGATGAGGAAGAGCACAATATCGAAGCGGGCTCTGTTCCGTTTCTTGAGTTTGTCAGCATGGCGAAAGAGAGCAGTAGTGGTGGTTTTTCTTTGCAGAATACATCGGTACAGAGCCGGGAGTACACCTTATATGTTCAGCGTATCGACTCAAACCTGGGGCCGGATGAGTTTCTCGGCTTTCTGATCCCGACGGACGATATCTATGGACCGTATATGGAAAAAGTCCATTTCTCTATGATGATCTCTCTTGGGGCACTATTTCTGCTGCTTCCTGTGCTTTACTACTTTTCCAATATCATTGTGGAACCGGTCCGGATACTGTCGGGTGAAAATGAGAAAATAAAACGGCGTGAGTTCGATGCGGTTAAGCCGGTGCCCAGCCGCATTGTTGAGATGAGTGACTTGTCTGACTCCATGGTTTCCATGGCGGCTTCCATAGAGGAGTACCAGAAGAACCAGCAGGAGTTAATGGATTCGTTTATTCAGCTTATCGCGCTTGCGATCGATGAAAAATCGCCTTATACCGCAGGCCATTGCGAACGCGTGCCGGAACTGGCCATTATGCTGGCTGAACTGGCAAGTGACAGTGACCTTCCGGCATTCAAAGACTTTAAACTTACAACGGAAGAAGAGTGGCGCGAGTTTCAGATCGCAGCCTGGCTGCATGATTGCGGTAAGGTGACGACACCGGAGCATGTGGTCGATAAGGGCACTAAACTGGAAACCATCTACAACCGTATTCATGAGATCCGTATGCGCTTTGAAGTGTTGTGGCGGGATGCGGAAATTGAGTACTGGAAGGGGATTTCAGAAGGTAAGTCACCGGAAACCCTGAGTGAAAAACTGACAGAGCGTCAGAACCAGATAAAAGAGGATTACGCCTTTATCGCCCGCTGTAATGTTGGCGGAGAGTTTATGGCTGATGAGCTTATCGGGCGGGTTAAAGCGATCGCGGCTCAGACCTGGGTTCGTAACCTGGATGACAGACTGGGGCTGTCTCCGGAGCAGGACCGGAGAATTGCAAACCATCCGGCTGCGCCGCTTCCGGTGGTTGAAAACCTCTTAGCAGATAAAGATGAGCATTTAATTAGCTGGGTAAAAAGTCCGAAGGAGAAAATCGGCGAAGATATCAAGATACCGGTTCCTGAGTATCAGGCAAATCAGGGCGAGGTTTATAACCTCTGCATTCGTAAAGGCACACTGAGTGATGAGGAGCGTTACCGCATCAATGAGCATGTGATCACCACCATCAGAATGCTGAATGCGCTGCCGTTCCCTCAGGAGCTGTCCAGAATTCCTGAATATGCCGGTGGTCATCATGAAACCCTGCTGGGAACAGGCTATCCGAAAAAACTGGACGAGGCGCATCTGCCGGTGGCAACCCGGATACTGGCCTTAGCCGATGTGTTCGAGGCGCTAACGGCTGCCGACAGGCCATATAAGAAGGCCAAGACATTGAGTGAGGCAGTAAAAATTGTCAGCTTTATGGTGAAGGATAAGCACCTGGATGATGAGCTGTTCAAGCTGATGCTCAATAACGATGTGCATAATAAGTACGCTAAGCAGTTTCTGCCCGAAGAGCAGATCGATGAAGTTTTGACAGAGACGTATGTGTAGATGACGTTGTGGTTGGTTATTAGGTCTATTGAACTGAACCTGTGCGCTGTGTAATTGTAAGTCATTTCCTTGACGGTCTATAATTAGATTATATGACGCTTTAGGAAAGGAGGTCTTTGTGGCATTACAACGCAGACATTCAGATCCTGTCAGAACGAAACCCTATGACCCGGATATGGATCTGTCCAGCAATCAGCGTAAGCGTTTTTCTGATGTGGCGAATAAAGCGGAAGAAAAGCGGGAGAAGCGCGATCTTTATAAAGCGGTGCTCGATCCGGTGAGAGCTCGCGCGCAGGCCAGGGCACAGGCAAAAGCTAAAATGCAGCAGGAGCAGCCGGGAAAGGCAGGCAAGAAACGCCGGATCCCTGAGTTATCACCTTTACGCGTGATAGTGTGGTCACTGGTTCTGGTTATTTTCTGGCTCTGGGTTCAGTTTATGTTTCCAAGCCAGTAGCTTGTTGATTTAAAGGTCTCCGACCAGATGTAATTTCGGCGCAGGGCCAGTTTCTGCGTCTTGCGTTGCGTCTGTTTCTTCCGCAGGCTGATAAAACTGATAGCAGTTTTTCCCTTCCCGCTTGGCTTCGTACATCGCTCTGTCTGCACAGCGAATCAAATCTTCCAGTTTTTCCGCATCTTTCCTGAATACAGCAACCCCTATGCTGAAAGTAAGAGGCTCTGTAACCTGCTCTTCAACAAAATCGGCAGAAAACAGATCATTGATGCGTCTGACGATATTTTCCAGAACCTGCATATCAGGCACATCGTGCAGCAACAGCATAAACTCATCACCGGCATAACGTGCAATGGAGTACTCATACTCATTGGTCTTTCTGTTGGTATGGCGAATACTGTTGGAGAGTCTTTTGGCAAAATCCTGCAGAAGTTTGTCACCCATATCATGACCATAGTTGTCATTGATGGTTTTAAAGTTGTCGATATCTAAAAACACCAGCGCGGTGATATTTTTGCTGTAGCGCTCTTCTTCCAGAGTGGTGTTAGCCCAGCTTTCAAATGACCAGCGGTTTGCCAGACCTGTGAGTTTGTCTTTGTAGGCCAGCTCCTGAATGCCGGACTGATAAAGTTCCTGAATGTAGTTCAGGGTTTTATAGAAGAAGTAGTTGGATATCAGGCAGACGGTACAGGTGGCAACAAAGGCGATAAAAATGCGGTTTTCCATAAGTGCTGACAGGTTAACCGGGGAACTAAAGTCACCGCCTATGGAGATAACAGCAGCGGTGCAAAGAGAGAACACAACCGTGAGTATCACACCGACCTTAAACTTGTTCAGATAGATGACGGCAGCCATTGCCGGAAAAATCCAGAAGGCCTGAGTTTCTGGTGATCCCAGGTGAAGAATATTCTTGCTGGTGTCAATAAGCAGTGCAAGTGTGACGCATAGCGTAGGATAACTGCTTTCCGGGCGGTTTTTAACCTGCCACACATTAAACAGGCTAAGCAGGGCACAAATGATATTTGAGCTGGCTACCGTGTAATTCTCTTTCATTAGGTTTACGCAGCCATAAAGCAGAAACAGAAGCAGAATTGCGGTGGAAAATACCAAATAAATAGCATTTAACCTGCGCTGGCTGAGATCCGCCATATCCGCTAATTTCATTCCTGAGAGAGGAGCCCGCATTTACCGTTGCCTGAGTCTGTGTTGCATAAGGGAAGGATTGTATTAACTTTGAGACAGACACACTGTGATAGACATCTATTTTCTGAAAACTGGGACGGAGATCAAATTTAGATCTTTTCTTAATGTGAAGGATCCCCTTTTTTTAGTCCTGTTTTGTCTAATTATTGACCGCTTGTTCATGAATTCCGGTTAAATCACTAAAATGTAAAGAAAATATTACTAAACTGGTGTTAACAAGCTCAGCAGTACGTATCCCGGAGGTATTCATGCCAGTTACCCCTTTAACATCCGCCCAACTTTATCATGCCGCCCAACAGGAGCTGCTTCCCTGCAAATCAACCAAAGAATTGCCGCCGATTGACGAAATCGTAGGACAAGAGCGCGCCCAGAAAGCGGTTGAATTTGCTATGTCAATCAAGGAGAAGGGATACAATATTTATGCGATAGGACGCAATGGTCTGGGTAAGCGGACTATGATCCTTAGATATCTGAACCGGCATCAGCATGAAGTGGATTCGCTGCATGACTGGTGTTATGTCGCCAACTTTGAAGATATCCGGACGCCAAAAGTGCTCAGGCTTCCTGCCGGAATGGGGAACAAATTCCGTCAGGATATCGAAAAGCTAATGGTTAAGTTAGTG
Source organism: Vibrio sp. JC009 (assembly GCF_029016485.1). Taxonomy (NCBI): domain Bacteria; kingdom Pseudomonadati; phylum Pseudomonadota; class Gammaproteobacteria; order Vibrionales; family Vibrionaceae; genus Vibrio; species Vibrio sp. JC009. Next base: position 729,211 of record NZ_CP092107.1, on the reverse strand, counting down.
AAGGCGTTGCCGCTCGCTTTCGACAATGAAATGTATTACAGCCGGGCTGAAAAGCTCAAGGGACAGCTAAGCCAGAAACAGCAGGGTGAGCTTGAGGAGATCAGTAAAGAGGCAAAAGAGAAAGACATTAGCCTGACGCTGACGACTCAGGGTGACTACCAGTTTATCGCCATGAACGGCGAAGAGCAGCATACGGAAGAGACCTTTGATCTGCTGCCCAGAAAGGAGCAGGAGCGCTTTGGCCAGAATATCGACGAGCTGGAAATTCAGCTCAGAAGTATGGTTCGCCAGTTAACCGAGTGGGAAGAAGAGTACAGCGAAAAGATCCAGAAACTGAACGATGAAGTGACACTGGATGTGATTACTCACTTTATCAAAGAGCTGAAGAAGAAGTATGTGGGCTACAGCGAGATAAAGAAATATCTCACCGATATGCAGAAAGATATTGTGGAGAATGTAGAAGCCTTTCTGGAAGAGGGCAATGAGCAGGGTGAAATCGCCGCAGCCTCTTTAGATAAGAAACTGCCAAGGCGTTATAAGATTAACGTTCTGGTCAATCAGAGCTCTGAACAGCTTCCTGTTATTGTGGAAGAGAGTCCGAATTATCATACGCTGTTTGGCTATACCGAAACCGCCACTTTTAAAGGCACGGTATTTACCGATTTCTCTCTGATCCGCCCCGGTGCTCTGCATAAAGCCAACGGTGGTGTTCTGCTGATTGATGCGATTAAGGTACTTGAGCAGCCTTATGTCTGGGACGGGCTGAAACGGGCGTTAAGATCAAGGCAGCTAAGCCTGACTTCGCTGGAGAAAGAGGTGACTCTTACAGGTGCTGTCTCACTTGATCCTGAGCCGATACCGCTGGATGTAAAAATTATTATGTTCGGTGATTACCGGACTTATCAGCTGCTTCAGCATTATGATCCTGAATTTGGTGAACTGTTCCGGGTAACAGCTGATTTTGAAGATGAGATGGACCGGACAGAGAAGGCTGAGCTGAACTATGCCCGTTTTATCTCCAGCATAGTGCATGACAGTGGTATGCTGCATTGTGACCGTAAAGCTATCGCACGGATTATTGAGCACAGTTCACGCATGGCGGGGGATCAGAAAAAGCTTTCGCTGCACTCGGCGCATATTGCTAATTTGCTGCGTGAGTCCAACTATGTGGCTAAAGGTGCCAGGTCTAATCTGATTCGGGTTAGTCATGTGGATCAGGCGCTGAAGAATCAGGAAATGCGCGTTAATCGGCTGCAGGATAATGTGATGGAGTCCTTTGTTAACGGCACCACTTTGATTTTGACCTCGGGTTCTGCGGTTGGTCAGGTTAATGCTCTGTCTGTGCTCAGCACCAGCGACCATATGTTTGGTGTGCCTAACCGTATTACCGCCGTCACTTCTTACGGTGAAGGTGAGGTGATTGATATAGAGCGCAGTGTCGATCTGGGTGGAAGCATTCACTCTAAAGGGGTGATGATTCTCTCTTCTTATATCTCTTCTGTGTTTGGCAAGACAGCGCGGATCCCTCTGACCACCAATATCACTTTTGAGCAGTCCTACGGTGGAGTGGATGGTGACAGCGCCAGCATGGCAGAGCTTTGTGCTGTGGTGTCGGCTTTCTCCAGGCAGCCGAACAGGCAGGATATTGCGATTACCGGCTCTATGAATCAGTTTGGTGAGGCACAGCCGATAGGCGGTGTAAATGAGAAGATTGAAGGCTTCTTTGATGTCTGTGTGATCAAAGGTCGTCATCATGAACAGGGTGTAATTATCCCGCGCTCAAATGTTCATAACCTGATGCTAAGGCAGGATATTGTGAAAGCGGTAGAGCGCGGCGAGTTTCATATCTGGGCCATTGACCATGTCTCGGAGGCGATAGAGCTGTTTACCGGCAAACCGGCAGGTGAGCCAAGTGAAGAGGGCAGTTATCCAATCAATACCGTGTTTGGAATTGCGCAAGCGAAGCTAAATGCGTTGAGGAAGTAGGATTAATGGTGATAAATTTGCAGAGTTAGAGCTGACTCTTATACACAAGTTTAAGGAGCCAAAGAATGCTCCTCCCCTTAGTCTCGAAAGGACGGATTTTCGAAGAAGTAGCATCGAAGGGGAGGCTGGGAGGGGTTGTTTCTCATGGGGTTAAGTTTTGGTGGTTTAACCATGCATGGCATAACCAACCCCCTCTAACTCCCCCTTCTGTTAGCTTTATCAACCAGTTAGGCTCTTTCATTCAAGGGGGAGAACCGTTCTTTGGTAACTTTAATATTTGCGTATAAGAGTTAGGGGTTAGTGGGGATTGGAAAAAATCAAACCTTTAACGCCAGCTTGGTTCCATCAAACTTCAGATAACTCAGCAGAGTTTTCACATTGGCTGAGCCGATATCATCAAACTGAATACCGTACTTAGCGTAATGCAGAGAGCTTTGAAGGTTGCAAATGTGTCCCTGGAGCGGGAGGAGCTGAACTTTTGATTTGTTGTTGGTGATGATTTCCAGCGAAATATCGTCACCGACGTGGAATGAGTTGGCCAGCGAACTGGTGACAAAGCGGCAGCCGCCTTTTGAAAGGTCGCGGATTTCACATTCGATTTTCCGTGAACCTACAACCGCCCTTGCCTCAAGATTTACGTCATATCTTGGCTCTTTACGCAACTGATGGATTTTTACCATGCCCGGAATTTTCACCATCACCATCTTCATCGGGTCATGGGAAATGTGTTCAATCTGGGAACGGAACTGGACAATAGCGCCTTCGCCCCGCTGAGATATGGCTTTGATATTTATCCAGAAACCTTCCTGAAAGAAGTAATCATAGTCTTCACCGGATATTTCAGGTGGCTCAATAAGAAACAGATTATCAGAGTGAGAGCCAATAAAGCGAGCCTTGCCCATGTACTTTATGCCAACCGGAGTCGTGATATTGATGGTCAGTTCACTGCCGTGATTAATCATATCAATAGCATCAGTACTATTGATGGTGGATTCGTTTGCTTTAGGTGTTGAAATCGGTTTGATTTTCGGTCTCTCCCCAACTGCGGTATTTGCTCTCATCTAGCCTGCCTCGTTGTTGTACATCTGTTTTTATTTGGCCAGTTGATTCTAATAGATATTTCGTAGTTTTTGAATTGGGGATATTAAAAATGCTATGCAATTCATGTCGTAGGGGGGGGAGAATGGGGTTGCAGGTTAGGGGGGATAGGGCTATGGGGTTATGGGGTTGACTCTTATACACAAGTTTAAGGAGCCAAAGAATGCTCCTCCCCTTAGCCTCGAAAGGCCGGATTTTCGAAGAAGTAACATCGAAGGGGAGGCAGGGAGGGGTTGTTTCTCATGAGCTTAAGTTTTGGTGGTTTAACCATGCATGGCATAACCAACCCCCTCTAACTCCCCCTTCTATTAGCTTTATCAACCAATTAGGCTTTTTCACTCAAGGGGGAGAACCGTTCTCTGGTCACTTTAATATTTGTGTATAAGAGTCAGGGCTATGGGCTTTTGGTTTCTTACTCTACTTCAAAAATGCACGCCTGGTATGGCTTAAGCGTTAGTTCTGAAAGCGAAGAGATATCGGTTTCATAGTTACTTAGTACCACTTTCTTTAGCTGGTTTTCGTAGCTTCTGACCTGCTCTTCTCCGGTGAAGTTGGCAATGGTCAGTAGTGTTTTGCCGTCATAGAAACGCAGGTAGGCGTACACTTCGGCATCCTGTGGATCCAGTAACTGGTGTTTACCGTAAGTTACAACATCGCCGTAATCAGCACCCTGACGGATGGCAACCAGTTTGCGGTAATAGTGGTATACCGAATCCTGATCAGCAACAGCCTGCTCAGCATTGATTTCAGTGTAATTAGGGTTTACCGGAAGCCATGGTGTGCCGCTGGTAAAGCCTGCATTGTCTGAGGTATCCCACTGAACCGGAACTCGCGCATGGTCGCGGGAGAAGTGGTTCAGGAACTTGATTGCATCTTCTGGTGCAATGCCTTTTTCCATCATTTTTTGGTAGTGGAACTTAGCCATCAGATCATTAAACTCTTCAATTTTGCTGAAGTGTTTGTTGGTCATGCCCAGCTCTTCGCCCTGATAGATATACGGCGTGCCGCTCATCATATGCAGAATGGTTCCCAGCATCTTGGCGCTGATTACACGGTATTCAGGGCTGTCGTTGCCGTAACGGGAAACGGTACGGGCCTGATCATGGTTGCTCCAGTACAGGCTGTTCCATCCTTTCTGGTAAAGGTCATCCTGCCAGCGGGACATGATTTCCTTGTACTTGACCAGATCAAAAGGCTTGCGGACGGCGTTGTGCTCTTCGCGGTCGATGCCCACATGTTCAAAGTGGAAGATCATGCTGAGCTCTTTACGCGCCGGGTTGGAGTAGAACTGTCCGTCCCGTGTGGTAGTAAATGGTGTTTCACCTACATTCAGCACATCGTAATGTGAAAGCACTTTTTCATGCATTTCGCGCAGATACTGATGGCAAAGTACGTTATTTGCCCAGTGCTCCCAGCCTGCAACGCCTTCATCAAAAATGCTGGCATCCGGGAAGTCTGACGGCTTACCAATCATGTTGATTACATCCATGCGGAATCCGCCAAGGCCTTTTTTCAGCCAGAAGTGCATCATTTCGTAAACCGCTTCACGAACTTCCGGGTTTGCCCAGTTCAGGTCCGGCTGCTTTTTACTGAACAGGTGCAGGTAGTACTGACCGGTTGCTTCGTCCAGTTCCCAGGCTTTTGGTGTAAAGAATGAGTCCCAGTTGTTTGGTTCGCTGCCGTCTTCTTTTGGATCTTTCCAGATATACCAGTCGCGTTTTGGGTTGTCTTTGCTGCTTTTGGATTCAATAAACCACGGGTGTTCATCGGAAGTGTGGTTGACCACAAGGTCCATCACGATCTTGATGCCTCTTGCGTCTGCCTGCTTGATCAGCTCTTCCATATCCGCCATAGTGCCGAACTCAGGAGCGATATCATAGTAATCCGAAATATCGTAGCCGTTGTCGTCCATTGGTGATTTGTAAACAGGGCTTAGCCAGATTACATTCGCCCCCAGTCCTTTGATATGGTCCAGCTTTTCTATAATTCCCGGGATGTCGCCGATACCATCTCCGTTTGAATCGTTAAAGCTGCGAGGATAAATCTGATAAACAACGGCGTTGTGCCACCAACGTCTTTCTAATTGTTCGTTACTCATTGTGAGTACTCCTGTAGGCGTAGGGTTTTTATTTACGTTTTAATTAACTGCTTGCTCTTAGCTTAATCTGTACCGGAAGAACAATAGACTCATGAGGAATCAGTCCCAGAGCCATCTGCGCTGCGATCCGGCCTTTTTCTGTAATGGGCTGATGCACTGTGGTTAAGCCGTTTGCCTCTGCAGCCGGAATATCATCAAAGCCGACAATTTTGAGCTCTTCAGGGACCTTTATTCCCAGTTCACCGGCGACCTCCAACGCTGAAAGCGCAATCCGGTCACTCATACAAAGTAGTACATCTATCTTTTCCGGAGCGGTTAATGCGCCTCTTAAAACCGTATCAACAGTGGTTTTCTCCAGCTCATGCACTTGCCATACTTTGCGGTTTGGCAGCTCAATACCTTCCTCTTCTAATGCCTGCTTTATCCCTTCGAAGCGGCAGCGTGAAACTGACTCATCACGGGTATACAGCTCACCAAAATCTGGCAGAGAGATCGCCTGAGTCGCTTCAAGGCGCAGGGCAAGGACATGAACATTTTTGGGGCCGTCTCTTAACGCGTGTTTGGCTATTTCATAGGAGGCTTTATGGTTATCGACATTGACAGAAGGTGTTTTGTTTAATTTAAAGTCAACGGTGACCAACGGCTTTCCCTGGCGCTGTATGCGCTCAACAACGCTGCTGTCTTTGGGCTTTCCGTAAACAATAAAACTGTCGGGAATGGTTTCGACCTGGGTACTCAGATAGTTTTCTGCTTCAGAAGGAAGCAGCAGCATGTTTACGTGCTGGGCATCCAGTGTTGAAGAGATGCCGGCAAGAAATTGTGATGCCACCGGGTCGGTGAAGTTAAACGCCAGATTATCAGCAAGCAGGACACCTATCACCCCGGTTTTACCGGTTCTTAAGCTTCTTGCGGTTAAGCTCGGGCCTGTGTATCCAAGCTCATGGCACTGGGCCAGTATCTTATCTCTTAAGCTAACAGAAAGCTGATCCGGGCGGTTAAAAGCGTTCGAAACGGTAGCGGTAGAAACCCCTAGCTTTGCAGCTACATCTTTAAGTGTCGGCTTTTTATTATCTGTATTTTTCATGGCCTGAATCCTGACCTAAGCTTAAGTAATACTTGATTCTAGAACGATTAAGAGAAATTGAGAATCTTCACTGGATAATTTGGAAAACTAATTTTGAACCAAGTCACTTATTCACCAAAATAATGTTTATTTTATTGATGTCCGGCACATCTTCAGATTTATTTTTAGTCAAATTCAGAAATCATGGCTAATGTATGTAGATAGACTTAACCGATTAAGTTGAGTCCGCGAAACATACGAAATAAAAACAAACATAGTTCTGATAACATGGAGTCTACCAATGAAACAAGCTCTACTAACCAGTGCAATTGCTCTTGCTATTTCCTCCAATGCATTTGCAGCTGACCTAAAGTACGCGCCGGGTGAAGATGACCGCTTCAACTGGGCTAGCTACGAGATGTTAAAGAAGACAGACCTTACTGGTGAAACTATTACCGTATTCGGCCCATGGCTTGGTCCTGATAAGGCGCTGATTGAAAGTGTTATTGCTTACTTTGAAGCAGCAACAGGCGCTGATGTTCAGTACGCAGGTTCAGATTCATTCGAACAGCAAATTGCTATCGATGTACAGGCAGGCAGTGCTCCAAACATCGCTATCTTCCCTCAGCCAGGCCTTGCTGAAAACCTTGCAGCAAAAGGTTACCTGACTCCGCTTTCTGGTGACTGGAAACCATGGATTAACAAGAACTATGCAGCAGGTTCATCCTGGGTAGACCTTGGTACTTTCGCTGATGAAAAAGGCAAAGATCAGCTATTTGGTTTCTTCTACAAGGTGGATCTGAAGTCTCTGGTCTGGTATGTGCCTGAAAACTTTGAAGATGCAGGCTACGAAGTGCCTGAAACTATGGAAGAGCTGAAAGCACTGACTAAGCAGATCGCTAAAGACGGCACTAAGCCTTGGTGTATCGGTCTGGGTAGTGGTGGCGCAACAGGCTGGCCGGCAACTGACTGGGTTGAAGATATGATGCTTCGCACGCAATCTCCTCAGGATTACGACAAGTGGGTATCTAATGAAATGCCGTTTAACGATCCTAAGGTTAAAGAAGCTATAGATGAGTTTGGCTGGTTTATTCAGGACGCATACGTTGAAGGCGGTAAGAGCACTGTAGCGGCCTCTGACTTCCGTGACAGCCCTAAAGGTCTGTTCAGCTCACCTGCTAAGTGTTATATGCACCGTCAGGCGTCATTCATTCCTTCATTCTTCCCTGAAGGCACTGCGCTTGGTGAAGATGCTGACTTCTTCTACTTCCCGGCTTACGAGTCAAAAGATCTGGGTAAACCGGTTCTTGGTGCAGGTACTATGTGGTCTATCACTAAAGACTCCAAAGCAGCTCGCGAGTTTATGAAGTTCCTTCAGCTTCCTATCGCTCACGAAGTGTGGATGGCACAGTCTGGCTTCTTGACTCCGTTTAAGAAAGCAAATGTTGATGCTTACGGCAACGACACGCTTAAGAAGCAGGGTCAAATCCTTCTTGGTGCAACCACGTTCCGCTTCGATGGCTCTGACCTGATGCCAGGTAAGATCGGTGCAGGCGCATTCTGGACTGGTATGGTTAACTATGCTGACGGTAAATCTTCTCAGCAGGTTACCGATGAAATCCAGAAGACCTGGGATACTCTGAAGTAATCCATTGAGCTGTAAAACAGGGTCAGCTGTTCTGGCTGGCCCTGATCTTATCTTAGTAAGTGTTTTTATGTGAGGCTAACATGGGACAATTGTACTCCTCCCTTTTTATTGTGTTCCTCGGTGTATTTGGATGCGTGCTCTATTTCTGGGGCAGTAACTGGGTACTCAAGCTTATTTTCCCTTCCCACGGTGTATCCAATGAGCAGATGGCGAAAAATATCAGCCGTGCTGCCGCTATCAGACCCTGGCTGTTTCTTGGCCCGGCTTTGAGTTTCCTGGGGCTTTATCTGGTTTATCCGGTATTTGATTCACTGGCACTGTCGCTGCATGACAAAAACAGCATTGAGTTTGTCGGTCTGGATAACTATATCTGGCTGTTTAATGACCGTGAGTTCAGAGAGTCACTGTTTAATAACCTGCTTTGGCTAATTGTTGTTCCTGCGTTATCAACATTTTTTGGCCTGGTGATTGCGGCAATTACCGATAAAGTAAGCTGGGGTAATATCGCCAAAAGTCTGGTATTTATGCCAATGGCTATCTCCTTCATCGGTGCATCCATTATCTGGAAGTTTGTTTATGACTACCGCACTGAAGGCACGGAGCAGATTGGTGTACTTAACGCCCTGGTGGAGTATTTTGGCGGCACTCCTGAAGCCTGGATCACAATCCCGTTCTGGAACAACTTTTTCCTTATGGTCATCCTTATCTGGATCCAGACCGGTTTTGCAATGGTTATTCTTTCTGCTGCCCTTCGTGGTATTCCTGAAGAGACAGTAGAAGCTGCGGTTCTGGATGGTGCTAACGGCATTCAGATTTTCTTCAAAATTCTTATTCCTCAAATCTGGGGAACCATCGCTGTTGTATGGACAACGATAACAATCACAGTGCTGAAGGTATTCGATATTGTACTGGCAATGACCAATGGTCAGTGGAATACCCAGGTTCTGGCAAATATGATGTTTGACTGGATGTTCCGCGGGGGCGGTGACTTCGGTCGTGGTGCTGCGATTGCAGTAATTATTATGGTGGCGGTAATTCCGGTAATGATCTGGAACATTCGTCAGGCTAACGAACAGATGGAGGGTCGCTAGATGTCGGACGCTAGCTTTAGCTTTAGTAAAATGCGCCGTTCTCCATTAACAATTCTGGTGCACCTGTCGGTTTTACTGGTTGTTATTTTATGGACTTTCCCGACCGCTGGTCTGCTTATCTCCTCATTCCGTGATAAGTCTCAGCTGGCCGTTTCGGGCTGGTGGACTGCACTGTCTTCTTCACAGCAGAATCTGATAACCCGGACCGAGCATCCGGATACTCAAATCAGCAAAGACGGTGTTTATGTTCTTCAGGGCAAGATCCTTGATAAAGAAGGTGAAGCGGTAAATGTCAGTCAGTTCGGCTGGTCTTCAAAAGCGCCAACGGCATTTGTGCCGGGTCAGACAGCTGAAATGCGAAAAGGTGGCACTCTGACGGTGCAGGAAGATGGCAGCTATGTGATGACTTCACCTGAGAAGTTTAAAGGTTCGCGTGGTAAACGTATCTTCTATACCGCTGAGGTGCCTCCAAGGTTTAGTCTGGACAACTATAAGGAAGTATTAACCGCTGAAGGTATCGGTCAGTCATTTATGAACTCGCTGACGGTGACCATTCCTGCAACCATCATTCCGATACTGATTGCAGCCTTTGCCGCCTATGCTTTGTCCTGGATGAGAATGCCCGGGCGCGGCATGCTGATTGCCCTTGTGGTTGGTTTGCTGGTTGTGCCTTTGCAGATGTCACTGATTCCGCTGCTGCGTCTGTATAACGATATCGGTGCTTTCTTCGGGACCGGGGCGAAAACTTATCTCGGTATATGGCTTGCGCATACTGGCTTTGGTCTGCCTCTGGCGATCTATCTGCTGCGTAACTATATTTCCAACCTGCCGAAGGAGATTATTGAATCTGCTCAGGTGGACGGTGCAACGCACTTTGAGATTTTTGTACGTATTGTACTGCCGCTGTCATTCCCGGCGCTGGCATCCTTCGCTATCTTCCAGTTCCTCTGGGTATGGAACGACCTTCTGGTAGCAACGGTATTCCTGGGTGTGGGTGAAAACGAGATGGTTCTGACAGCCCGTCTGCGTGAACTGCTTGGTTCCCGTGGCGGTAACTGGGAAATCCTGACTGCGTCAGCGTTTGTATCTATAGCCGTACCACTGGGCGTATTCTTTAGCCTGCAACGTTATCTGGTACGTGGTCTTCTGGCCGGTTCTGTTAAATAGTGGATTAACTGAGAGATTATTCAATGAAAGGTTTACAACTTAAAAACATCAAAAAAGCCTATGGTGAAACTAAGGTAATCCACGGTGTCGATCTGGATATCGATGTCGGCGAGTTTATCGTCTTTGTTGGTCCATCAGGTTGTGGTAAGTCGACTCTGCTTCGTATGATTGCAGGTCTTGAAGATATCACCAGCGGTGATCTGGAAATTGAAGGTGTACGTGTAAATGATATGCCTGCGGCAATGCGTGGTATTGCTATGGTATTCCAGACTTATGCGCTTTACCCGCATATGACGGTATACGACAACATGGCCTTTGCTATGCGTATCGCCAAAGAGTCGAAGGAAGAGATCGACAGAAGAGTACGTGAAGCGGCTGCTATGCTACAGCTTGAGCCTTACCTGGATCGTCTGCCTAAGGCGCTTTCCGGTGGTCAGCGTCAGCGTGTGGCTATCGGCCGTGCGATTGTTCGTAATCCTAAGGTATTCCTGTTCGATGAGCCTCTGTCTAACCTTGACGCTGCGCTTCGTGTTCAGACCCGTATCGAGATCGCGAACCTGAAAGAGAAGATGAGCGAAACCACCATGATCTACGTAACGCACGATCAGGTGGAAGCGATGACTCTGGCAGACCGGATTGTTGTTCTGTCTGGCGGTTACATTGAGCAGGTTGGCTCTCCTCTGGAGCTATATACCAACCCTCGCAACATCTTTGTAGCGCGCTTTATTGGTTCTCCTGCAATGAACATTCTGGCTTCAACTATCACTGAAACCGGTGAAACAGGTAAGGTGAAGTTTGAAAACGGGCATGAAGGTGAGTTCCCGTATCCGGTGCCGGATTCTCTGAAAGGTCAGCCTGGTCAGGTGGGTATCCGTCCGGAAGACTTTGAACTGGCTGAGCCGGAGGAGTCTTTCTTGTCCGGTGAGATTCAGTTTGTTGAATCACTGGGTGAGGTAACACTGCTTCATATTGATACGCCACATCATGAGGAAGCTATTGTGGCTAAGATTCCTGGCATCCATAAGTTGCATAAAGGTGAAACCGTCTATCTGAAAGCAGAAAAAGAGAAGTTGCATCTGTTTAACTCGGATGATATTTCCGTTAAGTACATGTAACTTCGCCTTAAATTGCTCCCTTAAAACTCCCTCCATTGTTGAGGGAGTTTTTTATTATCACTTGCTTACATTTCTTCCGCCTGACCATTGTCATCCTATCTGTTAAGCTTATTATACCGAACGTGAGATTATTTCCATTTTTAAGATAATCGTAACTATTCGCATGTATCTTTGCCTGCCGCGACGGTATGTTTCAGTTATGCGCAAAACTCTACGAGGATGAAATGGCTTCAGTAAATCCGGAACAGCAAAAAATCATCAGAAAACTTTTGGGCGCTTCCGAGGGCGGCCCAATCCCTTATGGCAGGCTGGTCTGGTACTTTCTGTTTCTTCTGATTTTGCTTTCTTTTATTCGCCTGTCCTATCAGGGGTATCAGGAACACATAGATAAAAGCCGGGTATACGGAAAGTGGACTGAGGTGAATGCGCCTTCCTATGCCACCGATGTGTTCTACCTGCAAGCTGATGGCGTTAAGTTTGAGAACCGCTACATTGCCCGCAGCTTTGATTTCGATGGAGCGATTGTTTCCTTCTATTTCGGTGATACTTTGTATGAATACAAGGTGTTCGGTGACAATGATGAGCGTCTGAAAAGAGTTGCTGGTGGCGCCTATGCCGCTTCCTTTATCAAAGAAGGGTACGAGCATACGATAAAAGATAAGGAGTCAGTAGGACGTGCCAGAAGGGTGTCTGTTGCTGAGCACTTTCAGGAGTTGAAGAACAAATAGCAGGCAGTTTATTCCCGTCTATATTGGTATGTTGAATCGATCCTGCCGATACCCATATCAACATACAATTGGTTTCCTACCGTAAAAGCTTATAGAAAAGCCGGTCAGATTCGTGGTTGAGCGTATAAGTCATAGTCAAATATGAAAAAAGTCGTGAGCTTGCTATAAAAAGTTTAAGAATAATTCGTGAAGCATTGCGTTATTTTGTTTAACATTAGTTATCAGATATAAATATGTTAAGTCTATTCAGAAATGGAAGTACAAACGGAGGCCTAATGGCACACGATTGGGACGCATGCGCTGCAGAGTGGGAACAAGAGCAGTCTGTAAACGAATATGCAGAGTTGGCTTTTCAGGAATTGAAAAAGATAGCCGAGCTTAAAGGTAAGCGTTTTTTTGATTTTGGTTGTGGAACAGGTCTGTTAAGCGAAAAAATCGCACCACTGGCGAAGGATATTGTTGCTCTGGATGCTTCAGAAGCAATGATTGAAGAACTAGATAAAAAGCTGCTTGAAAATGTTGAACCTGTGGTGGATCACTTGTCCCGTGGCCTGGTTGCACAGCACCCGGCGTTCAGAGGGCAGTTTGACTGCGTGGTGGCAAGCTCGGTTTGCGGATTCCTGGAAGATTTTGAAACTGCCGCTGAGATTATTTACACCCTTCTGGACAAGGGTGGCCTGTTTGTTCACTGGGACTGGCTGGCTCAAGATAACTCAGACGGGCTGTCTGAAGCGCGTGTTAAGAAGGTTCTTCTTGGTGCGGGGTTTGAAGAGGTTTCGGTTTCTGTTCCGTTTGAGGTGGAGACGGGGCAGGGTAAGTTTTCGGTTATTATGGGTGTGGCTGAGAAGTAGCTTTTTGGGCGGCAGGCGGCTGAGCTAAGGATAGGTGAATGAAAACGGTAAGAATTGATTTGATCTCGGATGTGGTTTGTCCCTGGTGCATCATTGGCTATAAGCGGCTTGAGAAAGCGATGGAAATGGTGGCTGATCAGCTTAGCGTTGAAGTTTACTGGCACCATTTTGAACTGAACCCTGATATGGGGCCGGAAGGGCAGAATCTCAGGGAGCATGTTCAGCAAAAGTATGGCTCTACTGCAGAACAGAGTGCTTCTGCGCGCCAGACGTTGACTGAACTGGGTAAAGAGCTTGGATTTGAATTCAACTTTACTGACGAGTCGCGTATCTACAATACCCGAAAAGCGCATCAGATCCTTCTCTGGTCGGAAGAGTCGGGTAACAAACATGCGCTTGAAATGAAGCTGTTTGAAGCCCATTTCAGTCAGGGTAAGGATATTTCTGATAGCCAGGTTCTGGCAGAAATCGCGCTTTCAGTTGGGCTGGACGGAGACAGTGCGCTTGAAGTTATCAATTCTCCGCAGTGGTCAGAAAAGGTATTTGAAGCGGAAATGTCCTGGATCTCGGTTGGTGTTCAGGCTGTGCCTTCATTTGTTGTAAATGAAAGACATCTGATATCCGGCGCACAGGAGCCACAAGTCCTGGCTGATGCGTTGCTGGATATTGCTTCGGAAGAATAACATTCTCAGGCCTCTCGTTCCCATGCTCCCGCGTGGGAATGCATACCGAGGTTTAAATTTCCATATAAACAATAAGTTATCGATAGGTGGCATCAAGCTTATTCATGCTTTTCCAGGTGGGAGAGTGAGTACTACAATGTGCTGTGTGAGGTGGCTTTGAGTCAGATATGCATTCCCACGCTCCCGCTTGGGAACGAGAAATGCCCTAAAATATAGCTACTTACGAACCCCTTCCACATGCAACTCCATATCCACATAACTTGATGCGCCCATCACCGCAATACCAAAGTCTGCCAGTTCCAGTCTTGTTGTGCCGGTAAAGCCTGCACGGTATCCGCCCCATGGGTCTTTACCTTCACCGATAAAGCTTGCCTCAATGGTGATGGGCTTTGTTTTACCGTGAAGCGTCAGATCGCCGTCTATAGCCAGTTTGCCCATGCCTTTGTCGGTCACTTTAGTACTGACAAAGCTGGCTTCAGGATATTTGCTGGTGTAGATAAAGTCTGCGCTGCGGATATGCTTATCACGCTCGGCATGGTTACTGTCCAGACTCGATGTATCGACGGTGACATTGACCTTAGATGCAGTAACATTGTCTGCATCGTAAGAAAAATCACCACTGAACTTGTTAAAGCGTCCCTTGATAAAACTGTAGCCCAGGTGACTGATCTTAAAGTTAATGGATGCGTGCGCACCTGAAGTGTCTATTCTGTAATCTGCAGCGACTGCACCAAATGGCATTGCAATTGATAAAACCAGTCCGGTGGTCAATAAAACGTTTTTCATTTTGAAGCTCCTACCATTTTTCGTAGCGTGTCGTCTTTATCAATAAAGTGATGTTTAAGTGCTGCCAGAGCGTGAACAGAGGCAAGGCCTATCAGCGCAAGGGCAACGTAGTAATGAACCTGTCCGGCAATATCGGACTGATTGGAAAACAGCTCTCCGGCACCGGGAATGCTAAACCAGCCGAACACTTCTATACCGCGTCCGTCTGATGTGGAAATCAGATATCCTGAAGCAAAAAGAGTAAACAGAAGTAAGTACATAAGCAGATGGGCGGCTTTAGCAGCGACAACTTCATAGGGTTTTCCCTCTGTCTTTGGCGACGCTGAAATCAGCTTCCAGATAACCCGGAACAGAGTTAATCCAGCCAGCAGTATTCCCACAGACTTATGCCAGTAGGGGGCGGTTTTGTACCACTCACTGTAATAAGTCAGCTCCATCATCCAGAGCCCTAACGCGAACATAGCAATGACCACAAAAGCGGTAAGCCAGTGAATTGTTCTGGCGACCAGATTGTAGTTTTTAACTTCTTTTTTCATTTTCCTGCTCTTGGTTACTTCCTGAATTGTTGAATGCGAACTGTTCTCATAGAGATTATTATAGGAAAGAAGTTGGGGTAAGGCCGATAATTTTGAGTTTATTGTTAATAAAATTTGAATGGGTTACAGGTTACAGGTTACAGGTTACAGGTTACAGGTTGCAGGTTTGGGGGGAATGGGTTTTTAATTTGGGTGAGGGGGATTATGATGGGTTATGGGGTTATGGGGTTATGGGGTTATGGGGTTATGGGGTTATGGTGGCGGTAGTTGGAGGAGTTGTAGAAGATGGATATGGATTTAGAAGCTTATAATTGTTTGATTTTTGATATGGATGGTACTTTGATTGATACCATGCCTGCTAATTTGTCTGCGTGGGAGAAGACGGCCGGTGAATATGGTTTTCCCTTTGATGCGCAGTGGACTTATCAGCTTAGTGGGCAGCCTAGTGTCAAGATGGCGGCTCAGATGATAGAGCGTTATAAGTTGGATCTTGATCCTGCTGATATTGCCAAAACCAAGATGGGGCACTATCTGGGGCTGGATAGTCATGGCGATATGATTGAGTGTACTTACCAACTTTTGCTGAAATATAAAGGTGAAAAGAAGACCGCGATCGGTACGGGAAGTCAGCGAAAGAGCGCCATGCTGCTTCTGGAGAGCAAAGGGGTTGCTTCTATGTTTGATGCGATCATTACTTCTACCGATGTGGAAAACTATAAACCGGCTCCGGATACGTTCCTGCTGGGCGCCGAGAGAACCGGTGTTCCGCCATGTGAGTGTCTGGTGTTTGAGGACACAGAGTTAGGTAAGCAGGCCGCGCATGCCGCGGGGATGGATTGTGTGATGGTGGAAAATAATGCTCTGAGTTTTTATCCCTGCCCTTCCAACTAGGATGATTTTTTCTCGTTCCCACGCAGAAGCGTGGGAACGAGTGACAAAAAAAGCCGCCATCTATGATGGCGGCAAACAAAGGGATACGACAGATATTGTCCGGGATTACATAGAACCCAGTTCGTGAGCTGTTAGCATTGCTGCCAGAACAAGCGCAGGAGTTACTTCGAATGGCATGTTGTGAATGGTTTCACCTTCTGCACATGAAGCTTCAGCAACTTCCATCATTTTTTCACGGTTTACTTCTTTAACGCCCATGTCATGCAGGTTAGTTGGCAGGCCAACAGACTTACAGAATGCGATAACTTCCTGGATTTCTTCCATTGGAGCGTTTTCAAGAATAAGCTGAGAAAGCGTACCGAATGCTACTTTCTCACCGTGGTACAGGTGGTGACACTCTTCAAGCTTAGTCAGACCGTTGTGGATTGCGTGCGCAGCAGCCAGACCTGAAGATTCGAAACCGATACCAGACAGGTAAGTGTTTGCTTCGATGATGTTTTCAACTGCTGCGTTAGACAGGTTCTGATCACAAGCGATTTTCGCTTTCAGGCCATCTTCAATCAGAGTTTCATAACATAGCTTAGCAAGAGCCTGAGCTGAACGAGTCGGAGCACCGCCAGCCATAGTTGCTTTGCCAGAGATACCGTTAGCACGTGCTTCGAAGTAAGTTGACAGTGCGTCACCCATACCAGCAACAAGCAGACGAGTTGGCGCGCCAGCGATGATCTGAGTATCCATGATTACCATGTTAGGGTTGTTCGGGATCATCAGGTATTCGCTGAACTCACCTTCTGGCGTGTAAATAACTGCCAGAGCGGAAGTTGGTGCGTCAGTTGAAGCGATAGTCGGAACAACTACTACCGGAACCTGGTTATAGAAAGCCGCTGCTTTCGCTGTATCCAGTGTCTTACCACCACCAATACCGATAACTACTTCAGCGCCTTCTTGCTTAGCGATCTCCATGATGCGGTCAATCTCAGGGCGGCTACATTCACCAACGAATTCTACCATTGTCACTTCAACGCCAGCTTCTTTAAAGCTTGCCTGTACAGTCTCGCCAACCAGGCCTGTTACAAAACCATCTGCGATAGCAAGAACCTTAGTACCCAGTGGCTTCACATATTCGCCAATGCTCTGTAAAACGTTTGCACCTTGAATGTACTTGCTTGGCGAAATGATAATCTTGTCCATTTTTAGACCTCTTTATGTAATTTTGTAGGGTTTGCGGAGTGTATGTAACCAAGAATTTTGACAGACTACAGTGATCGATCCCTCATTTTGTGAATTGTTGTATCTTTGTGTTTGTTTTTAGTTGATCGACCTCACGTTAAACGTTTACACAAATTGCAATTTTTGGTGGAAACGTTTACAGTTTTGGAAAACTTACAAAATGTGACATGATCTGATTTTTATCCTCGCGGATTGAATTATTATTGAGTCCTATGTTTATCCAACAACAGTGAAGTGAAAGCGATGAAAAAATTAATTAATGAAGTAGAAAACGTAGTAACTGAGCAGGTAGAAGGCCTTGTATTAGCTAACCCACAACTAAAGCTGGTTACTGACCCTTACTTTATTTACCACGAAGAGAGCAAAGGCAAAGTTGCACTGGTATCTGGTGGTGGTTCAGGTCACGAGCCTCTACACGCTGGCTTTATTGGTAAAGGTATGCTGACTGCAGCATGTCCGGGTGCAGTATTCACTTCTCCGACTCCAGACCAGATGATGGAATGTGGTAAAGCTATCGCGAATGACGAAGGCGTTCTTTACTTCATCAAAAACTACACAGGTGACGTACTAAACTTCGAAATGGCAGTTGAAATGCTGCATATGGAAGACATCAAAGTTGGTTCAATCGTAATCGATGATGACGTTGCTGTTAAAGATTCTCTGTACACAGCTGGCCGTCGTGGTGTTGCTGCAACAGTTCTTATTGAAAAAATCGTAGGCGCAGCAGCAGAAGCGGGTAAAGACATCTCTTACTGTGAAGAGCTGGCTACTCGCCTGAATAACCGCGCTCGTTCATTCGGTATCGCACTTTCTGCATGTACTGTTCCTGCAAACGGCAAGCCTTCTTTTGAACTGGCTGAAAACGAAATCGAATTTGGTGTTGGTATCCACGGTGAGCCGGGTATCGAACGTCGCGAATACAAAGATGTTGATTCTGTTACAGCTCAGATGATGGAAGAGATCCTTGGTTCTGAAGCTTACACTCGTGTTCTGAAAACATGGAACCGCGAAACTGGTGAGTGGATCGAAACTGAGCAAACTACAGAAGAATTTAACAAGGGTGATGAGTTCATCGTACTTGTAAACGGTCTGGGCGGTACGCCTGAATCAGAACTGTTCGGTGCATACCGTAAAGTTCACACAGAGCTAGAAGCTGCAGGCTTTAAAGTAGCTCGTTCACTGGTAGGTAACTACTGTACTTCTCTTGATATGGCAGGTTTCTCTATCACGCTGATGAAAGCGGATGCAGAAACTCTTGAACTATGGGATGCGCCAGTTTGCGCACCATCACTACGTTGGGGTTGTTAAGATGTCAGAAATTAATAAAGCACAAGTATTAGCATGGCTGAACAAATGCGGTGAAGTTTACTCAGAAAACCGCGACATGCTAACTGAGCTGGATGCCGCTATCGGTGATGCGGACCACGGCCTGAATATGGATCGCGGTTTTGGCGATGTAGTCACTAAGCTGCCGGCTGTAGAAGATAAAGACATTGGTACTATCTTCAAAACAACAGGTATGTCTCTGCTTTCAAAAGTAGGTGGTGCATCTGGACCTCTGTACGGTACTTTCTTTATCCGTGCTGCAACAAAAGCCATGAAGAAAGAAGCTCTGGAAGTGGCTGATATCGTTGATATGTTCCAGGCGGGCGTTGACGGTGTGGTTGCTCGCGGTAAAGCGGAACCAGGCGACAAGACCATGTGTGATGTGTGGTGGGATGTGATTGCCGAAGCAAAAGCTTCTGCTGAGAAAGGCGATGATGTGAAAGCAACACTGGCAGCAATGGCAACAGCTGCGGCAGCGGCAGCGGAAAAAACTATCCCGATGCAGGCTAAGAAAGGCCGTGCAAGTTACCTGGGCGAGCGTAGTATCGGTCACCAGGATCCGGGTGCTACATCAACTAAGTTGATGATCGAAACACTTAGCTCCGTAGTAAATGAGGCATAAATCATGGTAGGTATCGTTGTTGTTTCACACAGCGAATTGCTGGCCAACGGTGTCGTTGAGCTGGCAAACCAGATGACTCAGGGCCGCTGCAAGATTGCAGCGGCTGGCGGAGTCGACGATCCGGAAAATCCGATCGGTACAGATACAATTCGCATTATGATGGCCATCGAAGAAGTCTATGACGAAAGCGGTGTTGTGGTCATGATGGATATGGGTTCGGCGCTTTTAAGTACAGAAACTGCACTTGAGCTAATCGACCCGGATATGGTTGAAAACATTTCTCTGTGTTCCGCGCCTATTGTTGAAGGCACTATGGCTGCATCGGTTGCAGCTTCGGCTGATCTGCCACTTTCAGCAGTACTGGAAGAAGCAGCAGGCTGTCTTGCCGCTAAGCGTGAACATTTGGGTGAGGAAGAAGAAGCTCCGGCTGCGCAGGCAAGTGTTGAAATTGCCGCTGACGCGCTTGAGTACACTCACCTTATCCTTAACCCACACGGCCTGCACGCACGTCCTGCGGCGGCAGTTGTTGGTGTTACGGCTAAATTTGAATCTGATATCCTGCTTGAGAAAGAAGGGACTCAGGTTAACGCTAAGAGCCTGAACTCTATCGCAAAACTTGGTGTTAAGCTGGATGATAAAGTCCGCTTCCTGGTAGCGGGTTCAGACGCAGCGAAAGCACTTGAAGCGATTAAAGAGCTGGCAGCAGAGAACTTCGGTGAATCTGTTGATGCAGTAGAAGCTCCGGTTGAAGAGCCTGTAGTAGAAGTTGCTAAGGTTGAAGGCGCAATCGCTGGTATTCCTGTTTGTGACGGTATTGCAGTGGGCCAGGTAGTGAGCCTGGACAGTGTTATGCCGGAAGTGCCTTCTCGCGAATTCACTTCTGCTGATGAAGAGCTGGCAACCTTTGCCCGCGCTATCGATAAAGTATGCGCTGAGATGAAAGCTCAGGAAGCAGACGCTGAAAAGAGCATGGGCAAAGAACATGCAGGTATCTTCGGTGCACATCTTCTGATGATCTCTGACCCTGAAACTCAGGCGAAGGTTCAGGAAGAAATTAAAGGCGGTAAGATTGCTGAAGCGGCACTGATGAGCGTGATGACTCAGCTTGCCCAGGAATATGCAGCCTCTGAAAGTGAATACATGCGTGAGCGTGAAGCGGACGTTTGGGATGTCACTAAGCAGACAATGTACTCTTTCGACGGCGCAGAAGCAGCGACTATCGAACTGGAAGAGAACAGTGTTATTGTTGCGAAAGACCTTTCTCCGACTCAGACAGCTCAGCTTGATCCTGCGAAGGTAGCTGGTATCTGTCTTGAAGCTGGCGGTAAAACTTCTCACAGTGCGATTATTGCCCGTGCAATGGGTATCCCATGCATCGTTAAGGCTGAAAATGTACTGACTCTGACTGAAAACGGTCAGGAAGTGATTCTTGACGGTAAGCGTGGTCACCTGTGGCTGGCGGCTGATGAAAGCACTAAGTCTGAGCTGATTGCAGAGCGTGATGCCTGGATTGCAGAAGTTGCCGAGAAGAAAGAGCAGGCGGCGAAACCGGCTGTGACAACAGATGGCCTGAAGGTTGATGTACACGCGAACATCGGTGGTCTTCAGGACGTGAAAGCGGCGCTGGAAAATGGTGCAGAGGGTGTTGGTCTACTGCGTACTGAGTTTGTATTCCAGTCAAGCGCGACACTTCCTACTGAAGAAGAGCAGTACGAAATCTACCGCGATATCGCTGTTGCTCTTGAGAACCGTCCTCTGACTATCCGTAGTCTGGATGTGGGTGGTGATAAGCCGCTGCCTGCATACCCGATGGCGGAAGAAGAGAACCCGTTCCTTGGTCTTCGTGGTGTTCGTCTGTGTCTGAAAGACAACGAACTGTTTAAGCCTCAGCTTAAAGCGGTTCTGCGCGCAGCAAAAGAGAACCCGAATGTACAGTTGATGGTTCCGATGATCTCTGAAGTTTCTGAACTGGTTGCAGTAAAAGAGCTTATCGCAGAGTGTCGTGAAGAGCTTAACCTGCCAGTGAATGAATGCCCGATGAAAGTCGGTATCATGATCGAGGTTCCGGCTGCAGTACTGAATGCTGATGATCTGGCAAAAGAAGCAGACTTCTTCAGTATCGGTACTAATGACCTGACTCAGTACGTAATGGCGTCTGACCGTGGTAACACTGCAGTTGCAGACCTTGTAGACTACAAGAAGTCAGCCGTTATCGAAGCAATTCGTATGACCTGCGAAGCAGCGCAGAAGAACGACATTCCGGTTAGCATGTGTGGCGAAATGGCCGGCGATACAGAAATGTCAGAGCTGTTGGTTAAGCTGGGCGTGCATAAGCTAAGTGCAAGCTCGTCACTGATCCCGGGCGTTAAGGCTCAGGTACGTGAGATTAGCTACAAGTAGGTTATGGGTTGAAGGTAGCAGGTGACAGGTTTTAGGTCGCTTGCTTCTCTGACAGCTGATAGCTGACGGCTGAAAGCTAAAAAACACCGTGTTTTCCTTTATTGGAAAATGCGGTTTTTTTATGTCTAAGAAAAATAATAATGAAGTAAGAGAAGGATTGTATGGAGAGTTTAGAAGAAAAATAACAGCAGCTTCTTCCTTTGTACCCTGGTCGGGTATGCTGCCATAATTTTTTCTTTTGTTCTTTTAAATCAATTTGCGGGGTTTCGCTGTGCTATTAAGCAACCCAAGACAGGCTAGCAAGCAGGATAACTGTTGCAGTTACAGCAAACATAGTCGCCACAGCAGCAAGCTCAGTAAGAGTTTCACGCAGGTTTGATTTAGTTTCGTTAGTTTCGATTTGAGAAAGAATAGTTGAGCTCATAATTAAGTCCTCGTTGTTGTTTAGAATCAGTTCTTGGTCACAATTATGGTGGTTTATGTGATGTGCGTCAACCTTTGTTTGGTAATTTTCTTACAAAAATGTACTAAAAAAACCATTTTAGTTTAGTTTCAAGTAAATGGGGCTAAAGAAACAATGAGTTAGGGGGATATGAACTTAATTTCAATTCTAACTTACAAATTTATCATGAGTGTGTATTATAATTTCTAATGGGAAGTATTATTTATTCTAATAACATGAGATTTGGTAACACAATGTTTATATCTAAGAAACTCCGCGATGAGAATGAGCTTCTGAAAAGGGAACTTGCCGAACTCAAATCACAGTACGAATCTGAAGTAAGTCAGCTAAGTGAACAATTGGGACAAAAAAGTGATCAGGCCGATCAGGCGCAGACGCAGTGCGATCTTGGCACTGAGCTGATGTTGAGCAGCCTGAAAGGTGGCGTTATGCTGGAGGCTATCCGCTCCGGTATGGCTGTCAGCGCACAGTCTCTGGCGGATGAGAATGAGGAGCTGAAGAAGCTTGATGAGATGTTTGGTCAGACTCATCAGGCGCTGGCTAACCTTGAAACCCGTGCCGATAAAATTAGCTCGCAGGCAACAGACAGTATGGAAGCGGTAACTACGCTTGATAATACGGCAAACTCTATCAGCCAGCTTGTTTCTGCTATTCAGGAAATCTCGGATCAGACCAATTTGCTGGCACTGAACGCAGCGATTGAAGCGGCGCGTGCCGGTGAGGCAGGCCGTGGTTTTGCGGTTGTTGCTGATGAGGTACGTAATCTTGCCAGCAAAGCGCACGATGCCAGTACCCAGATCGATACTCTGGTGAATCAGGTGCTTGGCCAGGTCAGCTCCATTAAAACGGCAATTGAAGATAACCATTCCAGTGCGGAAGAAGTGTCCGCTTCTTCGGCTCAGATAGGCACAATCGTTAACGAAGTGATTGTTAAGTCTGAGCATATGCAGGAAGTGATTCGTGTGGCTTCTACCAGAGCATTTCTTGATACTGTGAAGCTCGACCATGCTGTTTGGAAAAATAGAGTTTACAAGCACCTGGAACAGAAGGCATTCAGCGAGAAAGTTAACAGCCATGCCGAGTGTCGTTTAGGTCAATGGTACTATCATGGTGACGGGAAAGCATTCAGTCATCTTCGAAGTTACATGGCTCTAGAAGCTCCGCATAAAGGCGTTCATGAGGGTGGGCGCAATGCTATGGCATCTGGCTTACACGGTGACTTTAATTCTCTGATTTCTTCTGTAAATTCTATGGAAAAATCCAGTGAAGAAGTTGTGCATCGCCTGGAAAGTCTGATGGATGAGATTATTGCGGATAAACACTAAATCTGCGCGCTGTTAGAGATAAAATGATCGTTCTTAATAAAATGATCAATCTGCCTGATGGCCTGAGTACTGAGAATAATACCGGTGTGGCTGGTTGTGGTTTCAACATGATCAGCCATGCCTTTTATTTTTGTTTCTTCAACCGTTACAGTGCCGTCCGTAGCCTGGTCATCCCTTAACAGCAGTGAACGTATCCCAATGGGAACAGTGCCGGTAATGCTGCCCAGAAGCTGAGGAAACTCCCACTGGTCCTCATGCAGCACCAGACCGTGGTCTACAGAGTTGCCGAGGAAGACACCTAAACCCATTATCTGAACTTTTTCTGCAATAGATGCACCTTTGATAGGAGAGGCTAGGGTAATCACATGGGAGATTTTTTTAGACGAAGGAGCTCTGGAAGCAAGGTAGCGTTTAATCATCAGTCCGCCCAGACTGTGGCCCAGAAGGATATTGCCTTCTTCTTCCAGGGCTGCGTCAATATCGTTAAATAGCTTCTTTTCATCAATGGAGAGCGTGTTATAGCTGATTATCCTGGTTTTATAACCAAGCTCCTGCAGCCTCTGGCTTAAAGGCAGCATAACCAGACCGTGCATATACAGGCCATGAAGAATCACTATCGTCACTGGTCATACTCCTTTCAGGCTAAAAACAGAATTGCTACTAGCCTATATTGAGCCGGAACATTTGTCATTTTCAATATCGCAAAACTAAGATATTCCCAGAGCCAGAAGGCTAACCGGATGTATGCATTCCAGGTTGGTATTTTCTTCTATCTGCCATTTACAGGTTTCGCAATCGGTAATGGCGTAGTCAGCGTTTGCCTCGTTGATTTTTTCAAACAGGTCTTTGCCCATTGCCATGGATGTCTCGTAGTTTTCATCTTTAAAACCGTAAGTTCCGGCAAGACCGCAACATTCGCTGTCGAGAACGATAACTTCCAGGCCGGGGATCATTTTTAGTACCTCAATAGTGAAAACCGTTCCGCCGCTGCGCTCCAGGTGGCAGGGTGTGTGATAAACAATGCGCTTATTTAACGGCTTGATTTGTGGCATATTACCGCTCATAAACTCTTTAAGCAGGAAGCGGGTTATATACTGAATCTGTTTTACCACGCTGTCGTTATTGACGCCAAGTACATGCGGGTACTCTTCCTGAAGAGTAAATGAGCAGGTGGAAGAGGTGGAAAGGATCTGCTCGCTGTTTTCATTGAGTGCGTTTTCCAGATTCTTTACATTAAACTCGGCGTTCTTTTTCGCCTTATCGTGAAAACCGTTGGCGATCAGGGGAACGCCGCAGCACTTCTCTTTATCCAGCAGGCGAACACCAATATTCATGGCATTCATCACCCTGATAAAATCTTTGCCCAGTTGTGGATGATTGTAGTTTACGTAGCAGCCGTGAAAGTAGCTTATCTGACGTTTAAACTGTCCCTGATCTTTGGCGTTTTTCTTATACCAGCTTCGGAATGTGCCGTGTGAATATTTGGGCAGAGACTTATGGTCATGCACGCCTATGGTTTTATGCATAAGCTTTTTGACCACAGGGATCTCAGTGATCTTATTGACGATAGGGGCAACAGGTGTGGCAACGGTGCCAAACAGGTCGGTATGGCTTAATACAAAGTCGCGCACCAGCTTCGGGTTGATTGGTTTTTTGCCGTATTTTCCTCTGGCTACCGCGATTATATCGCCGATCCTGACTCCTGACGGGCAGGCGGTTTCGCAGCGTTTGCAGTTGGTGCAGTATTTCAGGATATCGTCGTAGAACTCTGCGCTTTTTATACGCAGGCGCTCGCCATCGGGCCCGCACTGTTTGGGGCCGGGAAATTCAGGGTTGGCTTTGGCTACCGGGCAGTAAACGGTGCAAACGGTGCATTTTATACACTGGTCAAAGGTGGTATCTCTGTTTGATTCGCTCATGCGTTGACCTCCTTCAGTGCTGCTTTTTCTTCCCGCTCTGCAAGAATATGATCGACGGCGGCATATGCTGTGCAGATAGCCACGCCCCCTCCGCAGCCGTGGGCTACAGGGTTATAACCTGAAAGCACAGAGCCTGTGCAGAACAGGTTGGTGACCTTTTTTCCGTTAATAAATGGCAGCAGTTGATTGTCTGTTTCTACGCCAAATGAGAGAAAAGCGTGGGGATCTTTGGTAAAGAAGTCCTTTTGATACCAGCTGGCTCTTGGGCCTGTTTCTGAAATATCGAGATTAAATATGGGTTCGATAATGCTGTTTTGCTTGGCGACCATTCCCTTGCTAAAAAAGCTGCCGCTGGCGAGCACATAGTGATCGGCGGTAAGTTCTATTTCTGCCATTTTTCTGGTGCGCAGGCTGGAAATGCTAAGTGCGCCGTTTATTTCCCCGACTTCACCACTAAGTACTTCATCGCCTTTTAACAGGCTTCCGCCGTTTTTGATAAAGGAGCGCATCATCACATCCTCAATACGGATACCCAGCAGAGAAGGTGGCATGGTCGGGACTTCATGAAGCATCAGGCCGGTCTGCTTTCTGAGCTTATCTAACAGCGCCAGTCCGTCACCATTGCCCATAATGGAAGGGATAACCACAAGATCATCCGGTGTCGCCACGGACATTAACTGATTGACCAGCTCCTGAAACTGAGCCTCTTCGCGCAGTATTCTGGAGATATCAATGGAGCGAAATTCATTGGGGTTACGGTTTATCTGACCAAAACCAGTAATGTTTATCAGGCGGGTGTGAATCTCGAGCCGGTTAAACTCGGCGTATCTTCGAAGGTTGTCCTGCGCGATTTTCGGCTGAAAATCCCTGAAGCCTTCCAGTGAGATCATCATGATGCATTTGATATTGCGTAATGCTTCAAAGGAAAAATCGAGCTTTTTAACATACGGCTGGGATAGCCAGGTAGCTTTCAGGGTGCCCATGGTAGAGATTCTGAAGTGATTGGCTTTGGATTCAAGGTGAGTGAGCGGAAGGCCTGCTCTGTCCATTGCCTTTGTGTACCACGCCATCGCTTCCGCTATTTTCTCAGTCCCCAGTTTTGCGTAGGGGTGGTTTGGTTTTATTTCCGCAAGTTTTTCGATTTCCTGCAGCGGGTATTCCATCACCTCTCCGGTAACCGGGGAGTGCGAAAGCAGATCAATGGAGCCTGAGGAAAAATGCAGAGCGCTCTGTCCGCTACTGACGATAGCCGTTCTCAGACCGTTTTCCAGGCAGCGCATTCCGGCAGAATAACCGGCAACACCGCCGCCTATAATGATTACGTCGTAGTGCATCATATTACTCTTCCTCCCCTTCGCTGGTTTCCTGTTTACGACCCGAAGCGGAAGCCGGGTTTTGCGGGATATCGCCTGTGCCAAACAAGCCTTCATAAATCCAGTAGCTGAATTCCGCTTCTCTTAGCGCATCACCCCAGAATATGGGCTTAATTCCTTTCCAGCGCTCTTCAAGGAAGTGAACCAGAAGCTGTCCGGACTCATAGCCGGAAATCTCACCGTATTCCTGAAACAGACTGGCTGCACGATAGGCGCAGAGCTCGCCCTGACATGGCCCCATGCCCAGCCGGGTACGGCGGCGCAGGTCAATCAGGTTTTTCACATCCAGGCGTTTGATGGCATATTCGATTTCACCGGCCGTTACCATTTCACATTCGCAGATCACTGCCTGACTTTTCGGTTGCTCAGAAAGAAAAGCCTGGGCCCGTTCGCCGTGACGGTAGATAGCCGACTCATAAACCGGTTTGGCAATGCTTGCGCTGCGTTTTATTTCTTTCGGCGTTTCATTAGAGCCGGGCAGCGGGCGTGTATGAGTCGTACATGGCTCAGTATTGCCCAGTTTCTTCGCGACAATATCCGTGGCCTGTTCAGCCATCAGACGGTAGGTCATCAGTTTGCCGCCGGTAATGGTGGTCAGTCCTTTAAGGCCGTCTCTTTCCTGATGATCAAGCAGTACTATGCCTCGGCTGATATTTCTTCCGCTGGGGTCGTCATCCACAGAGACAAGAGGGCGGACACCGGCATAGGCGCGCAGAATACGGGTGTTGTTCATAATAGGAGAAAGTTTTGCGCCTTCTTCCAGCAGGATATCAACTTCGCTGGCGTTGACATGCAGATCATCAATCTGATCATAATCAATATGCTCTGAAGTGGTGCCGATAATCGAGATGGTATCGCCCGGCACCAGAATATCGGCATCGGCAGGTTTACGGCAGCGGTTGATAACCAGATTATTGATTCGGTAATCCAGGATAAGCAGCGAGCCTTTTGCCGGGAACATTCTGATTTTCAGATCCGCATACTCACAGATATTCTGGCCCCAGATCCCGGCGGCATTAATCACCTCATGGCCGAAGATACGGAATTTATGATTGGTACGGGTATTGATACAGTTGACGCCGATAATGCAGTCGCCTTCGCGGATAAGAGAGGTGACCTGCGTATGGTTAAATACCCGTGCACCGTGCTCTTTGGCATCCAGTACGTTTGAGGCGCACAGGCGGAATGGATCCAGCGTTCCGTCCGGGACCTGCACAGCGCCAATTAATTCTGGGTTTACGTTGGGTTCCAGAGCCAGTGCTTCCTTGGGGGTCAGTTTTTTGGTCTCAATACCGGCGGAGGTGCAGGAGTTGACAAAGGTATCCTGAAAGCTGAGATCATCTTCAGGCAGGGTGATAAACAGCCCTTCTGTCTCTTCAATACAGTGACGTGCGATTTTCTTTAGTATCTTGTTTTCACCAATACACTCTTTGGCGGAGTGCTGATCGGTAACGGCGTAACGGGCACCCGAGTGCAGCAAGCCATGATTGCGGCCGGTTGTACCTGAGGCGATATCGTCCTTTTCCAGCAGGATGCAACTGATACCACGCAGCGCACAGTCGCGCATAATGCCGGTGCCGGTTGCGCCCCCGCCGATAATAATCACTTCTGTTTCAAATTGAGCTGCTGATTCCATAGTTATCTCACG
Source organism: Vibrio sp. JC009 (assembly GCF_029016485.1). NCBI lineage: Bacteria > Pseudomonadati > Pseudomonadota > Gammaproteobacteria > Vibrionales > Vibrionaceae > Vibrio > Vibrio sp. JC009. The sequence goes on along the minus strand of NZ_CP092107.1, from coordinate 701,164 downwards.
TCAGTTAGATACAGTTCCATTGTGCCATTACTTTCGAAAATGTTCGCGAGCGTTTTCACAAATGTTCGTACGCTCATTATATGATTAAATGAAAATGTTAGAAAGGCGAGGGAGTGCAAAAAATTATGGGTGCTGATTCTTATACACAAGTTTAAGGAGTCAAAGAATGCTCCTCCCCTTAGCCTCGAAAGGACGGGTTTTCGAAGAAGTAACATCGAAGGGGAGGCAGGGAGGGGTTGTTTCTCATGGGTTTAAGTTCTGGTGGTTTAACCATGCATGGCATTACCAACCCCCTCTAACTCCCCCTTCTATTAGCTTTATCAACCAGTTAGGCTTTTTGATTAAGGGGGAGAACCGTTCTCTGGTCACTTTTATATTTGTGTATTAGAGTCAGCATTTGGGGGTGGGGATGTAATACCTTAAGCCTTTATATGATAAATCCGCGAGCCGCAGTCGCCCATGTATCTGACATGTTCTGTCATTTCTGTGCCGACAAACTGGGCTTTCAGAGGGATGCCGAAGGCGGCGATCTGGTCTCCGTACATTTGGTACTCTTCGCGGGTGACTTCATGCATATAGTTGTTGGCTATGATGCCGTGCAGTACGCCTCTGTCCTTGATACTGACCGGCAGGTGCTCGTTTACCAGATTTCCGAAATGGCGGATATTGATAAATTGAGGGCGGCTTTCTATTTTGTACAGGCTTTCCGGGTCAAGCATATCCAGCCTCGGGGTTTCAAGATTACCGTTGCTCTCCTGAAGCTGCTGATACAGGCCAAACAGGGCTTCTGACTTGTCTTCACTGACTACTGCCCAAAGCATCTGGTTATGCTCAAAAGGCGACTCTAGTCTGTGGAGCTCGCCGTACTGAAGCAGGTTGCGGTGCTTTTTATAGAAGGCTATCTGCGCCTTGACCGCTTTAGTTTCAAAAGAGGTAAGCTGAGTAATATCCAGCTGATAACCCAGATTACCAAAAGCGGCGACATTAAAGCGGCTTTCAATTGGCGTGTTGCGCAGCACCTGATGCGACGGTCTGCCGCTGACATGGGCACTCATTGTGGACTGAGGGTAGAGCAGAGAAGTGCCGTACTGGATTTTCATTCGTTCCTGAGCATCGGTGTTGTCGCTGGTCCAGGTCTGGGGCATATACGCCAGCATACCTAAATCAAAACGGTTGCCGCCACTTGAGCAGGATTCAAACAAGATATCAGGAAAAGCCTGGGTCAGCCGTTCGAGCAACTGATAAAGCCCCAGTACATAACGGTGAGCGAAACCTGATTGCTCTTCTCTTGAAAGGTGGGCGGAATAGATGTCACTGAAGTTGCGGTTATGATCCCATTTGACGTAATCCACTTTTGTTCGGGTGAACAGGTCACTTAACTGCTCATATAAATAGTCGATGACTTTCGGGTTGGTCATATCGATAACCAACTGGTGCCGTCCAAAAGAAGGGGAGCGGTCAGACAGCTTTACTGCCCAGTCGGGATGCTTGCGGTAAAGCTCGCTGTCTACCGAGACCATTTCCGGCTCAACCCAGATACCAAATTGCAGTCCCATGGACCTGATTTTTTTACTCAGTCTGGCAACACCGCCGGAGAGCTTTTTATTATCGAAATAATCGCCCAGGCTGGTGGTTTCATCGTCCCTGTGACCAAACCAGCCATCATCCAGAACAAACAGTTCAATTCCCAGCTCTTTGGCTTTTTTGCCAATGGCGGTCAGTTTAGAGCTGTTAAAGTCAAAATAGGTCGCTTCCCAGTTATTTACCTGAACCGGACGCGGGTGTCCCTGCCAGCGGGTGGCGATAAGGTGCTTATTCACCATCCTGTGGAAGTTCTGGCTCATGCCGTTTAAGCCACTGCGGCTGAAGGTCATGACCACTTCAGGAAGCGCCAGTTTTTCTCCGGCCGCTAACTGCCAGCGAAAATCAAAGCTGTTGATACCCAGCATCACCCGGGTGAAATCATAAGGCGAGACTTCAACGCTACATTCGTGATTGCCACTGTAGAGCAGGCCAAATCCGTAACATTCACCGGATTGCTCTGTGCAGTCCGGTTTTACCAGACTTAAAAAAGGGTTGTGATTTGCACCGCTTACTCCTTTTTTAGAATCTATAGTGAACTGGCCTTTTGCCAGAGGGTGCCTGGTGATATGGGCTTCTCTGGTCCACTTTCCTTCGAGATGCAGCAGCTCAAAGTCAGATTCAGAGAAATCGATGCAGGCACTTAATGCTTTGTCTACAGTGACTGATTCAACACCGGAATTAATAATTTCGGCACTGCGGGAAATAATATTCGCTTTTTCAAAAATGCTGTAATGCAGGTGGAGCTGCAGTTTTTTGACCGGTTCCTCAAGCACTATGGTCAGGGTTGCACCTGTTTTTTTCGCATCTGAACTATGGGTGGAAGGCAGTCCTTCAAGACGGGTTTTCTGCTGACTGATCACATGGTTTTTATAGAGAAAGTCAGATGTGCGGCTGCCGTCCGGGTACTCAATCTGGAACTGCGGATCGCGGTAATCGCCCTTACCGTAAGCAGGTGCTTCCAGTTTTAAAGTTTCCAGAGTCAGGCAGCCGGATCCCGGTGAGTATTCGGTAGTTGAGCCGAGTTTGACATTAAAACGCTGGTCTAATGCGGAAAATTCTTCCTGATGGCGAATTTTCCTTCCGTAGTGCAGATTAATCAGGTGACCGGTTTCGGCCACCTTGATGATGTAGCTGGTTTCATCTGTTTGCAGGTGAAACTCTTTTGTGCTTTTGTTTTCGAAAATCATTTTACAACCTGATTAGCTTGCGCGGCTTGGAATAGCTTCGCCAATCGTTTCTAAAATATGGTGTTCGTCGTACTTTCTCATCAGCCAGACGCCGGTATAAGCCAGCAGGCCAGCGATAAGCGCAGTCATGGTTACGCCAAATTCGGTTGGCTCAGGAGAAACTCCCTGCTCTCTTAGCGAGCCGATAATAATAAGTGAAGGGAAAATCAGCGCGGTGAGTGACGTGGCTGCTTTGTAGGCAAACATATTGGCACCGAAGAAAAGGGCTTCTCTTTTATGGCCGGTCTCTTTGGTGTCCGAAAGTGCAAGGTCAGAAACAATTACATTAGGAATAATGCCAAGAATCGCCAGCGGGAAGGAGAACAGAACGATAATCGACCAGCCCAGCAGATCCGGCTGAGGAACATAAGAGCAAAGCGAGAAAGTGATCAGCAATGTTCCCTGCGCCGCGAGCGCAAAGCGGAATAGCGACTTTTTGGTGTAATGTTTAGACAGTTTAACCACAACCGGGTAAAGCACAAAGCTCAGGCCAAACAGCGTCATCATCATCATGGAGGCGTTGGACTCCGGAAGCCCCATCAGCATTGTGATGTAGTAGATTGCGCCCACTTCCAGAAAGAACCGGGACATAAAGGCCAGACCATTTGAGACGGTGAAAATGGCGAAGTTACGGTTCTGCATGGCATTTTTCAGTGCGCTGAACATGCCCTGATTTTCATGCGGACGCTGGGCTTCACCCTTGTGGCAATCCCTGTCTTCATTGATCGCAAGAATAGGAATTAACATACCGATAATGCCCAACAGAGAGAAAAATGCCACGGCCATCTGCATTGCTTCCACCGGGGTGTAACCGCTGTTTTGCAGGTTGTCTTTAATAACCCAGACAAGCTGTCCTGCCGCAAAACCCAGTGCCCAGGTTACCGAGCAGAATGTTGAGATAAGCACGCGCTCGCGGCCGGTTTTGCCAAGCTCTGGCATAAGTGACATATAGGGAACGCAGTACATGGTCAGGCTGATGGTCACCACCACACAGCAACCAATTAACCAGAGCACATTCATGCCGCTGGATTCTGAAACCGGCGGATAAAAGATTGCCGCCGAAGCCAGAGCGGTGGGAATAAAGCTCAGCATCATAAAGAAGCGGCGGCGGCCAAAACGGCTGGTGGAACGGTCGCTCAGGTTGGCAATGATCGGATCGGATACCGCATCTAAAATCCGGTTAAAGGCGTAGATAAGGCCGACAATGGTTGCGCCAAACAAAACAGGGGAGCGGCTGATAAATTCAGGAATTTCTGCGGTGCCGTCAACCACCGGCGGGTAGTAAAAATAGGTGATTAAAATGGAATAGGAAAAGGTTGCAATACACCAACCAAAATTGCCCATCGCAAACGCAGCCATTTTCCACTTAGATAAAGGTTTGGTATTCACAACAACTCCTTGGAACAAACACTGCCGGTTAAATACGTATACTTGGCAGTAAATTAAAGGTAACAAAATATGGTAAAGAAAAGAAAGCCGGAGAGTGCCACTTTATAGGGGAGAGTGACGCAGCTCCGGCTTGGTCAGGTTAGTCCATCAGCTTGGTAACATCGCCGTTGTATTCAACGAACAGACCAAAGCCAAAGGCGTTGAAGTTATCATCTTTTCCGAGTTTCAGTACGTAGCTCATACCTTCACCCTGGTAGCCGTTTTTGGCGTAGACAATGTCCAGGTTAATTTCTGTGTAGTCTTCGTTCGGAGTATTGATACGATCATCAAATCGTAGTGCTTCAAGGTCAGTATCATTTGCGTTAGCAATCACACCCTGTACACGCCAGTTTGGCAGGTTTATTCCATCAAGGTTTATACCACCAGTCAGGAAGTAAGTGCGTTGACCGGCCAGTTTAAAAGTGTTGAGAATTGCAACGTCACCCCATACCGCAGTGCCGCCACCGGCGTTCATACCATCCTGAGTCTCAAAGCCGTAAAAGCTTTCATCACCGTTTTGTGTTACACCGACAAGGAAGTCCAGATCACCATGTTGCAGGCCCACAGCAAACTCATACACATCAGTTTCATGCGCATCGTTGTCACCCAGACCTTTTTCAAAGCCATATTTCACCATGTATTTAATAAAGTGATCTTTATCGCCTTCTTCACTGCCCCATCCCAGGAGTGAGTATGGAATACCTGAATAGATCTCGATAATACCGTTGCTCAGGTAGTCCTCTGCATAGGAGTATGAAGCGCTGCTGGTCAGGAAGTCATTTACAGTGTGGAAGCCAAGGTTGATGATCTCATCATAGCCATACTGAGCGTTTCCGTAGGAATCGTAGTAAACGTCATCAAGATCTTTAAATCTTACAGTGCTCTCATTCCACTCGTTGCTGTAGCCGGTCATATAACGAACCCAAGGTTCGATCATCCCGCGTGACCATTCATAGTGACCTTCAATATTCACACCTTCATAAACCTGGTGCATACCGTAGTAGATCTCATCAGGCCGGTGCAGAAGATCGTAGATAGTTGGAGTAAAGCGACCAATGATAAGTTGGGTTTCTTTTTCCTTGCTTCCTGTTTTAAATCGAAGGTTAGCGTTACCTATTTTGCCGATAGCATCTTCGTCAGCATCTTTGCCGTAGAAGTATGGATTGTCGGCCTGAAGTGGTACGTCAACACCCATTGCTGAAGCTGAGCCGCTAATCGTTCCACTCTGATCGAACAGATAAGCCCCTTGAAACTCCATTTCTACACCGATGGTGTCAGCAATCCATCCTGACTGCCAGTTAACCCATACGGAAGTACCGGCATCTTTGATGCTCATATCGTAATTTACAACACCATCGACCGCTCCTGGTTCCATGTTGAACAGGTCGCCAGCCGGAGCAACTGAATCGACTTCACCTTCAATATCGTAATAGTTAACTTTCCATTTCACATCAACAGTGGAATCGGCAAAAAATTCACTGGCAACCGCTCCCTGACTCAGGGCTGCGGAAATGGCTAATGCTATCGGGCAGATCTTTTTCATATTGTAATCCTGAATTCTTATCTTTTTTTAATAGCAGCTTGTAAGGGCACACCGCTTGTTTCTTATTCATGATTCCTATCGTTGCCGATATTATTCCTTATTTTTCTTCAAAAGAACGTGAATCATGTTCAGGTTTTATACTGATAATGTTTTTATTAAAGATCAAATCTAAATGTGAATATGATTTATGTTTTATGCGTCAGGTCACTTTTCCACCGCTTCAGAGCAAAGAAAGTGAGATTTATCATGGTGAACAGGAAGGATTTATGAGAATGTATCCGCCAGAATCCAAATTGCAGATAAATAACAGACGACATTTAAGTTATGGCAACAAAGAAACCAAAGATTTCTGAGACGACAACAAACAGGCGTAACCCTTCTCAGGTCAGAAGTCGTGAGAAAGTTGAAAAGATTCTTCTGGCGGTAAAATACCTGATAGAAAAAAACGGTGTGGCTAGCCTGAAAATAGGCGATATTGCTAAGAAGGCGGGCGTTTCGCCAAGTTCTATCTACCAGTATTTCTCTGATAAAGAGACCATCATTATTGCTCTGGCTGAGCATTATATGGAGCAGATCCGGACACTTATAGAGCAAAACCTGCAAGTTCTTGAGGGACACGCTCAGATATCAGACGTGATTCATAAAAACTTTGTTGATATTTATGAGCTTCACCACAAGGAACCAGCGCTAAGAGAAATCTGGTTTGAGTCTGTGGACCCAAAACTGAATCAACTCGCCTTTGAAGATACTCAAAGGAATGCGAACATGATTCTACAGCGTATCGACAAGTATATCGACGAAAGTAAAAAAGAGGCTGCCGGTGAGTTTGTGCTGCTGGTAACCACTCAATTTGCAGCCACTCTCAGGTTGGGAATTGCCTACGGAGAGGAGCAGGGCAGACACTTTATTGATATGCACGCCAATATGGTGGCAAATTGTCTGAAAGAGTATATCGGTACAGAGGCGTTTTAACTAAACTATCTGATTTGGCTCACATCGGACCTGTGAACCAGCTTCTAAGCTTAAGGTGATGATGGGCTATCGACAGGTGTTGGGTTGGATATGGATGTGAAACTACTCTCTAAAGTAATACTTTTATTAGCTGTTCTGATTTCCGGGATGAATAATTCTGTTTTCGCTTCAGAAGAGACTGAACCGAAAAAAGTTTTTCATATGGCGATGATACGGCCTGAGACCCAGCTGTTTGGCAAGTGGCAAAGGCTGGTTTATGACGAGTTATTCAGTCGCCTGAATATGGAAGTGACGTATAGGGACTTTCCTGCCCGCCGGGCAAGTGATGTCGCAGCCCACGGTAAGGTTGACGGTGAGCCCGCCCGGCCTAAGAGTTATGTCCAGAAATACGATACGATGATTCGTATTGAAGAGCCTGTCTTTGCTGTTAACTTTAGCGCATTTTCAACCAAGGAGTTACCCGCCGCAATTACTGACTGGAAGAGCTTTGCCAAGCCTAAGCTAGCCGGGCATTATGTGGAATACCGGCGGGGAATTCATATTTGTGCAAACAATCTTCCGCTCTATGTGGAAGATGATTTCCTGTCTGCAACAAATAGTACTCACCAGGGGCTATGTAAGCTCAGAGCCGGTTACAGTGATATCTTTGTTGATGAAGAAACTGGTGTGTTCACCCTATTGAATACCGACGAGTTTGAGCAAAGTGGAATCCGAAGAGCAGGCGTTGTTGTCTCCATTCCGGCTTATATGCATATCCATGAAAAAAACAGACATCTGGTAGATAAGCTCACCAAAACCATCAGGGAAATGAAAGAAGAGGGGCTGATTCAGCGCTACCGGGAGCAACTGGACAGAGAGTTTGGTGTTAATAATACGGCACCAATGACAGGAGAGCAGCCTGACTGCGACTCAAAAGAGTAAGCTTTTTGAAGCTATGTATATAAAGCATAAAGCCCCGCAATGGGGCTTTATGCATGTATGAGGTGCTATTTTTTTCGTGTAAGTATTAACCCGGCAGTCAATGCGCTGGCGATACCAACACAAATCCAGGTGCCGTAAAACCCTGGGTCGTTATTAAAGGCAACAAGCAGGGTTGTTAACCAGAATCCTACCGTTATTGAAGTTATGTGTTTTCTCATTCGTTACTGTTCCTGGATCGGTCATTGAGTTTTGATTGCGATATTGTATGAGGGCTGAGCCGTACTCTCGCACTTTTACAATATGACGGCAAGTAGTAAAAACAAAAGAAATGAGATGCTTTCTTGTATAGTCTTGCTGACCGGTTTTTCCTTGTTCATGAAACAGTAACGTCATTATTTGAGCAATCGCACAAATCTTGCGATCAGTATGAACTGCTTCACATATATACGTTTTAAAAACGTATTACTGATATATGCTTAACTTGTTCCACAACAATAAAAGAAACAGTGGGCGGAGAACGGGGAATTTATAAAGAGAACAAGGTAAGTATCGTTATGAGTATTAGAAAATTGTTGCTGATGGGTGCGTTGCTTGCAACGACTGCTCTGGTGATTTTATTTGCACTTTTGTATGTAACAACGTCAAAGCATGAACAGCTGTATCACAGCCAGGTGGAAAGGTATAACTCTTACCTGTTGGCGGATGAGCTAAGGCAGAGTTCCGATGACCTGACTCGTCTGGCACGTACCTACGTGATGACCGGCGATGATAAGTACGAAAAAATGTACTGGGATATCCTGGCTATCCGAAATGGTGATAAAGCCCGCCCTCAACATATGGAACGTATCTATTGGGATTTAGTGCTGAACTATGGTGAAAAGCCAAGTCCGGATGGTGAGCGTGAATCGCTTCAGTCTCTGATGGAAAAAGCCGGCTTTACCGACGAAGAGTTCAGGCAACTGACTCAGGCACAAAATAATTCAGACGGTTTGGTTACCACTGAAACCATTGCTATGAATGCCGTGAAAGGTTTGTTTGATAATGGTAGTGGCAGTTACACAAAACGCGGTGAGCCTGACCGGGAGATGGCGCGTCGTATTATGCACGATAACCAGTATCATGCAGATAAAGCGAAAATCATGAAGCCGGTAAACGAATTCCTGGCTCTTTTAGATGAACGAACCAAAACACAGGTTATCGATAAGGCAAAAGAGGCTGCCTATTTCGAAAATCTGGTACTGATCTGTATCCTGATTACCATCGTAATCATTCTGGTCTCTTTCTACTTTATTTATACCGGCATTATGCGTCAGATCGGTGGTGAGCCTGTCACCGTTCTGAACTCAATGAACAAGATTGCCGAGGGGGATCTGGTAAGCTCAGGTGCTGAAGGTAAGTATTCCAGAAAAGGCTTATCAGCGGGTCTGTCAACCATGACCGACTCTCTGGATGCGACTATTTCAAGCGTAAAACTGGCTGCAAATGATGTGGCTCAGGCGGCGCAGGATCTGTCCGTTGTCAGTACTCAGACCCGTGAAGGTATTGCGCAGCAGTTTAGCGAAGTGGAGCAGGTTGCAACTGCAATGAATCAGATGTCTTCAACGGTAAGCGAAGTTGCCCGGAGTGCGGAAGATACTTCAACCTCTGTTGAAGATGCGAATTCTCAGGTAACCAATGTAAACTCTGCTGTCGCTGTGGTTGTCGACAATGTGAAATCTCTGTCTGATGAAATTACCTCTATCTCGAAAGTGATTGAAGATCTGAATACAGAAACAGACAACATCGATTCTGTACTTAGCGTTATTGGTGAGATTGCTGACCAGACCAATCTGCTGGCTCTTAACGCTGCAATTGAAGCCGCGCGTGCCGGTGAGCAGGGACGAGGCTTTGCCGTAGTTGCTGATGAAGTAAGAACCCTTGCCAGCAGAACTCAGACTTCTACTTCTGAGATTCAGGAAATCATCTCCAGTCTTCAGGCTGGTGCAGGCCGTGCGTCGACAGCAATGCAGAAAGGTCTGGACAGAGTGTCTACCACAGTTTCTGAAGTGGAAGCCGCTGGCCAGAGCATTGAGCAGATCGCCGCTTCTGTTACCGATATCAGCGAGAAGAGCATGATGATCGCAAGTGCTTCAAATGAGCAGCAATCGGTTGCTGAAGAGATCAACCGTAACCTGTCCCGTATTAATCAGGTTGCCAATGAATCTTCACAGAGCTCAAATCAGATTGCCGATTCAAGTGCTCACCTGAGACAGCTTGCATCAAATCTGCAGGCGCTGGTAGATAACTTTAAGACCAAATAATTCAGAGCCAGATTTAGCTCTCTGACCTCAATAAGCCACCGTTAACACTTTTTGTTAGCGGTGGCTTTTTCAATTCTGAACCTTTGATAATTTCTCACTCTTTGCTGGAATTTGAACAAGGTATCGAGTGATCAATTATGCTCAAATCTAATGTAGGAGAAACTATTTACTCCTCTTGTTCAAAATGAGAAAAGTATTTCTCTTTTGCTCTTAAATTGAAGCAGACAAAGCAAAATTCATCTCTGCAAATGGGCGTATAGTTAACCTTCTTGATAGCCGCGCAACGAAGGAACAGAAATGAAAGTTGAACTTTGGGATGAATTTACCCGTACCGTACGTAAAGAAGTAGCGCCTGCGTTAGGGTGTACTGAGCCGGTATCTGTTGCTTTAGCGGCTGCAATTGCCATGGATAAGATTGACGGCGATATTAAAGCAGTTTCTGCCAGTGTTTCTCCAAACCTGATGAAAAACGGAATGGGTGTCGGCGTTCCCGGAACGGGTATGGTGGGCCTGCCGATTGCCGCAGCTATTGGTGCGGTAGCCGGTGATCCTGAAGCTGGTCTTGAAGTGCTGAAGAACATAACTGCTGTGGATGTTGAAAAGGCAAAAGCTTTGCTGGATGCAGAATGTGTCTCGGTAGAAGTGGCTGATGTGACGAATATTATCTACGCAAAAGTCGCGGTAAGTAATGGTACACACTGCGTCAGCGTGACCATTGCTGACAGCCATACCAAGGTGATTTCCATTGAAGAAAATGGCATGACCACCTATATCAATACCCAACAAGCGGGTGCGCAGGAAAATGCAGAGTGTAATCCGTTTGAAGACGCAGTGGCTGAGGATATCTATGAGTTTGCCCTGAATGCACCTCTGGAGCAGATTGATTTTATTGAGCAGGCTTTCCAGTTGAATAATGAGCTTTCTCAGGAAGGGCTGGATCATGAATACGGCCTGCAGATTGGTGCCACATTCAGACGTAATGTTGAAAGAGGTTTTCTGGCGGAGGGCCTGATGACCAATATTCTCTGCCGTACCTCTGCCGCCTCTGATGCGCGAATGGATGGAGCCATGAAGCCGGCAATGAGTAACTCAGGCTCAGGCAATCAGGGAATCGCCGCAACTATGCCTGTGGTTGTGGTGGCTGAGCATGTTAAAGCAGATCGCGAAACCATGTTAAGAGCGCTGATGCTGTCTCATCTGATGGCTATTTATATCAAGAGCCACCAGAATAAGCTTTCCGCCCTTTGTGGTGCGACGACGGCTTCAATGGGCGCAGTGGCCGGTATGACCTGGCTTATGGGTGGCAACTTTAAGCAGATCAGCTACGCCATTTGCAGCATGATTGGCGACATTGCCGGTATTATCTGTGACGGTGCAAAAGCCAGCTGCGCGATGAAAGTCTCTTCTTCAGCCAGCGCGGCATTTAAAGCGGCCCTGATGGCTCTGGATGGTATCCGGGTAACCGGCAATGAAGGCATTGTGGCGGATAATGTTGATGAGTCTATCCGTAACCTGTCTGCCCTGGCGAATGGTTCTATGACTCAGACTGACATTCAGATTCTGGATATTATGGTTAATAAATAATTCATCAGCAGACATCCCCTGTATCCGGGGATGCCTGTGAATTTCTCCTTTCCGGATTATTGCTTTCTGCGTCTCAGAATTCCCGCACCAAACAGTGAAAGCAGGACGAATCCTCCCAGTGAGCCTCCGCTTTTCTTTTTCCCTGCCGGTTCGCTGATCGTCACAGTTTCAGGGTATGACAGGTAGCTGACTTCGTTGGTTGCTCCGTCGATAACGGATTTGGTCATCTGGTATTTACCGGCCTGAGAAACTTCCATTTCCACAACTGTCCAGCCCTGTTCGATCATCGCCTGATCCAATACTACTGTGGCAGTGTCACCCGGAACTTGCGTATCTGCGGCGCTGTAAGCGGTGAAATTGCCGAATGACACCGTCGCTTTATCGCTAACATGCAGGTCAATATTCAGGTTGGTCAGATCAAACAGCACCTGAATCGCTCCTCCGGTAACTGCCTTCTGAGGTATCGCCTGCACATTTGCCGGTGGTGACTGAGGCTCTTTTGGTGGTTGTACCGGAGTGCGGTTTGCCACTGAGGTAGTCCCCAAATCCAGTGTAATCATTGCAGGATCATGGTCAGAGGAGCGGTACATATCCTTAAACTTCTCAAGATCGCCGGTATATTTGCCTGAGTACTGGAACAGAGAAGATTCCGTGGCGTTAATATTCCATTTGGCTGCGCCTTTTATTCTTTCCTTTAGCTTTGGGCTAACCAGAATGTAGTCCAATGTGCCTACCTCATCGTTATAGGAATAACTGAAGGAGTCCGGATGCTTCTCTTTGAGGACATTAATATAACCGAATGAGGTGGAAAGCGGTTGCGGGATCTGGCCATTCATCACTTGGTCACCAACATAAGTGCTTTTAGCCGGGGTGACAGAGTAACCCTCAGGGAGCGTGGTAAGCAGCAGCATAGGATCCTCGGAGCCGTAGGAGTTCAGGTCACCAAGGATAATGGTGCTGTCTGCGTTATCGCTTTCGCTAAGTACTGTCCCAAGATGTTGAGCGGCTGAAACCCGGAAGTTTTCGCAGCTGCCCTGATGGTCCGGATCTTGTCCGTCCTGCTCACTGGGATCCACATCCTCCCAGCAGGTGGAGCCTTTTGATTTAAAGTGATTTACCGATACCGTTAACTTCTGCTCAGGCTTGGTGCCTTTGATAATAAAGGTTGGGGTGATGGCATCGCGTTGGTAGTTTTTGCCATCTTCTTTCTTTTTACCGTCACTGCTTTTTGTTTCTCCGGCTTCCTGTCTTGGCATCTGAATTAAGCGGTATTCATCCAGGTGTACTTTGGAAGGGCGGTAAATGACCTGATTGGCAATGGCGTCAGAGCCGACAAACTTATCGTCGCCACTGCTCTTAACATAGACATAGTGATTAACCCGGTTCGGGATCAGCAGATTGATTTTATCCACCAGATGCGCAACGGCGGAATCTTCATCAAAGCCGTTATTCTCGATCTCCATCAGCCCCAGAATGTCTGCATCCATAGCAACAATCGCAGCGGCGATTTTGTCTCCCTGCAATTCGAACTCTTCCTGAGTAGCGGCTCCCCGGTTATTACACCCGGTATTTGCCACGCTGTCTCTGCTACCGGGAGGAAGCGGATTGCAGTCGCCACCAAAGGGGGAGTTGAAGTAGTTGAGCACATTCATTGTGCCAATGCGAAGACCGGACTTATCAATGACAGGAGCTTCAGTACGTGGCAGGTTATGGGTAAAAGCCTCGCCAGTGACTTTATTGGTCACATACAGATGGAAATCGTTATAGTGATAGCTGATAACGCCCTCCAGTCCATTCACCTTGTCACCAATCCGGATATAGTCATCGGATGTGGTGGTTCCGTTATTCATAGGGACGGCACTGGCCTGAGCAAAATCCGGATACCATGGAATTTTTCCATCCGGTGCTTTGCTAAAGGACTCCACAACCACCCGGCGGTTTTGATTGCTCTGTCGCTGCGCTTTTGCCTTGTCCGAGCCCGGTATATTGCTCTGGTTCGGATGTTGGTTGATACCTTTGTGAGACATCACCATATTGTTACGTTTTGGGCCATGGTCAAAACCGAATGTCCGGGTAACATGCATATCGGCATCTTTATCGAAGGTAACCAGCATGCCTTCATGGCGCTCCAGAGTTTTATCAAAATCCGGGTTTCCTGAGTCATCCACATCAGAAGCAATTGTCCGGACAGGTGTTACCTGTGGCAGGTTTCCCGCTCCATTTTCAGTAACTGAATAAACCGAGAACAGCTTGGTAAGGCCGTAGTCTTCTTTTACTTTCGCTATTACGGTTACCTGTGTACCTAGTTTAAGTCCGCTGATTTTTTTGGTCTCTACTACAATGCCGTCGGATGTTAGATCGTTTCCGTCCTCTCCGGCCTGCATGGTGAACCCCTGCGGAAGGCCTTTTTTCAGAGAAAATTCCTGAATTGCGGTGATAACTCCGGTCACTTCAAAATAGTTATCCCCTGAGTCGTACTTGCCGTTGGGAACATCAATCCCCCCAATGGTTGAAGACCAGCCTGTTCCCTGTATTTCCTGGATGCTGGCAGGGGTTGCGGCAGGTTTTGGGACTGCGGGAACCGGGTCCAGATTACCAAGACCTGAGAAGTCCTTCGGATCGGCCAGATCATCAAATTTTCCGGCATCATATTTGGTGCTTGGCGTAAAGACTCTGCGGCGGATACTGCTGTCATCAAGCAGATTGACTCTGCCTGGTACACCAACGATATCGACGATATTTCCGTCTTTTTTGATGGCAATCGGATCATCGCCGTTAAAGCTGGTTAATTCATTACTGCAAGTGTCTGCGTGCTGCTTTAGTTCGCTATCTGCACTTTGATGAACGAAAACATAGGTCTGATTGCTAAACAGTGTGATGTCATTGAGGGCGAGTTTATAGTCCCACAGGCCCTTGCCATTGGTGTCTTTTTCTATTGTGTAGCCAGTCAGAGTCAGGGTGTCAGTGCCGGTATTGGCGATTTCAATGGCTTTATTATTTGAGCCGCCATCAATATATTCCGTTATCAGAATGTCAGCATACGCAGGACAGGAGAGTACCGCACTGACAGACAGCGCTAAGATGTTCTTTTTCATATTCTTGTATCCTCATTATCACCCGCCCTTGCCTTGATGCGGCAGGGCGGGTGTGGTCGGTCGAGATTACTGGTGGGTGATTTCGTTATTTGGGGTAAATTGACCGGCGTCTACCGGGCTGTTGGTCTGAATAAACTCTTTCAGTACTTCGGCATCAACGTAGCCTGTGTCTACAAAAGCGGGATGAGTATTGATGACAGGGTAACCGTCGCCACCACCGGCGTTGTAGGATGGAATGGAGAAGCGGTAGGTTTGCTCTGGATCCAGCGCTTTACCGCCGATTGTTATTTCGCTTACCTTGTCTCCGGCGATAGTCATGGAGATCCCGGCAAACTGAGGGTAGGCACCTGAATCTTTCTGCTTGGTGGCAACAACACTCAGATAATCCATCACTTCAGTACCAGTCATATCAACCAGTGTTACAGTGTTGCCGAATGGCTGTACCGTCAGAATATCTTTATAGGAGATATCCCCAGGCTGGATGGAGGCGCGGACACCGCCGGAGTTCATAATGGCGAAATCTGCTTTCGTGCGCTGCATATGCGTCGTTGCAATCATGCGGCCAAGGTTGGTCTGGTTGTTGCGGACGATACTACGCTCGCCCACAAGCTCCTGATTTACTGAGCCGACTTTTACGTTAAGCGCTGCCTGACCCTGCTCCTGAAACTCCTGCAATGCGGCAAGAACAGCCGGATCTTCAGGGATCTCCTTATCGATAAATACCCGGACTTTTTTGCCTTCGGCATCTTTCACCTTTTTCTTCATATTCACCGGGATCAGCTTGTAGGCGTCCAGCTCAAACTCGCCGTTCTTAAAGGTGTAGTCAGCGCGTCCAAGGTATTTGCCCTGATCCAGCGCCTGCACAATAGTTGTGCCGTTTTGCTCATCAGGCACACAAACACCGGTTTCCAGATAAGACTCAGACTGCTTGCCATTTTCCATACAGACGGCATCGTGGGAATGACCGCTTACAATCAGATCGATTTTTTCACCGCCAAAGGTACGCGCCAGTGCCACATCGCCCGGAGCATTAGAGCCATGTTTGCCGTCAGCGTAGTGTCCAAGGTGGGTGGAGGCGATAACCACATCCGGTTTCTCGCTCTTTTCAAGCTCAGCAATGATCTTCTCCATTTCTGCTCTTGGGTCGGTAAACTCGATACCGGCAACATATTCAGGGTTACCAAGTTTTGCTGTGTCTTCCGTGGTCAGGCCGACGATGGCAATTTTCACACCGTTTTTGTTCATCATCAGATACGGCTGGAACAGGCGCTTGCCATCCTTGTATACGTTAGCGGCAATAAACGGGAAGTCTGCCCACTCTTCCTGCTGCTGCAACACTTCCAGCGGGTTATCGAATTCGTGATTACCGACCGTCATCAGGTCGTAATCCATCAGGTTCATGCCGATAATGTCCGGTTTGGCATCCAGAAGGTCAGACTCCGGGGCTCCGGTATTAATATCACCGGCAGAAAGCAGCAGTACTGAGCCTCCCTGTGCTTGCACTTCGGAGCGAATCTGCTTAACCAGAGTTGCACGCGCGGCCATCCCGCGCTCACCATATTTGTTTTTCCAGAAGGCACCATGGTTATCATTGGTGTGCAGTATGGTGATCTTATATTCCTTATCTTTTTCCCAGATCTGAGCAGGTTCAGATGCCACCTGAGTTGACGCACAGATAGACAGCGCCAGAGTAGAAAGGATAAAACGTTTCATTTAGACCTCTATAATAATTAGCAGTTGTAAGCGGGCTAATTATTGTTTTTTCTCTTTTGTTTATCTGACGCTAGAGGGAGTTTTGCGAGTAACTCTATGAAACGTTTCATTTTTGTTGGAGTCAGATCTTAGTCTGAAGAAAGAGCGTGCATATTTTGGTCATCTTGTTTACTCTGGATATATCGAGCCTCGTTATGAATGTTTGTATGGTCTTGTTTTTGCTGAATATCACGGACCTCAGACGGGCTCGTGTATATTATTGGATTGGCTAGGTTAATAAATTTCAGGTAAAGGATTTACCATGAAAAAAAATATAAGAGTTTTGAACTGCTGCTTAGGTGCGCCTAAAGTAGCAATATCTGCACTGCTGGCTTTTGTGCTGAGCGCCTGTTCAGATCCTTCGGAGTCTCAGGGTGATGGCAAAGTGACGCTTCACCACAAAACAGATGCGCCTGTTTTATTTATCTCAACACAGTTTAATCCCATTGAAGAAGCCAATAAAATCCGCGGAATTTTTAAAGACGGCTATCCGGGAGAGGTTCAGTTTGAGCCGGCAAATAACAGCTTTATTATCCGCAAACTCAAATCAGCTCAGGCAGAAAGCGAGCAGATAGTTATCGGCGCTCCGCATGGTGACCTGTTAAACCTCTATAAAGCAGGGAACCTTGCATCCGTTAAAGAGATGGTTGATGAGTTGCCTGAAATCAATCATTCGGCGTATCTGCAACTGGCCCGCTTTGACGATAAAGACCTCTACTTTGTGCCATGGATGCAGGCAACCTATCTGATGGTTGCCAATAAAAAAGCCCTGCCTTATCTGCCGGACGGCGCAGATATTAACCGCCTGACCTATGACCAGCTTCTCAGATGGGCTATCAATATCAAAAAAGCGACCGGTGAAGCGAAACTGGGCTTTCCTATCGGAGAAAGGGGGCTGATGCACCGCTTCTTTGAGGGCTATCTTTACCCTTCGTTTACCGGGGCTGTGGTAAACAGGTTTAACAGTGATGATGCCCATCAGATGTGGGATTACTTCCGCCGCCTCTGGCACGAAACCAATGTTGGCTCACTGAGCTATGTTGGTATGTCGGAGCCTCTGTTGTCAGAAGAGGTGTGGATTGGCTGGGATCACTCTGCGCGACTGACGGCGGCCTTTGAAGCCGACAGTGATAAGTTTGTCGCATTCCCCGCTCCCGCCGGACCGAAAGGGCGCAGCTTTATGGCGATCGTATCGGGGCTGGCACTGCCGGTGGGGCAGAACAATTCAGAGAGTGCAAAAGCGACCATTGAATTTATGAGCAATTCTCAAACCCAGATAGAAGTCTCTAAAGAAACCGGGTTCTTTCCCATTGCATCTGGTGGTCAGAAAAACGCGATGCCGGCGTCTTTGCGCAGTATTGCTATGGCTATAAGTAACCAGTCCGAAAGCGAGGATGCGATTATTACCCTGATGCCAAGCGGGTTAGGAGAAGAGGAGGGGCTGTTTAATGCGCTCTTTACTCTGTCGTTCTCAGATATTGTGCTGGATAACCGCGATATTGGTGAAGTGCTGAATACCAATGCCACGCAGATAAATCAAATCTTTCAGCGTACAGGCGCACAGTGCTGGCAGCCTGATGTAGTAAACGGGGAACCTTGTGTCGTTAAGTAAGTATAAAAATCTCACCTATACGCTCTGGTCCTATTTGCTGATATCTGTGGCGGTGATCTTTAGTGCCTTTATTGTTCTGCAAAAACTCAACACAGTTGAAGAAGAGCTGCCGGTTAACTCAGTGGTTCAGTACAGGCACCTGACAACCTTAGAAAACCATATCAGCGGGCTGGGTTCGAAAATCAAACCTCTGCTGTTTGATGACCGGACCTTTTCCCGTGCTCAGGTGCGTTTTGAAGTTAATAAAGTCAAAGCGGTTATTCAGGCAACATACATTCAGTTTAATGATGAGATCCCGGAATCTCTGCCTCCTATTTTTAGTGAAATCGACAATATTGTCGAAGATCTGCAGGTTCTGATTGATAAGCCGGAGAGCATAGACAGAAGCAGCCTGATTTTGCTTGAAAACCGGGTGATCTATGTGCAGGAGGAGTTAAGAAACTTTATTTACCGCACCGGTAACAGTGTATTTATCACGCTGAAAGATCAGCATGAACAGATGCATATGCTTGGTCAGGAGCTGATAGCAACCATCGTTCTTCTGCTGTTTTCCTCACTTATTATTGTCGGCTTTGTATACCTGAAAAGAGAGCTTCTGGATAAGCTGGAGCAGGCAAAGACGGCGGCGGTTGATGCAAACAGAGCCAAGAGCCGTTTTCTGGCTAATATGAGCCATGAGATCCGCACGCCTCTTAGCTCAATTATTGGTATGCAGAGCCTGATTGAAAAAACCGATCTGAACAGCAGGCAACTGGACTATGTGCATAAAAGCCAGAATGCTGCTCAGACTTTGCTGGCGACTATCAACGATATTCTCGATTTTGCCAAAATTGAATCGGATAAGCTGGAGGTTGAATATATCTCCTTCGAGATTGAGAACATAATGAACAATCTGGCGAATCTGTTTGCTATCCGCGCGGCAGAAAAGAACCTGGAGATGGCCTTTAATGTCAGCCCTGCTATTCCGCCCTGTATCAAGGGTGATCCCACCCGTATCGAGCAGATATTACTCAACCTGATTGGTAATGCGATTAAGTTTACTGATAAGGGAGAGATCTACGTTGATGTGCAGCTAAATGATGCCGATGAATCCAATGTGCTGGTTGAGTTTAGTGTGACAGATACCGGGATTGGTCTCTCCGTTGAGCAGTGCGGCCGTATATTTACCGTTTTCAGCCAGGCAGACTCGTCTATTACCCGTAAATATGGCGGCAGCGGTCTGGGGCTGACTATCTGTAAGCGCCTTGCTGACAGGATGAATGGTGACCTGACCGTAAATAGCAAGGTAGGAAAGGGCTCCACATTTAAGCTGAGCCTGCCGTTTGTTCAGGGCGATCAACTGGACAAGATGAGTGTAACGGCGGAAACCGTGCTGAAAGGTAAATCGGCCCTGGTGATTGATGACAACCTGACAAGCCGGGTTGTGCTGCACTCCTACCTGAGTACTTTTGGCATAGATACCATCACCTTCTCCAATGGCGCTGACGCGCTGGAATATCTGCTCGGAGAAGAGCGCAAAATTGATGTCATCCTGATTGACTGGAAAATGCCGGGTATGGATGGCATTGCGACGGCGCGTGCTATTCAGGAATACTATCAGCCAGAAAATCTGCCACAACTTATGCTGATTTCGGCTTACGGAAAAACGGCGTTAATGGATGAGGCAAGAGCCATAGGTGTTGAGTCGGTATTGCTTAAGCCCATCACCCAGAGCGCTCTGCTGGACTCACTTCTGGAAGTCTTTGACCACGACTATTACGAACAGCTGAAAACGAGCAAAGATCAAAGCGCTTTACCACTTGTTCTGGCTGATGATCAGCAAGTCCGGGTACTGCTTGTTGAAGACTATGAAGTAAACCGGGAAATTGCCCGCGAGCTAATCACTGATATGGGCTTTATTGTTGAAACGGCCTGCGATGGTTTAGAGGCGCTTAGCTACTTTGAAAATGGCAATCGGAATGATTTCAAGCTTGTGCTGATGGACCTTCAGATGCCGAAAATGGACGGTATTCAGGCAACCTTAGAGTTACGCAATAAGTTTACCTGCGATGCGCTGCCTATTGTCGCTATGACGGCGGATGCGCTTACATCATCAAGGGATGCGGCATTTGATGCCGGTATGAACGACTTTATTACCAAGCCAATTGATGTAAAACAGCTGTTCAGCGTAATGGTGAAACAGACTGGTGCAGTGGTAAAAACAACCACCGCAGAAGGGGTTAAGAAAGCGGCAGTGGTTCCTGAACAGTTTCAGTTTCTTGCCGGAGTGATAGATGTTGCAGATGCACTGGCGCGTTTTAATCATAATGAGCAAATCTACCGGCAGGCAGTAATCAACTTCTCCCGCAGTAAAAATATTTTGCAGCTCAGCATTGAGAATACACCGGAAGAGAATATGCAGGCATGTCATACCCTCAAAGGTGCGGCTGCTATGATTGGCGCAATGCCGCTTTGTAAGAGTGCAAGGCATTTGGAAGAGCAACTTAAAGAAAATCACGCTATTGTCTCAGAAGAAGATTTGACGGATATAAAAAATCAATGGCAATATGCTGTTGATATAATAAACAAATGGATAGACTTACAGAAAAGTCAGGAACAGGGTTTTGATACGCAGGATCAGCAGGCTTTGAATGAAGAAGAGTTACTGAGCCGACTGAACGGACTAAAAAGTGCGCTTGCGGAGTTTGACCCGGTGGCCGGAGAGTTGCTGGAAGAGATAAGAAGTCACTTACCGCAGAAGAGTCTGGCATTGCTTGATCAATTGGAAGAAGCCATACAAACCTACAATTACACGGATGCTGAAGCAATAACCGATACGTTATTTGAGAAAAGGCTAGAGTTATTATGATAAAACCGATTTTGCTGATTGTTGATGATGTCGTTAGCAATATTGATGCACTGCGTACCATCCTGGCGGATGACTACAAGCTGAAAGTGGCAACCAGTGGTGAAATAGCGTTAAAAGCAGCTGTGACTGAGCCACAGCCGGATCTTATCCTGCTTGATATAATTATGCCGGAAATGGACGGATACGAAACCTGCCGGAGACTCAAAAAAGATATCCGCACCCGTGATATTCCCGTTGTCTTTGTTACCGCAAAAAGTGAAGGCATTGATGAAATCAAAGGCTTTGAGGCCGGTGCGGTTGACTATGTGACCAAGCCACCAATGCCTTTAGTGCTTAAAAGCCGGATCCGCTCTCACCTTGCTCTGTATAACCAGACCAAAGAGATGTTCCGCCAGGTTCAGGAGCAGACCAAAGAGCTGCGTGAAACCCGGACCATTATGGTTCAGCAATTGGGACGTGCTGCTGAGTTTAAGGACAATGAAACCGGCTTTCATGTCATCCGGATGAGCCGTTCTGCACATGCTATCGCACTGGCTTACGGCCTTTCAGAGGCACAGGCGGAGCTGATGCAGGATGCCGCCGCAATGCATGATATCGGTAAACTAGGTATCCCTGATCATATTCTTAAAAAACCAGGAAAACTGGACTCGGAAGAGTGGAAAATCATGAAGTTCCACACTCTGATTGGTGAAAGGATCCTTGGCGATTCACAACACTCTTCGCTTATTCAGGAAGCCGGGATCATAGCCCGAACGCACCATGAACGCTGGGACGGCACCGGTTACCCTGACGGGCTGGCAGGGGAGGATATTCCGCTAACCAGCCGTATCTGTGCCATCGCCGATGTGTTTGATGCCTTAACTTCTGAGCGTCCGTACAAAAAGCCATGGCCGGTTGAGGATGCGCTGGAGTACATCCAAAACGAATCGGGTAAGCATTTTGACCCTAAAGTCGTCGAAGCATTTATGCAGGCACTGCCTACAATTCTGGAAATCGGCGCAGCTTTTTCAGAAACGCCGGAGCAGTTGCAGGCGCATACGGTTTAAAAGCTTCGCGAATATAACCTGAAGTCGTAAATCAATTACTAATTAGTAAATGCGATACTAATTGGTACGACTTTATGGTTGAGTGGCATTCCTCCAGCTAATTTTCTGTTTAGTTCATTATCGCTAACATCTTTGCGGCAAATAGCATAAGATACACGCCTTTTACCCAGCACTGAGCCACTCATTGTAATGACAGATAACACACAGCAAGTGACATTTGCCGATCTTGGTTTGATTCCAACCTTAGTCGAGCGACTGGAATCCCTGGAATATAGCCAGCCGACTCCAATTCAGTCCCATACCATTCCTCACGTACTTGAAGGGCGGGATATTGTTGGTGGTGCCAATACCGGTTCTGGTAAAACCGCCGCTTTTGCGTTGCCAATTCTGCAAAAGATCTACCAGCAAGATGCATCACGTAACCGTCGTGGCAACTTTGTGTCTCATCTGATTTTGGTTCCAACTCGTGAGCTGGCATCACAGGTGGCTTACAAGGTTAAATCCTACTCGTACCATCTTAGAGATAAGATCAAAACGGTTGCGGTATTTGGTGGCGTATCGGTGAACCCTCAAATGCTGGCGCTTCGTGGAGGTAGTGACGTTATTGTCGCAACTCCGGGCCGCCTGTTGGATCTGGTATCCAGCAACGCCATCAAGCTGGACCAGGTAAAAACACTCGTCCTTGATGAAGCCGACCGTATGTTGAGCCTTGGATTTACCGACGAACTCAATAAGATTCTTGCACTACTACCCGAGAAGAAGCAGACACTGCTGTTTTCTGCCACTTTCCCTGAAAAAGTTACGAACCTGGTGAAGGGCTTGCTGCACGATCCCGTTGAAGTCCAGTTACAGAGTGCGGAAGCCAGTACCTTGGTACAGCGTGTGTTTAGTGTCAATAAAGGTCAGAAGACCGCAGTACTTGCGCACCTGATAAAACAGCACCAGTGGCGACAGACTTTGATTTTTGTGAATGCCAAGAATGCCTGTAACCACCTGGCTCAAAAACTGTCAAAACGCGGTATCACCGCGGAGGTTTTCCATGGTGACAAGGGGCAAGGCGCTCGTACTCGCGTGCTTGAAGGCTTTAAGTCTGGTGAGATTCAAGTGCTTATTGCGACCGATATCGCAGCTCGTGGTCTTGATATAGAAAAACTGCCAGTGGTTATTAACTTTGACCTTCCACGCAGCCCTGCTGACTATATGCACCGAATCGGGCGCAGTGGTCGTGCGGGCGAAGTCGGCCTTGGGTTATCGCTTATTGATTACGATGACTATCACCACTTTAAAGTGATAGAGAAGAAAAATAAGTTCCAGCTTGAGCGTGAGCAGGTTGAGGGTTTTGAAGTGGAAGAGGATCAAAGCGAAGCCTACTTTGCACCGACGAAACCACGTGCAAAGCCAGCCGGTACGGGGAAAAAGAAGAAAAAGCGTAAGCAGTAGAATGTAGTTGGTGGGAGTGCATATCAGATTCAAAGTTACCAGCTTTGGTATGTATTCCCACGCGGGAGCGTGGGAATGAGGGTCTGGTGAGTGATTTAACTATTGCCGTTAACATTTCAATGTTTTCTTTCTGCAACTCTGGCTTTCCATTATCATCTCAACAGAAGCTTTGAGCCTGCTATTTATCTCATCTAAAGGCAGGATCTCCTGCTTTGGTTTCAGCATCGCCCGGCCATCGGTTTTTCTGATCAGAGCAAAGGGCGCTTCGATACTGAAAAACGGCATCTTCTTGTATCTGGAGACGTGCTCGAACAGCTCCGGATACTGGCAAATCCCGTCACCGATGGCGCAGAACTCATAGCTGTCGCCGTCAAGAACCAGATCCTTGATATGGATATGCTCGGCGACATCCAGGCTCTGAACCGTGTCATACAGCAGATCGTTTTCCGGTCTGTGAGAGGCGAGGTTGCCCGGATCAAAATTAATTCCCATTACCTCAGAGAAATAATCATTCAGTACAGGATTAAAGTCTCTGGAGTCGTTGAGCATATAGGGTTGCTGATCGCCGACATTTTCTATCAGAATCTGTATTCTCAGCTCTTCGGCTCTGGCGATGGCTTTACTGGCGGCGTGCTGGAACTGACTCATATTGCCGTTTCGCGGGGCGTAAAGTATCAGGCGCGGACAGTCCAGAAGGTTCGCCAGATTGACCCGCTTGAGAAGCAGTTCGTTACAGTTTTCCAGTGTCATATGGCAGTGCGCAGCCAGAGAAGTACAGCGCATGTTTCTCTGGTTGAGCAGGTTACGGATATACCTGACATTGGCTTCAGATACACTCTCCTCATCAAGGTCATAAACGGCGCCCTGAATCAGTGCTAACTCAATATTGTAAACACCGAGGGAGTGAATTGAATCAAGCGCTTGCTCCATGCTGTAGCCGGAGTAGGCGACTGTACTGATGGAAAAGTTATCTTTCACAGTTCACCTCTATTTGCAGTAAGATTCAACGATAGACAGCAGCGCTGCGTATCCCTGAGCGTTCCATGCAGCTCTGCCAACAAACAGGCCGTCAATGCTTGGCTGCTGAATGAGCTCTGCGGCGTTGTCCTGATGTACACTGCCCCCGTACAGCAGCACGATCTGCTGCGCATCCTCTCTGCCGTACATATCAATCAAAGCTTCTTTAATTGCTTTCAGACCGTCTTCCGCTTCGTGGGGAGATGCCGGAACACCGCTCTCGCCGATTGCCCAGACGGGTTCATAAGCAATGATGACGTTTTTCAGCTCTTCTCTGCTGATCCCGAACAGCGCAATTTTTACCTGACGGACGATGGATTCTGCCGATACGCCCCAGCGCTTTTCATCTGCACTGTCACCAACACAGATAAGAGGCTTTAATCCGGCAAGCAGTGAGGCTCTTACCTTTTTATTCACCGTTGCGTCGGTTTCATTAAACATCGCCCGGCGTTCAGAGTGGCCGATTTCGACAATGGTTGCGCCGATATCTTTTGCCATATCCGCAGAAACCTCACCGGTAAAGGCGCCTTCTTTTGCCCAGCAGATATTCTGCACACCGATTCGGGTTCCGTACTTACTCAGTTTTTCTGCCACCTCTCTGACATAGGGGAAGGGCGGGATCAGAAATGTCTGAATTGCGTCTGGTGTCTCTTCTAAAATCGGCTGGATGGTTTCACAAAACGCCGCAACCTCAGCGGACGTTTTGTTCATTTTCCAGCTGGAACCTAGCCATATTTTTTTCATGCTGCTACCTCAGCGCAGGCGTACTCAGCCATAAACTTCAGGATCAGAGACATAGAGATTGCGCCCGGATCCGGGTGACCCAGAGAACGCTCACCCAGAGTCTTTGCTTTACCTGTTGTGGCGATCATATCCTTGGTTTTCTCAACACCTTGCTGAGCAGCATCGGTAACAGCTTCAATCGCTTCTCTGAAATCTGTGCCGGAAAGTTCATGAGCCTTGCGCATAGCAGGGGCCAGGGCATCAATCATGGTCTTTGCGCCTTCATCTGCACCGCCGCGTTTATAGATACCTTCAAGTCCGGCTTCCAGAAAGCGGGCTAAAACCGATGTTGTCAGTTGCTCTTCACCGGCAATCGCCTTACCTCCGGCTCTGAACAGGGTGCCGAAAATCGCACCGGATGCGCCGCCCATCGTCGACATCAGCTTAGTGCCGACTTTTGTCATCACATCGCCCACATCTTTTGCTGAGAAATTGTCATTCAGGTAGGTGTCGACATTAGAAAAACCACGTTCAATGCCAAGGCCATGGTCACCGTCGCCGATAACCTGGTCGTACTTAGTCAGCATTGGTTCGCTTGCAACCATATTTCTGGCGACAAGTTGCATCATCTCAATTGTTTCACGTGTATTCATTATTATTTCCTCAGGGCAAAAGAGTGGCAGGAGTGGTCGTACAGGCGTTTTAGTTGTTCATCAAGCTTGAACAGGGAGATGGAGTAACCGGACATCTCCAAAGAGGTGCAGTAGCTGCCAACAAGACAGTCATGAATGGCAATGCTTTTTTCAGCAAGGTAGTGGCTGACAGCTCGGTTCGCAATAAGAAGCTCCATCTGGGTAGAAGCGCCCAGGTTATTTACCAGTACACAAACTTCATCGCCCGATTTCAGTTGCAGATCTTCAATCAGCTTATCCATTAACTCATTAACGGTATCGTCAGCCGTTCCCAGCTTAGTTTTGCCAACGCCGGGTTCGCCGTGCAGGCCCATGCCGATCTCTATTTCGTCATCGGCAATGTTGAAGTTAAAGGTGTTATTGCGCGGAATAGCGCAGGGGCCCAGGGCAACACCAACAGATGCGGTATGTGCCAGTGCCTTTTCTGTGGCGGCGACAACATCGTCGAACTCGTAGTAAAGCTCTGCAGCAGCACCGGCAGCTTTTAGTACATATAAAGCACCTGCGATACCGCGTCGCTCTACACTGTTGGATTTCGGCGCAGAAAGGACATCATCGTTAATACGGACCGTGTGGGATTTAATATCATCGTCTTCAAGAAGCTCAGCGGCGATATCAAAGTTCATATTGTCGCCGGCGTAGTTACCGTAAACGAAGATCACGCCTTTTTCCGGGTTCAGCGCCGAGCAGGTTTCCATAATGGTGTCGGGAGCGGGCGCAGCAAATACATCGCCAATGGCAACCGCATCAGCCAGACCGTTACCCACAAAACCGCCGTACATTGGTTCATGACCGGCACCGCCTCCGGTAACAATCGCTACCTTATCCTGACGGAAGTCTTTGCGGATAGCGGCGGTCAGTGAGCCGATGGCTTCAAGGTGATCGGCGGCAACCATAAACCCTTCAAACTGTTCTCTTGCAACAGCGTCCGGGTTGTTTAAAAGTTTTTTAGGCTTTCTCATCACAAATCTCCTAGCTGGCTAAAATAGCGCTTTCAAGTTCCATAATGCGCTCTACTTTTGGCAGAGATGAGGCATCAATCTGGTCGGCATCCAGCCAGCTTTTTAAGATGGTTTTTGCCAGCTCAGGGCCAATGACCCGTGCGCCCATGGTAATGATTTGTGCGCCGTTACTTTTTCTGGCACGGACGGCTGAAAAAACATCGTGACATAATGCCGCGCGAATACCCGGAACTTTATTTGCCATAATAGAAACACCAATTCCTGTACCACAGACAATAAGGCCTCTTTCATGTTTATTATCTGCAACCGAACGGGCAACTCTTTCTGCTACATCAGCATATAAATTGGGTTGGTCAGCGGCGGCTTCACTATAGTCGGTATATTCATAACCTAATTCAACAAGATAGTCTTTTAGCGTGTCTTTAAAATCAACAGCTGCGTCATCGCAACCTATTGCAATATTCATAATATTCTCCGAATAGGGTGTGGGGTGTGATATTTATTCTGATTACATTATTACGCTAAGATATTTTTTACCGTTAATCTAATTAAAGTCTCATGCTATTTGACATATATCACGAAAAATATTTTAATTTATACATTAATTAATGCGTTAGAAAATAAAGAATTTATTTAATATTTAATGGTATTTTATTTGTGTATTTAAATATATATTCGATCTGTTTGTGTATATTTAAAAAACGATAACGTATTTATTTTGTACATTATCTTTTATTTAAAAAACGTATTATTGCGTGATTTAGTTCAAATTTAATTCTAATTTCTTATCTTATACTGCGTATGAATTTACAAATTAATTAAAAAATTTTTTAACGTATGCTTGGACGTATACGCCTATAATGAAACTGAAAAAGGTTAATACGAAAGAAGGTAAAAAAGGGAATGAAGTTATCTGAACAAGCATATGAAAAGCTTAAGCTGATGATTTTAGAGAATAAATTTAGAATTGGTCAGCAGTTATTAGTAGAAGAAGCAGTGGAAATCTGCGGATTCAGCAGAACGCCGGTTAGAGAAGCTCTGCTGAGATTGCAGGAAGATGGGCTGATAAAACTTCACCCAAGACATGGTTTGCGTATCTGTTCTCTGTCGCGAAGAGACATAGAAGAGCTGTATGAACTGATAGCGCACCTGGAAGTAACAGCCATTGAGTTGTGTATTCATCATAAGTTAAGTGAAGAACAAATAAGTGACTTGCGAGAATATACAAAATTAATGAACCTGGCCTTAGAAAATAATGACGTTTTTCAATGGGCTGAACATGACAGGATGTTCCATGAGACAATATTTGAATATACAGGGAACTCAAGGTTGATTGAAACTGCTAAGAAATATAATGAGCAGAATAAACGTTGTAAGGACATTGTAATTAAACTTCGTCCTTTACCTTGGGATTCAATTGCAGAACATAATCAATTAGTTGATGCAATTGAAAATGGTGATGCTGTTGGTGCCAGAGAAATGCATTTAATTCACTGGCGTGAAGTATCAAAACAATTTATTGGATTTTTAGATAATTATCATTTCCTGGATAATTAACTATAAGTAATCAACTTTAGATAGTTACGTTTTAAATTAAATTTATTTGAATCTTATTAAATTAAGGAGGGCACTGCTATGCCTAAGAAAAGTGTGGCAGAGCTTTATGAACTCGCCAGAGATATTCGTTTAGATATTTTAGACATGGTTTATAAAGCGCAATCAGGTCATATCGGTGGTTCTTTTTCGGCAGCAGAAATTGTAACAACCTTATATTTTTCCGAGATGAAGAATCTGGATCCCAATGACCCTCGCAAAGAGAACCGTGACCGGTTTGTTCTTTCCAAAGGTCATGCCTGTCCGGTCTGGTATTCGTGCCTGTCGCGTCTTGGCTACTTTGACCGCGAGAACCTGGATACGCTGCGTCAGATCAGCTCCATTTTGCAGGGCCATCCGGATATGAAGAGTACTCCGGGACTGGACTGTACAACCGGCTCTCTTGGCCATGGCTGCGCCTCTGCGACCGGAATGGCGCTGGAAGGTTTAATGGCCAGGGATGGCCGCCGCGTTTACTCGGTATTGGGTGACGGTGAAATTAACGAAGGTGTTGTCTGGGAAACGGCAATGGCAGCAGCCAAGTACAAGCTGGATAACCTGGTGTTCTTTATCGATAAGAACAACCTGCAGATGGACGGCACCAGTGACCAGATCATGCCTCTGCTGAGCATCGAAGATAAGTTTGAATCCTTTGGCTGGAATGTGCTGACCATCGACGGTCACAACATTGAGCAGATTCAGCAAGCGCTGGGAGCAGCACGCAACTTCAAGGGTAAACCAACCTGCATTGTGGCTAATACGGTGAAAGGTAAAGGTGTCAGCTTTATGGAAGATGTTCGTAACTGGCACGGCAAAGCGCCATCCACTGAAGAATATGAAGCAGCGCGCGAAGAGCTGGTTGCTTAAACAGGAACAGAGACTGGTAAATATTATGAAAGAGTTAGTGAAATCTAAAAAGCCAACCCGTTTAGCCTTCGCCGAGCGTATGGTGGAATACGGTGAGATTAATAAAGACTTCGCCGTTTTCGAGGCAGATATCGGTTATTCAACCAACTCCTATTTGTTCAATGAGAAATACCCGGAGCGTTACTTCCAGATGGGTATTGCAGAGTTCGGCATGATGGCGTCTGCATCCGGTATGGCAGCCAACGGTCGTCCGGTTATTGTCGCAGGTTACGGTGTGTTCCTGACCATGCGCGCTCTGGAAAGTGTCCGCAGCTTTATCTGTTATCCGAATCTGAATGTGAAACTGATGTCTTCACATGGCGGTACAACAGCAGCTATCGACGGCGTAACACACCAGGCATCGGAAGATATGGCGCTGATGACCTCGCTGCCAAATATGCATGTATTTGCTCCGTGTGATACCGCATCTACCCGCGCACTGTTTGATGTGACCATGGAAACCAAAGGCCCGGTTTACTGCCGTCTGATGCGTGACTCTTACTATGAAATGTATGACGAGACAGCAAGCTTCAAGTGTGGCGGAAGTAATGTTCTGTCAACGGGGTCGGATCTGACCATTGTTTCCTACGGCGACATTCTGTTCCAGGCAGTGGAAGCAGCCAAAGAGCTAAGTGCATCCGGCGTTAGTGTTGAAGTTATTGATGCCTACAGTGTGAAACCGCTGGACTGGGAAACCATCAGCGCTTCTATCAGAAAAACCGGACGTGTCATCGTTGCCGAAGGCCATCAGCAGCGCAACGGCATGGCTTATGAAATTGCTACCCGTATGGCAAAAGAGGGCATCAGTGCGAAGTTCGACCATCTTGGCCTGAAAGATACCTTTGCAGAATCCGGCGCTTATCCGCTTCTGCTGGACAAATACGGCCTTTCCGCCAAACACATTATTGATTCTGCCAGCGAAATGCTTGTTGAGTCTGAAGCCGCTATCTAGAAATTGACTAACCAACCCGCGAAGGGGCGGGGATAGGGAGATACCATGTTTAAGCATGCAGTAATTACCCCATTTTTGGGGCAAACCAAGGATCGTTTTTCAGAGTATAACGAACCTAAAACACTGGAGCAGAAGTTCCAGACGCTACGAATGATTGATGGTATGACAGGGGCTGAGCTTGTATACCCATACGAAGTGAACTATGACAACCTGGCTGAGCTCAAGCTTCTTCTGGCGAAATATGAAGTGGAAGTCGCGGCAATCAACGTCAACGTTAAAGTTGAGCCGGAATTCCGCTCAGGCGGTCTGACTTCTCCGGATAAAGCGGTTCGTGACAGAGCGGTGCAGTTTATCAAAGAAGCCAAAGACTTTGCTGAAGAAGTCGGCGCAGACAAGGTTCAGTGTTGCCCGTTAAGTGACGGCTACGAGTTCTCATTCCAGGCGAACTATGTAGAGACCTGGCAACGCCTTGTTGAAACCTTCGCGCAAGCGGCTGAGTATAAATCTCACATTCCTCTGTTTATTGAATATAAGCCGAATGAAGTTCGTGGCCGTTGTTACCTGGACGATGCAGCGAAAACTATCTGTTTGCTGAAAGACATCGGCAATCCAAGCCTTGGTGTGACTCTGGATTACGGTCATTCGCTTTATGGCGACAACAACCCGGCAGAAGAGCTTGCACTGCTGAATGCTCAGGATGTGCCTTACTACATCCACATTAATGATAACGATGGCAAATGGGACTGGGACTACTTCTGCGGAAGCCGCAGCCTGATGCAATACATCGAATTTATCTTCTATCTGAAGAAGTTCAACTACCAGGGTTGGTTAACCTCGGATACCTCACCAACACGCTGGGACATCGTGAAGATGTTCGAAGCCAACGTAAATATGACTAACCGTATTTCAAACCGAATCGACGAGATTGGTATGTCCAGTTTCGAAGAAAGTCTGCGCAAGAAAGAATATATGGACATTTGGGCAGATCTGCAGGGCTACTTTATGAAGTTTTAGTGACCCGACCCTACGACTCGTACCACTACAAAATGTTAACTTAATACTGTGCCACAGGCACAAATTATAAAAAGGTATACAACATGAAAAGAAGAACATTACTTGCCGGTGCTGCTATTGCTGCAGTAACAATGATGTCAAACGTATCTTTTGCATCGGAGCGCTACCCAAGCCGTAACATCACTGACGTGGTGACCTGGTCTGCAGGCGGCGGTACTGATGTGATTAACCGCGTTGCGACAGCATCTATGGCTAAGTATTTGGGAACTAATATTAACGTCATTAATAAACCAGGTGGTGTCTCTGGTTCGGTTGGTCTGTTAGAAGGTTTCGGAGCTAAGGCGGATGGCTACACATTTGTTGGTCTGTCTGAGTCTAACGTAACGGCAGCGGTTATGGGCGGTTGGGATAACCGTATGGATGTATTCGACTACTTTATTGTGGCAAGTTCTCCGGATGTGATTTCAGTTTCAAGAAACTCTGAAATCGACACAATTGAAGAGCTGGTTGAATATGTAAAAGCAAATCCAAATAAACTAAGAGTGGGTGCAGGCTCTGCGGGCTCTCTTCACCATATCAACTACCTTGCGTTTGCAAAAGGTATTGGCGGTGAGATGAACTTTATTCCTTACCCAGGTTCTTCTAAGAGCCAGAACGCAGCACTAAGTGGTGAAGTAGATGTGGTTATCACTTCTGTTGCAGAGCAAAACCAGCTTATTCAGGCTGGTGACTTTAAGGCACTGGCAACACTTACTGAAGAACCTTTTACTGTTGGTGACGTTAAGATCCCGTCTGGTCTGAAGGCATATCCTGCGCTAACTAAGCATCTGCCTATCTCTCAGGCTATCGGTTTTGCAATGAAGAAAGAAACCCCTCGTGATATCAAGATGAAAGTTGCGAAAGCCTTCGCCAGTGCGATGCAGAGCGATGAGATCACAAACTATGCGCGTGAAAATCACTACAAGGTAGTGGGTGAGTTTGGTAAGAAAGCAAACCAGCGTATGGCACGTCTTGAGTCTCTGTTCAGTTGGACACTTTGGGAACTGGAAGCGGCTAAGGTTAACCCTGAGTCACTGGGTATTCCTCGCCCTGAGTAATATTCCGGAGTAAGCAACCGGAGCCTCATCTCCACCTCTGAGGTTCCGGTCAGTTCAGTTTTTTATCTCGTTTCAATTATCGATTTGGGGGTCATAATGTCTGACACTACCATGCACTCAAAGGACGAGCACCTAGAAGATGACAAAGCAGCTGCGCAAGCACTGGAACAGGAGAAAATGCATGGATGGGACTTTGCCTTCTCCCTTGTTGTTATGTTGTTTTCCATTGGTGTTATCGCCACTTCACTGACAATGCCTTTCTCGGGAACTGTCGGTGGTGTTACTACCGAATGGTATGAATCACCGGGGCTTCTTCCTCTGTTTATCGGCTGCTCTCTGTTTGCAGCAGGTCTTTCTGTATTTATGCAGAGCAAAAATGAACAGGGTCGCGAGCGTTTTCTAAAATATTTTAAAGAGATCAATCCAAGCGGTTTTCTTGTGTCCGCTGGTGGCATCATCAGTTACATCTATGTACTGATCACCTGGTACGATTTCTTCTTAGCTTCTGCCGTTTTTCTTCTGCTTTATATCGGCCTTTACTATCTGGATGAGCCGGAGATTTCTAAGAAGCTGCTTAAGATCTACTACGGCAATATCGCTTTATCGACGGTTATCTTTATGACGGGTATCGATCAGGCAGTGAACAGCGGTTATCCATTTACTACGGACTTCCTGCTGGCTGCTACAGGTGTTGCCATGATTGCTGCTATGTACAGCAGTGCGAAAAAAGCCAATCAGGAGCTGGTACAGAAAGTACGCCGGATGACACTGATTGCGATTATTTTCCCGGCTGTGCTGTGTCCTATTTTCCGCTACTTCTTGCTGGTACCGCTGCCGAAAGAAGGTCTGGTTGTTGAGCAGGTGTTTAACACCACTTATTACACCTACATCTCCACCGGTAACAAAGCTGAAGAAGTTGAACTATCTGATGAGCAGATGTCGCAGCTCGAAGACGCATTTTAATAGGGATTAATATATGGACATTTTATCTGTATTCGGAAGTATGTTCTGGCATATTTTCACATCCCCGCTCCTGATACTGATCCTTGTGGGCAGTACCTTTCTGGGGATTATTTTCGGCGCTATGCCTGGCCTGACGGCAACGCTTGGTGTCGCTCTTCTTACAACCTTAACCTATGGTCTGGATAACCAGACAGCACTGCTGGCACTGCTTTCCATCTATGTTGGTGGCGTATATGGCGGTATGTATACCTCGATTCTGCTGAATATTCCGGGCACAGCAGCTTCGGCTGCAACGGCAATGGACGGTTACCCGATGGCGCAAAAAGGCCAGACAGGCCGTGCATTCGGACTGGCAACTACCTCATCGCTGATCGGCTCTGCTATCGGCATGGTGTTTGTGGCTCTGCTTTCTCCTATGATTGCCAAAGCCGCGCTGCAGTTTACTTCTTACGAGTACTTCCTTCTGGCGCTGTTCGGTATTCTTATTAGTGGTAGTCTGACCTCGCCGGAGCTGGCGATTAAAGGCTGGATTGCGGGTCTGTTTGGTATCTGGCTGTCGACAATCGGTCAGGACCATATGCAGATGTATCCGCGTTTCACTATGGGAATGCATGACCTTGATAACGGTATCGACGTGGTTCCGGTTCTGATTGGTGCCTTTGGTATTCCGCAGATTATGTCTGTACTGGAGTCCAAGATGAAGATGAAGTCGATGAACGCCAAGTCCATCGGCAAGCTGATACCTGATATGAAAACCATGTTTAAGAACTCCCGTCTGATTGGTGGTTCTGCGCTGACCGGTGTTGGTATCGGTGCGGTTCCGGGTATTGGTGAGGATATTGCAGCATGGGTTGCATACGGTATTGCAAGAAAGACCAGTAAGAAGCCTGAAACCTTTGGTAAGGGTGCGCCGGAAGGGGTTATTTCAACTTCGGTTGCCAACCAGGCTTGTGTGGGTGGTGCAATGATCCCGCTGCTTAGCCTTGGTATTCCGGGATCACCTCCGGCGGTAATGCTGCTGGGTGCGCTGATGCTGCATAACGTGGCTCCAGGCCCAATGCTGCTTAAGACTAACCCGACCTTTATCCCTGAAGTAACAGCCATTCTGTTTGCTGCGGCCATTGCGATGTGGGTGTGTGGTATGATTCTGTCCAAGCAGGTTGTCCACATTCTGCGTATCCCGCAGACACTGTTTATGCCTCTGATTGCTGTGCTGTGTGTTATCGGTTCATTTGCATTGGGTATGCGTGTCTTTAACCTGTACCTGATGGGCGTTATCGGCATTATTTCCTACTTCTTTATGAAGCTGCATGTTCCGATTGCTCCGCTGGTTATCGGTGTGATCCTTGGTCCTATGGCTGATACGGCGCTTCGTACCGGTCTTAAAACAACTGGCGGCAGTCTGATGCCAATGATTGAACGACCAATCTCACTGATTCTGGTTTGCATCATCACTATGATTATTTGTAGCCAGATCCCGGCGGTAAACAAAGCGATTCGCAATCTGTTTGCCAGTGTTAAGAACCGGCTGGCAACCACTTCGTCTTAAAAAGGAATTGTAATGAAAACAATTGTATGCCTTGATGGATATACACTGAACCCGGGGGATAACCCCTGGGATCCGGTAGCGAAACTGGGTGATTTCACCTGCTATGACCGTTCAACTGATGGTCCGGAACAGGTGATTGAGCGTGCTAAACCAGCCAATATTGTGCTGACTAACAAATCGCCGATCACTAAGGAAGTGATTGATGCCTGCCCGAATCTGGAATGTATTGCGGTACTGGCCACCGGCTACAATGTAGTGGACGTGGAATATGCCAGAGAAAAGCAGATCCCTGTGATGAATGTGCCTGTTTACGGTACAGATACGGTTGCAGAAATGGCGTTTGCTCATATTATGCATCTGGCGCGTAATGTGGCTGCCAATAGTAATGATGTCAGAGATAATCTGGGCTGGACCAACAATATTGAGTGGACTTACTGGCTGAATCCTCAAATTGAACTGGCTGGAAAAACAATCGGTATTGTCGGCTTTGGCAATATTGGTCAGCGGGTTGGTGAAATTGCAGCTGCCTTTAAGATGAAAGTCATAGCACACGATGAGTATGCTCAGTCGTTTCCTAAGTATGAGCATACTATGCTGGATCTGGACTCTGTGCTGTCTCAGGCTGACTTTGTTTCCCTGCACTGTCCGGCACTGCCTGCAACTACCAACTTTATGAATGCGCAGAAGTTTGAGCTGATGAAGCCGGGCGCTTTCCTGATCAACACTTCGCGTGGCCAATTAGTGGTTGAAGAAGATCTGGCGGATGCTCTGAACTCAGGTGCAATTGCCGGTGCTGCACTGGATACCTTATGGCAGGAGCCCCCTCAGGCCGATAACCCATTGCTGACAGCAAAAAACTGTACCATTACCCCGCATATTGCCTGGGCGACTCTGGATGCACGCATGCGGATAATGAATATGGTTGCGGGTAACATTCAGTCATTCCTCGATGGGGCTCCTCAAAACACGGTCTGACAGAGGATAAAAAATGCAAATTGAACGTTTTACATTTGGCACTTTTTATAATCAGAGTGTCAGCAGGATAGTATTGTCTAATGAAAACGGGATGTCGGTATCTGTTCTGGAACTTGGGGGGATCATCAATCAGCTCCATGTTCCGGATGATAAGGGTGAACTTGCTGATGTGGTATTAGGGTTTGATAGTCTCAGCCCTTATACCAGAGACAATCACTACTTTGGTGCCATGATCGGACGGGTGGCCAACCGGATAGAAGGGGCTGAGTTTAACCTTGATGGGGAAACCATCAGGGTTAACGGCAATGCCTATGCGGGAAAACACTGTGTTCATGGTGGCCGTTTTGGTTACCACCGTCGCGTATGGCAAGAGGTTGAGTCATCTCAGAGCGACAGTGAAGTCTCAGTAACCTTAAAGCTGCTGGATGCCGATGGGGAAGAAGGCTTTAAGCATAATGTTGAGGTTCTGGCGACTTACACCTTAACCAACAGCAATAAGCTGACGCTCAGTTACAGCGCGACAGCGGACGGGCCAACGCCAATCAGCATGACCGCGCACAGCTACTTTAACCTTTTTGGTCATGAAAACGGCTCAGTGAAAGACCACAGTCTGACCATCTTTGCCGATAAGCTGCTTGAGCAGAAGGAAGACCGGATCCCAAGTGGAAATCTTATTTCTGTTAAAGGAACTGAGTTCTGTTTTGGCAGGCAAACTCTGCTAAGGGAAGGGGTAGAAAAAGGGCTGGAAATCAATCACTCCTATGCCTTCGGACATCCGGAAACTTGCACCGGTGATCTTAAGAAAATGGCAAGGCTGGAAGCGGGCGGACGCGTGTTAACCGTCTTCTCGAATGAGAAAACGCTGCACTTTTATAACGGTCATAATCTGGATGGGATTGACGGAAAGGGAGAGGCTTATTATCCAAGGTATGCAGGCCTTTGCCTGGAGCCTAAAGGTTATGTTAACGGGATTAATGAGCCTAATTTCCCGTGTACCGTGATTGACCCGTCAACCAGCTATGACCACACTATCGTGTATGACTTTAGCCAATAAAAGCTTAAATCAAAGAGTTGTAAAAAGTTATACCAGAGCGTAGACTCTAAAACTTATTAGTCGGGGAGCGAAAGCTGAGACTGCATTGTGCAGGACCCGTTGAACCTGATTCAGTTAATACTGACGTAGGGAACTAACTTCACTGTAGTCTTATTCCGATCTGTACACTTTAGATCCGGTTTGACCTCAGACGAATGGTATTCCCTGCTTTTAAAAGGAGTACCCAATGTCTGAATCCACATCTGTAAAACCAACAAAGCCAATAGTTCTGACCATTGCCGGTTCAGATTCCGGAGGTGGCGCGGGTATTCAGGCTGATATCAAAGCTATCTCTGCCACAGGCAGCTACGCCTGTTCGGTAATTACCGCGTTGACGGCGCAAAATACTCAGGGTGTAACAGATATCATGCCTGTTCCTGCCGGTTTCGTTGCTGCTCAGTTGGATGCCGTTTTTCAGGATCTGGATATCCGCGCGGTAAAAATCGGTATGCTGGCGGACAGCAATATCATTCGTTTGATCGCAGAAAAATTAAGACAGTATCAGCCACAGCATGTGGTACTTGACCCTGTTATGGTCGCAACCAGCGGTGATCCTCTTATTGAAGAAGAGGCGATAGCAACCCTGAAACAAGAGCTGTTGCCGCTTGCCACATTGATAACGCCCAATCTGCCGGAAGCTGCCAAGCTCATAGACCAGGAGTTGCCAACTCAGCAAGAACAGCTGGATTCATTTTTAGATCAGCTACATCAACTGGATACCCGCTCAGCACTGATAAAAGGCGGGCACTTATTTGAGTCATCCAATAGCGACGATTACCTGCTAAGCAAAGGCGAACCCGTGCAGGTTTTTTCCGGCAAGCGGATTGAAACCCGGAACACCCACGGTACTGGTTGCACTCTTTCTTCCGCAATTGCCTCCTACCTTGCTCAGGGGCAGGCACTAACCGACGCCATATCCTCTGCTAAAACCTATATCACCACAGCTTTGCAGCACGCCGATGAGCTGAATGTGGGGCAGGGGCATGGTCCGGTCAATCACTTCTATATGATCTAAATATTTTCAGAAACAGTAAAGGAATAAGGTCCGAATAATGGATATCAGAAATCATGTTTGTCAGGCGCTTGAAACGCTCCGAGCGCAGAAACCGCTGGTGGTCAATATCACGAACTATGTGGTGATGAATAACACAGCCAATGCACTGCTTGCCGTTGGTGCCTCGCCAATTATGGCGCACTCGCGCCGTGAGATGGAAGAGATGGTGGCGATTGCTGGTGCGCTGGTGATCAATATCGGCACGCTGGATGAGGTCTGGATTGAGCGTATGTGTTTTGCCATTGAGCTGGCCAACAGAGCAAACAAGCCGGTGGTGCTGGATCCGGTTGGTTGCGGTGCCAGTCAGCTTCGCACTGAAACCGCTCAGGCGTTTATGCAGTTAGCCGAGTCACTGACGATCCGGGGCAACAGCGCAGAGATCATCGCCCTTTCCGGAATGGATGCACAGTCAAAAGGCGTGGATAGCCTGGATTCAGGTTCGCGCGCGGTTGAAGCGGCGAAGAAGATTCTGGCAAAGAAAAACTGCCGGATTGTTATTTCAGGTGAAACAGACTACGTGGTTACTCCTGAAGCGACTTACCAGTTAAATAACGGTGACGCCATGATGCCGTTTATCACCGGAATGGGCTGCAGCTTAACGGCTCTGACAGGCGCTTTTGCTGCCATCGGTGACACAAGCGGATTAGCCGCAACAGCAGTGATGGGCATTGCCGGAGAAATTGCAGTAAGCAATGCAAAGGGGCCGGGTTCATTTCAGCCTGAGCTGCTTGATGCCCTGTATCAGTTAGACGAAAAACAAATTAAACAACGCCTTAAAGCCGAAACAGTATAAGTGAGGAAGAGAACAAATGACGCATTTTGATGATTACGCAACCGCCTATGATGCCTGGTTTATGGAAAACCAGTTTGTACTGAATAGCGAACTCTTGCTGGTTAAGTATTTTCTCGCCGATTGTGGTGAGACCTTGTCAGTGGGTTGCGGAAGCGGTCTGTTTGAAAAGCTGCTAAGAGACGAACACGGCATTGATATCCGGCATGGCATAGAGCCTTCTTCAAATATGGCTGATATCGCGGTTAAGCGCGGAATGCAGGTTCAGGTTAAGGGCGCTGAAGATGCCGAGTTTGGTGAGAGTTGCTATGACACAATCATGTTTAACGGATCGCCGGGTTATATCAGCGATTTGCCGGCGGTGCTTGCTAAGTCTTATGCGGCGCTGAAGCCTGGCGGAAAAATCATTCTGATCGATGTGCCAAAGGAGAGTGGTTACGCCACCCTGTACAATCTGGCAATGACGCTGGGCACATGGGATCACCCTCTGCTGGAAGGTGTTAAGCCTAAGTCACCTTACCCGATTGAACTGGTGAAAGTGGCCAAATGGCGAACCACTCAGGAAAAAATCGATCTGATGCAGCAGGCTGATTTTACTGACTTCAGATACGCACAGACGCTGACCCGCCACCCTGTGTTCTCTGATGACAAACTGGAGCAGCCAACAGAAGGCTTTGATGGCGGTGATTATGTGGCCATTTGTGCTTATAAGTCCGCTTAGTTTCAGGTGCTGCAATGAACTCAATGCAAATCAAACCGGCAGGTGAGTTTACTGCGCAGTTATGGCAGGAGGTGACTCCTGTCTATAACGCGCTGGTTACCCATCCGTTTGCCACCGGGCTGGAAAACGGTGATCTGCCACAACCGGCTTTCAGTCATTATCTGTCACAGGATATGTACTATCTTCTGCGCGATGCACAGGCGCTTGACGCCGCGTCGGCCAGAGCAGAAGTCCCTGCTGAACGTAGTTTTCTTAAAAGGATGGCAGATGAAATTATAGAGATGGAGAAAGCGCTCAACCTTTCGCTCTCAAGAGAATTTGGTGTGTTGCCCGCCAGTCAGCCTTCTCCGGTTATCCGTCGTTACTGCGATTTTCTTATTATGCAGGCTAAATCCGCTTCATATCCGGTTGCCCTTGCGGCTTTGCTGCCCTGTTTTTGGTTATACAGCCAGGTCGGACTGGATATCTATTTCCGGGCAGAGCAGAACGCTCAGCCTAATCCCTACCAGAGCTGGATCGACTGCTACCGGGCAACGGAATTTATTACAGAAGTCGATTTTTTTATCGGTATGGTAGAGCAGCAGGCAGAGAAAAGCTCAGAGAGTGTAAAAGAGCAGATGAAAGCAGCCTTTCTGGAAGCCAGCCGACTGGAGCTGGCCTTTTTCGATGAAAGTACAGTCGCTTAATACTAAATAAGAACAGGAATAAAAATGAACCCATACCGTCTATATCTGGTGACAGATGAGCAACAAGATCTACCCACAACAATTAAAGTTGTAGAACAGGCCGTGGCCGGTGGCGTAACCATAGTTCAGGTGCGTGAAAAGCACTCAGATATACGCGTTTTTATTAATAAAGCGAAGGCAATAAAGCAGGTACTGCAGGGCACCAATGTCCCTCTGGTTATCAATGACAGAGTGGATGTGGCACTGGCGGTAGATGCTGATGGTGTTCACCTTGGTCAGTCGGATATGCCAGCTGAACTGGCCCGTCAGCTACTGGGAGAGGACAAAATTATCGGCCTGTCAGTGGAAAGCCAGAAGCAACTGGAAGAGGCCAAATCCTTACCTGTTGACTATCTGGGACTAAGCGCCATCTTCGCCACACCGACCAAGACAGATATTAAAAAGGAGTGGGGGATAGACGGACTGAAAGCAGCCGTTAAGCAGAGCACACTTCCGGTTGTGGCGATTGGAGGAATTAATGCATCCAATATTCAGGCGGTTGCCGGGACAGGTGTGGAAGGTATTGCTTTAGTATCGGCTATTTGTCATGCGCAATTTCCGGAGCAAGCTGCGAAAACATTTTACTGTCAGTTAATGTGACAAAGCTTTCCGGTCATTACACAAATGAGCCTCTGTATGAATTGGTAGGGGGCTAATAATTAGGTAACCTGCCATCCGGCGCAGCAGAAATAACTTCAAAGGGCACGCAATCAAGCGTGCCCTTTGTCTTTCAGTGAGCTGATCTGGTAAGACCAACTCTCGTTAAATTCCCCCTGCAAATGATCTTGATTAAAACATAATCTCGTTCTATTATTTAATTTATCACGTGATCAATTAAATGAGATTTTATGAGCAGAGGACGTCCTAAGAACCCGGAACTACAGGAAAAAACACGTGCAGCCCTGTTGGATGCAGCACGCACTCTTTTGATGGAAAAAAACTATAGTTCTATCACTATCAGAGAGTTAGCGGCGCATGCAGGCACTCAGTCCGGGATGATTAGTTATTATTTTGGGAACAAAAAAGGGCTGTTCGAAGCCATGCTTAAACAGGCTGCCAAAAATCGTCAAATAAAACTGGCCAGCCTCAGCGCCGATGTGATGAAAGACCGTGAAAGAATATTTGAAGTCTTGGTAAGCGGAGTCATTGACCTTCTTTTGGAAGATCGTTGGCTATTTAAATTTTTCCAGGATGAAGTGATCACTAAGGACTCAGAAATTAAGCCCATTATTATTAATGAGTTCTCAAGTATCTCGCCTGTTGGACTGATGCAGCTTTTTGGTCAGCTCCAGGAAGAAGGTGTGATAAGAAGTGATATTAACCTTAAGTACTTTATTGCGTCATTTATGAGCCTTATCGGCTTTCCGATAATGTCTCAGCCACTGCTGGAAGAAGCTGTGGGAATAGACCTGGAAACCGTTGCTAGTGTGGAATGGAAGCAGCACATAAGTGATTTGTTGAAACGAAGCGTAGCGTAACGAGGAAATTCAATAATGAATCAATTTTCTAATCTGTTAAAAAGTCGCTGGACTGCCATTGCCTTAATTCTGTCGGGGGTTCTGGTGGTGGTAGCGGTTGTAAAGTCGGGTAAGGGGCCTGCACATCAGGATAGCGGTGAAAAAGCCATTGATGTTTCTTATATCAAGGTTGAGTACAGAGATGTTGAACCGAGAATAACCGGGCACGGTGTTGTAAAGCCGACAACACAATATCAGGCGATTGCTGAGGTCAACGGCAGGCTCACCTATGTGAGCAATGACCTGAAAAATGGTGCGCTTTTAGATAAAGGCACACTGGTTGCTGAAATTGATGCTACCGATTACAAGCTGGCTCTTGAGCAGGCTGAAGCGAGCAGCATTTCAGCACAAACAGATATTGTAGAGCTTGAGCTTAGGGAAAAGAGCCTGAAAGAGAACCACAAGCTATTAAAAGAGCGCCTTGCCATTGCAGAGCAGGAACTGGCGCGTAAAACCAAACTATCAAAAAGGGGCTCCATATCTCAGTCGGCTCTGGATGCGGAAAAGCAGAACGTTATTTCGCTTCGTCTTGAGAAGGTTAACCTGGAGCGTGATATTTCCATGTTGCCAAGTACCTTAGCCATGGCAAAAGCCCAGCTAAAGAGCGCTGAGGCAAATATTGTATTGCAGCAGCGTAATATCGACCGTACTAAGTTTTATATGCCATTTACCGGTCGTGTGAACAATGTTGTTGCTGAAGACGGGCAGTTTGTTGCAACCGGCAAGGCACTGTTTTTTGCAGACAACATAGATAAAGTTGAAATCAGTACTCAGATCCCACTTAAGCGTCTGCGTGAATTCCTGGTTTGGGCAACTGAGTCAAATCAGATAACAAGTCCGGTATTTTCTGACATTCACGACGCTGAAGTTAATGCTCAGCTTATTCAGGATCTTATTCAGACATTGGGCCTGAACGCGCGGGTGCATCTGGCACTTTCTGGCAACCTTTATTGGTCAGCACGAGTTGTGAGTGTCGGTGAGTCCGTCAGCATGTCAACTCAGACCGCCACCATACTGGTGGAAGTTGACGAACCTTATAAAGATATTAAACCTGGCGTTCAGCCTCCTTTGCTAAAAGGTATGCAGGTTTCAGTTGAACTGGCGGCAAATCCAAAGCCAGGTGTGCTTATCCCAAGGCATGCATTACATGATCAGGGCCTGTACCAGATAGCTGAAGACAGACTGAAAATCTCCGCTTTGAAGCCCGCATTGATGATGGATGACTGGTTGCTGTTCAGTCCTGAGCAACTGGCTGAAAACAGCCTGATTATTACCAGTGATATGGCTTCAGCTCTTCCGGGAAGAAAGGTTGAGGGTATCCATGATCAGGAGCTGCAAGCTGCGCTTAAAACTAAGGCAATGCTTCCACGAAAGTCAGGAGGTGAATAATGCTTCGCTTTTTTGCTGCCCATCCCACTGCATCGAACCTGATGATGGTTATGTTTCTGCTGGCCGGTGTGTTTTACATGCCGGGACTGGTGAAAGAGACACTACCAAATATCGAAAAAAATCAGATGCAGGTAAGAGTGGTTTATCCCGGTGCCGGACCTGCTGACGTTGAGGACGCGATTTGTCGTCCCATGGAAGATGCGGTTACCACGCTAACGCCACTAAAAGAAGCTCAGTGCTAGTCACGCAGTGGCGTTGGGATCATGACTCTGGAAATGCCGCCATCCGGTAACTTTGAGCTGTTTAAGGATGATGTCCGCACTGCGGTTGACGGTATCGATAATTTCCCGGCTGAAGCTGAAGTTCCGGTTATTGAAGACGTTGGCCGGACTCAGGCTGTGATCACTGTTGCCGTGACCGTTCAGCAGGCAGACAGACTGATGCTGAAGGATCTGGCTGAAGAGCTGAAAGAAGAGATGCTGCAGGATCCTGCAATCCCTTTGGTTAGCCTTAACGGTTTTTCCCAGCGTGAACTGCGTGTTCGTCTGAAGCCGGAAGCAATTCGTCAATATGGCCTGAGTGTTAATGCTATTGCCGATATTGTGGCCGCCTACAATCAGGATATGCCGCTTGGAACATTGCTGACCAACAACCGGGAGTACGATCTTAGTTTTGATGACCAGCGGATAAAAGCGGATGATTTGCGTCGCCTTGAAGTATTGAGTGGTGAAAACGGTGCGCAGATCACCCTTGGTGATATTGCTGAGATCGATGAGTTCTTCAGTCTGCCTGAGCAGAATGTCGAGTTTGATGGCCTGCCAGCTGCGCTTCTGAAGATTGAGAAAAATACCGGTCAGGACAGTCTGAAAGTGCTTGAGGCGGTCAAGGTATTTGTTGCGAAAAAAGAGAGAGAACTTCCGGACACTGTCAGTCTGCATATGACCGAGGATATGACCTCGATCGTAATTGAACGTCTGTCCATGCTGATAGAGAACTCGATTCAGGGCTTTGTTCTGGTATTCGTGACGCTACTGCTTTTCTTTAGCCTGAGATATTCATTCTGGGTAGCAATGGGTCTGCCAGTCAGTTTTATGGCCAGCTTCTTTATCATGTCGGTATTTGGTATCACCATCAATATGATGAGTCTGGTGGCACTTTTGCTGGCGCTCGGGATACTGATGGATGACGCCATTGTTATTTCGGAAAGTATTGCGGCTGAGTTTAAAAAAGGGCTTTCTCCCATTGATGCTGCAGTAAACGGAACCAAAAGGGTTGGCCGCGGTGTGCTTTCTTCTTTCGCAACAACCGTGCTTATCTTTGGTTCTCTGCTGACCTTGCAGGGCGATCTCGGGCAGGTGCTAAAGGCGATACCTGCGGTACTTCTAATCGTAATAACCGTCAGTTTGGTTGAAGCATTCCTGATTTTGCCAAGCCATCTGTATCACACAATGAAGCATGGCGACAAAGACGAGCCAGGCCCAATTCGTAAAAAAGTGGACAAAGGTTTTGAATGGCTGCGCGACAAGCTGG
Source organism: Vibrio sp. JC009 (assembly GCF_029016485.1). Taxonomy (NCBI): domain Bacteria; kingdom Pseudomonadati; phylum Pseudomonadota; class Gammaproteobacteria; order Vibrionales; family Vibrionaceae; genus Vibrio; species Vibrio sp. JC009. The sequence goes on along the minus strand of NZ_CP092107.1, from coordinate 656,551 downwards.
GTGCAATTGTAGAAACCGCTATTGAGTACCGCAAACTGGTTATCGGTGCGACTATTGCTCTGTTTTTTGTCAGTGTCAGCATGCTGCCTGGAGGGGTATTGAAATTTAATGCACTTCCAAAGATGGAAGGGGATGTTCTGCAGGCGCGTATTACCATGCCTACCGGTACGCCATTATCAGTAACCGAAGAGCATGCTCAGAAAGTGATTCAGGCTTTGAAAGAAGCGGCAGCATCGCTTGAAGAGAGCGAAAATGAAAGTGAGGCGTTAATCCGTCATATCAGTATTACCTACGGACAAAATGCCGATGCCTTCGAAGAAGGTCCGCATCTGGTGACCATAAGTACCGACCTGCTTCCGTCCGAGCAGCGCAATACTGTGCTCGATGACTTTATCAGTGTCTGGCTGGAAAAACTGCCTGTTATGCCGGAGGTTCAGAATCTTGTGCTGACAGAGCCAGCACTTGGCCCTGCAGGGCGCCCGATAGAGATAAGGCTGAACGGTGTCTCCATGGATAAGCTGCAACTGGCAGCCGATGAACTTAAAGGCTGGCTGCAGGATTACCCGGGTGTTTATGCGGTGTTCACTGATTTAAGAGATGGTAAGCCGGAGTTGTCACTGTCTCTGAAACCAGAGGCCAGAACCTTAGGGCTGACCGCAAGAGATGTGGCAAACCAGCTTCGAGCAGCATACTACGGTGTTGAAGTGGACGCAGTATACCGTGGCTTAGACCAAATCGATATTGTGGTTGAGCTGCAAAGGGAGCCGGTTCAGTCCATTGATGAGTTTGAAAACTTCCCTGTGATTCATCCCAAGACAGGCGAGCGCATTCCTTTGATGAGTATTGCTGATATCAGCCTGAGCCGTGAGTTTTCGCAGATTAACCGTGTTGACCGTAAGCAGACGGTTACCGTTTACGGCTCGGTGAACTCATTAGTGACGAATACACGGGAAGTGGTGACGGATACGCAGACAAGGTTGCTGAATCGGTTGCAGAGCGAATTTCCGGGGCTGAACTATCAGATAGAAGGCGAAATGGCGAACAGTGCTGAAACCGGTTCGTCCCTTGGTAAGGGCTTCCTGTTCGGTCTGATTGGTGTGTTTGTGCTGCTGAGCCTGCAGTTCAAAACCTATTCAGAACCACTCATTGTTATGCTTGCCATTCCGCTTTCACTGATTGGCGTGATTTGGGGCCATATTATTATGGGCCACAATCTGGCAATGCCAAGTCTGGTGGGCTTTGTGTCGCTGGCCGGTATCGTGGTGAATAACTCAATTCTGCTGGTTGAGTTTGTAAAACATAACTGCGCTAACGGAATGGATATTCACCATGCTGCACGTCAGGCCAGCCAGGAAAGACTGAGAGCGATTATGCTGACAACGACCACTACCGTTGCAGGTATGTTGCCGCTTCTGTTTGAGACCAGCCTTCAGGCTCAAATTTTGATCCCGCTGGTTATCAGTATTGCATTTGGTCTGCTAATTTCATCGCTGTTGGTACTGATTGTGGTTCCTTGCCTGTATATGGCACTGGAAGATGCCCGCAGTTAGTTTTAATGTAATAAAGAATGTTTCCCCGTTCTTAACCGAAAAACGGCAGCGCATCACTCACCACGCCCTCATTCCCACGCTCCTGCGTGGGAATGCATGCCGCAGCTGAAAATATTCACGTAACACACTAAAAGAACAGAAAATAAGTTCCGTGAAAGTTTATATTTCGGCTGGTAACTTTGAGTCTGATATGCAATGGCATGGACTCCCTCACCTTCGTCGAAAATATCGGCTAAGGTAAGAGTGTCAACTAAAAAGGAGCCCATGCCATGAACAAGAATATCACTATTTCTATCGACCTTGCTAAGACTGTTATTCAAGTTGCGATAATTAATAAGCACGGAAAGCTTTCATCTAATCAAAAAGTATCTCAATCAAAGTTAATTTCAATGGTGGCTAAGCACCCCAAAGCTGTTATTTGTATGGAAGCTTGTGCAACGGCTCATTATTGGGGTCGAAAGTTCCAGCAGGCAGGACATCAAGTCTTACTCGTGCCTGCTCAGATCGCCGCTAAGTATCGCTCGGGAAATAAAAATGATCCCAATGATGCTTTGGCTATTTATGAAGCCAGTCAGCGGACAGATATTCATTTCGTTCCGGTTAAAACTGTTGAACAGCAAGATCTTGCCTGCTTACTAAGACTGCGGGAAGGTTATATTAAGCAACGAACACAGCTTGCTAACCGTATCCGGGGGCTTGCGATGGAATATGGCATCAAATTTCCCATAGGAATCAATTCGCTCAGAAAACAGCTACCGTTTGAGTTGGAAAATGCTGAAAATGAATTAACCCATGCTGCTCGGTTTATTCTAAATAATCTTAAAGAACAGTTGCTCGCGCTTGATACCCAAATTGATGATGCCACTCAAGCTCTTACCAATCAGGCAAAACAAAATGAAGATTGTAAGCTTTTAGCCTCGTTACCGGGTATTTCATGGATTTCAGGCAGTGCTTTGTATGCCAGGTTAGGAAATGCATCGGCTTATAAGTGTGGTAGGGATGCAAGCGCAAGCATTGGATTAGTGCCTGCTCATACAGGAAGTGGAGGTAGAAATATCAACCTTGGCATTACTAAGCGAGGAGATCGTTATCTCAGAGCTCTTGTCGTTCATGGTGCCCGAGCTGTAGTTAGTCATGTCAAAGATAAAACTGATCCACTTAGTCAGTGGATACGCTCTCTGTTAGAGAGAAACCATGTGAATAAAGTCGTTATTGCTCTAGCGAATAAGATAGTCAGGATGGCGTGTGCCATATTGAAATCAAAACAGCCTTACCAGCTTAAGTTAGCTTAACTGAAATAAGGTAAAGCTGAATTTGGAGCAAACGACAAACCAGCGTAATAGCAAGTAATTAAGATAAAGTGTTAGCACAGCACACAAGGCAAACTCTGTGTGGGAATGAGGCAATAAATGCCTGGACTGCGATTAGAAGCCTTGTTAGTGGATTTAGCCATAAAGGTTCGGGGTAGCGCCCCATGATGAAACCGAATATACGTGCACTTGCATAAACTCTTATTATCTTAAACCACTTGTGTTACAGGGGGAGTCCATATACATTCCCACGGAGGACCATGGGAACGAGGCTTTTGCATAACTATTCCTACTTTAATCTAATGCTTCAAGCCCTGAAATTGCTTATATTTGGGAGAAGTCGTTCAAGGGGTGAATTGTCACAATGGCAGCGCATCATTACAAATTTTATCAGCGTCATCACCAAAAGCTTTATAACAGTATTGCCTGATCACTCCTTCTTCTTTCATCTCTCGCAATGTTTTCTCTAGCTGTGGCACCAGCGCTCTGTGCTTTATGTTGACGTAGGGAAATAAGTCGGCACTTTGCATTATGCCTGCGGGAGCTATGTCATTGCGGAATACATCAGAGTTTAGAAATGGGAAAAGCGCTAGATTTGAGTGAATAAATACATCGGTTCTACCGTGTTTAAGCTTCATTAATCCTTGTTCAATATTATTTGCGGCACTTATATCAGTTAGAGGAATTCTTTTGGTGACGTTTTTCTCAACGAGAAGGATACCTCTCATATATCCGACCCTCACTTGCGAACCTTTAAGGCTCCTCCAACCATCATCAAAATGTATATCCGCATCACTTTTTGCCAAAGCCAGAATACTGACCCTGACAACCGGTACATTGACTCTGATTTGGTTAGGATAAAAATTCTGATACGAAAATATACGAGTGAATTGTCCATCGACTTTTCCATCTTCAGCATCTATGGAAGCCCGTTTTTCCGGCAATTTTACGATTTTTAAGGGGACTTTTATGCGGTCGAATAACTCCAGATAAACAAGTCTTAACCAAGTGGATAAAGGCGTATTTTCTGGTTGGCTAGAATGCATTACAAAGGGTTCTCCTTGAGGAGTAGCAGTAGCCACGCAGGGGAGCAGTAGCAAAGACATGCTCACTATTAGCACTGGGTAAATTCTGCCACGAAGAAGATGTAACATCTGAACTCCACATTACTTTCTGTTCCTTAGTTTTATTATATGCATAAAGAGAAGATCAGCTTCAATTTTTGTTTGTTACTCTGTCCCAGGCAACCGGCTCAAAAGTATGTCAATTCCGGGCTTTGTCATTCCGGGGACAGTTCGGGGTGTTCTGACTCTGTCCGGGACAAAAGCAATTTAACGTAAAAGCTCTATAAGCCGCTTTCAAGTAACTTTTTGTATCCCAAAACTACGAACGGCCCCCCTATGCGAGATGCTGAAAATGGAAGGTTCTGGACAAAACCTTCCACAACCTGCACGGGAAATACTTCCGATAACATGCATACGTAAGCTATTTTCGATACTACCTATTCGGTTTTAAACTTAAGCAAAACATAGAGCTTTCTTGATAGTTCCAATATTGTTATCCACTTTTTATGGCCTTCCTCAGTCACAGTTTTATTTCTCGCGCGTCTAAAGAGTAATAGTCAGAAATCTTTGAGGAAACGACATGAACCTGCACTTTACAGATTATGTGATAGCTGCATTGACCTTGCTTTACGCACTATTCGGTTATCTGATGCTCCGGGGTAAGAAACGTAACAAAGCAGAAATAATACTAACTGGACTGCTCGGTGGGTTTGTTCTATTAGCTGGCTCAGTAAAGGTGTTCGACCCATTTGCCACAATGCTCTTCGATCAAATTGCTACCAGCTCGAATCCTGTACCTGACTTAACCAGATGGCTTGCTCTGTCAGGGGAGATTGGCGTTGGTTATTTGATGCTCATAATAGCCTTTTGTCATTCAAGGCTTCCCAAAAATCAGACGCACTCCATCTTTGTGGTAGCTAATTTACTGATAATAATGATTGGTGTGGTTGATTATACCGTTCAGTATTTATACAACATTACAGCCATGATCCTACCCATTAATTATAAACCTCAATTTATTGGTATTGTGCTGATTGCATTTGCTTTTCGAAACCTGCGTATACACAGGGTGAATCATTACAAATATCAAAGGAAAAGCGGGGATCAACGACAATCTGGATACCACCCTATGAATTTTTTCACTTTTTTGTGTCACACTTTTTTTTCTAGAAAGTCTAAATAGAAAATAAAAGCGAAAGGGCTAATAAATGAACTCAAATCTGGAGCAATATGTCAGGAATGCAAAGAGCGGAGATCAAGAGGCACTTGATGTTGTTGTTCGTAGCATCAAAGACAGCATTTATGGGTTAGCACTACGGATGCTTGGACACCCTGAAGATGCCGAAGATCAAACGCATGAGATATTGATTAAGGTTATTACACACCTGAGTGACTTTCGGGAAGAAAGTGCCTTCAACACTTGGGTATACAAAATTGCCTGTAATCACCTACTCACAAAACGCAAGCAAAAGAGCTCACATCCAGAACTGACGTTCGACTCTTTTGGGGAGATTATTACAACCGTCACTATCGATGCTCCTCCTTTAGAGGCATCTGATCCGGAAAGGGGCGTATTACTGGAAGAGGTCAGGCTCAACTGTATGCAAGGGTCTCTCACATGTTTAGAAAGAGATGTGCGAATTGCGGTAATACTTGGTGAGTTCGCTGGTGTTACGAGCAAAGAAGGCGCTGTTATATTAGGTACCACCCCAGAAGCGTTCCGTGCTCGTCTTTCTCGTGGCAGAAAGGCGTTACAGAAGTTCATGGGAAGCCACTGTGGATTAGTTAACAAAAAGAATGCCTGTAATTGCCATCAGCATGCCGCGATGGCCTTAACACAAGGCAAAAACTTTTCGAAACAGGACACTATTTTAAAGACTGAAGTGGCAGGAAAAGGCAGGAAAGAATTACTGGCTCATTTAGAAGAGTGCTCTGAAATAGAACGCACCACTGAAATGTTTCGTCAGTACCCGGAATACCAGTCACCAGATTCCTTTTCTCATATTGTGAGCGGATTAATTGGCTCTGGCAGATACAAGATATTTAACTAAACACCGGGAGAACCAATATGAAAAAGCATAACTGCGAAACGTGTAAACACAGAGCGAAATATGACAAAAATCCAAACTCCTTTTCCGGGAAACTCTGGCGATGGCATATAAGTTTTTGTCCGGGTTGGAAAGGTTACATGGCTTCTCTTGAAAGCGAAAAGAAAGACGAAGTGCTAAAGAAATACCATCTCAACTAACCTGAAAAGGATCCCCTTAAATGGAATAAGGGCGCTTATTGTCTCATAAGCGCTTTCAAAACATTTAAACCTGTAATGAACTCGCGCCATAGACAGGAGCAATACAATTGGTGCCATTTATGAACAAGAATGTAAATTATTATTTTACCACCGTCTCCCCATTGGCAAATCTGGCTAGCCAAGCTGATGATTTTCTAAGAAGCAGAGGTGATAAGAAATTCATCTATAAACCGATATCTATAACTCAGATAATTGAAAATTCTATCGAACCCGCCGGACTACATTCCATTACAGATCATTGTCTACCGGACAAAATAGTAATCGCACTTCAAGAAACCAGCAACAATGTTGGAGAGTTTGTAACCAAGGTTTGGTCTGCACTGTGGCTGTATGAGAAAAATTTAAACGATATCAACGAACTTAAAGATATTCTCAGAAGTATGGGCTTAGATGCTGAACTTGTACTGCGATATGCGAATTCGAAAGATGTTCAATTCATATATGAAAGCAACACTACCGAGGCGATCACCCACAACAGTCTTGGTTTCACAATGACCGACAAAAGGATTTTTGTCTGGTGAGTATCAAAGCCTCACTCGTGATGGAGTGAGGCTTGAACTGCGGCTAATCATCTAGCTTGGTAAGTTTGGTGCCTGAATAATCAATATAATCGGTGTGGCTCATTACCTTCCCATTTGACATATGAATGACAGTAAAGCCGTTCGATATGTACTCTACAGAACCTTCTCCCATACCTACCATATTTGCAGGAACGACACCTTTTAATTGTACCTGCAAGACAACCTGATCATTGGAAGCGAACTTTTCAGCGTAACTTACCTGCATTGGGCCTTGTGAATTGGCTTCAAAGAACTCAACGAAGTTGTTTAAGCTGTCTATTTGATTAGGGACGCCATATCCTTCCGGTGCCGTTGGATCTTTAAAGATTAAGTCAGATGAAGCAAGTTGTCTTACTGTACTGTAATCACCTTTATAAAGAGAATCATAGTAATTGGTAGCAATATCAATTTGACTCATATCTTTCGCCTCTACATGTAGAGCGGTCGCTAAAACCATAAACGGGATGATGTTTTTGGTAACTTTTTTGATTGATTGAAACATGGAAATAACCTTCTATCTCAGCCATGACGTGTGTGGGTCATTGTTCTTGGCCTACAGTTTCTTAAAGGGATTCAGCTATATAGGCAGCCTTTATATTCAACCTTTGGACTGAATCACTACTTTTATCGGTCAGGTGACCGTTAGAGATTATCGGTCAGTCGACCGATGATGTCAACAAATCTGGTTTTTCGCGTATAATGGCGTCAATAGCGGTATGAAAAAGCGGAGCAAACGTGTCTAAGAGATCTGAGCGAATAGACCAAATTATTGATGAAACGTTAAATGTTTTGAAAACCCATGGTGACTATGGGGTGACGATGCGCAAGATTGCTTCACGCTGTGGCATTACCTTGAGCTCCTTGCAGTATTACTACAAAACAAAAGATGATTTGCTAAAGGCTGTAACAGACAGATACTTCCAGCAGATCATCGCTATGATTCACGAGTTACCTGAAATCACGACGGAGGAAGAATTAGGGGAACTCCTACACAGCTTTCTGTTATATGCCTTTGATGAATCCGATATGAGCCGCCTCTTCAGGGAGTTTTGGGCGATATCTTCTAGGAATGAGGTAATCAATAAGTACTTGGCAGGATATTACGTATCGTTTTCTGAAATAATGACAGAAAAGCTCAGGCCAATTTCCGACAATGATGAAGCGCTTGCTCAAGCCGTGTCTTTGTTGATTCCATATATCGAAGGATACCCAATTGTCGCACTATCGATACCGAAAGGACTGAATTCGACAAGTGAACTCTTAAAAGTGGTTATTTGGAAATGTTTGAAGCAAAACCTATAGCCAAACCTTAGGCAGCCTTCATGCAATAGGAGACTGAGTAGAGTTTGTTAATAGATGTAAATAACGGTCTAAAACCGCCACTATTTGCCGCAGATCTTTAAAGTCTAAATTTCCCAGAGCCTAAATACCTCCACAAAGAATGATCTCTGTTCAGGTAAATTTTCAGGCTAAAACAGGCAAGATTTTCAGAGTAGAGCTATAACAAGAAGTGCCGTGAGAACGGCATGACGCCATATTTGATTTGGCGATCACCGACGTCATGCCTTACCAGCCCGCGCATGGTGCGCGACCCTCTTAAGTGTTGCTGTAGAAGAGGAATAAATCCAGCCCTCATCGGCCTTTTTTTGCCGATGCCTGATTCCAGCCGACTGTTCAATTGCCAACGCTGCCATAAGCAAGTGATCATCTGTACCCGGTGTGATCGCGGTAACCGCTATTGTTCTGACGGGTGTGCTGAAAAAGCCCGTGCAGACTCCCTCAAAAGAGCGGCGATGAAATACCAGCAAAGTCGTCAGGGAAAGCACAATAACGCCCTGCGTCAAAAGCGCTATCGTGCCCGCCAAAAAGAAAAAGTAACGCATCAGGGTTCCGCCCCTGCTCATAGCCATGTTGTACTGCGTGCAAAGCCGGTTTCTCCGTCAATAAGTCAGTACAAGGGACCGTCAACGGCGATGCTCTGCTGCCACTTCTGTGGATGTGCCTGTCAGCCGTATTTACGCTCCCATTTTCTGACTACGGGACGGTTTCACCGCTCGCGCAGCAGACATGAGTCCGCTGCTGTCAGGGTTTATCACCTCACAGGAGGCCACTCATGACGATAGACCAAGCCCTTGAAGCAAAAATATTGCGTTATTATCACGTCGAGAAATGGCGTGTCGGCACCATTGCCAGTGAACTGAACGTGCATCACAGTGTGGTTGACCGGGTGTTGTCGCAAGCAGGGATACCTAAAGCCCGGCGCACCAGTCGTCCACTGCTGATTGACCCCTATTTACCCTTTATCCTTAAAACTCTCAACGACTTCCCTAAGCTCACCGCTGCACGGTTGTATGAGATGGTTCGTCAGCGTGGTTACCCCGGTAAACCCAGCCAGTTCCGTCATCATATTGCTCAGCTTCGCCCTAAACCGGCCCCCGAAGCCTACCTGCGATTAAGGACCCTGCCAGCTGAGCAGGGTCAGGTTGACTGGGGGCATTTCGGTTACATTGAGGTGGGCAAAGCCAAACGTCCCCTGATGGCGTTCGTGATGGTGCTGAGCTTCTCGCGTGCAATCTTCCTGCGCTTTTACTTAAACCAGCAAATGGAGAGCTTCCTGCGTGGGCATGTCGCAGCCTTCAACACCTGGGGCGGCCTTCCCAGAGTTCTTTTGTATGACAATTTACGCTCAGCGGTATTAGAGCGCCAGGGTAATGCCATTCGATATCACCCTACCTTACTGGCTCTGGCTGCACATTATCACTTCGAACCTCGCCCCGTCGCAGTCGCCAGAGGAAATGAAAAAGGTCGGGTAGAGCGGGCGATCCGCTATATCCGGGATAACTTCTTCGCCGGTCGCCAGTGGCGTGATCTGGAAGACCTAAACGCTCAGGCGGCGCACTGGTGTCAGCACCAAAGCATGGAACGTACATGTCCGGAAAACCGGGACATGACCGTGCTGGAAGCCTTCAACGAAGAGCGGCCACTGCTGCTTCCCTTACCAGATACGCCGTTTAACACGGATGAGCGAAAGGCATTACGCTCTGGCAAAACACCTTACCTGCGCTTCGACCGCAATGACTACTCGATCCCGCATACGTTGGTGCAAAAGCCGTTAACCCTTTATGCCAGTCTGACCCGGGTACGGATCTCCGATGGTGAATGCTGTGTTGCCGAACACCGGCGCAGTTTTAGCCAGGGCGAGCAAATTGAAGATAGCGCTCACATTGACGCTCTGGTGGCACACAAGGCGAAGGCCAGGCAACATCGAGGGCAGCATCGTCTGCGCCAGGCCTGCTCCAATATCGATACCTTACTGGAGCAGGCCGTTAGCCGGGGACATACCCTGAGAGGGACGGTTAAGGCACTTATCGCCTTGCTGGATGACTATGGCTGTGAGGCATTTAATCTGGCGGTCAATATGGCGCTGACTAAACAGGTACCGTACCCGGGTGGGGTTCAGCAAATTCTCGAACAACGCCGGGAGCAGCATCAGTTACCACCGCCTGTTCCCATGAACTTGCCCCTGCAGGCGCAGGGATATCAGATCAAGTTAGCCAGCCTCGCCGATTACGATCAACTCAATACCCGGGAGTCAGACGATGAGCAGTGATAAAGAAATCCTGAAAGTACAGGCTAACATGCTCAGACTCTATGGCCTGCAAGCGCATTGGGCTGAGTTGACAGAAGAGCAACAGCAATGGCTGAGCGTCTGGTTCAACTGGGAGCTTACTGAACGTCAGCAGCGCTCATTAGAGCGTCGGTTGCGAAGCGCCAAACTGGGACACTTCAAACCACTGGCAGAGTTCGACTGGGACTGGCCACAGCACATTGATCAACAGACTATCCATGAACTCATGCAACTGACCTTCTTCGCTGAAGCCAGTAACGTGATCCTAATAGGCAGTAACGGGGTTGGCAAATCCACTATCGCGCAGAATCTGGCCCATCAGGCGGTGATTGAAGGGCATACAGCCCTGTTTATCACAGCGGCTAATATGCTCAGCGACCTGGCAGCACAGGATGGCGATAACGCTTTGCGGCGCAGACTTAAACACTATGCTCAACCCGACCTGTTGGTGATAGATGAAATCGGTTATCTCTCTTACTCAAATCGTCATGCTGACTTACTGTTCGAGATCGTCAACCGCCGTTACGAGCAACGCTCAACGGTGATCACGACCAACCGGGTCTTCAGTGAATGGAACGAAGTCTTCCCCAACTCAGCTTGTGTTGTCTCACTTGTCGATCGGCTCGTACATCACAGCGAGATCCTCACTATCGAAGGCGAGTCCTACCGGATCAAAGAAGCCAAAGAGCAGGCAGAAAAACGTAAACCAACCAGGCGGGGGAAAAACTGATGAGAAGAATAGCGGTGACCATATACTGGTCTGCGGAAGAAGCGGACACCGTTTACCAGTTCCTTGGCGAGCTGAGAGAAGTTATCTGGCAAATCTATGGTCAGGATATAGAGGAAATGTACCGGGAAGCAACATCACAGGAAACGGATAGCTTTAACGATGATCTGACGTTCTAAATCTACAGCGCCAGTGAAGGTCGCGATCTGTCCTCAAAAAACTGCGGCAAATAGTCGCGGTTCTTCACCGGCGTTAACAATAGATAAACGGAAATGGTGGTTTCTGTTCATGACCAACCAGAGGTCAGGGCAACCGCATGAGTGCTCAGCTTTTCGCCACCTGACTAAAACCTGCATTTAAAACGGTTTCCAGCATTGATGTATTCATCATGCATCGCTTTTGTTTTCCAACAATGCTCACCTTTGTCGGTTCAGCACGAAGCATATTCAGGCTCATATGACGCAGACAAGATAAGTTTTCTGCACCATGATCTTTATATATCTGGCAGGCGTCTTCACCCATACTGACATCAAGAACCCAATGCATGGACTCTATGCCCCAATGCTCTCTTACCGCTGCTAAGGCTTGCTCTGCGCTAAGAGCCTTGGAACTGATGTAGTAACGATATTCAAGGTCAACCGCTTTTCCTTTTTCAAGGCGGAAGTTCTCAACCATTACGATACTTTTCAGGCCTTTCCAGCGTGAGAAATTACCTCCAAGATCTTTGCTGTCAAAGACATAACATTGACGAGATTCAATACGTCCGTGTCCATTTTCTAAGGAGATTGTCTCTGGCATATTAGCCCGCTGAGCTGAAAAGGCATTTTCCACTGCTTTTCGGAGTTTCCCTTGATTACTTTTTACTGCAAGTAAGTAATCTCCACCTTTGTCTACAATGGCTTTGGCTATTTTGGTCTGGCATGCCATTGCATCAATCGTGACTAAAGCTCCTTTGATATCAAGCATTTCTATCAGCTCTGGGATCGCTGTTATCTCATTGCTTTTTTGATCGGTTTTGAGCTGTCCAAGCACCAATTTATTTGAGGAAGCATACGCACTAATCATATGGATGGTGCTGGCTCTATCTTCGCGGTTGTATGATCCACGAAGCGTTTTTCCGTCAATAGCTACCACTTGACCTTCTGTCAGCGTGTGTACCGATGACATCCAATTGACGAAACATTCATGAAACTGTTCAGGTTCAATAGTGGAGATAATTCGAGCGATGGTATCGTCGGCGGGAATACCTTCTATAAACAATCCATTACGTTTAAACCAGTCATGATGCCCAAGAATGTATTCTCGAATATCAAACCAACCTTTAGCACCTGCTATTACCGCACACAATGAGCCAAACAGGACATCAAATAGGCAATAAGTAACTTTTGCACTCTGACGTTGGTCGGTTATTGGTTGAAAATGTTCTTTGAAGTGGTCAATGTGCATGGTGTTCTCCCTAAAAGGAGAGTATATGATCACAGCTAGTACTCCGACACATAAGTTCTGACATATTGAGCCTACGCTATTTCTTTCGTAGTTTGGCGTAGGCTTTGGTGAACTTTTCTCGTGCTGCTTCTATGTCAAACTGCCAGTTGATAGAAGCTTTTTCCTGATTCCTTCGCGTTTCCCACGCATCCAGTTCATTGCGTAATTTCTCCCATGTCGGGATCCTTTGATTCAGACATTGTCTGTTCATGACCCCTATTTCAATTTCCACTTTATTCAGCCAACTGGCATGCTTAGGGGTATAGTGAAATTCCAATTGGCTCAGAAGCCTCCGGGCCTCTGCTGGTTCAAATGCCTTATAGAGTGAAGCCTCTGTATGCGTGCCAAAGTTGTCCATCACGACATGAATTTTCTTAGCTTCAGGGTAGTGGATATCCACCAACTCCTTCATACATTGTGCAAAGTCCTCAGCCTTTTTATTTTCTGTTTCTTTGACTTTTCTCCACCCTCGGTGACAGTCATAAAACATGAACAGATTAGCCACCGCCACTCGCTTGTATTCATAGTCTTCTCTCGGAGGTTGCCCTGACTTAGCCTGAGTTGATGGCTTAATATCTGCCACCAATTGTTTCATCGCCTCATCAAAGTTGATTAGTGGTTCATCGGGAATAGCTGGACGACTGTACAAGTCAAGCACATGCTCCATGCGGGCAATATATTCGGCATTCATATCACCAACGCACCACATCTTTTTCTGCCAGGGTTTCAAATCGTTGCTCTTGAGCTGCCTTCGAATCGTCTCAACTGATATCGATTCTCCTTCCACCAAGGCCATAAATTCATCGGCGATTAGGTTTAATGTCCACCGGCCACAACCTTCTGGTGGCTCACTACAGGCAATGGCCGTCAACAATGCATCACTGACAGCATCGAGCTTGCGCGGGCAACCTGTTCTTCTTCCTTCATTCAAAGCTTCAGGCAAACCCTCTTCGACAAATCGTTTCTTGGTCCGGTAAATGGTTGATGTACTGATATGAAGCAGTTCGACAATGTCTTTGTCTTGCTTGCCGTCATCGGCAAGTAATAACAGTTGGGCTCTTTTGAGTTTTCTGGCGCTTTCCTTACCTTTTGACGTGAGTTTTATTAACGTATCTCGTTCTTCATTACTCAGCTCTACAACGTATTTGACATTCATGGCACAATCTCGGTATTGATAACCACCATACTTGATCACAAAAGGCTTGCTGTGTCGATCCCTGACCCTGAAAATTACGCATTTACGGAAAAAGAGCGAAAATATCTGACTTATATTCTCGAATACACACGATTGAGAGGGATCCCGCCAGCCTTCGCTGATATCCAGGCTTACTTCAAAGTCACCGCCCCTACAGTGAATCAAATGATAAAAAACCTAGAAAAGAAAAAGTGGATAATTAAGTCCCCCGGTGTTGCCCGAAGTCTCTTTGTTAATGTTCCAGCTGAACTATTGTTATCGCTACCGGAGCCGCCGGATATTCCGTACACGGAGAAACAAGGTCAATATCTGGCTTTTATTCATCAATACACCAAGATGCGTGGTTTTCCCCCGGCTTACGCCGAAATGGAGCACTACTTTAAAGTAACCGCTCCCACTGTTAATCAGATGATTAAAAATCTGGAGAAAAAAGGACTTATTGAAAAACAGCCGCGTAAACCGCGAAGTATTCGGGTGACTTTGCCTGACTCCCAGATACCGGTTATTTAATTATGCAGCTTTAGTGCACCAAAGAGGTGAGACACCACCTTGGTGTACTAAATTCAATCGATCATAACTTCTGTGTTTAGGTACTAGATGTGATCGTCAAATCGATCTTACTTTTTGCTTAAAAAATACTCACGATCTCACCCTGAACCAGAGGTCATGAACAGTAGATGAGAGCGACCTACATCAGGGCTTAGCTCAGTTATTCGAATCTTAGCAAAGCAGCCGTAGCTACTTCAGAAGTGGAAATTTAGGTGTAACCTTTGGTAATTATTTAATCTAAACTGCAATTCTCCTTAACTCCAACTTGACCTTGTTCTTAGAATTTGGGCACTCGAACACTTGTGTATCCGGCCCCTGACCGAACTCTCCGAACTGAAGCTCAGTTATCGACTTGTGAATGCTGCTATAGAAAAATCCACAAAAATTACCGCATTTACGAATACCTAACTCAAATTCATCTCCTGATTTCATACCTATCGAACAAGGCGCTTCGCTGGAAATGATCTTAGCAATGATTTTATTCCCAACTGATGGAAATGTAATGTGGGGTTTGTCTGTTTGTATCTGGCTTCCCTCTCTAGCTATCACATGCGAGGATGCTATAGCAACACCAACGCCAACTAGTCCATTTTTTACGAATTTACGTCTATCCATATCTGATTGTCTCTGTTGTTATTAAACAATATCTCGTGTAATTCCCGAACCTTCTGGGCTTGCTCTATAGACCCATCTCTATTTAAACTTTTCCGGAAAAAAAGTGTGACATGAAAAATCAAATATTTTCTTTAACCTTGCCAAATCAGTAATAATTCATGGCTTGGTAAAAGAACAAAATTACGGGCTTAGAAATATCCAGAGGTGATTTCTGCTTTTCAGTGAAGTTGCATAACAATGCAAGCGGATGGCGTTGGTTAGTAATATCTATTTTGAGCAGTTTTGGGAGTTATCGTGCATCCCTTACCGGAGAGGTGTTATTAGAAATAATTATCGACCCGCAGAGAATAACCTAGACACCATCCTCTGAGATTCTCTACATCCCCAGAAGAGATCCTTTGGTAGCCGGAATCATTCTGCAAAATCACGAGATCTTTCGGTTTCGACTCCGGGTTGATAATGAGCTTCCCCGTGCAGAGCTGTTCCGGGTGTTTTGACTCTATTCGGGACAAAAGCTATTTAACGTAAAAGCTCTATAACCCCGCTTTCAAGTAACTTTTTGTATCTTGAAGCTACGAACGGCCTCCCTATGCTCGATGCCGAAAATAGAAGGTTCAAGCCATAACCTTCCATCCCTGAATTGCGCTGATGGATTCACTTTATGCGGGAATTTTCGCAACGTATGCAATACCTAGTTCTCATCCAGAAACGATAACATATTGAAATATTTGAAAAATGTAGGATAAAAAGAAGGAAAACTCCGATAAATTTACTATAGTTAATAGTGCTAACTCATTGACTAGATTAAAAAAACCGGAGTTTAGGATGCGTGAAACACACAACCCACAAATCAGTATATTCGAATTTTACGGTGAGCACGAGACCGGCCAGCAATTAAAAAATATATCTGAGAGATTGGACGCCATTCCCGCGATATTAGATATCGCAACCAATGCTATTTTTACTTCCGGGGCAAAGCAAACCGGACGCAAAGGGCTGACTGTTGATACCATTGTCAGAGCGGCATTGCTCAAACAAATGATGGGATTAACCTATGACGAACTCAGCTTCTATTTACAGGACTCATTAAGTTACAGCTCTTTTGCCAGAGTTGATTCATCCATACGTTATTCCGGCTCCTGCTTACAATCCTGTATTAGCAAAATTGATGCGGCAAGTTGGGAAGCGATTAATCGTCTGCTGCTTAGTGATGCAGCGGCAAAAGGAATTGAAAAAGGCAGAATGGTCCGAATTGACAGTACGGTAACTGAAACTCATATCTCCCCACCCAGCGACAGCAACCTTCTCTGGGACTGTGTTCGTGTCATGGTTCGTCTGCTCCGGAAAATGGCCTCCGTACTGGAGCTGGGAGCCGTTACATTTTGTGACCGGACCCGGGCAGCTAAACGGCGCATGAAAGCCATCGCCTATTCCAGAGGAAGCAACAGAGTAAAGCAATACAAACGGTTGATTGCTAATACTAAAGAGACCCGTGACTATTTGTACATGGCACTTAACCCCAAAAGCCAACTACGGGAATCCTTTCAATTTATACAATTGGAAGAAGAAGCTAAAGCACTCCTGGAGCTCACAGAAAAAGTGATTAGCCAAACCCAAAGAAGGGTGTTTAATGGCGAATCCGTTCCTCATCAGGAGAAGGTACTCAGCATCTTCGAGCCTCATACCGATATCATCAGAAAAGGCTCCAGAGACATTCAATATGGGCACAAGCTAAACCTGACGACAGGTAAGAGTGGCCTGGTGTTAGATGTTTATATTGAAGAAGGTAATCCGGCAGATGCCGCGAGATTGTGTCCTATGTTGGAAAGGCAAAAGGAAATATACGGCAGGGCTCCAAGACAGGCTGCTGCCGATGGCGGGTACGCCAGTCAGGACAATCTTACGAAGGCTAAGGAAATGGGGGTTAAGGATGTCGCCTTCAATAAAAAACGCGGCCTGAAGGTTGAAGACATGGTGAAAAGCGACTGGGTGTACAAAAAGCTTTATAAGTTTAGGGCAGGTGTTGAAGGAAACATCTCTTGCCTGAAACGTCGCTTCGGACTGTCGAGGTGCAACTGGAAAGGTCTGGAGAAGTTCAAGGCCTATGTCTGGGCTTCAAGTGTGGCATATAACCTCTTGCAACTCGCGCGGATAGAAACCGCCAACTGACCTTATCCTGCCAAAAGGAAATACACGCCAGTCACTACGATGGCAGGGCTTTTAATGTTTGCGTTTTGACTAATTGCCCAATAAGAGCAAAAAATATCGTGATCGCACACTTCGTGTGCGCAATCACCATACATTAGGCTTCGGAAAAGTAGCAACCAGAGCTAGATCAATGGAACAAGTGCTTAAAATCTGCTGTTTCTGGATGAGAACTACCTAGATAATCCTCTGAAGCATTTGTGCCCGCGCTCTTTAACATTACTACGTTCAAAGTGCCGTACGTGTATAATGGTTAGCTATAGTAGCCAATTGAGAGGTGTTTATGGCTGTAAACATTGCAGAACTTATAGAGAAAATTAGAACTGGAAAATACTCAAATCAACAACTGCTCAATATACGAAAAAATGCTGAATCCAAGGGATTTACAGAAGTTATGTCTGTCTGTGATGAAATATTAGCTCAGAGCGCCAAAGTTCAGTCAACAGGAAGGCGAGGTTCAAAGAATGATCGCGTGGTTGACTCAAGGGAAGGGTTCGTGATCATGCAGTCTGCGTATGATGATGATTCAAACCTCATAAACCCCGAATTAATTAAAGTAGCTCAAGAGTTGTCTACCAACCCAAATGTGACTGATATTTCGATTCGGAAAACACAAGTGGTTCTTTATTACAAAGGACGGCATTTGACGTCTGGGCAACGACCTAAGAAAGAAGTTTTCTGGGTGTCCTGTCTGGATGAAACAAAAATCACAGATACTACTGTGGAGGGTTGGAGACAACTGGGCGAGGTTTATAGGGCTAAGTATTTCAACACTCATTATGTCGGTGTTAATGTTGATGAATTGAATAAATTACACGCTGTTTTAAGCTATATTGGATTCACATGACAGCTTATTCTAGGCTGAATCCCCCCCTTCAGATAACTTGCATAACAATTCAGACGGAAGTTACTGGTTGAGAATACCTCCGATGCTCGTTTAGGAGTTATCGTGCATCCCTTACTGGAGAGGTGTTATTAGAAATAATTATCGACCCGCAGAGAATAACCTAGACACCATCCTCTGAGGTTCTCTACATCCCCAGAAGAGATCCTTTGGTAGCCGGAGTCATTCTGCAAAATCACGAGATCTTTCGGTTTCGACTTCGGGTTGATAATGAGCTTCTCGCTACCCCCCGTGCAAGGGCTGTTCCGGGTGTTTTGGCTCTATTCGGGACAAAAGCAATTTAGTGCTTCCACTCTAAGATGGTTCTGCCCCATTACGTTTCAACGAGGTTTTGAGCCGATAAATTTAATCCCTGATTTATCAACCCCGACTGAACCAAAGGCAGCCAAGGAGTAGTGCAAACTTTCTCCCAAAAGCTGTCATTACCGTCTTCCCTACTAAAAAAACGGATGCGCATAAATATTCATTCGCGATATTTCTTGTTAGCAAATCTTAAACCCAATCCGTTATCCGCATACTTCTATCAATTGTTAGCAATAACTCATAGTGCTAACTTGAATCCCTCGTGTGTTGCCTTGAAACCAAGCCTTTCATAAAACCTTATGGCATCTGGGCGTTGCTTATCGCTAGTAAGTTGAACGAGATTGCAACCTTTAGTCTTAGCCAATTTAATCGCGTGTTGAAACATTTGCTCACCAAAACCTTGCCCACGAAATTCTTCGTGAATTCTGACGCCTTCGATGAGACAGCGCCAACTACCAACGTGTGTCAGGTACGGAATAAATGTAACTTGGAGCATACCAACTAGCGAACCTTGAAGTTCGACGACAAGCAGCTCATTATTTGGATCGCAAGTGATAGCTTTAAACGCGGAGAGATAGGCGCTATTTATTGGAATCGTTGCATCCTCTCTCTTTTTGCCAAGAGGGTCATTTGCAAGTAGCGACACGAGACTTTCTAAATCTTCAAGCTGCGCTGAACGATATTCTAGCTCCATCGATATTTCCTTTTGAATATAGGTATCTTCTAAACGACTTTCAGGATTAGATACTATATATTTGAACGATGCTATTAAACAATGCCTACATCTACTCGACTCGTATTTTTGGTGGTGTCGAAGTTCTTATCGCAGATTTTACGAACCATAAATTTGATGCCCATTGGCATGATACGTGGTCTATCGGAACCGTTGTTTCTGGTGCTCATGACAATAGTCCAAGAGCGACTGGAGATGGCATAGTGAACTCTGGACAAGTAACAGTGATTGCGCCCGGAGAGGTACATGCTGGAAGGGTTCTCAGCCCTCATGGATGCAAATACGTTATGTTCTATGCCCAAGATGTAGAACTGCGTAAAGCGTTTGAACAACTCGACCAACGTGTTCCTTCGGTTTCTAACTTAACTATCGACTCACCCGAACTGCATCAAGAGCTGGCTCATTGTGCGGCGCAGTTAGCAGATCCGTCGTCAAGTTCGTTTGATACAGAGGTAAGCTGGGCACGTTGTCTTGCGCTGCTCGTAGAACAGTTATCTCATACTGTTGTGACAAATTCCTTGTCTCCACGGATTGAAGACTTTAAGAAGCTAGCAATAGCACGTGAATATCTTGAAAATCATTACGATGAAATGATAACTCTTGACCATTTAGCCCATGAGGCAAATCTTTCCAAGTTCCACCTTTGCCGCCAGTTTTCCCGAGTTTTTAAGATTTCTCCTAATAAGTATTTGCGGCAACTGAGGTTGCTTAAGGCAAAGCAGCTACTCAGCGATGGTTACCCCGTAGCTGAAGTAGCAACGACCTGTGGTTTTTCTGACCAATCCCACTTGGGGCGTCAGTTTAAAGCGGTGTTCGGGTTATCTCCCAAAAAATATGCAGACGAGTTCAAGTGAGCAATTCTGTTATATAACTCTCTTCTTACCTTTGTCACTCTGTTCCTAAAGAGGTGACTTTAAGGTAATCGTAGAAATGATAGACAGCAATTTAATCATTCTTTTCTCAATAGCAACATTTGTACTGATGATAACCCCCGGTACAGACATGGTTTATGTTGTGTCAAATGCATTGTCGAGTGGTAAGAAAGCGGGAGTAGCTTCTATCTTAGGAGTAGCCAGTGGAGCATATATTCATGTGATTTTGGCAACACTTGGTGTGGCCGCAGTTATCTCCGCTTCTCCCACAATTTATAATACTCTTGTACTTGCGGGGGCTATGTATATGGGGTGGATTGGTTGGGGGATTTTCACCCATCATGGGATGATATCGTCCCTCGACAAAGTTCCCGAGCGCACACTAAAAAAGGTTTACATACAAGGGGTAATGACTAACCTGCTAAACCCAAAAGCCATCATTTTTACTCTGTCTTTTTTTCCTCAATTTATCTCGAAAGACTCAGGGCAGATTAGCGAGCAAATGCTGTTGCTTGGGGTGATACTAGTAATAATCATGGTTCTAGTTGAGTTGCCATTGGTATTCTTTGCTAGCGTAATTGGTGAGCGGCTAAATGAAAGTGATCAGCTATCCAAGCGTGTGCATCAGTTTGCGGGAGGCATTCTTATCATTCTAGCGTTATATATAACATTGACGAGACTGGCTATCGCTTAAGAGTCATTCTGAAATACATAAAAATAGGGCAAAAACACATAAGTAACACTAGCTCTCTTCTCGTACCGTGAAGAGTTTTGTCCAGAACCTTCCATTCTCGGCATCTCGCATTGAGATGCCGTTTGTTCTTTTGGGACATCAGGAGTTATCTGAAGGGTAGAAATTAGCCCGTTGCCGTAACTCAGAAATGTCCAAAAGCGAGCCAGCTACCATGACACAATCTATACCATGACACAATCTACCTATCGAGCGAGATCTGATTTATCAAATCAAAAAATCACTGTTTTCTAGCGGCAGCTAACCAACAGTGATACCTTGCCTGAAAACAATAAATGAACTATTGTGTGTACATAGTTTTGTACAATTAAGAGTCTGATATGAGCCGTATACATTTCGATAAAGACATACAACCGTTGTCAGAATTTCGCGCTGGCGTAACCTCATTTATAAAGCAAATAAACGAAACTCGACGTCCATTGGTAATCACTCAACGTGGTAAAGGTGTTGCAGTGGTACTTGATGTCGCTGAATATGAAGCCATGCAAGAGAAAATCGAGCTATTGGAAGAAATGCGTACCGCTGAAGCTCAATTAGCATCTGGCCTGGGTGTTTCTAATGAAGATGCACGAGCTCAAGTATTAGGGCGTATTAAAGGATGAAGTCTTTGATAAAGCTGAATTACTTGCTTCGATGCCAGAGATGGGGCGTATGGTTCCTGAAATGCCGAATACAAACTATCGGGAAGTTATATTCGGTCATTACAGGATCATTTACAGCATAAGCCATGAGATTCGAGTATTAACTGTTCGTAATTGTCGCCAAATTCTTACGGATGATGCTCTCTAGCTCCATCCATATCGCTTACTCACTTTTCAATCTGATCAACAAAGAAGATTTGTTGTTTTGACTGACCAATGGCTTCGGTCATTACTTGTGCGGTTTTATTAGTGTAAGCCTGCTTGCGGTGATAATCACCTGCTTCTTCATTTTGCCAGTGCTCCTGAATAACAAAGGTGTTGTCATTGCCTTTCAGTGTGTAGAAGTCAAAGCGGATGTTGCCCTCTTCCTGACGGGTTAGCTCTGTATGTTCTTTAAGTTGAGCGATAAGCTTTTCTCTGTAGTCCGGCTGGACATCAAACATAAAGAACAGTTGTACATCGTCTGCATCTGAGTTGTAAACTTCGACATCCTGAGTAAGCAACGGCTTCTGATTGATCAGGAAATAGGTCTTTGGTGGCTCTGCCAGTGTTGGCTGAACTCGCTGAGCTATGCCTCTCTCTTCCACTTCTTCTGAATGTGTCTCTAAAGAGGCGGCTCCGGCATTACGGCCAAATACAAAAAAGTTGGTTGGATCTTTCTGGTCCTGGAACAGTTTCATTTCAAGTGTGCCACTTTCTTTGCGGACCGCGTCCTGATTACCCAGCATCTCCTTTTTGTACAGATCGATACCTTCTTGTTTAATTTCAAAGGTAGAAAGGACAGTGATTTCATCGTCTTTTGGCATTTTGTCATAGACGACAGACATCCCTTTACCTTCGTCCAGAACAAGGCGCATTTTGTTGTCGGTTACATCAATCTGAATGCAGTCTGAGCCCAAATCCATTGACCCAAGCGTACTGGTTCTGCAGAAGTATTCGTCTTTCCAGTCCCAGGTGCCGTTTAGTTGCTGGCCGCCAAAGATACCCTTGATAACTCCGTCCTGGGTTGCGATGGATTTACCTGCCGCATCACCGTAATAGTTGTCAGCACCTTTTTCCAGATACTCTTGTTTAGTTGTTACTCTGTCCCAGGCAACTGGCTCAAAAGCGGTCAGTTTATTGTTGAACAGATACGGCGCGTAGATGGTTTTACCATCGGTGTTAATATCGGCAACGCCTCGGTCTGTGCTGTCTATCAGGTAGCTTTGATTGTCTTCAAAGGTAAGCATCTGGCCTGTTGGGTTACTGCTTGCCATAAGAACGCCATTGAACTCGATTACGCCGTCGTAAACGCCTTTTTTTGCAGATGAAGGGAGAGTGCTCAGTGTTTTTGATTTCAGGTCGATTTTATAAATAGTGCCAAAATCTTCCGGCTTCCACTGCTTGCGCATCAGGCCTTCGCCGGTTTTCAGTGCGTAGTTGGCAACCACTAACGCATCACCCTGCACCAGAACGCCGTTAGGGTAAGGGAGTTGCTCAGACTTAAACCACACCGACAGTTTGCCTTCTTTTAGCTGGTAAATTTTACCGCCAATAATGTCTGAGATATAAACATCACCGCTGCGCTGGTCAATGCTTACATCGTTAAGCGATACGGCATCGTCTGCTGAGAAACTTTGCGTAATGCTTCCTGTGGTTACATCAATAGCGTGCAGTTGCTTGCCGTCAGCAACAAATAGCGTGTTTTGATACATATCTGAGCCGGTTGGGGCAGCAAGGCCTGTCACCCACTCAAGCTTGTCTATGGTTCCGTCTTTAGCTACACGGCTGATAAAGCCCGGCTTTGGGCCGTTAACATTAGAAACGTAAAGCCACGGGTGATCAGGGGATGCGAAAACTGACTCAGGCATCTTAAAGCCGGATACCTGCCATTTTGTCTTTAACGCAAAATCGCTGCCGGTAACCTCTGTTTTAACTGCTGACGATTGGTCTGAATTGTCCATAGATGCGCAGCCACTAAGTAGCCCCGCAAAAAGGGTAAGTGCTATCGATGTTCCTGTTTTCATTCCTGCTTCTCCTGTAAGTGAAAGCAGTATTTTCTATTTCAGGAGGCACAAGATAAAGGAACCAGAAACCCAATGATTATGGGTAAATGGTTCCGTAATAGAGGTGGCAGGCTTATTTCCTGAACAGATATAAATACTCTTCGTACCCTTCCTTCTTCATACTGGCAAGGGGTACAAAGCGCATTGCCGCTGAGTTCATACAGTATCTCAGTCCCGTTGGGGCGGGGCCGTCATCAAATACATGTCCAAGGTGTGAGTCGCCGAAGCGGCTGCGTACTTCCTGCCTTGGGTAAACCAGATGAAAGTCGGTTTTGGTAATGATATAGGCTGCATTAATCGGCTGGGTAAAGCTTGGCCAGCCTGTGCCGGATTTGTATTTGTGCGTAGAGGAAAACAGAGGTTCGCCGGTCACTATATCCACATAGATGCCTTCCTGCTTGTTATCCCAGTATTCATTATCAAAGGGCCTTTCAGTGCCTTCTTTCTGAGTGACTTTGTACTGAAGTGGTGTGAGCTTTTTCTTTATTTCAGCATCGGTTGGTCTTTCATAAACTTTTAGTGAGTCTATCTGTTTACGCTGTTTAATCATCTCGCGCAGTGTGACCGGTTTGTCTGTCCTCTCATCACCAAAAACATCATCAAGGAACTGATCGCGACCGGAGGCGTGACGGTAATATTTGTAGCGAAGTTTGCTCTTTTTGTAGTAATCCTGATGGTACTCTTCTGCGGGGAAGAATTCTTTAAATTCAATAAGTTCAGTGGCGAGTGGTTTATCGAAAATCTCCGCGTCGTCGATATCTTTCATAAAGCGGATAGCGAGCTCTTTCTGCGCTTCATTGTGATAGAAGATGGCCGGGCGGTACTGCGGGCCCCGGTCAACAAAAGAGCCGAGCGCATCGGTCGGGTCTATATGACGGAAAAAGTAATCCAGCACATTTTCATAGCTGAGTACTTTGGGATCAAAGCTGACCTGTATCACTTCAATATGCCCGGACTTGCCGGAGGAGACCTGCTTATAGGTCGGATTATCCAGGTGTCCGCCGGAATAACCGGAAACCACATCAATAACGCCATCCAGCTTTTCCAGATCGGACTCTGTGCACCAGAAGCAGCCACCGGCCAGGGTTGCAACTTCAGTTTTTCCGGAGCTGACCTTCGCAGCTACCTGCGCGTTCTCATCGGTGCTGAGAAGCATAAAACTGGCGGGAAGTACGACTGCGGCTGTCAGCAGTCCCTTAACTAATCGGATCATGAGGGTATTCCTTTCTCATTTCTGTATCAGATATACATACGTAAGAAGAAAGGGAAAGGTGCAAAAAAATTACAGACTATTTTGTTTTTTAAGCGCAGCAGGTGACAACCTGATTACGGCCTTTGCGTTTCGCCTGATACAGAGCATTATCCGCCTGAGTCAGAATGGCTTTAACTGAGTGCTCTGTATCGGTAAGGTATCCGACGCCGATAGAAACCGATACGTCGATATATTGATTCATATCTTTAAAATAGAAGCTGTGAGCGGAAATATGCGAGCGAATCCTCTCGGCAATATGCTGCGCAGCATCAATATTGGTCATGGGAAGCAGGATGGCGAACTCTTCGCCCCCAATTCTGAACAGTGAATCTGTCTGCCGCAGAAGCTCTGCGCAGAGACAGGCAAAATGGCGAAGTACAAAATCACCGCCATCATGACCATAGTTGTCATTAATCTGTTTAAAATAATCGAGATCCAGGATCAGAAGGGAAAGCGGCTGCTTATATCGTTTGGCCCTTTTGATTTCATAATTCGATTTGGTCATAAATGAGCGGCGGTTGCCAATGCCGGTTAGCTGGTCAGTATTGGCCAGAGCTTCAATGCGCAGATTGGCTTTCTCTAACGAATTCTGGGTGTCCTTCAGGCCGGTAATATCGACACCGAAAAGAAGAATATAACCATTATCCAGATTGGTTCTGGTCATTTTAAACCAGCGGCCGTCGGTGAAGTCTGTCTCAAAAGAGTTCAGTTTTCTTTCTTTCTGGAGTTTCTCTACATTTTCGTACCAGGCGTCAAAATCATCGGTTTCAATCAGAATGCCTTGCTGGTTTTCCCACGCCAGCTTTAGCAGCTCTTTATTGGTTTTTCCGTAGGCTTCTTCTTTGGTGATGCCGTATGCCGCAGCAAAAGTATTGTTGCAGTAAATCACCTTGCCCAGATGATTAAGAATTCCAAAGCAGTCCGGAGATGAATCCAGACCCTGTCGGATAATAAGTTCTAAGCTGGCGGGAGTAGTATCAGGCATACAAAAACTGACTGTTATTATTGTGAAATATAGACAGATTATAGGTCACAATTAGCTGGCTAATTGTGACCACCCGCCATATTAATCATTCTGGTAAATGGCTTCAGCTTCAATTGTGCTTTCCAGACCGGAATTGACCACACTCTCAAAGGCTTTCAGACGCTTATAGATGGACAGCAGCTCAACAATGGTTGTCCAGGAGTTAACCAGATACTGGAATGAATTTTCCACCTGATTAAAGGCGTTCATAATTCGCTGCATAATACCCAGGGTAAAGGCACCGGCTACGATGGAAGGGCCAAGCGCCAGGAAGGGGATAAAGTTACCGAACTGAAGGTAGCCGTAGCGGACAATGTTGAAATAGGCGTAGTGCAGGTAAAGCTTAAAGTAGTTTTTACGTACGTTATTAAACAGCTCAGCCAGTTTGATCGGCTCAGCACGCTCTTCATCATCTTCACCGTAAACCAGCTCTTTACGGTATGCCGCTTCCACTTTCTGATTTTTAAATTCAAGGCCAGGCAGTTTAATCCCCGCCAGTGCCAGCAGCGCAGTGCCGAAAATAGACCAGAGAATAGCAACAAAGACCAGAGCCTGCGGAACTTCACCAATAATCGGCAGCTCAGTAACATGACCGGAAAGGCCCCAGAGAATCGGCAGGAAGGCAATCAGAGTCATAATGGAGTTCAGGAAGCTCACCCCCAGGCTTTCCATGATAGAAGCAAAACGCATGGTATCTTCCTGAATACGCTGCGATGCACCTTCAATATGGCGGACATGCTGCCACTTGGAGGTGTAATAGTCTGTCATTGCCGTACGCCAGCGGAATACAAAGTGGCTGACGAAAAAGGCGTTACCCACGGCAACGGTAATGGCCACCATCAGCAGAATCATTACGGAAGAGAGCTCACCATAAAACTCGGCAAGTGTGATGCTGTTCGGCGCAGTCAGTGCTTTCTGGATAAGGTTGTAGAAGCCGCCATACCACTCGTTCAGCATAACGCTTACTTCCACCTGGAACCAGGTGATAAAAACGATAACGGCAGAGCCGGAGACTGACCAGCGGGCCCACTTCTGACCACCAAATGTCATCCAGCCGCCAACAAACAGGGCATAACAGGCCGCCATATACTGGTAAAGCCATGCGCTCACTGCACTTGTGGTCTGCTCCTGAAACAGAGCCTGAGCGGCTTGTTCTGCTTCTTCAGCTAAAGGAGCCGGGAAATCTGTGCCGAACAGGTGAGCCAGACTAAGCACAGGCCCAAGATCCTGAACCACTGTGTACCAGCCGATGACACAAAACAGCGACCAGAATACAAAGCTGAGAAAGAACAATTTAGGTTTTGGAAAAAAAGAATCGAACACAGTACTTACCTCATGCCCATTTGCGCAGGCAAATGAGAACTCTCTCTAAAAAAGACTTAAAGAATGATTCTATACCAGTAAATGTACTTTTCTATAAAAAAATAACCCCTTTTCTAAAGTTGAACGTTTATATGAAAAACAGACTGAAACCACAGAAGGGGAATTCTGATGAAAACGACCAAAACGACACTTGCCAGCGCAATTGCACTGATTCTGATGCTGGGATGCACTGAAAAAGCCGATGACAAAGAAGCGGTCATTACCGCGCCGGAGAAACCACAACCGGTAGCCGAAGAGGCGGAAGTAAAACGGGTAAAAGTGGTTGCGGAATATGATATGGCTGCTCCGGTGGCTCAGAGCCGGTCAAAGCAGGCAATGCTGACGCTTCACGCGCCGCCGGTAGGGGGAATGCCAGGCATAGATGCTCCAGTGTTTATTGAAGACAGGGATAACTATCAGGAAACACCAAGCAATGGTGTCCATCAGGTGAGCCATTCACCTCTTTCTACCTTTTCCATTGATGTGGATACCGGCAGCTATGCCAATGTCCGTAGTTATCTGAATATGGGCCGTAAGCCACCTTCCGATGCGATTCGTGAAGAAGCCTTTATTAACTATTTTGATTACCAGTATGCAGCACCTGAAAACAGAAGCCAGCCGTTTTCTGTTCATACCGAAATTGCGCCAAGCCCCTGGAGTGAAAAGCATCAGCTGCTGCGTATTGCCCTGAAAGGTTATGACATTCCAAACTCAGAGCGTAAGTCTTCGAACCTGGTATTTCTGGTGGATGTATCCGGGTCAATGGGGCAGCCGAATAAACTGCCGCTGCTGGTACAGAGCCTGACGGTTCTGACCAAAGAGTTGCGCGAGCAGGATACCGTCAGTCTTGTGACCTATGCGGGCAACGCCAGTGTGGTGTTAAAACCAACCAAGGGCAGTGAAAAGGAAGAGATTATTCAGGCGTTAGAAAGCCTGACTGCTGGTGGCGGAACCTATGGGGAAAGCGGCATCAAGATGGCCTATCAGCAGGCGAGAAAAGGTTTCCTTAAGGATGGGGTTAACCGGGTGATCCTGGCAACCGATGGTGATTTTAATGTTGGCGTTACCAATACCGATGAGCTTAAAAAGCTGATTGCTCAGGAGCGTGACAAAGGTGTATCACTGACAACACTGGGTTTTGGCCGTGGCAATTATAACGACGCCATGATGGAGCAGCTATCGAATATCGGCGATGGCAATCATGCCTATATCGACACTCTGCATGAAGCGAGAAAAGTTCTGCTGCGCCAGATGAGCGGCACACTGCAAAGCATCGCCTCCGATGTAAAGATTCAGATTGAGTTTAATCCGAATGTGGTGAAAGAGTACCGGTTGATTGGCTATCAGAATCGTCTGCTAGAGCATGAATTTTTTAATAATGATGCGGTGGACGCCGGTGAAATAGGAGCTGGTCACACTGTAACGGCATTCTATGAACTGACTCTGAATGGGGAAAAGGGCAGGATTGACGATTTGCGTTATCAGAAAAAAGAGCCCGATTCCGGATATCAGAATGAAGTGGCTCTGGTGAAAACCCGCTATAAACTGCCGGGTGGTTCAGCGAGTAAGCTGCTGACAAGCATAGTGAAAACCAGAGAACTCAAAGAGAGTTTTTCTCAGGCAAGCAGTGACTTTCAGTTTGCATCAGCGGTTGCCGCCTTTGCGCAGAAGCTCAAGGACAATAAGTATCTGGATGGTCTATCCTTGCAGGAGATTGCTGATATTGCCCGCAAAAACAGGGGAGATGACCCCTACAATTACCGTGGCGAGTTTATCAGCCTGGTTGAGGTAGCGAAGAGTCTTTAATGAATAATCGATCTGACGAACAGCTTATGACGGCATTTGGCAAAGGTGAGCAGCGGGCCTTTGCCTGCCTGTACCAGCGGCACAAAGGGCCATTGTACCGGTACTTTACCAGGCAGCTTGATTTCAGCCAGCATGCGCGGGCAGAAGAGCTGTTTCAGGAGGTCTGGTACCGGGTGGTAGATAAGCGTGAAACCTATCAGGCCAGCGCCAAATTTACCACCTGGCTGTATACCATTGCCCGTAACCTGATCAGTGATGAGCACAGAAAGCGTATGTCAGAGCAGGCATACCGTGAAGCGCAGGTGAGTGAAGAGTCTGCTCAGCAGATCAGCGATTATTCTGAGCAGAAACGAATGGCGATTATGATCTGCCTGTCTCTGCTTGCTCCGTTGCAGCGCGAAGCATTTCTGCTCAGGTACGACTCAGGTTTTGAGCCCAGAGAGATCTGCTCCATTGTCGGAGCAAAACCAGAGGCGGTGAAAACCCGCCTGCGTTACGCTCTGGAGCTGCTTCGCCAGTGTCTGACCAGAAAGTTGGGAGAGCGGGAATGAAAAATGAGTTAAATGATAAAGAGATCGTCTCTCTCTACAAAGAAAGCGCGAACGAGACGCCGTCTCCCGAGCTGGATAAAAAGATCCTCGCCTACGCGAAATCGGCATCCGGGCGGCGGAAAAACTGGTGGCCTTATCTGGGACTGGCGGCCTCACTGGGTTTTGTGGTTATTCTTGCTCCATGGCGCTGGGTGGATCAGACAATGCCGGTTGTCACTGAGCCGGAGCTTCCGGCTGCTATTGAGCCTCAGGTTACCGAAGAGCAGGCTGATCAACGGATAGAAGCCAAGCGGGCTAAGATGCCTGTCCGGGAAAGTATGATGTCTGCGCCTTTAAAAATGCAGGCAGCTCCTGAAGCTGATATGGCCGCAGGTGCCAGAAGCGCAGGAGCCAGAAGCAAAGAGGAGAAGGAGATACAGACCGGATTTATGGATGCAGAGGTGAATATCAGCTCTTTTGAAGAGGTGGAAGCCCTGCTGGCTTCAGGTGAAAAAGAGAAGGCGAAGGCCCTGCTTGAGCGGATTTTGAAACAAAGCCCGGAATTAGCCCGCGAGTTGCCGCAACACCTGAGGCAGTTGGTAGACAAAACAAAAACTGAATAGGTAGCGGATGAGTTTTACAGGGTATTTATTGACTCGCGTCACACTTGTATGAGCTAACAATGCAAGATGAAAAGAGAAGGTAGATGTATATCACGTGATTATATCTTGTTAAGCGAATATTAAGAAATATTTACTTTAACCATTGAAAGCGTGAGGTTTATTCCATAAAATTGCCCGCAGCTAATGACTAACAGCATTAGTTGGTTGGGTAAAAATAAAAATCGCTCAATTAATGAGCTAGAAATAAAAAGATGAAAAAGGCTGCAGTTTTGCAGCCTTTTCTGATTTAGCTTTATTGGCATTTCACCAGATTTAAGCTAATTGCATATAAATCGCAATTTGCAATTGCACTTTGCAAATTCAGAGGGTGAAATAGTTGGAATGTGGCTATAATTGGGGGTTATTTTTTGGCATGCATCATGCAATATATTAAATGACCCTTCTTAAAGCCGAGGGTCACCTAGCCAACTGACGTTGTTAGTGAATGCATAATTGTTCACAATGTATATCGGCCAACCGCAGCCATTGACGGTTGGCCTTTTTTTACCCGTTAGTTTGCAGTTTTACATTTCTCCGCTTTCTACGGGATTGCTTTCGTCGTTACTCCACTCAAACCATCCGCCATCAAATACGCTTATTTGCGGCCAGCCCATAACATGCGCGTAGAAGAAGGCTTCTGAAGCACGCCAGCCGGTACCGCAGTAGAAAGCCACGCGCTGATCTTTACGGATATTCCACTCCTGCCACTGTCTGGTGATAATGTCGGCACTTAGCATGGTTTCGTCCGGGTTATGGAAATCTTCAAGGTGGTTGGCATCTGAACCTGCGTGGCCCCAGCGCGAGCCCTTGATTCGCCCTTTATGTTTGATATAACTGTAGCCGCTTTCTTTGCCGGTGTATTCCGCTGTGGTTCGTATACTCACCAGCGAGCTGTTTTCCTGATCGGCAAGCAGCTGTTTCGCTTCCGGAATATCAATAACGTATTCAGGATTGGCCGGAACCGGCTTACCGAATACGGCTTTTTCTGCGCTGTTAAGCAGCGCTTCGGTCGGGTAATCTGCTCTGTCCCAGGCAGACCAGCCACCATCAAGCAGACGGACATCTTTCACTCCGGCGTACATAAAGATATTGGCCGTACGGCCGGCAGCCATATTGTTGCGGCCATACAGTACAACCGTTGTGTCGTGACCAATTCCAAGCTCTTCCAGTACCGTTTTCAGATCTTCTGCGCTTACCCGGTTCCACTGCCTGTCTTCGGACTCAATCTGGTTGGTGTTCAGGTAAAGCGCACCCGGAATATGAGAGGCCAGATATTTAACCGGCGGTCCCCAGGCAACTTCGACCACTTTGTATCCCTTTTCAGGAGCGTGGTTGACCGCCTTACCGCTAATCAGCTCATTTACCCAGCTCGCAGGAACCAACTGCTGGTAGTTAGGCAGGCTGACCAGCTGCCCCTGATAATCAGAGATATTCTGCTCAACCTGAGCAACTT
Source organism: Vibrio sp. JC009 (assembly GCF_029016485.1). Taxonomy (NCBI): domain Bacteria; kingdom Pseudomonadati; phylum Pseudomonadota; class Gammaproteobacteria; order Vibrionales; family Vibrionaceae; genus Vibrio; species Vibrio sp. JC009. The sequence continues at coordinate 625,017 of NZ_CP092107.1, read as the reverse complement.
CTGAAAAACCAAGCTCTTCCAGTTTAGTTTTCACTTTGTTCTGAGAGCCGGAGTTGCAGTAAAGATAGGTTGGCTTGTCGGTGTTTAGCTTGCGCAGGTTAAGCTGCTGCCGGATCTGCTCATCAGAAAGTATATCCAGCCAGTTTGCCGAGAAGTTAACCGAAGAGGGGAAGTGTCCGCCTCTGATTTCACCCTGCTCCGGCCAGCCGTTGTAGAACTCACTGGCACGGCAGTCTATGATTTGGTAGGTGTCTGAATCGCGCTTAGCCAGTTCATCAAAAGTGACGGCGAAAGAGTGGGTCGAATGGATAAGCGGGATAATCCCGGCGGCAAGTAACTTCCAGTTTGCCAGCATACCTTTCATTTGCTGTTGCTCCGTTAAGAAAAAAAGGAGCCCATTTTAACAGCTATAGTCTGGTATAACTACTTGGCTAATATGGAATCCATCACCCGGTTAAGGGTTTCAACCCAGAAAGGACAGAACTGAGTGCCGCTGGAGTGATTAATCTCCTGCAGCGCATGTATGATGGAGCGTTTTTCATGTCTGTGTCTGGCCCGCTCATGGGTCATTGCCTCAAAGGAGTCAACCAGCGCCAGGATTTTTGCGCCGTGGGAAATATCATCATTTCCCAAGCCGTTTGGATAACCGTCTCCGTCGGGTCTTTCATGGTGCTCATAAATAAACTGTCTTGCCTCTGACCAGTGCGGCATCTCGGACAGGAAGTTAACCGCTCGCTCCACATGGCCCCGCACGCGTGTGGTTTCAGAATCCTTCAGTGGCGATGTTTTTCTCAGCAGGGCCAGTGGCAGCAGAGCCATACCAATATCGTGCAGATAAACGGCGGCGATTAACTGGGTTTCATCAACGGGTTTTCCGGCGAACTGATTTAGCAGCAGAGCCAGTTTTAACTGCCGGTCACTGCGGCCTTCCCAGTTGTCCAGACGCTGTTCAACGGGCTTCATTATGCTCTGGAAAAAGATTAAATCCGGTTCGATCTCCTTTGCCCAGTCGATGTCCAGATCATCAAAACTCTGTTCATAGAATCCGGCACTGTTTTTTTCGTACTCAGTGGAGGATTCAAGAGCCAGGGTAACCTTGGTGAACAGAGACTGATGTTCAGCCTGGTTGTCCGGGCGGACCTGTTTTAACCAGGTAGCGGCAGAGATATAGATGTCAGGATCGTAATCAATCGACTTTTCAACTGCGCAGTCTGCCACAAAAAACTTTACCTCATTCAGAATCGAGAGCAGGGCATCTGAGATCTGGGTGTTGTAGCTAAGCTCTCCTTCGCGAATCATTGCCAGAATATCTTCCATTGCCATTAGCAAAGGCAAAAGTGGTGAGACTTGAGCAATGGCAACAACGCCTTTTATGGTATGCACAGAGCGGAACAGCTCGTTCAGCAAACTGGTGTTATGCGGATCCTGCTCTAACAGAATGGATGTTGTGGAGCTGTTTGCGCAGTGGATATTGGTCTCTTCGACCACATCCTGCAGCATATCTTCATCGATTTCCGGTAGAGTAAATGTTTTCATCCTGATGCATCACTTTAATCATTGGAGTGTAACTGATTGATTGCACAAGTAAGCTTAGCTTACCTGTATCTATTAAGCCATATGTATGTTGGCTGATTTGGAGAAAATTGAAGGAATGTGGGATGAGGCATTCCCGCGCTGAGCGTGGGAATGAGGTTGTATAGCTTAAAACGCAGCTGCAACTTTGAGCTGGTTTGCCCATTTCTCTACGCGGGTCTGAGTTTGGTCGGCTTGTCTTTCGTTGTCGATTGCCAGACCGATAAACTCACCGTCATCTTCGGAACGTGATTCTGAGTGGTTATAGCCTTCGGTTGGCCATTTACCAATGATATCTGCGCCGGCCTCTTCACAGGCTTCTGCAATTTCTGCCATGGCGTCAACAAAGGTATCGGCGTACTCAACCTGATCGCCAAGGCCGAAGATCGCCACCTTGGTATTGGCCAGATCAAGATCTTCCACATCGTCCAGCACATAGTCCCAGTCCGACTGCACTTCACCGTTGTTTACCGTTGGTGAGCCCAGAATAACCAGTTCATACTGCTCAAAATCTTCCACATCACTGTCGGCAATATCGTAACACTCAGCGCTGAACTGCTCTGCGATTAACGCTGCTACTCTTTTTGTTGCGCCGGAATCACTACCATAAAATACTGCTACTTTTTCCATCGTTTTATCTCTCTTTTAAAATCTCTATTTCCAGCCTGATAGCTGATCGAGCAGGGACTGCTTGTAAGCAACCTGTGATTGCAGAGAAGCAATTCCCTGCTGATAACTCTCTTCATCTCTTGCCAAAAGCTGTTTAAAGCGGTTCTGTAGCTCAACGAACTCCTCAACGCCTTTTTTAGCCGGGCGCGAATCCATCTGAATCGCGGCTTTGCCTTTAGCCTTACGTCTTGGGTCAAAGCGGTACAGGGGCCATAAGCCGCTGTCGATAAGCAGTTTCTGCTGTTCAACGCCCTGAGACATATTGATGCCGTGGGTAATACAAGAGGCGTAGGCAATAATCAGAGAAGGTCCCGGATAAGCCTGGGCTTCCTGAATCGCTTTCAGGGTCTGGTTCATATTGGCGCCCATTGCCACTGTGGCAACGTAAGCATTGCCGGAAATCATGGCGGTAACACCCAGATCTTTACCCGCCAGCTCTTTACCTTCGCTGGCAAATTTGGCGATGGCGCCGGTTGGTGTGGCTTTGGATTGCTGACCGCCGGTGTTGGCATAAACCTGATTGTTCAGCACCACGATATTGACGTTTTTATTGCTGTTCAGCACATGGTCCAGACCGCCGTAGCCGATATCAAAGGCCCAGCCGTCTCCACCAAGAATCCAGACACTTTTTGCAATCAGGGCATCCGCATGCAGATAAAGCGGGTGATCCTGAGAAATGTACTGCTTAAGCTGCTCAACATTGCCGCGCTGACGGTCAATGCCTTTTGCTGATGAGTCTGAAACCAGCTCAGTAATACTCTGATACAGAGATTCAGGGATCATGCTCTTAACCGTTTCAAGCTGAGTAAGAGCAATGTTCTGATCACTCTCCAGCGCCATTCGCATACCTAGGCCGAACTCTGCGTTATCTTCAAACAGAGAGTTAGCCCAGGCCGGACCGCGCCCTTCAGCGTTCTGAGCGTAAGGCGTCGTCGGCAGGTTACCGCCGTAAATGGATGAGCAGCCTGTGGCGTTGGCAACCAGCATATGGTCGCCGTAAAGCTGGGTCAGCAGCTTAATATAAGGTGTTTCGCCGCAGCCTGAGCAGGCACCGGAGAATTCAAGCAGAGGTTCAAGCAACTGGCTGCTTCTGGCATCAATACGCTTGATATCGATTGGTTTTAGCTCAGGCAGATTAGTGAAGTACTCAAAGTTTTCACTCTGCTCCAGCGAAATATCTTCTCTCGGCACCATTTTCAGTGCTTTTGCCTGTCCGTTTTCTTCATTTACAGCCGGGCACATTTCCATACACAACTGACAACCGGTACAGTCTTCCGGAGAGACCTGAAGGGTGAATTTCTCTCCCTGGAAATCACGCAGCTTATAGTCTGTGATCCTGAAGGACGCCGGCGCATCATCCAGCGGAAGATCACGGCTGATCACTTTTACCCTGATGGCGGAGTGAGGGCAGACCAGGCTACAGGTGTTGCACTGGGTGCAGCTTTCTTCATCCCACACAGGCACAAAGCTGGCGATATCGCGTTTTTCCCACTTACTGGTATTACTCGGCCAGGTGCCGTCAACCGGGAAGGCGCTGACCGGAAGCAGGTCGCCACGGTTTTGCATCAGCTCAGCAGTTACCTTCTGCACAAACTCAGGTGCTTGTGCAGAAACCAGAGGAAGGGTAATGGGTTCATTCAGCTCATCGTTATGCAGCTCAACTTCACGCAGGGCATCTTCTGTCAGTCCAATGGCTTCAAGGTTGGCCTGAATCACTTTTTCGCCCTTGCGCTCGTAGGTTTTTACGATGGCCTGTTTTTGCAGTTCATAGGCCTGATCGGAATCGAGCAGATCCGTCAGCAGGAAGAAGGCGCGCTGCATAATGTTGTTAATGCGGCCCCTGATACCGGCCTGATTGGCCAGTTTCGTTGCATCTATGGTGTAAACCTTCAACTCCTTTCTCAGGATATGGTTCTGTTCACGGTGTCCAAGTTGTTTCCAGAGTGCCGTAGATGAGTGAGTGGTGTTAAACAGTATGGTTGCACCCGGTTTGGCATTGGCCAGAATATCGTTCTTCTGTAACAGGCTGAACTGGTGACAACCAATAAAACCGGCCTGTTCAATCAGGTAAGGCGCATCGATTGCAGTGTTGTTAAATCTCAGATGAGAGGTGGTCATCCCGCCGGACTTTTTCGAGTCGTAAACAAAGTAACCCTGAGTAAACCACTGGCTGTAGTTACCCACAATCTTAATGGTGTTCTTGTTCGCACCCACTGTACCGTCTGAGCCCAGCCCATAGAAAAGCGCATTCAGCTCAGTATCATCAAAGTTGGTCTGAGAATGGATAACAGGCAGCGAAAGTCCGGTTACATCATCTTCGATTCCTACGGTAAAGTTATGGAAAATCGAACGGTTTTCCATAGCAGAGTAAATTGACTCAACATGGCGCGGGTTAAACTCTTTGGAAGAAAGCCCGTAGCGGCCGCCAAATACCTGCGGCAGAGCTGAGCTGTGAATTTCTGCCCAACCGCGAGAGATAGCCGAAAGCATACCCAGATACAGAGGTTCACCGATAGCGCCCGGTTCTTTGGTGCGGTCCAGTACCGCAATCCGTTCAACCGATGCAGGAATGGATTTCAGACAGTGCTCAACAGAGAAAGGCCGGTACAGATGAATACAGAGCACACCCACTTGTTTGCCCTGTTTTCTGAGATGCTTAACCGTCTGCTTAACCGTGCTGGTGGCTGAGCCCATCACAACGATAAGTTCTGTGGCATTTTCGTCACCGAAGTATTCATATGGCTTGTAATGGCGGCCGGTCAACTCACCAAACTTCTCCATCGCTTTGATAACCTTATCGGGACAGGCATCATAATAGCCGTTTACCGCTTCTCTGGCCTGGAAGTAGGTATCCGGGTTTTGCGATGTGCCCTTAACGCTTGGAGCGTCTGGCGTTAGCCTGCGCAGGTAGCTTTGGTCAATCAGCTTATTGTCCAGCATCTGCTGAATGATATCGTCAGAAATGTACTGAATCTGATTCAGTTCGTGCGAGGTTCTGAAACCATCAAAGAAGTGCACAAAAGGAATACGGCTGCTCAGAGTGGCGGCCTGAGCAATCAGGGCTAAGTCATGCGCCTGCTGGCAGTTGTTGCCGGAAAGCATAGCAAAACCGGTCTGGCGAACGGCCATTACATCCGAGTGGTCGCAGAAAATCGACAGCGCATGGGTAGCCAGAGAGCGGGCAGCCACATGCAGAACGAAAGGGGTCAGTTCACCGGCAATCTTGTACATATTCGGGATCATCAGAAGTAATCCCTGAGAAGATGTAAAAGAGGTTGCCAGAGAGCCCGCTGTCAGCGCACCATGCAGAAGACCGGCTGCACCGCCTTCTGACTGCATCTCGTAGATGCTTGGAACAACACCGCGAAAGTTTGGCAGCTGTTTATTGCTCCACTCTTCACACTGCTCTGACATGGCAGAAGATGGCGTTATCGGATAGATGCCGATAACATCATTACAGCGGTAGGCGACCGAGGCTGCTGCCTCGTTTCCGTCTACAATCCGGATACCTTCCTCTCTTTTATCAGTGTGAGAGTTCACTTTTTCCTGTTCGCTCATATTGCCCGGCCTTAATTTATTATTGTCTTACAGTTTTGGCGTCGTAACCTTCGGCCCACTGGCGGATGATTTCCAGCTCTTCCTGTTTACGCTTTTCGGCATTTTCATCCGATTTCTGGGTAAAAACATACTGGGGCTGGGTAGCGCTGTTTTGCATCATGCTGTATTTCAGATCCTGGCTCAGCGTCAGCAGAATGAGGCCACTCAGTACGGCGTAGAATCCGTAAAAGATATTCTTAATCATGATCAGGCCTCCTCAACCTTTACTGCAATTGGCTGCTCTTGCGCAGGGCGGTCATTAACCGGTGCTTTTTTCGGTTTGCGCTCTTTCTTTCCGGCTTTTGCCCCTTTTTTCTTCTTAGGTTTAGTGGCCTGCTTATACCACTCCTTCATAAATACGATGTAATCTGTCATCGCAGAAATAGGGCAGAGGGTCTTACACCAAGGGCGGTGAACAGCCAGCGAAGTGATAAGGATCAGGAAGGTAAGCACAAACAGGAACATAGAACCAACCATGCCAAACATGATTCCGAATGGCTCATAATTGAATGCTGCCGGATTTCTGAAGTAAAGGCCTGCGGCCAGTGTTGCCAGCAGAATACCCCTCGGGAACCATTTAAATGCCTGATGCTTAAGGCTGACAGCCTTCGGGTTGGTCAGTTTTGCCAGACACTGCTGAGTGACGCCCATCGGGCAGATCATCTGGCAGTAGATATTTTTATTAAACATCAGGATATAGCCGATGCTCATTACCAGAAGAATGATGGCCGTGTAGTTACCCAGACCGGAAGTCCAGGAGCCTGAGATAAGAATACCCATGGTTGAAGAAGAAATAAGTGAGGCAGAGTGGAAGCCAAATGCAACCAGTGAAGTCAGCATCAGAGCCCACTGCATTTTGGTTTTATGCACGCTTGATGAGCGGCTGATAAATACCGCCAGCAGAAAAATAACCACAGCCAGCGCATCGTTCATACCCAGAGTATCAAGCGGGCTTGCCTGCTCTTTCAGCCGGTAGCCGAAGAGTTTTTCCCGGATAGGATCGGCCGCGTCGTTAACAGCCTGGATAATACCGCGTGAAGAGAGGGTAGCACCGCTGATGGCATCAACGGAAACCTGCTTTTTGCCGGCCACGCCCAGAACTTTGTTAACCAGTCCGTTTTCTATCACTTTGCTGACATAGGAAGCGGTGTCTTTGATGGAAAGAATACTGGTTTGCGCTATGGTGCCTTGCATATCCATACGAATCGCTACGTTCAGCTCACCGCCGTAGCCGATACCCTGACCCACGCCCAGCCAGGCTTTCTGCTCGTCGCCTTGCATAACCTGATACAGGCCCTCGTCCACCCGGACTAGTTGCTGGTTTTCTTCAACCAGTGAGTTAAGCATAGTGATTTGACGCGCAGATATCTCAACACCGCCAAACCACCAGGCTGTAATAAGTAAAAACAGCGAACCAACAGCTGCGAATTTCTCGACTAGCTGATTCGATTTTCTTTTGGATTTTCTTGCCATGAACTACCTACCTGAAGGGTAAAATCTGCCCCAACGCAGAACACTTCTCCTTCTGGCTTCAAGACCAGTGCTTAAGAAGAAATGTAATAAAATTAAACTGATTGAATATAGCCCTAATGGTAGTTATATGCCGGTCGGTATAAAGGTAGATCCAAGTTCATTTCGGGTAAAAACGGTCCGTAATCAGGCGGGGTTGATCTTTATCAACTGCACCGGGACATCTGACGTTTATCAGCTGTCCCGGCATAAGAGATGACTAACTTGAGGTTTATATAACTGATGAAATCTGGTTGACGGCTGTTTGATCTTTAAATACACAGCGGTTTCGTCCGTCGTCTTTTGCCGTGTACAGAGCCATATCGGCGCGGATAATCAGCTGTTCCAGTTTCTCTCCCGGCTCATAGATGGCGCAGCCGAAACTGGCTGTGACAGAATAGTTCTCCGGCATTTGTACATGTTTCATGGATGTTCGCAGATCGTCTGCCAGAGAGATAAGCCCCTCCTGAGTAACGACAGGGCAAAGAACAATAAACTCCTCGCCTCCCCAGCGTCCGACGCTGTCGGTATTACGTATCCGGTTATAGAATATCTCGGCTGTCTGGCTCAGGCAGGAATCCCCTGCGGCGTGGCCCAGGGTATCATTGATTCTTTTAAAGTGGTCCAGATCCACCAGGATCACGCCAAATCCATCAGGAATCCGTTCGTTGCGGGTTATCTCTTTATTGAGCAGTTTTTCTATATGTCTTCTGTTACTGATGCCGGTCAGGTGATCGGTATAGCTGAGTTTTTCTATCAGGTCTTTCTCTTCCCGGGCCATATTTTCCGCCAATTGACTCATTACCAGCTCCTGAGTCCGGGTATGCAGCTCAGACTTCAACTGGTTAAAGTTGTTGTTCAGATCATCGATTTCGATAATTTCTGACCGTTCCAGTTCAGAGAGGTGCTGATGCTTCTGCAGTTTTCGGGTGTAGCTGACCAACTGAGACAGAGGGTCACTAATCAGCCGCGACAACTTACTGGATTTCTTAGAAATATAGGCAAAGAACAGCAGATAAAATATCACCATCACCATAATGGCTATGCTGCCTAGGAAGGTCGCAAAGGATTCCAGTTCACTGACCGGAGCTAATAGTGCTTCCTGCTGCAGCAGTATCACAATCCGCCAGCCGGTGGAAGGGATCAGGTTCTGACTGACAATGTATCTCTGTTGGTTTATCTCAGTGGTAAACAGAGGCTCTTTGCTGACAAATTTCTCCCGGAAGTCAGGGTTTTGCAGATGAGTGCCCAACTGGAAAATATTATAGTTGTTCGGCTTATAGACAGTGGTTTCGATATTGCCGGTGTAATTGTGTTCGGTTAGTTCCTGAAGGCCGATAAACTCGGATACTTCATCGGACATGGCCAGTATGTCACCCTCGTTATCGATAAACAGTATTTTGTTTTCCCCGGCGATACTCTGAGACATCAACTGGGTTATCAGTGTTTCCACAGTAATATCGATACCGCTGACACCTTCAAGAAATCCGTTGTTATAAATAGGAATAACATTGGAAACCATCCAGCCCTGACCTGCCGGGTCAAGATAAGCTTTGGTCCAGACCGGGCCGCCGGAAGGATTGTGCTGTTTATCTGCTTTATAGTAAAAGTTGAACCCTTCCATATGCAGTGTCGGACCGTAAGTCTGCGGAGCATCCGGTATGGGCGGGTAAAGGCGGTTCATATTGTCCCAGCTGTTAAAATAAGCCTGAACAATCAGAGGATTCGATTCCGTCAGCCACAGAAAGAAAGGGTCCATCATTTCAGTACAGCGCAGTTTCTTTCTTACATCCGATGAGAGTTCGGTAGTGGAAGAGAGGTAAACGGAAGCCCCGCCGTTCTGAGTACTTTTATACAGGGAACCATTAGCGTGGCGTTCAAATTTTGGTTCACCGGCAGGAAGAATACAATCATCCAGAGATTGAAATACCCACTGGTTTTGCTGTTGCATCAGATAAGAGAGCGCAGAAATGTTATCCAGTTTGCGGCTGAGTATTTCCGCTTCCAGTTTGCCTATGGTGTCCAGCTCAGAGACATAGGCACTTTTCAGCACGTCTTGAGTGCGCATCGCAACCAGATTATTAACGCCGAAGTAGAGGATAATTAAAGCAATTTCAATCACCAGTATCGGAATGAGCGCACTCATAGAGAAATACCGGTATATTTTGCTTTTCAGATGAATTCTCTTCGCTGTCATATCATCCCTTAAATACCATGGCCCTGTTAATTAGAATTATTGATTCTTTACTTAATTATTTGCCAACGGACAGTTGCTACCCCATTCGTATTAATATCAGCGTAGACAGGGTTAAATAGTTATTCAAGGAAATGCTAATGAGCCCTTGAGTAAATGAAATTTACACCCCTGTTACATTCCTTAACCTGACTAAACTCTGATTTATGTAAACGGTTTGTGATTATTTTGTAAATCAAGAAGAGGTTCATCTATTCTATTAGCTGGAATGATATGTGATTAAATTGACAACAAACTCAATAGCATAAAACTTTAGTAAAAATTAAGCGTGGAACAACTATGTCGAAACTGACAGGGATAATTTGTTTTCTACCGCTTGGGATTGCTGCCAATAGCTTTGCTCAGGACTTTACCGATTTAAGTTTTGATGAGCTGATGGAAATAGAAGTAACCTCTGTGAGTAAAAGAGCAGAGAAGTTATCTCAGGCAGCAGCAGCTGTACATGTGGTTACTCAAACAGAAATTCGTCGCTCCGGAGCGACAAGCATTCCCGAAGCACTAAGGCTGGTGCCGGGAGTTTATGCCGCTCAGATTGACTCCAATAAATGGTCAATCGGGGTTCGTGGCTTTGGCGGCAGGCTGGCAAACAAGCTTTTGGTTATGATTGACGGGCGCAGTATCTATACGCCGACCTATTCAGGTGTGTACTGGGAAAATCATGATTACGTGATGGCAGACATAGAGCGAATAGAGGTGATTCGCGGGCCGGGTGCAACGCTTTGGGGGACCAATGCAGTTAACGGTGTGATTAACATTATTACCAAAGGTTCATGCGATACTCATGGGGGGCAGGCAAGGGTTGCCTATGGTAATGAGCTTCAGGGTTTAGTCTCTGTCAGGCAAGGGGGTAACCTAAATGGGACTACTCACCTTAAAGTCTACGCCAAGGGGAAGCAGCTTGATTCTGCCAGCTCCGCAAGCGGTGACTCCCAGCAAAATGACGGGGAGTATCTCAGAAGCGGATTCCGCCTGGATCATCACGGCTTCCGTGATGCCAGCCTGACGGTAAATGGTGATCTCTACAAAACCGATATAGATCAGGAACTGAATATTCCTCTTTATGAGTCTCCCTTTGGCTTTGAATTAAACCAAAGCAAAATGAAAACAGAGGGCGGAAATCTACAAGCGCGCTGGGTTCAGCATACCGGGCTGGACTCTGAGTTTAGTGTTAACGTTTGGTATGACTTCTATAACCGGGAAGAGATCAGGTATGACGAACAACTGGATACCCTTGATCTCAGTTTCCAGCATCAGTTAGTACCGGCCGATAACCATGAGGTTGTCTGGGGAGGGGGATACCGCTGGGGCCGTAATGTACTGGAAAATGGTGCCTGGATTTCGGTTGATGATTCGAAAAGCATCTATGGTATCTGGAACCTGTTTGCTCAGGATACGATCCGCTTTCCTGATCAGGATCTCTCTTTTACTTTGGGCACAAAGATAGAAGGGAATAGTTACAGCGATGTGGAAGTTCAGCCCAATATCCGTGTCAGTTGGGTACCTGATGATGACATGACAGTTTGGGGCGCTATCGCCCGCGCATCGCGTATTCCTTCGCGAGGAGAGACTGATACTGTCTTATCCATGGCGGCGTATCCGCCGGGCAGCGCTTCTCCGTTGCCTGTGTTTATGCAGGTGTCGGGAAGTGATGACTATGAATCCGAACATCTGATTGCATATGAGGCCGGGATCCGCTGGCAGCCGGTTGAAAAGGTGGCGATGGATCTGGCGCTTTTTTACAACGACTACAGCAATCTCCGCAGTTATACCTACGACGGTTACGAGCTGACCAGCATTAACGGCCAGCCCTTTCTGCGAGCACCACTTTACTTTGTAAACAACATTGAAGGCTACAGTTATGGTGGCGAGCTATCTACTACCTGGTATGCAACTGAGAATGCAAAGTATCAGTTTAGCTATAGCTTTATCGATATCCATCTGGAAGACACGGACCCGAATGAGTTTAGTGACATAGTGATTTCCATGGATGAAGACAGAGTGCCGCAGCATCAGTTATCGCTATGGGCCAGTTATAACCTGACACCTGACTGGGAGCTGGATGTTCGTCTCTTCTATAACGATGAGCAGCCATGGAAGTTTAATGGTTACGACTACACTGTTGATGCATATACGGATATGGATTTGCGCATTGGCTGGCAGATAAATGAATGGCTGAATACGGCACTTACAGGCAGAAACCTGCTTCAGGATCATCATCTGGAGTATATGGAGGGAACCTGGAGACGAGCCTCGGAGCTTGAACGGAGTGTATATGCAGATATTTCGGTTAGCTGGTAGATAAGGCTATGGGAAAGTTTAAGGTCAAACTGATAAATGTGCTGACCTTACTCGGCATGAGTATGATGCTCACTGCCGGTATTCCTCTGGCTGCAACCAAGACTCTGGCCGAGCTGAAAGCCGCCTATATTTACAATATCGGCAGGTTTACCCGTTGGCCTGAATGGAAGCTTTCCTCTGCCGATGCCGCTCTGAATATCTGCCTGTTCGGTGAGAATGATGTGGTGCAGGCACTTTCCGCAATGTATGGCAGGACGCTGGGAATGCACCCCATTCAGATTAGCTATCCGGACAAGGTCCATGAATTCGAAGCTTGTCATATGCTTTATGTCTCTCCCGCAGAAAGCCGCCGCTATCGCTATATTCTGCAGCAGGTGGCAGGCCGGGGTGTTGTCACCATTAGTGATAATGACAAATTTATGCGAAGTGGCGGAATTATTAATTTGGTTGAGCGTAGCGGAAAGCTCAGGTTTGAGATTGATAAAAACTATGTTCATAAGCAACCTGTTGAATTTAGTTCTAAGCTATTAAAGCTTGGAATACTTATTGACGGCTCAAGGTGACTCTATGGCTGCAAAAAAATCATTTTCACTTCGTACCAGACTGACTGCAATCGGATTAATTTCCGGTTGCCTGGTTGCTGTGCTTATCACACTGGTTAACGGTATTCTGGAATATGACCATATTTACTATACATCTGAGAGCCAGATTAACACTGTGGCGAAAATTCTGGCGTCGCAAAGCACAGCATCGGTCAGTTTTGAAGATGCTGATGCTGCGCAGGAAATTCTGGACAGCCTGATAACAAAGCCGGATAACGTCTTAGGTCGAATATATACCGCTCACCAGACATTGTTGGCAGAGTATGTAAAACCGGGTTTTATTGCATCACAGAAGTTAGACTGGTCAGAAATCGGTTTTGGTCAGCTGTTTGTTGGCGGCTTTGATGGCCTTATGGTTCATATTGAACCCATACTGTTTGAAGGATTTATTATTGGTCATATTGTGTTGGTCAATGATATGAATGAAATAAATAGCCAGATTACGCTACAGGTTACTTTCGGCATTGGCTGCATTATTGTCAGTATGATTCTTGCTTTTATTTTGTCTGAAAGAATGCAGCGTAATATTTCACAACCTGTCTCTTATCTTACTTCTGTTATGGAAGAGGTATCAGAACATAAAAATTACCAGGTCAGAATCGATGCAGACAGAGATGATGAGATAGGTTCGTTAATGAAGGGGTTCAACCTGATGCTTGAGCAGATAGAGCAGCGGGATACCGAGCTGGCCAGGCACAGGGATCACCTTGAAGATGAAGTAGAAAAGCGGACAGAAGAGCTGACTCTGGAAAAAGAGCGTGCCGAGGCCGCCAACAAAGCTAAAAGTGAGTTTCTGGCCACAATGAGCCATGAAATCCGTACACCTATGAACGGCATTCTGGGAATGACGGAGCTGCTTTCCACCAGTGAGCTAAACAACAAGCAGAAGCACCTGACTAAACTTGTTCATCAGTCGGGCCACAACCTTTTAAATATCATTAACGATATTCTCGATTTTTCTAAGATTGAAGCAGGAAAGCTAACGCTGGAAAAAGTGGATTTTAGCCTGAGAGAAGTTGTTGAGGAGATATCTGGCTTCTTCCTTGAACAGGCCACAAATAAGGGGCTGGAGCTGATTATTTCTGTTCATCCGGAAATAGGAACAGGGTATGTGGGCGACCCGGTAAGGCTGAGACAGATATTGGTTAACCTGTTAAACAACGCCATCAAATTTACCGAAAAAGGTAAGGTGGTATTGCGGGCTAAACCCGTTCAGGTTAACGGTGCAGAGCTTATTCGCTTTGAAGTTGAAGATACAGGCATCGGCGTACAAAAGAGTAAACAGGAACTGATTTTTTCTTCCTTTTCTCAGGAGGACAGTTCCACTACCCGTCAGTACGGCGGTACCGGACTTGGCTTGGCAATCGTAAAAAGCATTGTTTCGTTAATGGACGGAAAAATCGGACTGTATTCAGAGGTTGGGATAGGCAGTTGCTTCTGGATAGAGGTGCCGATGGAGAAATCCTTACTCACTGACTTTGTGAAAAATGAGAGATTAGCAGAAACGTCAGGGGCGGGGCCAGAAGAGGGGCAGGAGCTGCTGGAGTCGGAACCGCACCGCTTTGATTATCCATTCAGAATTCTGGTTGCAGAGGACAACCCGGTAAACCAGGAAGTTGCCTCAATTATGCTTGAAAAACTGGGGCTTCAGTGTGATATGGCTGAGAATGGCCGCGAGGCACTCAGGCTACTGCAAAATAGTGTGTATGACCTTGTTCTTATGGACGTTCAGATGCCGGTTATGGATGGGCTGTGCGCCACCAGGCTTATTCGAGAATATGAAGCAACGGTAAAAACCTCTGCCCCTATTCCTGTTATTGCATTAACGGCAAATGCGATGCCCGGTGATATTGAGCGCTGCACTGAATCGGGAATGAACGGATATCTGAGCAAACCACTCTCAATCGTGCAACTTTATGAGGCAATCGCAACAAGGCTGGATATTCCAAGAGAAAAAATCCTGGATAAAGATCTGAAGTCCGCTCAGCCGGTATACAGCAAAACGGCTTCTGAGCCGCTGGAATTAGGTGCATTAAGACAAATAGCCAACCTGAATCCTGATAAATCTGCAGTGCTGGTTAACAAAGTTGCAAATCTGTTCCTTGAAAATTTGGACACTTCCCTCTGTACTTTTAAAGATGTCAGGGACCTGGAACAGTTGTCAGGTGCGGCGCATTCGCTGAAGTCCAGCAGTGCCAATGTCGGTGCGCACAATTTGTCGAAGCTTTCAAAGCAGTTGGAAAAAGCCGCTAAAGATGAAGTGGAATATAAAGTGGCTGAGTTAATTGAACAGATAGTCTATGAAGCGGAGCAGGTGAAAGAGCATCTGGAAACCTTCTTAAGCGAGAGTATGGATAATGAAGCTAAACAAGCATAGTCAGAATATATTGCTGGTGGACGACGATGAGATGACGCGCTTGCTTTTGCGGGAGTCCATCGGCAGCCTGGGTGATTATGAGATACACGAAGCCCCGAATGGCAGTCAGGCGCTGGAGCTTTATCACAGGAATCGTTACTGCATGCTTCTGCTTGATGTCAGGCTTCCCGATATGAGTGGCTTTGATATCTGCAAATATGTCCGCGCCTCTGAGCAGGGGCGGGAGGTGCCGATAGTAATGATCACCGGGCTGGATGACAGCGAATCCATCGAACAGGCGTATGACTATGGTGCAACGGACTTTATCGCTAAGCCGCTTAACTGGTCTCTTATCAGCTACCGTTTGAGGTATGTGCTCAGGGCATCGGATGATTTTAAAGCCTTAAAACAGAGCGAAAGCCGTCTGGAGCAGGCTCAGGAAATCGCCAAACTAGGCTACTGGGAACTCAACTGTGAAACCGATGAGGTCAGGTTCTCTTTCCAACTGAGTAAAATGCTTTCTCTGCCGGGAACCGGGTTTGAGCATGGTCTGGATGAGCTGACTCATCTGATCCATGAGTCAGACCGCGCGCTTTTCAGCGCCACCGTCAGTAATGTACTTGAAAAGAACGGAGCCGAAGGCTTTGATATCGAGGCACGCCTTCAGCTTTCGGATGAGAGCGTTATCTATACCCATATACAGGCTCAGTTGGTTACCGATGAATCCTGTTTGCTTATTGGTACGATTCAGGATATTTCCAGTTTGAAGGAGTCCCAGTTCCGGCTGAATCATATTGCTCACCACGATGCACTGACGGACTTGCCGAACCGGGTGCTTTTCCACCGGTTGCTTGAGGGGGCAATTGACCGCTCACAGCGAAGCAATCAAAAAGTGGCGCTGCTCTATATCGACCTGGACAGATTTAAATATATTAACGATTCGCTGGGGCATGATATCGGTGACATGCTGTTAATCCGGGTGGCAGAAAGGCTGAGAAGTGTTATCCGTCTTTATGACACAGTGGCACGGCTGGGGGGCGATGAGTTTGCGGTTATTCTGGATAGCATCGACAGTATTCAGAGTGTCAGTCAGTTAACCCAGAGGATCCTTGAAGGCTTTGAGTTTCCTTTCGAGGTGGACGGACAGCGTCTGCATGTTGAGGCGAGTATAGGTATCAGCCTGTATCCGGACAATGGCATCACACAGGAAGAGTTACTGCGTAATGCGGATACGGCTATGTATGATGCCAAGCGCAGAACGCAAAGCAAGCTGGCTTTTTATTCCAGTGAACTGACCGAAGAGACCATGAAGTCATGGACGCTGGAAAATGAGCTTCGTGAAGGGTTAAAGAATAACGAGTTTCATCTTGTCTATCAGCCAAAGGTGGACCCTGAGTCCGGGATACTGAAAGGAGTAGAAGCTCTGATCCGCTGGGACCGGGGAGAGCAGGGTATTATTTCTCCGGCTGACTTTATCCCGGTTGCTGAGGATACGGGGCTTATTGTTCCCATGGGGAAGTGGGTCATTGAAAGTGCCGTTCAGCAGCTAAAAGCGTGGAAGGATACTGAATACAATGAGATATCAATAGCGGTTAACGTCTCAGCCAGTCAACTGCACGATGAGAGGCTTTGCCAGTTTATTGAGAATGAGCTGAAAAAGTCGGATGTACCCTCCCGCATGCTGGAGATCGAACTGACTGAAGAGTACCTGATTGAGGCTAATATCGAGGGAAGCCACTGTCTGGAAACACTGAAATCCATCAATGACCTTGGTATCAAGATGGCGATTGATGATTTCGGCACCGGCTACTCTTCCTTTTCACAGCTGAAGAACCTGCCTATTTCTACCCTGAAGATAGATAAAACCTTTGTGGATTATGTACCGGATAACTCGAAAGATGTGGCAATTGTCCGTTCAATCGTTAGCTTCGCCAAAAACCTCGGGCTGAACGTGGTTGCAGAAGGGGTAGAGACCAACGAGCAGCTCGATTGCATCCATAACTACGGCTGCGATCTGATTCAGGGTTATGTTTATTCCAAGCCCGTGGCAGCAAGGGATATTGAACGAATGATTCAGGATAAGGTGTTAAAGATAAATCGCTCTGACTGAGTAGTGGCGCGTGTGCATAACTCATTGAAAGTTATGCATTTCCTCGTTCCCATGCTCCAGCGTGGGAATGCCTACCTGAGCCTGAGACATTCTGTAGAACCTACAGCATTTACATTCTCAGCTATCTTCTGTTTCGGGGAAATCTGGTAGGGGGCTGGAATATTTGAGTCTGGTATGCATTCCCACGCGGGAGCGTGGGAACGAGTCGAGGTTGGACGTAAGTTTGTGATTTTTATTGATTAAGCGGCTTTTCTGCGTTTGTTGTGAACCACACAGAAGTTACCTCTGCGTGTACGGCATTTAGAGCATCTTTCACAGATAGCCGGGCTCCGGTCGCCCTCTTTCCAGCGCTTGATTAGCTGAGGCTCAGAAAGCAACGGGCGCGCTATGGCGAAGTAGCCGATATTGGTATTCGCAGCCATTTCCTCAATGGTATTGATATCGGAAAGACCGCCCACGGTAATGACCGGAATATTCACCTCTTCGCTGATGACTTTTCCGTATTCAAGGAAGTAACCCTCTTCCTGGATAGCGTGACCATCGTAGGCTTCACCGACCATATCATTCGCTTTACCGTGAATATTCCCTGAGATCTCGATACCGTCTACACCGATCTCTTCCATTTTCTTACAGATGATTCGGGTTTCATCAAACGTCAGGCCGTCTTCAAAAAACTCGGTAGCGGTAAGCTTAACCAGAATAGGGAAGTCTTCACCGACAACTTTGCGCATCTCGCGGTAGATTTCCAGCAGAAAACGCATCCGGTTTTCCAGGCTGCCACCATACTCATCTTCACGACGGTTGTAATAAGGACTCAGAAACTGGTTAATCAGATAGGTATGTGCGCCATGAATTTCAACACCGTCAAAACCGGCCTGCTTAGCTCTTCCGGCGGCAAGGGCAAAGGCGTTAACAATGTAATCTATCTCATCTTTGGTCATCGCTTTACCAAGAGTTTTAGTACCTCTTTCAGCGACCTCACTTGGTGCAAAAATAACGCGAGAGCCGACATTGTGAGTGGTTTTTGTTCCGCCGTAGGCAAGCTGCATCAGGATCTTCGCATCGCTTTGATGAACAAGGTCTGTCAGCTTTTTGTACTCATCCAGAAATGAGTCATCATACATCCCCATCATTCCCGGATTTGGCTGCTCTTCCGGCACAATATTGGCGTAGCCGGTAATAATTAATCCAACTTCACCCTTTGCCAGCTCATCGTAGATTTCATAAAGGCTGTCCGTCATATGACCATGTTCAGTGGTCATATTTTCCCAGGTGGCGCTTCTGACAAAGCGGTTTTTTACTAGCATATTTCCGATTTGGGACTCTTCAAACAGACCTTTCACACTTAACCTCTGCAAAAATTCGCTGACAACCAGCTTGTTGATTAATAGGGCGGGGCTATTCTGCCATGAAAAGCTATGTATGCACAGTAAACATTATGAGGTTTTATGATATGTATTCTATGCATATTTAAAATGCAAAATAATCATAAATTTGAAGTGCCGGTAAAGAAGCATTTATCGCAATAATTAAATTCAGGAAATACTTAAAACTCAGCGATATGGCAAGTTATGCTGAGTAATAGGGGGAGTTTCAGATTATATTTTTGCTACTTTTCTGAAGACAACTTCACCTGATGATGGTTAGACAGACGGTACAGCTCACCACTGGTGTAGATGAAATCTACCTGGCTATCATTTGCGTCGGTACAACTCAGGCGAATGTTATTCGGTTCGGCTTTAGCAAGCTTAACACTGTTAGGGTTGCAGGAGGTTAAGTCTGAAATTCTGTCTAAAGCTTCTTTTATCTGATACCTCATTTGTAAAAACCATTTATTAAATACGGGATAAACATGTTAATGACTGTTGCGTCAGTGTGTAAAATGTTATTAGTTGTATTTGTTGTAACTGTCAGAAAAGTTTAACCAGAGCCACCATATTTTTTAATTTGCAAAAATAGCATTATGCAAATGCAATTTGCTATTGAAGGCAGTGATAAGAGCTCAGAATTCTCTTAGCGTATCATGTAATCCGTTTCATTAAAGTTGGCACGCACTATGCAATACATATAATGACCCTTCTTAAAGCCGAGGGTCACCTAGCCAACTGACGTTGTTAGTGAATACAATTGTTCACACTATCTATAAGCCAACTGCTTGATTTGCGGTTGGCTCTTTTTTTATCTGGTATTGGTATTAGCCCTTTAGGATGAATTGCCTGATAAAAACTTGAGAGCGCACTATAGGAATATCTCCTTGAAATTCGTTACCATACCAATCCTGACGAGTGTAGTATCGATAAAAAATGTCTGTTCTTGAGTCCATAATTCTGATGTCCGGCCTGGCGTTCTGCCTGAGCCTTCTTTATACCAGCAAGCAAAAGTGGGGTTCGATGATGACCCTGGCCCTGGTTATTTCTGCTCTTGCTGTTTCTTTCTCATGGCCGCTGCTGCTTGGAACGGTTGCCGGGCTGGCCGGACTTGGGCTGCTTCACCGCTTCAGACCGGAGCTGGCAACGGCCACCGGCCGGGAAAATACTCTGCGTGACTGGGTGCAGCATATGATGGGACTGGCGATAGCACTGGTGGGTTGCCAGTATATTGTCTACTACAGCCTGCTTGCTCATGGCATTGTTCCGGATATCAGCCGCCCGGATGTGGTGGATGCTTTTCTTCCGATTGCCGCTGGCCTGGAAATCAAAGCAATACTGACACTGAATTTCTGGGATAAAAATCATCCCGCCGCTGCGGTTATGCTCACATCTGTCCTGCTTAGCGGAGTGTTTGTTAAGCGTGCTTTCTGTGGCTGGTTTTGTCCGGTTGGGTTAGCCGGGCAGTATATTCATAAGTTAAGAACCCGCCTGATAAAAGGTGAGTGGAATCCTCCCAAATGGCTGGACTGGCCGCTGCGGATGCTGAAGTACCTGCTGCTTGCCGGGCTTTTATATATTGTGGTATTAGCCATGCCCAAAGAGGCTCTGCCCTATTATCTGAACGGGCATTATATGAAGATTGCGGACCTGAAAACGGCCATGTTCTTTGTCAGTCCGGGAGTAATCGGCGGAACCATTCTGCTTGTTATATTTTTAATGGCGGCCTGGCAGAAGCAGTCTTTTTGCCGTTATCTCTGTCCCTATGGCGCAGCTCTGGGGCTGCTTAGCTTTCTTAGCCCGTTTAAAGTCAGACGAGATACCAGTCATTGTCTGAATGATGCCGGGGGGATGAGTTGTGATAAGTGCACAAGAGCATGTCCTGCCCGGATTCAGGTGCATGTTATCGAGACGGTGCGGGTGGATGAATGCCAGTCCTGCATGCGCTGTATCAGCGCTTGCCCGAAAAAAGAGGCGTTGTCTGTCAGATCGCGTTGGGGCAGCAAACTATCAGCACGAGGCGTGCTGATTATCTTGCTGTTATTGATGTTTGGTTTGCCTCTCATAGCACACATGGCAGGCTTCTGGCATAGCCAGGTGAGCGATGAAATGCGGATGGAACTGATCAGGTATCTCCACCAGATCAATCACTAGGTTCGCCTACCATCAGCATTAACTCTTCGGCGTTAAGCGCCTTGTCCAGAAAAACAGTGTGGCTGATGGAAACCGTGATATCAATTTTATCGGTTTCCAGCTTCACCTGTTTTTCACAAATGGAATGCTCCAGATTGGTGGTAATCTGCCTGATCAGATCTTCGTCCACTATCCGTGGAAGAATCGCAAAAAACGTTGCTCTGTCTGTTCTGGCCAGGATGTCAGAGGATTGCAGCCCTCGTGTTATTCTTTCCGCCACTTCCATCAGCAGGCTGTTGCCGGTGTTTCGTCCATAAGTGCTGTCTACCGGGTGAACGTCATTCAGATAAATCTTCACCAGAGCAAAGCCGGTATCCCTCTTACGGGAGTGATTGATCATCTGCTGAAGTGTAAAGGCGAAATATTTGTGATTAGGCAGACGGGTTACGCCATCCTGCATGGAAAGATGGTATGCCTTTTTATAAAAGTGGTAGAAGGCGATAAATAGCAGGGCAAAGATAAGCACGATGGGATAACCGATTAACCTTGCCGCATATTTATCAGTGAACGGAATGTCTTCATAGAGAGAAGAGATGGAGACGGCCATTTCCCATGTGCCGGAGGGCAGAATCACATTCTCGCTGCTGTAGATTGAGTCAAAAACAGCAGGATTTCCCCAGAAAACCTCCCCCTGAGAGCCTTTCCCATCTTTGCCTCTTATGGAGAAATCGTATCTTTTATCTATTTCATATACACCAGCTGCCCGAAATAGCTTTTCCAGATCCAGCACAACGCTGCAGGTTCCCCAGTATTCCAGGTTAAGCGGTGGGTCGGTAAAGATGGGGGTACGTGCGATAAGGCCAACGCCGCCCTGAACAAGATTTACCGGCCCGGCAACAAAGATAGATTCCATCTTTCGCGCTTTTTTTACGGTTTCCCACTGCTTTGGTACGGTTCTGAAGTCAAGCCCCAGTGCCTTTTCGTTACCTTCAATAGGGTAAATAAACTTAATCACATCATCGGGTG
Source organism: Vibrio sp. JC009 (assembly GCF_029016485.1). NCBI lineage: Bacteria > Pseudomonadati > Pseudomonadota > Gammaproteobacteria > Vibrionales > Vibrionaceae > Vibrio > Vibrio sp. JC009. The sequence continues at coordinate 603,524 of NZ_CP092107.1, read as the reverse complement.
CCACACCCAGATTCTTCAGATGGTGTGACTTACTGTATAGCTCTGTGGCTATGTCGTTCCACTGGCTGGTGGTTGATTCAGGGTTGCTGCTGATAATCGTTGCCAGGCTATTGGCGTAGAAGATATCGGAATAGATATCCGCTTCCAGATTTGAACGGATGACATGCAGCTCCCTTTTGGCTGACCTTACGATCTGCTCATGGGAGTATTTAGTATATTGAGAATGTTGGTATTCGATAACCGAAAAGGCGACTACCAGTAAAAAAGACAGTAGCAGCGCTATGCTGGTTCGAATACCTGGTAAATACTTCATCGGCACCTGAACTTTATAAAACTCGTTACTTATCAAGCATAGTCGACAAAAATGACATTAAGGCTGGTTTTGCTGTATCTGTTTCAAATTTTAAGAAAATAAAAAGCGAAAACGTGGCTTTACATAGCTTTACTTCATCTAAACCAGATCTAAACTAGTCTGTGCTCCGCTCTCATTAGAATTGATGAAACGGACAACCAAAGGGACTAAATATGAAGCTTTCTTCAGCGATAAGCACGGCATGTCTGACGGCACTGCCTTGTATGGCGATGGCCAATGAAGCACCGAATGTTTTGTTGATCATTGCCGATGATATGGGAATCGATGCGTCCAGCTGTTACTCGCTGGGTGATCAGCAGGCAAATATGCCTAATCTGGAAGCGCTTTGTGAGCAGAGCATGGTGTTTGAAAATGGCTATTCTGCACCGGTTTGTTCGCCAACAAGGGCAACTATTATGACCGGGCAGTACGGCTTTCGTACCGGCGTTGGGGCAGCGATACCCCCACGGGGAACAAATGGGCTGTCGGCGGATGCAAACTCACTTTTTGATCTGCTGGATAAAACGGATTACAGCGCCAACCTGTTAGGTAAATGGCACTTAGCGGGAGCGGGTGAGTCTCTGAATCATCCTGAACAGCTGGGCGTGCCGGACTACTTTGGTATGTTCAAAGGTGGCGTTCGTGATTACTTTACCTGGCCCGCAGTTACCCATGGCAGCCGGGTAAAAGTAAACAACTACTCAACCACTGAAATAACCGATAAAGCCCTGAACTGGATGGATGAGCAGAAAAATCCATGGTTCCTCTGGCTGGCTTATAATGCGCCGCACACCCCGTTCCATCTGCCACCGGCTGACTTGCATACGGCCGGTGACCTGCCTTCGGATGCGGACTCCATTAAGAGAAATCCGCTGCCTTACTACAACGCTATGTTAGAGGCGCTGGATAGTGAAATAGGCCGTCTGCTGACATCAATGGATAAGAAAACCCGTGACAATACGGTCATCATGTTTGTGGGTGATAATGGGACGCCAAATCAGGTTACGCGAGGATTTTATGGTGACCATGCCGCGAAGGGCACCATTTATGACAGTGGCACCCATGTTCCGTTTATCGTTAACGGACCGGGCGTTAAGCCGGGAAGAACCGATGCTTTTGTTTCTACTTCGGACCTTTTCGCCACAGTTGCCGGTTATGCCGGAGTAAAGGTGGACTCATCTGACTCATTCGATTTCCGTCCTGCACTGAGCGGCGGAAAGGGTGAACGTGATTATGTTTATGTTGAACACTTCCAGGAAGATAAGTCTGATTCTAAACCAAGCGATGTTTTTGGCTGGGCAATCAGGGAAGGGCAGTACAAGTTGATTCAGATAGAGGGTGAAGAGTCGAAACTTTACGATTTGTCTGTCGATCCTCGTGAAGCCAATAACCTGCTGGCAGACGGGATCTCAGACAGTGAGAAGAAAATCATAACTGACATTCGTGCCCGTTATGAAATGATTCGTAATTCCTGATAGCCTAATTAGGCCCAAATGACGTCATCCCCGCGAAGGCGGGGATCTACTGTCAACGCGTTGTAGAGTAAATTGATCCATTTACCTTACAGCCCGCAGTGAGTAGATTCCTGCCTCCGCAGGAATGACGAAAAACCGGGCTTTATCATAAATTTATGCCCCGACTATGGCGATTAGAGAATAAAGAACCCCGGAGTATTTGATGTCCAAAGTATTTCACCTGATGGCAAAACCAACCAGCTTCCACTGCAATCTGGGTTGCGACTACTGTTTCTATCTGGAAAAAGAGAAGTTTATTAAAGCACCTTCCGGAAGCAAGCAAGGCTACGCCATGAGTGATGATGTACTCAGGAGTTACATCAAAAACTACATTGCCAGTCAGCCGACGCCGGAGGTTGAGTTCGCCTGGCAGGGTGGTGAACCCACATTAGCCGGGCTCGGTTTTTTCCACAAGGTTCTGGAATACCAAAAGCGCTTTGCCAACGGAAAACGTATCCGCAACAGCCTGCAGACTAATGGCGTACTGCTGGATGAGCAGTGGTGTCGTTTTCTTAAGCAGAATAACTTTCTGGTGGGGTTGTCCATCGACGGGCCGGAAGAGCTGCATAATGCTTACCGGGTGACGAAAACCGGTCAGCCGACGTTTAAAATTGTGATGAGAGCGGTTGAGCTACTGAACAAGCATGGCGTGGAGTTTAATACCTTAACCGTAGTAAACGATATCAATGTCAAACACCCCAAAAAAGTGTATGACTTTTTAAAAAGCATTAATTCAACCTTTCATCAGTACATCCCGGTTGTTGAAAGCCGGGCCCGGTTTGGAGCAGGTAATATTCAGACAGTCTCTGTGGCTGATGCGTCAGAAGATCTGCTGCCGTTTAGTGTGGATGCCAAAGAGTACGGCAGCTTTATGAATACGATTTTCGATCAATGGGTGAGAAATGACGTATCGAAAGTCTATGTTCAGCTGTTTGAAAGTGCCTTAGCAGCCTGGGCCGGATATCAGCCAAGTTTATGTGTATTTCAGAAAACCTGCGGTGATGCCATGGTGATTGAGCAGAACGGGGATATTTACGCTTGTGATCACTTTGTTTATAAAGGTCATAAGGTTGGAAATATATTGCAGGATAAGTTAGCAAAAGTTCACGCCAGCAAACAGCAGCGTAAGTTTGGCCGGAGCAAGGCTGACTTAAGCGCCGGGTGTGAAGCTTGCCGGTATAAATTTGCCTGTCATGGTGACTGCCCGAAACACCGTCTGGCAACCGATAAAAACGGTGTTTCCTATAGCGTCCTGTGTGACGGTTATAAAAGCATATTCAGCCATATCGATCCTTATATGCAATATATGGCGAAAGCTCTATCCCAGGGCATGCCTGCCAGCAGTGTGATGAGTGTGGTTAACCAGATTAGCCGGTAATCTATGCTTTGGCGTTATTGAGTAAAGCGGAGAGATGCGCCACGCTGACTGGTTTGGATAGATGCTCGTCCATACCGGCACTGATGCACTCGTCAATATGCTCCGGTAAGGTGTGCGCAGTCAGAGCCACAATTCTTACAGCCTGATGTCTGTTTTCTGCTTCCCAGTTACGGATTTGCCGGGTTGCTTCGTAACCATCCATAACCGGCATCTGGCAATCCATCAGGATCAGGTCGTAGCGGCCTTTTTCTTCGGTCGCTTTTTGTACGGCTTCCTGACCATTACCGGCAATATCAACCTGCGCGCCGTGGTGCTCAAGCAGTTTACGGCAAACCATCTGGTTGACTTTATCGTCTTCAACTAACAGAACGTGAAGGGTTCTGTTTTCGGCTTTCTGCGTTGCCGGTTCCTGATGACAAGGTTTATCGGTTTGTTCGAGAACAATGCTGAAGGAAAATGTTGTGCCTCTGTCTACGACGCTCTCCAGTCTGAGTTTGCCACCCATCAGGGAAAGTATCTGAGAGCAGATGGACAAACCAAGCCCGGTTCCGCCGTACCGGCGTGTGGTGGACTGATCGGACTGAGTGAAAGGCTTAAACATTTCAGCCTGTCTTTCAGGCGGTATGCCGATCCCTGTATCAGTAACAGCAAAATCCAGTCTGAATTGTTTCTGGCCTAACGGCTCTCCGGCCACATTCAGGCGGACAAACCCTTTTTCGGTAAACTTACAGGCGTTGTTTAACAGGTTAGATAACACCTGATGCATGCGGACAGAGTCAGTCACAAAGCATTTATCTACCAGTTCCGGACCAACGTTCAGTTCTATTGCCAGTTCGTCGGAAGCACTGGCTTTATATGGCGTAATGGTTTGGATCAGAAATTCGTTCAGATCGACCGGACGGCGCTCAAGGGTGAGTTTTCCTGCATCCAGCTTAGAGTAATCCAGAATGTCGTTGATAACGGTAAGCAGGGTTTTACCTGAATGCTGGATAACTTCAAGATGTCTTTTGTCCTGCTCGGTTTGTTCGCTGAGTTTTAAAAGTTCAACCATGCCAAGAATTCCGCTCATAGGCGTCCTGATTTCATGGCTTATATTCGCCAGAAACTGACTTCTGGCTTCAAGTGCTTCTTCTGCAACCTGACGGGCATGGCTTAATTCTGCGGTACGCTCATCAACCAGGTTTTCCAGCTCCTTGTTAAAGTTTTCAAGATCCTGCTCTGCTTCTTTCAGGCGCTTAATCTGCATCCAGGAGCGGATTGCTGCAATAACAGTGGTCAACAGGCGGGATCGGGTAAGTTCACTCTTTGATTTGTAATCGTTGATATCGTAGTTGGTGATGGTATCCAGCTCCGGAACCTGCCCCGGTTGTCCGGTTCTTAAGACGATTCTTACATCGTCGCGTTTCAGATCTTCGCGGATAATCTTAATGGCATCCAGACCTGCGTGATCGGTCTCCATCACCACATCCAGAAGAATCAGAGCGATATCATCATTGCCTTTTAATACTTCAATGGCTTCTTCTGCACTGTACGCATGCAGAAAGTTCAGCCGCTTGCCAAGAACATCATAGCCGTCAAGGGCGAGCAGCGTGACATCGTGAACCGCCTTGTCATCATCGACAACAAGCACGTTCCAGTAACCTTGCGGCTCTGTTTCCTTTACTGGTTCTTCTGAAGCAAATACTAATCGATCACTCATCATATTGATTCTGCGCCCGGTCTCCTAAAATATGTCGGCAATTTGTACTTTAACAAAGAGTTATCTCTATTAGTTATAATAGAGCATGTTATCAGGTTAGTCTTGATAAAATAAACGCTAATTACCCTTAACCCACCCTTAACCCTGAGCCGGGTATTGTTCATTCCATATCAGCCAAAGTACAAAATATATCCACAGCAAGCTGATAAGTATGGTTGGAAAAATAATTTTCATATAAATACTTGGAAGCGAACAATGAATACAGAAGCAATTACCCTGGAGCAGCCGGGGGCTAAGCTGATACGTTCGAAGCTGCATATCAGGCATGGAAAACTGCTTGCCGGTTATGCGGTTTTACTGAGCCTGCCATTCGTGGCGGCGCAAATGCTGAATATGGATAACAAAGGGCTCTATGTCACAGTCCTTAGCATTATCAACCTTGTTGCCATGATGGCGTTTTTCGTTCAGTTCCCGCTGGGCAGCCGTGTTAAACAAATCCCTCTGTTTGCCAATATCGACTGGAGTATGTCTAAGCACAAGACAATCGGCCAGTGGATTGGCGGCTTTTTTCTTCTTCACCCGGTGCTGCTTTTAGCGCCGAAGTTCATTCAGTCCTATGACGACGGAATCAGAAGCCTGGTTGAGGTCATTACCGCGCCTCAGATGCTGACAGGTGTTATCGCCTGGGTAGCCATGATTGTCTGGACTCTGATGGCCATATTTAAAAACCGCCTGAAAATGAGCTACGAAACCTGGCGCCTGACTCATATGCTTGGTTTTGTGGTGATTGCCGTTCTGGCAACCCTGCATATCACCAGCGTCGGCAGTCACGGTCAGTTTGATACTGAGTTTAATACCCTCTGGTGGGTGCTTTGCAGCGCTTCGGTACTAATAGTGGCTTATAACTACATCGCCAAGAAATTTATCGTTAAAGCTAAGCCATTTACCCTGGTGGATGTGACTAAGGTGAGCAGCCGCGACTGGCAGGTAACCTTAGAGAAAAACGGTAATGATGACTTTGATTTTGAAGCCGGACAGTTTGTCTGGATGAATACCAGCGGTTCGGTATTTAGCATGAATGAGCACCCGTTCTCTATTGCTTCATGCAGAGATGATCTGCCTAGCCTGTCTATGGTGATTCGTGAGCTGGGTGATTATACCTCTCAGTTGAATACCCTGTCTGTTGGTCAGGAGGTCTATATAGACGGCCCTTACGGCAGCATGAGTTTAGCTGATAGTAAGAAATCAGACTCAGTTCTTCTTATTGCCGGTGGTGCGGGTATCGGACCTATGCTCAGCCTGCTCAGAGAGCTTGCGGCAAACAATGACAAACGTCCTGTCCGTCTTATCTACGGTAACGGTGACTATCAGCAGATGGTGCTGCAGGATGAGATCAAAGCGCTGGAGCAACAAATGCCTGATTTTCGTCAGCAACTGGTCTGCATGGAGGCATCATCTGAGGCCGAAATGATGGAAGGAGTGATCGATAAAGCGTGTATCAGCAAGACGATGCAGAGTATGAGCGCCGGTAACAGCAGCGTTTACCTGTGCGGTCCGCAGGGCATGATCACAGCGGTGAAAAAGAGTCTTAAGTCACTTGATATTCCTTCATCCGATGTTCACTACGAACAGCTTTCATTTTAATCACAGGTTATAGAGGTAACGATATGCCAATTAGTCAGATATCCGGTTGTATAGGTTGCAAAACCTGTGTGGAGAGCTGTCCTACGGATGTAATTCAGTTCGATGAGAAAACGAAAAAAGCGGTCATTGCGTATCCGGAAGACTGCCAGATCTGCCACCTTTGCAGATTGTACTGTCCGGTGGGTGCGATAACCATCACCCCTGAAAAAACATTGCCGGTTATGGTTTCCTGGAGGTAGCGAAGATGAGCAAAAAAATAGATATGTCGAGACGTCAGTTTATCGGCGTTGCTGGTGGTGTGATTGGCGCTTCCATGTTTGCATCGGCAGCTTTTGCAGCAGATGCTCCGGTTGAGAATATGCCGAAAATTGATGCGGATGACTTTACTCAGGAGTCCCATGATACGGATGTGCTGGTTATCGGCAGCGGGTTTGCCGGTCTGTTTGCTGCGGTAAAAGCGCACGATGCGGGCGCTAAAGTGATGATGGTATCCAAAGGGCGTCTGGGCAGTTCCGGTCTGACGCCATTTGCTAAGGGCGTTTTCTCCTACGATAAAGCCAACGCTTCCATGAGCATTGATGACTTTGTGGCTAAGGTGTCTGAATCTGCCATTGGTACCAATAACCCGGTATTTACCCGCCAACTGGCGGAGCACTCCTATGACAGGGTTGAGGAGCTAAAATCATGGGGATTTTTTGACTCTCCGCTGTGCAATAAGTCTTTCTCAGTTCCTATGGATGAGCGCAATATTCCTCGTAAAGAGCGAATTATGATCACTCACCTGATGAAAGAGCAGGGACGTGTGGTTGGCGCGGCAGGTTTCAGCATGGATGAGAACAAGGTGGTGTTCTTTAATGCGAAAACCGTGGTGCTTTGTACCGGTTCCGGCGGCTTTAAACCCAACGGTTTCCCTATGTGCGATGTAACGCATGACGGCACCATTATGGCCTACGATATTGGCGCTGTCGTCACGGGTAAAGAGTGGAACGACGGTCACCCCGGCTCTGCGGAGAACTCAGGATCCTGCTATGACAACTGGCATGGTCAGATTGAAGAAAAACCAGGGGTAACAGGTGTTATGGTTAACCACCACCTTGGTGTTGATCTTAACTATGAAGCTTATGTGAATGGTGGCGTTAAGCCAATGGGGCCGCCTCCTGGCGCCGGTGGGCCGGGAGAAAAACCGCCTGAGCAGGATAATGACCGCTACTCTTCAGGGCCATATGTTCCGGAAGCATTCAGACAAACAGGAATGCCTCCAAAGCCGGAAGAGAGCAAAGGCATTTTTTCTCTGTTTAGCAAATCAGGTCATTCAGGCCCTCCGGGAATGGGCGGAAACCAGGTGGGTGGCTCAACGGCAGGTATGGCAATTCACAAGGCGGAAGGCATTGTTCCTGTTGATGAGACCGGCCTGAGTTCTGTCCCGGGTCTTTACGCTGCCGGTGATGCGCTGGGCTCTTATATGTCAGGAGGTATCTACACCCAGATTGGCGGCTCTGCAGCCGGTTCATGTATTCAGGGGACCTTTGCAGGTGAAGCTGCTGCAAAAGCCAGTCAGTCTGTTGAGCAGATCCAGGTGAGCAAAGCTAAGCTGGAGCAAATTCAGGAAGAGATCCTTGCACCACTGAAGCGAAAACTTGGATACAGCCCGGCATGGGTTACTCAGGTTCTTCAGGGGGTGATGATCCCGAACTTTGTTCTCTACATCAAAAAAGAGCGAATGATGCAAGGCGCACTGGCTTATGTTGAAGAGCTGAAAGAGCACCATGCACCTATGCTGCTGGCAGAAGACCGCCATCAGCTGCGTCTGGCACATGAGACTAAGAACATGATCATCACGGCGGAAATGAAACTTAAAGCCTCAATGATGAGAACGGAAAGCCGCTGTAGTCATTTCCGTCTGGATTACCCGGAGATAGATTACGAAAACTGGCAGGCGTGGCTCAATATCCAGAAAGGTGATGACGGTGAAATGGTATTTACTAAGCAGCCGTTTGATAAGTGGCCTGAGCTTAGCTGATTTAGTTGTTATCTGAAAGGAGGTAGGTGATAACTTGGGCATGCATCACCTGATACGACACTCTCTTCCTACTTTCATTTAGGAGATTTTTTAAGAAGAACTAAAGTGTCTAATCACACGCCGAGCATGCGTCTGTTACGTACATTCTGGGGGCAAAAGGCGCAGGCGAATGAGTTTGGACAGATCCAAATCAAACCAAGTATAAAAGAGTGCTATAACAGAGTGGTGCCACAATCGTTTTGCCCAACTCTTCGCACTGACAGTTATCAACTAACGGTATCAACACAGCAAAACATGAAACAAGACTGTGGTTCGCTTCCACTTTCCACTATTTGGCGTGTGATACGCCGAGCTGCAGTGGGACAAACTGCTGAATGGATTAGTGAAGATTTAAATATTCCAGTAACAACGGTTCTTCAATTACTTGAACTTGATAGCATGCTTACGCAAACCAGTCTTCCAAAATCGAAACACAAATTGGCACCGCATGTGAATTACGCCAAGCTGAGACGCAGTGATGTTAAGTACTTGGAAAACCTGATTAGCCGTTTTGATTATGCTCAAAAATTAGGACACCTAAAGGACATTGAGCTTAAACAACTACTCGAACTGAGGAGTGATTTTGTAGCTGGCAAAGACTTTTTGCTGCGCACCACCAAGCAACAGCCAGTGGTAACGCTGGTTAAGCTGCTTAAAACAATGGGCATCAAAGAAGAGCTTATCAGCATAAAGTGGTACTTCCCAAGCCTTACATGTATGCAAAAAAAACAACCTGATGAGTATTATGCTCATTACCAATCGTGGGTGAAACTCATGTGCGAGCAAGCGGACATCTGGCATGGTGAGATTAGAGTCTTGATACCAAAATCAGCCAATGCTTCTATCGTCAACAAGTTTAAGGATGAACAAATCATCAAAAGTGACGATGGCTGTTTTTTACCATACCAAGAATCAGGCTTCGTAAGTGTACATGTACGGAAAGATAATGCCGTTGCTGGGAAATCAGCAATACATAAAACTGCGAAACTCAAACGAGGGAAGGGATTTGTGAGTTTTGTGCGGTTAGTGATAATATTACTAATAATCATTAGAGCTGATCTACCTGCGCAGAGACAAACTTAACGTACGTAGGTGGGTCAAAAAAGTTGTCCATTGACAATATATATGTTCTCGGTAAATATCTAGATGCAATCCTGCCAATGCTGATGTGGCATCATCCTGATGCGCTATTAGAACTAACCAAAGATGATTTTAACTGATTGATAGTCTTGGAATACATATTATATTCCATTTCACAGTTCACTTTAGTGCTTTGTATTTCTAGGCTGTCAATTAAGGCAAGAAAAGCACATTCATACGTATTGTTTTTGATTGCTTTACCAAGTTCCAGTGCTGAAGATAGATACGTATTTAGTAAACTTCTGTCACAATGAAGAGCAGGGCATTGGTTACACAAGTTATTTTCTGCTAACACAAAAGCCTTTTTGTAAAATATTGCCGCAGATTCCCATTGTTGTCGCTGAGCCATACTGTTACCGCTACCCATTAAAAGTTGCCATTGATGTTCCCAATCTGAGCTGCTTAAATCTGTTTTGTCTGTTATTTGATCTTCCATGACCCACCTCTTATCTATGTCTAGAAAAAGACAATTTGTTTTAAGAAGCGTTAATAATAACACTTGCAATCATTGTTGGAAATGATAATTGTTACCATTTGAGGAAGGTTGAACTTTTTCCTTGTTGACGTGCGTTTGAAAATTAATTAGCAACATGATGTTGCAAAATGATATTAAAGCAATAAAATGAGAACTATTCTCATTAATTGTTAGAGTTGTTTCTACGCTCAATCGTAACAGGGTTATGACAATTAAAGATCAGTTAGGGAGCGATGCACCCAATGATAAGGCATCAACCGAGCAATTTTCACCATCGCCGGATTATCTGGCTAGTTTACGTCTGGTCTCAGGGTTTATCACCGGATCTCGTCTGAAACTCATCGCAGCTGTGTTTCTGGCAACCGCTTCAGTAGCATTAGAGCTGGTGCCCATATGGGTGGTATACCATTTAATTGTTCAATATATCGAACAATCAGTGGAACTTTCGCAGATTTGGTATTACGCAGGCATATCGCTGGCAGCTATCGTTAGTGGGTTTGCGCTACTGGGGCTTTCTCTTGGTCTCTCTCATATTGTGGCCTTTGATGCTATTTATGGATTGCGTAAAGCGATAGCCCGGCATATGTCTACATTACCTCTTGGTTACTTTTCTAATAAGAAAAGCAGCGATGCCAAAAAGCTGATTATCGATGAGCCGGAGAAACTGGAACTGATTATTGCTCATGGTTTGCCGGAGGGGGTAAGTGCACTGGCTATGTGGATAGCAGTTTCCGTCTGGCTGTTTATCGTTGATTGGCGAATGGCGATTGTCTCCATCCTGGTCACTCCGGTTTCCTTTGTTCTTCTGGTGATGGCAATGACTAAGGGTGGAAAATACGCTTACGATTACCAGTCAACTAATCAGGTGATGAATGCCTCCATTATGGATTTTCTGTCCGGGATTGCCGTTGTTAAGATCTTTAACCGTACCGGAGAAAGTTTTCGTCAGACGAAAGAAGCCATTCAGGCGTATACCAATGTGGAGAAACAGTGGGGCAAGGCATATATCCCTCTGGGAGGCAGCTTCTTTAGCCTGGTGTTGACTAACATTGTGTTTATTTTACCGGCCGGACTGTTCTTTATGGCCGCGGGTGAGATTGAACTCTCTACACTGGTTTTCTTTGTCATACTAGGTGCAAATTATAGCCAGCCTCTGCTTAAACTCTTTAACCAGTTTCACCAGCTTGCTCATATCAGTATGGGCTCTATGCTGGTGGATGATTTGCTCAGTGTCAGACCTCAGGAAGACAACAAAGCTGTGTTACCTCTGACAAAAGCAGATGTTTGTTTTCAGAATGTCTCCTTTTCCTATGGCGAAAATGAGGTTATACACGATGTCTGTTTTACCGCGAAGGAAAACAGCATAACGGCTTTGGTCGGTCCATCGGGGTCGGGCAAAAGCACCCTCGCAAGTCTTATTCCCCGGTTCTGGGATATTCAGAGCGGCAGTATTACCATTGGCGGATATGATGTGAGAGAAATGGGGCTGAGCCAGTTAATGGATACCGTGGCTTTTGTATTTCAGGATACGTTTCTGTTCACAGACACGATTGCAGAAAATATTCGCTTTGGTGTGCCATATGCCAGTGATGAAGAAGTTATCGCAGCAGCAAAAGCAGCTCAGGCACATAACTTTATTTCAGAACTTCCGCAGGGTTATGCCACAAAAATAGGTTATGACGGGACTAAACTTTCCGGTGGCGAACGTCAGCGTATTGCTATCGCCAGAGCGATTCTTAAAAACTCGCCAATTATTATATTGGATGAGGCAACTGCCTTTGCTGACCCTGACAATGAAGCTCTGGTCCAGCAGGCCATTAGCCGGCTGGCAAAGGGGAAAACCGTTATTGTTATCGCACACAGACTACATACGATTGCCAATGCTGATCAAATCCTTGTTGTGGATAAAGGGAGTCTTGTGGAATCCGGTCAGCATGACGCGCTTCTCGCTAATGAAAGCCTCTATGCCAGCCTTTGGCATGACTACAATCAGGCACGTAATCAGAAACTGAAACAGAGTGACCACTCAGAGACAGGAGTGACAGCATGAAACAGGGTATAGATTCTCACGCTACAGATAATCCACAAATCCGCTCTGAACTGGACAGTATGAAACAGCTATGGAAGGTCACAGGCCCGCAACGCCGTCATGTATTGGCAGGTATCGCATTTCGCTTTGCCCAGTCTTTTTGCCTTGGTCTTTCGTTTGCGGTCGTCATCCATGTATTGGGTCAGCTAGCTGATGGTGCAACCATGACCTATAGGTGGACATGGTTAATTACGGGAGTCATGTTTATTTCACTTCTCGGTCAGTTAGTCTGTGGTTATTTTTCGGCAACTTATAGCTGGCAGGCCAGTTTTGACGTGGCGGGAATGCTGCGCCTTTCCTTGCTTGAACACTTAAAAAATCTTCCGCTTGGATTTCATCTTTCTCGGAGCAAAGGTGACACAATTTCGGTGCTGACCTCAGATATGCAGATGCTTGAAAGCTTTATGTCTGATGCGCTTCCGCGTATAGCACAGGCATTCGGTCTCCCTGTTGCCGTGCTTGGATATCTGTTTTATCTCGACTGGCCAGTTGCGGTCAGTGCTTCTGCCTCCATTATGATCAGTATTCCTGTCTATCTCTGGTCCAGCCGTCAGTTAGCCAAACTGGGTATTAAACGCCAGGACACACAGGCAGACGCTTCTGCTTCAATGATTGAGTTTGCGCAGGGCATTGCCGTTATCCGTGCGTTTAACCGTTTAGATAAAGGGATGGAAAAGTTCCATGTGGCACTCTCTGCGTTCAGGGATATCTCAATTCAGGCCGTGGTTAAGCTCACCGCACCTTTGGTTACCTTCGCGGCGATTGTTATGTGCGGTGTTCCTGTTCTGATCATGGTATCTGGTACTCGTTTCCTTGCCGGGGATGTTGATACAAGTACTGTAATAGCCGCTCTGGTTCTGGCATTTTCGCTATACAGCCCGTTAGTTGGCCTGATCGCTGTGATGGAAGTTACGCGTATGGCTGATGCATCACTTTCCCGTATAAACAGGATCATTAATGCCAGACCGCTTTCGGTTTGCAGGGAACCGGTTGAGCCTGAAGGGTTTGCCATTCGTTTTGAGGATGTGGGATTTTCTTATGACAAAGGAAAACCTGTTCTGAGTAACCTCTGCTTTAGTGTCCCTGAAAGATCGGTAACCGCAATTGTCGGACTTTCCGGCTCGGGAAAAAGTACCATACTCAATCTGTTACCTCGTTTCTGGGATGTTGAAAGCGGAAAAATTACGCTGGGGGGAGCAGATATTAAGATGCTGGCACCGGAAGAGTTGCATCAGATGATTACCATTGTTTTTCAGGATGTGTACCTTTTTTCCGGATCCATTTATGAAAATATCGCGTTTGGCTCACCTACGGCCAGCGCAGAAGAGATTATTCAGGCGGCAAAGTCAGCTCAGGCTCATGAGTTTATAGAAGCTCTGCCCGAAGGATATGATACCCGTGTAGGAGAAGGTGGTGCTGCACTTTCAGGAGGTGAACGTCAGCGGATATCCATCGCCAGAGCAATCCTGAAAGATGCCCCTGTTGTTCTGATGGACGAAGCGACGGCGGCAATTGATCCGACTAATGAGCGGGCGATTCAGTCAGCATTAAGCGCTCTGGTTAAAGATAAGACACTGATTATTGTCGCTCATCGTTTATCCACAGTACAATCAGCTGATCAGATTCTGGTACTGGAAAACGGGCAGATAGCAGAATCGGGAACCCATAAGACACTGCTTGACGGTCATGGTTTATATCATAAACTGTGGGAACGCTGGTCAAATGCCGCAGACTGGAAAATTAAAACACATTAAATGAAAAACACAACCAAACAGCGGGTGGGGCGTCCTGCCCGCATTTCTCAGAATGATGTATCTCAAGCCGCTCTTGATATAGGGCTGGATAAAGTTACCGTAAAAGCGATAGGACAACATCTGGGTGTTGATCATTCTTCTTTATACCGGCATGTGAAAAGCCGTAACGATATCTTATATGCAGCAACAGACAGTGCTTTTTTGAGTATTAAAAGCCCGCAGCAAACGGATCACTGGCGTTTATATATTGAAGCCATTGCAGATCAAGTCTGGGAACTCTATGAACGCTACCCCGGTCTGGCTGATCTGGTGCGAACCATGGATAGAATTCCTTCATCAGCAATACGTCTTTTTTCTTCCACCTGTCTGGTTTTGGAAACGCATGGCTTTAGCAAGCAGGATTCGGTTCTGATTGTGGACAGTGTATTTGATATGACATCTGAAGCTTCAGTCGGATGGAAGCGTCTTACTCAGCCGAACCGAAATGGTGGGAATATTGGTGAAAGTCGGATGATGTCGTGGAATGACGTCGCAGAAGAGCATGAAGAAACCGCAATACATGTTGAGATATTTAACCAGATAATGAAAGGCGGAGCGAAAAACTGGTGGTGGAAAAAACTGTCGCTGGTTTTAGATGGAGCCGAACTAAAGCTAAAAAATACCGTCGTTTAAAGTCTATGTTATCTAACCTCTCAGATTAAAAAATGCACTACTTATTTAATTGGGTGAGAACAGATGAACCAAGAAATCTTCTAAGCCGTTTTTCTCTGATATAGCCTCTGTAGTGTATTTACCGTTTTGTTTGATAACAGCATAGTTACGTATATCACACCACCTAAGATCACAGTTGTTGAACCGGTCGGAACGGTAAATATATAACTCAGATACAGACCGCTGCTGGTAATGAGTGCACACACAAGAATGGATACCAGCATCATGCTTTTCATGCGCTTTGTATAAAGAGCAGAAATGGCCGGGGGCAATGTTAGTAAGGCGATAACCATAACAATGCCTACAATGTTGATCATTAAGATAACTGTCAGCGCCACCAGTATGATAAGGAAGGTCTCGTAAAATGTGGTATTGATGTTTCTTGTTCTGGCGAAATCAGAATCAAAAGAGGTCGATATAAACTGGTTAAAAAACAGTAAACTAAATAAAGTTATTACAGAGCTCAACGTCAGGATTGTTATCAGATTATCCCGGGAAATAAGCAATATGTTGCCAAACAGGTAGCTCATAGGATCAATGTAACCGGGTGTCAGGTAAATAAATATCAGGCCCAGCGACATACCGATTGCCCAGATACTTCCAATAACCGTATCCAGCCTGGCATTGGTTTTTGTAATCGCCAGACTAATGATCAGTGCCGATATAAGAGCGAAAATAACTGCACCACCCATAGGTGAAATGCTGCTAATACTCATCACTGTGCTCAGATACAGGGCGAGACCTATTCCGCCTAATGAGGTGTGGCTCACCGCTCCGGCTATGTAGGTCATTCTTTTCACTACAACGAATGAGCCGATAATGCCAAATGGTATACTGGAAAGCAGACCGGCCAAAAAAGCATACCGGATGAATGCTACATCCGGATTGGTTAACGCTGTAATAAATTCGTTCACTATACTGCCTGCCTGTAAGTATTTCCTTCCAACTTTGAACCATATCCGGTTTCAAATGGCGTGTTTGTTAAAGACGCATTCTGCGCAAAATAGCTATTTAACGGGAGCTCTCTTAATTGTCTGTTTACATGAAATATGCGATTCTCTGTTTTCCTGTATAGAAAGGGTGAGATTCAGAAGACACCTCAATGGTCATATAAGGATAGGTTTTGCCGTCTTCCCACTCAATGGTTCGTTCGGTCTTCAGAGTAGAGCCAATTAAAAAGTATTTATCGACACTTGTATCGTGGAAAACAACGGTGCGATAGTCTGGATGAATGCCTTGTTTCATGATTGCTCCTAATTAAAATGTTATAACATAACAGTTGTGTATGATAATGATTTTCATTAAATGAGTCAGCAAGCCTTGATCGAGCCAAAAAAGAGCCGTGAATGGCTATCGTCAATATGATCAGAACTGTATTGATAGAGTGAAGTTTATTTTTCATGCCAAAGAAGTAGGACTCTCTCTTAGTGATATAGAAGAGTTGTTGTCGATTAAAATTGAAGCTGAACAACATACTTGTCAGGAAGTAAAAAATATCACCGAAGCTAAATTACGCGATATTGAGCAGCGAATTATTCAGCTACAACATATTCACGATGCATTGCAGATGATAAGTGAGCGTTGTCGCAGTGGTTCCCACCTGGTAAAGGATCTCTGTAAGACGTTTAATAGTATCCTGTTGTGCTTTGTTAGAAGCGGAAATTGCTGGCTTGAGAATATAGAGAAGAAAGATGAAAAGACTAGGACATTATAATAAAGGTACAGCTATTGTCTTAACTTTTGCTGCAAATTGATCAGGGGCTTACTCGCCTCTGTGTACCCACTGAAGAACGAGAATAAGATATAGAGCGCCCAGTGATAATTAGGAATGGGTGATACAGTCGGTCACTTTTTAAGTGAGGCTGTAGTGAACCTCAATAACATGAGCAGACTACAGCCTTATTTGGTCAGATTTGTCGATCATTTTTCTTTATAGAACCAGCAAAGGAGCTACAACCATTTCCTCGTACATATCTCCTCCTAGTCCAGATTTTTAACCGGTATCTCTTTTGGCATCATTTTACGCCGTATCCAGTCTTTCATACCTAAAAGCAACACGAGTATCAGGCCAGTGAAATAAGCCCATGACATTGCTTCAATACCGCTCATATTAAAACCGGTACCCACAGAGTAAACTATAGTCGATACTGTGAAACCTATCAGAGTTGGCAAGAATATAGATAGAAGCATCCATTTATACTCACCAGTCTGTACTTTAATCATCATTACCGTTGCCAGACATGGAGGGTAAAGAATAAAGAACAGAATCAGTGCAACAGCTGAAACAGCACCATGGCCCGCAAGTTCACTAGATTCACCCATACGATCTTCAAGCTTCTGGTTACTATCCTCATCCTGCTGGAATAGTACACCAAGCGTTGCAACACTACTTTCTCTAGCGGCAAATGAAGAGAATAGCGCAATGTTTACTTTCCAGTCGAAGCCAGCGTATTGAGTGACCGGCTCGATAGAGCGACCG
This sequence comes from Vibrio sp. JC009, assembly GCF_029016485.1. Lineage (NCBI taxonomy): Bacteria > Pseudomonadati > Pseudomonadota > Gammaproteobacteria > Vibrionales > Vibrionaceae > Vibrio > Vibrio sp. JC009. Next base: position 586,230 of record NZ_CP092107.1, on the reverse strand, counting down.
AAGCTGCCCAGAAGTGATGCTTCCAGTCTGCGCTCTTTCATCTGACGTCGGATTTTCTTACGTTCTGATGCCAGTTTTCTCAACGCTTTGCTGACAGTTTTTGCATCTTTGTTGCCTTTTGGTGGCTTAACAAAATTGTAGAATTCAGCATCACGCTTAGTGAATTTTTCAGCAACTGCTTTTGAGCCAGCAGCACCCTTAGCATTTAGTTTGGCACGCTTGTAATCTGTGTAGTAGTTCACCAGATCAGGCAGTGAGTTTTCGTCAAACTTGCCAGCGTACTCTGTTTTAGCAATCTTCTTCTCAAAGGTTGCTACTGCTTTTTCAGCCTGTGCCTGGAACTGAACTTTTTCATTTTTCGGTACACCAGGGAACTGAAGCAGTACAAAGATAACTGTCGATACAGCCAGAACTATGGTTCCCACTTTACGCACATACATCCAGGTACGTTCTAACGAGCGGGTAAGCACACTACGAACCGTTGGCAGGTTGTAACGTGGCAGTTCCATAATAAATGGTGCGGTCTCAGTGCGGCGAAGTACGGTTTTAGTCAGTAACTTCGCAACTAAAAGAGCGGCAATAATTGAGAACGTCGAAATGTAGAAGGTCATCAGAGATTTGTCTTCTACAAAGAAGATACCCAGCAACAGAGTATATAGTGGTACTTTCGCCAGACAGTTCATAAACGGAACGGTCAGGATTGTCGCCAGTCTGGCCCGGTTATCAGGGATACCCTTGGTTGCCATTACGCCAGGTACTGCACAACCACCGGCAAATACACCAGCCAGTATCATTGGCAGGGTGCTCTGGCCGTGCAGACCAAACTTGCTCAGCATCTTGTCACAGATAAAGGCGATTCGCGCCATATATCCGGAATCTTCAAGAATTGCGATCATGGCGAACAGAATCAGGAAGATAGGAATATAGTTAAGCAGTGTGTTGGCTGAGTCTACTACCCACAGACCCAGAGAGCGCACATAAGGGTCATAGAGGAAGCCTGCTTCAGGCAGGATTCCCGCAACAATTTCCCTTAACGATGCCAGGTACGGCCACCAGTAGTTGGTTAACTCGTAGCCGTAAACGATAGCGCACTGATAGATAATAAATACTGTTGCGACCAGACAGATTGGTGCACCCAGTTTGCTTAACACGATACGGTCAAACTTTTGAGTGAAGGTCTTTTCATTGGCTTTTCGTTGTGCGAACTCTGCGCAAACAGAGAGTAAGCGACTTACTACCAGTTGCCTTTGAGCCACAATGTAGTCACTGATACCCACAGAAAGTGCTTCATCGATTTTTGTCTGCTCTTCTGTAAGTGCGTCTTTAATCGATTTAACACTATCCTGATCAGCGTGTTTCTCAAACCAGGAGGTAGCTTCCTGATCTTTTTCCAGTAGCCTTATTGAAAGCCAGCGCGTTGCAGGAGCATCATTAAGGTGCAATTCTTCCAACTGGTCACTGATTCGTGAGATAGAGTCTTCCAGTTCCGGGTAGGCGATTCTGAAGTTGCTCTTTTCCACGTCAGTAATAACGTCAGATATTTCGTCAACACCTTTGCCCAAACGGCCGATACATTCTACAACTGGCGTGTTTAGCTCTTCAGAAAGCTTGGCTGAGTTAATTGTGATGCCTTCAGATTTGGCAACATCCATCATATTGAGTGCAATAGCGACTGGCAGCTCCAGCTCCATTAGTTGCAGGGAAAGGTGTAGGGAGCGGTTAATGTTCGCAGCATCCATTACATTCAATACGACATCAGCGTGCTCTTCACGTAGTGCCCGGCGGGCGACACGCTCTTCAAGGGAGAAGCTGGTTAAACTGTAGGTTCCCGGAAGATCGATAAGCTGATATGAGCCGTTTTTATTGGAGAAGTAACCGGTTTTTTTATCTACAGTGACGCCCGGATAGTTGGCCACATGCTGGCGGGCACCAGTCAGCATGTTAAAGATGGTGGATTTACCGGCGTTTTGCTGACCTGCCAGCAGGATTTTTTTTCTGTTCATATTGGATCCCCGACAGACGACTAACTTAGACGGTTAACTATTACTGTTTCAGCTTCCGTTGCTCTTATTACTACGTTGGTTAAACCAACTCTTATTTCCAGTGGATCCCCCATAGGCGCAAAGCGTACAAGTTCTATTTCGACCTCGGGCATCAGACCCAGATCCAGTAAGCGTTGTCTTACAGCGCCTTCAGCGTGGTGTGAAAGAATGGTTCCTTTATCACCAGGCTTTAATTCTGACAATTGCATTTTCATTTACATCTTATTCTTCGCCTAAAACAGACAGCAATTTTAACGGTCAGGCTTCTGATAATGTAGTTGTTAATGAGAACAATTGTCATTAACTTGATGTAGGTCAAAGTTTAGAGCATTGCTAATAATAATCGCTTTTATTCGCAGACTGAATAATTAGTATAGTTGAGACAACACAATTGCCATTGTGTTTTTACTCAATGGAATTAAGTAACGGCCGAATACTTAATAAGGAATAACAATGAAAAAACTTCTTATGCCAATGATTGCTGCTGCACTATTCAGTGGTCAGGCTTTAGCTCACACTCCTTTATGTTCTTGTTACGACAATGGTGACGGAACTGTTTTATGTGAAGGTGGCTTTTCTGATGGTTCATCAGCAGCTGGCGTTCCTATGACAGTTTTGGACATGTCCGGTAAAGAGCTGATTAAAGGCGAAATAAATGAAGATGGCGAATATGAGTTCGATAAGCCGTCTGGAGATTACAAAGTACTATTTAACGCAGGTCCTGGTCACGCTATCGAGATCATGGGTTCTGATATCGTTGAATAAACATTGCTAACATTAGGGAAAACAAAGAAATGAAAAAAATCGCACTACTTGCAGGTACAGCAGCGCTAACTCTTTCTGCAGCATCTCAGGCACACTTCCAGCTGATGTACACGCCAACGTCTCAGCTAGAGAAACCAACTACTATCGACATGAAGCTGGTATTCGGTCACCCAATGGAAAATGGTCACACCATGAACATGGGCATGCCTGAAGAATTCTTTGTAATGTTCAAGGATAAGAAAACTGACCTTCTTAAAGATCTTAAGGCTATCAAGTGGAAAGGCCACGACAACGTAGCTGATGCTTACGAAGTTGAGTATAAAGTTAAGCGTAATGGTGATTACATCTTCGGTCTTGTTCCTGCTCCTTACTACGAAGGTGGTGAAGACATCTACATCCAGCAGATCACTAAGCGTTTCATCAACAAAGGTGGCCTGCCAACAGGTTGGGAAGCTCCTCTTGGTCTGAAAACTGAGATCGTTCCTAAGAATAAGCCATACCAGGTATTCGCAGGTAGCACATTCACAGGTCAGCTTCTTTCTGAAGGCAAACCAGCGGCAGGCGTTGAGTGTGAAATCGAATTTATCAATACAGAAGTTGATTCTAAAGTTAACTCATTTGGTAAAGGTACATTCAGAGATGCACCAGGATCAGCTATCGTAGCAATCACTGATGATGCAGGTATGTTCACTTTCGGTATTCCTAAAGCTGGTAAGTGGGGCTTCGCATGTCTTGGTTCTGGTCCGGACACAGAGTACAAGGGCAAAGAGCTTTCTCAGGACGCAGTTCTGTGGATCGAAGCTCAGGACCTATAATCAGCCAAACCTGATTAATGTCTGAAGATATATGAAGCCGGCTATATGCCGGCTTTATTTTTGTTGTGTAGCCTATGTTTATCGAATTGACTGATTCAGAATATAAATAAGTTCAATTTTACTAATCATTGGCTGAGCCATAAAATAAACGCTATTGAGAATTATTCTTAAAAAATGCCAAGGGAGATTTTTATGAAACTTAAACTATTGCTGGCTGCTACAGCTGCCATGACACTTTCCGGTAATGTGCTGGCACACACTGCGTTGATGGCTTGTTACGATGAAGGTAATGGTTACATCAACTGTGAAGGTGGCTTCAGTGACGGAGCGAGTGCAGAGGGTGTTGAGTTCCGTATTGAGCAAAACGGCTCTGTAATCATGCAGACCAAGCTGGATGAGTTTGGTGAGGTTTACTTTGAGAAACCTGCGGGTGATTTCACTGTTGTACTAAACGGTGGTGAAGGGCACGTAGTGCATATTGATGGCAAAGATATCTCGGAGTAATCATGAGTGGGATGAAAAAGGATGCGGTCATATCCATTTCAGATCTGCATCACAGTTACGGGCCTAAGAAAATCTATGCCGGACTCGACCTTGAAATAGAACCCGGCACCATATTTGGTTTGCTGGGTAAAAACGGGGTTGGTAAATCGACATTGATCAACCTCCTGATGGGCTACCTAAAGCCGCAGAAAGGCGAGTGCCTTATTTTTGGTGAACCGGCGAACTACCTTTCTCCGGAAACCAGAGCGAGAATAGCGCTGCTTTATGAAGGTTTTATCAGCTATGACTCTATGAGCATAGAGCAGGTAGAGGTGTTCTTCTCTTCTTTCTATCCTAAATGGCAGAAGAAGTATTTTCAGGAGCTGATTGACCTGATGGATATCAGTATGCAGCAGCCTCTTTCATCTCTTTCTTTCGGTCAGAAATCTCAGGTAGTGCTCGGACTTTTGTTAGCTCAGGATGCCGATTTGTTGATTCTGGATGACTACTCAATGGGACTGGATGCGGGTTACCGCCGTCTGTTCGTTGACTATCTTGATGACTATCTGAATGGTACGGATAAGACCGTGCTTATTACTACTCATGTGATGAGTGATCTGGAGTCTTTAGTAGACCAGATTGCGATCGTGGATCGAAGCACCAACGTCTTTAAGAGTAGTATGAAAGAGTTCAATGACACCTTCCGTTGTTACACATCTGATGAACTGACTGAAATCCCGGACTCTCCTTTGATTCAGCGTAAAGAAGTGCATCGTCAGCAACCACTTATTTACACCTTTAGTGAGAAGGAAGAGATGGAGAAGGAAATGTCGGTTCCGCTGACAGAGATTCCTATGAGCTTTGAAGAACGTTTTCTGGGATATGTAGGTAAATACTGATGATGTTTAGTGCAATTTATACAAAAGAGTGGTTTAAACTCAGAAAACCAGCCTACGCGCTTTGCGCTGCGGCTCTGGTTATCGGCTATTACTTCTGGTTTAACCTTTCCGGTCAGTACGCCAATATTGAGCCTGAATCCATGATGTGGTACCGGTTGGCACACCTGGGTGACAAGCCGTATAGCTGGCTTCTTTACTGCTTTGTGTTAACGGGGGCTATTGTTGCCGGGCTTCAGTATGTACCGGAAGCTACAGGAAAGAAAGTGCGTATTCTGACGCACCTGCCTGTATCGCTGAATAAGGTTGTGGTTAAGCATATTTTTGCCGGTGTTGTGATGATACTGGTGGCCAATGGTATTCTGTCGGCGATTACAGTTCTCGCATTTAGTGTTTATTACCCGTCAGACATTATTCATACCGCAATAAAAGATATGTTGTTTGGGCAGCTGCCTGCGATCGCTATCTATCTTGGTTTCGCGGCAGTGATTGTCGAAAGCGACTGGAGACGCAAATCTTCTAAAATGCTTCTAAGCGCGATAGTGACATTTGTGCTGTTAAAAGATCAGTATCAGCCTGTTGACCTGCTTGGTATTGTTGCCATTATCTGGCTGGTGTTACCTATTATTGACAGTTTTCTGAGTGTCAAAACCCGTCGTATCGAAAGCAAAGTTTATCTTCTGAGTATTCCAGCTGTTTTCGTACTGTTTGCAGTATTGGCCGGGACGCGCTTATATAATGAGTATGCGGTAAGTCATACCAAATACTATGTGTTCTACTCTCCGGTGCTTAATGATTTTGTCTATCAGGAGAATGGTCCCAATCACACTTTCTTCTATGGAACACCAAGTGCCAAAATGGAAAAAGACCAGTTTGAGGAGTCACTGCCATTTGTTTACTGGAAGAACCTGGATATACAGGGAAAACTACCGGTTGATATCGATGGTGTAAGCTATGACAAGAACAAGATCCGTAAAGCTCGCATGAGCCTGCAATACGATGCGTCAAGACTGACTAAACCTGAGGTAACCATCTATCCGTTCTTTAATCCTATCAGCCACAAAGGCTCGATTCGATTCCCGGAGAATATGTTCTCGCTTAAATCTGACCGGTTTGAGGTTTACGCGGCGGAAACCGCAGAACCGAATGTTGAACTGGCTAAGGAAGTGAACGGACTGGCAGATAAAGTGGGTATTGACTTCCCGATCACTGAGGTATGGGGTAAAACAACCAATATGAAGCCGTTCGATTGGGGTTACTTTATCAAAGACAGTGCTGGTGAGATCTTTAACCTGAATCGTGCTGACGATGAGGCTCACCTGAAAGCAGTGCCTGTACCGGAAGAGGTGGGTGATATTGTCTACATCCAGGTTTCAGAGAACCGGCATAAGAAATTCTACGGTTATGCGATATCAGCAGCCAGCAAGGTTTATCTGATCTCCTATCCGGACTACCAGTTTATTCCGCTGGAAATGGACGGCTTTGATTACCGTACTATGTCGTTCCAGTTATTGTCAGATCCTCTCTACTATGTAATGAGATTTGATGATGGCGAGAAGTACAGTGCAGTCCGTTATAGCAAGGATTACCAGATGTTGGATAGTGCTGTGTTTGAATAAGTGTAAAGCTTATTAACAATAAAAACCCGGTTGTTAGCATCCGGGTTTTTTATTGTGCGAAAGAAACTTGATATAGGGCAGGTTTTCCTCTGTTTGCTACCAACTATCAGGATTTAAACTTTACAAACCTATTTTTGATAATGATAATTGCTATCATTATCAAAAAGGAATACTGTATGGATAATATTCACAATATAACGTCAGTTGGCACCCGACAAACCCACGCAGATTATTCGAGGGATCCTGAGCAAATATGCCGGGATACCATTTTTTCGCTTGAAGCTGAACTAACTAAAAATCCTAAAAGCGTTAAGTCGCTACGCTCCTGGATTGCAAGTTATCACGCACTTTCAGTTCTCTATATGGAAGACGGTCAGGTAGAGGCTGCGCAACAATGTCTGCTTATTCCTCATCGTTCCATGATGCATATGGCTAACTGCAGTAATGGAGATGAAGAGCAAAGATTAATAGCAACAAACGCTTTAAGGCTAACACTGCCTCCGTTGCTGGAGTTCTCTCGTAAGTACCCGCCTTGCGATAACTGCGTACGTGAACTTGAGGCTCAAAGAAAGGCGCTGGAAACCGACGACACAGTGTACCACTAGTCGTTAAATCAGTTATTTGCTCTGGTGGGGGAGAGGTTTAACTCACCAGTGCAGTGACTTCCAGCATATAAGGCATTGAATCGTTAAAATCAGGGGACGAAGCAAAGATATTTTCAAGAATGCTATATCTTTGATCTATGCTATCCAGCTCAACGATTTGCTGAAATCCTTCAACAACAACAGGTTCGTTGTCAGTCATAAATTTGTGCATATCGTTGAAGTCTATCTGGTGGACTTTTTCTACGGTGTTCATTGCCTGAGCAATGTGTTCCATTGTTACAGTCTTGTTCATAGTTAAAACCCTTATGAGAGTACCAAATTTTAAGCAGCTATCCGTAATGATTATGATTACTATCTTTTGTTTCGTATTGGTTTGGTATGATCTCAATCAAAGCAACGGGTTGTTATTTTTAAGAAAAGCTCTAAACTCATTTATATGACAGTTTGTGGAGTAGCAGGATGACAAAGCGACATAAAGCTCGTGAGATGGCGAAGGAAGATCTCAGAAAAAGAAGAGAGCTGGCTAAAGCGGGTATGGCTGCTTCAATGGGAGGCGTTCTCCTCACTGGTATGTTGAAAAAGAAAAAAGCGCATATAGTAACAGGTGTTGCTTTTATGGGGTTTGCCTACTGGCACACTACCTTGTATGCCCAGAACCCAAACAAAAAGCGTCTGGTTGATCCCTATGACGCAGCACCAAGGGATAGGTTATCCCCACGCAGAGAAACAGAAGAGCCAGAGAGCGAGTGAAAACTCGCTCTTTTTTTTGCCGTTTAGTCTCTATTGAGCTAGACATCAATAGCGATGGTGTAGATAATTGAACGAAAATCATTATCAATAATATTGGGTGGATGAGTGAGTTCAATCAAGGCTTTAAAAAAGTTAAAAAAGAAAACAGATAAAAAGAAAAGTAAGGCTAAAACAGAGCTCAAATCACTAATAAAGGAGAAACCTCAAAGCAGGTCCGCGGATAGTGGCAACCAAAGGAACAGATTTCGCGGGGAATTAAAGCAGTTATCTAATCAGGTTATGCTTGATGTTGCTTCAGAGTTGGCGGCCCCCCTGAATCCACTGTTATCCTGGTTTGGAGAAAGTCATCAATCTATTGTTGTTCGCTCATTTGGCGGTAATGGAAGAGGAGGGCATGGAAACAATCGCTCTTTTCCTTCGATACCTACCAAAACGAATTCACAGAAGTCGCTCGCTTCAGTACCTATGAAATCACCACCCTGCAAAAAATGTCCCGCTCTCTCCGGGAATCTATGCAAATGTGCAATTAAAAAGTTTGGTATCAGAGGTTAGTGAGCGTTACACGCAAATCAGTTTAGTAACTGAAGGAACGATAAGGCGGGAAAATGCGATAGTTGCGGCACCCTTTACAAGTGACTTAGTTCCATTTACCGCTGCATTTTCTATAAACAGATTGTTTGGAGCGCTTTTTGTCCAGTTATGACTTTCCAGAATTTCCAAAAGACTTTCACAGTCCAGTTCATTGTGGTCAAACAGAATCGCTACTGATCCTGCATACTTTTTGTGCTTAATTGATTTTACAGCGTCGATTTCTTTCAGGTCGGCGATCAGCTTTTCAACATCTTCCGGGTGACTTTTTATAAAGTCAGAGCGAACCCGCAACCGTTTCTCTGTTTTATGTATATAAGTATTCATTCTCATTCGCCCAAATGTAACTGTAATGATAATTGTTATCATTGATGATATTATCATTCTTTCTCGTAAAAACAACGTATAACGGTGAAAATAATAGATTTTTTACTCGATTTGGATCAATAAATGGCATTATAGTCACAAAACAAATGTTGATTGAGCCTATACTTAGCTCGTTATGAATAAAAATGTTGAAACGGCCTTAAAACTAAGGTCCTGGGTACAAGTTGCCCACCACATCCCGGGAAGAGTCAGGCTCAAATATAAGTTGAGTATCATTGCGCATTTAGCACGATTTAATGCCGGTGATATCAAAAGAGCACTCGATGACATTCCTGCTTTCAGGAACTACAAACTAAACAGTAGTACCGGCAGTATTCTTATTGAATATGATCCGGGGCTGGTGAGTCCGGCTTTAATTGAAGAGCTGTTTTCACCGGACGACAATATTGCAGAGCGTGCGTGCTACGCGCTTGCAGACTGTTTAAACCTCAATGGAGCTGATTAATGAGCGACAAAGACAATCCACAATATCAGGGTGTTCCACCTGAAATGGCTGGCCAGATACCTCCTCAGGGGTTTTATGGTTATCCGCCAGTGAACCCTATGATGAACCCTTATATGCAGGGTATGGCTGCACCACAGCATGATATGGCTCAGCATCTGGCTCATATGCAGGCGATGGCAGCTCAGCAGGCTCAGATGATGCAGGAGCAGGCGGCACAGTATCAGGCGATGATGGCGGCTCAGGCGCAACAGGCTATGAGTCCGCAGGCTCAGGCAATGCAGGAGCAGGCGGCACAGTATCAGGCGATGATGGCAGCTCAGGCACAGCAGGCGATGAATGCACAGGCCGCAGCTCAGTCTGAAATGGGACAAAAAGGAAATCCGTTTGAAAATGACCCTATGCTACAGCAGGCTCAGGCAATGCTTGATGGTGCTATGGGCGAAGAAGAAGCGGGAATGTTTAAAGAACTACTAGGATCGTTAGGTATGAGTGATAAAGAATTCTGGAAAGGCGCACTTGTAGGTGCAGCAGCAGCGTTAGTACTGAGCAATGAAAACGTTCGTAAAGGTATTATGGGTTTAGTGTCCGGTACCGGTGATATGCTGAAAAGCGGTGGTTCGTCAGTAAAAGAGACAGCAATGAGCACAGCTTCTTCTGTTAAAGAGAATGTATCAGCAGGTGGTGAGATCTTCCGTGATACCTATCAGGCAGGCAAAGAAGGTTTTAAAGATTCTGTAGAGCGCCATAAAGCTCCGGCGGCTGAGGAAGCACCTGAAGCAGAAGTTGATCCGGAAGAGAACAAAGGGTCTGACATATGAGCAATATGCAGGACGAAATGAGCCATACAAGCAGAGCTATGATTGTTGGTGCCATGATCGGTGGTGCTGCTTCTATCGCAAGTCAGTGGAAAACACGTAAGGCGGGCGAAGTCAGCTCAAATGAGTTTGTTGGTAATGTCACTAAAGACACTATCAAAGGTGGTGCAATTGGCGGTGCTACGACCTATGTAGCCGGCAAAATGGCAGGGCAGCCGGTGCTGTCTATGATGACAATTCTTGCTGCGGGTGCGGCAAGTGTTTACTGGCTCGAACAACGCAGGGAAAGTGAATCAGATGACGAATTATAATCCATATCTAAATGCTCCTACCCAGGATTTTGTAAACCAGCAGCAGGAGCTTCAGCAAAAAGCGACTGACTACCAGAGTCAGAATTCCAATACTCATTTTATTATGGGTATTGCTGCCGGTGCAGCGGTTGCTTATCTGCTGACTAACAAGAAATTTCAGAAAGGTGTAGCTGCTACGGGTGAAAAGGCCTGGTCTGCTGTGCGTGGTGAGGTAGAAGAACTGAAAGAGCGTCTGGAAGACACTCAGGCAGAACTTGAATACTATCGTAACCTGCACAAAGGCGAATAGACTTGGTTATAGTAAAAAATCATTTTCCGGGGCGAATCCGCTTTAACATTAAAGAGTTAAAACAGTACCCCGGAATCGGTGACTGGATCAAGAAGAGCCTGATAGCAATTCAGGGAATAAAAGAGATTCGGGTTAACGAGTACGCCTGTTCGGTGATTGTTCATTATGATGAACAGTTGCTGGATGCGGCGACTGTAGAGGGCCGGATTTCTGCTTTGCAACTGGCTGAAGGTGAGCTGAGTGATGGTATAGAGCATCAGTTTACCCGTGGTGATGTGGCAATGAACCTGATCGGTATGCTATCGACCTTTTTCCTGCCCAGTTACTTGAGTGCAGTGACTACCGCTACCCTGATTGCTCCTAGTTTAGTCGAAGGTTTTGACGTTCTTAAGCAGAACAAGATTTCCATCGAAGCGCTGGATGCTGTTGCGCTTGGTCTCTCGTTCTGGCGCAGAGATTACAAAACCGCCATGATGACCCTGAGTCTGATTAGTCTCGGTGAGTACATGGAAGATCAGACTAACCGCAGCAGTGATCGTCTGCTTGCTGATCTGATGGCACCACACGAGACCACTGTCTGGTACATAGGTGAAGATGGTCACAAAGAGCAGCGCCACTCCTCTAAACTGAAAGAGGGCGACCTCATAGAGCTGATGCCGGGTGATGCTATCCCTATCGATGGTAAGATCACTTCGGGTGAAGCATTGATCAATCAGGCATCTCTTACTGGTGAAAGTGTTCCTGTTCGTCGTGAACTGGATGCCGTGGTCTATTCCGGTACGTCCGTACATGAAGGGCAGATCAAAGTCCGGGTAGAGAAAGTTGGTAGTGAGGCTACAACGGCCAAAATCGCCAAGCTTATCTACGATTCCCTGTCTGAGAAGAGTGAAACTCAGCAGGTAACTCAGGATATGGCGGATCGCCGGGTTAAGATTACCCTTGGCATCGGTGCTGCTGTCTTTGCGTTAACCCAGGACATCAACCGGGTTGCGTCTGTATTCCTTGTTGATTACTCCTGTGCACTTAAACTGAGTACGCCAGTAACCTTTAAGTCGATTATGTACCGGGCTGCTCAGAACGGTATCCTGCTAAAAGGTGGTAGCGCTATAGAGAAGCTGGTCAAGATCGATACCTGCGTATTCGACAAGACTGGTACTCTGACTCATGGCGATATGGAAGTAACAGATGTTGTACCACTGTCCGATAAGAACAGTGCCAGGGCTCTGCTTGCAATTAGTGCGTCGGTTGAAGAACACAGTAGCCACCCATTGTCGCAGGCGATAGTAAATGCAGCTAAGAACAATGAACTTCCTCATATCGATCATGGTGAGGTCGAGTATGTGATTGCACACGGGCTTAGAAGTACTTTAGGCGAAAACCATCTGGTGATGGGAAGTCGTCACTTCCTGGAAGTGCATGAGGATGTCGATTTCGAACCTTTTGATGCGAAGATTCGCGAATATGAGGAGATGGGCCGTCATCTGATCTATATCTCCAGCGAAGGTGAGCTAATAGGTATGATTGGCATGAGAGATCACCTGCGTGAAGATGCTATCGAAACTCTGGAAACGCTCCGCGAACTGGGTGTTAAGAACCTGGTGATGATCTCTGGTGACAGACAGTACAAAGCTCAGAAGCTGGGTGATGAACTGAAGCTGGACAGAGTTTTTGCTGAAGCGACACCTAAGAGCAAGTCGACCATTATCGAGCAACTCCAGAACAGCGGACACAACGTTCTGTTTGTCGGCGACGGAGTGAACGACGCTCCTGCACTAAGTCAGGCTGATGTAGGCGTGGCTATGTGTGTCGGTACAGAGTTGGCACAGCAGGTTGCTGATGTTGTTCTTCTGAAAGATAAGTTGTACGGTCTGGTTGAAGCGAGACAGTTGGCGCAGACTGCCATGTCTATTATCAACAGCAATATCAGGATAGCAGAGTATGTTAACAGCGGTATTATGCTTGCGGCTGCTATGGGTTGGTTAAACCCTGCTGCCAGTGCTTTACTGCATAATGGTACAACGCTTGGTGTACTGGCGAGGTCACTTTCTGTTCGGAAAGTAAAAGAGTAAGCTCTGACAAGCAATAAATAACTGGCCCGTTCTGTTTAAGGACGGGCTTTTTCTGTCTCAAAGATGAGAACTAACAAATATCAGCCGAACAAGTTTTCGAATGGTGACTTTGATCAAATACCCCCTCAATTGCTAACTATTATCATTTTCACTTGTGATTTTTCGTATTATCCATGTATTAAATAAGGAAAACTAAAGTGAATCTATCAAACCGTTTTGCCACTCTGGTAAAATTCTTTTTGGGCATTTCTCTAGTTGCCATTGTTTCCGTAGCCCACGCTTTTACTCCGCCTCCGGAAAAACAGGACATTATTATCGTTGGTGACCGCGCTGCAGATCTCGCTATCCATTTAGGAGTGATGCCTGTTGCTATGTCGATAAGAGCCTCTTCCTGGCCTGAAGCGGCGAAGCTAAAAAATGCCTCTCAAATGCTGGGTTGTCCAAACTTCGTAACCACGAAGAAAAAAGAGACAATACCTAACGCGATCAAAAAATTTGGCGTTAAGCATTTGATTGTCGAAAAGAGTGCTCAGTTCTGTCTGATGAAGAAAAAGGTTAAGCCTGAAAATGTGCTTTCACTGGTTGAAGGTCTGGATATTACCGTTGATGTTATCGATTTCTCTGATGGTGTAGAAGACGCAATAGATCAGATGGGTAAGGTGCTGAAAAAAGAAGAGAAGGCTGCTGAGCTAAAAGCATCTTACGCGAAGAAAATGGCGAAAGCAGAAGCGTTTGTTAACAAGAACAAAGCCAGAGCTTCAGGAAAAAAAGTGGTTGTTCTTAACGGTGTCGTTATGAAAGGGAAGGGCAAAGGTTTTCTTCGTGTAGAAGCACCAGGATTCTACTCTGACTCATTATTCCTTGACGCCATCGGGATGGAAAATGTAAGTAGTATTCTGATAGGTGATAAAGAGATTGATAAAGGTCACCTGACAATCAGAAAACTGGATAAACTGGTAGAAGCGCAACCGGATATCATTATTCTGACCGGAGATTCACTACCGTTTCAACAGGCTTTAGCTAAGGGACTGAAAAAGAACCCGGCTCTGGCTAAGGTTCCTGCAATTCGTGATTATGAAATCTATACGCTTCCTGCCAGCATAGGTTCAAGTGTTATTACATATCCGGACACCTTAACGACCTGGGCTAAAACTCTGACTAAACTATAACCATTAGTTACAAAAGCGGCTCATGTTAGAACAGTATGGATTTTATCAGTTAAGGGTGATCCATATCATAAAAGCGGAGTGAATTAGTAATTATTATCACTTAGATCTGCCATATATAGGCAGCGGTCTTGTACTAAGACTGATTATTATTAAAGCAAAGCGACACCTAAATGAGCAATTTTGTAATTAAACATGAGATTCCCGGCCGGTTACGACTGGGAATCGATGCAATAAAAGACCTCTCTTTCCGAAACGGTCTGCAATCGGATTTCGAGAACACCAGTGGCGTTATTCAGGTAAAAATTAACCCTATCTGTTCATCACTGCTGTTGCGTTACGATCCTGAAACTGTATCCAGACAACTTCTTCTGGAGAAACTACAGCGACTGCTGCCGGTTTCAGCCTCCAGTGCGTGTTGTGAAACGTCTGAATGTGGTTGTAAAGCGGATGAGCCTCCTGCAACTAAGACTGAGCTTAAACGCTTTGCCGGTATTACTGCACTGACGGCAGGTTCATTTATCAGGACTTCTATAATGGGGGCGACTGTTTCTCAGGCTCTGTTTAGTCCACTAGGCTTAATGACGCTTGGCTTTAGTATCCCGATTATCTGGCGTGGTCTGAAGTCGCTAAAAGAGCGACGTCCAAATATGGACAGCTTCCTTGCTGGTGGTATTGCCGCTTCACTGATAGGTGGAGAAGCGATGACGGCGCTGGAAATCCTCTGGATTAACTCTGGTGCAGATACGCTGTCGGCCTGGATTCACGAACGCAGTCGTAAGCATATCTCTGATATTCTGGATATCACCTCTCACCACACTTTTGTGCTGGAAAATGGTATTGAGATAGAGCGTGAAGTTTCTCAGGTTCAACCGGGTGATATCGTTGTTCTGCATACCGGTGAGAAAATTTCTGTGGATGGTGTGATTATTCATGGTCAGGCTATGCTCAATGAAGCGCCGATTACCGGACATCAGGAGCTGAAACACAAACAGGAATCTGATCAGGTATTTGCCGGAACCTTTGTTCAGGAAGGGGTTATTCAGGTTCGTGTTGAACATGTCGGAGATACCACTTACCTTGCCCGTGTGATGTGCAAAGTTGAAAACGCACTGGAAAACAGAGCACCAATTGAAGGTGTGGCAGATCGTCTTGCTGAAAAAGTACTAAAACTAGGTGTAGGCTCTACTCTGATTACCTATCTTCTGACTGGTAGTATTATGCGTGCTTATACAGTACTTCTGGTCATGGCCTGTCCGTGTGCGACTGTGCTGGCTGCGTCAACTGCTGTTAGTGCGGCTATGAACTCCGCTGCCCGGAGTCAGATTCTGATCAAAGGTGGTCGTTATCTGGAAGAAGTTGGTAAGTGTGAAACTGTATTCTTCGATAAAACCGGTACGCTGACCACCTCTTGCCCGAGTCTGGCAGAGACAGCCACCGCGAAAGGTGTTACTGAAAAAGAACTGCTTCAGCTCGCTGCATCAGCAGAGACTCATAACCATCACCCGCTTGCACAGGCAGTAATGGAGGAGGCCAAGCTCCACGGTACCTTCCCGATCCCGCATCAGGAGTGTGACTATCACTTGGGTATGGGCATGAGGGCGCTTCTGGAAGAGGGCGAGATACTGGTAGGTAACGCTAAGCTTGCTCAGCACTACGGTATTTCAATGGATTCTCTCAATGGACTTGAGCAGACATCAAATGAATTTAAAGCACGTGGCCTAACTGTTCTGTACGTCTATAAAGATAAGGTGCTTCAGGGCATGCTTGGTTTTGAAGCGCTGGAAAGACCGGAGACCAAAGAGACGATCCGGAAGCTGAGAGAGCTGGGTGTTAAACGTGTTGTTCTGGTTACCGGTGATGAAGAGCCAACAGCACGGGCAATAGCTGAACGCCTGGGTATGGACGATTATCACGCTTCTATGATGCCGGAAGACAAAGGCAGAGTGATAGATGCGGAAACCAGTCAGTATGGTCCGGTTATCATGATAGGTGATGGTATAAATGATGCACTTGCATTAACTCAGGCTGAAGTCGGTGTCGCATTTGGCACTGCCGGATCTGAAGTGGCTGTAGAAGCTGCGGATATTGCACTGGTTAAAGATGATCTGACCGGCTTAGTCAGCGTTTACTCACTAAGTCAGAAGACGATCCGGGTTGCGAATCAGAACTTCTGGATCGCTACCGGTTCAAATATTGTTGGTGTGGTACTAGGAGCCATTGGCTGGCTGTCTCCGGTGACTGCCGGACTGGTTCATGTGGGTCACTCACTGGGCGTTGTTGCCAACTCTACCAGACTACTGAGGCTACCGGATTCCGAAAGAGAACAGTAGCCACAACACATAAGTGTGCCCGGCGTAATTTTATACAGCCGGGCATTTTTTTCGCCTTAAAAAGGCAAAAATGTATCAGACCACTGTGATAAAGTATCGTGTTTTAGAGCGGATAAAGCTTTAAACTAGGGCAAAATATTTCTATGGTCAGTAACCAGACAAATGGGTAAGTTATGCATATAGTCGATGGTGTTTTAAGTGTCCCGGTATTGGCAACTGGTGCAGTAGTAACGGCAGTAGGCTGCTACCTTGGCCTTCGCCAGTTAACAGACAGTAAAATACCTCAGGCAGCAGTACTGGCGGCCTGTTTCTTTGTGGCATCTCTGGTTCATATTCCTGTTGGGCCTTCCAGTGTTCACCTGATATTTAACGGAATAATCGGACTGTTGCTGGGCTGGAGTACGTTCCCGATTATTTTGGTGGGTCTAATCCTCCAGGCGGTTTTCTTTGGCTTTGGCGGTGTGCTGGTTTTAGGGGTGAACACCATTAATATTGCTGTTCCGGCGGTGATAATTGGCGTTGCACTTAAGCCTTATATGCAGCGCTGGTCTCCAATTCTGGTTGGCTTTGTATCCGGCTTTGGTGCTGTGTTCCTTACCAGTCTGATGGTAGCTATATCCCTCACTCTGTCCGGAGATGTTTTCCTTAATAGCGCCTCGCTGGTGATTGTTGCCCATATCCCGATTGCAATACTGGAAGGCTTTATCGGGGCATACATTTTCCGTTTATTGAAGAAGGTTCGTCCTGAACTGGTCTGTGCCTAGCAGACCTGTTCATAAGTAGTAGAAGAAGAGATATAAGATGCACAAATCTAGTTGGTTAAAAGCGCGTAGTCTGGCTCTGTTTTTGGCTTGTATCACTGCAGGTTTCTCTGCTAGTGCTCATCAGATACGCATGTCTGTTTATGTTGAAGGCTTTGATCTTGAGGGCGAAATCTACTTTGTGGGTGGCGGTAACCCACCGGGCTCTGGTGCGAAAGTTGAGCTAAAAAAAGGTGACGAGATTCTGAGAACCGCTATAGCAGACGAAGAGGGACTGTTTGTCTTTAAGTCCGTTGAAGCTAATTCATACTCTGTTCGTGCAGATGGTGGACAGGGGCATGTTGCTTATTACGATGTGGATAAATCAGAATTTCCGGATCAGGAACCAGTAGCGGATACAGCAGATACCAATGTAGCAGCAGAGACGCAGTCAGTGAACAGTGACGTAAAATGTTCACCACTAACTCCACAGGAGCTGCAAAAGGCTATCTCTAAAGCGGTTCGTCCTTTGCGTGAGAAAATTGACCGCTATGAGGCTAAAACCAGAATGCATGATATTCTTGGCGGCATAGGTTATATCTTCGGCCTGTTTGGTCTGTTTATGTTTGTCAGGAATCGTAAGAAATAGTGGAAGCCATCTTAGCCGGACGCGAAGGGGCCGGAAGATCAGACTCAATACCCGCTCATAGCAGAATAATCGTGGCAATTGCCGCGATTTTTGCCGTGGTACTATCAGATTCTCTTCTGGCCTGTTTCTGCTATTTTCTTCTTGCTCTCTTTTTATGGAAACAGAGTCCGATGGGGCTTGGTACCGGCCTGAAACGGCTGATGATGATAGATGGCCTGATTATTCTGACTATCCTTCCTTTGCCATTTTCCTATGTGGGTGATCAGTTTGTTCAGTTCGGCCCGTTGTCCCTTTCTGAGCCGGGTCTCTTCAAAGCGGCAGAAGTTTTTATTAAGGCAACCCTGTCTGCGATGATAATGATGGGCCAGTTTAGCGGGACGTCTGAGCTGGAGCTTTCCAAAGCGCTATTTACTCTCAGAGTTCCGACTCGTTTTATTTTGCTGCTACAGTTTAGTATTCGCTATATCAGTGTGATGCAGCAGGAGTTGTCACGCTTAAGAGTGGCAATGCGGGCGAGAGGATTTGGCGGAGGGCCGACACTGCATAACTGGAAAAGCTACGGCTATCTGTTTGGTATGCTGTTTGTTAAAGCACTGGACCGGGCAGACCGTATCTGGCTGGCGATGAAGTGTCGTGGGTACCGGGGCTATTTCCCGGTGACCAGCGGTGTCCGGGAAGTAAACATCCTCAACAAACCTGCTCTGTTTTATCTGTTGATTGTTGCGGTAATTTTTGTCGCGGACCTGACGAATATCCTTCCGGGGTATCGCCTGACTATGGACTAATTTGTGAAGAACTTAATTGAACTTAAAGATGTGACGTTTTTACGGCCCAATGGTCAGCAGTGCGCTGATGCATTGTCTTTTTCGCTATCAGAAAGCGATAAAGTGGCAATTACCGGAAGTAACGGCAGTGGCAAAAGCACATTATTACAGATTATTCTTGGTCTTCTTGATGGTGCAAAAGGTGAGATCAAGCTATTCGGTAAGGTATGTGAATCTGAAGAGGATTTTGCCGTTTTCCGTCCTAAGATCGGTTATCTTTTTCAGGACCCGGATGACCAGCTGTTTTGCCCGACCGTACTGGAGGATGTCTGCTTTGGTCCTGTGAATATGGGACATAGCCAGAGAGAAGCGGAAAAGATGGCAATTGATACCCTTGAGCAATTAGGCATCGGTCATCTTGCGGACAGAGTGAGCTATCACCTTTCCGGAGGTCAGAAACGGTTAGTATCACTGGCAACAGTTCTGGTTATGGAGCCGGAATTACTGTTGCTTGATGAGCCGACTAATGGTCTCGATGACCATAATTATCAACTCTTTATTGATATTGTCACCCAGACAAAGCTTCCTGTTATTCTGGTCAGTCATGATGTCGCACTGCGAAATGCACTGACCGATGTGGAGTATCGTTTAACAGATGGGAAACTTATCAGACAGCATCAGTAAATACTGAAAGGACTTTGCTGGTTAGCTGAGCAGATCAGCCGTTTTATGTCTGCGCTGTTCATAAAGGTAAAGTGTCAGGCTAATCACGCTTAACAGCATCATAACCAAATACGAAACAGATAAGCCAAACCAACTGGCGCTGAAACCAGACACCAGGTAGGTTATCAGCCACCAGAAGTGGGTAAGGGAGAAGTGGGCTGCAAAATAGGGGGCGCTATCTTCGTCTTTACTCTCTTCGTTGACTACGACACCTGCCGGAGTCTGAATACAGGACATACCAGCACCGAGCACAAAATACACTAAGATAAAGCCCATCCAGTCCGGCGTAAATGCACCTCCGGCAAACGCCAGACAAACCAGAACAATACCGATAAGCTGGTATCGTTGTGGCTGATGGATCTTGAGCCAGGACGGTATCTTAAGCGCAACCAGCATAGAGCCCAGTCCGGCAACCAGCATCGCCAGAGCGGTTTGAGTCTCTCCACCCTGAAGCAGTTCCTGAACATAAACCACAGTATTAACCAGAACCATAGCGCTGGCAGAAGCTGCGGCGATATAGGCGTACCAGAGTGCCCTTAATTTCGGTGAGGCAAGGTAGTTGTTTATACCTGCAATAGTATTGGAAAAACTGATCTCTTTTTTTGTTTTACGTCTGTTCTCAGTTGTCGGTATAACACTCAGTACAATCAGTAAACCGGAGATAATAAAGGTAAAAGAATCAAACCAGAACAGTGCTCTGAAGCTAATGACACCCAGCAGCAGGCTGGTAAGTACCGGGCTGAATACCTGCTCCAGATCGTAAGCCAGTCTGCTAAACGAAAGAGCTTTAGTGTACTGATCTTTATCCGGGAGAACTTTCGGCAGCGAGGCAGAATAGAGCGGGGTAAATCCGGCAGAGCAGGTGTTTATGATAAATATCAGGATATAGACTTCCCAGGTGTGGGTAACAAAGGGCATATAAGCGAACATAGCCGCCCTGATAATATCCAGAGTAATCAGTGTCTGGCGCGCCGGGAGTCGGGTTGCGATAACGCCGAACAGTGGTGAGAAGCCGATATAGGCTATCATCTTGATTGCAAACACCGTACTTAATACAGAACTGGCTTCCGCTTTGGCAAGGTCGTAGGCGAGTAGCGCCAGACATACAGAACTTACACCCGTCCCGACCAGCGACGTGACCTGGGCGAGAAACAGATGCATATAGTTACTGTTCCGCCATAACGGATTCTGCAACCTGTCCATACCTGTCCTTAGCTTTGACTCATCCCTATCTTGAGTGTATAAAGTGGCTAATTATTAGTAAAATTGAACATATTTATACTAATAATCAGTAGGGTTGATAAGGAGTTTTACAGGTAGGTGTGGGAAGTTTATGAGTGAAGTTAACTGGAAAGGCGTTGACCTCAATTTGCTGCTTACATTTGATGCGATTATACGGTTTGAAAGCGTATCGGAAGCGTCTAAGCATCTGCATCTGGGGCAACCTGCTACCAGTTATAACCTTAAGCGGTTGAGGGAGCTTATTCAGGACCCGCTTTTTGAGCGTCATGGACACCGTATGCTGCCTACTACAAGGGCTCGGGAGATAGCGCCTAAGGTTGCTGAGATCCTGCATATAGTCACCAGTGATATTCTGCCGCTGGATAAGTTCAATGCTCTAGAATTTGACGGAATTTTCAGAATCGGATTGAGTGACTATGCGGAGCAGATATATGCTCCCCTGTTATTCGACAGTCTTTCGCATTTAGCGCCAAAATCTAAGGTGATTTTTAAGCCTGCTGACTCAGCTGAGCACTGTGTAGGCTTGCTTGAAAATGACGAAGTGGATCTCTGTGTTGGCGTATTCCACAGTTTACCGGATCATGTATTTAGAAACTTTCTCTATCAGGAGAAGCATTTGTGCATGTTTGATAACAGCAAGGTGCATGCATCTTCGCCGATTTCACTGCAAGAGTATCTTGATACACCACAGGCTATTATCACTGCCAATCAGGAACTGGTCAGTCAGGTTGATGTTACACTGAAGAAAATGCAGACAAAGCGGAACGTTGTTATCGGAACTACCCGTTACCTGACTATACGACAGATGCTTAAAGAGCGCACACTGCTTGCAGTAATGGCTGAAATGGTAGGTAAAGTTGTGGTCGATGATGATGGTTTAACTATGTGTGAACCACCGATAGATATTCCTGATTTCAATGTCGATCTGATTGGTCTGAAGCGGGATATTAACCACCCTCGGCTGGCCTGGCTTATGGAGTTAATGCAAGATTTGATTCAGAAAAAGGTGGCAGAGATCAGGGCCTAGTCAGCCCTGAACTTAATTGCTACGGTTAAGGCAAACAGAGCCAATGCACCCGCAGCAAGTCCTGCCAGCAGCGTATCGTCTTCAGCATCTTCGCTTTTGCCATTCGCTCCCTGCATTCTTGACATAGTCTGGTCTGACGATGCTGGCGCAAACTCTGGCGAGACAGCAGCCATGGCTGGAGAAGGTTGCGTGGTAAGCGGAGTCTGAAATGATTGCATTGAGGCGCAACGCTGGAAAGCAGGCAGATGGTTTACCAGTGACGCACGGCGAAGCCAGCTAAAGACCTGTAGTACATCCGGCAGATTTGTCTGAGCCATAAGCCGGTCATACATCTCAATGTTTCGAATCTCACCATTGATGCCGAGCTGGCAACAGGCTACAAAGGTTGCGGGCACTTCGACTCTTCCCACATAAGGGTCAGCCGGAACCTGAAAACCATACTTTAAAAACAGTGGGATAAGGGCACTGACGTGACGCTGCTCTGCCATTACAATGTTTGCAAATGGCATGCGGTTGCCAAATTTTTCGATGACACGAGTGTAATTAGCATGGGCGAGATATTCGTCCATCAACGCTTCGGCCAGCAGTTTTTCTAAGTTATCCATTGTTGAAGTTCTTCGGTGTTTTCCGGCTTCTGTTAACTATAGAAAGCAATGGGGTCGTTCACAATAAACAGCCCACATTTATATGATTTCAGGCAAGATTTTTCTCTCTATTTGGCCTGATTAATCCGGCCATTTTCTGTCAGCCACATTTCCTGACAAATACTGAGTGTGCGCCAGGTTTGTGGGCGTCCTGCCTTTCTTGTTTAAAGTGCGAATTTATTGGTTTGCAGGCACAAAAAACGGTGCCGTAGCACCGATTTATGTCACTCCCCCCAGATATGAATAGGGGAGTAAGTCGCAGCGCGCCAGAAAAGGCTTTGCGAGAAATTTTACCGCAGCGACAAAAGTCGTAATACAGAGGGCAATGGGCTTGAAAGTATCAATGACTTTTCCTGTGGGGTAACCGCGCTTGATATTAAAGTAACAAGGCCAGGTTTGTACACGCTGGCCTTGCTTGCTATTACACAGTAAGCGCTTCCTTAGCACTCTGCTTTTCTTGCAGACGTTTTAGCTTAATCGCTCCGTTTTCTGCTGCCAGCATAATATGGTAAGCCGTTGGAGAGGCCGTTAGCAGCGGGTGAGTGGCGTATTGCATTGTGGCCAACTCTTCCATGGTATTGCCTGCCTGTATTGCAACGGAAATGGCATTAACCATATCGGCTGCAGACTCACCGCCGATAACGTGCCCGCCAACGATTTTTCCGTTATCTTTGCGGAACAACAGCATCGCTTTCATATTCATTACGCAACCGGGCAGGTTTCCTGGGTGGCGGTTTGGTGCTACTGCTTCACCCACGACAACTTCAATCCCTTCTTCTTCAGCGGCTTTAGTGGTTAAGCCAGCCGATGCAATGGAATGAGGACCCACTTTCGTTGCGAATGCGCCAAGCGCGCCCATACTTTTGCGCTTCACCTCATTGTAGAGGTTGCTGGCGGCAATCATACCTTCGCTGCTGGCGACTGATGCCAGTCTGATCCCGCTTGGCTTGCCGGTAATAAAGGCGGTTTTCGATGCGCAGTCACCTGCGGCAAAGATATCCGGGTCATTGGTCTGCATATACTCGTTTACAACGATGCCCTGATGCGGGTCGGTTTTTAAACCACACTTTTCAGCCAGTTCAGCATTGGGTTTTGCTCCGGCACTGATCAGAACAAGGTCGGCACTCAGCTCTGTGCCATCAGCAAGCAGCACGGATGTGACCTGATTGCCGCCGCGGATTTCTTTAACCCCCTGGCCGGTTACAATATTGATTCCGCTTTCGGTCAGCTCATTTTCAACCTGTACACAGAACTCTTCTTCACAAGCCATCATAAGGCAGTGGGGAAGCATCTCGACAATAGTGACTTTCGTGTCTTTCTCTGCCTGTTTCATAACAGTGATCTGCTCGGCCATTTCGACGCCGATAAAGCCTCCGCCAATAACAATCACATTCTTTGCCGTTTCCAGTGCGTTATATAGCGATTGTAGTTTAACCGGATCTTTTTCCACCACGAATACGTTGTCCAGAGCGACCCCCTTAATCGGCGGGACAAAGGGCTTCGAGCCGGTTGCGACAATCAGTTTATCGTACCGGAGTGCCTCACCATCACGAAATTGCAGCGCCTTGTTGTCACGATCAATGCTGGCAACATCTGAGCAGACAATTTCAATTCCCATATCCAGAAATTTCTGATCCGGGATCTGGTCTTTTTCTACTGCTTTCAGTGTTCCGTAAATATAGGGGATACCGCAAGGCACCATGGATTTCATCACATTTCGGATGACGGTAACGGATTTCTCAGGATTACGTTTTTTTGAGGTAACCGCCGCGACCAGTCCACCTACGGAGCCTCCGATAATGGCTATATCTGTACTTTTCATTGTATTTCTCTTCTAAAATTTCTTTGCTTTATCGGTTAAATCGCTTTGCCGTTCAGATAGATGTTGGATTCCATTTCCGTCTCGTTAACTAAAGATTCACCAGCAAAGCAGCAGCGTAGTGACTGATAGAAGAAATCGACCAGTGTCTGCTTCTCTTCTTCACTTTTTACAATGCCTTTGGTGATGATGGTACCCATGCTGCCGGTCATCTCAGGAGTCATAAAGCCTGTTTCCTGATAGTTGAACTGATGAGAAACACGATAATCATCCAGTTTTACGCCCTGCTTTTTGAAGTACATTTCGTCATTGGCGCTAAGCTGGCTCATCAGGCAGAATGAGGTGCCAAGTGTGAAGTAATCTCTTGAGGTTGGTGCCTTGTCGGTACCTGCATAACCACGGCTGTCATCGGCATAGAGATCCCATGTTGCGTAGTTGTCCTGAACAGCGCGGACTTTTATTTTGTTCATAAATGGACGCTGGGTATCATTTGCAGACTCAGCAATAGCAATAATTGCAAATGGGCGCGCCTGAATAATTTCTGGTGTGCTAACATCTTTACCAACTTCCAGTGTCTGCGGCTCAATTGGTGAAGACTTAGTGGACAGCGTTAAGCCGTTATCTTCTGAAACCGGGCCGGAAACTTTTCCCTGGTGAGCGCCATGGTCTTTCCAGTGCAGCTCCTGATTCTCAACAACCGCTTCTGAATCGACCTTAACTTTATTCGCTAGCCCTGAGCCAATAGCCCATGACTTGTATGCCATTGCTTTGAGTTCGGCAACTTTCTCTGCCGGTTCGTCGCTATCGATTAAGATATTTGCGGTTACTTTGTCCGTATAGCCAGACCATTTGCTTGTCATGGCATCAGCCCAGTGGAAGGTTACTTTGGTTTCAACTTTAATCTCTTTGATATCTAAATCCATTACCAGCGCAGCGCGGTTAAGCTGAGTTAACAGGCTGGATGCAATACCGGCTGTCATATAACTTAATGGGTTTGGTGCTGCCTGTTCATAGTCCATGCCCCCTTCATCACTCAGCATTTCCCATGCACTGAATTCCGCCTCGCCTACTGGCTGTACAACGCCGCGTTTCAGCATCCAGGTATCCTGGTTGAAAACTCTTTCTGTATAGGTCACAACGTTTTCATTAACCGCACCATTCGCCGTTGCTGCTTTTGTTTTCTGGTACGCAGTCGGTTCAGGTCCGGCATCTTTTCTGGAAATCACGTCATAAGTTGTCGCTTGCGCGGCTGCGCTTCCTGATACGAAAAGAGCAGTTAAGACAGCGATAGCACTTAGCTTAGATGGCGTTGTGAAGTTCATCATTTATTCCTCGGTTTGGACAATAGAAATATAGTTGCAAAACATGATAGTTGAATATGAAACTATTTATTTTGCAACTATATCTTACGGGTAATATTTGTTCAATAGGTGAGAATGAAATAGTTGGAAAAGAAACTAATTGTTCAGAGAGAAGATCAAAACAATAAAAGCCCTAAGACGGGCTTTCATTTAAGAGTCAGATGGTTATGGGTATTGTGAAGGGAGAAAATTGAGAGGAAAGATTATAACTCTTTATTGCCTTGCTTCGCTTCGATCTCCAGTGCAATGTCCAGTAAAGCATCAAGATGTATATAAAGTGCTTCCTGCTTATCTTTATCCAGCTCAGAAATCGTTTTGTTTACGTGCCTGGAAAAGTTATCTTTAATTCTCAATATCTCGGCTTTGCCTGTTACAGACAGCTCCAGGCGGACTTGTCTTCTGTCTTGTGCAAACGGGTGGCGCTCAACAAATCCAAGCTCGACTAAATTTTGTATGACCTTACTGACAGAGCCTTTATCCTTGTCCATATAACGGATAATCTCTTTTTGCGAACTCATAGGATTGTCGTAAACAGCCAGCAGTACCTTCTCCTGGGTAAGATTCAAACTGCCATCTGAATGTATAGGTGCGCTTCTTCTGAAAAGCATTTTATTTAATAAAATTACAGACTTAAGAACTTTAGTCCAATCTTGCATGGTTACAACCTTTTAAGTTACACACTTTAGTTGAAAATGAAACTATTTTATTTTCAAATATAAGTTCAATTAACCAGTGAGTCAACCGGTCTAATGTGGCTCAGGGGTGTTTGCTCCCTGCGTCAGTCAGGAAGATAAACCGGTTATGAAACATCTTTGTGAACAATATGTATTAAATATGTTTATTGACTTAAGTCATGTGTGCCAATTTTTAGCTTATGCTATATTGCTGCTATTGAATATCTAACAGCATCAGTTGACTAAGAATAATAAGTAAAATCAGAGTCAGCTCAGACACAGTAGCGATGTCCATCGAAAAAAAATATAAATCCATCAAGCACGATATTTTCAAAAGCAGTTTTATTTTATCACTTGTCATTCTTATCCTTCTTGGTGGTGCTCTTGCCCAAATCCTCTACAAATCGGGAATGGATGCCGCCCGCAGCTCGATAAAGCAAAGAAATTATGCGGTGAGCTATTTTATCGATGGCTATTTCTCTGAAATAAAAAGCGTGGTTGAAATGCTGGCGGACAATCCTCTGGTCCGTCATGGCGCTGACTTGGACGCTGAGCAAGAGCAGGAAGTCATCGAATTGTACAGAGCCGTTGCGAAGCGGCACCGCTATGTCTCGTATTTGTATTCAGGTTATGAAACGAATAAGGCTGAGCTAATCATTGATGGCTTCACACTGCCAGAAGATTACGACGCGACCATAAGGCCATGGTACGTTGCGGCAGTGGAGGCACAGCCTGAGCTCTCCACAGGGTTGCCTTATCATGAAATAACCACTCATGAATGGTTACTCTCTACGGGTAAGGTGCTTTATAACCAGGACAAAAAAGTCACAGGTGTAATTGCAGCGGACAGCTCCATTGAAGTGTTAATGGAACAGTTAGCTAAACGAGGCGATATCTATCACTCTTCCTACAGCTATGTGATCAACCCGGAAGGAATCATCATCCTTCACCACGACCCTAAAATTATAGGGAAGAACATTTCAGAATTAATCACTGAAAATCTGAGCTTCAGCGATGAAGAAGGCTATTTATCTTATGTTTTGGATGGCATAAACAAAATCGCCTATTTTAGTCACACCTATGAAGCTGACTGGGTTGTCGTCACTGTGGTGGAACGGGCTGAAATTCTCAGTGGTATTATTTTTAACATCGGGCTCTATGTTCTGCTGGCCTTAGTGGTATCCGTTTTACTTGGATTAGCTCAGAGTCACACCTTAAGTGAGAAGTTTAGTACGCCACTAATCAGGTTAAAGAGTAAGGTGACCTCCGTTGTTCAGGGTGACTGGAAGAGCGAAACCATCTCCCAATATCCGAATAATGAAATCGGCATAATCTCCCGGGAAATCGATAAGTTAACAACGGATGAGTGGTATGCAAAATCTCAGGAACTAAAACTTGCGGCGAGTGTGTTTACTCATGCCCGTGAAGGTATCGTCATCACCGATGCGAACGCAAACATACTGGATGTGAATGAGACATTTTCACTAATCACCGGCTATACGCGTGAAGAGGCAATAGGCCAGAATCCGGGTATATTAAAATCCGGTAAGCACGATAAACAGTTTTATGAGAATCTGTGGGGCTCCCTGCTTACAGAGCATTACTGGTCAGGAGAAATCTGGAATAAAAGCAAATATGGCGACTTATACGCTGAGTTGCTCACCATTAGTGCAGTAACGAATAACAGAGGCGAGATTCAGAACTATGTTGCTATTTTCTCAAATATCACACCGATGAAGGAACACCAGCAGCAACTGGAAAAGATCGCTCATTACGACTTTATCACCCAGCTACCGAATCGCTTGCTGCTAACCGACAGATTGAAGTTGTCTATCAAACAGTATGAAAGAACCCGGCAGATGTTTGCTGTGGTTTACCTTGATTTGGATGGTTTTAAGGCCATTAATGACACTTATGGGCATGATGCGGGTGATAAGGTGCTGTCAAGAATTGCAGGCCTTATGAGTCATTGCATACGCGAAGGCGATACCCTTGCCCGTGTCGGGGGAGATGAGTTTGTTGCCATCCTGGCGAACATAAATGAAGCTGAAGATTATGAAAGTATCGTCAAACGGCTTTTAAAGTCAGCAATGATGCCGATGCAGCTAGGAGAGGCAAGAGTACAGACTTCGGTGAGCATCGGGGTATCTCTGTATCCAAAAGATGGAGCCAGTGCTGAAGAGCTTATTCAGCGAGCGGATGAAGCCATGTATATGGCGAAACAGGCTGGTAAGAACCGGTATGCTCTCTATAAATAGCATACTTTCTTTATGCAATAAAAACGTCAAATCATTCACCACGCCCTCGTTCCTATGCTCCTGCGTGGGAATGCATGCCGCGGCTGAAAACATCTACGTAAAACACTAAAAGAGCAGAAAATAAGTTCCGTGAAAGTTTATACTCAGCTGGTAACTTTGAGTCTGATATGCATTCCCACGGAGGACCGTGGGAACGAGATTTTTGCATAACTATTCAAGATTGAATCTGATGCTATAAGTCCTGAAACGGCTATAAATTATGCGTTATTCAGATGAGCACGAATAACCTGTAACACGCCGCCCTCGTTGTTACCCGGAGCAGAAAAACGGGCGTATTTTTTCACGCCTTCATGCGCGTTTTCTACGGCGTAGGAGTGATAGCTGGACTGAAGCATTTCCACATCATTGAAGTAATCACCAAAACTCATGGTTTCGTTATAACCGAAATTCAGCCTTTCCTGCAGGTTTTCGATGGCCGCTCCCTTTGAAGCCTCGGAATTCATAATATCCAGCCAGACACGGGCACTGATGACGACTTTATGATCATGGCCAAACATCTGGTTGATGCCTGGATAGACCTTCTCTTCGGTACCATCAAAATGGCAGATGGCGACTTTGATAAATTCATCTTCTACAGTCAGAAGATCTTCTACATAATGGCAGCGTTCATAGTATTTACTGAACTCTTCCAATGCATCCGCTGCCTGAGTTTCGATATAAGCTGACTGCTTTCCGCACAGAACGATATGCGCTCCTTCAATGGAACGGGCATGATTGATAATGTTGTTGATGTTTTCCTGCCCCATAGTGCAGCTATAAAGCTCCTGGCCTTTATGCATTACCATGGTGCCGTTTTCAGCAATAAACATCATTCGGTCTTTGATTGGTTCAAAGGTCTTTAACAGGCTGTAGTACTGACGGCCAGAGGCGGCAGCGAAGATGATGTTGTTTTCTTCAAGCTGTTCATATAGCCCGAAAAATGCAGGATCCAGTTTTCCCTTTTCATCTAAAAGCGTACCGTCCATATCCGCTGCGATAAATTTAATGTTGTCTGAGCTCACTGATAACTACCTTAAAATGCCTGACAAGTTCTGATTCGGTGAAGGAGTATATGTGTTTGAAGTCACAAAATATAGGCTTTTACGCTTATATCATGTGTGATTTCGTTGCATTTCAGGCAGATTGTATCCGTGATCTATGTCACTATAATGAAGTGGTGTAAATGTATCGGTATTTTTGCGCTTGTTAGCTGTTGATTTTAAAAAGTCACGCTTTATCAATATGTTGCTTTTGTAAATTAAAGGACTTATTTATCGATTTGCCTATTTTTCAAAGGGCGATATTTATCTATTGTCTAAAATTGATAAGCGTCAAAATTATTAGTAATGCCATATGAGAGACTTCCTCAACTTATTTAGTACCAGATAGCGTCTGCTATCTTAGTGAATCAGGTGAAAATCCTGGGCTGTACCCGCAACTGTAAGCGAATAAATTACCGGCAAATTGAGGCCGGATTCGTAAGCCAGAACCTGCTAAATAGAACATATTTTATAAAGACTGGGCGGGATCACTCAGCATTGCTTTTCTATGATTCCCGCCAAATTGTTCTCGTAACTTAAAACCAGTCTTTACCGTCTTACGTCATTTTCGTGATGATGAAGACGAACTTGAATTCCTGCTCCGTCGTCATTCCCGGGATGACGGCGGTGGTTGGCTTTGGAGTGATATAAGTGGCGTGTTTCGTGAGCGCGAAGCGACGACAAAAATGAGTTATATGGATTGGAAATTAAGTGGGTAAGTTAAAGCGTTCAAAGCACAATGAAGAATTGCGCCACGGTTATACGACAGGTGCATGTGCTGCGGCAGCTGCAAGGGCTGCGGTGAGAATGCTTATTCAGCAGACTCCTTTTTCACATATCGAAATACAGCTGCCAAACCGGGACTTTGTCACCTTTGAACTCTGCCGTCTTGAGGGAGCAGAAGAGGTGACTGCAGGCATCATTAAAGATGCCGGTGATGATCCGGATTGCACACATGGTTTAGAGATTCAGTGCAGCGCCAGACGTATAAGCGAGCCGGGTATTTTCCTTAAAGGCGGAAAAGGCGTAGCCACAGTGACTTTGCCGGGACTGGAACTACCTGTGGGAGAACCAGCCATTAACCCGGTGCCGAGAGCCAATATTTTAGAAATGGCAAAGCTGGAATGGCAGAAAGCAGATGAACAAACAGGGCTGGAACTGACCATTTCAGTTCCCGGCG
The DNA here is from genome assembly GCF_029016485.1 of Vibrio sp. JC009. NCBI lineage: Bacteria > Pseudomonadati > Pseudomonadota > Gammaproteobacteria > Vibrionales > Vibrionaceae > Vibrio > Vibrio sp. JC009. The sequence continues at coordinate 555,692 of NZ_CP092107.1, read as the reverse complement.
GTGAAAAAGCGGCGAAAGAGACCATTAGTGAAAGACTCGGGCTTATCGGTGGCATCTCGATTCTGGGAACCCGGGGTACGGTTAAGCCGTTTTCGACCTCTGCTTATGCGGCATCGGTAAGGCAGTCGGTTCAGATTGCCAGGGCCAATGGCTCTGAGCACCTTGTATTAACCACAGGCGGACGCTCAGAAAAGGCGGCTATGGCTTTGCTTCCTGACCTGCCGGATATGGCCTTTATCCAGGCAGGTGATTTTATTGGTGTCGGTTTGCGGGCTTCGAAACGCTACAGTGTAACGCGTGTTACGCTGGTGACCATGATTGGCAAAATGGGCAAGCTGGTTTCAGGGCGAATGATGACTCATGTTTCCGGCCATGCAATTGACTTTCAGCGCCTGAGTGAGCTTGCGAAAGAGGAAGGCTTGTCTGCGTCTTTGTGCGGTGAGATAACTTGTGCAAATACCGGACGGCATGTGCTGAATTTGGTACGTGACAATAATGAACAGAGTTTTCTTAACCGTTTATGCAGGGAAACTCAGGCACATGCCAATCGCTATACCGCGGATGCGCTGGAAATTGATGTGATTTTGATTGATTTTGATGGGAAGGAGTTGGCTCGCAGCTAATTCCTTCCATATATAGTCATTTCAACAGTCGTCGTCATTCCCGTGAAAACGGGAATCTGATTAAGGCGCGTTGTAAGGTATAAGGTTATTTGTAGCTCTACAGCGCACAGACAGTAGATCCCGGATAAAAGCTTCGCAATTTCCGGGATGACGAAAGTAGACGGCTTTGAAGTGACGAGAATTAAGGGATTCGGCTAAGACGAAACCTAAAACAGTATTCAGGTGGAAAAACAATGGAAAAAATGAAGCAGATGACCCGTCAGGGGCAGGTAATTGAAAATGACTCGTTTTCGATTATCGATCAGGAAATCCACCAGTTTCATGGCGGTCATAACTTCGATGAAAAACAGTGGCCTGTGGTAAGAAGAGCAATCCATACCACGGGTGATTTTGAGTTTGCCAAACTATTTCACTTTAGTGAAGGTGCGGTGGAAGCCGGTATCGAGGCGATTAAGTCAGGTTGCCCGATTGTCAGTGATGTCACCATGATCACCAGCGGCCTGAGTGCGCAGCGACTGGCGGTGAACAACAACAGCGTGCATTGCTTTATCAGCGATGAAGAAGTGATAGCCATAGCCAAAGAGAAGGGTGAAACCCGCGCAATCTGGGCGATGCGTAAAGCGCGTGATTCAGGTCTGCTGGATGGCGCGATTATTGGTGTGGGTAATGCGCCTACCGCTCTGTATGAAGTACTGCGTATGGTTGAAGCCGGTGAAATAAAACCGGCGCTGATTGTCGGCATTCCTGTGGGCTTTGTTAAGGCAGAAGAGTCAAAAGACGAATTGATGCAGCAGTCAAAGGTGCCATATATCGCCAGTGCAGGGCGTAAAGGCGGCAGTCCGATTGTGGTTTCGACTATTCACGCACTTATGTACCAGACGGTGTAAATAACGATGACGAGTATAACGGTTGTTGGTGTTCCTGAAGATGGTTGCGTTAGCCTGACCAGCAAGGCAGTGAACGCTGTTGCGGCTGCGCGCGTAGTGGCAGGGCATCCGCGCCATCTTGAATGGTTTCCTCAGTTTGAAGGCCTGTTTCTGGATATGAGTCAGGGCTTTTCTGACTGGCTGAGTGAAGTGATTGACGAAAGCGAAGAGGGCGGTGTGGTTGTGCTGGCGTCGGGCGATCCTCTGTTCTTTGGTATTGGCAGTACTCTGTTAAAGAAAATGCCGGTGGACGAGCTTAGCTTTATTCCCACTCATAGCTCTGCGCAACTGGCCTTTTCAAGGCTGGGTATCCCATGGTCGGAGAGTCGCTTTATTTCCTGCCATGGCCGTAAGCTGGCGGGTTTGGTGGCTAAGATGCAGCAGGGTAATTTGTTTGCCATTCTTACCGACAGCAAAAACACGCCACAGATTGTCGCTGCACATATGAAGCAGTTCAGTGAAACCGGCTGGAAGCTCAGCGTTTGCGAGCAGCTTGGTGGCACGGAAGAAACCATCAGAACTTTCAGCGTAGAAGAACTGGCTGAGAGTGATACCGGATTTGACCCGCTCAACATTCTGGTGGCTCAGAGGGAAAATCAGGCTCTGTGGGGCGGGCACGGTCAGTTTTCTTCTGACCAAAGCTACCTGAAACGTATGCCGAAAAACGGCCTGATCACCAAGCAGTCGATCCGTCATCTTGCTCTCACCAGTATGCGGATTCAGTCAGATGATACCGTCTGGGATATAGGCACAGGCTCAGGTTCGGTTGCCATTGAGTCCGCAAAGTTTGCTAACAATGGCCAGGTATATGCCGTGGAGTGTAATGAAGAGTGCTTTGAAAGTATTCAGGCAAATATTTTTGCCCATGGCACTGATAATGTTGAACTGATTAAAGGCAAGGCTCCTGAGGCCCTGTCGGAACTGGAAAAGCCAGACGCCATATTTGTCGGCGGCAGCAGAGGTGCGATGGAATCTATTCTTTCTTACTGTCTGGATTCACTAAAGAGTGGCGGCCGTCTTGTGGTTTCGGCTGTCACTATGGATACGGTGGCGGAAGTCTACCAGTGGGCGAAGCAGAACGACGTCAGCTTTGATGCTCAGATGGTTAACGTATCCAGCACTCAACCGCTTGCTCATTATCTTCGCTATCAGGCGGAGAACCCGATTCATTTATTCACAATAACAAAAACTGTGTAGGAGAAATTCATGGACAATAATAACTTAGGTCAGCTATACGCAGTTGGTGTTGGTACAGGAGACAGCGAACTGCTTACTCTTAAAGCGGCTCGCCTGATAGCAGAAGCCGATGTGGTTGCTATCCCTGAAAAAAACAAAGGCAAAGCCGATTCATTTGCATGGGAAATCGTAACCGGGGCACTATCAGAAGAAGAGATTTCCGGTGAGCGTCTGTTTTTGCATTTTCCTATGACCCGAGACGCGTCACTGAATGTTCCTGCTTGGCAGGCGGGTGCTGAGGCGATTCTTGAGCGCCTGAAAGAAGGCAAATCTGTGGTATTTGTGACTGAAGGCGATCCGTCAGTATTCAGTACCTGGGCTTATATTCAGGAAGAACTGGACGAAATCGCGCCGCAAGTGGTTCCTGTTATTGTACCGGGTGTGACTTCCATTACGGCAGTACCGGCGGCAACCAAAATTCCTCTGGCCGACGGCAAAGAGCGTTTCTGCGTCGTGCCTGCGACCTATGGTATTGAGTGCCTTGAAACACTGGTGCATGACTTCGATACCATCATGCTGATCAAAGCCGGTCGTATGATCCCGCAGCTCTCGGCAAAACTGAAACAGCTTGGCCTTGAGGGAGCGGCAACTTACGTTTCTCATGCCAGTACAGATAAAGAAGAGATCTACACTAATCTGGATGAAGTGCCGGAAGAGCACCGTTACTTCTCTATGGTTCAGATTTCTATCCGCTCCCGTCGCGGCGTACTGCGCGGTAAACAGTCGGCAGCGTAAGCGGGACTATGAAGAAGTTAGCTATATACGCCATCACCGTAAACGGAGCGAAGCAGGCCGCAAGACTAAAGCGTGCGCTTCCCTTTGCGGATCTGTTTGTCACTGAAGCTGCGATAGAGCAGGCACCGGAAGCAGAGCTATTATCGCTTCCGCTGGCTGGCTTTGTCGCTGATAAGTTCAGCCAGTATGACGGGCATATCTTTATTTTTGCCAGCGGCATTGTCAGCCGGATGATTGGCCCGCTGATGCAGGATAAGCGTACTGACCCTGCCGTAGTCTGTCTGGATGAAATGGCAAAGTTCGCCATTTCCATGCTGTCCGGACACCGTGGCGGAGCTAATCAGCTGACCGAGCGGGTTGCGCATATTGTGAAAGCTATCCCGGTTATCACCACAGCTTCAGATGTGTCAGAAACCGTCTCTGCCGATATGCTGGGCGCGCCATTTGGCTGGGTTTTAGACCCGGTTTCAGAGCCATCTATCACCAATGTATCTGCGGCCATTGTCAATGATGAGCCGGTTATTATCGCCCAGCAGAGCGGTGAGAAAACCTGGTGGAAATACGAAAAACGTATGCCGTCGAATATTCTTACCCATATAGAGCTAAACGGGATCGACAGCGAAGATTATCGCGGCGCCATCCTGATCACAGATGAGCAGTCTCCGGATCTTTCCGGTTGGGAAAACAAGCTGGTGCTATGGCGTCCTAAGTCGCTGGTGCTGGGCTTGGGTTGCGACCGAAATACGCCGTTTTCAGTGATAAAAGCCGGTTTAGAAACCTTTAGTAAAACCTTCAATCTTTCTCTGGAGTCAGTTCAGGCCATTTCAAGCATAGATCTAAAAGCTGACGAAGTGGCGTTAAACGAACTGTCCGAAGAGATGCAGTGGCCTTTTACCACTTTTGCACCTGAAATGCTGAATGGGATTGAGGGTATTGAAAACCCGTCCGATTACGTGAAAAAAGTCACCGGCAGCAATTCAGTGGCCGAAGCTGCCGCGCTTAAACTCAGTGATACCAGACAGCTGGTGGTGCCTAAATGGGCATTTAAGCAGGATGGTTACAATATGACGGTGGCCTGCTGTCGTCGTGAGTTTGCAGAGTCTCTGGTTCAGCAGAAAAGAAAGAACTGGTTTGGCAGGAAAAAGCACGGCAGTGAACAAAAGCATGGTGATAAGAGCAGCAACCCGGCAGAGATAAAAGTTAACGCTCATGGCAACGAGGTGGTTGAGGGTTACCAGTGCAAGCCAAAGCATGTGGATCTGAACCGCCCTATGCTTCACCACAAACATCACATTCTTCTGTGCGAAGGTGGACGCTGTGCCAAAGCCGGCAGCAAAAACCTTGCTCATGATCTGCGCTCCATCCTGAAATCGCTTGGTCTGTCGGAAGGTGATAAGCGAATCAAGATCAGCAGAACCATGTGCGCCGGAGCCTGTCGTAACCGCTCAACCATGGTGATTTATGAGCGCTGTGGCAGTGAAATTCCGTCCGAAAATAACGCCCTTTGGCTGAGAAATGTCGAAGAGCTTTCAGAGGTGCAGTGGCAGGAGCTATTCCTTGCACTGGCCGAAAATAAACCCTTAAAACAGATACTGGATGCAAAATACTTTGCGCCAATAGAAGAGCCGGGAGAGGAGAAAACCTGTGGCTAAATTATTCCTTGTAGGACTCGGTCCCGGAAGTCTGGATCTGATGTCAGTCCGGGCTCAGGAAGTGATTAAAAGCGCTGACGTGATTGTTGGCTACGGTCTTTACGTAAAGCTGATTGCCGACCTTATCGATAATCAGGCTCTGGTAAGAACCGGAATGACCAAAGAGTGGCAGCGTGCCGATGCAGCCATTCAACATGTTCAGGAAGGCAAAAACGTTGCCCTTGTCTGCTCCGGTGATGCGGGCATGTATGCCATGGCGCCATTGGTGTTTGAGCTGATGGCATCGCAGAACCTGAATATTGCAGTGGAAACCGTGCCGGGGATCACTGCAGCCAATGCCTGCGCCTCTCTGGTCGGCGCACCGCTTGGGCATGACAGCTGCACAATCTCGCTGTCCGATCTCCTTACCCCATGGGAAGTGATCACTAAGCGCATTGAAGCGGCGGCTATGGCGGATTTTGCCATCACCTTCTACAACCCGCGCTCTAAAAAGCGCCAGAACCATATTATTGAAGCTCAGCAGATCCTGCTGAAACACCGCCCGGCAGACACGCCGGTGGCAGTGGTAAACGCCGCATACCGTGAAGAGCAGAGCGTTCAGCTTTCAACACTGGATAAGTTTACTGAACTTGAGTTTGGTATGAACGCGGCCGTTATCATTGGAAACGAAAGCAGCTACCGTTTTGAAGACTGGATAGTGACGCCGCGCGGATACAAAAACAAATATACGCTGGAAGACGGAGAGACCCGAGAAGGTCAGACTCCCGGCCGTTCCCTGAAGAATAAATCAGAAAATAGTGAGGATGCAGCATGACCGTTTATTTTATTGGTGCCGGACCGGGTGACCCGGATCTGATTACGGTAAAGGGCGCAAAGCTGGTGGAAACCTGCCCGGTCATTCTATATGCCGGAAGTCTGGTGCCTAAGGCTGTAATTGAACGAGCTCGCCTCGATGCTAAGGTTTTCGATTCTGCCAGTATGGATCTGGATGAAATCACTAAGGTCTATACCGATGCCCATGAAAAAGGTGAAGATGTTGCCCGCGTGCAGACCGGTGACCTTTCTATCTACTCTTCTCTGGCGGAGCAGACCCGCAGGCTCAATGATCTGGGAATTGACTGGAAAGTGATTCCGGGTGTTTCTTCTTTTCAGGCATCGGCTGCCGCACTGGGACAGGAGCTGACCCTGCCGGAAGAGTGTCAGACCATTATTCTTTCCCGCGCCTCTGGCAGAACGCCGGTTCCTGAGAAAGAGAATCTGAAATCTCTGGCAAGTCATGAAGCAACCCTGTGTTTGTTCCTGAGTGCCACTCTGATCCGTAAAGTCGTGCGTGAACTAAGCGACGTGTATCCGCAAAACTGGCCGGTCTGTGTGGTGGAAAAAGCTTCTCATCCTGAGCAGCGAATTATTCGCGGCACCCTTGCTGATATCGCAGATAAAATGCATGAAGCCAATATCCGCTCAACGGCGATGATCATCGTTAGCAAGGTCTTTGCCATTGATGATTTTGTGGATTCAAAACTGTATGACCCGACTTTCTCTCACGCCTGCCGCAAAGCAAAAGTGGTGGAAGGAGAGGCCAATGAGTAAGGGTAAGGTTTATCTGATTGGTGCAGGACCGGGTGATCCGGGACTGCTTACCTGCCGTGCAAAGCAGCTTCTGAGCGAGTGTGACGTGGTTTGTTACGACAAGCTGGTCAGCGCTGCCATTCTTTCCATGGTGCCTGAGCATGTGCATCTTCATCAGGTAGGATACCGCGGTTATCAGGGGACACATATCGATTACGGTATGCATCCTGACGTGATGGAATACGCCCTGGCCGGTAAAACGGTTGCCCGCCTTAAAGCGGGTGATCCCTGCATCTTTGGCCGTACGACCGAAGAGTGCCGTGAACTGAACGAGAATAACATTTCCTATGAGATCATTCCGGGTATTACCGCAGCGCTTGGCTCAGCTGCCTATTCCGGCTTTCCGCTGACCAGTGGTGGTATCGCATCAAGCGTGACCTTTGTCAGCGGACATCAGCACTCAAAAACCATTGTTTCCTGGGGCGAGCTTGGCCGCGCCGGTGGCACTTTAGTGCTTTATATGGGCGCCAAAAAACTGCCTGAGCACGCTGAAAACCTGATAGCTAACGGCAGAAGACCGGATACGCCAATTGCGCTTATCAGCTCAGCTACCAGCGCGGATCACAACTGTATTACCGCAACGCTGGAAACCATCGCCGACAGAGTTGCCAACCTTGAGCAGAAAGGCCCGTCTCTTGTGATTATCGGCGATGTGGTTAAGCAGAGTGAAGAGTTTGCATGGCGCAATCTTCTGCCTCTGACAGGGGTTCGTATTCTGGTTTGTGGTCAGTATGAAGAGACCACACTTCTCAGGGAGAGCGGCGCAGAGGTGATTGAGATTAACAGCCTGCCGGTTAAGTCACTGCTTGATACTGAGGATCTGGAATTTCTTGCTTCTCAGAAAGCGCTCAGCTTTAGCGATCTGCCTTCATTTAATGTCTGGTGGAAAGCGCTTTTGGAGCATAACTGGGATATCCGTAAATTTGCTATGCCCATGGGCAGTGATAACCGTTATGTAAGAAAGGCGCTGAAAAACATCGGAATCCGTGCTGAAAAACTGTTTGAAAACGCAATGACACTGACGCTTAGCGAAGAAAAAGCGTTTGGTGATAAAGACCGTTACTATCTGGCAGGCCGCCATATCTGTAAGCCTCAGGGGTATCAGATCCCGGCGGTTGAGTGGATTCTGGTGGAAGATATTTCCGTATTTAAATCCATTAAAGAGCATCACAGTGAAGCGCTTGAAGGGGCGCAACTGGTTCCGCTTAATGAAGAGGTACTTGAGTGGGCAACGGCCAATGGCCATCTTGCCAAGGACGCAGACTACCCGGAGTTTGTGGATATGTCTGATGTGATCAGTTCTCAAGAGAGAGCCGATGTTGCCTGAGCTTCCTCTTAGTCCCGGACAAAGCGCTTTTCTCAGCGCTCTTGTTCTGGTTGCTGCCTTGTGGCTGGATAAATGGCTGGGTGAGCCAAATAAGTTTCATCCGCTGATTGGCTTTGGCAAGCTGGCAAACGTGGTTGAGAAAAAGTGTCGGAGCCTGAACTGGCTGAGTGAGCGAAAGCAGGGGATACTGGCATGGACACTTGCTGTGATTCCTCTGGTGCTGCTTACCGGTGCTGCGCTTGAACTGGCTCGGCAGGCTTCACTTTTGCTATGGCTTGTTCTGAATGTGGTCATTCTTTATCTCACTATTGGCGGACGTAGCCTGCTTGAACATGCGCATAATATTTTTGTGCCGTTAAAGGCCGGGGATATTGAGGATGCCCGCTATCAGGTATCCATGATTGTCAGCCGCAATACTGAGAAGATGGGAGAAAAAGAGATCGTCTCTTCTGCTATCGAATCTGTACTGGAAAACGGTAACGATGCGGTATTTGCGCCTATGGTCTGGTTCTTACTGCTGGGCGCGCCCGGTGCGGTTCTGTTTCGCTTAGCCAACACGCTGGATGCAATGTGGGGCTATAAAAACGAGAAGTATCTGAACTTTGGCCGTTTCAGTGCGAAAACCGATGATTTTCTTGGCTGGCTTCCTGCCCGTATTACCGCCATCTGTTATGCATTTCAGGGCAACTTTAAAAACGCACTCAGTTGCTGGAAATCTCAGGCAAAAGAGTGCAGCAGTCCAAATGGTGGCGTGGTAATGACCACCGGTGCCGGCGCTTTAGGCGTAACCATTGGCGGGCCAACCTATTATCACGGTGTTTTGCACGACAAAAAGCCTATGGGAATGGGCGACTATGCCGGTTGGGAGGCGATTGTCAGAGCGAACCGGCTGGTTTCAACAGGGAGCTTTGCGCTCAGTTATTTGTGGTTAATTTGCGTTATCGCAGGAGTCAGTTAATGGCGGTAAAACATGGTGGAAACCTGATTCAGATTGCCACTCAATACAATAGTGATCCGGAGGACTGGATCGATCTTTCTACCGGAGTCAGCCCTTTTACCTATCCGGTGGGCGATATTCCGGCATCGGTCTGGAATCAGCTTCCGCAGGTAAAAGATGGTCTGGAAGCCGCTGCTCAGCACTATTATCAGGCTCCGGTTGAGCCGGTTGTGGTGGCCGGATCTCAGGCAGCCATTATGGCTATGCCTTCGGTGATTACCGAAAAAATGGGCCGTTGCGGAACTATCGCTCTGCCAAGAGTTGGCTACAAAGAGCATCAGCATGCATGGAGCGGATTTAACAAAGATGGTCAGAGCTGGAAGGTTGAGTTTTACGAAAACTTTCCGTCTGAGGAGCAGATATCCTGCTGTGATGTGGCTCTGATTATTAATCCGAATAATCCGACCGGACGTTTTACGCAGAAAGATGAACTGCTTAGCCTGTCAGCGTTCCTTGCGGAAAAGGGCGGATACCTGATAGTGGATGAAGCATTTGTGGACTGTACACCGGAGGTTTCATTGTTAAGCCCTGACGCTGAGCTTGAAAACCGGATTGTACTGCGTTCAGTGGGTAAGTTCTTTGGTCTGGCCGGGGCTCGGGTAGGTTTTGTTTTTGCGGATACTCAGACTAAAAATTTGCTGGAAGAGTATCTGGGGCCGTGGACGGTTACAGGTCCAAGCCGGTGGGTGATGAAAACCGCTCTGATGGATACAAAGTGGCATGCGAAAGCAAGTGAGAGAATTAAGTCAGACTCCGCAAGGTTGACTGGTCTTCTTAGTGCGTCTCTGAATTGCCGTTTTTCCGGAACGGATCTTTTCACTACTGTCTATCTGGACAATGCTCCCGTGTGCCATGAACTGCTGTGCAAACAGCAGGTGCTTACCCGTCTGTGTGATGAAAAGAATGCGCTGCGCTTTGGGCTTCCTGCTAATGAAAAGCAGTGGCAAATACTGGAATCTGCGCTGAAAAAGCTGGCTGAATACCGAAAGGAGTCTGTTTGTGAATGATGCAAAACCTGTTGTTGAGCTTGTACTTGGCGGTGCCCGCTCGGGCAAAAGCAGCTACGCAGAAAATATTGCTAAGGCCTCGGGTAAGCCGGTTATCTATATTGCCACATCCGAAGTGCGCGATGAGGAAATGGCAAAACGGGTAGAGCTTCATCAGGCGCAAAGACCTTCTGAGTGGAAGGTGATTGAACAGCCGCTGGAGTTATCCCGCGCTCTGAAAGAGAGCAGCACAGCAGACAACTGCATTCTGGTTGACTGCTTAACACTCTGGCTGAGTAATTGTCTGTTTGGTGAATCCGGCAGAGAGTGGGCGGATTATAAAGCCGAGCTTTTGGATACTCTGGCAAGTCTTCCTGGACAAGTGCTGTTGGTCAGTAACGAAGTGGGCTGCGGTGTGGTTCCCATGGGAGAAATCAGCCGCCGTTTTGTGGATGAAGCAGGCTGGCTTCATCAGGCTATTGCTGCGCAGGTTCCTAAAGTCACTCTGGTTACTGCGGGGCTTCCTATGACGTTAAAAGGAGCCTGATGATGACATGGCTGAACTACATCACTCTTAATTCCGTTGCTCCGGTTCCGAACCTGCATGAGATTAGCGATGCAGGCGCCGGAGAGGGGCTGATGCAACTTCATCCTACCCGTGATACTGAGCTGATCGCCTGCGGCAGAGCCAATACTCTGCTGGCGGGGGAATATTTGCCCTCACCTGCACTTGGCAATGGCTCTGTCACTCCGGCAATTCTGGTTCATGGTATTTTTAAGGCGTTGCAGAAAAAGGGCTTTAAGATCCGGCTGCACAGCTATCAGCTTGGTCTGGATAATGTACCGGATTTTAGCGACAGTGAGCTGGATGATGTGGTTATCCATCAGTGTAAACTGGGTGAAGAGGAAAACCTGATTCGCAATGAGTTAATTCCTGAACTCATGCGACAGGCTGAAAACGGTGAAGAGCATCTGATTGCCGAGTCCGGTATCGGCGGAACCACTTTTGCGACACTCTGGCTGCGCCACTGGCTGGATGAAAAACTCTGGTTTGCCGGAAGTACCAAAGATCCGGAAAAACTGGCGGTTAAATCCAGAGTTTTGGAAATGCTTCAGCAGCAAGCCGGTGGGCTGGGGCTGGATGCAGAAAAGTTTACCCGTGATATGAACCTGTCTGATCCGGTGCAAAGAGCTTGCTGTACGTTACTTGCTGCTGATCTCCCAAGCCTTCATCTTGCCGGCGGGGCTATGATTTTTGCCCCGGTTATTGCAATGAAAGGGAAAACCCAGGTAGAGAAGCTTGCAGTAGGCACAACCCGCTGGGTACTGGAGTCCAGTGACGCAAAAGTCACGGCTCAGGCACTACCGGACAATTGCGCCTTATTTATGCCAAAGACAGATTTTACCCGCTCAGAGTTTGATGCCATCCGAATGTATGAAAGAGGCTATGTTATCGAAGGCTGTGGTCTTGGCGCATGTCTTGTTTTTGCGGAACATCACGGGTTAACGCAGACAGAAATTATGACCAGTCTGGATCTGTCGGTGGAGAGCTGGTTAGCGTGAGTGTCAAACTAGTATGCAGGTCGATGAACTCTGATATACTCTCCCACCCAGTGAACGCTTAGGAACTCGTTATGATGACTGATGAAGAAAGAATTGAACTACAGAAAAACAACCCACTGCACGGTCTTAAGTTGGAAACCATGATTCAGGAGCTGGTGGATTTCTATGGCTGGGATATTTTAGATACTGCCATGCGCTTTAACTGCTTTCACACCAAACCATCAGTTGCGAGCAGTGTTAAGTATTTGAAGAAAACTGACTGGGCCAGAGAAAAGCTGGAAAACTTCTACCTTTATCGTTTCAAGCGTATGCCTCGTGCATCAGCAGAAGAGTATGAGTTACCACCACGCGCTCGTACCTTCCCTCATGGCCTGAAACCAAAAGAACCAATGGTTCTGACCGTTGATTCTATATTGAAGTCACAGGCAAAAGCGGCTTCATCTCATAAAGCACGCTCTTCACGTGGTCGTAGTTCTCGTAAATAAGTTCAGTGACAGTTTATACTCCGCCAGGTAACTTTGAGTCTGATATGCATTCTAGTTTGTCTTGTCAATCAATGAGCACACTTCTTTTGCGAATATAGTGCGGTAGTTCAATGTTCCAGCGGGTAAGCTCTGTTTGGCTTAAAATGAGTTCCCCATGCTGAGGTACTTCGACAAATGGAACCCTGCCGTTGCTTAGTATTGCATTGACTGCTTCAGCGGCTTTTGCTCCCTGCTCAAACCCGCTGACAGCCAGGCCACCCAATGCCCTTCCTTTCCCGATGCCGTGCTGCCAAAAAGAAAATAACGGAACCTTACTATGCGAGCTTGTCCACTGAGAGGAAACGGTATCTGGTACTTGCTTTGAACTATTGTCCTTTAGAGATGCATAGCTGCCAATTATCAGTGCATCGTATTTAAGAGGAGAGATAGAAAGCACTTTATCCTGCCACTCGCTATAGCTATTTGTAGTAAAAACCTCTAATGCAATATTGTTAACATCAAGCTCGCGGTGTCCCCCCAGCATTTGGGAGGAAATACTGTTTGCGGTCGTCCCGTTGTCCATCATCAATAAAACGCGCTTCTTCCGTATTGGAACCAGCTTAGCAATTAAGGATATGTTCTGCTTTATTAAAGGCCGCTCCAGAATGCCTGCTACTTTCTGAGGGAGCTTGTGGTTTTCAAAATACGCTCGGGGGTCATTGTTTACCCCCATAAAGACAAGATGGTACCCAGCATCCGAAATCCGTTGCCCAAAGTACTTTAAAGCATTGTCATCCATCGTTATGAACATATCCGGGTCATCAGCAATCGCTGTTTCCCAAATCTGCTCTGCTCTTTTTGAGAACTCACTTTTTGCAATCCGCTTAGTATCCATTTGGTAGTAAGTTAACTGGCAGCCTGGGGCGATATGTTCCTCAAATCCCTTCCTTTCTGAGTTAGCCCATGGATACCCATAATGGTAACTATCGATAACAACAATAGTTTTGGCGTGCAGATGAACAGTTGTCAGGCACAAACAACCAGCAAACAGATAATGTAAAAACCTAGAGTAGAACACATAGTCTCCAATGCAATTGAAAGCACTTACTTTGTATATATTAGCTTTTGTTCCTTCAGGCTGATTACTGTTTACCTGGCAGAGCTTTTGGGTTTTGAATTTTCATAGTAAAGGTCACATTATTCATCACTGATACCTTTATCGTATTTGGAGCAATATCACATTCAAGCCCTATGCGTCTAAGTTATTATTACACATAAAAAAACGACTCGTTGTATATCACAATATAAAAATACGATGAACTTTATCAAAATTACTTCGATGTATAGGAGAGGCCAACTATGAAGTATCAAGTAAAGGAAGCGCTGGATCGCATCAATGAGATAACTGAAATACACCCCAATAATTTGCATATATCACGCACCGAGACCGGAGAAATTGAAATCGAATGCGTTGATGATTATCTTGCCAAGCATCAGTTTAAATACAGCAGAGGTGAGCTGTTTATGTGGGATAAGGTTGAAAAAGTCTGGATTAAAAATCCTGAAAACCGACGCATCTAGGACAAATTTCTCCGGTATAAGTCCCCCCTTATCATTTCCTGAATAAAAAACATGAAGCGTTAGTGGCTGATCTCTGTTTCTTCTCATGCATGCTATTTATAGAAGGCAACATTATTAGCCATTATGAGGTATGTCACTGTTTGATAATCTGGCGGTACAATACATGCGCTAAATTAGTGCGCTCTTATATATCGGATGGTATATTTACTTTTGCGCATATAATAATTAATAGGTTGGTGTATGAATCGGTTCCTTTCGCAACTCAAACTGTCTCAGTTGATCATTGGCTCTCTTATGGTTGTCGGACTTGTTCCGCTTCTCGCTCTGGGGGCTATATTAATGTGGTTTTCTCAGGATGCGTTGCAAACCAGTGCGTTTAATCAGCTCAATTCGGTCAGAGCTATCAAGTCAAAACAGGTGGAAACCTACTTTTCAGAGCGGGAAGGGGACCTGAATGTACTGGCAAATACCATTCGCTCTTTTCATGTGCAAGCCGTTAACCATCTGAAGAAAGATACCGCAGCGAAAACCCAGGCAATCTCATCACTGGTATCTTTGTTTCACAAAGAGCTTGGCCTGTTCTCAGCAAGTTACGACACGAAAGAGTCTTTAAAGGCATTTAAGTCAAGCTTTGTATCCGGGGAAGATGTGAAAGAGAATGCGCGCTGGCGTATAAACAGCGAGGTTTATGGTGAGCACATTCGTACCTTTCAGCAGACATTCGGCTGGTACGACGCTTTCCTGATCAGCCCTGACGGTGACATTTTGTACTCTGCGGAGCAAGAGTCAGATCTTGGAAAGAACGTTAACGATGAAATGCTTAAGAATTCAGGTATCGCTGAGGCATTCCGTAAGGCCAGCAGTGATAATTCCGGTGAGCCCAAAACCTATTTTGGCGACTTCTCTTACTATGAGCCATCTCAGGACTTTGCTGCCTTTATCTTAGCTAAGGTGATGAATAATGACTCCTTGGTTGGCTATGTTGCACTGCAGTTCCCGCTCCAGAGAGTGAATGAGTTGCTTGGTGTGAATGAGAGCTCTGCTTCAGATTCATACAGTTACCTGGTTGGGCAGGATAAGAAACTCAGGTCTGAAACCGCCTTTTTATCGGTTTCAGATTCTCATAATAATAATCAGCTGCTTGATACCAAAAGTGTTCAGGAAGGCTTGTCAGGCCGTCCGGGAATTGGCATTACCCGTAATAGCCAGAATGAACTGGCATTGGCGCAGTGGTTACCCGTTAATGTATCGGAAGACACTCAGTGGGTATTTGTCAATGAGATGACTATTGATACTGCGGTTGTTCCGGTCGATTCAAAGGGGACTTCGTTCTACAGCCAGTATATGGCGGAATACGGTTATTACGACGTATTCCTTGTTGAGCCGGATGGAGAAATTTTCTACACAGAAACCAAAGAGGCAGATTATAAGACCAATATTCTGTCAGGCCGTTATTCGAACTCCAATCTGGGAGCGCTGATCAGTGAGGTGAAACGAACCGGTGATTTTGGTTTAGCTGACTTTGCCCCTTATGAACCTTCTCAGGGTGAGCCTGCATCTTTTGTTGCCAGACCAATTAAGGATGCCGACGGACAGACAATCTATTTTGTTGCACTGCAGCTGTCACTTGATTCAATCAATAGCATGATGCAGCTAAGAGAGGGAATGGGACAGAGCGGTGAAACTTATCTGGTGGGTGAAGACTATCGTATGCGCTCAGACTCCTATTTAGATGCCTCGGGGCACAGCGTCTCTGCTTCTTTTGCGGGAAGTATTGAAAATAACGGCGTAAGAACAGAGGCCTCAGAGCTTGCGTTAAGTGGCAAGTCCGGTGTGAGAGAAATCACGGATTACAACGGCAATCCTGTGCTTTCTTCATACTCCCCGATTGAAGTGGGTTCAACTCAATGGGCGGTGATTGCGGAAATCGATTCCAGCGAGGCATTCCAGACGGTCAGTGCAATCAGACAGACAACCTTGATCGCGGTTGGGGTTTCACTGCTAGCGACTATTTTACTGGCGGTTTATCTGTCGGGATTGATACGCAAACCTCTTGGCGGAGAGCCGAAAGAGATGATGCGTCTGGCAGAGCAGATTGCTAACGGCGATTTAACCCACAGATTTGAAGATGAAGCTCAGTCAGGCAGTGTGTACGCTTCATTAAAAGATATGTCGGTAAACCTGAAAGCACTTATTGGCCAGATTCTGGAGTCCAGCCAGGTACTGGCATCTACGGCAGAAGAAACCTCTGTGGCATCAGAGCAGACAACCGCTGCTGTAGCCAAGCAGCAAACCGATACCGAAATGGTGGCAACAGCGGTGAATCAGATGACGGCAACCGTTAATGATGTGGCGCACAATACAGAAAATGCGGCTCTGGTTTCCAAGGAAGCGCATGATAAGAGTGAAGAAGGTATCGCCATGCTCAACAGCAGCATGGATTCCATCAATACTCTGGTAGACGACATTACAAGCACGGCGAAGGACATGGATGCGCTGGTGGAGAGTACCGATCAGATTGATCAGGTTCTGACCGTCATTCAGACAATTACCGAGCAGACGAACCTGCTGGCACTAAACGCGGCCATTGAAGCCGCCCGTGCAGGTGAGCATGGCAGAGGCTTTGCGGTTGTTGCCGATGAGGTGAGACAGCTGGCACAAAAAACGCAGGCATCGGCAACGGATATTCAGGCAATTGTTTCCACTGTTCAAAACGGAGCCAAGGCGTCGGTTTCTAAAATGCAGAAGAGCGTACAGCAGGCTGAATCCACAAGCTCTGTCTCTTTGAGAACGGTTGAAGCCTTTGAAGAGATCAACCGGGCGATTGCGAGAATCGATGACATGATGGCTCAGATCTCTACGGCTTCTGAAGAGCAGGCGCATGTGAGTGAAGACATTAACCAGAGAATTCTTCATATCAGTGAGGTTTCCATCGAGACGGCAGCAAGCTCTCAGCAGCTCTCAGCAGCCAGTCAGGAAGTGGCACGCTCAGCCGAAACTCTGACTGAATACACCCGGAAATTTACAGTCTGACCTTAATGGCATCGCCGGAGTGTTTTCCGGCGATGCCATTAGTATGAGGCGTTAGTTACTGTAGGCATTGATCTCAAAATCGTAGAGTTCAGGATTGTAGTAAACGACCGAGTACTCAAGCTTTATCTCTTCTGAAAGATAGTTAATTGACTCGTTAATTAAAATCGGCTGGTTAGCGGACACATGCAGTATTTTCTGAAGTTTTTCGTCCGGCAGAGCCGGTTTGATTTTTTGATGAGTTTTAAATAGCTCGATTCTGTGATTTCTGAAGTATTCAAACTTTGAGCCCTGAAGATCTTTCTCCGTGATCTCAGGTACCAGGTTTCTGGGAATGTAGAATTCTTCATAGGATACGACCTGCTCGTTTAACAGGCGTGTCCGGCCGCAATACACTACCTGATCTCCCTCCTGCACCGTCAGTTTCTCTGCAATGGCGTTGTTGGCAGGGGTAACATCAAAATGTACAACCTGATTATTTGCGTTGTAGCCCGATGCATTGAGATTGTCGGTAAACCCTGTGATATGGACAAAATCGTGCTTTAACTTTTTATAGGCGACAAAGGTCCCTCTGCCTTTTTCTGAGAAGGTGTAGCCAATGGCTGCCAGTTGTTGCAGTGCTGGTGGCGAGGCAAATATTGATCAGCTAACTCACTGTGCAACCCGTTTGCGGGTGGTGACAAAGGACGACAAGAAAGTCGATACAGATGCTTTGGGTGAGACTGAAGGAGTGCATGGCTATTTCTTTAAGAACGGGCAGCATCAGGTCATTCTGGGAACCGGATTTGTCGGTAAGGTATTCGAAGTTCTGACAGGTGGTTCAGATACCAAAGCAGCAGCGACTCAAACAGAAACAGCCAGGGCTGAAAAGGCATCCACATTTCAGTCAATGACACGAACTTTTTCCGACATTTTTGTCGCCATTATTCCCGCACTGGTTGCGACTGGTTTGCTTATGGGCTTGCGTGGGCTGCTGGTTAACGGCTTTGGTATGGAACTGTCCCCTAATCTGATAACCATTTCTCAGGTTCTTACCGACACAGCATTTATATTTATTCCTGTGCTGGTTACCTGGTCTGCTATGCGGGTATTTGGCGGTAATCCTGTGCTTGGTATCGTTCTCGGACTGATGCTGGTCGCTCCCCAACTGGCGAACAAGTGGGATGTGGCATTTGGTAATGCAGAGGCCATGATGATCCCGTTTCTCGGGTTTAATATAGCGGTCACCGGCCTGCAAAGCTCTATTCTTCCTGCGGTATTTATGGGGTGGTTTGCGGCATTTGTTGAGAAAACCTCACGCCGTTATGTTCCGGAAGTTCTGGATTTGATCCTGACTCCATTTATTACGCTGTTGGTTTCTCTTATTGCCGGACTGGTATTTGTGGGGCCTCTGCTGCTTGGGGTGGAAAAGCTTCTGACTGACCTTGTGGTTTACTTCCTGCAGATCCCGTACGGCATTGGCGGAATCATCTATGGTGGCGCCATTCAGTTTATGGCTGTTACCGGTATGCATCATACGATTGTTCCAATCACTATCGCTATGGTGACAGATACAGGTTTTGACTATATCAACCCGCTTGGTACAGCAGCGATCGCCGGACAGTTTGGTGCAGCGATGGCGGTAATGACAATGCAGACCAGCAAGATTAAAAAGTCGGGCATGTTTGGTGCAGCGCTACCGGCTCTGTTCGGGATTACTGAGCCAGCCATGTTTGCTGTGACACTGCCACGTGTGAAACCTTTCCTGTATGGCTGTGTCGGTGGTGCAGTTGGTGGATGTCTTGGTGCCATTTCAGGAATTGGTTCTGCGGGCACAGGCGCCACTATGCTGCCGGGTATGCTTCTTTATCTTGGTGGTGGCTTGGGTGCTTATGTTCTGGTGATGATTGTTGCCGCAGCCGTTGCCTTCGTGATGACTAAAGCTTTGTATAAAGAGCCGGTTAAATAATCTTCAGGTTAATTTTCAGCGCTGACCGCAGAGTATTCTCAGGCTGGTCAGTGCTTCTTTGTTTTATTGTGAGTTGTTATGGATTTTTCTAACCGGCAAAACCGCTTTGTTAAGCTGACAGAGGTTTCTTCGGAATATTTGGCGTCTATTGGTCACAAAACCAAGTCAGATCCTTTCTATCCGAGCTATCATATTGCTCCTCATCACGGCTTATTAAATGACCCTAATGGGCTGAGTTATTTTAATGGTGAGCATCATATATTTTATCAGTGGTTTCCATTAGGGCCTGTACATGGGCTTAAGCACTGGTATCACCTTTCAACCAAAGACTTTGTCAGCTATACCGATCACGGTATCGCTATGTATCCGGATCAGGAATACGATGAGCACGGCTGCTATACGGGGATAGCGATAGCTGACGAAGAGAAATTATCCCTGTTTTATACAGCAAACCGTTTAAAAGAAGACGGCAGCAGCGAGCAGACGCAGGCGCTGGCTTATATGGATAAAGAGGGAAGGGTAGAAAAGCAGCGGGTATTGGTTGAAAACAACAGCGGAAACTACACAGAAAACTTCCGTGATCCGGTGTTGTTTGAACGAAATGGCAACCAGTATATGCTGGTTGGAGCAGAAGGTAATGATGGCAAAGGAAAGCTGGCGTTATACAGTGGAGGCACGGAACAGGATTATCAGTATCAGGGAGACCTGGATATAGGGCGCAGTAATTTCGGTTATATGTGGGAGTGTCCGAATTACTATGAAACTGAGGGAAAAGGCGTTTTAATATTTTCGCCTCAGGGTGTTTCATCAGATAACAAATATGATTTAAAAAATGTGTTTTCTGTTGTTTACTCTGTCGGTGACTTAATTGACATTGAAAACAGAAAGTTCACAAGTGACAGCTATATTGAATTAGATAAAGGGTTTGATTTCTACGCGCCACAAATATATCTGGACGATCAGGGAAGGAGAGTGCTATATGGCTGGCTGGGAAATTCAAAAAGCGAATATCCTACCGATAAAAATTGCTGGGCGCATATGCTGACATTGCCAAGAGAAATAAAAATAGCGGGCAATAAATTAATTCAGAACCCTTTGATTGAAATGGAAAACCTTCGCATGGATTCGGTGCAGGTTTATGAATCAACACCGCTAAACAATGCAGCTTTCGAACTGTCGCTGGATGTTGAAGAGATCTTTAGCTTGTCTTTCAGCAACAGTGAAGGCGATAGAGTTATATTCTGCGGTGATACAGAAGAATATATGCTGGACCGGAGCGCATCGACATATATTTATGCAGAGCGGTATGGTCAAATTAGATATGCAAAAAGGTTGGTGGCGAATCATAAAATTAAGATTTTTGTAGATAACTCGTCAATAGAAATATTCTGTGATAACGGAGAGACAGTATTTACCTCCCGTATGTTTATTGAAAATTTATCTTTACTGGAATTATCCGGCGGGTCAGGAACTCTGTATTATCTAAGAAATATAGAATTAATTTAGAATAAAGAGGCTTTTTCATCTGACCTTCACATGACAAAAATCACGCTTTATGGCAATATGGGCGCCTTGTTTACGTAATATTTAGAGCTTGCTATGGACTTTCATACACTAATGCTTTTTGGTCTGGCTTCACTGTCAATCAATCTTATACCCGGTCCGGATGTTATTTACATCGTTTCTAATACCATGAAAGGTAAAATGAAGTTTGGGATCCGTGCTGCGTTAGGCCTTGGTGTTGGTTATTTTATTCACACCCTGGCCGCTGTCATGGGCTTGTCTGCTCTGGTTCTGAATTCTGCGCTGGCGTTCACCATTGTTAAGTATCTGGGTGCGGCTTATCTTCTGTACCTTGGTTTTAGCTCTCTGAAAAATATGTTTACCGGTAATTCTAAGCTGGTGATGACAGAAGAGCAGGTGCAACCGGCAAATATCTTTAAGCAAGGCGTTATCGTTAGTGTTCTTAATCCTAAAGTGGCCTTGTTCTTCCTGTCGTTTTTGCCTCAGTTTATCACTCCGGGAGCTGAGTCCGGCACTATGCAACTTCTTACTTTAGGTGTGCTGTTTAGCGTACTTGCCACGCTTTGCAATATTGCTTATGCCATTGCCGGTAACTGGCTGTTCAGCAGCCCGAAAGCACAGAGATTCTCTAAAGCTATTGAAGGTGTTTCTGGTGTCCTGCTTGTGGGCCTTGCCGGAAAAATTGCTCTGACGCGTTAATAATATGATGTTTAGAAATATAGATGCAGCGGATAGCGAGCTGCAAAAAGCACTTTTGCTGATTGCTCTTTGGACGCCAGAAGATGAGCCGGACCACACAGCGGATATTCTGGAGCAGCCCCATATAAAAGAGTACTACGAGAATTGGGGCGGGCCGGAAGATATCGGCTTTTTTGCTCTGGATTCTGACCAGCAGCCCATGGGAATTATCCAGGTTCGCCCTAAGTCATCGGTAACCCGGCAATATTCAGAGTTTCCTGAACTGGCGATGGCGGTGCATCCGGACTATCAGGGCAGGGGCGTTGGTAAGCAGCTTCTTGCTGAGCTTTTCAGAAGAATTACAGTTCCGGGTCTGCGTTTAGGTGTGCATCCGGAAAACAGAGCAGCGATAGCTCTGTATAAGAAATTTGGCTTTTGCCACTATGAAACCCCGGAGAAGGGGTTTCCGCAGATGGTCTGGCATTGCAAAGTTGTATAACCGCTAACTAAAGCGATTCAGGCACTACACTGTTACAAAAATCATGTGAATTTAACCCATAGGCCTGTACGCAATATCTATAAATTGACCCATCATCTCTCATATCGGAGAGGGTACTTTCTATGATTGGTACCAGGTCTTTGTGTTCTCTACTTAGGTAGGGGTACAGGATATTTGATGAAAGGGCGCCAGCGTCTATTATCTCTCCATCAAACTCATCTCGTTGGATGAGCGGGAAGGTGGTGATATTGCCGTGAACAAATACGTCTATTCTGTTGTGTTGGACTTTTTGAAGAGAGTGCAAAGCATTTGATGAGTCGGTCAAGTTTGCCGGAGAGACTCTACCCGTCAGTTTTTTCTCTGCAATTAAAATTCCCCTGAGATACTCAACGCGCAAATCACTTATTTTAAGGCTATCCCAGTCTTTGATTTGAAGGTTCTGGTCCGTCCGTGTGATAGCTGACATCGAAATTTTTATCAGTGGAAAATCTATTCTCATCTGATCGGGTTGCTTTTCCTGATATTGATAAACACTGGTGACCTGACCATCAATTTTGCCAATATCAGCATAAAAGACCCCGCGGGCCTTTGGGAAGTAAACCATCTTAAGCGGAATGTTCATTCTGCTATATAGGTCTTCGTATACCTTAGTCATCCAGACTTCGGCAGGGGACCCCTCTGGATGATTATTATTAATCACTAATGGCTCTGTTGCGGAGCTTTGTTCCGCTACTGCTTCAAAAACACTAAATAGTGAGGTCAAAAGAGCTGAATAAACGCCAGCACGTCTGATACGGAGCATATTAATCACCGTCATGATATTAACATTGCTTTTTGTAAGTGGTTCATACAATACATTGTAGTATACCGTGCAGGCATATTTGGTAAGTCGTCACACTTATAAATTGACGGCTATCATGGCAAGATGATTTTCTCTCAGAAGTTAGCAATTTTAGGACTTAAAGTATTAGGTTAAAACTTGAATAGTTATGCAGAGGCCTCGTTCCCATGGTCCTCCGTGGGAATGCATATCAGACTCAAAGTTACCAGTAGGAGCATAAACATGCATCAAGTTTATTTCTTTGGTTTCAGTGTGTTACGCGAATGCTTTCTGCCGCGATATGCATTCCCACGCTGGAGCGTGGGAACGAGGGGCTGAGCGAGTTTTGTATTTAGCTGTTACTTAGCGGTACGGACTAACAGAGTATAGTTTTTCGTCATAACCAGGTCAGTTGCGTTCTCAGAGGCCATTTCATAATCTGACGGGCTTCCTGATTTCGGGTCGCTTCGTTGAGCGCCTGCGCCGTGCCAGTCGAAGTATTCAGTTGCAGAAGAGTTCTTCTTACTGAAGGCTTTACTGAATGAAATGTACACAGCGCTGAATTTAAAGTCACCCTGAGTGGTATTGGTCCAGACCCAGGTAGGGTTGCTCGTGGTGTTGTCACCGGATAGTTTAAAGAACTGCGTATCGATAGCAGGCCATGAACCCGTTTCACCACCGTATTTTACGATGCTTTGTAGCTCTTTAGCGTTTGGCATGCGCCAGTCAGAGTAACCTGCCAGTTCTGCGTTTTCTGCGTAGGCCAGGCTGTCCTGCCAGTTTCTGCGTACACCGTCATCGGATGCCTGCCACATCAGACCGGTCGCTTTATCCGTTACTGTGCCATCGCCATTTGCAACGAAATGGTTAACACCGTAAACGTTTTCTTCGCCACGAACACATCTGACAAAGTTGCCCGGAGCGTGGATGCTTTCGTCAGTGGTGCCGAACTCATAACCTGTTTCGTATCCTTTGATATGACCATCAGCAAAGTTAAATCCAAATGCCGCTTCTACATTTTCCGTGTTGTGTACCGGGCCTAATGTGTATTTGGTGATAGACCAGTACTGACCGATATAGGCCATTCTTTTGTCGTACTGGAAGTCAAAGTAGTCTGTATCAATATAAGGCGTGTTGGCACTCTCCTGACGTGGGTTTACAATTTCACCTCTGAAATCTGCAAGAGAATAGAGTTCTTTTATCGTCGGCAGTCGCCAGTCTGTGTAGTTTGCGACAGTTAAGTCTTCACAGTAGCTGACGGCATTATCGTAAGAGTAATGTTTATAGTCAGGTGTCTTTTGCCACATCATTCCAGTGTTGTTGTCGGTAACTGTTTTATCACCGTTGTCAGTATAGGAAGGTTGTACACCGTTAAATTGCGCATCCTGGCCAGCCAAATCTTCTCCCGCTGCCGGGCATGTGATTTCAGTCCCGTCATTGCCAAAGCAGGATTCCTGCTTAGTATCTATTACAACAAAGCTTACCTTTGGTGCTTGCGCCATTGCGTTGCTTGCAGGACTTGTTGCATCAGAATTTGACATACTTTCGCTGCAACCGGATGCCAGTGCAATAAACAGAGGCAGAGTTGACAGCGCAAACTTTCGATTAGCGTTGTTAGGATTATTAATACTCATCTTTATGATTCTCTTGGGTTGTCTGGATAGGTCTGGACGTATAATCTATGGATTAATAAGGAATAGATCGTCCAGTTGGCGCTGTTTGGACGTTTTTTTTGAAGTTTTTAGTTTTTGTTGCAAGATGGAGTTGGACATTTGTCATTAGCAGAAGGTTTTAGCTGGGAGGCTGGCATAATAGGTATATCACTAAGCCTGTTTACTCTGGCCAACATATTGACTAAATCGTATAAACATAAAACTGACTGGTTGTTGTGTCTCTGGCTTGTCCTGCTTAATGTGCCGTTTATGCATGCGGTTCTTTCACACCTGAAACTGGATTTTCCCGCTCTATATTTGTATACCAACCCGGCACTGAATCTTCTTAATGGCCCGCTGTTGTATTTTTATGTGCGTATGCTGACTGGTGATGAGGGCATACGGGTGCAAAGGTCAGACCTTTTTCACTTTCTGCCGTTTGGCCTGTTTTATTTTCTGTTTATCTTAATGTCGCACTCCGAGCCGATGATGCCTCAGCCAGAGGGGATAAACTCAGGTGCAGCTCCGGTGGCAGAAAACGCAATTACAGCACTGTTTGGACTACTCCTGAGCAACTTTGGCCTGATAAATGTGCTTTTCTTTATCGGTTATTCCGCAGTGACAGTCTATATGCTGAATCGGCACCAGAAAAACATCACCGGTATTTTCTCGCAAAATGACAATCAGGTGAGTTTAAAGTGGATCTACGCTCTGCCGGGTTTGTTTGCGGTGCTTGTGATGCTTAATGTGGTGGTCGAAAAATTTACTCAGTCAGGTACTCTGATTGATCCATTGACACTCCATCTGCTCTCTTTTCTCTGCTTTGTCGTTCTTCTGTGCTTTTTTGGTGTAAAGCAGAAGCCGGTATTTCAGTTCAGGCAGGAAGAGCCTGAACCTGAAGAGGAACAAGCTTCTGTTCAGAGCGAAATCGCTGAGTCAGACAGCGAGGCCGGAACGCCTGAAACAGAAAATAACGGTTTGAGCGACGGGATTATTCATCAGACCATAGAGCAGATGCAGGATTACATGAACAGCGAAAAGCCTTTTCTGGACCCTGACTTTTCTGTTTACGTGCTGGCGGATGCCCTGAATATTCCGAGGCGGACATTGTCACAGGTTCTTAGCGCCGGCCTTTCTAAGAATTTTTATCAGTATGTAAATGAATTCCGCATCGAAGAGGTGAAAGTTCAGTTGGAATGTCAGGACGAGAAAACCACCATCCTCGATATCGCTTTTCAGGCCGGGTTTAAATCGAAATCAAGCTTTAACAGTCTTTTTAAGCAGCATTGTGACCTTACGCCTTCGCAATACCGGAAAAAGATTAAGCAGACATAATTGCCGGGATTGGTATTATCCTTTAACCCCGGACTGAGCAATGGACTGAACAAACTGGCGCTGGAACAGGATAAAGACAATCATCACCGGCAGAGTTATCAGCGAGGCGTACGCCAGCACTTGTCCCCAGTCCGTTTCATTACCGAAAAACTGCTGCATACCTATCATTACCGGGCGTACAGACTCTGACTGAGTAAAGAGCACCGGAAACAGATACTGATTCCAGCTTCCAAGAAAGGCCAGAATAGCCACAGTAGCGAAAACCGGTTTCGACATGGGAACGATTATGCTCCTGTAGGTCTGAAAGGGTGTGGCACCGTCGAGCTTTGCTGCTTCGTCAAAGTCCTTTGGTATCTCTTTAAAGAAAGAGACAAACAGGAAGATAAAGAAAGGGTTGGCCACCAAAGGCAATATCTGAACATGATAGGTATTGAGCCAGGAAGTTTTGAGTATCAGGCCATCATCCCAGCCAATCCAGGGAAGTTCTGAGACCAGCATAAGCAACGGAATGGCAATGCCCTCCGGCGGGATAATCATCAAGCTTATTACCAGCGTGAGAATAAAGCTCCGGCCTTTCCACTCTAAGCGAACCAGCGAATAGGCCAGCATTGAGTTAACAAGCAGGCTCAGCGTTACCGTTATGCCGGTGATCAGAAATGAGTTAAAGAAAAAATGGTCAATACGCGTGGATTCGAATACGGAATAGTAGTTATCAAGCGAGATATCCCCCACGGGAAGCAGCGCATTCTGCTGGTATAAATCGGAAAAAATCTGGGCTTCGGGTTTAAGTGATCCTGTCAGCATAAACAGCAGAGGAAAAACAAAGGCGTAACCAAGCAGCAGCATCAATGCGTAGCTGAGAAACTTTTTTGCTATCAGGTTAGGATCGCCAATTCTCTGATTTGCCATTTAGTTATCCCTCCTGGCAAAGTAAAACTTCTGAGCCAGAACGATGCCCAGAATAATCACAAAATAGATAACAGTAATGGCGGAACCATAGGCGATATCCTGCTCCCGGAAGCCTTTTCTTACTGCGTGAAACATAACCGTGGATGTGGAGTCCAGCGGGCCTCCGCCGGTCATCACATCGACCTGGGTAAACAGCCCGAAAGCGGCAATGGTGGTGGAAATAAGCACAAAAATGATGGTATTTCTCAGGCCGGGCAGGGTGATGTAACGGAATTTCTGCCAGGTGTTAGCTCCGTCAATACTGGCGGCTTCATATCTCTCTTTCGGGATCTGCTGCAACCCGGCCAGAAAGATAAGCATCTGCACACCCGCTCCCTGCCACGCAGACATAATGATAATGGCGCTCAGGGCGATATCCGGATTTCCAAGCCAGTCGATTTCGGAAACCATACCAAAGGTTAAGGTGCTGATGTACTGATTAACCAGACCGTACTCTTTGTGATAGAGAAAACTCCAGATAACGGCCACCACCACCATAGATGTCACAACCGGAGCAAAGTAGAGAGTCCGGAAAAAATTGCTGCCTCTTAGCTTTCTGTTGACCAGCAAGGCCAGCCCCAATGCCAGACCACACTGAAGCGGCAGAACGCCGAAAACAAATACCGAGGTGTTATACAGCGACTTCCAGAAAACCGGATCACGGGCAAGAAGAATCACTTTATTATTGTCACTGTAAATGTATGAGTTTAACTCATAGTAGTTTTTCAGCTCCGGGTGATGCTTTTTCAGGTATCGCCGCAATCTGGGGTATTTGATCTCTCCTTTGCGGTTAACCCGTACCTTTCCTTCCTTATCCAGCTCCGGGCTGATAACCACATAGCTGACAGACAGAAGCTCACGGTAGTTCTCGAGACCGACCAGCTCTGTCGGGTTGGGGGAGAGAAGACGTGAATTGGTAAAAGAGAGTGCAATTGCCATTAAAAAGGGCAGAAGCAGAAACAGGCTCAGACCGGCCAGCGCCGGTGAGCCCATCGCAATAGCGTATTTTCGTTCGTGGCTTGCCATTGTTTACTTTAATTCAAATCCGTAGCCGTTGTTCTTCTCAATAGCGGATTCTATGCTGTCCACAGCCACATCAAGTGCATCAGCGGGGTCTTTACCATCAAGGACATCCTGCATGGCTTTTGAGTATGCGCTTGAGATAACCGCATAGGCCGGAGTTTCAGGGCGCAGCCTGGCGTATTGCGATGAAAACTCATAGAAGGTTCGCCACTTTCCGCCGGTTTTATAGTTCTCAGTTATTTGCGCCGCCGCATCTGATGTTGGGATCAGGCTGGTGCTCTTTGACATTTCCGCGATTTCAAAAGGCGATGTCATATGATCAAGAAACACAGTGGCCGCCTGCGGATGTTTGCATGAGGAAGTTGCCCCCCAGTGCCAGGATCCACCGCCGATGGAAGGGCCGTTACCAAAGTCCGGTACAGGCAATATGGCTAAATCATCACCCAGAGCGTTAGCGGCATCCCCGACAGCCCAGGAGCCGGTGTACTGAATGGCCACCCGGCCGGTGATCAGTCCTTTATCATCGGTGGGTTTGCGGTCTGTATAATCCTCTTCAACCAGAGAGTACATCCATTCAGCAAACTCTATTGCTTCATCAGAGTTCAGGTATCCGTCGGCTTCAATATAATTGTCGCGGTTGATAAGGTCCGCTCCCCAGGAGATCATCATTGGTGACCAACCGTATGGTACCCATTCGTCGGTATACAGCGCCAGAATATCGAAAGGATAACGGTATTCTCCCGTCTGCTTTATCTTGTCCAGCACCTCCATCAGCTCATCTTTGCTCCACGGATGTGCAGTATCAGGCTGACGGGCGTTAATCTTTTTCAGAAGGGATTTGCGGGTAAGCAGAGTCAGTGCCACATCAAATTGTCCGACGGAATAAATCTTTCCTTTATAGGTTCCTTTACCCGAAGCGTTAATTTGTGCAAGCCTGTCTTTACTCATCATGCTTTCCAGCGGAGAGAGAAAACCGTTCCAGGCAAAGTTTGGAACCAGTGGCTGGTCGATATCTATGATGCATGGAAGCCCGTCCGACTTTGCGGCCGCGGTGATCGTCTGCGTATAGCTACCGGCAGGGATAAGCTCCTGCACAAAGTGATATTGATTCTGGGCAGCATTCAGTCGGCTAATCGCCTTTTCGGAGGCTTTGGTTTCCGCATTAGAAGCCTGATGTCGCCAGACCGTAATTTCGACAGGGGATGACAAAGCGTAGGATGAAGCAAGCAGACTTATTGCAGTGGCAACAGGTAATAGCGGTTTCATTGATTCTCCGGAAACAGTTTTATTATTTATTGTGGTCAAGGCTGTGGGATTTTTCCAAGAGGGCCAATTAAAACTCATGCGAAAAGGCAAAACAATTACCTTTATTCCATTCTGTTACCTCGGTTTTCTATTTAACACTTGCATTTACTTTAAGGTTTTACGAAAATGAACGTAAATCACAGTAAAGTTTACGTTGGTTAGGTATGAGTACGGAAGATATAAAAAAAGCAACGATACATGAAGCGGCCAGAATTGCCGGAGTTTCGATAGCTTCAGTGAGCCGCGCGCTGAACAATAAGCCAGGGATAAGCGAGAAAACACGTAAAAAGATTCTGGATATCTGCCGGGATCTGGATTATGTGCCCAGTTCCTCTGCCCGTGAACTTTCCGGTAGCCACAAAAATACCATAGCAATATCGCTTGGGCCTTTTGATACCAGTGCTTCACGCTATTTAGGCATGCTATGGCCTGCACTTTCGTCAGCTTTACGTAATAAAGGTAAAAACCTTTTGCCTGTTAAACAGGGGGATAGCGTAGACTTCGAACAGATAGGTGGTGCGATACTTCTTGGTGTAGCAGAAAACGATGAAAGACTGAAGGTTGCCAAAGAAAATAATCTCCCCGCAGTGTGTATTGGCATGGTTGAAGGTGCGTTTTGGGTCGCTCCCGATGACTTTAACGGTACCAGAACCGCGACAGAGTATTTAATAAATAAAGGAAAGAAGAACCTTGCTTTTGTTACTCCGGTTGTTTATGGCGATGCGTATCAGTTTAGATATCAAGGGTTTATGTCTGTTATGGCCAGTAATGGTCTGCCAATTAAAGAGATCAGAACCGGTCCGGAACCGCTATGTGAAATAGCGGCATACAGAGATATTCTCAATATGGATAAGGAGTCTCTGGAAAAACTGGATGGTTTTGTCTGTGAGTGTGATGAGACTGCAATCGGCGTAGTGTCTGCACTGAAAGATCGTGGCTATCAGCTCCCTGATGATTTTTCAGTGGTTGGTTATGATCACTTACCTGGTGTCAGCAAAGGATTGACTACCATTAAACAGGACTTGTGGAAGATTGCTGAGCGGGTATCAGACTTGCTTGAGGCTGCTTCAAAAGGTGAAGATCCAAGAGGTTCTATCATTCCGGTTACGTTAATCGAAGGCGAAACTGCTTAAATTTTACTTTCCAGAGAATAAATAACCCCAAAAAGCGTGACTGTTGTCACGCTTTTTTTGTGCTTATGACACTCAAATGACGTGTTTTACGTTTTTGTGATCTTGATAACGTAAGCGCTTACGTTTTTCGATCTATAATTTCCGCAGATTTTCGGGAAGACATATATTCATTAAACGAGGGTGTCATGAAAAAAAGCGTTTTAACTCTATCTCTATTAGCGGCTGTTTCAGGAACGGTATCAGCAGCAACGGATGTCACTATTGCCGGTTGGGGTGGTAATGATGTGGTAGTAATGAACAAGCTGGTGAACGAAGTGCTGGCTGATGACTTTAAAGCAGCTGATCTGAACGTAAAGTATCAGGCTGTTGAAGGTGACTTCTCTCAGTACATCACTAACTCCCTTTCTGCCGGAACCGCTCCGGATGCATTTTACATTGATGTACTGGTAGCAAACGCTCTGGTGAAATCAGGCAAAGTAGCGGCTAACAGCCAGTCACTGAATAAAGTGGCACAAAACATGGTGCCAAGCCTGAACGGTGCTTTTACCTTCAACGGTAAGCAGTACGGTCTGGCGAAAGACTTCAACACCATCGCTATGCAGTTCAACAAAGATATCTTTGATGATGCAGAAGTTGAATACCCGACAAACGAAGACAACTGGGAACAACTGCTGACTAAGCTAAAAGCAGTGAAAGCCTCTTTGGGAGACGAAGTTTCAGGTGTATGTGTCATGCCTGACTACGCTCGCTTTGCTCCTTTTGCGCTTGCAACGGGTTGGAAGCCTTTCAACGCACAGGGCAAAACCGTACTGGACGAAAACTTTACGCGCGCATTTAACTTCTACACCGGCCTGATTGGTGAAGGCGTAGGTATTCTGGCATCAGACCTTGGTCAGGGCTGGGGCGGCGGCTGTTTTGGCACTGAAGAAACGGCGATTACTTTTGAAGGTAACTGGATCAGCGGCTACCTGCGTGACAAAGCGCCAAACCTGCCTTACGGCACAACGCTTATGCCAAAAGACCCTGAATCGGGTGACCGTGGCAACCTTATCTTTACCGTTGCGTGGGGTGTAAACGCTGAAGGTAAAAACGTTGCAGCAACTCAAAAAGCGGTTGAACTTCTGACCAGCGAAAAAGCTCAGGCATGGGTACTGGATTCCGGTCTGGCACTACCAAGTCGCGAAGCACTAAGCAAGTCACAGTTCTTTAAGCAGAAAAAATCGGAAAACGTTCTGGCTAAGCAGATTTTTGATGGTGCGTCATCTGAACACGTACAGCCTTTCGCCTTTGGTGAATACGGTACGGCATGGATGACTCCAATCAATGAAGCACTGAACTCAGTACTTCTGGGTCAGATGTCTCAGAAAGAAGCGATCAAGATGGCTCAGACCAAACTTGATGCGGTAATGGCTAACTAACTGGTGCGCGAATGAATTCTCTTCGATTACGCGAACAAGTATACGGGTGGCTCCTTGTCGGGCCATTCGTTCTCACCCTGGGCGTATTTTTCTTATACGCCTTAGTGAGAACCGTGTACTTCAGCTTTACTCAGTACGACCTGTTTAATGAAGCAGTATGGGTCGGTTTAAGTAACTTTACGGCGCTGCTGACGGACGACTTGTTTCTGTTGGCTCTGGCAAATACAGTCTGGTTCTCTCTTATCGTAACAGCGATTCAGACGGTTCTGGCTCTTGGACTTGCGATTCTGGTTAACTCGAAAATCCGCGCAAAGAGCTTCTTCAGAACGGCGTTTTATCTGCCGAGTATTTTGTCCAGTGCGGCGGTGACTCTGATCTTTATCTGGTTCTACCAAAAGAACGGTTACTTAAACGGATTTGTCACAGACGTTGTTAACCACTATCCGCACCTGAGCTGTTTTGTTCTGGTTGCTGCGGCTTGTCAGTTTGTTCTGGTGACAAAAGACAGATTCAAAGGCTTGCCGGTTGGCTGGATGGATCCGGCCTGGGGAATCATGTCATTCCTGATTGCCGGTGTAGCAACAGTGGTTGCCAGTGCAATGGGCTGGATTGAAGTGACAAACCAGATTGTTGAGGTGAACTGGCTCAACACCCGTGAAGATGTGGGTCCAATGCCGCTGACACTTTGGGCGATTGTTATCCAGAACATCTATACAACGATTCCGACATTTATGCTGCTGTTCCTGGCCGGTCTTCAGGGTATTCCGGGCGAGCTTTATGAAGCAGCGCATATTGATGGTGCAAACAAGCTTCAGCAGCACTGGAATATCACCATTCCTCAGCTTGCACCGGTCACTTTTGTCGTCGTTACATTCGGCATTATCGGTACGTTGCAGATGTTTGACCAGGTTGCACTTTTAGGTGCGGCGGCTCCGCTGGAGTCAAGAATTACACTGGCTTATTACGTTTATCACAATGCCTTCCCACCGGGCGGAACACCGGCTATCGGTATGGCGAGTGCGTCAGCATTAGTACTGGCATTTATCACTCTGGTGGTTGTGTATCTACAGAAAATCTTTGGAGTTAAGGAGAAAGCAGATGGCTAACTTAGCAGCAAACAGCGTCCCGGCTTCAGAGAACATGGCGACACTTGAAGCTATCTCAAAATTTCAGGCGCGCCGTCGCTGGGCAAAAGTGGCATGGGTTTACAGCGCACTTCTGCTGGTAGCAACCATTATGCTGGGTACTTTTGTGGTGGCATTTCTGGCAAGCCTTAAAGATAACCCGCTTGAACAGCCGTTTAAGTTTAACTTCCCTCAGGTGCAGCCGGCTAACTGGAGTTCGGCCTATGACCTGGGTAATCAGGGCAACGATGCACCTTTCTTCGGTGGCTTTGCTCCGGGTGCAGAAGTGAGCTTTAGCGTGACTTATGCCGTTGAAGACGGAAAAGAACTGGCGGTTCCTTCAATTGAGGTACCAAGACGCCGACCGGGCACCGGTATGGCCGCAGCCCTGGTTAAGCATTTTGCCGCTGACTATGCGCAGGTAAGTACACCACAGCTGATTTCAAAAAGTGATAACGTCACTTTTATTGAGAAGCGCGGGCGCAAAGAGACTCAGAAACAGGGTCACAGCGAAACCTGGAAATTCACCATCCGCTATCTGGGTGACGGACCGGAAATCGCAACACTGCCGCTGACCGTTGCCGTGCCGCGAGGTCAGGTTCTGGTGGACAGCACGCTATCACCAAGCCGTATGGAACGCCGTGGTCGTGTGGCGGCATGGGATAACGCTGCACCGGGTCTTATCGGATATGTGTTTAAGAGCTATGTACGGGTTTACACCGAGTCAGTGAGCTTAGATACCGGCAAGAGCCTGTTTATGAGCTGGACCATCAACTCGTTCCTGATTGCTTTTGGCAAGGTGATTCTGACGCTGTTCTTTGCCTGTACGGCAGGGTATGCACTGGCAAGACTTAAGTTCACCGGGGCGCGCGCAGTCTTTGCTTTCATGCTGTTTAGCATGATGGTTCCGGGGCAGGTGACCTTTATCTCGAATTATCTGATTTATAAAGATATTGGTTTGCTGAATACGCCATGGGCCGTGATTACTGCCATCGTTGCATCCGGTCAGGTTCTGATTATGAAACAGTTCTTCGAGAACATTCCCAAAGAACTGGAAGAGGCTGCAATTGTGGATGGCGCAAGCCCGGCAGTGATTCTCTGGCGAGTGTTTATGCCTCTTGCCAAACCGGCGATTCTGTCGGTAACCATCCTGGGTTTTCAGGGGGCATGGAACGACTTTTTCTGGCCGCTGGTGGTGATTAACAGTCCACCGGAAGCCTTCACACTACCTGTTGGTTTGCTGAGTTTACGCAATGCCTACGGGGTAGCAGGTGACTGGAACCTGATTCTGGCGGGCGCATTCCTGTCAACAATCCCAGTACTGATTGTATTTATTGTTTTCCAACGTTACTTCATCGGTAACGACATTTCTTCCGCAGTTAAAGGTTAATCGGAGATTTTTAAAGATGTTTATGAACTATAGCGCTGGCCAAGGCGAATTGAAAAACTGGATCGTTGAAGAGACAGCATTCGACTCAGCATTCCAGGGCAAATGTGAAGTAGTAATGAGCCAGGGTAACGGCTACATGGGTACCCGTAGTGCTACGGAAGAGAAGTACGTAGGCCAGGTTCGCAATACATTTATTGCAGGTACTTTCAACAAGTTCGATGAGAACGAAGTAACTGAGCTGCCGAACGCTGCGGATATGAGTGCTATCGAAATCTTTATCGATGGCCGCCGTTTCCACCTTGAAACAGGTGAAGTGAGCAAGTATTCACGTCGCCTTAATGTGAAGAACGGTGAGCTTATCCGTGAGTTCAACTGGACAAACAGCGAAGGCAAAACCTTTGCGATGCGCTTCCGCCGTTTTATCTCTCAGGCAAACCTTCACCTGATGGCGTTTCAGGTAGAAGTGACACCTGTTGATTGCGAAGCGACAGTTGAAATCCGTTCCGGTGTGGATGCTCAGCTTTCAAACACAGGTGCTCAGCACTTCCATGAAGGTGAAAAGCGTATCTATGACAAGCGCTTTATTGAGCTGCTGCAGCACACCACTGAGAGCAAGGTAGACTTTGTCTTTATCACTACTCACCGCACGTTTGTTGATGGTATTGAAGAGGTAATCGAACCTGTTCTGCAGATGGACCGCCGTAAAGTGTGGGTTAACCTGAGCCGCGAACTGAAAGCGGGTGAAACCCTGACCACAGAGAAAACCGGTGTTGTACACACTTCACGTGATAAAGCATTTGATGTTGAAGGCTACGAGCTTCAGGCTCTGCGTGGCCACGCGCTGGAAAATATCAAAGCATCAGCTGAGCGTCGTTTTGATGAGCTGCTGGCTGACAGTGCCGTTGAGTGGGACCGTCGCTGGGATGGTATGAACATCACTATTGGTGGCAGCGATTTCGACCAGTTGGCAATCCGCTTTGCGCAGTACCAGCTAAACATCTTTACACCAATGCACGATTCCCGTTTTGGTATCGGTGCAAAAGGTCTTTCAGGTGAAGGCTACAAGGGCCACTCATTCTGGGATACCGAAGTATTTATGCTTCCGTTCTTTATCTACACCATGCCGGAAGTGGCTCGCAGCCTGCTTGAGTACCGTTTCAAAACGCTGGATGGTGCACGTAAGAAAGCAAGTGATAACGGCTACATCGGTGCTCAGTTCCCTTGGGAGTCAGCACTGACAGGTGAAGAAGTAACGCCTGTATGGGGTGCGGTAGATATCATTACGGGTAAGTCGACCAAAATCTGGTCCGGCTTTATCGAGCAGCATATCACTTGTGACATCACTTACGCGCTTTGGCAGTACTACCAGATCACCGGCGACCAGAAGTTTATGGACGAGATGGGCTACGAGATCATGTTTGATACCGCTACTTTCTGGACAAGCCGTCTGGAGTGGCTGGAAGAGCGTGAGATGTGGGGCATTTGTAATGTCATCGGCCCTGATGAATACAAAGAGCACATCGATAACAACGCCTTCACCAACTACATGGTTGTGGAAAATATCCGTCTGGCAATCCGTTACTACGACGATCTGGCAGCGAACAACCCAGAACTTCTGGCGGCACTTAGCGAGAAGCTGGATCTTGAGCAGGCACGTAAGATGTGGCTGGAAAAAGTAGAAGATATCTACCTTCCTCAGCCACGCGAAGAAGACAAGGTTATCCCGCAGGATGACACTTACCTGCAGAAAGAAGTTATCGACCTGACTAAGTACAAAGAGCAGCCGTTTGTTGGTGGTCTGTTCCAGGATTACAACCTTGAACAGGTTAACGAAATGCAGGTGTCCAAGCAGGCTGACCTTATGGTTCTGTTCCTGCAGCTTGAAGACAAGTTTGACCTTGAGACTAAGCTGGCAAACTGGAACTACTACGAGCCTAAGACGCTGCACGATTCGTCGCTGAGTCTTTCAACTCACTCTGTTCTGGCAAGTGACGTGGGCAACCCTGAGCTTTCTTACGACCTGTTCAGCCAGGCAGCAGCTATCGATATCGGCCAGAACATGAAGAGTTCTGATCACGGTATCCACGCAGCCTCTATCGGCGGCATGTGGCAGTGCGTGGTATACGGCTTCGGTGGTGTTCGTATGCTGGGCGGCAAGCTGCGCATCAAGCCTAATCTTCCTGAAAGCTGGGATAGCCTGAACTTCCCGATTTACTGGAAAGGTGAGCGTCTGGAAATCACAGTGGATGGCTCAAGTGTAAGAGTAGAGCGCCCTGAATTTAACGGTATGCCTGTAGAGATTGAAATCGCAGGTCAGCCACAACTTATCGAAGCAACTGAGGCAACTTTCAATGTGTAAGGCATTTATTTTCGACCTGGACGGCGTTATCACAGATACCGCAGAGCTGCACTTTCAGGCATGGAAGCGTATGGCGGATGAAGAAGGTTACTACTTCGATCGTGAGATTAATGAACAGCTGCGCGGCGTATCCCGTCGTGCATCACTGGACATCATTTTAAACGGCACAGAAATCAGTGAAGAGAAAGTAGCTGAGCTGATGGAACGTAAGAACAACTACTATCTTGAGCTTTTAAATACCATTACGGCGAAAGATGTTCTTCCGGGCATTGAAGCCTTTCTGCTTGAGCTGAATGCGCGCGGTATCAAGGTTGCGCTGGCATCGGCAAGTAAAAACGCCCGTCCGAT
The DNA here is from genome assembly GCF_029016485.1 of Vibrio sp. JC009. Taxonomy (NCBI): domain Bacteria; kingdom Pseudomonadati; phylum Pseudomonadota; class Gammaproteobacteria; order Vibrionales; family Vibrionaceae; genus Vibrio; species Vibrio sp. JC009. Next base: position 519,439 of record NZ_CP092107.1, on the reverse strand, counting down.
CCTGCACAAACTTGGCCTGACGCCTCTGTTTGATGCTATCGGCGATGGCTGGTCGGTTTCACGCTCTAAGCCGGCTCCGGATGTGTTTATCCATGCTGCTGGTCAGGTAGGTGTAAACGTTGATGAGTGCATTGTGGTTGAAGATGCAGAAGCAGGCGTTGACGCAGGCAAAGAAGCAGGAATGCGCGTAGTGGGCATCGGCCCCCAGGAACGTGTCGGACACGCTACTTGGCGTTTTGAAGATACTAGCAAGCTAGATCTTGCTCTGATCCTGTAACGAATTATAGAAGGTAACAACAATGGCACGCTTAGAACTGAATAATATCAATAAAATCTACCCGGACGGCGCTCATATCATCAAGGACGCTAATCTGACTATTGAAGATGGTGAGTTCACTGTTTTTGTAGGGCCGTCAGGCTGCGGTAAATCCACCATGCTGCGTATGGTTGCCGGTCTTGAAGAGATCTCGTCTGGCGACATGATGCTGGACGGTGAAGTGGTGAATGCACTTTCTCCCACTGACCGTGGTATCGGTATGGTATTCCAGTCCTATGCGCTTTATCCGCACATGACAGTCTATGAAAACATCGCATTTGGTCTGCAACTGGCGAAGAAGCTGAACAAGAACGAAATCGATGTGGCCATTAAAGACGTGGCTGAGATGCTGGAGCTGACTAAGCTTCTGAACCAGAAGCCAAGCCAGCTTTCCGGTGGTCAGCGTCAGCGTGTTGCGATTGGCCGTGCCATTGTCCGTAATCCGAAATTATTCCTGCTGGATGAGCCGCTTTCTAACCTGGATGCCGCGCTGCGTGTTCGCATGCGTCTGCAACTGGCGGAATACCATAAGCAGCTGAAATCGACTGTGATTTATGTCACTCACGATCAGATTGAGGCGATGACGCTGGCAGACAAAATCGTAGTGCTGCGTGGCGGTGTGGTTGAACAGGTTGGTTCTCCGCTTGATCTTTACTACTTCCCGAAAACACTGTTCGTGGCAGGTTTTATCGGCTCACCAAAGATGAACCTGATCCCGGCAACACTGAAGAGTGCGCTGGAAGGAAAAGCGAAGGTTGAGGTGGGTGATTACACCTTCGAAGCCGATGTGGATGCAACCACGGCAACTCAGGGAGCTCTGATGACTCTGGGTATCCGTCCGGAAGATATCCACCTGGCGGAAGAAGGTGTAGCGGTTCATGTGGAAGGTCTTGAAAGACTTGGCACGGAATCACTGCTTTACACCTCTCTGGTGAAAGGTGGTCAGGAAGTGCTGGTTCGTGTTCCGGGCACGGTGCATGTTGAAGTGGGTCAGGAGCTGAACATCCGTATTCCTTCTGAAAAATGTCACCTGTTTGATAGTCAGGGTAATGCATTTGAAAGGGGAATGAAGCTGGATGATCTGATTACACTTCCGCCGCAAATTAAGCAAGCTAGCTGACTTTGCTCCTCCCCTTTTCAAGGGGAGGCTGGGAGGGGTTAATCCCACGAACCTATAAAGTTCTGTGGTACCGAATAGCTTCAGTGGACTTAACCCCCTCTAACTCCCCCTTGAAAAGGGGGAGAACCTAAAAGGATAAGAAAATAATAAAAAAGCCTGCTCACAGGCAGGCTTCAGGGATTCATGCGTCCTGAATATCTCAGAACGCATTATTTACGACCTGTTGGCGCAGGTTATAAATCGTTTTCCGTTGGCGCGGAAAACATCAACTACAAACGTGATAATAGGGTAATTATTATGAAAAATACAGCCGTATCTGCAGCAGTGGCATTAGCGCTATCATTTTCGGGCAACATTTACGCTAATGATGCAGACATGACTCAGTCTGAGAAAGAAGCCGAACTGAAAGCAAAAGTGACAGCACTTGCGGAAGAATATTCCAAAGCTGAGCTTATGACTGCTATTGGTTACGAAAAGCCGGAAAGCAGCAAGCTGCATGGTTCTTTGGGCACCAATATCGAAGTTGAACGCATTCAGCGTGATGATGGCATCTCTGAAGGTAAAATCAAATACACTCTGGCTCAGGGTAACTTCTCTCACGAAGATCTTGAGGGTTGGGGCTTTGGTTTCTACTCTGCTCGTGAAGAGCTGTTTAATGGCAACCTGAAGCATGCCCGTTTTAACCGTGGTGTGAACTCAATTCAGGAAGTATGGGTAAACAAATACAACGGTTTTGATGGCGGCGGCTGGGGCTGGCAGTTTGCTCTTAAAGGCGAAAGCATCGATAAGCGTACTACTCCTGAAGGTAAGGTATTCGGTAACTACCAGCTGACAGATAAGCTGGATATTCACGGCTACGCGATGTATCACGTGGAATATAAGCGTGATGCGGGTGAGTTCCAGTACTGGGAAATCGAACCTGGATTTGGCTACAAGATTGCTGACAACATGGGTGCATGGATCAACTTCCGTTACCAGGAAGGCGAATGGCACGGCAAGGGTGTAGGCAAGGTAAACTCAGAAGCTGAGTGGATCATCAAGCCGGGTATCTGGCGCAGCTTCGGTAAACTGTCTGCTTCTATCTGGGGTGAGTTCGGTGGCTTCGAGAAACAAAGAGCATCTGACGGTGCCACAGAGTGGACTGAAGATTACGCAAAAGTGGGTATCTCAGCGAACTACCCTCTGACAGACCAGTGGCGTATTTTTGGTGAAACCAGCTATAAGACGATTGATTTCAACAAGAAAGGAATCAATTCAAGAATGGATGGTACTGCTACTGTAGGTATCATCGGTCTGAACTACAGCTTCTAATCCGGCAAACTCCATGCCTTTTTCTTCCTCCGGAGGGTCTTGCCGGAGGAAGTTTTTTTATCAATGCTTCTTACTCATGCGCTTTTACGAAAGTACATTGGCAAGAAACATTAAAACTGAGATTTACCCATGAGTGAAAAATACCGCCCAAAGCTACATATGACGCCAAATTCCGGCTGGATGAATGATCCCAATGGTCTGGTCTACTTTAATGGAGAGTATCACCAGTTTTACCAGTATTACCCGAATGATACGGTGTGGGGACCGATGCACTGGGGGCATAAGGTCAGTAAGGATCTGATCTCTTGGAAAGAGCTGGAGCCTGCGCTTTATCCCGATGACAGTGGTATGTGCTTTTCCGGCAGTGCCATTGTTGATCACAACAACACCTCTGGTCTGTTTGCTCAGGGTAAACCGGGGCTTCTGGCTTTTTATACCTCTTTTGTGGTTAACAAGCGTAAGCTGGCAACGGGTGAGATGGTTGATGATCCTATCCAGGCTCAGTCACTGGCCTATAGCCAGGATGGTTATCACTGGAAAAAATATCAGAATGGCGCTCCGGTTATTCCGGCTCGCGGTAATCCGGACTTTCGTGATCCTAAAGTTATCTGGCATGAAGCGACACAGCGTTGGGTGATGGTGGTTTCCTGTGGTCAGCATATCGAATTTTATATTTCAGAGAACCTTTTACACTGGGAGCTTGTCAGTGAATTTGGCTATCGCTATGGCGCGCATAGCAAAGGGCCGTGGGAGTGTCCGGATCTGTTTCCTCTGGTTGTTGAGGGTACGGATAAGGTTCGCTGGGTGCTGGTGGTAGGCATTGGTGAGGGGGCTCACTGCGGGGGCGCCGGCACCCAGTACTTTATCGGTGATTTTGATGGTCAGGTATTTACCAGCGAAAACGCAGAAGATGAAACACTCTGGCTCGATTTCGGCCGCGACTATTACGCGACTCAGTCTTTCTCGGATATTCCTGCCAAAGACGGGCGGAGAATCGTCAGCACCTGGATGAGTAATCATCAGTATTCTCTGGAGCTGCCGACGGAGGTGTTCCGCAGTTCCATGGCGATGCCGCGTGAGCTGTTTCTTTTTGAATCACCGGCAGGAATACGTTTGGGACAAAGGTTTGTAAATGAGCTGCGCAGTTATCTGCCGTTAGAAAAGGAGTACCTGACTCAGAATATCACTTTAACTGCAGGTGAAAAATTTGCCTGTGAGATGACAAATCAGCCACAGCTCACATCGCTTGAAGTTGAACTGAAAGAAGACAGTGAATGTACAGTCGACTTATATTCAGGCAGAGAAGCGGGTTTTACATTGCTCAGAAAGGGTGAGTACGTTGAAATATTGAGCAAACGTATAGGTCGGTTTGGAAAAGAGAGAATTGATGCACATTTTCCGCATCAATACAGGATTAAACTCCCGTTGGATTCAAAAATGAAGCTGGATCTCCTTACCGATAACGGTTCGCTGGAAATGCTAATTAATGATGGTGAATACAGTTTTACAAACCTTGTATTTGCTGATCCTGTTGACGTGTTGCCATCGATTTCTGTCAGTAAGGGAGCTATTGCGCTTTTTTCAGTGACAACCAGAAGGTAGTCGTTGTTATTTATTAATATTTAACGGGAAAAAAATGAGAACAGAAAAAGAAAAAATGCTGGCGGGTGAACCGTATCAGGCCTGGGATGAGCAGCTTGTCGCAGAGCGTATCCACTGCCGGAAGGTGATGCAAAAACTTAACGCCAGCCTGCCAAACAGCGAAGAGTGGAAAGAAGCCGTCACAGAGCTTGTCCCTAACGCAAAAGAAGGGCTTTATCTTGAGCCTCCATTCAGGTGCGACTATGGCGGCAACATTATCGCCGGAAAGAACTTCTATGCGAACTTTAACTGCGTATTGCTGGATGTAAACACCATTGAGATTGGTGATAACGTTATGTTTGCGCCCAATGTTCAGGTTTACACTGCCGGCCACCCAATTGATGTGAAAGGGCGTGTTGAAGAAGGCGTTGAATTTGGTCTGCCAATCAAGATTGGTAACAATGTTTGGGTTGGGGGCGGAGCGATAATCTGTCCGGGCGTGACCATTGGCGACAATACTGTTATTGGAGCTGGTGCTGTGGTCACCAAAGATGTTCCGGCCAATGTGGTTGCAGCGGGTAATCCGTGCCGGGTTATCAAAAGCATAGATAACTAATTCATCATATTCATATTGAAGAAATTAAGGGCAGCTCACATTGAGCTGCCCTTGTTGTATCTGCGAAGTTCTTTTTTCGGTCTGGCTCACGAAACAAAGTCTCTGTAAAGCTTAACATTGTTACCTGATGGTGTTTGCTAAACTTATGCCTAACGACTATTAATTATCTAGTGGCTTCACTGGTATAAATAGCCTTTTCAGAAAAGGCTCATTTTATGTGCAACTGCACGGAATTTGCAAAGGAGAGAGCTGGATGTGGAACGTTAAGTTTGGCAGGACTAAAGGAACACCCGGGCAATTAAGTGCTTTTAGGCAAGGTATCTGGCCGTCTTTAAAGGTGCTCAGTGTTTTGCTTTTTGGAACAATTATTTTTTCCCATACTGTGAAGGCAAATGATGTCTCTGCAACTGGTACAAATGTGACACCTAAGGTTGCTCTGGTCATGAAGGCTCTGTCTAATCCTTTCTTTGCTAAAATGGAGAAAGGAGCAAAGGATTACGCCAGTAACAAAGATATTCAGCTGGAAGTTTTTGGTGTTGAAAGAGAAACCGATGTTCAGAAACAGATTACGATTGTTAAGCGTTTAATCCAGCAGAAATATCCGGCCATAGTGATTGCTCCGGCTGATTCAAAGCGTCTGATCCCTGTCTTAAAAGAGGCGCTGGAACAGAATATTGTGGTGATTAATATTGATAATGCGCTGGATAAGCAGGGCTTACGAGAAGCCGGTATCCGCATCCCCTTTGTTGGTTCGGATAACTTTAAAGGCTCAGCTATGGTTGGCGAGTATGTGCGTAATAAGTTGCCGGACGGGGGAAATGTTCTTTATATCGAAGGCATCCGTGGTAACGAAAATGCCGATCTGCGGAAAAGCGGATTTTTATCCGGCCTTGAGGGAGGTGCATTCACTACAGTAGGCTCAATCAGCGCCAACTGGCATGCCGATGAAGCGATGACTTTAGTTGCAGAGTTTATATCAGAGGGCTCTGGAACCGTCGATGTTATTGCTTGTGCCAATGACATGATGGCTCTGGGTGCTCTTCAGGCTATTAATGCACTTTTTGATGGTGAAAACCGCCCTCTTATTACCGGTTACGATAATATTCCTGAGGTTCATTCAGAGCTGTTTAGTGGTGAGATTAAAGCGACCATTGAACAAAATCCCGATTTGATGGGCGCTTATGGCCTGAAGCTGGCAATACAGGGATTGCAGGGAATGGAGCTTCCCGGATATGAGCCGACTCCCCTGAATCTTATTTCCCATGACACTTTTGGCAAAAAAGTGCTGTTCAGCATATCGAATCAGGCCAATCCATTTTTCTCAACGCTTGCTGATGGTGCCAGGAAAACCGCAGAGCTTCATGGTCTGCTGGTTGAGTTCACCGATGCTCAGAATGACAATGCCCGCCAGTTGGAACAGATACTGAACTCTCTGGAAAGCGATATTGAACTGGCGATCATTAATCCTACCGACAGCGTTACTATTGGTCCGGGTATTGAATTGATAAACAGCGAAAATATTCCTGTGGTCACCGTAGACCGTCAGTCCATCGACGGGACTATCATCACGCATATCGCCTCTGATAATAGTCAGGGTGGGCGCATGGCTGCTGAATACATCAGCGAGAAGCTTCCCGGAGGCGGCAGAATTCTTGAAATCCAGGGGATACTGGGAACATCCGCAGCACATGAGCGTGGTAAAGGGTTTAACGACTTCTTTAAAAACAGAAAAAATATTGTGATTGAGCGGGTAACGGCCGACTTTGACGCAGAAAAATCGCAAAAGATAGTAACCGAGATGCTGGAGAGTGGTCACCATTTTGATGCGGTATTTGCACATAATGACGAAATGATATTTGGCGCGATGAAAGCTTTGCAGAGCTTTTACGGAACAGAGCGTAGCAGCAATAAAATGTCATTTGAAGCACCGGTACTTGTCGGGTTTGATGCCATAAGCAAAGTGGTTGATGCCGTTCAGCGGGGAGATATCAGCGCAACAATAGCGCAAAAGCCGGATTTAATGGGAAGCATGGCTATCTCCATTTCCGCCGATATCATCAGAAGTATGACGGTTGAACAGGAAATTAAGGTAGATCTTCAGTTAGTTAAGCAGGGAACTCAGCAGTATTAGTTCAGATGTTTAACAAAGGTGTCAGGGAGCCGGTATTTTTGGCTCCCGTAAGGTTGGATAATAAAAATGACAAACAGTATTAAGAGACGGTTTGATATAATTGTAGGATTTACTATAGCGGTTAGTAGTATATTAATTATATACATGCTGGTTCTTAATCAGCGTATGACCAGCCAGATTGAGAATATTGTCGATACCGTACAAATAGAGAGAAAGATCACCAGCGCGGTAGAAGAATTTCAGAGTGCCAATTATCTGCAAAGTAAAATTTTGTCTTCAGGACTGGCTAATGCGGAAGATGAAATAGCCTACGATAACAGGCTACGTTCGATGCAGGAAATTTTACTGTCAATCGATGCCACCTTTGATGATAAAAACACAGGTGCGCTTATTATGGAAGTGATAAAGCGTATTAATGAAAGTAAGACACTTTTTGCTGAATTATTGCAGCTAAAGACAAAAAACCGCATTAACCGGACTGAAATTGATGAAACCTATAAAAATATTGTTTCCAGTGTGTTAATGCAGTCGGATATTTATCTTATCCGTCAACTTTTTAATATTGCACGATTTAAAAATGACTATTTCATTTTTAAAAACGAGTCAAAGGTTAAGGCGATAAAAATTGTTGCTAATGCTTTTAAAAGGAAAGTGCTGTCAAGAGATGTGGTACAAGGGCGCATAACCACACTGTTAGATAATTATACCGCCCTGATTGATACCAACTTTGAAACTCATAATGAAATAAATAAAGTTGGCGAGCAGTTTGAATCCTTAAGCGAGCGAGTAAAAGAAGATCTCAATCAGATAAAACTGACCACTCTGAATATGGCTGTGCAAAAAAATCAGCAAACACAGTCTATGCTTAGTACCATTAAATATACGATTTTCTTAGTATCTATTATTTTGATAACCGCCTTTGTATTTTTGGTGTGGACAATAAACAGACAGGTTATCCATCCTATTCATGCTTTATCAAATCTGGCCAGGACAGTTGAGCAGGGGGATTCAAATGCTCGTTGTAATGTGACGGGAGAGGATGAGCTGGGACGTTTGGGTGAGTTGATCAATAAGATGCTGGATACCCAGAAAGAGAGAAACGAAGAGCTGCTTTCCTTCCAGCGGAACCTTGAGGCAGAGGTTGACAGCCGAACCCATGAGCTCAATATCGCCATGGAAGAGTCCAAAGCCTTTGCAGAGCAAGCAGAGCAGGCGAACAAGACGAAAAGTCAGTTCCTGGCAAATATGAGCCATGAAATAAGAACGCCGATGAACGCCATCATCGGTATGTCCCATCTGGTTTTGCAAACACAATTAACAAGTAAGCAATATAACTATATTAATAAGATCCACCGCTCGGGAGAGTCGTTATTAGGCATAATTAATGACATCCTTGACTTATCCAAAGTGGAAGCAGGCAAGTTAGAGTTAGAAGAGTCAGAATTCTTTATCAGGGATCTGTTTAATGATCTTGATGACATACTTAGCTTCAGAGCTGAGGAGAAAGAGCTGGCTCTGATTTTTGATATTGAACCGAATATTCCTAACCGCCTGATTGGCGATGAGATGCGTTTAAAGCAGATTCTTATTAATCTCTGTAATAATGCCATTAAATTCACCGATTACGGAAAAATACAGGTCACAGTTCATATTAAAGAAATGACTCCTGCTTCTGTTCAGCTGTATTTTTCGGTTAAAGATACGGGAATTGGCATGGATAGGGAACAACAGAAACTGTTGTTTATCCCCTTTAATCAGGCCGACCCATCCACTACGCGAAAATATGGCGGTACGGGGCTGGGGCTTTCCATTTGCAGAAAGCTGGTAACCCTTATGGGGGGCACTATCGGGGTTGAAAGTGAAGAGGGCAAAGGCAGTGATTTCTACTTTACCGTGAAATATAAGGTAGCGGAGGAGCAGGAGACAGAAATCAGTGATTCCTTTAACGAGAATGCCATCAGCACCTCGGCTAATAAACTGGTGAATAAGGACATTCTCTTAGTTGAAGATAATAAGTTTAATCAGGAAGTGGTTATCGATTTACTTGAGGATAAAAATATTAAAGTCACTCTGGCGGAAAACGGCCAGGAAGCGCTTGATATCCTCAGGATGGATACTTTTGATGCTATTTTAATGGACTGTCAGATGCCGGTTATGGATGGCTATACTGCGACGGAAAAAATCCGCAATCTTCACCGGTTTAAAACTATTCCCATCATTGCCATGAGCGCAAATGTGATGAAAGAAGACGTAGACAGAATGCTCGAATCGGGCATGAATGATCATATTGCCAAACCGGTTAATGTCCGCAAGATGTTTGCGACCTTAACAAAATGGATTGCGCCGCAAGGTCCGGCCGGTAAAGAGGCACAAGCGGTGACATCAATACCTGATGCCGATTCCTTGCAGAGTCGTCAGGCTATGGCCGAGCTTGGTGTGGGTCAGAAAGGTTATCTGAAAATACTTTCAAGATTCTATGAAAACGAAAAAGAGGCGGTGAGTGAAATCATTGATGCGATACAGCAGAGAGATAAAGAAACCGTGCTCAGACTGATACACACCTTAAAAGGTACAGCGGGAACGATTGGTGCCTATAAGTTACAGAAACTGGCTGCCGATTCAGAAAAACAGTTAAAAGCAATGGATGATGTTCAGGCTCTGCCTTTTGAGAGTGCACTAAGCACAGAACTGGACACCGTCCTTGCTCAGATTCAGTTGCTTCGCGCCCGTTCGCTGACCGACTGACTATCACTCAGCTCTATCCGCAGTGTGTGCATATAAGCTCAAATTAAAATTATGGCCCCCCCGAATGGGCTATGAAGTATAATTATGCTAAGCACAAAACAAAGAGAATGGATATGTACATATTTCGAGCGGCCGCAATAAAGTGCATGAGTTCCTTAATTTTAATTCTGTCGTTTCTGATTTCACAGCTGAGTTACGCTCAAAATCCTATTGTTGTCGCAATTAACAAAGATGCACCTCCTACGCCTGCAGTTAAAGCTGTATTAAAGCGCGCCTACCAATTAGCTGGCGTGCCGGTTGTATTTACAGATATTCCTCATAGGCGTAGTGTTCTCTATGTAAATGGGGGGCGTGCTGACGCTGAAGCATTTCGGGTAAAAGGGATTGAAAAAAAGTTTCATAACCTTGTGATGGTAGATGTGCCACTTAGAACAGATCTAATGCATCTCTATGTTAAGAGAGACAAAGTTTTCAATTTAGATGGCTTTGAGAGCATCCCTAAAGACTATACGGTAAGTTATAGAAGAGGTGTTCTTTTCGCTGAATATGCTTTAAACGCGCAACAGTTGAATACCAACCAGTTTACTTCTTCAGACCAAGTGGCAATGCATCTTGAGTCTGGACGCAGCGATGCAGTGATTCTGGGGCATATCGGAGATGAGTTGTTTGAAATGTTGGGGGCGATAAATGTTGTTCGCTTAGAGCCTGCCATTCACAAAACCGTTCTCTATCACTATGTCCATAAGAAACATATCAAATTACTGCCCTTGTTAACTGAGGCATTGAAGCAGATGCATGAAAATGGTGAGATTGAGGAAATCAATAATCGAATACCTGTCATTGATGATTAGTTGTAGTCACTCATACGATTTGACGGTGTGGGCGGAGTAACTCGACCTAAGCTAACATGTAACAGCATTCGCATTTCAGAAGCGTTGTTTATCAAGTGCAGACTTGCCAGTTAGGTGTTATATGCCTGTAATCAAAAAATCGATGGCAGAGATGATCTCATTTCTAAACGTACTTAGTTCATTAACTGGTTCTTTTAAGTTTTTTGTAGGGATGCTTGCCATCTGGTGTGTCAGAATTACGAAGTCTCCCTCATTTATGTGAACTATCGGACACAAATGACTTGGCACCTTTTTCTCCAGCAACTCTACTGGCGTCAACGGAATGACAAGCCTAGTATTTAGCGTATCAAGAAGTTCATTTTGTATATCAACAAAGTAAGGATAAGCGGTTGCCGTACTCTTGTCGTTATTTTTATACAATTCAAACTGTGACATTAAAATACCCTGTAAGAATCGGAAAATAGCCCATGTGTTTCGGTCAACTCGTTACATGCTTCGATAGCTTCTGCATTTTGCTTTAACCACTCAGCTTTAAGGCGCTGGCTCACTTCTTTTTCAAGTGCTTTTTCCATTGTTGCTGAAAGGTTAATATTTAGGCGCTTAGCTTCTGCAAGTAACTCACTGTTCAAGCTTAAATTTGCCGCTTTTTTTGGTGCCTGTGTATTAAATGCATTTCTCATGTGAATTACCTATGCGTGTGATTTATGCGCATTAATTATAAGGGGAAGCTAAGCATATAACAAGCGGCAAAGAACTCAGAGATCTATTCCAGTCTGAACCACCAAGATTCAGAGTCCACTTTAAAACCCAAATTTAAAGATGCGTTTGATAGTGAGCGCTTTTTTGATGACAAAATAGACCTTGTTGTGGTATCTACACCAGCACAGGCTTCTCATCTGGTACAAAGGCAGTTATTTAAATCTCAGCTTGCGTTTGCGTATTAGCAGTTACCCGATATGTACCGGAGCTGAACTTTGAACAAGCACGAAGCGTAATCGCTCAAATAAATCAATTATCAGAGACAGGGTTTAAGTATGCTGTGATTTGTGGATTCTCCGAAAAGGCCATCGGGAATAGTAAGAAATCGAAAGCGCAACAATTCTTGGTGGGAGAATCTTTTAGATTTAGCAAATTATTAGTTTTGATGTACGTTAACTTTAGTTAGTGCCACCAATCAGCTTATCACTGTAAATTGCCGCTGCTTTATCAGTTAGATAGTTGAAAAATGCGTGCTGATATCTCCTAACCATTTCGCTCTTTTTTTATCGGTGGTGAACTTCACGTAGGTAAGATTTATCCATTTGCGTTTCTTGATCCCAATTTTCCAAAATGTACCGAGCAGAAACGCTTTTTTAATTGCATTTCCGAAAAGCAGTCGATAAGCGACCGATGGAGTATTCATTGTTGTAATCATTGTCACGCTTTGTAATTTACTAAGTTTAGAGAACATTCTGGTTCCCTTTTCGTTGTAGTCGTACGCGATACCAGGAAAAACTAGTTTGTCGATAAATCCTTTGGTCAAAGCAGGCATGAGTTCCCACCAAATTGGGAATATAAATACCATATGGTCTGCTCGTTCTATTCGATCCTTGTAATCTAACACTTGCTCATCCAAAAGTGCATAAGCTCTTTCAGGCTCAGTTCTGGCTAGTGTAAATGCCTGTAAGTCTTTTGCTCTCATTACGGGGTCAAACTGATCTTTGTCCAAGTGGATTAAATCGATTTCATGGCAACCTTCCGATAAGCCACTTTTTACAGATTCAAGGATGGAATTACAGAAGCTCCCGTCATAAGGATGGTTAAATACAACTAATACACGCATGGCTCTATCTCATTTTTTTGAAAACAGAGCTAAATATAAAGGGGAGAATCACAAACCAACGATAACATATGTTATCAATTATCCGTTTTTCGACACCTGATTCGGCTTAAGGATACGGAAGTAATACCAAGATACGACGCTATGTAGTGTTGAGGAATCATGCGAATAAGTTCAGGTTGTTGAGCAATCAATTCTTGATACCTTTCCTGTGGAGTATCTTTAATCCGCGAAAGGAACAACCTTTGATAATGACGCAAACGATCAGCAATAATCTGAAAAGCGGCATCTTTCAATTCATGGGAGCTTTGAATTTTAGCTTTAAAAGTATCTACTGGCATGGCGTAAACAACAGAAGGTAAGATACTCTCGATAGTATAGGGGCTTGGTTCACGAAACATTAAACTTTCAAATGACGAGACAAATTGACCTTCGAGGAAAAACTGAAAAGATACGTCCTTTCCATCGTGATTAAACCAAGATCTAAGACAGCCCTCGTTAACGTAATATAGCTGTTTTCCGATTCTTCCTTCCTCAATCAAGATGTCTTTTTTCTTCAAGTCTAGCTTTTTCGCATATGGTTTCAGTTCTTGCCATATGTATTGTGTATTGTCCAAATTCCCAGTACCTAATTGACCTTCCCAAGTACCATTATAAGCGAATAGACAATGGGCGAGAATAGCTGTACACGTTGAACCGGAATGCTTATTGTACCAGTCAAGCATCTGCTTCAAAGGTCACTGTTCGCTGAAAAAAAACAGATCGATAGCCAGTAGCAAAGGTACTGCCAGGTGCAGTGAAATCAGAAGCAAGGTATAGCTGACATCAATCTGAACGCCGTGCTGGTGGTAGGCGATGATATCCTGAATCAAAGGGGAGTTGAGCCATGCGCCAAGCAGCATTCCTGCTGTGATAAGCAGCCACTCATACATAGACAGAGCCTTCAGTTGCTGGGTTATATTATTCATAAACCACCTCCGATAAAAGGTTTATGTTCCTGCCTTATGCCAGACCTTTTACTTTTTAAGTATAGCCTGGGGTCGGAGAAAATGTGATCTTAGTTCCTAAAATGGCGGTTTTGTCGCCTTAAAGCACTGGCACCAAACCGACTTTTTTTTGAAATCTTCAAGTAAACTGATTAGTGTATTTACAACTCGCGATTACGCTAGTAAACTGTGTAGTGTAATTTTTTAACCGGGTAATCTGCATGAAAAAGATATCGATGACGCTTGCTGTTTTTTTGACTTCTCTGCTCTTGGGCTGTACTGGCTCAGTAACGGGTGCGACCCGGTTCCAGTCTGACGATCAGGTAGTGGTGCTTGCTCATGGCCTGGGGCGCAGCGATATCGCCATGTGGCGCTTTACTCAGAGATTAGAAGATGCGGGATATCTGGTTTGTACCCTTGACTATTCAACGATAGGTGAAAGCGTAGAGACAGTTCTGGACACGACAACACAGCAGATAGATGCATGCGTCTCATCCGCTCCTAAGGTGCATTTTATTGGTCACTCACTGGGTGGCCTGGTGATTCGATCTTACCTGCAAAACCATAAACAGTTTATCGAAAGTGATCGCCTTGGAGAGGTAGTGCTGGTTGGAACGCCAAATAAAGGCAGTGAGCTTGCCGATCACTATGACGGCTCATGGCTGATGGATATTGGTGGCGGGATCAGTAAGGCGCTGGTCACCGGTGAGAATAGCTTAGGTAACCAGTTGGAAGAGCTGGATATCAACATTGGTATTATCGCCGGAACCAAAAGCACAGGTCTGACTGAGGATGTTTTCCACGGACCTAATGACGGCCTGGTGTCGGTAGAGTCAACAAAGCTGAGCAATATGAGTGATTTTGTTGCTATTGAAGTCGGTCATTCCAGCATGCGCTACAACCAGGAAGTGGCAGAGCAGGCCATTTACTTTTTGCAGCATGGTAGTTTCGAGCATCACAGTTTTCAACCTCAGGGGTAATAATAGCGCTGTATGTTTTTAAGCCAGATACGAGCCTTATATAAGATAAATCTTCTGTATCAGTGTGAATACAGTCTTTTGATTGATATGATCAGCTAAGCTGAAAACAAAAATGTATCCAACATATCAATTAAACAGAGGTTTTTATGGTTCAGTTTCCTGAGGATTTTTTATGGGGCGGCGCTATCGCAGCCAATCAGGTAGAAGGCGCTTACGATCTTAATGGTAAGGGGCTTTCCACAGCGGATATGCAGCCATCCGGGATCCTTAGCCCTCATCAGACCCGTGAGGAAAGAACAACCGGAATAAAAGATGTTGCCATCGATTTTTATAACCGCTACCCAGAAGACATTGCCCTGTTTAAAGAGATGGGTTTTAACTGCTTACGGCTTTCAATCGCCTGGACCCGCATCTTTCCTAATGGTGATGAGCTGGAGCCAAATGAAGAAGGCCTTGCTTATTATGACCGGATCTTTGATGAGCTGGCGAAGCATGATATTCAGCCGTTTGTCACTTTGTCTCACTACGAAATGCCTTACGCGCTGGTAGAAAACTACGGCGGCTGGGGCAACAGAAAGCTTATCGAGTTTTTTGAGCGTTATGTGACGGCGGTTTGTGAGCGCTACAAGCAGAAAGTGAAAATGTGGCTGACCTTTAATGAGATCAATATGTCACTGCACGCGCCATTTACCGGTGTTGGTTTGCAGGAGGATGCAACAGAGCAGGAAATCTATCAGGCGATCCACCACCAGCTTGTGGCCAATGCGAAAGCGGTGAAGGTTTGTCAGCGTGTTGTGCCAAACGGAAAGATCGGCAATATGCTGCTTGGGGCGATCAATTACCCATACACCTGTAACCCAGACGATGTGATT
Source organism: Vibrio sp. JC009 (assembly GCF_029016485.1). NCBI lineage: Bacteria > Pseudomonadati > Pseudomonadota > Gammaproteobacteria > Vibrionales > Vibrionaceae > Vibrio > Vibrio sp. JC009. The sequence continues at coordinate 504,111 of NZ_CP092107.1, read as the reverse complement.
GCGGCCATGCATGAAAACAACAAGTGGCTGTTCTTTGGTGATGTGCAAACCAGAGGCAAATACCCGGGCTATATGCTGCGTTACTTCCGTGAGAACGATATTAATATCGAAATGGAAACGGGCGATCTTGAAACCATCGCCAGCGCATCCGTCGACTTTATTTCATTTAGCTATTACGCCAGCGGTTGCGCCAGTGCTGACCCTAAACAAAAAGAGGTTGGCAATATCGTAGACAGCGTACCAAACCCGTATCTTGAGAAAAGTCAGTGGGGCTGGTTAATTGACCCTAAAGGGCTTCGCATTCTGCTGAACTTCCTGCATGACCGCTATCAGAAGCCGCTGTTTATCGTTGAAAACGGCCTTGGTGCCAGAGATGAAATCGACGAAAACGGTGAGATTCAGGATGATTACCGTATCGCTTATCTCAATGATCACCTTGTTCAGGCAAGAGAAGCCATAGCGGACGGGGTAGAGCTGATGGGCTTTACCAGTTGGGGACCAATAGACCTTGTTGCGAACTCAACCGCTGAAATGAGCAAGCGTTACGGGTATATCTACGTAGACCGCCATGATGACGGCTCAGGTACTCTGGTTCGCAAGCGTAAAAAGAGCTTTAGCTGGTATCAGGAAGTGATTAAGACGCAAGGCCGTTCATTGACCTGATAGTATCAAAACAGAAGGTGGTACGATTTTTCTGTGCAATTACTGAATTGTTAATTATTGGTATTCAGTGATTGCTGCGGAGAATATTGTTGGCGAGTTACATATGAGTTTTGATATTTATTCCAAAAGCTAAGGAAACCCGTTTTTAATTAACACAAAAGTTAGTTATTCGTTATCGGCTCAGTATTTAGAGCCTATACTTTATTTGTTCCTCTAACGTCTGACAGCGTTAGCTGGCTAGGATACAGAACGAAAGCAAAAAGCACTCATAAGAACAAGGCCACAGTCGGTTTGATTGTGGCCTTTGTCAGGTTACTTTTCTGACCGGGATGCTCTTTTTATTTCTTGCTCTATCATGGCTTTCTCATGCGCTCTGAAAAACGGCAGGTAGATAAAGTAAGAGTTGACCATCGCCAGTAAGACCATAAGTGCATTGATTATGCTGCCGTTAGATGCCCATGCTGCTCCGATTGGAGCGGGCACAGACCATGGGATCATCATAACCACTCGTTCCAGAATTCCGGCAGAGGTGAGGTACCAGGCGATAATGGCATTTAACATGGGAACCAGCACAAAAGGTGCAATAAACAGCGGGTTCATAATCACCGGAAAACCGAACAGAATCGGTTCATTGATATTAAAAAGCGCAGGTAGTGCGCCCACTTTTCCCACTGACTTCAGATGATTTGAACGGCTTTTGATTGCCAGATAAACCAGAGGCAGGGTAGAGCCGACTCCTCCGATAAGAATAAAAAAGTCCCAGAAAGCGGGCAGATAAATATGGGGCAGAACTTCCTGACCCGCTTCCATGGCCTCTTGGTTAGCCAAAAGATTAGACATCCAGAAAGGATTCATTATACCGGTGACAATCAGTGCGCCGTGGATACCGACAAACCAGAGCAACTGGCAGATCAGTATAGAAATTAAGATGGCAACAAGGCTGTCTGATGCCAGTACCAGAGGCTGGAATGCTTGTTCTATTAACTGAGGAAACAGATAGCCTGTTGTTTCACTAAGGTAGGCGTTAAACAAAGAAAGGCTCAGCATGACTGCCATGATTGGAATCATGAGTTTAAAGCTTTGCAGAGTCAGAATAGGTACGTCTTCCGGCATAGAAATCACCCAGCCTTTCTTCACAAATAGTCTTATTATCTCAATGGCATAAAAGCTGGCGATAATGGCAGAAAACAGCCCGGCACCGCCGAGGTAACGGATGTTCTGTGCATCCGCGCCATGAAAACCTGCCAGCATAAGAAACGCCATACAGCCGGTCAGTCCGGAAAGGCGCTCAGGTAGTGAATACTGTTTTGCCAGTGAGCCTGCGATCCCAAAGGAGACAATTAATCCCACAACACCCATAGTCAGTTGATAAGTGGGCAGAAGTACCGGCCGTAAAGTCAGGGAAAGGTTATCCCATGCCATTCCCAGCCAGGAGCTTTGATCAGAAATTGGCGGGAAAATCAGAGGAACAAACATGCAGCCAACAAAGATAAACGGCATGGCTAACTGAAACCCGTCACGAAGCGCAACCAGATGAGCGTTACGGGCCAGTAACCGGGCGAGGGGAGTCATATACTGCTCAATATTGCTTGCCAGTAATCTTATAAATGAATGGTCCATGTTGCGCCTCTGTTAAATCTGCGGAAAGAATAACGAATTTGAATGCAATACGGAAACCGGTTTATCAATAGTGATGCCCGGAGCACAGTTTATCGGATATTTTCGGCTTCCGGCTCGCTCTCGTTCCCATGCTCTGCGTGGGAATGCATACGGGTGTTAATGTTTTCGCCGTTTTATCAGCGAGTTTGTTGCTGGCTTGGTGTAAGAATCAGGGCTGTTTGGTTAAGTTTAGCCACGGTATGCATTCCCACGCTGGAGCGTGGGAACGAGGTTGCAGTGGTGAATTTGTTTCCTGTTTCCGTGAGTTTCCCAAATAAATAGTTACCCTGATCACGAAATTAACGCCAATTGAGCAAGATCCGGTGATCAATTTCACACTCGAATGGAAATTTAACGGAAACCGGTTTCCTTTTGTTTTCCAAAGGCGCATCATTGCAACCGTTAAAACATAACGGGAGAGAAGAAATGAAAAAGATAATGCTTTGCTGCTCGGCTGGAATGTCGACCTCGCTTTTGGTGAAAAAGATGCTGGCATCGGCGCAGGAGAGAGGTATTGAGGCAGATATCAAAGCCTTTGGCGCTGCGGAATTTAATGAGCAGGTTTCCAACTATGAAGTGGTTCTGCTTGGACCTCAGGTGAAGTATATGCAACAGGATCTGCAGAAGGTTGCGGATAACCATGGAATCAAGGTGGAGCCTATCGACATGATGGATTACGGCATGCAGCGAGGTGACAAAGTTCTGGATTTTGCTTTGGGCCTGATTGGCTAACGGATTGAGAGATTAAAGGATTAACGGTTTTTATTTAACGGGAAACAAGTATGAGTACTCTATATAACAAAATGGTCAATGTGATCGAACAAAAGGTAACACCAATAGCCGGTAAGCTCGGCCAGCAGAAATACGTAACTTCTATTCGTGACGGATTTATCGCGGCACTGCCGTTTATGATTGTCGGCTCATTTATGCTGGTGTTTATTTTTCCTCCGTTTTCTGCGGATACCACCTGGGGCTTCGCAAGAGCCTGGCTTGATTTTTCAGAGGCCTACCGCGATGAACTAATGTTGCCGTTTAACCTGAGCATGGGGGTAATGACCATCTTTATATCCGTCGGGATAGCTTCCAGTCTTGCACGCCACCATAATCTGGATCCGGTAACGACAGGCCTGCTGTCTCTGATGTCATTTTTGCTGGTTGCAGCTCCGCTTGAAGGTGGACAGATTTCCATGCAGTACTTTTCAGGGCAGGGTATTTTTACCGCGATCATTACTGCTATCTACTCGACAGAAGTTTATGCCTATCTGAAACGTAACAAGGTGACTATTAAGCTTCCGCCTGAAGTCCCGACTGGTGTTGCGCGTTCGTTTGAAATCCTGATCCCTGTACTGGTGATTATCCTGACTCTGCACCCTCTGAACCTGTTTATTGAAGCCCAGACAGGCAAGATTATTCCTGAAGCAATTATGTCACTGGTTCAGCCATTAGTTGCGGCCTCTGACTCGCTTCCTGCGGTACTGCTGGCTGTGCTTGTTTGTCAGATTCTTTGGTTTGCCGGTATCCACGGCGCTCTGATTGTTACCGGTATTATGAACCCGTTCTGGATGGCGAACCTGTCAGTAAACCAGGCAGCGATGGCGGCGGGTGAAGCGATTCCACATATTTTCGTTCAGGGTTTCTGGGACCACTACCTGCTTATCGGTGGCGTAGGTTCAACATTACCACTGGCCTTCCTGCTTATGCGCAGTAAAGCGGTTCACCTGAGAACGATTGGTAAAATGGGTGTTGTACCAGGGCTGTTTAATATCAACGAACCTATCCTGTTTGGTGCGCCGATTATTATGAACCCAGTGTTCTTCCTGCCATTTATTCTGGTGCCTATGATTAACGCAACCCTTGCATGGTTTGCAACCGACCTTGGAATCATTGAGCGAGTGGTATCACTGACACCATGGACAACACCAGGCCCTATTGGTGCGTCATGGGCGGCTAACTGGGCGTTCAGTCCGGTAATCATGTGCGTAATCTGTATGTCGATGGCTGCAATTATGTACCTGCCATTCCTGAAAGCGTACGAGAAACAGCTGCTTGAGCAGGACGCAGAAAAAGCAAAAGAGGCACAGGCGCAAGGCCAGCCGGTAACCGCTTAACTTATCAATTTTACGTGGGCAGTCTGAGGCTGCCCATCATTAAGGGAAGAATATGAAATACGCATTTCCGGAAAACTTTTACTGGGGCAGCGCCGCATCGGCAACTCAGACTGAAGGCGCGGCTTTTGAAGGTGGTAAGGCAGACAGCATCTGGGACCACTGGTTTAAAACCCAGCCTAACCGGTTCCACAATCAGGTTCCGGCAACGGAAGCATCAACCTTTTACCAGAACTACCAGAGTGATATTCAGCTGATGAAGGATATCGGTCATAACAGTTTCCGTACCTCGATTTCCTGGTCTCGCTTAATTCCAGACGGAACCGGTGAAGTGAATCAGGAAGCAGTCGCTTTTTATAACAATGTGATTGATGAGCTGGTAAAGCAGGATATTGAACCATTTATCTGCCTGTTCCATTTCGATATGCCAATGGCAATGCAGGAAATAGGCGGTTTTGAAAGCCGTGAAGTGCTGGATGCCTACGAGCGCTATGCGGAAATCTGTTTCAAGCTGTTTGGTGACCGGGTTAAGCACTGGTTTACCTTTAACGAGCCTATCGTTCCGGTAGAAGGTGGTTACCTTTACGATTTCCATTATCCGAATGTGGTGGACTTTAAGCGTGCGGCAACCGTGGCTTATCACACCATTCTTGCCCATGCAAAAGCGGTGAAAAAGTATCGCTCGCTGAATCTGGATGGACAGATTGGCATCATTCTGAATCTGACACCTTCTTATCCCCGCTCTGAGAATCCGGCAGATAAAGAAGCTTCAAGAATCTGTGATTTGATGTTTAACCGCAGCTTCCTTGATCCGGCGGTAAAAGGGGAATATCCGCAGGAGTTGGTTGAGTTGCTAAAAGAACATGACCAACTGCCGCAAGTGGAAGCGGGTGATTGCGAGCTTGTTGCTGGCGGAAAAATCGATCTTCTGGGTATTAACTACTACATGCCAAGAAGGGTGAAAGCCCGTGACAGTGCGGTGAATCCGGATGCGCCATTTATGCCTGAGCGTTTCTTTGATTACTACGAAATGCCGGGCCGCAAGATGAACCCGCACCGTGGCTGGGAAATCTATGAAAAAGGTGTGTATGACATTTTGGTTAATGTTCGTGATAACTACGGCAACCTGCCTTGTTATATCTCTGAAAACGGTATGGGCGTGGAAGGTGAAGAGAAGTTCCTTGAGAACGGACAGATCCAGGATGATTACCGGATTGATTTTATCCGGGACCATTTAAGCTGGCTTCACAAAGGGATTGAAGAAGGCGCAAACTGCATCGGCTATCACTTATGGACTTTTATTGATAACTGGTCCTGGAGCAACGCCTATAAGAACCGTTACGGTTTCTATCGCCTTGATCTGGACACTCAGCAGCGCAGTGTGAAAAAGAGCGGTGAATGGTTTGCCAAAGTATCGCATGACAACGGTTTTGATTAATTAGTTTTTATTTTTTTACGGGAGAGAATTATGGATTTAGAAGAGCAGGTAATGGGCATCATTATCAATGCCGGTCAGTCGAGAAGCTTATGTTATGAAGCACTTCGTCATGCCAAACAGGGTGAATTTACCGAAGCGGAAGGGCTGATGAAAGAAGCGCAGGAGTACGCAAACAAAGCGCATCTTGTGCAGACTCAGTTAATTGAAGCCGATGAAGGTGAAGGTAAAACCCAAATGACTCTGGTCATGGTTCACGCTCAGGATCATCTGATGACTTCGATGCTGGCAAAAGAGCTGGTGACAGAGCTGATAGAGCTACATAAAAGGTGTAGTTAACATTTAGGTGCGCCTTAAAGCTGAACATCTAAGGTTGTCTTCGATACATAAGTCTAATGGGACAGAGAAAAGTTCCTCCCCTTAGACACGAAAGGTCGGTTTTTCGAAGAAGTTACATCCAAGGGGAGGTTAGGAGGGGTTGCTGCTTAGAGGAGTAAGGTTCAACGATATAATTAATTATTGTATAACCAACCCCCTCTAACTCCCCCTTCTATTAACTTTATCAACCAGTTAGGCTTTTTTACTCAAGGGGGAGAACCATTTTTGGCCACCTTAATATTTGTGTATAAGAGTCAGCCTCTAAGGCAAGTTATTTTATTTGGAGGTATATACACGAAATGGAGTTACTTTTTGCCACACGATGGCTGTTTTATATTCAATCTTTACCTTTAGTTTTGCTAATAGTCTTGTGGATCTTATATGGCTCGGTAAAATAGTGAAAAAAACGGGAACCGTTTTCCCGCGGTTCGGTAAATCTCTTCAATCAGGGTAGTAAGTATGGTCACCATTACAGATGTTTCTCGCCTTGCCAATGTTTCCAAAGCAACGGTTTCCCGCGTGATGAGCGGCAGTCGTGGTGTAAAAGCAGAAAGCCGGGAAGCGGTGTTAAGAGCGGCCGAAGAGTTAAATTACCGCCCGAGTGCAGCGGCTCAGAATCTGGCGAACCAGAGCTCTGACTATATCGGGGTGATTCTTTCTTCTACCGATGCCGGTCAGGTATCCACCTATCTGCCACTTCTGGCAAAAGCGTTAAAGCAAAAAGGTAAGCATATGCTGGTGCACTTTGCTGATACCGTGCAGGAGCGCGCCCGTCTTATTGAAGAACTTAATGGTCGCCATTGTGAAGCCATAATTGCGCTGGGTGGCGAGTTGCCTGAATCGGTCGACGATAAGGTGATTGCCATTGATACCAGAGTGAGCTCGCACCACAGAGCTATTGGTTACGACTATCATTTTGCCTGCGAAAGTGCCTGCCGTTATCTGTCCAGTCAGGGGCACACCAGTATCGCCATCGTGCTTGATGACAGAGGCATTGCATCGCAGCAGGTTCTGGAAGGGTATAAAACCTCTCTTCAGAATATGGCGATTCCCATCAACCGCCAGCTGATTGTAGAAGCAGAGGGTGATGCCGAGCAGGCAATGCTGACTCTGCTTAACAGTTATCATCCATTCACTGCTCTGATTGTTATGCGCGACAGTCAGGCAGCCATTGCCATGAAACTTCTGAAAGATTTCAATCTGGCAACGCCTCAGGAAGTGTCCATTATGTCCCTGGAGAACTCTTCACTGGCGAGCCAGTTAACTCCGGCGCTGACCTGTATCAGTTACCCGTCAGAAAAACTGGTGGAAGCGGCGATTGCCCAATTAGATGAGAGTGTCGGAAGTAAGCCGGTTTCTGAGCAGCCTCTGATTGCGGGTAAGTTGGTTGCGAGAGAGTCTGTAGTAAACCGGCGATAAAACGCTTAATGATAAATTTACACATTAGAATTGAGAGTCATAGAAAAATGCCCGGATAAACCGGGCATTTCTATTTACGAGAACAATTCATGCGGAATTTTAATAATCGCTTTTCTCACTGCTCCCGGCTCTCCGGATGCACATAGAGGCCTGTGAATCTGGTTAGGGTAGAACAGGGCGAAATCTCCCGGAGTCAGAGTGACGAAGTTTTCATGTGTAACCTCATCGACAAAAAGCAGATCATCCGGCAGTACTTCAATCTTTCTGGTTTCTTCATCAAGCTGATTGGAGTAGCCAAGTTGCTCTTCACCTTCAAGAAGGATCTGAACGTCGATGTACTTTTTGTGAATCTCTGCAGCTCTCTGGCCTACCGGCTCTGTTTGTGCCGAAGCAAGTACAACAAAGATGCGGCTATCAGAAAGAGGGTAGTTGCCATCTTCATTTTCTCTGGCGATAGCCATCGCCTCATCTATACAGCTGCGTAGCCTGGTATAGGTGTAGGGAAGAAGATCTAACTGGTTAATATTTCCAAATAACATTGAGCAACCTTAAGCAATGATGTTTGCAACTTCAGCAACCAGCTCTGCCAGTTCATCCCATCTTTCTTCGTCAATCAGGTTGTTCGGAACCATCCATGTGCCGCCACAAGCCAGAACGCTTGGAATAGCAAGGTAGTCTTTCACGTTTTTAGGGTTAACGCCGCCGGTTGGCATAAATTTAATCGGGTAAACCGCAGACAGCGCTTTTAGCATGCCTGTGCCGCCGGAAGGTTCAGCCGGGAAGAATTTAAGTGTAGTCAGACCCATTTCCATTGCCTGCTCAACCAGACTAGGGTTGTTTACACCAGGAACAATAGTGACGCCGCGCTGCTGGCAGTACTTAACGGTAGTCGGGTTGAACCCCGGGCTTACGATAAAGTCGACGCCAGCGTCAATAGCCTGATCAACCTGCTCACTGTTTAGTACAGTACCGGCACCGATAAGCATTTGCGGGTAGGCTTCACGCATATTCTTGATCGCCTGAGCGGCCTGCTCGGTACGGAAAGTCACTTCCGCGCATGGAAGGCCGTTTTCGATAAGTACCTGTGCAAGCTTTGCCGCTTTTGATGCCTCTTTAATAGCAATAACAGGAACGACTTTGATCTCTTCAAGTTGTTGGTTTAGGGTTTTCACGAATTTCTCCTTAAATGGTTGGCATCACGTCTTTATTGATAACAGCGCCGCGATACTGAATAACGGTTCCGGCAACTTTATGACCGGCTGCGGCAGACTCCTCACAGGAGCCTCCAAGAATACGTTTTGCAAGATAACCTGCACTGAATGAATCACCGGCTGCGGTTGTATCAATAATATTGCTAACAGGCGCCGGTGCAACTGAATATCTGGCCTCTGGTGTGATGACAAAACATGCATCACCACCACGTTTGATGACGATCTCTGATACACCAAGATCCTGGGTGCGTGCAATGGCTTGCTCTTCTGATGTATCACCCCACAGGGCTTCTTCATCATCGTAAGTCAGGAACGCGATATCAGTGAGTTTTAAGACATGCTGATACCAGCTTTGGGCATTTTCAGAGCTTTCCCATAGCCTTGGACGGTAATTGTTGTCAAAAGCAATCAAAACGCCATCTTTACGGCAGGCTTCCAGCACATTTAGTAGCATTTCCCGGCAGTCTTCAGGAAGAATGGCAAGACTGATCCCGCTGATATAAATCATCTGGTTTTGCGACAGTTCAGAGATAAACTCCGGCAGAGGACGATCTCGTAGCCAGTATTTTGCTGCAGAATCATTGCGCCAGTAGTAGAAACTGCGCTCACCATCCGGTGCCGTTTCAATGGCATAAATGCCCGGTAGTTTGCTGTCCGATATCTGCACCAGATCAGTATTGATATTTTCCTGGTTCCAGCTTTGCAGCATCTCCTTACTGAAAGAGTCTTTACCAAGACCTGTCACATAAGAAATGGTTTTTCCTTTTCCCTCTGTCAGGCGAGAAAGATAGGTTGCGGTGTTTAGCGTATCGCCACCAAAGCCCTGTTGAAGCTCTGAACCTACTTTTCTAAGCTCAACCATGCATTCCCCGATGATGGCTATGCGTTCCACATTCATTACTCGTCTCCGTTAGTCGAATATCGCCATTATTGCTGTCGATACTTTAGTGGTCAATATATTTGAAATGATGTTTTATTAAAGTGTGATTATGATTTCAATGCTGTTTTGTGAACCAGATCATAAGCACCAATAAAACGGCATGCATTTATCATACAATAAGATAAGTGATAATCAAAACATGATTTCAGTAAAATAAGATATTGATCATTTGAGGTGGTTTTTTGCTAATCGAAACAGACAGATGCGGAAGGCTGCTTGCACTCGAAATGATAGAGCTGGTGCAGGTCTTCGGCAAAAGTTGCCTTACTTTTGATCTCCTCGGGTAAAGTGATATCCCATTTATCAAGCTGGGTGCGGCTGAATATAAACTCGCCTTTGTCAAAGTAGACGGGGTAGATCTCTTCCGGTTTTTTCCCGTTTTCCAGGATATCTAATACAATATCCGCGGCGTATAAACCGATACCGTATCCTGATAAAACCCAGCCGCCGGCGGACAAACCGGGGCCGATTGAATCTTCGTAGAAATTGAACGTGGGTAAGTCAGAGTTTCGGGACATCCAGCGAACCACTCCGGATTCAGGCTCCACATAAGCCCCTTGCTTGTTATGAATCAGGTAACGGGAATCAAACAGGATGGCATCGTAACCAGAAGACTTAGCGGTAAGAACATATTGCTGCCATGTCTCCCAGTTATTGGTCACTTTGAGCTCAAAGGTGATTTTGCCCACTTTGGTTGAAGTATTGCCGTTAAAGATATTGCTGATTTTGGTTACGCTGGATTCGGTTTGAGGGGCATCGTTTAAGAAGAGAACCTTGTCTGCGCCCGATGGCAGTAATTGAACGATATGACGAATCGCGCGTTCATATAGCGGGCGCTCAATTACGCCGGTAATATTGCGTGGAATAATATCCGCGACCAGATGCCTTGGATTATTGTTGATGCCCAGATAAACAACGGGCAGTTTGTACGCAAACCTTAATCCCATCATTCTGAGGGCTTCATCATCTCCAAGAATGACCAGAGTGGGGTTAAGAGATTGATACATTTCCCAGGCCGTGTCTGCATTATTGGCCAGTTGTTCCGGAGTGGAACGCATAGCATCCAGATCATAGCGAACCAGATGGTATTTTGCGCCCAATTTGTCATGCAGGGCTTTTTCCCAAAGCCTGTCCCATAAAATGTCATGCCAGCTATGGATAACTAAAATCGTTGGCTTGGCTGGTGCTGAGTTTGCCAGTGTTATGCCTGACCAAACTATCATTAATATGGCAGCAGTGGTCCGAAGGCACTGAACCGTAGCAGAAATAAGAGGCTTTAGCATAAAATCACCAAGATTTTAGTCAGATTATTAACAGTTTAGCAAAGAGTCGGGAGCTTAAGTTATCAGTTTTGCCTATACTTGCGTATAGATTAATTAAAACTACCCCCCAATAGGCCAGGATGAAGAATTCCGCATCAATATTATCCCGTAACAGTGAAAAGTTGTCATTGCGACTGCTGTTTTGGATTCTATTGCTCAGCTCTGTTTTAGCTGTTGTGGCTACCTCGATCCAGCTGTATACCGATTACCGGGAATCCCGGAACTCTCTGGATCAATCTTTAGTTAAAGTTGAAGATACCAGCTTGCCTGCAATTGCGGTTGCTATGTGGAAGTTGGATAAGGAAGTGATGGAGAGTATTTTAGATGGTTTGCTGGCTCAAAGCGGCATTGTCTACGCTGAAGTACTCGATACCTATCAGAATCCAGTGATTCAGTTAGGTGACAGGGATGTGAGTAACGGTCTTGAGCAGATCTATCCCATCAGTTTCACCAATACCGACGGTGAATTAATTTACATTGGCGAACTGAGGATCTCAGCCACACTTTCGGAAATTTACCGACAGCTGTTTGATAAGGCGATCATTATCTTGCTTACGCAGGGCATGAAGACGTTTTTTATGTCCATCTGTATTTTGATGCTGGTTGAAAGGTTAGTTATCCGGCACCTGAATAATCTGGCCGGGTGGGCAAATAAGGCCGATTTGGCGAACCCGGAACAACTTCTGCAGATCCCGGACAGAAAGGATGGCGAAGGTGATGCCATTGATAAAGTTTACCGTGCGATTAATACCATGCAGTCGAATCTGCATCAGGCTCTTGCTGAGCGGGATAAAACGGAGCGCCTGATCCACGCCATTATTGATAACAGTCCCTCATTGATTTACGCCAAAGATCTGGAAGGGCGTTATACTATGATGAATCAGCAGTATCTGTCTGCGATCAGCACAACGGGAGAGAGTGGCGTTGGCCATACTGTTTCTGATCTTTTTGCTCCGGAAACTGCGCAAAGGCTATTGGAACATGACAGGCTTGTTGCCATGAAAGCAAGCCCTGTGGTGTTTGATGAAGAGATAAAGCTTAAAGAAAGAACCGAGTACTTTATGTCGGCCAAGTTCCCCATTTTTGATGAGAACAATAACCTGATGGGAACCGGCGGGGTTTCAACCAATATTACCGACAGGCGCCAGAAAGAGCAGCAGATCATCGAGCTTAATGAAAACCTGGAGCAAAAGGTAAGAGAGAGAACGGAGGCACTGGAAGTCTCTCTTCGCAATCTTCAGGATACTCAGACGCAGCTGATAGAAGCGGAAAAAATGTCGGCACTGGGCAATGTTGTTACCGGTGTTGCTCACGAAATTAATACGCCTCTTGGCGTAAGTGTGACGGCGGCTTCGCACCTGTCTGAACTGTTTAAAGGTTTTGAAAATGAATATACCAGCGGACAACTTCAGCGTTCATCAGTTGAAAACCTGATTTCAGCAACAACCGATGCAGTGGAGATTCTGCAGTTTAACCTTAACCGGGCCATTGATCTGATACAGAACTTTAAGCTGGTGGCGGTTGACCAGAGCAGCGACATGACCCGTGAACTGGAGCTAGGTGAATATGTTGAAGAGATTGCCCGGAGCCTGAGCCCGGAGCTGAAAAAAGGAAATCACAAGGTTATTGTGGAGCCTGAACAGGCCATCGTTTTGACAACTTACCCCGGTGCGCTTGTGCAGATATTTACCAACCTGATAATGAACTCCATCAAACATGGCTTTAAAGAACACCGGGATGGTGAGATCCGGGTTCAGCTGAAAATGAAGAATAACCGTGTTTTCATCGATTATCTGGACAACGGCTCTGGTTTAGACAGTTCACAGCGAGATAAAGTGTTTGAACCCTTCTTTACTACCACTCGCGGTAAAGGCGGCTCAGGTCTGGGTATGTCCATCTGCTATAATCTGGTCACCAAAAAGCTTAAGGGGCAGATCAGTTGCGTGGATTCCGACCATGGTGCGCACTTCAGATTTAGCTTCCCGTTAACAAGCTGAGGCATATGTTGCTGGCGTCGTTGAACGAAAGGCGTCACAATACGGCCTCAGTTTTAACTTCCGCAGAAGAGCAATGAGCAAAGCAGTCAATCCGGGCCGTAATTCAAACCGCGCCGCAAACACACCGAAAACGAAAGTGATCAAAGTGCCGGGCCAGTCTGGCTTACATTCAAAGAACAAACACAAAGGCCGGTATAACTTTAAGGCTCTGGTTGATGCTTTGCCTGAGCTGCAAAAGTATGTCATCAAAAATCCTAAGGGCGACTCAAGCATTAACTTTTCCGACCCCGTTGCGGTAAAAATGCTAAACCGCGCTTTGCTTGCCCTGCATTACGGTGTCACTTCCTGGGATATTCCCGAAGGCTACCTTTGTCCGCCGATACCGGGCAGGGCAGATTACATTCACAGAATGGCAGAGTTGCTACAAAAAGAATCTGAAGGGAAAAAGCCAGAGCAGGTGCGGGCGCTGGATATTGGCACGGGCGCAAACTGCATTTATCCCATTATCGGGGCAGCAGAATATGGCTGGCATTTTACCGCCAGCGATATCGACCCGGTTTCGGTGAAAGTGGCCAGCAGCATAGTTTCAAATAACCCGGTACTGAAGGGAAAGATAGAGTGCAGGCTGCAGGATAACAGCCGCTATCTGTTCGAAAATATCATCAAGCCGGGTGAGTTTTATGACGTCACTTTCTGTAATCCTCCGTTCCATAAGTCGTTGCAGGAAGCACAGCAGGGCACAGACCGCAAGTTGAAGAACCTGAGTGCAAACCGGGGTAAACGTGGTCAGCCAGTCTCTCAAGTGTTAAAAAGCAAACAGCCAAAACTGAACTTCGGCGGCCAGAAAGCCGAGTTGTGGTGCCCGGGAGGGGAGGCAGCATTTATCAAAAATATGGCCTTTGAAAGCAGAGAGTTTGCTGATCAGGTGCTGTGGTTTTCCACTCTGATCTCCAAAAAAGAAAACGTCCGCTGGATGCGCAAAAACCTTGAAAAAGCGGGCGCTAGCGAAGTCCGGATTGTGGAGATGAGTCAGGGACAGAAGGTAAGCCGCTTCATTGCCTGGACGTTTAAAAGAGAGGAAGAGCGTACACGATAGTTTTGTGATGAAGTAAAAATCACTTGATTCTCGTTGACGCTTATTCCACATTGTAAATATCACCGGACAAGCTTGGAGTGCCGTCTGAATGCCTGCTATAAGAATGTGTTGCTGGTTTTTCCTGCTGATTGCCTGCTTTTCGGTATGTGCTGAACCTATCCGCATTATTACTGAAGACTATCCTCCCTATAACTATGTTGAAGATGGCAAGCTCAAGGGGTTATCTGTCGACATCATAAAAGCTGTGATGAAAAGGACTTCGCTTGAGTACACCTTAGAGGTCTTGCCCTGGGCGCGGGGAATGGTTACAACGGAAAGAACTAAAAACGTATTTATTTTTTCCATGAGAAGGGTACCAAGCCGCGAGGAACGTTTTCTATGGGTTGGTTCGCTCTGCAGTTCCGCTCAATCGATTTATACCTTGTATAACAGGCATGACATTGAAGTAGATTCGATAGAAGACCTTAACAATTATACCGTCGGCACGACGATCAACGATTCCCGGGAAACGGTATTAATCGCAAAGGGGATCCCGGTTGAAAATCTAACCCGGATTAGTGGGCATGATTCATACGAACGAAATTACATGAAACTGAAATTTGGCCGGATTGACCTCTGGCCGATGGATGATACCGTTGCCTTTCATATCGTTAAACGAAATGGTGATGAGCCTGAGAAAGTCCTGAAGAAAGTCTATTCTTTTGAGTCTGGCAAAAATGACACCTACTATCTTGCCACCAATCTTAATACTGATCCTGAAATCCTGGAGCAGGTATCCCGCGCGCTGAGAGAATTCAAGGAAACGGAAGAGTACTCCGTTTTGCTTAAGCGCTGGAATGGCGCGCCTTAAAATTAAAAAAAGCAGAGCTGGTTTGCTCTGCTTTGTCACACTGACGTTGTTATTTTATATTGAAACCAGTCTTAGCTTTCAGCTGGTTTGCTTTCCATCTGAGCAACGGTGCGTTGCTTCTTCTTAATTCTGGTAAAGATACCACCAAGGATCACAATACCACACAGAGCATAAGTCACCATAAATGCAGTGTCACCAGCTACCAGACCAAGGTCAGAGAAGGTGATGTACGCGCCCAGAACCATGTACAGGATGACTGCTGAAGCCTCAAAGCGGAACTCCCATGGTTTGATATCCATCTCTTCGTTTACAGGAAGAATGTAATCTGTATCGCGTGGACGAACTTTACCAATGATGTACATCAGGCCACAGCACAGAACAAACAGCACAGCCAGCTGGTGGAAGAAGTGCAGCTCTGCGATTGGCTTAAGCGGACCCAGGTAACCCTGGTACGCGCTAGGTGTAAACTGGATGATGCCGTAAGAAATTACGAATACCGCCAGAGAAATCTTCGCAGCGACAGCCGGAACGCGCTTGGTAATGTAGCCCATAAACACGATAGTGAAGATTGGCACACTAAACAGACCCGCAAGACGTTGCAGCAGGTCAAACAGACCGTTTGGTGCAAACATAATAAACGGAGCAATACCCACAGACAGGATTGCGATAAACAGACCGAATGAACGTCCTTTGTTTACCAGTTCCTGATCGGAAAGTTTATCTTCTTTATCAAACAACGGCTTGTATACGTTTAGCGTAAATAGCGTGGTTGATGAGTTCAGTACACCGTTAAAGGTAGACAGAATGGCACCAAACATAGCAGCCAGGAAGAAACCAACCAGTGGCTTAGGAAGCACTTCGTTAACCAGACGCGTGTACATGGTATCGGCTTCGTAGCTTTGACCTGCAGCATCAACAGTACCAAACATATGGTAAGCGATAATGCCTGGGATGATTAGGAACAGAGGAGTAATAACTTTCACTGCACCCGCTAAGATTACACCTTTCTGGCCTTCTTTCAGGTTTTTCGCACCAAGAGCACGCTGGATGATGGCCTGGTCAGTACCCCAGTAGTAGAGGTTAACAAGTAAAAGACCTGTAAACATGGTTGAGAAAGGCACGTTAGGATCATCTTCAGCACCCACAGCCTGCAGTTTCTCAGTTGCATTAGTGGTAATCGTTGTCAGACCGTCCATAAAGCTGCCGTCACCAAGAACAATCAGGCCGAAGACAGGGATCATCATACCACCAACAATCAGGCCAACACCGTTTAGTGTATCTGCGATAACAACCGCTTTCAGACCACCATAGATTGCGTAGAAAAGGCCCAGAATACCGATAATACTTGCGATAAGCAGAATAGCCTGGAATCGGCTGATGCCCAGCATGCCTTCAACATCGAAGATACCACCGATAACCATAGCACCGGCATAAAGTGTGTTTGGCAGCAGGTTAACGATGTAGCTTAGCAGGAACAGAACAGTTACAAACTGCTTTACTGAAAGGTCGTAACGTGATTCCAAAAAGTCAGGAATGGTTGTAATGCCCTGCTTCAGGTAGCGAGGAACAAGGAAAAGAGCGATGATGATCAGTGTGATACCCGATGCTACCTCATAGCCCATCACAGACATGTTGCCTTTAAATGAAAGAGCACTCATTCCCACAAAGCTGGTCGCTGACAGGTTAGTCAGGATTAGGGAACTCGCAATAAGACCGCCAGTTAAGCTACGGCCACCCAGGAAGAAGCCATCTTTAGAGTCATTTTTCTGATTCTTTACACGAGACCAAGTGTATATAACCACAAAGCCTGTGAAGAAAAAGAATGACAAAAGAATTGTCATTGGCATGATTTTTCTCCGAATTGATTATTAAAGTTAAAAATATAAATCGATTGTGTTTTCGCAAACATTTAATGAGCGAAGCCTAATCCTGTCGCTGTGATTTAGATATCAAAACTCGGCCTATCTGTGATCTTGATCTGTTGTGGCTGACTGTTATGTGAATTGTGTCACGAAAAGTTCACGCAAACATGCTGTAAAAATGCAAAAAATCTCATGTATACGTTTACATTAAGTTTCATTTTTCTATCTTAAAAATTGTGTGCTGTAGCAAGAAAAAATAACGCATTGCAGAAAATACGCGCTGTGAACTGTAATTCAGTATTGTGGGTGCTGGTGATAACGTTTACACTATTTATAGATTAAGATTATAAATACGGGGAATGGTTATGGTTGATATTGTTGTTGTATCACATAGTAAGAAACTGGCGGAAGGGGTCATTGAACTGGCCTCTCAGATGACTCAGGGAAAGGTGAATTTTGGCTTGGCTGCCGGTGTTGACGATCCGGAAAACCCTATCGGAACCGATCCGGTAGCGATTATGGAAGCGGTGGAATCGGTTGGTGACGCGGACGCTATTCTGATTATGGTGGATATGGGAAGCGCGATTTTAAGTTCTGACGTCGCTCTGGATCTTATTGACCCTGAATTGGTTGAGAAGATTCATGTCTGCGCTGCTCCTATTGTGGAAGGCACCGTATCTGCCGCTGTTGCCGCTGCCTCTGGCCTGCCGGTAGAGCAGGTGATGAGCGAGGCGCACAGTGCACTTGGGGCAAAATACCAGCAGCTTAACCAGGCCCACTTGCTGTTATCTGGAAATCCTCAGGAAGATGATGCCTCAATTAACGCTGATGACGTGGATGTTGAAGAGGTGACTATCAGAATAGAAAACCCAAATGGTATCCATGCCAGGCCTTCTTCTGTGATTGCCAAAGCCATGAACCAGTTTGATGCTGATGTATCTTTAGGTAAGGGCGAAAAATGGATTAACGCGAAAAGTGTTAACAATATTGCACTGTTGTCGGTGAAATCGGGTGATGAAGTGACTTTGAGAGCCAGCGGAGCTCAGGCCAGAGAGGCCGTTAATGAGTTTGTTTGTCTGTCCGCAGATCAGTTTGGCGACAAGGTTACCGAAGCAGCACAGGTTATTTCTGAAGAAAAAGACGACAGTATCAAAGTGATTAAGGCCAATGCTTACCTGCATTCTCCGTCTTTTCCTGATTCGAAATCCAATGGTTCAGAAAACACCGAAGGCGATCTTGGTAAGTTAAGTGATGCTATTGCAACTTCTATATCGGAACTTGAAGAGCTGATTATTTTTGCCAGAGAGAACATTTCTGACAACGAGTCTGAGATTTTTAGTGCGCACAAGATGATGCTGGAAGATGGCGAACTGTTTGATATGGCTTCTGAGCAGATAAAAACCGAACAGGTTTCTGCCGGCAAAGCCTGGTTAGAAGTTATCGGGCAGATGTCAGAGGAATATAAGTCTATTGATGACGACTATCTGTCGCAGCGCTATGTGGATGTTTATGATGTAGGTTCCAGAGTACTCAGACATTTTAATGGCAACCGCGCGGAGGAGATCAAGCCGGATATGCCATCTGTTATTTTTACTGACTATCTGCTTCCTTCTGAGGTCGTTGGTCTTGATAAAACTTTGGTCAAAGGGGTTCAGTTTACTGATATCGGCCTTACATCGCATTCAGCTATTATTGCCAAAGCGATGGGTATTCCTGTGCTGACGGGAGCTTATGACTCTGAGCTGAAGCATGGTGATGCAGTTAGTATTACCGCTTAGTGTTTAACTGAGTTTGTTATCCGAAAGAGGCCGTTGAATAAAAACAACGGCCTCTTTCGTTTCTGTCTGAGCCGGGAAAAACCGCATCCGCTTAACAGTTAGCACACAATCTGATTGCTGCGTGTTGCAGAATATATCAACCTTAGTAGCTGCTGGTGATGTCAGGAAGTGACTGACATTGTTAATAAAACCAAATATTATAAGTAGGCGTGATATGAGCCAATACGTGAATGAACCCTCCAATTACCAACTACTGATCAAAAGTATTCTGTTTTCACCTGTGGGTTTTGACCCCGAACAAGAGATTGTATACGCCAACCACCGCCGGCATAGCTATGAAACCTTCCACAATAGGGTTCGTCAGTTTGCCAATGCACTGACTAAGATGGGAGTGAAAAAGGGCGATACAGTTGCGGTGATGGATTATGACTCACACCGCTATCTTGAGTGCTATTTTGCCGTTCCTATGATTGGCGCGACACTGCATATGATTAATGTCCGCCTGTCTCCAGAGCAGATCCTGTATACCATAGACCATGCTGAAGATGATGTGCTGTTAATCAATGAAGATTTTCTGCCGATTCTTGATCAGATCAAAGGCCGTATTGATACGGTGAATCAGTTTGTTGTTCTGCGCGATAACCAGGAGTGCGAATACGAGCAGCTTCTGGCAGCAGAAAGCACTCAGTTTGATTTCCCTGATTTTGATGAAAACACAGTTGCGACCACGTTTTACACCACAGGCACAACCGGTATGCCAAAGGGGGTATTTTTTACTCACAGGCAGTTAGTGCTTCACACTCTGGGCTTACTGGCTACGCTTGGAACAAGTGCGGTTCAGGGACGCCTTCACCGGGAAGACATCTATATGCCTATCACGCCGATGTTTCATGTTCACGCCTGGGGCCTTCCTTTTATGGCGACTATGCTTGGCGTAAAACAGGTTTACCCAGGGAAATATGTGCCTGATGTTCTGCTTAATCTGATTGAGCGGGAACAGGTGACCTTCTCGCACTGTGTGCCTACTATTTTGCATCTGTTGCTTAGTTCACCAAAAGCGGCCTCTATCGACTTTTCCCGCTGGAAAGTGGTGATTGGCGGGGCAGCTCTGCCAAAAGCGCTGTGTAAATCCGCACTGGAGCACAATATCGATATCTTCGCCGGTTACGGAATGAGTGAAACATGTCCGATTCTTTCGATAGTACAGCTTGATAGTGAACAGCTGAAACTTGATTTGGATATTCAGGCTGAGTACCGCTCCAAGACGGGTAAAAAAGTGGCGATGGTGGAAGCGCATATTGTTGATCAGGATATGAAAAAACTGGAGAACAATGGGGAAGATACCGGCGAAATCGTTGTACGGGCTCCATGGCTGACCCCGAGTTATTACAAAGATAATAAGAACTCTAAAGCTCTGTGGCGCGGAGGCTATCTGCACACAGGTGATGTGGCAACCATGGATAGTGAGGGTTATATCAAGATCACCGACCGGGTGAAAGATATGATTAAGATCTCCGGCGAATGGGTCAGTTCTCTTGAGCTGGAAGATATTATTCATCAACATCAGGCCGTTTCTGAAGTCGCTGTAATTGGTATGCCTCATGACAAATGGGGCGAGATACCTCTTGCTCTGGTTGCACTAAAAGAAGGTGCAGAAGTGAGCGAAAAGGAACTGCTTGGTTTTACCAAAGACTTTATTAAAAAGGGTATCCTGGCCCGTGAAGCCGTGCTGATGAAGTTTAAGCTGGTGGACGGTATTGATAAAACCAGCGTCGGCAAAGTAGATAAGAAAAAGCTAAGAAGCTTGCATCTCTAGCGGAGCAGTGAACTTACTGATTATGTGCTGAACTTCGTTTTGGCACATAATCTGGTCACCTAAAACCCCCGGCGCTTCCAGAACTCACCTTCATCTCTTGCGTAAACATCAAAGGTTTTCTCAGCGATAATCTGGTTATCGAGCTCAATGGTCATTCGCCATTTGCCCACTTTATTATCAACGGGTTCCCAGATGGTATCTCCCAGGTAGAAGTCCCAGTCGTTATTGCCGACATATTCTTCACCGTCGAAGGGATCTAATACATCTCCTTTAGGAGAAGTAATATCAGGATGATAAATGCAGTAGCGAATCTTCTTTCCCTTTGCTTTTTTGATATTTACGGTAAACCCAAACTCAATATCTATTTCAGCCGGAACCTGAGTGGTGAACTCCTGAATTTTTGGAAGTTGCTTAGATTTGGCATCCCAGGTAGAGAATATGCCGTAGGAAGTCATTTCGATAACGGGAGAGCGTTTTGCCATTTTGCTTTATTCTTGCTTGATAACCGACAGGCGGCGTAGTGTAACACTAATGTATTCTAACATCATTTCAGGAATGGAATACGCCCGGTTCATTGTGAGACATTGTGCGAAAATTAGGCAGGCAGCACTACTAAAGTAGTAGTAATCAATTGAGATTTTGTTTATATTTTTATCAGTTGATTAATTGTAAGGGGTAGAAGAATGGAACAGACAGACAAGTATACAAAGTGTCATACTGGTGAGCACGCTGGTGCCGGTGTCTACTTATGTCAGACCTGCAACTATGCGGTTGTTGGTGTTGAGGATAGTTATACCATTCCATCCTGCCCGTGTTGCGAAGGAATGCTGTTTACTTCTTGTGAAGAAAGCAAGCATGAATTGTAGCAGTGTTAACAGATAATATTAATAATAAAAAAGAGCTCCGAAAGGCGCTCTTTTTTATTTTCTTTATGTTTTTTAACTTCTTACTAAGACTTCAATTTAAGGCTATGATATTTAAGAACCGTCTATAAATAAATTATGAGCTAAGGAGCAAACCATGTTTAAGGGACTGAAAATCGCAGGACTGACAGAGCAGGATGCCGGTGAGGGAATGGACACCTACGGCTTTATGCTGATTGAAGGTGAAGAGGTTAAGTGCGAGTACAAAACCGTGCGCGATATGGTGATACTGACGAATAAACGCCTTATTACAATTGATGTGCAGGGAATTACCGGTAAGAAGAAGGAATTCTTTGTTTTACCGTTTAGCAAGATTACTGCATTTGCCATTGAAAGCGCTGGCACATTCGACATGGATGCAGAGTTTAAAATCTGGGCTTCCGGGATTGGTGAACTGGAGATCAACTTCCTGAAAGGCACAGATGTATCTAAGATCGCCAAAGTATTAAGTGCCGGTATCGTCTGATTTTCTGAGCCCCGCCACTGAGCGGGGCTCATGTTATCTGCGTCATACATTGATTGGTTTCGCAATTAATTATCATGCTTCGTCCTATATTTACCTGTTAACAGGCAGGTTTTTATTGTTAGTATCAGAGGGGTTAGAAAGAAGTGATAACAATAAAGACGGTTATTTGCAGTTAAATGATTGATACATCAAAAGCTTTAATGGTGCAGGGCACCACCTCTGACGCAGGGAAAAGCGTTCTTGTTGCAGGTTTATGTCGGGTTCTTGCCCGTAAGGGGATTAAGGTTAGTCCCTTTAAGCCGCAGAATATGGCGTTGAACAGCGCGGTAACTGTGGATGGTGGTGAAATTGGGCGTGCTCAGGCCGTGCAGGCTTATGCCTGTGGTATTGAACCAACCACGGATATGAACCCCATCCTGCTTAAGCCGAATACGGATATTGGGGCCCAGGTGATTGTTCACGGAAAAGCACTTCAGGATATGGACGCCAAGTCTTATCACGCTTTTAAGCCTCAGGTTATGAAGTATGTCATTGAGTCTTTTGGCCGGCTTAAAGATGAGTATCAGTCTGTGATGGTTGAGGGGGCGGGAAGCCCTGCTGAAATTAACCTGCGTGATCACGACATCGCCAATATGGGATTTGCTGAAGAAGCGGATATCCCGGTTATTATTGTTGCTGATATTGATCGCGGTGGCGTATTTGCCCACCTTTACGGCACACTGGCACTTTTGAGTGAATCGGAACAGAACAGGGTTGCAGGCTTTGTTATTAACCGGTTCAGGGGCGATATTGCGCTGTTGCAAAATGGCCTGGACTGGCTGGAAGAGAAAACCGGAAAGCCGGTTTTAGGTGTACTGCCTTATCTGCACGGCCTGATGCTGGAAGCGGAAGATGCCATTAATATCAGCCAGCTAAACAATGATGAACCACAGCTAAAGGTGGTTGTGCCCGTTGTTCAGCGAATCAGTAACCATACGGATTTTGACCCGCTGCGTATGCATCCGAATGTGGATCTGGTTTTTGTGCGCAAGAATCAGCCATTGCCTGCGGCTGATCTGATTATTCTTCCTGGTTCAAAAAGCGTTCGCAGTGATCTTGAGTTCCTTCGCGAACAGGGCTGGGACAAGCAAATTGAACGTCACCTTCGTTTTGGCGGAAAAGTGATGGGCATTTGTGGCGGATATCAGATGCTGGGTGAACTGGTTGCTGATCCTCTGGGTATTGAAGGTCCGGCAGGCAAGAGTAAAGGGTTGGGCTATCTGCCGCTGGAAACCGAGCTGCAAGATAATAAGCAGCTGAAACAGACCAAAGGGACGCTTACGTTGCCGGGGCAAGAGACGGTTGATGTATTTGGTTATGAGATCCATGCAGGCATAACAAAAGGTGTCTCTGAGAATGCACCGCTCTCTCTTATCGATGGCGCAGATGGTGCTCTGGGTATTGATGATCATGTCTTTGGCACTTATCTGCACGGCATCTTTGAATCTCAGCAAGCCTGCGGCGCAATACTGCGCTGGGCCGGACTGCAGGAGGCTCAGGGCTGTGATTTTGCCGCTATGCGTGAAGAGGGTATTAACCGGGTTGCGGATGCCATTGAAGAACACCTTGATTTGAATAAGCTTTGGCCTGATTTAGACCTTCAGGAGCAATCATCTTGAGTGATACAAAGATAAGTTGTCCTGCCTTAGTTGTTGCCGCTCCCAGTTCGGGCAGCGGTAAAACAACAGTAGTGGCAGCCATTGCCCGGTATTTTACCAATCAGGGCAAAAAGGTGCGGGTTTTTAAAACCGGGCCTGACTTTATCGATCCTAATTTTCTCTCCTTTGCATCAGGTCATCCGGTTTATCAGCTGGATTTCTGGATGTGCGGAGAGGCGCACTGCAAACAGCTGGTTGCAGAAGCGGCGAAAGATGCTGATCTTATCCTTATCGAAGGCGTGATGGGAATGTTTGATGGCAAGTGCTCCAGTGCGGACATTGCTGCCACACTTGGCATTCCTGTTATGGCGGTTATTGATGCAGGCTCGATGGCTCAGACATTTGGGGCTATTGCCTATGGGCTGGCAAATTTTCGCAGTGATATTCAGATGTATGGTGTGTTTGCCAACCGTGTTGGCTCGCCAGGTCACGCTGAAATGCTAAAAGAAGCGCTGCCTGAGTCACTGGAGTTTTGCGGATATATGCCGAAAAACAGCGGGCTAACTCTGCCTGAGCGTCATCTTGGTCTGGTTCAGGCTCAGGAGCTTGAAGATCTGGATGAAAGGCTGAACCTGGCAGCGGATCTGATTGCAAAAAGTGGGCAAATCTCCATGCCTCCGGCGGTTGAGTTCAGAATTGCACCGGCGGAGCCGGTTTCTCAATCGCTTCATGGTAAAACTATCGCTATTGCCCGTGATACAGCATTTAGCTTTATTTATCAGGCTAATCTGGATTTACTGTCTGAGATGGGGGCTAAGCTAAAGTTCTTTGCTCCAATTGAAGGTGATCTTCTGCCTGATTGTGATGCGATTTACCTTCCGGGTGGCTATCCGGAACTTTTCCTCGATGAGCTGGCTTCTAATTTTGCACTTAAAGCCCAGATAAAAGCGCATGCGCAGGCTGATAAGCCGGTCCTTGCTGAATGTGGCGGCATGCTTTATCTGAATCATACGTTGACCGGTACGGATAAAAAGACCACCAAGCTGTGCAGCGTACTGGATGCGGACTCGACCATGCAGACTTCTTTAGCGGCCCTTGGTCTGGTTGAAGGTGAACTGCTGTGTAATGAGTGTTTGCGGGGGCATACTTTCCACTATTCGAAAACCGAATCTAAGGAGCGGGTGCTTTGCCAGCCCGTGTCTCAACGCGGGCGCCAGCTTGATCCTGTCTGGGCGTTAAACAGGGTAATTGCCTCTTACATTCACTGGTATTTCCCCTACAATCCGTCTCTGGTAGCAAAAATATTCAGGGGTGAAGTGTGCGTTTAATCCTTATTCGCCATGGTCAGACGCAGTGGAATCAGCAGCGCAGAATTCAGGGCTGGCAGGACAGCCCTCTGACTTCGCAGGCTATTACCCAGTTGAAAGCGCTGGCTTTACCTGAATTACGCAACCCGGTATTGTTTAGCAGTGATCTGGGCAGAGCACAGGATTCTGCCCGTATTATTGCAAAGCGCATTGGTTCAGATATCAATTCCGATATCCGGCTGAGAGAGCGTAAGTTTGGTCTGCTTGAGGGCCAGATCATCGATAAGGATGAGCACTTATCCGATTACTGGGCTATGTATCACCGCAGATACAGTGAGAAAATGACTTCTGTTTTCGGTGTTGAGTCTGAAACAGACTTTGAACAGCGTATCGTTTCCTTTGTCGCCGAGCTGGATAACCTTTCTGATAAAGGTGATGTGGTTATCGTGGGTCATGGAGAATGGCTCAGAGCGCTGACCAATATTCTCCAGGGCATTCCTTCCTGGCACCTTGGCTGTGGGATTATGTCGAATGCATCTCCACAAGTTATCGATCGCCACGTTGTTTCCCAAGTAGTGAACTAGGGTGTTTTTTAGAGAATTACAATGACAATTACCCGGATTGATTTACTTCGTCATGGTCTGCCGGAAGGCGATGACTGTTTCAGAGGGCATGCCGATTTTCTTCTGACCGAAAAGGGTTTTGCCCAGATGTACGCTTCTGTGGGTGAAAACGCCGATTATGATCTGGTTGTTACTTCCCCGCTAAAGCGTTGCCGCAAGTTTGCCAATGAGTATGCGGCGAAAAATGGCATTCAGGTGGTTGAAGAGCCTGACTTTATGGAACTGGATTTTGGTGACTGGGACGGGATGTCCAAACAAGAAGTGTGGGAATATGACCAAAAGGCGCTGAGTGATTTCTGGTCTAAGCCCTGGGAAACCGTTCCGCCAAACGGTGAAAGCCTGGAAGATTATGAGGTGCGGGTGCTGCGGGCATGGAGTGGAATGCTTGACGTTTATAAGGGCCGGAAAATTCTGCTTGTTACTCACGGTGGCGTGATAAAGCAGATGATACGAGTTTTGCTTGATATGCCTAAATCTGAAGTGTACTTGCAGCGGATTAATATTCCTTATGCAGCTAAGGTTGGGGTTAGTGTTTATCACGATGAAAATGGGAAGCGTTGGCCTGAGTTATTATGGCCGGTAGCTTAAGAACTCTGTTCGGTGGAAGTCGCGACTAGTGGGCATCGAACACAGACACGCATAAATACTTCCATGTAGCTCGATCTCGCCATCCATGGCGAGGACGGTCTGCTTATCGATACCCACCAGTCGCTAATGAGCTTTCGTGAAAGCGAATAATGAGAACATGAAAGAAAAACTAACAAGAGAATGGCAGATTTTCCTGCTGTCTGTTTCGATTTTCACCCGCATTCCGGTTTCTGCGAATGTGCCATACAGTGAAGACCGGAAAAACGAATCCTATAAGTATTGTGGCCTTGTGGGCCTTGTTATTGGTGTGTTGACCGCACTGGTTTTTTCGGTTGCTAACCTGATATGGCCAGTTGAAGTTTCGGTCGTTATTTCAATGGCGTTTAGCATTTATGCGACAGGCGCTTTTCATGAAGATGGCTTCGCCGATACCTGTGATGGTTTTGGTGGTGGCTTTACGCCAGAGCGTAAACTGGAGATCATGAAAGACTCCAGAATAGGTGCCTATGCCTTGCTGGGCATGGTTCTTATCTTGTTGCTGAAATACACTACGCTAATCTCTCTGGAACAGATCCCGCTATCACTGATTATTGCCCATGTGCTTAGCCGCTCGCTTGCTGTCAGTTTTATTTATACCCATGGATATGTGCGCCAGACGGAATTGTCCAAGCTGAAAGTCGCAAAAAGCCCAAGCAGTAAGAAAGATTTTGTTACTTTAGCCACTGTCGCTGCTTTGGTTCTACTATTGATTCCTACTTTTAAAAGTGCCGTTGTACTTATCGCAACACTGTTTTTGGCCCGGATCTGGTTTGGCCGCTGGATGGTTAAACAAGTGGGTGGATACACCGGAGATGCGCTTGGCGCGGTGCAGCAGATCTCTGAGGTTCTTTGTTATCTTGTCTTAATTGCCGTATAGGTTAGACATCTACCATCAAAACACCAATATTGACCTACTATGTTCACCGCAGGTGTCTATACTTTGTAGTTTGATGCCAAGAAATAAAAGGAATTAAGCTCAATGAAGCCTTCTATCCCTGCAGTTATGCTGCTGTCTGCTATTTCAACTCAGGTCAGCGCTAATGAGTGCGGTGACGTTACCATTGCTGATATGAACTGGAACTCAGCCAGTCTTATTGCTCATATCGATCAGTTTATTCTTACACATGCCTATCAGTGTAATGCTGAACTTATCCCGGGGGATAGCGTGCCAACCGGTACTTCTATGATTGAAAAAGGGCAGCCGGACATTGCCCCGGAGCTATGGACCAACAGCGTGAAAGAAGCGTTGGACAGAGGCGTTGCCGAAAAGCGGCTGCGCTATGCAGGCAAATCACTGGTAAACGGTGGTGAAGAAGGCTTCTGGGTGCCGTCTTATCTGGTTAAGCAGTATCCGGAAATGGCGACAATTGAAGGCGTGATTAAGCATGCAAACCTGTTTGAACATCCTGAAGATGATGACGTGGCGGCTTTTTATGGTTGTCCGGCGGGATGGACATGCCAGATAACTGCAGGTCACCTGTTTGATGCCATGGAACTGGATAAGCACGGATTTGAGATGGTTGATCCGGGTTCAGGTGCGGCATTGGCCGGAGCTCTCGCAAAGGCTTACGAGCGTGAAAAGGCATGGTTTGGTTATTACTGGTCTCCGACTCCGGTTCTTGGCAAATATGAAATGGTAAAAGTGGATTTTGGCAGCGGTACGGATCTTTCTGAATACAGAAACTGTACCACTCAGCCGGAATGTGCATCACCAAAAGTGACCATGTATCCGCCGTCTCCGGTTCATACCATTACGACAGAGAATTTTGCTCAAAGGGCACCGGAAGCTTATAAATACCTTGGAAAACGCGGCTTTACTAATGACCAGATGAGTCAGCTGCTGGCGTGGATGGAAGAGAATCAGGCTGATGCGGAAGAGGCGATGTATCACTTCTTCGAAAGCTATCCGCAAACCTGGAAACCATGGCTGTCAGAAGCGATGGCAGATAAGGTGGCTAAGGCTCTTTAATTAAAGATAAAAAATCCCCGCTGTTGCTAATGTAAGCAGAGCGGGGATTTTTTTATATCAAGTTTAAGCGTCCGTTTTCAGTCTTGTGAAGTATTCGCTCCAGCTAAGGTGAGGCCGGCCGGCAGCTTGTTCAAAGTGACTTGGATTGTCTGCTTTACCGTTTAAGATACCCTGATAAATACCGGCAATGATTGTACCCAGAAATTCGCCCAGCTCTTCAGTACGCTCCTGACGGTATTCCTCCACTGTCATCGGTGTATAAGCCAGCTCTGTGTCAAATGCGCTGTTCATATAGTCAGCAAGCTGATACTGAGTAAGCGCTTCACCGTTCAGGTTATATGTGTTGCCGTTATGCTTCTCTTCGGTCAGCATTCGCGCGTAGGCATAACCCAACTCATCACGGCTTGTGTAGCCACACTTGCCATCACCGGCACAGTTAAAAATACCACCGGCTTTTTTGTAGCTTTCGATGTACTCCACATCCGGTTCAATGTAGATACCGTTGCGGCCGATAACCCAGTCCAGCCCGCTTTCACGTACATCCTGCTCCGTCTGGCGGTTACTTTGGATTACTGGCGAGAAAGCCGTGTCTTTTTCTGCGCCCTGAACACTGGTGTAAACGATCTTTTTAACACCTGCTTTTTTTGCTGCGTTGATGACGTTACGGTGCTGACCGATGCGTTTTTCAGGTGCGTCCATGCCGGATACAAGAAGAAGAGTGTCTACCGATTGCAGAGACTGTTCCAGTTGCTCCGGATTGTTGTAGTCTCCCGGACGGACTTCAACACCCAGATGCTGTGCTTTCTCCGGTGTACGGGCAAGACCGATAACATTTTCTTTAGATACGACTGCTGCTGTTGCTTTTACGATGGCCGCACCCAGCTGTCCGCTTGCGGCCGTTATTGCTATTTTCACCCTGGCTCTCCTCAGTGAATAAGTAACCTGTTGCCCTATGGTAGATCTATGCCGCTGAGTATAAAGGTGAGAATGGTACTTTTAATGGTAGATGTTGAACATTGGATTTGAGAGTCCAACTTTTGCTTTAGTATTTAAAAAGACAAGCTGTAAATTGCGCAGGAATGTTTATATCGGTCAGAGTTGGCTATGTATCCGTGGAAGATTGATGCTGGTCAAAAATAATCTAAACGGCATATTTATATCCATTCCCTCTCTAAATCTACCTTTAGCCCTGAGCCCAAATCGCTAATCTAGCCTCAAATAATACTTTAGGGCTAAGAAGGCTATGAGCATTGAAAATATCCAATGGGTTGAAGAATTATTTCTTCTTCTTGATATTTCCGCTACCAAAGAAGACTGGTTGAAGAAATACGATGAAACCCTGCACTCATTAAAAAATGAAGTACAGTTTATGATTTCAACACTGAATAACAACGAAAGCCAGTTAATTCAGGAAGCCCAAAAGCGAGTCACCAGTTTTTATATTAATAGCGCCAGAAACAGTCTGACCAATGAAATGAAGGTTGTTGCCAGTGAAATTCTCCTTCGCAATCAGCAGCCAGAACTGGCGCTGACTATTTTGCAGCCAATCGATATGGAGGCAAATGCGGACTATTTTATTAACTTTGGCCGCGCCCTGATGCAAATTGGCATTTTTGACCAGTCAAAATATTGCTTTATTACCGCACTGGAAAAAGAACCAGAATCTCCGGAACCCCTGTTTCATCTTGGTTTTCACGCAAGTATTAACGGAGAAGCGAAGAACGCAGATAAGTTCTACAGAGAGTGCCTGGAAAAAGACGAAAACCATACCGGTGCTCTGCTGAATCTGGCTTATTTGTATTATCAGCTGGAAAAATTTGAAGAGGCAATTGAATTTGCAAACAAAGTCATTGGAAAAAATAGTGCCAATATTGGTGGCTATTTAACAATTATTGCTTGTTTTAATGCAATGAAAAACTTCTCTGACAGCGCTGAGTATATAAATAAAGCCCGTGAGAAATTTGGTGAAGATGCTCTGGAGTTGGATGAGCTTGAAGCCGTTGTGAGTTATGAGCTTGAAAATTATGAAAGGGCGATTGAACTTGTATCACGTTATTTAATCGCTAAACCTACGGCTGTTGACCTTCGTTATATTCGTGGTCGTTCAAATATCAAACTTAAAAACTGGAATGAAGCTCTGGTTGACGTAGATGAGTTTCTCTCTCTTGAACCTTTCGATACAGAATCGCTGGAAATGCGATTCAATATTCTTTTCTCAGCAAAGCGTTGGGCTGAGGCTGAAATTGCGTACATAAAATTATTAGAAAATGCACCTCAGCTAAGAATTAAATATCAGCAGGAATACGCTGAATTAAGAAAAAGACTGGCAATTGTTATTGGTTGATTTGCGGAATCAGCCGAAATTTAAGGAAGCAATAAAATGAAAAAAGAAGATCAGGCTCCGAATGAGAGCCGCCGTAATTTTCTGAAAATGGGGGGCGCAACAGCAGCAGCGGCAACTGTTGGTGTGGGTGCCGCGACAGGCTTCGTATTAGGTCGTGAACCGGATCAGAACACAGGTTGGGGCAGAACCGCCGAAGGTAAAGACATGTTCTTTGACCGTGAACCGTTCCGTGTTGACTGGGCTCCTACGCTGATTAAAGTGGGAGAAACTGAGCGCCCGGACAGACAGGATTTTATATTCTGGCGAATGGGCATGATTGGTAAGGCTATTCAGGGCGGCTGGGATCCTTCCGGTGGCTGGGAAAGTTGTCCTGATAAGCGGGTAGTGGATTACTATTCAAGATTTCCGGAGCGCTGGCCTGAGATGATGGAAGCCTTTAAGCAGCGTGCTATTTCCGGCAAAATGCAGCAGAAATATATCGACCGTTTTGTTATTTCTCACGCTTATGACCATGCAAACCACGCCTCTATGTATGGCGAGAACGGCGTGCCTGTTAACTGGCCTTTGCCACCTAAGGGTGACCCTTCTGTAGCGGACTATAAGAGTATCTATGATGATATGTACGGTAAGCTTGAAGATGCTGAAGGCGGACCAAATTTTAGTGCTGAGTCAAAAGATGAAGACACTTCTGATCAGATTGACAACTCAAAGCGTCCAAAAGTTAAGAAGCGCGAATTCAAGTCTCCTGCACACGCCAGCAAACTTATTAAGAAAGTCGCTCATCAGATGGGCATGAGCTTCGTAGGTATTACTCCTGTTGATCCTGACTTTGTCTTTAAAAACATTATGCGTGGTATGCCGGGTGGCGGTGAAAACTGGGGTGATGAAATCCCTAAACACTGGAAATCGGTTATCGTTCTTGGCGTTCCAATGAGCTGGGACGGTATGTATGCTGCACCTGGTTACGGTACTTCTTACGAGGCGTATAGTCTGGTTCGTTTTGGTGCGGGTAAGCTGGAAGTCTTCCTGAACCGTTTAGGCTGGGCTGGCCGTGCAATGGTGCCGGGTGGTGACTATGAAATGACACTGCCACCGCTGGCGGTAAAAGCAGGTCTTGGCGAGTCTTCACGTAATGGTAGCCTGATCACACCGGAAGTCGGTCCGAACGTTCGTCTTGCCTGTGTGGTTACAGACCTTGAGTTTGAATACGACAAGCCTATCGATATCGGTGTCCGTGATTTTTGTAATGAATGTAAGATCTGTGCGACGACCTGTCCGAGTGGTTCTATCAGTATGGCTGATGAACCAGACTTTGTTCAGCGCGGTTATAAGATCTTCGAATTTAATCAGGACAGCTGTTTCCGCTTCTGGCAGTCGCTGCCTTCTGATGGTCAGCAGGGTTGCCGTGTTTGTATCTCTGTATGTCCATATACCCGTCGTAACAACTGGATTCACGCATTGGTTAAAGAAGCCGATCCACGTGACCATACCGGTATGACGCGTAAGGCACTGCTGGCGATGCAGCACAACTTCTTCTACTACCCGGATGCAGAAGCTTACGCTGCACCACATAACGGCGGCCGATTGGCGAACTATCACCAACCACCAGAGTGGTTGCGTTCAGAAGAGTTCTTCAAAGGCATTAATAAAGACTGGGAATACGACGGCAACTGGGAGGCTTTCTGATATGTTTCCACAATCAACGGTTTTAGATCCGATTTTTTGGATGGTTCTGGGCGCGGCTCAGATGTTTATTTACCAGTCAGCTAAGTTGTGGGCAGAAGATTACGGCCTGCGCATGAACTGGTGGAAATGGGTAGCGGTAATGGGTTGGTGGTTCTCGCTTATTCTTACTATTGCTGGTGCCTTTACGCTACACGGTGAGAATGAGGGTAATGCCGGATGGTATTTCCTTGGCTTTGTCGGAACGGCCATGATTATTGGCGGAGCGATCCTGTTCAAAGTTCTGTTTATGCTTAGTGATAAAGAAAAGCAGGCAGAAGGTACGGCAAGTCAGCTAAAGGAAGCAACAGCCAAAAGCTAATCGTCAGCCATGAAATAGTATTTTGTTCAAAACCTGCCTTTTCCAGGCAGGTTTTTTTATCCAGAAGTTATTGAGTGGCCGTTTAAGTCTAACTAAGTGAATGATTAGTGGTACTTTTTGTGTGGGTATTAATTTATGAGAAGGGTGTTTTTTTACCTTTGAGCATGGAAATGTTCTGTGATTTGACTTATAAGTTATTGTTATTTTGGGGGATTGGTTAATGTTTTGTAAAGGGGTGAAATATATTGACTGAAGTCAAACTTTTTAGCGTAAGAATGGAATGTATCCATGTATAGGCTAAATGTATCTTTAACCCATTTGGTTAATGATTATTCTATTAATCAACGACTTTTCATGATGTAAGGCAGAGCAGGTACTGACTATGATTAACTCCGTTCCCTTTGATAACGAGACCTATACCCTTGGTATCACCATGTATAAAGTGGATGATTTGAGAAGGGAGAGGGGAGATGATGAGCTGACGGTTCCTCACGGGGTTGAATTCTATGCGCTTATCTTAATCACTGAAGGGCATGGATATCATTATATCGATAATAAAATGTATCACTGCCGTCCCGGGACTCTGTTTGTTCTTAGTCCGCATCAGGTTCATTACTTTGAATCTAAGTTTCAGTGGCAGGGGTATATCGTTAGTTTTCAGGATTCTGAGATTTTCCCGATCGATCGCCTTGATGCCAACTATGCGATAACCAAAGCGATCCGAAGTGTTGATGTTATGACTGAGGTTCTGGATTTGATCGGCCGTGAATTTAACATGCTTTATGATGACTACATGGGTTCTGATGATATGGTTTCTGGACAGATTCAGAGAAACCTGCTGCAGAATATTCTGTATAAAATTTTCTTCCGCACTAATTACAGCAGGCAGCAGATATCGCGAAGTAAAGATCTGGAAGATTTTCAGATGTTTAATGATGCAGTGGAGCACTACTTCTCTCAAAGACACAACGTGAGCGAATATATTGAAGAGCTGCGTACATCAGCGAAAAGGCTGAATAGTGTTTGTAAGAAAATTAAAGGTGTTCCTGCAAAACAGATTATCGATTCGCGGATCATACTTGAAGCAAAGCGTCAGCTTGGCTACACCAATATGCCTATTTCTGAAATTGCTATCGGCCTGGGTTTTAATGAGCCGACCAACCTGGCTAAGTTTTTCAGAAGGCATACGGATATTTCGCCAACCGAATTTCGTAATATGTCGAAGTTCTTTTCTGAAAACCGTTAAATACTTCCGACAGTTATCAAAATTTAGGTTGACAGTATGCAGTAAACATCGGGTATGATTTAGCGAAAGTTTTATCTGGATGGGAATGGATGTCTGTATTTCAACGGACAGTTTGGATTTGCAGTGCGCTGCTTCTTGTATTGACAACATCAATGCTGGGTGTGATATCAACCGGCAAGCTGGTGAGTGCCAATCATAGCAAGGGTACTGAGTCTATGCTGAAAATGCAGGCCCCTGCGCTGGATTGTCAGCATTATGATGAATCCAGAATTCTCGCTCAAAATCAGCAGATAGTTAAAGCGGTGATTGACGCCGCTAAACACGATACAAAAGCGGCACACACCTGTTGCCCGGCTTTTTCCAATATTCTCACTTTCCCGGCAACTATGCATGCAGAGCATAGCATTGTCAGGGTGCATTCTCTTGCGTTAATTGACGATGAGCCTGTGGCTAAGCCACGCCTGGTTTCCAGCTCTATTTACCGACCTCCGATTAGTTAATACCAATACCAGTAATTAGCTGTTCAGTGATTGCTGGGATTGGTATAACACTTCCTCCAAACATTCAGCGTTAGCAGGCGGGACAGCTCGTTCTGCAGCTTGTTAGTACAAAAACAAAAATTATCAGTTTTAAAAAGAGATTTTCTAATGAAAAAATTATTTACCCTATTTTCAGCCCTTGTTCTGAGCTTTGCGGCAAATGCAGCGCAATTTACAGAGGGCAAACATTACAAGGTGCTGGACCTGGAAGCATCAAAGCAGCCGCTGGTTACTGAATTCTTTTCTTTCTATTGTGGTCACTGTTATAAGTTTGAAGGTGTGATTGCTCAGCTTAAAGAAAATATTCCTGAAAACGCCAGATTCCAGAAAGTTCACGTAGCTTTTATGGGAAGCAAAATGGCCGTTCCTATGGCTAAAGCTTACGCAACCATGGTGGTTTTAAAGAATGAAAAGAAAATGATTCCTGCGATGTTCAGACAGGTTCAGGATCTTCGCCAGGATCCAAAAAATGTGGAAGAGCTGCGCCAAATCTTTATTGATAACGGCACGGACCCTAAGAAGTTTGATGCGGCATTCAATGGTTTTGCAGTTGATTCAATGCAAAAGCGCTTTGACAAGCAGTTTAACAATAGTGAGCTGACAGGTGTTCCGGGCGTGGTTGTAAACAACAAGTATGTTGTTGATGCTGGCAGTATTAATACGATTGGTGAGTATATTGATTTGGTGAACTATCTGCTGAAAATGTAATTTGACCTAGCGGGTACATTCATTCTGTTAAACCATAAGCCCCTGATGGCATAAGCTGTCAGGGGCTTAGTTGTATTAGTTAATGCTGGTTTGACTATTTTTTATTAATTCCTTCTGACGCTTCAACGGTCAATACAACCCTGCGGTTACACCCGGATTTACCGTTTTCTGTTGATGAGCAGACAGGTGAGGATTCACCAAAACCGCGCTCAATAATACGTTTGCCCTGACCCAGGGTGTCTCTTAAGTAGCTTGCAGCATTTGAGGCTCTTCTTTTTGACAGGGCCAGATTGTATTTAGGACTGCCGGTTTTATCCGCATGCCCGTCTACAACAATCGAAAGGCTTTTATCCAGGATTTCAAGGTACTGCTGAAGTACCTGTTGATGGGCCGGAGTGAGTCTGTCTTTGTTAATTGCGTAGTTCAGTATCAGTGTCTGGGATTTACTGTCGTAAATACATTCTTCTGAATCTGCGTTACCTTCAATGACCTTTTCCTCTGAAATTTTTGATTTAGGATTACCAGCTTCTTTTTCAACATCCAGAATGCGGCCATTTTTTTGGGTAGTTACCTTGTAAGTATCTTTTATTGATACGGTAGTGATATAGCTATTTTCTGTCTCAATACAGGATGCAAATGCTGAGCTGCTAAATAGTAAAGTAAATATTATCCAACTTTTTTTCATAATTATTGACTCTTTTTATCTTAATCTTCCGGTTTCTTCGCCTAGTAATTTAAGGATATGCTTGTAAGCCTCTCCTTTACCTTTGGCATGAAAAATATTTTCGGCGCCAACACAGTCGTACATTCCATTTCTGGTTCGGTCTACAATATAATCAATGCCTATTACACCGATAATATACTCCACTGGGTTTCCTTCTCTATCTTCCTTAGATTTAGCCATATTTTCCAATTTTCGGCATAAGCCATGACTTACAAGTGACGGGAAAAAATAAGAGATATTTGTAGAACTATCTCGCTGCTGAAAAGATTCTCTAGGGCTGTCATCTCCATCTGAAATTATTATTATGGCCTGCCTGGTGTTGTATTTCTTTTGCTTATTTAGTTCTTGTGCTGCAGCTATTAGTCCTTGCCATGACTCGGTTCTGCCTGTTGTATATAAAGCTGAACCTAGTATTGCCTTGACTTGAGAGTAATTGTCACCAAGAGGTATATCGTGAAAAGTGAGTGGTACATATTTCCTCTGGTAACTATTTAATGTCCAGTTAGGAATGGGGATTTTTGTTTTAAACATATTTTTAACCGTCTTAGCTGCGTTGTTATCAACAACATAGTCAATTCTGACTCGTTGACGGTTAATATATTTTATATTGACTTGATTATACCCAAGTAATGCTATTCGGCTTTTGTGTTTATTAAAGTTGTTGTATTTTTCAAGGTCCTCGATTAGTTTTTCTACTGTGCGGTAAACCTCCTGCATTCTTCGTCCCCCTCCTGAGAACTGGTACATCATGGATGCACTAAAATCTACGACCAGATAAATATCTATGGGCAGTGGGGCAAACTTTCTTGAGGTAGAGAGTCCGTTTACCCTGAACTCTGGCTCTAGCCCCACCTCAGAATAGGCTAGCCATGACTTATGTTTTGAAGACGCGGATACAGCATAATCGATAAATGGTCCTAATTCGCCACTTGCCTTAAGACAATCGCTGCCTTTTTTGCAATTGGTTGGTACAACCGCCACTTCGATTTCGTCCATATTATCTTTTACAAATGCGTCGACAATATCTACGGCTAAAGGAACGTTTGGCTGATTATCACCTGTTGCCTCAGAAATTAAAGCCAGACTTGCTACCTCTGCAGCTTCTTTAATTTTCGCATTTGCCTGGGAATGCTGAGTAATACGAAGTGCAATAGCGAAGATTATAATCATTAATGGAAGCAGTATTGCCAGCATAATTGTGGCTACACCTTTCTGTTTATTTAGCATATTGTTCTCCCTAATAACGCGCATAGGAAAATGCAGAGGCTGTGATATGAGTAAACTGACCATTACTAATACCAATTAGGTTAAATGGTGTTGCGTAGCACAGGGAGACCTGGTATATCGGCAAATTTGTACCTTTTGCGGTTTGAGGAATAATTGTGTCCACACCATCAATGGTATAAAAGTTACAGCCAGAAGTTGCTCCTCGTCGGCGAACTGAATATTTATTTTCGTGTTCGGACTTGATATATTCTTCAATCTGAAATCCGAAATCACTGGAATCGAAACTCGAGGACATACGCTCCATTGATTTAATTGCTATATCATATAACTCGTCTGCCAGAATTGTACAAAAAGTAGGTGATTCACACATATTTCCTTTATCCCGGAAAAACTCTTCTCTCTCAGATAGGATTCCTACCAAAGAGTATGCAAGCCTTTCCATTTGACCTTTTTTTGATGTGGCAATCATTATATTTATTTGCATGGCGCAAAGAGCAGAAAGAAATACCAGAATAATACTTAGCTCTATAATGAATACGCCTTTTTGTTTACGTTTACCCACAATAGTGTCCTTTCCCTTTACCTTTTTTTAATCTGCAACGTTCGTTTTCTTGTATCGCAAAATGTTCTCTTCTTACAGGCAGTTCTGGAATGCCAAAACCGAACATGGGCCTATAGGTGTATGTAATTTGATACAAGGCAATGGCCATACCTTCTGCACTGTCTGAAGCTTGGGAGCAGTTTTCTATAATGACTGAGTAGCGAGAACAAATTACAGCATCGGAGTAGTGCTTAAAGTAAGTTATTCCGCTCTCGACGCTTTGCGGATCAATAACTCCAGTCCAAAGAATACCAGCCGCTTCTTCCAGAGTTTGCTCAACAAATTTTTTATAGTCAGCAGCTTTAGCGCCATGAATGGAGCCCTGTTTTTTGCTAAAAGAAACGGCAGACACCAGTGCGTTGTCCGCGATATTGATAGCAATCATCATCACACATAGCTCAAACCAAAGAGCGATGACGACAATAAAAACGGGTATTCCTATCGCGACCTCAACAGTGACGCTGCCTTTACTGAAACGTTTCATAATTTAATATGCCGATTTTTAGTGTAATCAACGACAAAGGCACCCTTTATGTTTTCACGGGCCAGGAATGCCTTTGCTTCCTCTATGGTTGAGAACTCACCGATGCAGTACCTCTTCCATAAGTTATGGGTGTAGGCGTAAACGGCGCCATAGTTAGTCTTTAAGTATCTTAAGTACTCATCAGAAATCGCTTTATAGGTAGCCAGAACTTGTATTCTGTAAACAGAGTTGAGAGTTGATGTTACTGCTCGTTTATATTTTGAAGGCTTAACCAGTGTTTTTTGGGCGTTGTTTTTGGTATTTTGTGCCGTAACTGTCGGGTCGGTTTTGGGTGTGGTCGCATGCTTATTCGCTACGGGCTCCTTTTTTGTTGTGCGAAGAAATTTTGGTGGAGTTTTGTTGTTATCAACGACAGCCATTTCAGTTTGTTTCTCACTATGCGTTTTATCGGGTAGTTGCGCTTTCGCTTTGTGTTTGTTGTTTGGTTTTTCTAGTTGCTTTGTGGGTGTAATGTTTGCTGATGTTGTTTTGTTTTTCTGATAGGTATTTTTTTGAACCGACTTCA
Organism: Vibrio sp. JC009; assembly: GCF_029016485.1. Lineage (NCBI taxonomy): Bacteria > Pseudomonadati > Pseudomonadota > Gammaproteobacteria > Vibrionales > Vibrionaceae > Vibrio > Vibrio sp. JC009. The sequence goes on along the minus strand of NZ_CP092107.1, from coordinate 465,546 downwards.
TCAGAATACTTAGCTGAGCATGAGCCTGTTCCTCATTGTATTTTTCCTTCAGGGCATCCAGAGCGATATCTGCCCGGTTTGCGTGAGCAGAGGCCACAATTAAATTCGCACGGATTTTGGCGTCCTGCTTATTTTGAAGATAAAGCTCATAAAGCAACTGCATTGCTTCAGTGTAGTTTTGTTGCATCATTTTCACGACCGCGATGTTATTGATGACTTCGCTATCGTCGATGGTTAGCTTACGGCTCTGCTCAAACAGGCTGAGAGCTTCCTTATATTGTCCTTGTTGTGCTTTAAGCTTGCCTTTCATTAAGTTGTATTGATATGGCTCTCCTCCGGAAGCAAGGTAGGCTTCCAGTTTGGACTCAGCTTCAAGGTAGCGCTGTTTTTGATAGGCGATGCGTACATCAATGAATATATAGTCAGCCTGTTGTTTTTCTTTCTCAGAAAAGGTTCTGGCATATAATTCTGCTGATTTGATATCCTTCATATCCAGATAAGTTTCAACAAGTTTGATATCGTATTGCTCATCTGCTCCGAGGTTAGCCTTATAAAACTCGATAAGCTGCTTTTTATCGTCAGAAGCGATCAGGAGTTTTTCTTTGGTCTCCAGTTCAGGGTTGGTAGAAGCGCACCCGCTAAACAATAGTGATGCTATTAACAGTGTTTTGAATTTATGCATCTGGCATCATCCTCATAAAACCGGGAGCAACAATCAAAATAACTATCGGGATCATGATAAAAACAATCATAGGAATAGACATTTTTGCTCCCATTTTTCCTATTTTCTCTTCGAGTTCCATCATGTTCAGCTCACGAATATCTGAAGCCAGTCCGGCTAAAACCGGACCGATTGACGAACCGTATTGAAGGCTTTGGGTTAGAGTCATTACGAAGCTCTGTGCCTCGTTGGTAGGTATTCGTTCATAGAACTCATTAATAGCTTTTTCTATGCCCACTAGCTTGGCCCGCTCTGTGATTTTTTTAACGTTGTAGGCAAGGTGCTCGTCAACGGTAACCAGTTCTCCGGCAAGATGGTCAAGGCAGGCTTCAATGGTCATTCCGGTATGAACACAAACATTCATCAGATCCAACAAGAAGGGGAGGCGGGCACTTACACGGCGGGTTATTTTTTTACCCCGGGCTGCAACATAGGCATCCAGGCCAATAACGAACACAACTACGGAGATACCGGCAGCCATGATAAAGGTATTAAAACTGATTAGTTTTGTCAGATAGCCGAACACTGCCATACCAACACAGACCACTAAAGGTACAATTTTGAATAAATAGTAGCTACGCGCAAAGAATTCACTGTATATACCTGCCGAGATTAATTTCTTACGGCTTTCTTCCTGGTTGAAGTTAAACATATCCAGTAGTTTATTTATCAGCTTAACTCGTTTTTTTTCGTTCTCAGTCGATCCTATGTACCGGCTGGCAGTCAGCTTAGAGTTTGTCGAGTCAAATACTTTCATAAACAGGTAAGCAATGATCAGTGAAACCAGTGTGGCAATAACAATAAACAGGTAGTGGTTAATGTTGTTCATGCTATTCAACCCCCTTTAGTATCATCCAGATACAGAAAAAGCCGATAAGTTCGCTAATCAATACGTAGTAGAATAGGGGTTTTCCAGCGTCTTCAAACATGACGAAGTTGTAGTTTTCCGGGGCACTGAATCTCAGAATCAATAAGAAGAACAGCGGCAGACAACCGATAATTTTAGCCGACGCCCGGGCTTCGGATGTCAGAGCGTTTTTCTTTTTATCCATGGCTCTGGCTTCAAACATAATCCGGTTAATCCGGCTGATTACCTCTTTGAGCTGTCCGCCCCGGCTTAGATTTAAACGGATAGTTGAAGCAAAGAAAAAATACTCAACATAGGGAAAAGAGTTGGCACTTCTGGACAGAACATCGTCTGCATCTTCTCCAATCAGCAGGCGTTCAGCCATATAGCGAAACTCCTGGCCAACGTCGTTGTCCAGTGTTTTTCCTACGTATTCAAAAGCATGAACAACACTTTGCCCGGCAGACAAAGCTCCAACCAAAATATTAAGCGCATCCGGAAAATCGTTCTGAAACTTTTGAGCCTTTCTTTGCTGAAGTTTGATGACAAATACGAAAAAAAGGACAGGCTCGCATATCATCAGACAATACATATAGTCTGCATGAAGCAAAAAAGAGTTAATAAAATAAAGTGCAGTGGCGGTGATCCCAAAAAAAGCAATGAGCTTTAGCGTTATGTTGGGTGATAGCAGGTTGTGTAACTGCTTGAAGAAAAACTTAATTTTAAGCCGTAAACTGGCTTCAAAGTGGTCAACGTCAATAACAGTTTTAACCCCCTGAACACCTTCAAACTCACCTTCTGATTCTATAAGTGATGAGAGTTGTTTTTTACGTTGGTAACTGTGTATAAACCAGGCAATGAATACAGCAAACCATAGGGATATGATATATATCATGCGAATATCTCCTGCAGAGCGCCATCAAGACCAAAAAATTTAGCCCGTTCGTATACAATTGAACGGGTTGATAACCCGGGAGAGCGAAAATCTCCGGCTACTTTGCCATCTTCAAAATCTCCAGAGTTTTCAAAGCGGAATATGTCTTCCATTACGACATTATCTCCTTCAAGCCCTACTACTTCGGAAATAAACATCACTTTACGGCTGCCATCGTGCAGGCGGCGAACCTGAACAATCAGATCTACAGCGCTGACAATGGTTCTTCTGATTGCCTCCAGAGGTAGGGTAGCGGTTGCCATCATCACCATACTCTCTGTACGTGCTATAGCGTCTCTTGGTGTGTTGGCGTGGAGTGTGGACATGGAACCATCGTGGCCTGTGTTCATTGCCTGAAGCATTTCAAAGGCCTCTCCACCACGACACTCACCTACGATGATTCTGTCCGGACGCATACGCAGCGCGTTTATCACAAGGTCGCGAGCGGTGATCTCACCGGTACCTTCTACACTTGCCTGTCGTGTTTCAAGGCGGACGATATGTGGTTTTTGCAGTTGCAATTCTGCTGCGTCCTCTATTGTTACGATTCGTTCTGATTCTCCGATATAACCGGACAGGGCATTCAGAAGGGTGGTTTTACCTGAACCGGTACCTCCGGAAATCAAAATGTTGCATTTGCAGTAACTGGCAATGGAAAGCAGCTTTGCCATTTCAACGGACATAGCGCCAAATTCAACCAGATTTTCCAGCTTGATTTTATGCTGCTTAAATTTACGAATGGAAATTGAAGTTCCATCAATGGCCAGTGGAGGTATAACAATGTTTACCCGGCTTCCGTCTACCAGTCGGGCATCACACAAGGGTTTAGACTCATCAATACGCCTGCCGACATTAGACGCAATTCGTTTGGCAATGGTATTTAGCTGTTTTTCATTAACAAACTGAATCTGGGATTTTTCAACTTTCCCCCCAACTTCAATAAAGATATCAGATGGCCCATTGATCATAATATCCGAGATATTATCGTTATCGATTAATGTCTGAAGAGGTCCCAGGCCCTTTAGCTCTGCCATCAGAGCTTGTACGAGCTCCTGCCTCTGAATGTTAGAAACCTGAAGCTGTCTTTTGCTGATCAGGATATTCACAGAGTCTTTAAGTTGAGATTCCAGCTCTTCATTTGTTACCTCAACAAGACTTGCTGCATCCATTGCATTAAAGATCTCATCTCTCAGGTCTATATATGTTTTTTTAAATTGGCTCATGATTTCTTAAATAGTGAAAAGCGGAATTTTTTCTCTTTAGGTTTTCCTACAAGCTCGGCAAGCAGATCCTCAAGCGCTTTTTTTAATTTTGTTTTTTCAATAGTGATTTGACCTTGCTGGATAAGCCGCTTCTCCAGTCCGGCTTCGTACCCTATATAGAGTGCGTTTTTCTGTTTCATACGTTCTTTGGCATCATCAACGGAAACCAGATAGTCTTTGACTGGTCTGTTATGAATAAAAATAACGCTATGTTCTGACTTGTTGAGGTTTTTACGAATCTGGTTATAGGCGCGTAGCGATGCTACTGAAGTATCACAAATCACATAGATTCGATGATATTTAGTGCTTAAATCCTGATGAGCGCAGATTTCATCAAAGGCGTTAACAGGTACGGCATCAATAATAAAGTTGTACTCCCCGGCGATTTCCCCGGACAGTTTGCTTAGCATTCGGGTATGAAGACCAATACACTCGTGCGCTTTTTCCATAGCCAGAAAATCAAACTTTTCCTGTACTTTGTTGATATAAGTGTGTGCGATTGCACTATCGACATCTCTATCATTCAGGTCTTCACTGATCTGCCTTGGTTTGACCCCTTTCATGGCAAGGAAAATATCACTGTTGATTGCATAGGAATCATGGTCAACCAGCAAGGTTCGCAAACTTGCACCGTTTGATAACGCATGTCCCAGACTGGAAGCTAACGTTGAAACGCCAATTCCGCCTTTGGTTCCCAGTAGTAATATTCGCTTTGCTTCGCGGGTTTTAATGGTCCCGGATATATTTGACTCAGCGGCAGAAACGATAATGGATAGTAGCTCGTTTAGTTCTTCATCCCAGAGTGCATAGTTAGCACCCAGTTCGAGCACTTTGTTTTTAATACGGATTGAATCCTGATTGCTCACCACGATGATCTTGACGCTGATATCCAGTTTAGCCGATACCTCAGCCACTTCATCTATCAGTTTTGTAGACTCGCGCAGATCTAAAATTACGTTCTTAAGTGATGTGGTTGCGCTGCTCCAGTCGCCTTTTTGCTCCAGATCCGGAGTGTCTAACGGTTTTGGAAAGTCTTCAATAGCATAAAGCTTACATACTGACTCAATAAATCCACTGTCCTTAGAAATAATCAAATCCTGGTGGTTACTGCTTGTATCGTTTTTGCTTTGTGTATTTTTAAACAGGTTATCTAAATCCATAACTTCACCTTTTTAGTTTTTCTGGTGAAGCCAGCATTTTTGTCTGGTTATATTCGACAACGCAACCAAATGGGTAACGGTTAGATTTGGCAAAATACATGGTGCCGCAGTTCTTATCCTGGATATGTATATAGCTGGATACAATCGATATTTGCTTGTTTGATTCGCCGGACTCTATTGACAGATTAATTCGATCTGGATGAATGCCGATGTGCTTCATATGAGTTGTTAAAGTATCTACAAACTCGCTGGCATCAGGTTGATACCGTATATCAAAACTTGCCTTAGGCTGGCGCTTGTAGACATCGGATATAAAATCATGGCTGCGCTTTTGCGCAATATCAGTATCGATGATATTGAACTCAAAAACTTCTTCTAACTCAGTCAGCTTGGTTACATTTTCAGGGTTATGAGCACAACCGGTTACCAGGCTTGCTAATACAAGGAGCAGTAGCTTTTTCATTAGTTAAATCCTCCCTCGTGAATGGTCATCTCCAGCTCCTGACTTTGTTCTCCGGATAAGTCGATTCTTAGCAGACGTTCAAGATCGCTGGTTGCCTGAAAGCGTGGAAGTTTTACTTTTTCGCTTTCCAGCGGCTCAACCAGATTTACGGTTGCAACAATTATTAATTCGGTTTTTGTTCTGTCGGTAGAAGAGTGACTGAACAGCGCTCCGAGCAGTGGGATATCTCCAAGGATGGGAATTTTGCTCAAAGACTCTCGCTCTTCGGTAGTCAGAAGCCCGGCCAGAACGAAGCTTTGTCCATCTTTTAGCTGAACGGTAGTCTGAGCCCTGCGGGTCCTTAGTGATGGGAGAGTATAAAAAGCATTGCTATCACTTCGTGATTCGTCGATGGAGCTCACTTCAGGAAACAGAGACAGGCGGATATTTTCTACATCCAACACCTTCGCTACCATGGAGAGTTTTATGCCATACTCTTTAAATTGAAATTCGGGGCCATTTTTACCATTGATAACCATTGGTAATTCTCCACCTACCAGAAAACTGGCGGTTTCGCCGGAAATTACCGATAGATTCGGCTCTGCCAGCACTTGCCCTATACGATCATCGTCCTTGGCAGAAATAAGTCCTACTATGTCGTACGCGGTTATATCCACAAGCTGAGTGATCTTAAATTTCCCGGCTACACCGGTATTAGAATAAGAGACACCGAGTTGACTAAGGAAAGAACTGGAAACTTCGGCTACAGTCAGCTTCACATTGATCTGATTTGTTGTGAGTACCTTCAGGTTATTGATTACACCAGCGTAATTGTATGAAGCTGCATAGAAAAGGGAACCGGAGGAGTCTGCGTCCTTGCTAGGTACAGCAGGTTCGTTAACTGATACCTCTTGATTTAATGCCTCACCGACAAACCGTTCGACTTGTCGTTTTATTTCTTCACTGCTTACCGTTCCTTCTAGCACGACCTGGTTACCAGCATTGCTAAGGTCTATTTCCTCGCCAGGAAAGTGCGCGACAAGTACTTGCTTTACGTGACGAAGGCTTTTGTTAACAATGACTTCTGCGTTATAAACCTCATTACCTGACCGGTCATAGATAATGACACTGGCTAATCCTGCGTTTTTGCCATAGACAACGATTCTGGTTTCATCAATAACTTTATAGTCAGCAACTTTCGGATTTGAGGTAAAGGCAGTATCAATATTGCGATTTACTTTGATGGTTTTTGCTCCGCCTTCGTTCAAATTTAGCTGAGTTGCAGCGTTTGCAGTTAGAGGAAAAACCATAGTTAAGATTAAAATATACTTGCTTAATTTACTGCTTATCATTTTTTAACCTCTGCTCTTAATTCGCGCACGCCATGTTGTCCTTCGATAAGATCACTGCTTCGGACTGATTGATATGTTTGTGCCAACTTAGCCGGCACCATGGTTACATCTCCAACTTTCTGTGCCATTTCCAGAAGTAGCGTTTCTTCAATGGATAGTGCTACTACAACGCTGTACTCGGGTTTCTCTCCTTGCTCGAGAGCTAATTCGATAGCGTCTTCATCTGGCCGGATAACCTGAAGAACATCGGTATCGTTAATAATTATCTGCGCCGTAATATCAGCAATATCTGAGTAGCCAGTTTCAAGAATATTTGACTGAGAAGATGTAGTAGAAAGGAAACTGACTTTATCTCCGGATCTCAGGGGCAGGGAGTCAATAAAGCTATTGCTTTGCGTTTTGTAGAAATAAGGAATATGTCCTTTTTTTAAGGCCAGAAGTGCATATTCATCATCATCAGGATTTGCAATAAACTCCGCTATTAGTGCATCCCCGGTGCTTAAATCGCGTCGGTAGCGAGTAACAGGAGTAAGAGCCGGGCTTTTCTCTAGCGGGTAACCCTTTTGCTTAGCAGTGCTAACAGGTATTGTTTTATACGAAACATGCTCCGGACGAGCAACTTGCCCTCTGGAAACAGATTGGGTTAGTAACGCTATTCGGATCTGTTCTTCAGCCTGTTCTTCCACCACTACTTCTGAATTGGAAAACAGGGCATCTTTTAGATAAAAAGTGGCGGTTAAAGTGATTGCTGCGATAAATAGGAATAATATAGGACGACTCATATCATGCTCTCTGACAAAATACCCGGAGCATGGTATTGATGCTCCAGGTAGAAGCGCGTTAGTTAATTTTGAGCGTTAGTTAGGTTGTTGCTGATGGTTGTCGCCATGTTTGATATAGCACTTTTTACACCAGATTGGTTAACAAATGTCAGCGCGATTCCCGACATAGCAACCGCAATAATCGCGTATTCAACAGCAGTTACACCGCGTTCGTTGTGAATAAAGCTACGGATAGACTCAGTTGTTTTGATATATATGGACGTTGAAATTGTGTGCAACATAATGGTTTTCCTCATTGTCATTGGAAATTGCAATATATTTTTCATACGTGTGGAATACAATTTCATAAGCTTATGGAGCTATAACCAATAGTTATTAGTTAACTTTTTTATAATAAAAATGCTGATTTATTATTCTTAAATGGTTTAAATTGTATTAGAATTGCTGACTTAGCGATTAACTTAAGGATTTTTATGCTAACTACCTATTTGTCGATTCTTATTATATTTGCGATCACGATCCTGACGCTACGAGTCTGCTTTAATGATATAAGAAATCGTACTATATCAAATAAACAAGTTATTGCAGTCCTGATCGGTTCGCTAGTATTAGCAGTTTCTGGTGGTGACTTTATACACACTATGCCTTATGCACTTTCTATATTAGTTGTGGGCGTCGTTTTGTTTTTAATTGGGGTGTGGGGCGCTGGTGATGCAAAACTGCTTTTTGCATATAGTGTAGCGATTAAGCCAGAGGTATACCCGGCTGTTTTATTAATTGGAGCAGTATTCGCAATTATTCAGATAATTGCGACGGTTATTTACCACGGTGGATTGAAGAACGCCAATAAGGCAGGTGTTGCCTTTGGTGTTCCTATTGGTGCTGCCGGTTTATCGGGGATAATGTTGTCGTTTTTAATGGGTTAGGAAGAAATACCGCGCTCATTTTGAACCCTATCTGTGTTTAATACAGCATGAGTGACTGGTCATCTTGATCAGCATTTTCCTGAGTTCATCATCAAGGTTTTTTTCCTGCAGTAGTTCTACCAGGTAGTCACTGCACCATGCATAACAGTTTATACACTCCTGGGTTGCTATCTTGTTATATGGAGAGTCACAGATACTCCAGCAGGGGCAAATAACCAAAGTATCGTCACTTTTGGCTTGCTGATGCATATAAAGCGATGTATCAGCACCGATCCAACTGGTAATCTGACTGGTATCTATACCATTAAATTCAATCAGCTGTTTCGCTTTTAGATAGCTAAGTTCTGTGCTGTGTACCACTTTTTTAGGCTTAGAGTCCTTATCAAATGAAAAGAACAGGCTATATCTGGGATCTTCCGCTTTTACCAGGCACCCACCTTTATCCGGTGCGTTTAAAAGACCAAGTACGATGTCATATTCATTAATGTTAATTTCACTCTCTTCATCAAAGTGAGTAATAATAAGGTTTTTATCAACAATATCGATGAGCAGGTTGTAAAGAGCTCCAGCTACTTTTATACAAAATTTATTTGATATGGCGATTTTGTAATGCTGGTTGCTACTGTCGTTGCTAAGTTCATATAGCAGCCTCTTATGCAGTTCTATGCTTTTTTTTGTATATTTAAGAAGAACTTTTCCCTCTTTGGTTAGCTTTATCTCCCGGCCTCGCTCCAGGACAGGAAAACCTATTGAGTTTTCAATTTTCTTTATATGCTGTGATACGGCTGGTTGAGTTAAAAATAGGGACTCGGCAGCATCGGAAAAGCTTTTACACTCACTTACTTTGTGAAATGTTTTTAAATATTTTATGTCGACGATATCCGTGCTTTTTATCATCTTAAGCCTCACTTATGCATGTGGATTAATTTCCTTATGAAACTAATAATAATGATGCTGTTTAAGTTCAAATGGTTGCATTGAAAATAGGATCATCTTCAAACTAATAGACTTATCTGCTGTGTTACTTGTCGCATATATAATTAATAAACCTTATATGGAATAAAAGCCTCTATTTAACAGAGGCTTTATCATACATGCTTTAAGTTACGGGCTTACCGGCGATTTTTTCTGCGAAGCAGAGCGGTTATGCCTGTCAGAAGAATAAACCAGACTCCTGTGCCAGCAGCTGCAGGGGCGGTACCTGGAGGCTCTTTAGGTTTTGCCGGTGTAGGAGTTGGTGAATTAGGAAACGCTACCGGTTGCTTTGGAGGCTGAACAGGTGTTGTTACGGGTGGTTGAGGTGCTAACACCGGCTGCCTTGGTGGCTTAGCTGGTGGTATAACAGGTTGCCTTGGGGGCTGAGGTGGAACTAAAACAGGTTGCACCGGCGGCTGTACTGGTGGTTGCACAGGTGGTCTTGGAGGCTGCACTGGTGGCTTAGGACGCTCAAAGACTTCAACTTCAGCAGTAAAAGGAACGGCATTGTGTTTGTTTACGGTCAGGTTGAAGTTTCTTGTGGGAGTGATATTCATAAATACAGCCTGACCATTTTGCCCGGTTGTCGCTGTTTTAAAGTTGTTATCCGCCAGCTCTATGGTGATTTTGGCATCCCGTACCGGGTTTCGGTTTCGGCTGACGTTTACGTGGTAGTTAGCACGTTTACCTTTTTCTACTCTGCGTTCAAATTCAACGTCATACTCTTCAGGCGCTTTAGTTCGCAACTCAAGCTCCGGATCGCCAAGATAGTTAAACAGTCTTGCGGTTAGTAAGGGTTTTGGCTGGGTGGTACCATAGGTTGCATAAACACGTTCTTTAGCGCGGTTCATTGCAACAGCCGGACGCCATGATGGCTCATATGCAGCGCTTTCCCATGTGCTGTCGTACTCTTCCCAGAAAGAATCAAACAGACCGACGTGGAAAAGGTCGTTATAACCAGAATAACTGACTCTGGCGGCACCAAGAAATGCCACGGCTCCCTTGTCCGCATTCAGAACCCAGGATTCTGCAAAAGTATCTTTGCCGTCAAACCATCCGGTTGCGCAGTTCAGGCTAAAAACAAAAGGGTATGTCTGGTTCGCCAGAGCTTCGGTATGGGCGCTGACAAATCTGGGGTGGGCCCATCCACTGCCATTGCCGTAGCCATGATCTCTGTGAAGGACAAATCCCACTCCGTTGTTGATTATTCGTGAAATGGTTGCGTTATCGCCATCGCCCATCTGTTTCCAGACTAAAGGAATTTTTTCTGGTGGATCAATACGTCCGCTGCCATAGCCCCAGCCACCATATTTCAGGTCTTTAAATTCACCAGTTTGAGGGTTTGTCAGCCCCCCTTCCCAATAAAGGGCTGTATGGACGGTATAGCCTTTGTTGTGCGGATCCGGGTTTTGCGGAGTACTTGCGAAGAAGTCGTAGTCCGGACCGATAAAATCAGCTACGCGGTGCAGATCTTCCATAAACATACGGGCTGCTTTGCCGTCGTATTCCTCACCTACAGCATTAGCCAGATCCTGAAACTGACCGGCCAGGAGCGCATGGTCAAAGTTACCGTCGCGTGGAGGGTTTTGCTGATAGGCGATGGAGCGGTTTAACATTATTTGCAGCTCGTTGATATTGTCAGCCGGCATTCTGCCAAGCGCCACATCAGGTAAATAGTCATCACCGTTTAAACGGGTGTATTCATAATCGGTATGCCAGATATGAGAACCAGGGTTGCCATGGTCATGGAATGGATGCCCCTCAATTTTCTTGGCTGGCAACTGTTCGTGATCCCCAATGAGCAAGACATACTTTGTTGCATTCCGGGCCCGGTAGGCGTTGGTTAAGTATCGTTTGATACTATCGAAGGTAGATCCGGTAACGTTTAGCGAAGCCACAAACACCTTATAGCCAAGCTTTTTCTTCCACTCTACAAAGGGGCGAAGGGTCGCAACATACTCGTTGGGAGTAACGATCAGATAGTCAGCACTCTGAGCAGTAACAGCAACCGGCCGGTTGTTTTCAGTTTGCTCCGGATAGACTGGCTGATTTTTCGCGTCTGAGTTATCTGTATGAAATATCAGGTCAAAATGGACCTGAGAGGCGATGCGCAATTCTTTGGTTAGCGGGTTGTAGCGGATTGGATTGAACTTCAGAACAGCGATACTTTTGCTGCCGGCCTTAGCAATGCTTTCCACCTCAATCAGTGGTTTTTCAGGTAACTCCTGCTGATAAGCCTGTATGTTTTTAACAAATGGCATGTTCAGATCGGGACGCTCACCCGTGCTTTCGATTTCAACATCAGGTACCGCAGGCTGGCGTGGACTCAGAACTATATCTTGATACCTTTCACTCCAGAAAGTGCTGGCTGGCTGGATTTTAATTTCAACTCTGGTGTTGTCCGGAATCGGAACCATTTTCCGGTACGATTCGATTTCCGGCCAGCCCTCTTCGGACTCGCTGCTTGCATTGGGAAGAATGATTCGGGTGTATTTGTCACCATCAAGTTTCACCTCTGCCCGGTGGAAGGATTTTATATAGGCGATAAAGTGCGCGCCGTTATCGCTTCGGTTTATTTCATAAATAGCCCCTCTTTTTTCATCAAAGTTAAAGTCGATATGGGGTTGAGTGATTGTGATTTTTTGCCGGTTTTCCAGTTGCAGATCAACATGGCTGCCTGCCGCTACCGGTATTGCTGTTAACGCAAGTGCTAACAGGGGTATCCGTGCTTGCAGATTATTCATATTTCGGACCTCAGTTTTGTCATCAGCACGAGTTGCTGATTAGCGTAAAACTATTCCTGCAAGCAAAAGTCAGCAATTTCATATTGTTATGTGAATATAAGAGGATCTTCTATCAAGGGATGTTTTGGACCAAGTCGTATGAAGTTTTGCTGCGGGGCTAATATGAAGAGATGAAATGCAGTGAAACCACCATGTAAAAATTGCGGGCAACTTCAAGGCGGAGATAAGGTGGTGGACAATAAGAAGAGGCTCATATATGCACCTCTTCTTTCGTTTTGGTTAACTTACCGTTATCGTCTGGCTTTTCTTCGGGCAACTAAAGCAAAACCTGTAAACAATATTGACCATAAGCCTGTACTGCCACCAGAAGGTGCTGAATTACCTTTAAGCTTGACCTCCGAGACATACGGCACGGCATTGTGCTTGTTTACGGTTACGGTAAAGTTCTGCCTCGGGTTAATGTTGTGGAACACCACTTCACCCAGCCTGGTGGTTGTTTGTGTCTGGTAGTTGTTGTCTGCCAGTGCGATTGTGACTTCAGCGTCCGGAACCGGGCCATTGGCAGAGGTAACGGTGACAAAGTAATTGACCGGCTTGCCTTTTTCTACTGTGTGCTCGTGGTCAACGTCAAACTCAAACGGAGCCTTGGTGCGTAGCTCAAGCTCCGGATCGCCAAGATAGTTAAACAGTCTTGCGGTGAGCAGCGGTCTTCCCTGGAAGCCATATTGAGCAAATACCCGCTCTTTTGCACGATTCATAGCAATGGCAGGACGCCAGGACGGCTCATAGAATGTGCTTTGCCAGGAGTTGTCGTAATCTTCCCAGAACGAGTCTAATAAACCTACATGGAACAGGTCGTTAAATCCGGAATAACTTACTCTGGCTGCTCCGATAAAAGCAACTGCGCCTCTGTCCGGGTTCAGTACCCAGGATTCGGCAAAGGAGTCCTGACCGTCAAACCAGCCGGTTGCACAGTTTAGGCTGAAGACAAAAGGGTATGTGTGGTCGTTGGCTAATGATCTTGTGTGATCAGAAGTGTAGTGTGGGTGCGCCCATCCGCTACCGCCGCCATAACCATGGTCTCTGTGTAGCACAAAACCGACTCCGTTATTGATGATGCGGGAAATATCCTGATTGTCGCCGGCACCCATTTGCAGCCATACTTCGGGAATTTTTTCCGGAGGCGTAACGCGTCCGCTGCCGTATTCCCATCCGCCGTATTTCAGATCCCTGAACAGTCCCTGCGAATCTGTCAGCCCTCCTTCCCAGTAGAGTGCCGTGTGAACGTGATAGCGTTTATTGTATGGGTCCGGATTTTCTACACTATCGGCAAAGAAGTCATAGTCCGGGCCGATAAAATCTGCAGCGCGGTGAAGGTCTTCCATAAACATGCGTGCAGCTATGCCGTCGAGCGCCTCTTTATCTGCTTTGTCCTGAAACTGTCCGGCTAACAAAGCGTGGTTGAATTTCCCGTCACGAGGCGGATTTTTTTGGTATTTGATGGAGCGATCCAACAGCATTTTTAGCTGGCTTGCATTATCTACCGGCATCCTGCCAAGAGCGACGTCAGGGATGTAGTCATTTGCGGTCAGGAGGCTGTAATCAAAGTCTGTATGCCAGCGGTGAGAGCCTGGAACACCATTGTCATGGAATGGGTGACCGACGATCTGCTTTGCAGGAAGGTGTTCATGATCTCCGATAAGCAAAACATACCTTGTTGCTCTTTGGGCACGGTATGCGTTGGTCAGGTAACGCTTGATACTGTCATAAGTCGTTCCGGTATGGTTTAGCGATGCAACAAAGACTTTATAACCAAGCTTTTTCTTCCATTCGACAAATGGTTGTAGTGTGGCTCTGTACTGGTTTGGGGTCACTATCAGATAATCCGCATTTTCAGCAGTAACAGGAACAGGCCTGTTGTGGTCAGCCTGTTCCTGTCTGAAAGCCTGCTTCTCTTCTTGAGATTCACTTTTTTGAAAGACCAGGTCAAAGTGGATCTGAGAGACAATGCGTAACTCCTGGGTTAGCGGGTTATAGCGTATCGGATTGAACTTAAGAACCGCGATGTTTTTGTTCCGGCTTTTAATGATCTGCTCTATTTCTATTAGTGGCTTTTCAGCTAATTCTTGCTGGTAGCTCTGTTCATCCTCGACAAACGGCATGTTCAGATCGGGGCGGTAGCCGGTTTCTGCTTCAACAACATCAGGTACGGGTGGCTGCATAGGGTTTAGCAGGATGTGGTTGTATGTTTCACTCCACACTATGCTCTCTTCTCTGATTTTTACCTTTACCTGAGTATTGCTCGGAAGTTCAACCATTTTCCGGTAAGACTCAATTTCTGGTGCACCTTCTTCAGCATCACTGGACGCATTAGGGAGACGAATCCGGGTATAGCTTTTGCCACCTAATGTGACTTCCGCTTTTTCGAAAGAGTTAATATAGCCAATAAAGTAAGCGCCTTCATCATTGCGCTCGATTTCAAAAATGGCGCCTTTTTTTTCATCCAGTTCGGCATCGGGTCTTTGCTGGGAAAAAGTGATCTTATTCAGATTTTCCAGTTTCAGATCGACGTGACCATCAGCTATAACCGGCGTTGCCAACAGCGCTAGAGTCAGCAGGGATAACCGTGTTTGCAGTCTCTTCATAGTTTTCACCTTAAGTTATTACCAGCAAAAGTCGCTGGTTGGCGTAAACTATCTCTGAGAGTAAAAGTCAGCAATTTCATGCTGTTATAGGGTTATAAGCGTTACTTCTTTGCAAGGGGATACAGTTCTCAGACGGTTAGTGTGCAAAGTAAAGACAATATGAAATGGCTGAAAACTTTTTTTATTAAGTGCGAGGGAGTTAAAAAGCAGGAGTCGTTACGAAGAAGTTTATCTGGGTGCAAAACGGGTATTAAAAAAGGCATCCATTTCTCAAATGGATGCCTTTCAGGTTTAGCGCTTGTTTTTTAAATAGCGCTTGCGCCGTTCTTCTTTTTTCCTGGCTTTCTCTTCCGCTTTTCTGGTTGCCTCAAGTTCAACCTCAACCAGCTCTTTAGTGATCATTTCTGGTAACTCAAGGGTGACTTTCCCAAGTGTGCCGCTGCGCAATTCATGAAGCAGAATTTCAGATGCCTTATGTAAATCAACACGACCACCGGCACGCAGACATCCACGCTTTGTACCAATCGCTTCCATCAGCTCAATCTCGGTTTCTGGCAGTGACTCCAGCTGGTATCTTTCCAGCAGAAGGTGAGGGTATTGCTTAGCCAGATATTCTACGGTGTAGAAGGCAACTTCATCATATTCCATGGCCGTATCTTTCACTGCGCCTGTCGCTGCCAACCTGAAGCCACTATGAGGGTTTTCTACTTTTGGCCACAGTATTCCCGGAGTATCGGAAAGAACAATGCCATTTTGCAGGTTGATTCGTTGCTGGCGCCGGGTTACCGCTGGCTGGTTACCGGTTTGTGCAATGGTTTTACCTGCCAGCGTATTAATAATGGTGGACTTACCAACATTCGGTATGCCCATAATCATGGTACGGATGTTTTTTCCCATGGCTTCACGGTGCGGCGCCAGTTTGCGACACAGTTCCATAATCTTGTGCACTTCCTGAGGATTGGAAGTGGTAATGGCCATTGCTTTGACACCCTGTTCTTTTTCAAAGTGCTCTATCCAGAGTTCAGTCAGCTCAGGATCAGCCAGGTCTCGCTTGTTCAACACTTTCACACAAGGCTTATCACCACGGATATCGGAGATCATTGGATTCTCACTGCTAAACGGAATCCGTGCATCCAGTACTTCAATGATGACATCAATTTGAGGAACTACCTCTTCGATTTCCTTGCGAGCCTTGTGCATATGGCCCGGAAACCACTGTATGGAGTTATTAATCATTCGATTTGAGACCTTAAATCATTTTCTTTATTGCAGTGGCGGATTCTAACATTTTCCAAGCAACATTTTTAGCCTGACACACGAATCTGGTATACCGGGGGGGATGCTGCAAGCAATAGCAGCATTGGGACGTTACCCAGAGCAGGCAAGATGGTATTTGTCCTGAGCCAGATACATGGTGTTAATGGGATATGACAAAATAACTTTTGTATTCAAATAAAATATAAAATGACTGACAAATAGTATTATATTTTTCGATCGCTGTTTAAATTGTGAACTCTAAGAAATAAATGAACTTTCTATCAGTAATAATTCTCACCGGTAAGTTCATACTATTTATAAGAATATGCAGCTTCACTTATGTTTATAATTAATCTCGTTCAGATCGCAGACTTAATAGACTGTGTTCGACATAAACTTACGGTTTAGGGTAAAAATAGATTTATAGTCAAGGTGTAAAACAGTATTTGATTTGGTAAATATAAATGCCGACCTTAAATTTATCGGAGTACTAAATGTCTAAAGAAGGTAGTGTCGCTCCTAAAGAGCGTATTAATATTAAATATATTCCTGCTACGGGCGATGCTCAGGCTGAAGTTGAGTTACCTTTAAAAACGTTAATTGTTGGTGACTTCAAAGGGCATGCTGAAGAAAACGCATTAGAAGAAAGAGAGCTGGTATCCATTGACAAAAATAACTTTGAGTCAGTAATGAAGGAGAGCGCTCTTAACCTTAAAGCCAGTGTTAAGAATAGGCTATCTGAGGAAAAAGATGCGGAGTTGACGGTGAATATAGACTTCAAATCCCTGCAGGATTTTGCTCCCGATGCGGTTGCTCATCAGGTACCTGAGTTAAGGAAACTTGTAGAGTTGCGAGATGCACTGGTTGCCTTAAAAGGACCTTTAGGAAACATCCCGTCTTTTAGAGAGTGCCTTCAGGAAATATTAAGTTCTGAAGAGTCGAGAGATCAATTACTGAGCGAATTAAACCTTATTGGTGAATCAGATAAAACACCTGAGAATCAAATTTAAAAACATTTTAATGGGTATTTTAACAGTTAGGAATACAGGCATGTCTGAAAAAGAGTTGATCGCAGGAAACTCGCAGGTGGCTGAGATTAGTCTGCTTGACGAAATAATGGCACAAACGCGAATAACACAAAATGAAGAGAGCTATGATATAGCGAAAAAAGGCGTGGCGGCATTTATCAGCAATTTGATCGATACAAATAAAGCTCAGGATCCGGTAAATAAAGGACTGGTTGATCAGATGCTGCTTGAATTGGATAGAAAGATAAGTGCTCAAATGGATGAGATTCTTCATCATCCGGAGTTCCAGCAACTGGAATCTTCCTGGAGAGGCCTTAAGCTATTTATTGAAAGAACGGATTTCAGAGAAAACAACAAGGTCGATATTTTGCACGTGACCAAAGAAGAGCTTCTGGAGGACTTTGAGTTTGCCCCGGAAATTTCTTTATCCGGGCTATATAAGCACGTGTATTCAGCAGGTTATGGGCAATTTGGTGGTGAACCCACTGGCGCAATTATAGGAAACTACGCCTTTACTCCATCAACTCCGGATATAAAGTTGCTTCAGTATATGGCAGCCTTAGGCTCGATGTCTCACTCTCCATTTATTTCAAGTGTCGGACCTGAGTTTTTTGGTATTGAGTCTTTTGAAGAGCTTCCGAATATTAAAGATATCAAATCCATATTTGAAGGTCCCAAATACGCGAAATGGCGGGCTTTAAGAGAGTCCGAAGATGCCAGATACATTGGCCTGACAGCGCCACGATTCTTACTGCGTATGCCCTATGACCGGACAGAGAACCCAATTAAGTCATTCAACTATTCTGAAGAGGTAAGCCAGTCACATGAGCATTACCTCTGGGGGAACACCGCCTTTGCATTTGCCACCCGCCTTACAGACAGCTTTGCCAGGTACCGCTGGTGTCCGAATATTATTGGTCCGCAGAGCGGGGGAGCAGTAGAGGATCTTCCGGTTCATGTATTTGAATCGATGGGAGCCTTACAGAGCAAAATCCCGACAGAAGTTCTTGTTACAGACAGGAAGGAATTTGAATTATCCGAAGAAGGTTTTATTGCCCTTACAATGCGCAAGGGAAGTGATAATGCCGCTTTTTTCTCGGCTAACTCGATTCAAAAACCAAAGATATTTCCTGCTACGAAAGAGGGAAAGGAAGCCGAAACCAACTATAAGCTTGGTACCCAGTTACCTTACATGATGATAATCAACCGCCTGGCCCACTATATAAAAGTGCTGCAAAGAGAGCAGATTGGTGCCTGGAAAGAACGCCAGGATTTAGAACGCGAGTTGAATGGCTGGATCAGGCAATATGTTGCGGACCAGGAAAATCCGCCAGCAGATGTTCGCAGCAGAAGGCCTCTGAGATCCGCAAGAATTGAGGTTCATGATGTGGAAGGTAACCCTGGCTGGTATCAGGTAACGCTTTGTGTGCGCCCTCACTTTAAGTATATGGGAGCAAGCTTTGAGTTATCTCTGGTAGGCAGGTTAGATCAGGCATAGTAATGGCTTATATTGAACCAGAAGAGAGTGCCTTTGGTGTTGGTTTCCTGGAACGTCTGGAAAACAACACGGGTAAAGCCTCACTGAGAAACTCGCCAGAGCCTTTGCAGATACTTGAGTCTATTAAGCGCAATGTTTCCGCTATCTTAAACTCACGCACGGGTGAGGCTGAAAGTGTTCCCCAACTGGGATTGATTGATTTTAACGATGCAACCATGGAGTCGTCTGAATTATCGGTTGGGATTAAGCTCGCGATTCTTGAGTGCCTGAAAAAATATGAACCCAGACTAAAAGATGTATTGGTTTACGTAGAGCCTGACTATTTAACCCCTTTGTCTCTGGGTTTTCGTATAGAGGCAACATTAAATAGTGAAGCGATAGATAATAGGGTTCAGATAGATTTATTACTGGATCAAAACAGACATTACCGGGTTTTTAATATTGCATGAGCCAGAGTAAGTACTTCAGAGAAGAGCTGACTTTTCTCAAAGAGCAAGGGAAAGAGTTTACGGAAATATACCCTCAACTCGCTCGATTTCTTAATGGAAATACGACAGACCCTGATGTTGAACGCCTGCTTGAAGGGTTCGCTTTCTTAAGTGCAAAGCTTCGGGAAAAAGTTGATGATGAGTTTCCTGAGCTGACTCATTCCATTATTAATATGCTATGGCCAAATTATTTACGGCCAGTGCCCAGTATGAGTATTCTGGCTTTTTCACCGGAAAAAATGACCAGTGAATATCAAATCATTCAAAGAGGAACATCGGTTGAGAGTAAGCCTGTACTTGGAACTAAGTGTAAATTTAAAACCTGCAGAGATGTAGAAGTATATCCAATAGTTTTGAGCAAGGTTTATGCTGAGCACACAAGGGAGTCTAGTCGCATCAATATCAACCTTTCGATTAATTCTGGAGTGAGTTGTGAAAAAATAAAGATGGATAAAATGCGATTTTATCTTGGTGGTGATAAATACAGTGCTCAAATGCTATATCTATGGATGAATC
The DNA here is from genome assembly GCF_029016485.1 of Vibrio sp. JC009. Taxonomy (NCBI): domain Bacteria; kingdom Pseudomonadati; phylum Pseudomonadota; class Gammaproteobacteria; order Vibrionales; family Vibrionaceae; genus Vibrio; species Vibrio sp. JC009. The sequence continues at coordinate 445,969 of NZ_CP092107.1, read as the reverse complement.
AGCACTTAAAAAAGATAAGTATAGAGGTTAACGGAGAAGAAGCAGAGCTTCCGGATGGCGTCTGTTCGGTGGTGGGCTTTAGTGAAAGTGAATCATTGCTGCCATACCCTAAAAACGTATATGAAGGGTATCGTATATTTCAGGAGTTTCTCTATTTTCCGCAAGCTTTTTATTTTATTGATATTTCGGGGCTACAACACATCAATAAAATTGAGGATGAGTTCAGCTTAAAATTTCGGTTTACCAAAACATTGCCAACGGATATTCGTGTTTCCCGTGACAGTTTTCAGCTTTACTGCACACCTGTCGTCAATCTTTTTGAACATGATGCGGAACCGATAGACTTTAATGGCTGTAAATCAGAATATGCGATAGTGCCATCAAGCCGGTTTTCCAGTCATTATGAAATATTTTATGTAAATCAGGTGATTGGGTGGAAGCAGAAAAAGGATTCTGCGCACTCTGGCGGTTTAAGGAGAGTCTATCTGCCGTTTGAGAGCTTCCAGCATGAAGTTGAGCGGTCAAACAATAGGGTGTCTTTATATTACCGCTCCAGAGTTAAAGAGAGCATTCGGGGAGACGGCTATGACACTTTTTTATCTTTTGTCCGGGGAGATGAATCTGAGTCTGTTGGTGTAGATGAAGCCGTTTCTGTTTCTCTTACCTGCACAAACAGAATGTTACCTGCTGAGTTGGGCATTGGCGACATTTGTGAGTATACCGAGGATATACCTTCAGCAGTTAAGTTTCACAATATTCTGCAGCCAACTCAGTCTGTTAGGCCGGTTCTGGATGGAAGTCTATTATGGACTCTGATCTCTAATCTGTCCTTAAACTATTTATCCCTGCTGTCGAAAGATGCGCTCTGTAGTGTGCTCCGGGCATATGACTTTAAGGCTTGTGTTGACCGCCAGGCGGAAAAAGTGGCTCGTATGAGGCTGGATGCGATATCGGAAGTGGAATCCTACCCGGTGGATAAGATTATCCGGGGTATGACTGTCAGAGGGCTTCAGACAACAATACATTTAGACCAAAAGGGCTTTGCATCTGAAGGAGAGCTATATCTGTTCGGAACGGTGTTGAGCCGCTTTTTTGCTCTTTACGCAAGTATCAACTCTTTTCACGAACTTATTGTGGTAAACCAGACAAACAATGAGAAATACCGATGGGGAATTCAATCAGGAATACAGCCGCTTATGTAGACAGTGAAAAAACAACGCAGTTACCAGCTTGCGTAAAAAGTTACAACTTCTATCAGTTGGTTTGGTTGTTGCAAAAATTGAGCTCAATCAGCCCTGAAGAAGAGTGGGAAAGAGACAGCAGGCTCGTATTCAGTGCAAATCCAAGTCTTGGATTCTCAACTTCGGATGTGCATGGAATAAAGTGGGACAGCAATGAACGTATACTGCTTTATACCAATTTTATGGGTTTATCCGGTGCATGTTCGCCACTGCCTGGTTTTATCATCGAACAGTTGGTTAATGAGAACTCGCCAGGGACAAAGCAGCCATTTTTAGATTTTTTTAATAACAGACTACTTTCCCTTTTATACCGGATATGGAGAAAGTACCGATATTACATACGTTTTGAACAAGATGCCGGCGACCCGGTTTCAGAGCATATGTTTGCCATCGTCGGGTTAGGGAACGCCCGTTTAAGGGGAGAAACGCCAATTAACTGGTGCAAGATGCTGTCTTATGCGGGGACGCTGGCAGGAAGAAGTCGCTCGCCACAGTTTGTTGCCGGCATTATTGCTCACTGTTTTGACCTGACTGATGTGCAGATCTGGCAATGGGTTAAACGAAAAGTGACTATCCCACCGGAACAGTGTGTTGCCCTTGGGTGTCGAAATGCTCTGCTTGGGGAAAGCTTATTGCTGGGAGAGTCAATACGTGACTGTAGCGGAAAGTTCACTATCTGTATCAGCAAACTAAGCCGGGAAAGATTTGTCCAGTTTTTACCAACGGGCGACCTATATGAACCTTTGCGTAAATTAGTTGAGTTTATTCTTCGTGATCAATTGGCCTATGACCTGGAACTCGCTCTTGATGACACCAGTAGTTATCAGCTACAGCTGGCTAGCTCCGGTGGCTCCATGCTTGGCTGGACTTCTTTTCTGGGAAGAAGTCCGGGTGAGCAAAAAGTACTGATACAAGTGAGGCAATAAGATGACGAAAAATGATTCAGTCTTGCTGACAATGTATGTGATGAATGTACAGGAGCTGGGAGCAGGTTTGTGCGCACATTCACAATGGTCAGGTGAAAGAGGTGTTGTGGGCTCGCAACACACGGCATTTTGGCTGTTAAAAGACAAGGGTAACCAGATAAAGCCTGAACATTGTGAGCTGGTTTTGTGTGACGGAGAGTATTGCCTGAAGGATATCTCCGGCGAAACCTTTATCAATAGTTCTCATATGCCTTTAGGTATCGGGAATATGGTGAAGCTTTCCCACAAAGATGAATTGAAAATAGGGCCTTACATTATCAGGGTGCTATTGGGTCAGGACTATGAGCACGAAAGCCATCAAGGTTCATTGCTGAATCTGGTTGGAGACAAGGGCGCGGATTCCTTGCTGGCTGATGCGGAACATGGCGACCTTTGTGAGTGTGTGCATGTATCAACCACAGAACCGGCCAGGGATATCGATCCCCTTGCTGTTATAGAGCGGGACAGAGCCATCATGGCACAAGAGAGTTCTGATGTTTCTGAGAACCAGCTGCTTGCAGGGGAACAGAGCCGGTCTGAGCTGGAATATACGCCTCAGGCTGATAGTGGAGCAGAAATTTCATCATTTATGGACCTGTCCAAAATTCAACCCGGCTCGTCAAAGGAGTTATTAGTGAATAAAACAAAATTAGATCTTCTGGAACAAGAGATGGCAAGTGGCAGTGCGGGTTGCAATCATTTGCTGTCTGCTCCGATATTTGATGGCTTAGGGGTAAGGTTAGAGCAAGCCAACGACGTACAGGATATACAGCTACTTTCCAGTGAGCTGGGCCAGTCTCTGAAGGTCTGTATCTCGGGTCTTTTGGGGTTACACCAAGATTTTAGTTCCGGACGATTCGGGTCAATAAATAAAAACCTCCAGCCGATAGAAGATAACCCTTTGCGAATGGGCAAAAGTTATCAGGAGACAGTTCAGACCATGTTTGGCGCAGAAAAAAGTCAGGTGCACCTTTCTGCCCCCTCTGCTCTGGAAGAGAGCATTAAGAATATCAGTGAACACAACGAGGCGGTGCAGTACGCAATATCTGAGGCGTTAAGCTATCTGTTAACTCGGTTTTCGCCTGAAATATTACTGCGCCGCTTCAACCAGTATGAAAGAGAAAATAGAGGGCATGCGAACAGCAGCGAATCCTGGCCATGGCAAATGTACTGTAACTACTATCAGGAGCTGACTTCCAATCATCAGCAAGGTTTTGAAAAGCTCTTTTGGGAGATCTTTGAGCAGGCCTACGACAGAAAAATACGTGATAAACAACTGGAGCGTTAATGGTGATATTGCCTTCGCGTTTATCGTTACTACTTGTCTTTATCTCCATTCTGGCTGGCTGCAGTATCTTTGAGGAAGATGAGCCAAAGGATTGCCCGTCAAAGGTCACCTTTAGCCTTGTCAGCGACAGTAATATGAATCCGGACATTCTGGGCGAGTCTGCACCGGTTGAGATTCAGGTGTTCGAGCTAAAAGATGATTCCATGTTTATGTCGGCAAGTTATGACCAGATAAGCCAGGACTATAAAAAGGCTCTGCGCAGCAATTTTGTCGAGATTTATGACTATGTACTTATGCCGGATCAGTTCAAGTTTATCAGTGAATTTGAGGTGAGTGACGACACCAGTTATATCGGGGTAGTGGCTCATTTTGCTGACCCGGAAATCAGTGAATGGAAAAAAGCGGTAAAGGTGGTGAATAAGGGGCGGGTGTATCACTTGCTGATGCTGTTTAAGGGAAATGTTGTGAAATTAGATAGGGTGGAATAAGACAAGATGCACACACGCAACCGGGTGATCTGGAATGAGGGCTTGTTTATAAAGCCGCAGCACTTTCAGCAGCAGCAACGACATATCGATTACTGTATTGAACAGCAGATAAATGCGATTAGCCGTTATTCGTATGGCGTATCAGAGCTGTCTATAAACACCGAATATCTGCCGTTTGGAAAAATTGCCATCGAAAGGGTGTCGGGAATTATGCCCGACGGCACGGTTTTCAGGATACCGCTGGAAGATGAGATGCCGGATGCGCTGGAAATAGAAGACGCCTCTTTGTCTAATCAGCTCGTCTATCTGGCCATCCCTTTAAAATGCGAATCCATAATGGAAGTGGACTGGCCGGAGAAAAAAGGAAGTGGCCGTTACGTTAGTTATGAGCTGGAAGTCAGGGATATTCAGAGTCCGCAGGGAGATATGACTAACGTAAATGTTGCTCCGGTGCGTATGCAACTGAAGCTGGAGAAGGATGACAGAAGTGCTTTTGCGTCTATAGCAATAGCCCGGATAATGGAAAAGCGCCCTGATGGCAGTGTGGTGCTGGATGATGATTTTATACCCTGCCATCTGAATGTTGCCGCTATTGCTGTTTTGCACCGCTTTATCAATGAATTGTCAGGTCTTGTGCGTGAAAGAGCAAAAAACATCGCCAGACGGCTAGGTCAGCAAGGGCAGGGCAGTGTTGCTGAAGTATCGGATTTTATGCTGCTTCAGGTGTTAAACCGGGTTCAGCCACAGTTAGAGCATAAAAGCAGGCTGAAAAGTCTGCATCCGGAAAAGCTGTATGAGAGTCTTGTGTCTCTCTCAGGAGAGTTGGCCTCTTTTACCGATGAGAGCCGCCTGCCTTCTCATGTTGTGAACTATGATCACGATATGCCGGGAGAATCATTCTGGCCGCTTATATACGGGTTGCGCAGAAGCCTGAGCGTTGTCCTTGAGCCAAGAGCGGTTTCTATTCAGCTTGAGAAACGAAAATATGGTTTGATGGTGGCCCCTGTCAATGATTCCAGGCTGGTTCAGGACGGCGAGTTTATCATCGCGGTCAGGGCAAAAATGCCCCTGGAAGAGTTGCGCAAGCTTTTTGTTCAGCAAACCAAAGTCTCTTCTGTGGACCGGATTCGTGAGCTTGTCTCTCTTCAATTGCCGGGCGTCCCTTTAATCCCGTTACCTGTTGCTCCCCGGCATCTTCCTTATCATGCGGGATACACATACTACCAGTTGAATAAAGAGAGCTCTGAGTGGAGAAATATAGAAGCGTCCAGCGGATTCGCGCTGCATATTTCTGCCCGGTTTGAAGAGCTGGACATTCAGTTTTGGGCTATCAGGAGTTAAACATGGACTCAAATTATGAAAAGCAGAGTTCTGATGGGCTGTTTGCCAATAACGCCACCCCGGAGCAAAAAGACAAGGATCTGGAAAACTGGTTTCTGCTTCGTGGGGACAGTAAAAACAGGCTGATAGATGCAGCCCTGCCGCTTTTAGCCCTCTCTGTGCGGATTGGCACCCTGGGCAGGTGTGATGAGGTAAAAGCTCTGCAAAATCAGGTTGTCGAAGAAATAAAAACAATAGAGCTGGAGCTGACAAGCAAGGGATACGAGCAGTCCATCCTGATGGCTTACCGCTATATTCTGTGCGCTTTTCTTGATGAAGCGGTATTGAGTACTTGCTGGGGAAGTTCCAGTGTCTGGGCAGAGCAGTCACTTTTGTCTTACTTTCACAACGAAACCTGGGGTGGAGAAAAAGTCTTTCTGATCACTGAAAGAATTGAAGAGGAGCCTGTTCGTTACCGCTCTCTTCTGGAGTTTATTTATTACTGCCTGGTTCTGGGATTTGAGGGCAAGTACCGTGTTATCGAGGGAGGATGCCGCGAGAGAGAAGCGGTTATCTCTCATCTGCATCAGATGCTTTCAGATAACGATGCCTGCGGCGATTCTGACTTGTTCCGGTCTTCAGGGCATGCAGTGAAGACAAAATACCGGTTGGGCAGACAGATACCGGTCTGGTCTGTTTTCTTCGGGTTTACGCTTCTCTGGGCCGGCATATATTTTGGTTATTCGTATCTGCTCCATGCCAAATCCACAGACGTACTGAACCAATTAAGCCATATCCTCTAACAGAATGACGAGCAGGTGATTATAGTGATTCGTATTGAACTTCCTATGCTTATCTCTAAGCTAAATGAGCAGAGCAAGTTGGCTCTTGAAAGCGCAGCAACGCTTTGTGTGGAGTTGCAACACCCGGAGGTAACTCCTGTGCATTACCTCCGGACCCTGCTGGATAACCCCTTATGCGATGTGAGCGTCATTTTAAGGCAAGCGGATATGGCAACAGAGCCGGTTTTACAAGCAATAACCAATAGCTATACCGCTGAAAAACTCTCTGAGAGTTATCCGGCATTTTCCCCTCATCTGGTGGAGCTGCTTCAGGAAGCCTGGTTGCTGTCAACGACGGAACTTGTGCAGACCGAATTGCGCTCAGGTGCCATTTTTCTGGCTGCGCTCCTTCGCGAAGACAGGTACTTTACCAAAGAGCTTGCACATCTGTTTTCACAGCTTAACCGGGAGCATTTGCAGAAAAGCTTTGAACAAATGCTTCTGGGCTCCTCTGAATCAAAAAATAACGACCTGACACATTCGGCGCATGAATGTTCGTATTCAGTATCAGACAGTTCACTGAAAAAGTACTGCAGTAACGTCACCGAGGATGCAAGAAAAGGGGGCATTGATCCGGTTTTGTGCCGGGAAAAAGAGTTAAATCTGATGAGTGATATTCTGTGCCGGAGGAGAAAAAACAACCCTATCGTTGTTGGGGAAGCAGGCGTTGGCAAAAGTGCCATGATTGAAGGCCTGGCGCTTCGGATTATCAATAATCAGGTTCCGGATAAGTTAAAAGGGACAGAGGTGCTTTCTTTGGATCTGGGACTGCTTCAAGCTGGTGCATCGGTTAAAGGTGAGTTTGAGAAACGTCTGAAAAGTGTGGTTGAAGAGGTGAAGTGTGCAACAAAACCAACCATTCTGTTTATTGATGAGGCTCATACATTAATCGGTTCCGGTAATCAGGAAGGAGGAAGTGATGCCGCAAATCTGCTAAAACCCGCTTTAGCAAGGGGAGAAATAAGCGTAGTGGCAGCCACGACCTGGAAGGAATACAAAAAATACTTTGAGAAAGATCCTGCATTGTCCCGCCGTTTTCAGGTAGTAAAGCTGGAAGAGCCCGGTATTGAAGAAACAACCGATATATTGCGGGGATTAACCTCAGCCTACGAAACCTCTCACCAGGTTCTGATCACGGATGAGGCAGTAAAGGCGGCGGCAGAACTTTCCGCCCGTTATATCTCTGGGCGGCAGTTGCCGGACAAAGCGATCGATGTTCTTGATACCGCATGCGCGCGCATTTCCATTAACTTTTCAACGCCTCCGAATCAGCTCGCGTTGCTGGATACCGAGCAGCATAAGAGGCAACTGGAAATGACGATGCTGGAGCGTACCAGAAATCTTGGTACCGCGATTGATGAGGAATATTACTCCACTCTTAACACTCAGATGCAGCAGGCAGAAAAAGAACGGGAGGAAATTTACTGTGACTGGCAGTCACAGAAACAGGTGGCTGACTCTGTTATCAGGCTTCGTGGTGAACTGATTAAAATGATGCAAGACGAAGAGTACAGCGAAGAGAGCGCCAATGGCATCAGAGATCAGCTTCAACAACTTTATAGTGAAATGGAAGATATTCCGCCTCACCTGCGCTTAATTCACCCGGAAGTGGACGCAGGTCAGGTGGCAGAAGTTATAGCCGACTGGACTGGTGTGCCCATGGATCAGATGAACAGTGATGAACTGCTCAGAGTGACGAATATGACATCAATTCTAAGCCAGGAAGTGAAAGGTCAGAAGATGGCTCTGCAATGTATCCACCGTCATCTTTTGACCGCCAGGGCTGATCTGCGCAGAGCGGGCAGACCAAACGGATCCCTGCTTCTGGTTGGACCCAGTGGTGTCGGTAAAACCGAAACAGTTATCCAACTGGCGGGCCTAATCTATGGTGGCAGGCAGTTTCTTACTACCATAAACATGTCCGAATACCAGGAGAAGCACACGGTTTCGCGCCTGATAGGCTCGCCACCCGGCTATGTCGGCTATGGCGAGGGAGGTGTTCTGACCGAAGCGATACGAAAGACACCTTATTCCATTGTGCTTCTTGATGAGGTGGAAAAGGCGCATCCGGAAGTGCTGAATATATTTTATCAGGCTTTTGATAAAGGCGAGTTGGCTGACGGCGAAGGGCGGATAATTGACTGCAAAAATATTGTGTTTTTTATGACCTCTAATCTGGGAACACAAACTATCTTTGACAATCAGGAGTTCCCTGATGAGTTGCAGGACAGACTTTATCAGGAGCTGTCAGAATTCTTTAAGCCAGCATTATTGGCCCGCATGGAAGTGGTGCCCTACTTACCTCTGTCAAAAGAGGTTATGGCCGGCATAGTGGAAGCGAAACTGAAGAAGCTGAAAAGTTTACTGATTAAACGGTACGGCGCCAGAGTTGAGATCAGTGATGAACTGACCGGTGAGATCATCAGCCGTGCCAATCAATGCCAAAATGGTGCCCGTATGCTTGAGTCCATCATTGAAGGCCACCTGCTTCCCCCTATTTCACTTGCGATACTGGAAAAACTGGCGCACAAACAAGCTGTGAATGCGATCCGTATGTCGGTTGAAAATGGGCAGTTTATCGGGGAGGTGGAGTAGATATGACTGACTGGCTGGAATTCTCTACTGCGCTGATAACAAGCCGGACGCCTGAACAATTAGCTGATAAGTATATCGGGATCCTCAGCAGTGAGCTCAAACTGAGTAATGGGCTATTGCTGTTTCCGGATCAGGAAGGGCGACGGTTGATCACTCATAAGTTGCCCGGTTCATGGCTTGTGGGTGATTTTGACAGCCCGCTTGCCCATGTTCTCCAGTCTGGTGAGGTAAAGCTTCTTAAGGCAGAGGATTTGGTCTTCTGGCGCTCGGACAGACAACTGATGACGCTGGCGGAGAAGGTTGGCATTTTCGATATTCTGTGTCTGATACCGGTTTTCTCGGAACAGGAAAAAGTGGAGTCAATACTACTGATTTCGGGATCGTCAGATCTGATAGAAGAAGCACTGGCTAATACAACATTCCAAAAGTTACAGCTTCTTTTTTCCCGGCAGTGGGAGTTGTTAACTGAGATGGAGCAGAAAAGTCTTAGTCAGAAGCTGCTCCGGGAATCGCTTATGGATATTGAGAAAAAAGCAGACCAGGAAAAACAGGCGAATGAGTTATCACTGACACTTATCGGCAAAAGCACCGCTATGCAGGCTTTACGTGAGCAAATTGTTGTCGCGGCGGGGTTCAGTTTATCTGTAATGCTTCAGGGGCAGACCGGCACAGGTAAAGAGCTGGTGGCAAAAGCCATCCATAAACTGTCATCAAGATGCAGAGCGCCATTTATTACCATCAACTGCGCAGCGATTCCGGAAAATTTGCTGGAAAGTGAGCTGTTTGGGTATACAAAAGGGGCATTCTCTGGGGCAGATGAGAATAAACTGGGTCTGATTGCTCAGGCTGATAAGGGAATACTGTTTCTGGATGAGATTGGAGATATGCCGCTTTCTCTGCAAGCTAAGCTGCTGAGAGTGTTAGAGACCCGCACGTTCAGGCCACTAGGCGGAAATAAAGAGATACACTCTGATTTTTGTGTGATATCTGCTACTCACCTGAATCTGCCTGAGAAGGTCCATCAAAAGGCGTTCCGGCAGGATCTGTACTACAGGCTCTGCCAGTACCCCATAAACCTTCCATCTTTGTGTTGCAGAAAAGAGGATATTTACCCGCTTTGTGAATTCTTTATTGAAGCTTTTAACCAGCAACATTCAACCAGTATCTGCGGGATTGACTGTCAGGCCCTTGACTTACTGCAGCAATACCATTTTCCCGGAAATGTCAGGGAGTTAAAGCACCTTATTGAGTTTGCCTGCGTGCACACGTCAGACAGGCAAGCGGTCAGAGCAGAGCATCTTGAGGCCCGGATAGAAAGTTTTCAGAGGGAAAGTACAGCAGCAGAGAGAGAAGCATTGACGTTAATCCGGGAGAGGGAAAGCAGTGGGGAAGGGCGCGCTTATGCTGATACTTATTGCAGTGATGGTGAGAGTTTCAAAATTGGTGATCTGAAACTGGCGCTAAGTAACTACGAAGCACTCATTATAAAAGAGCGGCTGACCCATTATTCAGGCAGTCGGCGTAAAGCTGCGGAGAGTCTTGGTATTCCTATCCGGACACTGGCTTATAAGTGTCAGAAGCTAGGGATCAAATCAGCATGATCAATCGAGTACTTTTTTATCCGCTTTTATTTGTAACCTTTTTTTCTCCTGTTAATGCTCAAGATTTAATAAGACAGGGCAATGACTGTTCTCAAATTAGTTCGCGGCTTGAGAGGTTGCATTGTTTTGACAGCTTGTTTGGCTTTCAGACTGAACCGGAGGAACCGGTACTCCCGGCAAAATATCCCGACTCCTGGCACAGAGCAAGACAGATATTTTCCGCTAACACTGAAGACAGTTGGACTCTGTTTAGTAGCCCGGCTAATGATGATGCATGGCTGGTACTAAGACCTTTAAACAAGAAAACAAGTTTTAAATCAAAACAAAAGCCGTTGCTTATTATGAGCTGTATTAATCACTTAAGCCGCATTGAACTGGCTTTGCCTCACCGGGTGGATCATGTCAGGGCAAAAATTTCGCTGGCGGGCAGTCAGCATCAGCTCTGGCGCAGTGACGATCAGGGCGTTTTATTTTCATCTGCTCAGGGGATCCCGGCAATCAATATGATGAAACAGATGCTTAGAACACCGAAAGCGACGATTCGCTCAAATGCTGAGTTTGCTGACGGCTTACATTTTGATACCACAGACCTGAGCAATAAAATTCGGCTATTAAGAGAGCGGTGCCAATGGTAAAGGAGCGCGAAGACATTCTGTTACAAGACTACCCGGAGTATGTTGCCAAAGTAGTATCAGAGTTAACTCCGGCCGGTGAGCTATTAGGTAGTGACCCAGTTTTTGAACAGATTGAAAGCCAGATGATGAAGGTAGGCTCTCTGGCCCATTCTGGGGTTGACTGGGAAAACACCGAGCAGGATGTAATCTGGTTGCTGGGGAATAAATCCAAAGATGTCCGGCTACTAGCCTACCTGATGCAGTGTTTGCATAATTCGGCTTCACCTGAACGGATTATTATGTCGTTTGAGCTAATGACCATCTTTGTAAAAAATTATTGGGATAACAGCTATCCCGTATCCGGAAATAAAGGCTCTCCGGGTAAAGAAAAGTATTTCAATATGATGGTGAAACGCTTCTCCCTTCTGTTTGAAAAAATGGACTTTTCTCTGTTTACCGAAGCGGAGCAAAAAGAGCTCGGCGTGGTAACACAAGAGTGGCTGGATGCCATTGCTCAGCAAAAATTAAGCGCCGGAACCGCGCTGTCAGTGAAGAGCAAAATAGAGGCAGGGATTCAGTCCATAAGCGTAAAGGACGCAACTCCTCAAAGAAATGATTCCGGGAGTTCTGCCAAAAAAGGGCGTCATCTGTTAACTGCGCAGCCACAAGTTTCTAATGCTGTAGAGGCAAAAACACTGAAAAAGGCACTTTTGAGTGCGTCGGATCTGCTGGATGAGCAGTGCTTTTTATCGCCATTGCCCTTTCGGATAAGGCGCTACGCCTGTTGGGGCACCATTGTTTCGCCTCCTGAGCATGACACAGGGATGAATACGCTATTGCGGGGAATGCCGGCACCTAAAGTGAAAGAGTACCGGGATCTCACATGTCGGCCGGATCTGCAAATATGGAAAAAGATCGAACAGAGCCTGCTCAACGCGCCTTACTGGTTTGAAGGTCAGTTAATGAGCTTTAACCTGGCCCTGGCTCTTAACCAGGCAGAGCTTGGATTAGTGGTCGCGGAGGAAACCCGTCGCTTTTTACAACGTCTGCCAGAGCTGGGCCATCTTAAGTTTAAAGACGGCTCTCCATTTGTCCCGGATGCGGTTAAAACCTGGCTTTCGGAAACAGACCGGAGCAATCATCCCGCATCTGAAAATAATGACTGGCAGAAAACGAGAGAAGAGGTATTTAAGCTTGCTAAAGCTCAGGGTGTCTCAGAAGCCTTGTCTTATCTGGACTCTATGCTGGTGTCAGCAACAGAACCAAGAAATCATTTTTATTGTCGCCTTATCTCTACTGAGGTGATGCACCTTAGCAAATTCCGGGCGCTGGCCGGAGCCAGTTATCAGGATTTGTATAAGCAGATTTCAACAATGAGCGTTTCCGACTGGGAGCCTTCCTTGGTTGAACAATTGAAGCGGCAGGTAACTTCAGAGGAGGGAGCTCATGTTAAATAGAATGGTAAAAGTGGTGAAAAAGAACAAACAGAGTTTCACGCTTGCACTTAAGGTTCTGTTGGTACTTCTCTTTGTTGTGGTTAACCTGGTTGTCTGGTGGGTGGGGCCGTGGCTGGAGATCTTTGGTAATAAGCCTTTTTCATCTGTTTCTTCAAGAGTCCTGTTTACCTGTTTCTCTGCATTCATTGCAGTTGCTGTTTGGGGGATCAGGCAACGGAGAAAGCTGGTTCAGCTTGTGACAGCACAAGAAAAAGCCAGGGAGTTAAGAGATGATCCTGTTAAACGGAGTATTGACAGACAAGACAGAGAACTCGAAACACTCAGAAGCAAGCTCAGACAGCAGGTTAACAAACACAACTACCTGTATGCACTGCCCTGGTATCTGGTTATCGGTCTGAATGGTGATGGCAAATCCAGCCTGATAAGACGATCGGGTCAGAAATTTCTCGATTCGGCTGAGAGTGCCGTGAAGAGTGAAAACAGGGGCAAAGAGGGTTCGGTAAACTGGTGGTTCAGTAATCATGCGGTTCTTATTGAACCAGGTGGTCAGTTAGTTGAGCAGGGAGCACTTAATCAGACGGATGGTCAGGGTGAGATCAGGCTGTGGCAAAATTTATTAGCCTGGTTAGAAAACACCAGAAGCAGAAGGCCTCTTAACGGACTGATCATCGCCGTGGATATTGCCAGACTGGCAGAGGCTAACTCTTCAGAACGTCGTATCTATGCAAGCCTTTTGAGGGCAAGGATGCGGGAGATGATGGAATCGCTGTCAACACGTCTTCCGGTCTACATTACATTGACTAAACTCGACTTGCTGTATGGATTTGAGCCGTTTTTCAGGCAGTGTTCAGCTAAGCAGCGAGATGATATTTTCGGCTTTACCTTTTCCTTGGATTCGGCAGATGCCCCCGAAAAATGGTTAGCAGAATTTGATGCCGATTATGCACGATTTGTAGCGACGCTAAATAAGGTGTTACCACAAAAAGTCTCTGAGCCGCTCTCTTCTGAAGAGCGAAAAGGTATCTACAGCTTTGTCAGGCAGATTGCAGGTATAAGATCGATCCTTGCGGACTTTCTTTGTGATCTCTTTACCTGTGATCAATTTTCTACCACAGCTCTGGTCAGAGGCGTCTATTTCACATCTGTGTATCAGCAGGGTGTCCCAAACAATACGTTTGATGACGTAACATCAAAGCGATATGGGCTGCCCTATGTGGTGAACCGGGCTCAGAATGCGAAACATTCTATGGTGTATTTTGTTGAAAACCTGTTTGGTCAGATTATTTTCTGTGAAGCTGGCATAGCCGGAGACAATTTTCGCCTGGTAAAGCAAAAGCGTCGGCTTATCGCTGTTTCAGTGGCTGTTTGCCTCACCGTTACTTTCTTACTGACAGCAAGCTGGCATCGCTATTACAAGAGCAATATTCTCAGCTCAGATGCGGTGCTGACCAAGGTTAATCACTATAAGGAACAGTTTCCTGACCAGATTGCGGTTGCTTCTATTTGCGATATCTTAGAGCCGCTCAATAAAATACGTGAAGCGACATTAGAGTTCGGCTTTTTTCGTGATAAATCCCAATACATTTCCGATCTTGGCTTGTACCAGGGGCATGTCATCGGTCCCAAAGTTGAAGATACCTACCTTAATCTTCTTGAGATGCGTTTTTTACCCCTGTTAATGGCTGACCTTATTGTTGAAATGCAGCAGACAACAAACAGCGAAGATAAGCTTGGGGTACTGCGTGTTTACAGGATGTTGGTGGATAAAAGTGGAAGGTACAGCAGTTATGTGCTTGATTACTTTTCTAAATACTGGCAGTCCGGCTATTCTGGTAAGAAGTCGATTCAGGAACAGCTTATGGGACACCTTGACTATGCGATGCAGCATACCGACTTAGCTTATGACCGTAACCGTGGGGATGAAGCGTTAGAAAAGATCATGCAACCCTATGATGAGGTGATAGCTAAAGCTCAGTCAGAATTAGGCGCAATGCCGAATGATCAAAGGGTATACAGAAGCCTGAAACTGACGGCGGAAACCGTGTTAGGCCCTGATATTAATCTGAGAAATTTAATTGGTCCTGTCTTTGATGTGGTTTTTGAAGAGCGGGTGCTTGCCAGTGATAAGCTTTTAATCCCCCGAATGATGACAAGAGAAGGTTTTGACGACTATTTTCTACCTCAGTCCGAGTCGATATCAAAACTGGCATTAATTGATGCCTGGGTACTTGGTCAAAGTAAATCGCCTTCATTTAGTGAAGCAGATAAGCAGGTGCTTAAAGCACAGATAAGAGATTTGTACGTCGCCGATTATACGGCAACCTGGCGTGCGGCTTTAAATGATATTGATATCCGGTATTTCAGTGATATTAACGACGCAGTGACTGTTTTGGATAACCTGACCGGAAGTATGGAGCCGTTGCAGCGAGTACTCCGTTCCTTAAGGTCACACACGAAACTCTATGGGGCATTACCGGACAGTGAAAGTGCTAAAGCGGAGCTGAAGAAAAGTGCCAAATACGCAGTTAGTTTAAAAATAGAAGAGCCGTTTTTACAACTGACCAGCCTGCTTAGCCCGGTGAACGGAAAACCGGCCTACTTCAATGAGGTTCTGACTCTGGTTGAAGTGCTGAAAAGTTATATGAACACAATCAAAAATGCACCCGACGCAGGCATGGCCGCTTTAAAAGCGACTAAGGACAGGGTTCAGATGATGAACTCGGATCCTATATATACATTGCACCGGGTGGCATCAGGTCTGCCGGCACCGCTGGATGGCATGTTGACAAAACTTGCAGATGAGAGTTGGTATGTCGTAAAGCAAGAGGCGATCAAGCATCTTGAATTGCGCTGGCAGGAGGATGTTTATACATATTATCAGCAGAGGCTGGCAGGAAAGTATCCCTTCGCTTCTGCATCAAAAAAAGACGTTTCGCTTAAGGACTTTGAGTTGTTTTTTGCACCGGATGGTGTTCTGGGAAGTTTCCATAAAAATCAGCTGAACATCTTTTTGCAGGAAAATGTGGGTGTTAGCCAGGATGAAACCGGGAAGTCGCTTATCAGAAAAGATATCGTCGAGCTTATTGAAGGGGCGGAAAAAATCCGCGAGGCATTTTTTAATCGCAAGGGTATTTTAGACTTAAGTTTCTTTGTTGAACCGTTGCAACTGAGCAACAATAAACGCCGAAGTGTATTAAATGTCGACGGTCAGATACTGGTCTATAGCCATGGGCAAAAATATGGAGCGGACTTTATCTGGCCAAACACGCTGCGAGATTCGGCTAAGTCTAAAATTACTCTGGTTCCGGCCGGATATAATCAGTCTCCGCGGAGTATGAGTGTGGCCGGGCCATGGGCGCTATTCAGATTGTTAGAAAAAGGAAACGTCATATCAATCAGCCCGGTATCCGTTGACTATAAGTTTGTGTTTGAAGGTGGCAATATGGTTTACCGTATCAGCTCGGAGGAAGAAACAAATCCGTTTACCAATGAGTTGTTTAAATCATTTAAAGTGTCAGAGACGCTTTACTGACATGCATGAAAATCGTGTTGCTAACCAGTAAGTTATCGCTTTCTTTAGCATTACTTCTGCTACTATTAATATAGACAGTATTATTATGGCTTAACGATACAGGCCGCAGTTGTTTTTCTTTTACTGCTATTCTTTATGGTGATCGTAAGTCAAATGTTCAAAACCTTCTTCATGTGTTTTTATGAGGTATAAATGGACTTTTTAGCCAGTGATAATGCGAGCGATACTCATGAGCGAGGAATAACAGGGCCTCCCTGGGTAGTACTTCTGGTAGATGATGATAAAGAAGTGCATCAGATAACCAGGCTGGCGCTGGCACAGTTTGTGTTTAAAGGGCGTAAGCTCGAGCTGATTTCAGCATACACCGGGATAGAGGCAAAAAGCATACTGGAAAGTCGTGACGATATTGCGATGGCACTTATCGATGTGGTGATGGAAAGCGACCACGCTGGTCTGGACCTGGTCAGGTGTATCCGGAACGAACTGAATAACCAAATGACCAGACTGGTCTTACGTACCGGTCAGGCAGGCGTTGCACCGGAAGATACCGTTATTCGTGAGTACGAGATAGATGACTATAAGGAGAAAACGGAATTAACCACACAAAAGCTCAGAACATTGCTGTATTCAATGTTACGCGCTTATTCAGAACTCTGTGCCATCAGCGAGCAGAGAAAAAAGCTTGGGAAAATTATTGAGGCATCTGCTGTAGTTCAGAGTACCACTTCGCTCAAAGAGTACGCGACAACAGTCCTTCACCAGTTCTCTTCCTTGTTTGAGATTGATATTTCGGCACTTTATGCTCTTGTGCCGTACAGGCATGGAATGGATGAAACGAGAGCGATTTCTTTAATTGCAACCAAGAGCACAGTTGATATTACCCCGTACTCTTCACTGTTTTTTTTGCCAGAGAAGGTAGCGAAGCGGTGCCAGGAAGTTCTGGAAAACAAAAAAGTTGAGCAATATGCTGACGCCTGTATTTTTTACAATCCGAACGAAAGTAAGTTATCCAGCCTGCTTTATATTGACATGGATGGGACGATATCTGATTTAGACCGGCGACTGCTGGATATCTATATCCACAATATTGCGCTTACCTTTGAAAATCTGAATCTGATGCGCGATCTTCAGGAAACCTCAAAGGAGCTGGTATATAACCTGGCTAACGCTGTTGAAGTCAGAAGTAAAGAAACAGGCGCTCATGTTCAGCGGGTTGCCGGATATATTGAAATCATTACCAGACACTACGGAGTAGAAGAACAGGAAGCACTGCTAATCCAGAACGCTTCGCCATTGCATGATATTGGCAAGGTGGCTATTCCTGACAAAATACTGCATAAGCCCGGCAAATTAGACGCTGGCGAATGGAGCGAGATGCAAAAGCATGTAGATTATGGTGTGGAAATATTAAGCAAGTCTAAGCGGCATCTGCTCAAAATTGCCGCAGAAATAGCAGGTACTCATCATGAGAAGTGGGAAGGGAGCGGATACCCGAACCATTTAAGGGGAAAAGAGATCCCCTTATCTGGCAGGATAGCGGCACTTGCTGATGTGTTCGATGCTTTGAGCTCCAGGCGAAGCTATAAAGAGCCATGGAGCGACGACGCAATAAAGGCAGAACTATTAGCTCAGAAAGGCAAACACTTTGATCCCGAGCTTGTTGATATTGCACTGGAACATTGGGAAGAGTTCCTTTCTGTTCGTGAAAGTTACCCGGATTAGTTATACCAATCCAAGCAACTATCTGTTCCTGTTTCAATTTTGAGCCTAACAAGTTCTACAAAAATTCTCCGGAAAATCGTCCTCGCTGTCAGGGATCGGGTTATAAGTTTTTAGGTTACGATCACCATACACATTATCAACACGGTTTACCGCCGGCCAGTATTTGGCTGCTTTTGTATGTGCGCTCGGGAAGCAGGCCAGATCTCTGGAGTAGGGTCTGTTCCACTCTTGTGCGGCCAGATCTTCCTGAGTATGTGGCGCATTAACTAGCGGGTTGTTTTCCAGAGGCCATTCGCCGTTTTTCACCTTATCCATTTCCTGACGGATAGCGATCATTGCATCACAGAAACGGTCCAGTTCTTTCAGATCTTCGGACTCTGTTGGTTCGACCATCAGGGTGCCTGCCACAGGGAAAGACATGGTTGGAGCGTGGAATCCGTAATCCATCAGGCGTTTTGCGATGTCTTCCTCGCTGATGCCGGTTTCTTCTTTTAACGGACGGATATCGATAATGCACTCGTGAGCAACGCGGCCGTTTTTACCCCGGTACAAAACAGGGTAGTGCGGTAGCAGGCGCTCCATTACGTAGTTCGCATTCAGAATGGCTACCTTGGTTGCTTCTGTCAGGCCTTGCTCTCCCATCATTGCAATATAGGCCCAGGAGATTGGCAGGATGGAAGCGCTGCCTAAATCTGCAGCCGAAACTGCGTAATCGTCGCCTTCCACACCGTTTTCAATATGCCCTGGCAGGAATGGAGCAAGGTGAGATTTAACACCGATTGGCCCCATGCCCGGACCGCCGCCACCATGTGGAATGCAGAAGGTTTTGTGCAGGTTCAGGTGAGAAACGTCAGAGCCGATAAATCCAGGTGTAGTAAGGCCCACCTGCGCATTCATATTTGCGCCATCAAGATAAACCTGACCACCGGCGGCATGAACCATATCACACACTTCTTTCACGTGTTCTTCATAAACGCCGTGAGTTGAAGGGTAGGTGATCATAATGCTGGAAAGGTTCTCTTTGTGTTTTTCAATCTTGTCCGAGAGATCCTGAATATCGATATTGCCTTCGCTGTCACACTTAACCACCACAACTTTCATAGAAAGCATTGAGGCCGTTGCCGGGTTTGTACCGTGCGCAGAGCTTGGGATCAGGCAAACATTGCGGTGTCCTTCGCCACGGCTTTTGTGGTAACGCTGAATGGCGATAAGGCCAGTGTATTCGCCGGAAGCACCTGAGTTAGGCTGGAGTGAGAAGGCGTCATATCCGGTAATTTCACAAAGCATGGTTTTAAGTGACTCAGCAAGAGCGGTATAACCTGAAGCTTGCTCCTTAGGCACGAATGGATGCAGGGCTCCGAACTCAGGCCAGGATACCGGGATCATTTCTGCCGCCGCATTCAGTTTCATGGTGCAGCTGCCCAGCGGGATCATCCCGTGAGTCAATGAGAAATCTTTGTTTTCAAGCAGCTTCAGGTAGCGCATCATTTTAGTTTCACTGCGGTAGCTGCTGAAAACAGGATGCGTCAGATATTCACTGCTTCTTCTGCACTGCTCTGGAATGGCTGCAAATTCATCTTTAGCGATATTTTCAGAAAGTGATTCTGGATTTTCATCTATTCCAAAAACAGCAAACAGAGCTTCTACATCTTGCAGTGACGTGGTTTCGTCAAAGCTGATCCCCAGCTTCCCGTCCAGTTTGCGAAGGTTGATGTCTGCTTTTTGCGCTTTCTGGTATAACGCTTCGGTCTCAGAATCTGTATCTATCGTGATAGTATCGAAGTAGCTGGTGTTGGTTAACTTATAACCGCATGCTGTAAGTCCGGCAGCTAAAATCGCTGTCATATGGTGTGTGCGGCGTGCGATGGTTTTCAGTCCTTCTGCACCGTGATAGATGGCATAAAAGGCGGCCATATTAGCCAGTAGTGCCTGAGCGGTACAGATATTGGAAGTCGCTTTTTCGCGGCGGATATGCTGCTCACGGGTTTGCATTGCCATGCGCAGAGCCTGGCTGCCTTTAGAGTCGACGGAAACACCGATCACGCGGCCAGGCATGGTTCTCTTGTGCTTATCACGGGTTGCCATAAATGCGGCATGAGGACCGCCGTAACCCATAGGGACGCCAAATCGCTGAGCACTGCCGATGACCACATCTGCGCCCATTTCACCGGCAGGTTTTAACAGTGTGGAAGCCAGAAGATCGGTAGCGACTGTAACCAGAGTTTTATTGGCCTGAGCTGCTGAAATGATATCGGTTAAATCCCGGACTTCGCCGGTGGTTGAAGGGTACTGAAGCAGGGCGCCAAACACATCCTGCTCTGCAAGGGAATCTAGCTTGCCAACCATTACTTCAAAGCCGATAAACTCAGCGCGGGTTTTCACTACTTCAATGGTTTGCGGGTGCACATCGTCTGCGACAAAAAAGACTTTACTCTTACTCTTTCCTGCTCGTTTACAAAGCGTCATCGCTTCAGCGGCTGCTGTTGCCTCATCCAAAAGTGATGCGTTCGCAATCTCCATTCCGGTTAAATCCATCACCATCTGCTGGAAGTTTAGCAGTGCTTCAAGACGGCCCTGAGAGATTTCTGGCTGATAAGGCGTATAGGCAGTATACCAGCCGGGATTTTCCAGAACGTTACGAAGAATAACGTTAGGTAAGCAGGTGTCGTAATAACCCTGGCCAATAAATGTTCGCTTTATCTGATTTTTACCGGCAATGGATTTTAGCTTAGCCAGCATATCGCTTTCACTGAGCGGTGCTTCCAGTGAAAGTGGCGATGGCAGACGAATTGAGGCAGGCACTGTCTCGTTTATAAGCTGCTCAAGGCTTTCTGCATTGATGATATCGAGCATTATTTTCTGCTCTGCAGGAGCGGGACCATTATGGCGGCTAACAAATTCTTTGTTGGAACTAAGTTGGGTGAGTAGGTTTGTCATGTTTTCTTACCTGTAGGAGTACCTGACCTCTAAATCTTGTTCGAGGCTACAGCTTTATTACCTGAGATGGAGTGAAACGGGAAGTATTCCCCTCCCCAAAAGGGAGGGGGAAGGTGCGTTACTCTTCTTCGATGGATTCCTGGTACTCTTCAGCACCCTTAAGATCACTTAGCTCTTCCGGATCTGAAAGTTTTACCCGGACAATCCAGCCGTTTTCGTACGGTTCATCGTTAATCAGTTCCGGGCTGTCTTCCAGCTCTTCATTTATCTCAACGATTTCGCCTGTAACCGGAGCATAGATATCTGATGCCGCTTTTACTGACTCAACAAGCGAAAAGCTTTCACCTGCTTCAATTTCGTCTTCAACTTCAGGAAGGTCAACAAATACAACATCACCAAGCATTTTCTGAGCATGGTCCGATATGCCGATAGTTACCGTGCCATCACCATTATCTTTTACCCACTCATGGCTTTCAGCAAACTTCAGGGTCATATCCATATTTCAAATCTCCGATTCAGATTCCGGCAGCGTACTGCCTGAAAAAACAATTACAACAAATCTACATTTCACCGCTTCTGAGCATAGCTCTGTTTTATGGAAAATGTATGTCAAAACATATAAGTAAAGGAGTCAGATGTGATCCAACTCTTGCTTGTCTCTGTTAGCTCCCGACGAAACTCTTATCAGTTAAAGTGATTATTTTGATGTTTAGTCGTTCTTCTGTATTTGGTTAACATACCGTCAGTTGAGCTTACGATCAAATAAAAAATTTCCTATAGGAAATATTTATCTAGAAATGCCCTGTTGTGAGGCATTTGCCCGGTATTTTGCATCTAATTAGTGCAAGGTTTCCTGAATGGAATGAACGGATTCATTTAATGCTTATCTTGGGCTGTTCATAAATATATGTAACAATGCCTGTGAAATAATTAATGGAATACTTAGCGTTATGTCTGATGAAATTATGGATGAATACCCGTCCCTGACTCTTGCCAAAGAGAAGAAAGAGGAAAATATTGAGCCTCTTAAGCTTGGACAAAAAATCAAAGATATCCGCCTGAAACTTGGGATTACCCTTGAAGAGGCCAGTCAGAGAACAGGCCTTGCCCGCTCTACACTTTCTAAGATTGAAAACGAGCAGATTTCGCCGACCTTTCAGGCGATGCAGAAACTGGCTTGTGGGCTTCAGATTGATATGCCTCAGCTTTTTGAACCGCCTAAATCCCAGGTGGCGACTGGCAGAAGAGATATCACGCCCAAGGGACAGGGCAAGCCTCACCCAACGGCAACTTATGAGCATGAACTGTTAGCAACTCAGCTTTCTAAAAAGAAAATGATGCCCTTTAAAACCCGTGTTCATGCAAGAAAGTTTGAGGACTACAGCGACTGGGTAAAACATGATGGTGAAGAGTTTCTTTTAGTGCTGGAAGGCGAAGTTACCTTATTCACTGAATTCTATGAGCCAATTAACCTCTCAGAAGGGGACAGTGTGTACTACGATGCCAGTATGGGGCATATGCTGGCTTCGGTCAGTGAAGAGGATGCATTGATTCTTTGGGTTACCGCTCAATAAACAGGCTTGTCATCACACTCCTTTATCTGTTATTAATGGATAAATAGTGAATTTGTTTATTATTGGAAACATATCCGTTTAACTTTAAGGAGAAAGTGATGACCGAACTGCTCAAAACACCGCTGCACGCTGTGCATGTTGAGTCCGGTGCCAAGATGGTTCCCTTTGCGGGATATGATATGCCGGTTCAGTATCCGCTGGGGGTGAAAAAAGAGCACCTTCACACGAGAGAGTTTGCAGGTCTTTTTGATGTGTCTCACATGGGGCAGCTAAGATTGAAGGGCAGCGATGCCGCTAAAGCAATGGAAGCATTGGTACCTGTGGACATTATCGACCTCCCGTCCGGAAAACAGCGCTATGCGTTTTTCACCAACGATCAGGGCGGAATCTTAGATGACCTGATGGTGACTAACTTTGGCGATCATCTTTTTGTGGTGGTTAATGCTGCATGTAAAGATCAGGATATTGCCCATATCAAAAGTAACCTGCCTTCAGGTGTTGAGCTGGAAGTGATAGAAGACCGCGCGTTGATGGCTCTTCAGGGACCAAAAGCGGCAGAGGTTCTGGCAAAGATTCAGCCGGCTGTCGCTGAGATGGTCTTTATGGATGCGCAGATTCTGAATCTGGATGGTGTCGAATGCTATATCAGCCGCAGTGGTTATACCGGTGAAGACGGGTTTGAAATCTCAGTCCCATCAGAGTCAGCTGTTGAACTGGCGGCTAAACTGACAGCTTTTGATGAAGTGGAATGGATTGGCCTTGGAGCCCGCGATTCAATGCGTCTTGAGTGCGGTTTATGTCTGTACGGTCATGATCTGGATACGACAACAACTCCCGTTGAGGCTAGTTTGCTCTGGGGTATCAGTAAGGTTCGCAGAGCGGATGGTGAGCGAGCTGGTGGATTTCCGGGAGCGGAGATCATTCTTGAGCAGATAGCGACAAAAGCGGTTTCGCGTAAGAGAGTTGGCCTGGTTGGTCAAACAAAAGCGCCGGTTCGCGAAGGCTGTAAACTGTTTGATGCTGACGATAATGAAATCGGTGTTGTAACAAGTGGTACAGCGGGGCCGACTGCCGGGAAACCTGTGTCTATGGGCTATGTGGCAACAAGCTTTACTACTATCGGAACGGAAGTGTTTGCTGAAGTTCGTGGTAAAAAGCTTCCAATGCTGGTGGAGAAAATGCCGTTTGTGCCACAGCGATACTACCGCGGTTAGTTTTGTTTTGAAATTTGTTCATTTTGGTGATATCTGTCCGATAATTAGATAGAGTATGCATATTGTCGGGCGAGATCTGAGCTTAGTACTTACTGAGTTGTCTGGCCGTGAGTTACAGAGAACACCGAAATGAACAAAGTATCGATACCGTTGTTAATCGCTACAACTTCACTTACCTTTTCTTCGCTGAGCACAGCGGAAGAGGCTCAGGCCTACATTGTAAATGGTTCAGACACCACAGCCTCGAGCTATCCTACTTTTGCAAGCCTGATCAAGTGGCAGGATTACAATAGCGGTTATGTTAGTTATGGCAACTATTGCGGCTCTACCATACTGAAGGCCAATTATGTGCTGACTGCTGCGCATTGTGTCTATATTGATAGTACCGATGATGAAGAGCGGATGCTCTTTACTAATGTGTATCCGCAACTTGAGGATGAATCCTGGAGCAATATCAGCTCATCTTCTACTGAAAAAATCAGAATTTCAGAAGTGTATTATCCGGACACCTATAACGGTTCTCTGTACCACGATGTTGCAATTCTGAAACTGGAGCAGTCAATGTCGGTCACTGATGAGGCTGAATTGCCGGCCGATAACGATGATGCAACGTACAGAAGTTCCTCTTATACCTTTTATGCTGTAGGACATGGCTATACCAGCAAAGGTACTGACGGTTCAACAAGCCTTCAGGATGTAGCATTAACCTGGGTGCCTAATTCTAGCTGTAATTATACCATCACCACAGACTACAACCTGTGTATGGAAGGTACGGTAACCTATAACTCTGAAGCCGGTGAAAACCTGGAAGGTTCAGTCTGTGACGGGGATTCAGGAGGCCCTTTATACTGGACGGACGGTTCGACTCAGAAACTGGTTGGTGTGACCAGTTACGGCCCGGCGTCAAAATGCGGCGACCCAAGTTATAGCGCCACATCCGTGTTCTCAGAAGTACTGGACTTTAAAACCTGGATAAATAACGTTACCAGCGGAGCTGTGACGGCGAAGTATACCTTTACTGAAACAGAGAGGCAGGCATTCAGAGACGGTGACTACTCCTATAAATACACATCGGGTACCTCTTCTGTTTCTTCATCTGGCTCATCCGGAGGCTCGGTACCGCTTTGGGCTTTTCCTCTTCTTATTGCGGGCTTTATTCTGCGCAGAAGATAATATTTGTATTTAATTCGTCTTATTCTTTCCTTCGGCTTCTGTTATTATCGTTGCAGATAATAACAGGGGCTGAACCTTAACATGTCAAAAAAAATTATTGCTTCCGACTACGATAAAACCTTTTTTTACAAAACTGACCCGTCTAAACTGCCGAGAAACCTCGAAGCGGTTAAAAACTGGCGTAATCAGGGAAACCTGTTTGCTATAAGTACCGGGCGTGATGCGGCTAGTATCCGCTTTGAAAGAAAGGCTCGTGATGTAGATTACGATTACCTGATTGCGCTGAATGGTTCACTGGTTGTCGATAGTGAAGACAATATTCTGTTTAAAGCAGCCCTGGAAAATGGCCTCGCCCGCGATGTCGCAGAAATGCTGAAGCAGAGAGTGGGTGATGAGCTGATCGTTTCCAATGGCTTTGACGGCTGTAACTTTACTAACCGCGCCGCTAGCTTAAATGACGCTGTTGCGCGGGAAGTCTTTGAACGTAACTCGCAAATCTATACTAAGTCTGTAGAGCAGGCGCTTGATGGTGAAGTGCTTCTGCTTGGTTGTCTGTGCAGCGATCTGGAAGAAGCTCAGTCGATTCGCAGTGAGATTCTGGGGAAATACGCTTCTGAGGTAGAAGTTTTTATCAACCTTAACTATATCAACGTGGTTCCAAAGGGGATCAGTAAAGCAAGCGGACTGGAATTGATTGTGGAACAAGCTGCGATCAGAGAAGAACTGGTTTCAGTGATCGGGGATGATTACAACGATATTCCTATGCTGGAGCGCTTTACCGGTTATGCAGTTGAGAACGCAAAAGATGAAGTAAAGCAGGCGAGTGAAAAGGTGTATCCGGCCGTAGCAGACTTAATCTCAGATAAGCTGTAATACAGCGCTAAATTGCTAACCAGTCTACATTTTTTAATACTGATATTACAGAAGCTTCACAGCTATGAAATATATCACATCATTTGTTTAAAAATCGGTCCAAGCTATAGCTATTAATCCCAGATAGCGGGGCCGATTTGCATATACCCATCCGAAAAATGACCTGGAAGACGAGCTGGCGGATATTCCCGCCAACTCAGAGTATTTTATACCAAAAATAATTTCTTCCACTGTCAAGGATAGGAGGCGTGTATGCCAAACATGATTCGCAATGTCGCATTTGTTGGCCAAACTGGTACCGGGAAAACAACACTTGTCGAGCATCTTTTATTTGAAACCAAGGCAACTACACATTTAGGGACGGTAGAGTCTGGTGACACTGTCACAGACTTTGACCCTCAGTCCATTCACTATCACCACTCCATTGAAGCAACTCCGGTTACCCTTACTCACAATAAACACAGAATGAACATCATTGATACTCCGGGACAGCCTGAACTGCTTGGCCGGACCCTGAGTATTTTCCCTTCGGTTGAAACATCCGCATTAGTACTGGATGCAAATACGCCCTTAAACCAGGTATCCGATCGTCTGTTTGAGTTTGCCAAAGAGCAGCAGAAGTGTCAGATGATTATCATCAACAAAATCGATCTGAATCCGAAAAAAATAGAAGAGCTGGTGGAAGAGGTAAAAGAGCGCTTTGGTGACGGCTGTTTGCCAATTAACCTTCCTTCAGAAGATGCCTCTTCGGTAGTGGATTGTTATTTCGAACCTGAGTACGACAAGCCAACACTTTTTGATGATGTCAGCAGTGCTCATGAGAGTTTGATCGATCAGGTTATCGAAGTTGATGAAGAGCTGATGGAAATCTATCTTGAGCAGGGATCAGAGCTTTCGCCAAATCAGCTTCACGACCCGTTTGAAGAAGCACTTAGGACCGGGCATATTATTCCGATCTGTTTTGTTTCAACTGAAACCAATGCGGGTATCGAGCTACTTCTGAAAACCCTGGGCGAAATCATGCCGATGCCGGTGGAGGGCAATCCTCCTCTGCTTGAGAAAAACGGTAAGCAAATCCCGGTGGACTGTGAAACTCTTGAGCATTCGGTAGCTCATGTCTACAAAGTCAGTGTTGACCCTTACATGGGGAAACTGGCTTATCTGCGGGTTTTCCAGGGAGAAATTAATGCGGGCAGTCAGCTTTATGTTGGCGAAAGTAATAAGGCATTTAAGGTGGGGCACCTGTATCAGCTTCAGGGTAAAGAGCGCATTGAAATCTCACGCGCCATTGCCGGTGATTTATGTGTGCTGGCTAAAGTGGATGACCTGAACTTTGACTCTGTGGTTCACGACTCTCATGATGAAGACGGCGTTCAGATGCGCACGCTGAACTTCCCTCAGTCTATGTACAGTCAGGTGGTTAAGCCTAAGAAACGTGGTGATGAGCAGAAACTGTCTGAAATTCTGAACCGCATTGAAGCGGAAGATCCTTCGCTGAGAATTGAACACAGAACGCGGACCAATGAAACTTTGCTTAGCGGCCAGGGTGAATTCCATCTCAAAGTGGCTCTTGAGAAGATGGAAAGCGTCTATAAGCTGGAGGTCGAAACCTCACAGCCAAGCGTTGAATATTTCGAAACCATCACCAAACCGGCTGAAGGTCAGTACCGCCATAAGAAACAGAGTGGTGGTGCCGGGCAGTTTGGCGAGGTTCAACTGAAGGTCAGACCGCTTGAGCGTGGTGAGGGCTTTAAGTTTGTCAATAAAGTGGTGGGTGGCGCAATACCGACGGCTCTGATCCCAGCGGTTGAAAAGGGCATCAGACAGGCTCTTGATGAAGGCGCGATTTCCGGAAACCCGATTAAGGATATAGAAGTTACGGTTTATGACGGTAAATTCCACTCAGTGGACTCAAAAGAGATTGCCTTTGTTATTGCGGGTAAGAAGGCCTTCCTGAATGCGGTGGAAAATGCAGGGCCGATTGTTCTTGAGCCAATCGTCTCAATGGATCTGCATATTCCGACTACGGCAGTGGGTGATGTGTCCGGTGACCTTTCCGGTAACCGCGGCTTAATTGAAGGCTCGCACCATGAGTCGAATACTTTCACTCTGCTAAAAGCGAGATCGCCAATCAATGAGTTGCAGGATTATGCAAGACGGTTTAAAGCGCTTACCGGGGGTGAAGGCAGCTTTAGTATGGTTCTGAGTCACTACGAACCTGCGCCACCTGCGGTGCAGAAAAGAGTGTGTGAGGAAGCGGCTGCTGAAAGGTAGTTGTTGATTAAACCGGAGTATCAACCAGGTCATTCCCGCGGAGGCGGGAATCTGCTAAAAGCGCGTTGTAGAGCTGAAAACTATTGTTAGCTCTACAGCGCGTTGTTATACCAATCCCAGCAATTATCTGTTCATCCTTGCTTGTCAAAATCGCTAATAGCTGCGTTAAAATTTTTGTAATTAGATCCACTAGTTACTGCAAATTTTGCCTTGCTCTTAGCGATTTTGCCTGCGCAATCACTGAACAGCTAATTACTGGGATTGGTATTAGTAGATTCCGGATAAAAGCTTCGCAATTTCCGGAATGACATTGAAACAGGTTATATTGTTGAAAAAACGAGCTTCGAACCGCTTTTAACTTACTGCGGTTTAGCTGCCTGCAATTCCCGTAACCCGCCACCATTAAAGACGTATTGATAGCCGTGTTGAGTCAGATATTGAAATGCCTGGCCTGAGCGGTTACCGCTTCTGCAATACACAACAATGGGCGTATTCTTAGGAACTTGTTGAAAAGCCCTGTCGATCACTTGCAAAGGGTAGTTAACCGAGCCTTCAAGGTGACCTGCCTGATATTCCTGTGGCGTTCGGACATCCACAAGAAAAACGCCCTGATCAATTAACTTCCAGGCAATTTCTGCGCGTGTGGCTGCAGCGTTACCTGACACGGAAAATAAAAGAGTGAAACTGGCGAGCAGTAAAGTAGAAAGTCTCCGCCATAACATAATGCAATTCCTTCTGGTCTATCTGAGTTCTGAATCGCTTATGATATCAAATTCACTCTGCCTATCCTATTAAACCTAAGTTTTAACTACCGCTCCAGGCGAGATAAACATGCTCGTAGCTGATACTTGCTGCGACATAAACCAGCAAAACAGACATCAGAATATTAAAGCTTCTGAAGTAAAGTGGGTTTTCGATTTTCTTCCCAAGGACAGAGCCTGCAACCGCGTAGCCGGCAGGTGCACCAAACGCGAATATGGATAAGATCAGAGACCAGAAAATAATTTGTGTTCCGGCAATTCCAACGGCCGGAAACTGAATGGTAGAGATTGGCAGCGTTGCAATCAGAGCTTTTGGGTTAAGCAGGTGCATAAACAGACCATCACGGAATTTAAGGCCGTTTTTTTTCTGTTTTGATTCACCGATATCAACCTTAGCCCTGAATACTTTCCAGGCGATATTGACCATATAACAGCAACCAAGAATGCTGATATACGGAAGAATGGACTTATTGACAACCTGCGCGCCCAAAAAGCTTAAAGAGATAAACAGGATCAGCATGGCTGCCCCCACGCCTACGTAAAATCCAAAGTGGGCTTTTGCCTTCCCCTGAATACCGCTGTGAAGGCCAAGCAGGTTCATAGGGCCGGGACTGTACATAACGCTGAATGCGTAAGCAAAAATTTCTAGCATGATAAATTTCTAATTCTGGCTGTTTTATTGAGAAAGTTGTAGTTGGTACTGCTTCGGTGTCATCCCAAAGTAACGCTTAAAGCGTCGGTTGAGGTGACTGCTGTCCGCAAATCCGCATGCCTGAGCAACATCAATGGAAGGCAGGCCTGTTTCTAAAGCCTTACGGGCACTATTGATGCGGCAATTGAGAACATACTGGTGCGGAGTAATACCAAACTGAGAACGAAATAGCCGGATAAAATGAAATTTGGACATATTGGCGGCCGCTGCTATATCGTCAATGGCGATATCCTGATGCAGGTTTGCCTGAATAAACTCTTTTGCTTTTATCAGCAGTTTATCTGTCCGGGAGTCGGGAGTGGTTTCCTGCAACTGACCGCTCATGCGGACCAGTGACCGGGCAATCTGAAAAAGACCTGACTCCTGTTCAATTTTCGAAGCGTTCTCTTCCTGAATCAGTTCAGAAAAAGAGAGTATCTGATGACTTAGTATCGCATCATCAAGTACGGTACCTTCGACTCTGAGAGTCTGGTTTTCATCTATGCCAAGTGCTTTAAACTGAGTTTTAAGTGCATCCGGGTGTAAATAGAGCATGCTGTATTTCAGATTGGTGTCACCACCGGAATGTCCGTCATGAACATCATCTGGATTAAACAGTACGATCCTTCCCGGAGAGCTTTTATGAAAGCTGCGGCAGCTAAAAAAGTCCTGCCTTCCCTGAAGAGTAACGCCGATGGAGTACTCCTCATGGGCATGCTTATCGTAAGAAAAGTCACTCATATTTGCATCCAGCGTTGTTACCCCTTTAAGGTACTTACTTGCTGCAAACTGAAAGTGGTTTTCTGACTTCATAAAACTACCGAATCTCAATATATCTCTGGGCTATTATTTTCCCATAATATAGTTAAGAGTTCGATATAAAACTTGAACAAAATTGCTCTATTGAGTTTGGAGGCTGCCAGAAGGCAGGTATCGAACACAGACACGCATGAATACATCCATGTAGCTCGATCTCGCCATCCATGGCGAGGACGGTCTGCTTATCGATACCAGCCTTCTGGCGGTGACATTTGTACTAGCTGATCTTACAAACCGCCATTCCTTTTTGAAAACCGGGGCGCGCCAGCAGAGCTTCGGTCCAGCGGGTGACATTTTGGTAGCTGTTTAACTCAAGCGTTTCTTTAGCACCGTAGAACCGATCCAGACAAACAATCCAAGGCAGAATTGAGAAGTCTGCAATAGTCAGCTCATCGCCAATGACAAACTCTTTACCTTCCAACTGCTTATCCAGAACAGCAAGCAGGCGTTTGGTCTCTTTGGTATAGCGATCCTGGCCGTAGGAGAGATCAAACTCCTGAGGGGCAAACTTAGTGAAATGACCAAACTGACCGAACATAGGCCCAAGTCCTCCCATTTGCCAGAAAAGCCATTGCAGGGTATGACTGCGTTTTGCCGCATCTTCAGGAAGGAATTTCCCCGTTTTTTCAGCAAGGTGAAGAAGGATTGCTCCGGACTCCATGATTGCCAGTGGCTCACCATTGTTTCCGGTCGTGTCAACAATTGCCGGGATTTTGGAGTTTGGGTTAATTTTTATAAATTCTTCTGTAAATTGGTCGCCGTTACGGATATCAATGGTGTGGGCTTCATAGTCCAGGCCCATCTCTTCAAGGGCAATTCCGACTTTTTGTCCGTTTGGTGTAGCCAGAGAGTAAAGTTGAATGTTAGCTGACATAATCGATCCTGTATCTGTTTGATGTTGCGCCTGTTTTAAATATGGGGATGATATTTGGATTTAAAACAGGTAATTTAGTGATATCTAAAACATAGCTAAAGATGAGTATATTGCACGTGCCGGATAAAAATAGGGGCTTGTGCATCGTGCCGTATTCAGCTAAAAAGAAGAGTATCGTTAATTAAATAATCATTAACAGGAAGTAGCATGATTAAAGAAAACAGTTATTTTGATGGTGGAGTGAAGTCACTGGCGTTTACTCAGGACGGAGAAAGCAGCAGTGTTGGTGTGATGGCTCCGGGTGAGTACACTTTCGGCACGGAAGCGCCTGAGCGTATGACCGTTGTTAAGGG
This sequence comes from Vibrio sp. JC009, assembly GCF_029016485.1. NCBI lineage: Bacteria > Pseudomonadati > Pseudomonadota > Gammaproteobacteria > Vibrionales > Vibrionaceae > Vibrio > Vibrio sp. JC009. The sequence goes on along the minus strand of NZ_CP092107.1, from coordinate 414,761 downwards.
CTCACTGACTATCAAGCGCGTGGGTGATGAGGATTGGTCAACTTTTAATGCAGGTGAGTATTTTGAAGTTGTAGGTAACTCATCGTTTGACCTGAAAGTTGCAGTATCCACCGCGTACTTGTGTGAATATCTGTAACCGGTATTCATTGAATGAAAAAGCTCGTCTTATCCATGACGGGCTTTTTTTTGTGTTATGAAGCGCAAAAAGATCAGCATGGAATTATCTGAATGCAACTTTGCTAAGTTATAATTTTTGCTTATAAGTTTTTGAATCACCACGGAAGGTTAAGTGAATACTGTAGTACTGGGTGACCGTAAGGTAAAACCGTCGAAGTTAGTCTGTATCGGACGAAATTATGTGGAACACATTCACGAGCTGGGAAATCAGATACCCGAGCAGATGGTGGTTTTTAATAAACCCAATTCCGCAATTGCTAACCGCCTTATCTCCTTCCACCAGGAACCGCTGCACTACGAAGCCGAAATTTGTTTTCTTGTCAGGCGTAAGAGCCTTGCAGCTGTTGGGTTTGGATTAGATCTTACCAAGCGTAATCTGCAAAGCAGGCTGAAAGAAAAAGGTTTGCCGTGGGAAAGAGCAAAAGGTTTTGATCACTCGGCCGTATTAAGTCGCTTTATTCCGATGGATGGCATCGATCTTAATGACCTCAGTCTGGAACTGCATATTAACGGCGTCCGTATTCAGAGCGGACATGTTAGTCAGATGCTTTATCCGCCAAGGGTTATTTTGCAGGAGCTTAGCAGTTACACCAGTTTGCAAACCAACGATATCGTTATGACTGGCACACCTTCCGGTGTTGGTGTAATACATCCCGGAGATGTATTTACCGGCCGTATAAAATGTGCCGACCGGACTATTATTGAAGTTGAGTGGGTCGCTGAGTAACCTCAGGCACTGTTCCCTCTGTATACAGATCGTTTCCTCAACTGAGATTTCGCAATCCGTTTACTGATGGTGTAAATACGTTTGAGCTGCTCAACCCACTCCATTTCATAGCGGAATACTTTCAGGCGTTTTGCATCTGGTTCAATCAGGCGTTCTGCCTGGTGGGTAAGCACAACATCCAGCAGGGAGTTCAGCTCTCTTTTCGCATTCAGCACGTTTTCAGCCAGAGTGTCGTCGTTTCGGCGGATGGCGTTTACGCTGTTTAGCATGGCTTCATTTACTTTGTTCTGAACTGCATCCAGCGTCAGCCGCATATCCGGGCTGATGCTGATATTGGTATTCAGCGCTTTGTAAGCCATAGGCAGCATCGCATCGACAATTAAGTCAGCGATGCTTTCAAGCTGGTCGGTCATACTTATCAGTTTTATCTGCCGGCTGCTCTGCTGATCTGAAAGAGGCTCCAGCCTTAACCTTCCCAGGTAAGAGAGGATTTCAGCATGCAGCTCGTCCACTTCGTCTTCTATTTTTTCAATATTGCTGAGTTTCTCTCTGATGGTGGTTTTTTCTGCTTCGGTAAAGTTTTTGTCAACCAGTGATGGCAGGTCGTTCATCATATTACAAACGCGTCTGCCTACGCGGCCCAGCTCTAACTGTGCCTGATCAAGAGCTAAATCAGGTGTCGGAAGAAAATCATTATTCAGATACTTAGGTTTAACCGCTTTGCTTTTCTTTTTCGCAGGTGGGGTTGGTTTGTGCGGAAAAATCTTACGGACAAAAGCGACAAACAAACCTGCGAACGGCAGCATAATGATGGTATTGCACAGGTTAAACAGAGTATTGGCATTGGCGATTTGTCGTGGCAGTTCAGCGGCGAGTTTGTCCATTCCGGAAAGATCGGCATAAACAGGTGAGATACTGACGCTTAACTGGCTGAGGAATCCAATCAGCGGCAGCCAGATAAGTACGCCCAGAATATTAAAGGAAACATGTACGGCAGCGGTCTGTACTGCTTCTCTTGATTTACCGATAGACGCCAGAATTGCGGTAACGCAGGTCCCAATGTTGGCACCCATTGCCAGTGCAATACCGGTTTCCAGAGGAATAAAGCCTTGCCCTGCAAGGACAATAACAATACCGGTAGTTGCAGAAGAAGACTGAACCAGTGCCGTGAATGTCGCTGCAAGCAAAATTGCCAGGAAGAGGTTATCCATGGTCGCCATGGCGTTAATAAAAGGCTCGTATGTACGAAGCGGTGCCATGGCTTCGCTCATCAGATTCATGCCAAGGAAGATAAGACCAAGGCCGAAAAGCATATTGCCGTAATGACGGTTGATTTCTCGTTTGGAAACAAAGCTGATAGCAAAGCCGGCTGCCACCATAGCCAGAGCGGCTTTTGTCACTTTAAAGGCAATGATCTGAGCTGTAACTGTGGTACCTATATTTGCCCCCATGATGACACCAACAGCCTGAGTTAAAGACATCAGGCCGGCGGAAATAAAACCGACCAGCAGGACAGTGGTCACTGAGGAAGACTGAATAACTGCGGTTAGCCCTGCGCCGGTCATGACACCCATAAACCGGTTAGTGGTCAGCTTTGCCAGCAGCGTTTTCATTCGGTCACCGGCAGCCCGTTTCAGGGCGTCCGACATTTTCTCCATTCCGTAAAGAAAGAGTGCCAGCCCGCCAAGCAGACCTATGGTCATTGGGGTATAACTAAGTACTGTGTTTGTATCGGCAGCGCTTGCAGGCGACGAGAGAAGGAGCAATGCGAAAGCAAAAGAAAGGGAGAGGGATGGCAATAACGGTTTAAAATCTCGGCTCATAGGCACACCAAAAAACGTATTCTTCTTTTATAAGCATAGTCCTGATTATGAGTTTTTTGTATATGCATAAGATATGCAAGTGATATGCTGGCTATTGCAGCAGGTGTTTTCTGCTTTTTGATTCGAGTTTTGAGAACAACAGAGAAAGTGCCAGACACAATATCAGATAGGAGAAACCAACCAGCAGCCAGATCTCAAAGATAAGTCCGGACGAGTTTGCCATCTCTGTTCCGACAAACGTCAGCTCCTGTATGGATATTAGTGAGACAATGGAAGAGTCTTTAATCAGCGAAATGGTCTGTCCCGCTAACGGGGGAGCAATGGCGCTGAGAACCTGTGGCGCGATAACATAGCGGTATTTTGACCAGACGGATAAACCCAGAGCGTCTGCCGCTTCCCACTGACCTTTTTCAATGCCTTCCAGCCCAGCCCGGACCACTTCAGCAATGTAGGCTGCAGACAAAAGGCCAACACAAAGTACGCCTGAGAGCAGGTTTTCCCATAAACTCGCTTTACCAAACAAAACAGACTGCAATGCGTTAATCTGGCCGTTATGTTCACGCAGTAACGCCTCCAGCCCCAGTACCGGGATCAGCTGATTGGAGACAAAAAAATAGAAGATAAAAACAAAAACCAGCGGCGGAATATTGCGGATCAGCTGGATATAGGCCGTTGCAGGGATCCGGAAAACCGGAATATGCGAGTGCCGTGCAAGGCCTAAAGTGGTCCCCAGCAGCAGGGCCAGTACCATGCCCCAGGCACTTAGCCTGAAAGTGGCAATAATCCCTTCAAAGAAGTAGGGCAGGTTGCCGTTTGCTCTCGGGGTAAAAATCAGCTCGATTGCAGCAGACCAGTTCCAGTGGTAATTCACACCAATGGAAGAGCGGTAATACAACCAGGTTGCAACAAGAGCGATGAGTACCAGCAGGATATAATCCAGCCGGTTCAGCGCACCAGTTTTGGTTTGCTTTCGCGTTTTAATCGAGCTGACCTTTTCCAATTGATTACTGCCCCTGAGCTACCTGGTTTTGCCAGTCCAGTGATGCAAACCAGTATTCATATCGCTCTGACAACCATCCGTCCTCAGTGCGGGCTTTTATCCATGCATCAAAAAACGCTTTTTTATCTTCTTCTCCTAAACGAACTGCAAAGGCTTCGTTGCCCTTTGCCAGTCGCTCAGTGAACGGAAGGAAAAGTGCATCGCTGTGTTTAATTACTTCGTGCTCAGGTTTAGGGCTGGAGGCGACTACCGCGTGAGCATTGCCGTTGAGCACTTCCTGAAATGCCTGAGCATCATCATCAAACTGAAGGATTTTTGCTTTAGGGAAAGTCTCTCTGGCTACCTGAACCGTATGCGCACCGCGACGGGCTGCGATTTTTATCCTTCTGGAGTTAAAGTTAGCAAAGGTGCTGAACCCGTCTGCCAGTTCTTTGCTGGCTGCTACCTGAACGCCAGAGTGTGAATAGGGTGTTGTAAACAGAACGCTTTTGGCTCGCTCGGAAGTGATTGACATGCCACCTATGATTACATCAAACTTCTTAGCCAGCAGGGCAGGGATGATGCCGTCCCAGGCCGTGGGAACAAATTCCACTTTCCAGCCTGTATCTTTTGCCAGTCGCTTAGCCACATCAATTTCAAAACCGATAAGCTCGCCCTGCTTGTTACGCATTGCCCAGGGCACAAAGGTGGACATTCCCACTCTCAATGTGCCTCGTTCGTTAATCTTATCCAGATTGGGTGTTGCAGCGATTGTCGGCAGAGTCAACGCCATGCCGAGGATCGCCGTAACAGCCTGTTTAAATATTTTCATGGAGTGTTCTCCCTGTTGTTTTCAGTGTTTCCATTAGCGTGTTCTCCACTGTGCACCAAGCCTGTGTTCCAGCAGCGCGGCACAACCCGACAGTGAAAGTGTTAAAACCAGATAAATTGCGGCAACGGTAAACCAGATCTCAAATGGCATTGCCGTTTCCGCTACTATATTTCGCCCTTCGGTTGTGAGATCAAATATCGCCATCACGCTGACGATAGAAGAGTTTTTAACCAGAGAAACCGCCTCGTTTGTTAGAGGTGGAAGGGTTCTTTGCAACACCTGCGGCAGAATAACATCTCTGTAGGTATCGAATTTTGACAGACCAAGGGAACGGGCCGCTTCAAATTGCCCCTTGTCTATGCTGTTTAAACCTGCGCGGAAAATTTCGGCAGTATAGGCACCCTGAAACAGTGCCAGTGCCAGAACGGCGGTGGAAAACCGGTCCAGACCAATCACCGGGCCAAAGACAAAATAGAGCAGGTAAATCTGAACCAGCAGGGGGGTATTGCGGATAAGTTCCACATAACTTCTTGCCAGCACCCGGCCTACAATAGAATCCGACAGGCGGAGCAGGGCGGTAACTAAGCCGATAAGCAGTGTCGCTATCAGAGCAAGAGCCGATATCCTGATGGTTACCATCAGGCCTTCAGCAAGTTCTGCAGGCCACCACTCACCGTCTTCATAGAATGCCAGGTAACCGGGAACCCGCTCCCATTGCCATTGATAGCCCATTGCCTGAGCACCGCTGTCCAGCAACCACATGATCCCAAGCGCAAGGATCAGTATCTGTAAAATAGCGGAGATAACGGGCTTAAGAACCTTAATCATATTAATGGCTGAGTATCTGGTTCAGGAATGCTTTTGTGCGCTGATGCTGAGGACTTGCAAAGAGCTGTTGTGGTGGCGCTGTTTCGATTATTTCTCCTTCGTCCATAAAGACCACCCGGTCTGCGACCTTTCTGGCAAACCCCATTTCATGAGTAACACAAACCATGGTCATACCTTCGCCTGCAAGTTCAACCATGACATCCAGTACTTCGTTAATCATTTCAGGATCCAGTGCAGAGGTGGGTTCATCAAACAGCATTATGCTCGGCATCATACACAGGGACCTGGCTATGGCTACACGCTGCTGCTGACCGCCGGATAATTGAACCGGAAATTTATCGGCCTGATCTTCAATCTGCACGCGGCGAAGAAAGTGCATAGCTCTTTCTTCAGCGTCGTATTTTGACAGTTGCAGTGTACGCATGGGGGCAAGGGTCAGGTTCTGTAAAACGGTGAGGTGCGGGAACAGGTGAAAATGCTGAAAAACCATCCCGACACGGCCTTGCTGTTTGCTCAGCTCCGGGCTGCCCAATACCTGAACTGAACCAGAGTCGTACTGCTCCAGACCGTTTATGCAGCGAATAAGCGTAGATTTACCTGAACCGGAAGGGCCACAGATAACGACGATTTCGCCTTCATCGACGCTGAGGTCAATATTTTTCAATGCCTGGAAATTTCCAAACCATTTATCGACGTTTTTAAATGATATTGCTTTGGACACTCTGACCACAAAACCTGGTTAACAAATAGTACAAATTCAATTAACCTCTCCTGTGAGGTTAATGGGTATACCATAACAATATCAGCGAGATAATGCATTTACATATTTATAATATTCACGCAAATAGCGTGCTTAGAATATCTGTAAACGTGAGTGTACAGGGTGTGTAAATTGTAAAGTTAGTATAAATATTGAATTAATTGAAAAATAATGATTGCAGTCTCGCTGTTAAGAAGATAACTTACGCTTATTAGAACGAGATATGGTTCACATATTCGGGTTCAGGCCCTGCGCAAAGCAATGTGACAAAATAGTAGGATAAAAAGAAAAGATGTTTAAAACAGACGACGTTAGAATTAAAAGAATTAAGGAATTGTTGCCACCAGTTGCGCTTTTAGAGCGTTTTCCAGCTACAGAAAAGTCCTCTTCGACTACTTATCAGGCCCGAAAGGCTATTCACAACATTTTACGTGAAGAAGATGATCGTCTGCTTGTTATTATTGGCCCATGTTCCATCCATGATCCTAAAGCGGCGCTTGAGTATGGCGAGAAGCTAAAAGCACTGAGAGATGAGCTGGGTGACCGCCTTGAAATTGTTATGCGTGTTTACTTTGAAAAACCACGTACAACAGTGGGCTGGAAAGGTCTGATTAACGATCCAAATCTGGATGATACATACCGCATCAACGACGGTCTGCGTACCGCTCGTAAGCTTCTTCTTGACCTGACAGATATGGGCATGCCAACGGCAAGTGAATTCCTGGATATGATTTCACCTCAGTACATTGCTGACCTTATCAGCTGGGGCGCAATCGGTGCCCGTACTACGGAATCTCAGGTACACCGTGAACTGGCATCGGGTATGTCTTGCCCTATCGGCTTTAAAAACGGTACCGACGGCAACATCAAGATTGCATCAGACGCAATCCGCTCTGCTGAGTCTTCGCACCACTTCCTGTCGGTTACTAAGTTTGGCCACTCTGCGATTGTTGAAACAGCAGGTAACGAAGACTGTCACATTATTCTTCGTGGCGGTAACAAAGAGCCTAACTACAGTGCAGCGCACGTTGCTGAAATTAAAGAGCAGCTTGATGCTGCCAAACTGCCACAAAAAGTGATGATCGATTTCAGCCATGCTAACAGCTCTAAGCAGTTCAAGCGTCAGCTTGTGGTTTGTGAAGATGTATCTGCTCAGGTTGCTGCTGGTGACAAAGCAATCTTTGGTGTGATGGTTGAGTCTCATCTTGTTGAAGGGCGCCAGGATCTGGTTGACGGTAAAGCGGAAACTTACGGTCAGTCAATCACAGATGCATGTATCGGCTGGGACGACACAGAGAAAGTTCTGCGCGAACTGGCAGGTGCGGTGGAAGCACGACGCAAAGCATAACGAATTAATATAACAACGCTGTTGGTAAGTAGGCGCCTCTCCTAAACGAGAGGCGTTTTTTTATGCGCCAGAGTAGCTGGCTCAACTTTTAGCGTTTGGGTTGGGAAGGCGACATCGGCGTCATGCTGGTGGATTATATCCATAATCTTCAAAAGCACATCCTGCTTAACTTCATGAAATCTTACCCAGTTTACCGTTTTGGTAAAGGTATAAACAAAAAAGTCCAGAGATGAAGGACCGAAGGCGTTAAAGTTAACGATAAGCGTCTGTGTGGCATCGATATCCGGATGGTCCTGAAGCATCGCTTTTACATCACGGATAATGGCTTCCACTTTGTGGGCATCATCATAACGCAGGCCGATGGTTTCGTAGATACGGCGGTTGAGCATACGGGAAGGGTTCTCAACCACAATATTACTGAATACCGAGTTAGGTACATACAGAGGCCTTTTATCAAAGGTTCTGATTATGGTCATACGCCAGCCAATTCGTTCCACTGTACCTTCAATTTCTCTGTCCGGTGAGCGGATCCAGTTCCCCACCTTAAACGGACGGTCGAAATAGATCATCAGGCCGCCAAAGAAGTTGGAAAGCAGATCTTTTGCGGCAAGACCGACGATTAAACCACCGACACCACCAAAGGTAAGCAGGCCAGAAAGGCTCAGGCCAAGAGTCTGCATCACAGAGAGCAGGCCCATAATGATAAAAATCAGGCGGATTACCTTGGCAACGGCTTGTACGGTTGTTTCATCACGCCTTTTATCTTTTAGTATCTGCTCTTCAAAGTTGGTGATCAGGCGGATTATCGCCCAGATAAACACCGCAATAACCAATATGACTTTGACGTTTTTGAGCCATCCGATAGGGTGCTCAAGCAGATTTTCCAGAGCTATCCCCATGGAAACCGTCGCTGGCCAGCACCAGATAAGGGTACTTATGGGAGCGTTAATTGCGTGAAAAAAAGCGTTGTCCCACTGAAATTTTGTTTTTTCAGCAAGACTTTCCAGCCTTGCTGACAGTAGTTTCCAGATACCCCATACCACAAGGCTGAATGTGGTCAAAAGTAGGATATCTCCGCCCCAGCCGTAACTTTCGGAGGCAAACAGAGCTTCGAGTTTTTGGATTAGTTCATTCATTGAAGTTACTTAGATTAGATGTTCTTGTTTTTTATCAACATACATTGCGCGGTCAGCATCGTCTATGATGATTTCCAGAGATTCATCGGCCGGATAACCGACTCTTACACCGATACTTACACCAATCTGGATAACCAGATGCTCGATATCTATCTCTTTAGCAATCACATGCTTGATTCTGTCACACAGCTGATGAATGTCAGTGGGCGATAACTTTTTGTTTAGAATAACAATAAATTCGTCGCCACCAAAGCGGGCAATGATATCATCTTTTTTCATGCTTGCTTTTAGCCTGTGGGCGACCACTTTCAGTACCTGATCTCCGGTACCGTGTCCGTAGTGATCGTTAACCTCTTTGAACTTATTCAAATCCAGAAACAGACAGCAGATTTCATTGGTTTTACCTTTGATTTCATCAAAGGCTTCTGACAAGCCATTGCGGTTCAATAGCTGTGTTAACGGGTCGTAAGCGGACTTCTTCTTTAATACGACAGACTCAGTCACATCGGTAAGACTGACCATTCGCATCTCCCTCGGAATCGACATCACGTTAGAGACGCTTATTTCGAGGTTTTTTCCATACATGTTTACGGAGCCGTCTACGACAGGGGTGGGCAGGAATTTATCTATAGTTTTTTGTTTTATCTCTTCAGCCGGAATATTAAGCAACTCCTCAGCCAATTGATTGACGTAGATAATATGATCATGGGCATCCACAAAGAATACCGCCTGCGGAAGGTTACGAATCAGGCTTTCCAACTGCTGCATAAACTCGGCCTGCTCTTTATCGGCCCGGTGGAAACGGTAAACGATCAGCAGAAAGTTGATTATAACCAGAATAAAAATGGTGACCTGAGCGACTCTCAGCGTTTCGGTATTCTGAATAGAGAGACGCTCAGAGCGGACGGTAAGTTCATTCATCAGAAACAGTACTTTTTTGTTGGTCTCGTTGGCGTACTGACTCAGCAGAGATACATCACTGATATTTAATCCGGCAAAATCGTTTTCTTGTCCTTTCTGTATGACTAGGTAGACCTCTTCCCACAGGGCTAAAGCATCGGTCATATATTGCTGGCTGATATCGTCTTTGATGGCATCGATTACGACTTTTTTTCCGTCCGGAGTATTTACATAGCCACTGTTTTTTAAGGAGAGTAATGTCTGGTTAAAAAGATTTGCGGCGCTGGTTAGCTCCTGAGTTGCTCTGGGGTTGGTATTACCGCAGGTATCAGCAGAAGGGCAGCTAAGCAGGCCGGACTTCGCGACTCTTTGCGACAGCATCCGTTGTCTGCCGGTGAGGTTAATCACCAGTGCGTCGTTTTCCAGTTTTTCAGACAGGTTCAGGTTGATAAAAAGCAGTGAAAAATCCAGTGTCAGAAACGCAGACACCAGAAAAATCATTGGGATATGACCTAAACGAGCTCGAAATGCCATGAAGAGTTATCGCCTCACACCAAGCAGATAAGATCTTAAGAATCTTATGCATTTTGATTTTCTACATAACATACATACTAGTATGAAGTTATAGCTTGTTCTACAGAATCTTGCGCAAATATATGCTCAGGTAGTCATATGTACCCGGTAAGTATATTTCTATGAGTTGATGATTTGTTTGCAAGGGCTTGGTAACATCGCAGCTAACAGATGAATTGAGTAAAGAAAATGAATCAAGAGTACCAAGACGAACACCTGGAAGAGATTGAAATAGAAGCAATAGGTGTTGAAATCGACAGCCAGCCCATAGAGCTGTTTAAAATATTTAAAATTGCCAACATAGTCGGCAGCGGTGGTGAAGCTAAGCATATTATCAGCGAAGGTTATGTAGCGGTAAATGGTGAGCTGGAAACACGCAAAAGACGCAAGGTGTACGATGGCGACCTGATTGAGTTTAATCAGGAGTTCTATCTGATTATTTGTGATAATCCGGCAGCAGAAGAGCCTGAACACCGCAGCCATGAAATGGATAACCCGGTAGTTGAGCCCGATGCTTTCAATGAGCCTGCGGAGCCGGAAGCAGAAGAATTGCAACCCGCCCCAAAACAGGAAAAACAAAAGAGTAACCCTAAAAAAGGGCGAAAGTCTATCCAGTTTTTCTAAACTGAAACGGCTGAATTATCCATTAAAAACAGCTGGTTACACCTGCAATCCCTCGTTCCCACGCTCCAGCGTGGGAATGCATACCAGCCTAACAACGATCACATCTGACAAGGCAAGCTCAGTAGTTATTTAATAATTAAATGGCCTTCTTTTTCTAATTCTAACCGAGTATACGTTGCCTGTTTTTTCCAAGCCTTCACCTCAGATATGCATTCCAACGCTGGAGCGTAGGAACGAGAAATTCAGTTCTTACCGATAAAACTATTAGTGACGCAGCTCGCTTTTTTTAGTGTCATCGAAACGTTTCGATAGATCTTTCTCACACTTCCATTTTTCACCACAGGAACTTTTTACAGAACAATATATATTTACCCTCATCGAAACGTTTCGACGCGGATTTCACAGCGGAAAATCTGAGGGTTTCTCCATTAAGTGCGGTCACGCCAGAAGTCGAAAGATAATAATTACAGGTATCACTATGAAAAAATCTACCCTGCTAAATTCTGAACTTTCTTACCTAACAGCCACTCTGGGTCATACGGATGAGATTACGATTGCTGATGCCGGTCTGCCTATTCCTGAAGAGGTAGAGCGCATTGACCTTGCTCTGACTCATGGTGTCCCTGGCTTTATTCAGACGGTAGAAACTTTGCTGAAAGAGTCGCAAATTGAGGGTGTGGTTATTGCTGAGGAAACTAAGCAGGTGAGTCCTGAACTTCATAACCAGCTGTTGGCTGCTATCGAAAAAGACAGTGCAGAAACTGGTCGCACAACAACGGTTACTTACGTTTCCCATGAGGAATTTAAAGTACGTACTTTTGAAAGCAGAGCCGTGGTAAGAACCGGCGAATGTACACCTTATGCCAATGTGATTTTCCAGATGGGCGTGACGTTTTAAGTAAAGGGTAGAGTGGGAAACAATTATGACTCAACCAATTTTAGAGCTTAAAGGTATCGATAAGGCGTTTCCGGGTGTAAAAGCGCTGGATAATGCCTGCCTGAACGTATACCCGGGCCGTGTAATGGCACTGCTTGGTGAAAACGGTGCCGGTAAGTCTACACTGATGAAGGTGCTGACCGGGATTTATTCACTGGATGCCGGCTCCATCGCCTATCAGGGACAAAATGCCAAGTTTGAAGGCCCGAAACATTCGCAGGAAGCGGGTATCAGCATTATCCATCAGGAGCTGAACCTGATCCCTGAGCTAACTATTGCAGAGAATATATTTCTGGGCAGAGAGAAGGTGTCCAAATTTGGCCGCATTATGTGGGGCCAGATGTATGAAGAAGCGAACCGCCTGCTGGCAAGACTGAATGTTAAGCACAGCTCAAAGACACAGCTTGGTGAGCTTAGCCTCGGTGAACAGCAGATGGTAGAGATTGCAAAGGCGCTCTCCTTCGAGTCTAAAGTTATCATCATGGATGAGCCAACCGATGCACTGACAGATAAAGAAACCGAATCCCTGTTCAGTGTGATTAATGAACTGCGCGATCAGGGCTGCGGCATTGTTTACATTTCGCACCGCCTTAAAGAGATCTTTGAGATTTGCGATGACATTACCGTACTTCGTGATGGCAAATTTATTGGTCAGTGCCAGGTTTCAGAAACCGATGAAGACGGTCTGATTGAAATGATGGTAGGCCGCAAACTGGATGAACAATATCCGCGGGTGGACGCTGAGCATGGCACTACCTGCCTTGAGGTGAAAAATCTTACCGGCTCAGGGATTCAGAATGTCAGCTTTACCCTGGATCATGGTGAAATTCTTGGTTTTTCCGGCCTGATGGGAGCCGGTCGTACTGAACTGATGAAAGTGATCTACGGCGCTCTGGAAAAAGAGTCAGGGGAGGTGCTGATTGAGGGCAAGTCGATTTCACCTAAGTCTCCGCAGGAAGGTCTGGCTAAAGGAATCGCTTATATTTCTGAAGACCGTAAGGGTGACGGTTTAGTGCTTAGCCTGTCGGTAAAAGAGAATATGTCGCTGAGTGCACTGGAGCACTTCACCAGTGGCGTTCATATTCAGGGCAATGATGAGAAAACAGCGGTTGAAGATTTTATTGGTGCGTTCAACATCAAAACGCCGTCCAGAAACCAGATTATCGGCAACCTTTCCGGGGGCAATCAGCAGAAGGTGGCGATTGCGAAAGGCTTAATGACCAAGCCTAAAGTACTTATCCTGGATGAGCCGACCCGTGGTGTGGATGTCGGTGCCAAAAAAGAGATATATCAGTTAATTAACAAATTTAAAGCAGAGGGTATGAGCATCATTCTTGTTTCTTCTGAAATGCCGGAAGTTTTGGGTATGAGTGATCGGGTTTTGGTTATGCACGAAGGCACCATTAGTGGTGAGTTCGACGTAAGCGAAGCGGATCAGGAAAAACTGATGGCATGCGCAGTAGGTAAGAAGTTAACAGAGGAGGCAGCATGAATACCAAAACCACAATAGGAAGCGCAGCACCTATGCATGATAAAAAACTACTAAGTAAAGAGTGGCTGATTGAGCAGAAGTCGGTAATTGCACTGCTTGTTCTGATTGCCGTTGTTTCATTCCTGAATCCAAACTTCTTTACTGTCGATAACATACTGAACATTCTGCGTCAGACATCGGTTAACGCGATCATCGCGGTGGGTATGACGCTGGTTATTCTTACCGCTGGCATTGACCTGAGCGTTGGTTCAGTTCTGGCCTTGTGTGGTGCATTTGCTGCCGCAATGATCGCTATGGAAATACCTGTGCTGATCGCGGTTCCGGCCTCTTTACTGGCTGGCGCTATTTTAGGCGCGGTAAGCGGCATCATTATCGCTAAAGGTAAGGTTCAGGCATTTATTGCAACACTGGTTACTATGACGTTACTGCGTGGTGTCACCATGGTATTTACCGATGGTCGGCCTATTTCCACCGGATTTACTGATACTGCAGACGCTTTTGCCTGGTTTGGTACAGGTTATACCCTGGGTATCCCGGTTCCTGTATGGCTGATGGTGATGGTTTTTGCCGCGGCATGGTATGTACTGAATCATACAAGATTTGGCCGCTATGTTTATGCGCTGGGCGGTAATGAGTCAGCAACCCGTCTGTCTGGTATCAATGTGGATCGCGTTAAAGTTGGCGTATACGCTGTTTGTGGTCTACTTTCAGCTTTGGCCGGTATTATCGTCACTTCCCGCCTGTCCTCTGCACAGCCAACGGCGGGTATGGCCTACGAACTGGATGCGATTGCTGCTGTTGTATTAGGTGGCACCAGCCTGGCTGGCGGACGTGGCCGCATTATGGGGACCTTGATCGGTGCACTGATTATCGGCTTCCTGAACAACGCGTTAAACCTGTTAGACGTATCTTCGTACTACCAGATGATTGCGAAAGCTGTCGTTATTCTTCTGGCGGTACTGGTGGATAACAAAAACAAATAATCTATCGATAGAAGCCAATATAAATTGGCACAACCCTGAAACAAAGGACTACAAAAATGAAGAAACTTTCAACTCTTATCTCTGCTGCGGTTTTGTCTGCATCTATGAGTGCTACTGCATACGCTCAGGATACTTTGGCGGTCGTAGTATCTACTCTTAACAACCCTTTCTTTGTATCAATGAAAGACGGTGCTGAGAAAAAAGCACAGGAGCTTGGGTACAAACTGATTGTTTTAGACTCTCAGAATGACCCGAGTAAAGAGCTGTCAAATGTGGAAGATTTAACAGTTCGTGGTGTTAAAGCGATTCTTATCAACCCAACTGATTCCGATGCGGTTTCTAACGCCATCCGTATGGTTAACCGTACTAAGATCCCTGTACTGACGCTTGACCGTGGTGCAACTCGTGGTGATGTAGCGGCTCATATTGCTTCTGACAACGTAGTGGGTGGCGAACTTGCCGGTAACTTTATTGCTGAAGTTGTTGGTAAAGACGCTAAAGTGATTCAGCTTGAAGGTATTGCCGGTACGTCTGCTGCCCGTGAGCGTGGTGAAGGTTTCATGAACGCTGTTAAAGGCACAAACATGCAGGTTCTTGCCAGCCAGCCAGCAGATTTTGACCGTACTAAGGGTCTTAACGTAATGGAAAACCTGCTTGCAGCTAACCCTGATGTGCAGGCTGTATTTGCACAGAATGACGAAATGGCACTGGGTGCACTACGTGCGGTTCAGGCATCTGGTAAAGATGTGGTTATCGTTGGTTTCGACGGTACTGATGATGGCGTAGCAGCGGTTAACCGTGGTCAGATGGCAGCAACAGTAGCTCAGCAGCCTGAGCTGATTGGTGCGCTTGGTATCGAAACAGCAGATAAAGTACTGAAAGGCGAAAAAGTGGAAGAGTACATCCCTGTTCCTCTGAAACTGGTTCTTAAGTAATTGAGTTAAAACCCTCCCCATTATTGGGGAGGGAAAGTCTATTGATTTGACGTTTAACTGTAGTCATATGACGAGTCGTCATCAAATCAATAGATTTTTTCCCACCATCAAATTTTAAGTAGGTTATTCAAATGAGTAAGCTTGTTGTCTTAGGCAGCGTTAACGCTGACCATGTATTAAAAGTGCCTTCTTTCCCTCGTCCTGGTGAAACGCTACACGGTAACGGATATCAGGTCATTCCTGGCGGTAAAGGTGCCAACCAGGCCGTTGCAGCAGCAAGGCTGGGGGCAGATATCGGATTTATTGCTTCCGTGGGTGATGATGCTTTCGGGATTAATATTCGAGAAAGCTTTGCCCGTGAAGGGATGAACACAGATGCCGTACTGATAGAGGAAGCGACGCCAACGGGTATCGCCATGATTCAGGTAGCAGAAACCGGTGAGAACAGCATCTGTATCTCTGCAGAAGCAAATGGTAAGCTCACGGCCGACCGTATTACTCCGCATCTGGATTCAGTTATCAATGCCGAGTACCTGCTTATGCAGCTGGAAACGCCGGTCGACGGTGTAGAGCTGGCAGCGAAAGAAGCCAAACAGGCAGGAACTAAAGTGGTGCTGAATCCAGCTCCTGCAAGGGCGTTAAGTGACGAGCTGCTTTCGAATGTTGATATTATCACGCCAAATGAAACGGAAGCTGAAGTGTTGACCGGTATCAGGGTGACTGACGAATCCACCGCGCAGGAAGTGGCAGCGCTCCTTCATGCGAAAGGGATAAAAACGGTAATGATCACCCTTGGCGCAAAAGGTGTTTGGCTGAGTGAGCAAAATGAGACAGGCAGAATTATTGCCGGTTTCAGAGTGGATGCCACGGATACCACAGCGGCGGGAGATACCTTTAACGGCGCTCTGTTAACCGGTCTTATCGAAGGCAAAGCGATGGAAGAGGCGATTGTATTTGCTCATGCAGCGGCTGCAATTTCTGTAACCCGTTTTGGCGCTCAGACATCCATTCCAACCCGTGAAGAAGTAGACACCTTTCTTTCACAGCAGTAATCAAGAAAAGGAAGTAAAACATGGCAACCATGAAAGATATAGCGAAACTGGCCGGAGTATCCACTTCCACGGTTAGCCATGTAATTAATCAGAGCCGTTTTGTCAGTGAAGAGATATCAGAACGTGTCCAGCAGGCTGCCAGGGAGCTGAACTATTCACCTTCAGCGCTTGCCCGAAGCCTGAAAATGAACCGTACGCGAACCATTGGCCTGATCGTGACCACTTCAACCAACCCATTTTTCGGTGAAGTAGTAAAAGGCGTTGAAAGACGCTGTTATCAGCAAAACTACAACCTGATCCTCTGTAATACTGAAGGCGACGAAGAGCGGATGAAATCTTCTATCAGCACCTTGCTGGAAAAGAGAGTTGATGGTCTGCTTCTGCTCTGTTCCACACTGGAAGGTCAGTACCTGGATGTATTTGACCGTTACCCGGATGTTCCCACAGTGGTTATGGACTGGGGAGAAACTCATTTTCCGAGCGATAAGATCAAAGATAATTCTCAGCTTGGTGGCTATATGGCAGGCAAATACCTGATCGAACATGGCCACAGGGACATTGCCTGTATCACCGGCCCTTTGGGACGACATCAGGCTCAGATCCGTTACGAAGGTTTTAAGTCAGCCATGGGGGATTCTGAGATTGAAATCAGACAAGAGTGGGTGATTGAGTCTAACTTTGAATGTGACGGAGGCTATGACGCCTTCAACCAGCTTTATGAGCGCTGTGGGGAAAGCAAGCAACTGCCTACGGCCATTTTTGCCTGTAACGATATGATGGCTATGGGTGTGATTAATGCGGCAAATGAGAAAGGCATTAAGATCCCTGAGCAGATATCCGTTATCGGCTATGATGATATTGCGATTTCGCGCTTTATGGTTCCTCCGTTAACCACAATACACCAGCCCAAATACCGCCTTGGCAGAGCCGCGGTTGATACCTTGCTTCAGCGTATAGAAGATAAAGAGGCGCAACCAAGGCAAATTCAACTGGAACCTGAACTGGTAATACGAGATAGCGTCAGCTCAGTATAGCTTTGCTTCTTCCTGCTTTTAGGAGTATTTTAATAACAAATTTAGCAAACTGATAAAGAGTTATTAAATGAAACGATCGATGCTTTCATTGCTGGTTGCGGCCAGCGCATTTTCAGTCCAGGCAGATACTTTGATGGGCGGGGATGTTGAGGTTAACGCATGGCAGCAGGATTACACCTACGCCGGCAATGATGATGGTGACTCAACTACTTACACTTTTGAAGCTTCCTTTGAGCACCCAATCCCGTTGATTCCTAACGTTAAAGTCGCTCAGTCTTCGGTTGACGCTAACCGGTTTGAATACACTAAGCGCGATTACACTTTATACTATGAAATTCTGGATAACTCTCTTGTTTCTGTGGATGTTGGTGCCGGTGCAACCAGTCTGACGGATGGCAAGCTCACTGTACTTGGAAGTGAGCAGGATTTTGAAGGTTATGTTCCACATCTTTACGGTATGGCTGAGGTGGGGATCCCTGCGACACCAATTTCGTTCTTTGCTAAAGGAACCGGTATCGCCTATGAAGATAACGAGATGATGGATCTGGCCGCCGGTGTTAAGTATGAAATCGGATTGGGGCTTGTGGGCCTTGAGCTACAACTGGGCTACCGTACACAAACTTTCAAGCTGGAAGGTTTTGACGACTTATCCGTTGATTTAGATACAGAGGCAAAAGGCTTCTATGCCGGTGCAAATCTGGATTTCTGAGTTCCCGGGATAATCCTGGTTAAGAAAGGGAAGCAGCAGCTTCCCTTTCTTTTTTCATAGCAAAAGCCACGGATTGTGTTAATTACGCAGATAAAATGTGATGGTTAAGAGATAGGAGTACAACAATAGTTGCTAATAATAATTTTCTAATAATATAGTTGTTTTGATAGCAAGATATCCTTGTTAGTATGAAGACCTGTAGTATTGGGGCATTATTAGTTTGAGATTAAAAAAAACACCTTCTGTTCGTTCATTATTTCTTTTTTTATCTTTCTGTTTTTCATTCTGCTCGCCTGTGTCTTTTGCAGCTCAGTCTGCCGATCTTGAAACCGTCTATCTGCAGTTGCGCTGGCACCATCAGTTTCAGTTTGCCGGGTACTATGCTGCGGTTGAAAAAGGGTACTACAAAGAAGAGGGATTAGATGTACGTATCCGAAGCGGTAACCCAAAGCGTCAGCCTGTAGGGGAAGTGCTTTCCGGTGAAGCCCAGTATGCCGAGGGGAACAGTGAAGTTCTTTTCCAGCGTCTGAAGGGGGCACCGTTAGTTGCCCTTGCCTCGATTTTCCAGCATTCACCTTCTGTTCTGCTTACGCTTGAAAGTTCAGGAATCCGCTCTGTGCATGACCTGGTGGGCAAAAAGGTCATGTTGGCGAATATGAGTGAAGACGCTGATTTCCTGACTATGTTTCTTAATGAAGGCATTTCACTTTCTCAGATTGATATTGTTCCAAGTAGCTATCAGCTAGAAGATTTGATTTCAGGAAAAGCAGCTGCATTTAACTCCTACAGCACTAATGAGCCGTTTCTTCTTCAGCAAAAAGGTATTGAATACAACATCATCGATCCTATTTCCTACAGCGTCGATTTCTACAGCGATATCTTTTTTACAACAGAAGAAGAGCTCCGCAAACATCCAAAACGGGTGGCGGCGATGTTGAGGGCAACGCTTAAGGGGTGGCGTTATGCGATGGACCACCCGGAAGAGATTATCGAGCTTCTTAAGACAAAGTATCAGGTGAAAAAGTCGCGCGAGCATATGCGTTTTGAAGAGAAAGAGATGCGTAAGCTGATCCTTCCGGACCTTATTCAGATTGGTCATATGAACCCTGAGCGCTGGCAGCATATGGCGAATACATTTATAAAAGCAGGCCTTATCAAAAGCGATGATAACCTTGACGGTTTTGTTTATGATACCAGTCCTAAAAGTCTGCCTGCTTGGGTACTTCCGGTGTTAGCGGGTGCACTTTTAATTATCATTTCAATCAGTTCTATAACCTTTTATCTGCACCGTTTTAACCGTCGCATGGCACTTGCTCAGAAAACTCTGCAGCAGAGTGAAGAAAGATTCAAAGCACTTAGTGCGGCAACCTACGGTGGTCTTTTGATTCATGACAAAGGACTGATCCTTGAATGTAACGATGGATTGTCAGAGTTAACCGGCAGCAGTTATGAAGAACTGATAGGCAGTGATGCTTATCAGATGATTGCTCCGGACGATCTTGAGCGCGTGCTTCAGAATGTACACCGGGGCTATGCAGAAAGTTACGAAGTGACCGGGGTCAGAAAAGACGGAAGCCGTTATCCGATGTCAATAAAAGGCAAGAATATTGTCTATAAAGGCCGGACAGCCCGGGTGTCAGAGATGATAGACATTACCGAGCGCAGACGAAATGAAGACCAGCTAAAGCTTGCGGCCAGTGTTTTTACCCATGCCCGTGAAGGGATTATGATCACGGATATCTTTGGTAATATCATCGATGTGAACGATACGTTCAGCTATATCACCGGATACAGCCGTGAAGAGGTTCTGGGAGAAAATCCCCGCATTCTGAGCTCAGGAAAACACAGCAAAGAGTTCTACTCTGATATGTGGCAGTCGCTGGAAAAGGACAAGCAGTGGTCAGGTGAGATCTGGAACAAGCGTAAAAATGGTGACCTGTTCGCTGAGCTGCTGACCATCAGTGCGGTTTCTGATGAATATGACAGAACTCAAAACTATGTCGCCCTGTTTTCAGATATTACGCCAATGAAACATCACCAGCAGCAGTTAGAGCATATCGCACATTATGACCCGCTTACCAACCTGCCAAACAGGATGTTACTTGCTGACAGGCTTTACCATGATATGGCGCAGTGTGACCGCCGTGGCCAGTCGCTGGCAGTGGCCTATCTAGACCTGGACGGATTTAAGCAGATCAATGACACCTTTGGTCATAACGTAGGTGATGAGCTGCTTATCAAGCTGTCCGCGCTTATGAGTAAAAGCCTGAGGGAAGGTGATACCTTAGCCCGTATCGGGGGAGACGAATTTGTTGCAGTGCTGGCTGATATTAAGAAGATGGGAGACTGCGAGCAGGTTCTGAACCGTTTGCTGGAGGCCGCAATGAGTCCGGTGACTATTAATGACCGTACTCATCAGGTGTCGACCAGTATCGGGGTGACTCTGTATCCAAATGATGGTGTTGATGCTGACCAGCTTATGCGCCATGCCGATCAGGCGATGTATATCGCCAAACAGATGGGTAAAAACCGTTATCACCTATTTGATGTTTACAAGGACAAATCAATCCAGACTCAAAGGGAAACCATTGAGCACATCAGTCAGGGTATGGAGAACGATGAGTTTGTCCTGTACTACCAGCCTAAGGTAAATCTGAAAACCGGTGAAGTGGTTGGGGTTGAAGCCCTAATCCGCTGGCAGCATCCTGAGCGTGGCCTGATCTATCCGGGTGATTTTCTGCCGACCATAGAAAATCAGGCTATCAGTTTGGTACTTGGTGACTGGGTGATTGATACCGCGCTGCGTCAAATGGAGCGCTGGCAGGCCGAAGGGCTGGATGTCGTTGTGAGTGTGAACATTGATGCCTTCCAGCTGCAGCAGCCTGATTTTGCCACCAAGCTTGAAAACGCCCTGGAGAAGTACCCGACCATAAAACCGTCGTCACTCTGGCTGGAAATCCTGGAGACCAGCGCCCTTGGTGATATGGGAGAAGTGCTTAGTACTATGAAGGCCTGTCTTGAGCTAGGAGTTAGTTTCTCACTGGATGATTTTGGAACCGGTTTTTCATCGCTTACCTACCTGAAGCGTCTGCCGGTTAACCTGCTGAAAATTGATCAGAGTTTTGTCAGGGACATGCTTGAAGATGCTGATGACAGAGCAATTGTTATGGGGGTTATCAGCCTGGCTTCCGCATTTAACCTGCGGGTTATTGCTGAAGGGGTTGAGACCTTAGAACATGGTGCTCAGCTGTTGTCTATGGGGTGTGAACTTGCTCAGGGCTACGGCATCGCCAGACCAATGCCTGCGAAAGATCTTCCAGACTGGATTATTCAGTGGAGCCGCGATGGTACCCGGCTGGAAAATGGTGTGCAAAGTGCTGACTGATCTTGCACACCACTTGTTTTACTCTGTTATTACGGGTCCTGCGCTAATCAGGGCCTGTCCTTCCTCGTTATCTGTGTAGTTCTTAAAGTTATTAATAAAGCGTAGAGCAAGATCGCAGGCTTTAGTTTGCCACTCTTGCGCTTCTGCGTATGTATTTCTTGGATCCAGTATCTCTGTATTCACCCCGGGAAGCTGCGTCGGAATCTGAAGGTTAAAAATAGGAAGCTCTGTCATTTCTACGTTTTCTACAGAGTTATCAAGAATAGCATCAATAATAGCTCTGGTATCTTTAAGCGAGATTCGCTTACCTGTTCCATTCCAGCCAGTGTTTACCAGATAAGCTTCTGCACCTGAAGACTCCATCCGTTTAATCAGTACTTCTGCGTATTTTGTCGGGTGCAAAGGTAGAAATGGCGCTCCGAAACAGGCCGAAAAGCTCGGTACTGGCTCGGTAATTCCTCGTTCTGTACCGGCGACTTTAGCGGTAAAGCCGGATAGGAAATGATACTTGGTCTGATCCGGAGTCAACTTAGCGACTGGAGGTAGCACGCCAAAGGCATCGGCGGTAAGGAAAATAACTTTTTTTGCATGACCTGCTCTGGAAACGGGCTTAACAATATTTTCAATATGGTAGATAGGGTAGGAGACACGGGTGTTTTCCGTTTTTGAAGCGTCGGAAAAATCGATGCTTCCGTCCTGGCGGACGACTACGTTTTCCAGCAGTGCATCGCGACGAATCGCGTTGTAGGTTTCCGGTTCCGCTTCTTTTGACAGATTGATTGTTTTTGCGTAGCAGCCACCTTCAAAATTAAACACGCCGTTGTCATCCCAGCCGTGCTCATCATCACCGATAAGCTTTCGTTTTGGGTCGGTAGACAGGGTGGTTTTACCTGTACCGGACAGGCCAAAGAAAATCGCGGTATCGCCGTCTTCTCCAACATTCGCGGAGCAGTGCATGGAGGCGATATTTTGTAGAGGAAGGAAAAAGTTCATCATGCTGAACAGCCCCTTTTTCATCTCGCCACCGTACCAGGTACCGCCGATAAGCTGCATTTTTTCGGTCAGGTTAAAGGCAACAAAGTTTTCGGAATTTAACTGCTGACGTTGCCAGTCCGGATTGACTGCTTTGGACGCATTCAGCACCACAAAATCGGGTTGGAATGTTTCCAGCTCTTGTTCCGATGGCCGGATAAACAGATTCTTAACGAAGTGGGCCTGCCAGGCGACTTCAGTAATAAAGCGTACTGCCATGCGTGAATCGTTGTTTGCGCCGCAATAACAGTCCACAACAAACAGACGTTTTCCGGACAATTGCGAAACGGCCACTGTTTTTAGCTCATTCCATACCCCGGCTGAAATTGGCTGATTGTTGTTTTTTACCGAATCACTGCTCCACCAGATCTTATCTGCCGTCGTTTCATCTTTTACTATGTATTTGTCGTTGGGCGAACGGCCGGTAAATTCACCGGTATCAACGGTGACAGCACCAGTGTCGGTTATAAAACCTTTTTCAAAATCCTGCAGCTCTACTCGGGTCTCTTCTGCAAAAAGCAAGTTGTAACCTGGGTTATGAATCACTTCCTCTACATTTTCAATTCCATATTCGGTCAGATCAATATCCGTGGCTAACTTAACTTGTTCCATTATGGTCATAGGTAATCCTTTAAATGTTCAAAACAGCCCGGGTATTTAATGACCTATGGGAGGAAATGCCTGTGATCGGAATGGCTATATGTTGCGACTTAAATAAACTAAATTAGTTTAATGAGGGTATTATACCAATCCCAGCAATTATCTGTTCATCCTTGCTTGTCAAAATCGCTAATAGCTGCGTTAAAATTTTTGTAATTAGATCCACTAGTTACTGCAAATTTTGCCTTGCTCTTAGCGATTTTTCCTGCGCAATCACTGAACAGCTAATTACTGGTATTGGTATCAAAAAAAAGAGCTCCAAGTAGGAGCTCTTCGTTTCTGAATAAGTTCAGATTAGTTTTTCTTCGGCCACGCTGTGCGGTCGATATCCAGATCAGCGAACTTGTCTGGGTCGAACGTTGGGTGTTCAGCGCCCTGAGCCAGCTGCTCACGGTAATCCTTAAGAATACGCGTTGCAGTCGGGAACAGCATGATAAGAGCCAGCAGGTTCACTACCGCCAGGATACCCATCATTGGATCCGAGAAGAAGAATACTGATGTTGCCGCAGGAGCAACAGCACCGATAAATACGATAGCGATTACCGCGATACGCAGACCGTGCAGAGCCGTTTTGCTGCCGGACATAAAGGTCAGTGCGTTTTCACCCAGGTAGTAGTTGTAGATTACAGAACTGAATGAGAACAGCAGGATTGCAAATGTCAGGTAGTACTGAGCCCAGTCGCCAAGGTGAGATACCAGAGACTGCTGAGTCAGAACAACACCATCCACAGCTGCACCTGGTACATATACGTCACCTAGCAGGATAACGAATGCAGTACAGCTACATACGATGATGGTATCGATAAATACAGACAGAGACTGAGTGATGCCCTGGCTGATTGGGTGAGTAACGTCTGCAGTTGCAGCAACGTTAGGTGCAGAACCCAGACCGGCTTCGTTTGAGAACAGACCACGACGCAGACCTTGTGCCAGCGCAGCACCCATACCACCACCAACAGCTTCTTCAATACCGAACGCGTTCTTAACGATAGAAGCGATTACAGCAGGGATTTCACCAATGTTCATGATGATGATAAGAAGAGCGATAGCGATGTAAGCCACAGCCATGATAGGTACGATTACGTCAGCCGCTTTAGCGATACGATGGATACCACCATAAATGATAAAGCCAACTACAGCCGCCAGGAATACACCAGTGTACATACGGTCGATACCAAGGCTGTCAGCAGCAGCACCTGCTACCGTGTTACCCTGGAATGCATTAAAGCCGATTGCAAACGATGCGATCAGACACACTGCGTAAACGTAAGCCAGCCAGCGGTAGTCTTCACCAAGGCCGTGGATGATTGTACGAGCAGCACCACCACGGAAGTCGTTGCCTTCTTTACGCTTGTAAAGCTGGGCAAGAGAACATTCCACAAGGCTGGTCGCCATGCCCACAAGAGCAATAGCCCACATCCAGAATACCGCCCCAGGACCACCTAGTGTGATTGCTACAGCAACACCGGCGATGTTACCACCACCTACACGGCCACCAACGGATAGTAAAAGTGCTTCACGGCCGGAAATTGCTTTCTCGTCTGTTGTTGTTTGGTTTTTCGTTAGTAGTACGCGGAACATCCGCTTAAAGAATCTGAACTGAACAAAATCTGTAACGATTGTGAAGAACAGACCAAAAATAACCAGGAAAGGAATCAGTGCCCAACCCCATGTTAGATCACCGATGATCCCGAAAAAGGATTCTAATAGTTCCATTTGGACTCCTTGGAAGTTTTATTTTATTGCTCAGACGGATAAGTATTAAAAATACTTTATGGTTTTGTTATCAATTAGGGATAAATGAGCAGTAATTACTCAAATACCTAAAACATTCTTCGGTTTACCGCTTTGATAATTGAAAAAATGCTTCAAACTTGCCTGAACAAGCGGACGATTATACTTAAAATAACGCTGTCATAAAATGCATTGTTTTGGTGCAGCGTATGGTAATGTAAATTTTGTGAGGATCCAGTCATAAAAAACAATAAGTTATGAATAATTATTTACTTATCTTTTTTGATAATAAAAATGCTGCAACACTAACGTGCTACAGCATTTAAAACTGGACTTAGAGAAATGTCTGCTATTATACGCCGGTAGATTTGGCTATTTCGATGTAGATTTCTCTCAATTTCTGAGCCACAGGCCCGGGTTTACCAGAACCGATTACTTTGTCATCAATCTGCACCACCGGCCATACAAAAGTCGATGCCGAGCTGATAAATGCTTCTTCTGCTTCGTAGGCCTCTTCTATAGTAAAGGCTCTCTCTTCAATTTCGATATTAGCGTCAGAAGCCATTTTCAAAAGCGAAGCACGTGTGATGCCGTGAAGGATATCATTGCTCAGAGGTCGGGTAATGATCTTTCCGTCCTTCACAATATAAGCGTTGTTTGAGCCACCTTCAGTCACAAAGCCATCTTCGATTAGCCATGTATCTGATGCACCGGCCTTAATTGCAGCTTGTTTACCCATACATGCAGCCAATAGCTGCGTAGTTTTGATGTCTCGTCTGTGCCAGCGGATATCAGGGATAGAAATAACCTTGATGCCATCTTTGGCTTTTGGTGTATCGATCACCGGACGTGACTGAGTAAACATCACCACCGTTGGCATGGTATCTTGAGGGTATGGGAAATCACGGTCACCAGCGCTTCCTCTGGTTACCTGTAAATAGATACCACCCTCAACAAGATCATTTTTCTGTGCCAGCTCTTTTTGTAATTGTGTCAGTGATTCTGCTGTGAACGGGTTTTCAATCTCCAGCTCTTTACAAGAGCGGGAAAGACGAGCGATATGACCAGCATTATCGATTAACTTCCCGTCAATAACCGCTGTAACTTCATAGATAGCATCAGCAAAAAGAAAACCACGGTCAAAAATTGAAACTTTAGCTTCTGACTCAGGTAGAAATTCGCCGTTTACATAAACAGTGCGTTGCATAATTTATCCCCATAATTCTTTTTTAAATGGCAGCATCTTATTCTGCTCAAACTCAAATCCATTCGCGATATCTTCGCTAAGTAGCAGAGGACCGTCCAGGTCAACAACCTGAGCGCCCTGTGCAACCACAAATGCAGGTGCCATGCTTAGTGAACTGGCAAGCATACAGCCAACCATAATCTTCAATCCGGCTTGCTCTGCTTCTTCCTTTAGTGCGAGAGCTTCGGTTAATCCGCCGGTTTTATCCGTTTTGATATTGATCATATCATAACGGCCTATAATGGAGGGCAGACTTGTTCTGTCATGGCAAGATTCATCAGCACAGATAGGAATTGGGCGACTCAGCCCGTCTAACACCTGATCCGAGTCTGCGGGAAAAGGCTGTTCTATCATTGATACACCAAGATTTACCAATTCCGGGATCAGCTTGTTATAGATTTCCGCTGTCCAGGCTTCGTTAGCATCAAGAATAATGTCCGCATCCGGAGCGCCACGCCTTACTGCTTGCACCCGCTCTAAATCCTCTGGTCCGCCAAGCTTTAACTTAAGCAGCGGGCGGTGACAGTTTTCTGAAGCTGCCTTTTCCATATTTTCAGGCGAATCGAGGGAGAGAGTATACGCCGTTACCAAAGGCTCTGGTGTGACAGAAAGCGACTGCCAGACAGAAACTTTTTCCGACTTACACTTAAGATCCCAGAAGGCACAGTCCAGTGCATTGCGTGCCGCTCCCGATGGCAGAAGTTGCTGGATAGCTTTACTGTCTGCGCCTTCCTTTACAGCCGGAGCGACATCTTCCAGTTGCGCGATTACGCTTTCAACTGACTCATTGTAGCGGGCATAAGGGACACACTCACCGCGTCCCGTTACGCCGTTTTCAGACAGTTCTACAATGACCGCATCCACCTGGGTTTTACTTCCCCGTGAGATGGTAAAGCTGCCGCGTATAGGCCAGTTTGCTTGGTAGATATTAACTTCCATTAGATCTCCGCGAGGTTTGCAACGATACGGCTTACACCCTGACGGAAAGGATCTTCAACCGGAAGGCCAAACTCGGTTTCAACTTTGTCCATAAAGGCAAGCGCGTCCGCTTCTTCTAATTGTGAAGTATTTACTGAAATACCTACGAACTTAACATCCGGGTTAGTCAGTCTGGCTGTTGCCAGGTTAGCTTGCATACATGCTTTGATCTCAGGAACAGAGTAGTCAGGCAGGCCGCGCATATGGGTTCTTGTTGGTTCATGGCAAAGAACCAGAGCGTCTGGCTGAGCGCCATGGATAAGGCCGGTCGTTACACCAGCAAAAGAAGGGTGGAACAGTGAGCCCTGTCCTTCAAGTACGTCCCAGTGATCAGCGCTGTTATCAGGAGAAATAGTTTCGATAGCACCGGCAATAAAGTCTGCTACCACACAGTCTACGCTGACACCTTCACCTGAAATCAGGATACCTGTCTGGCCTGTTGCTCTGAAAGAGGCATTCAGCCCCTGTGTTTTCATCTCTTTTTCCAGTGCAAGTGATGTGTACATTTTGCCACAGGAGCAGTCGGTACCGACAGTAAGCACTCTTTTACCGCTTCTTTTTTTACCGTTGGCCACCGGATAGCTCTGCGTTGGGTAACGTACATCGAACAGGCTGCGGCCATTTTTCTCGGCGCAGGCAACCAGTTCAGGAATATCATTCAGCTTGTTATGCAGACCTGAAGCCAGATCCATTCCTGCTTCAAGTGCTTCCAGAAGCACGCTAATCCATTGCTCAGAAATCACACCACCACGGTTGGCGACGCCGATAACCAGAGTTTTAGCCCCGGCTTTTACGGCTTCTTCGATAGAAAGATCAGTCAGTTCGCAATCCGCATTACATTCAGGAAGGCGGTACTGGCCAACGCAATATTCCGGGTGCCAGGTTTTAATACCCTGGGCAACTTTAGCTGCTAGTGGATCGGCCGCGTCACCAAGAAATAAAAGGTAAGGTTTTTGAAGTTCCATTTTTATACTCCTGTAAAGTCTTGTACTGCAATTCCGGCTGGCTGCCAGATTAATATGTTTTGTTTGTGTTGGTTATGCAGAGCAAAAATCGTGACAACTTTTATGGTTTGCTGAAAAATATCTGGCGCAGTAACGCGATTTTATAAGGGATGAAAGGAGAATAACGTACAAAAAAAGGGAATAGTCTGAATTTCATATATTCTGTGGTCCAACGAGAAAGTGGTGATATATTCCATTTTGCAGTTCAGTTCAGAAGTTAACTCTGAGCAAAATTTTTTTATGAAATTATATAATTCTGTCAACAGAGTGATAGTCAGGGTTTTATGATGCTGATTTTATCCTTCTTCGCAGAGGCTATTTTCTAATTGAACTGTTTGATAAAGGGAGTCTGTATAGAGAAATCTGCTGTGTGAAATCAGTTTTGGCATGGTATTGGTGCAATAGTGCACCGCAATGGTGCGTTAATTCTATAAATTACTGGGCAAAGCAGTTATTAATATTGTAAACAGAAAAGAGGTAACTGCTTTATAAAATCACTTTTTAGTTTGTAATAACCTGAATTTAACAAAAAGTGGTATATGCTTGCATGGCGTCTTATGGTGGTTGTCTGTGCTAGATATCGCCATCTGTTGGTTAAGTCTGCTGCTTGAACTCATACTCTATTTTTGTTTCATTACACAGATATGTGTCTTTTGGGGATTCAATCCTCGCCCTCTTTATGTGTTGGTCTGTTAATTGCTAAAGCTAGAATCGTTGGCATAACGTCTGTTCATGATTAGGGATGCTTAGCTCTTATCTGTAGAGCATTACAAAAACAAAATATCCAAATGGAGTAACTAATGGACTTAATCACTGGTTTTATTAGCCAGGTAAACGGAATTGTATGGGGTGTTCCTATGCTTATTCTGATACTTGGTGTTGGTATCTTTCTGACCGTTGGTCTGAAATTTATGCCGATTTTCAATATCGGTCGCGCATTTAAATTAATGTGGAGCGGGCGTGAGTCTGGTGGTCAGGGGGAAATTCCTCCGTTCCAGGCGCTGATGACAGCAATGTCTGCAACAGTGGGTACCGGTAATATTGCAGGTGTTGCGACAGCGGTATTTATCGGTGGTCCGGGTGCACTTTTCTGGATGTGGCTAACAGCTTTAGTTGGTATGGCAACTAAATTCGGTGAAGCGGTTCTTGCGGTTAAATATCGTGAAAAAGATGAAAACGGCGCTTATGTTGGCGGCCCTATGTACTATATCAAAAACGGTATGGGTCAAAAGTGGGCCTGGCTTGGTACTCTGTTTGCGCTTTTCGGCGCTGTAGCAAGCTTTGGTATTGGTAACGCAGTTCAGTCTAACTCTATCGCTCAGGTACTGGAATCTAACTTTTCTTTCTCTCCTCTGGTAGTCGGTATCGTGATCATGGTTCTGGCTGGTGGCGTTATTATCGGTGGCCTTAAGCGTGTTGGTAAATTTGCCGGTGCAATGGTTCCGCTAATGGCAGTTGCCTATATCGTAAGTGGTCTTATTATCCTTCTGATGAATGCTGGTGAGCTGGGTGGTGCGATTGCTCTGGTATTTGAGCACGCCTTTACTCCTGCTTCTGCTGAAGGTGGCTTTGCCGGTGCAACAGTATGGATGGCTATTCGTTTTGGTGTTGCTCGTGGTGTATTCTCAAACGAAGCTGGTCTGGGTTCTGCTCCGATTGCTCACGCAAGTGCGCAGACGGACGATCCTGTTCGCCAAGGTCTGATTGCAATGCTGGGTACCTTCTTAGATACACTGGTTATCTGTTCAATCACAGGTCTGGTTATCATTATTTCCGGTGAGTGGACCGGTGGTGAATCAGGCGCAGCACTGACTTCTGCAGCGTTCGGTCAGATCCTTCCTGGCTGGGGCAGTTACCTGGTTGCAATCAGTCTGGCGGTATTTGCATTTACCACAATCGTTGGCTGGTCTGTGTATGGTGAGCGCTGTGCTGAATACCTGTTTGGTGCAAAAGCCGTTCTGCCTTACCGCTTGATCTTCGTTGTTGCTCTGCCAGTGGGTGCAATGATGGAGCTGGACTTTGTTTGGCTGCTTGGTGACACATTAAACGCTATGATGGCGATTCCTAACCTTATCGCTCTGGCTGTGCTAAGCCCTGTTATCTTCTCGCTGACAAAAAGCTACTTCTCTTCTGAAAAATCAGATGTAGCTCCTGACTCGAAATAAAACCTTTCGCTGCTCCCGTTGAGGGAGCAGCGCATTTCATAATAAAAGACACAACATACATTCGGAGTAATTATGGTTACTGCTGAAGCAATCATCGATCTTGCTGCTTTAAAACAAAACTATCAGACACTGAAATCCATCAGTAGGTGCAACCAGGTGGTTGCGGTTGTTAAGGGTGACGCTTACGGACACGGCGCTGTTGAGGTTGCCAGGGCACTAAATTTTGCCGACAAATTCGCAGTATCCCGGATAGAAGAGGCAGTGGAGTTACGTGATGCAGGAATCAAGCAGCCCATTTTACTTCTGGAAGGATGTTTTTGTGCCGAAGATCTTATTGTAGCGGCAGAATCAGGCTTTGAAACCGTGATTCATCAACGGCAGCAGCTTGACGACTTTCTTTCCTCGGAGCTTAGCACTCCGGTCAAGGTGTGGTTGAAGGTCGATACAGGGATGCACAGAGTTGGTGTGACGCCCGAGCTGGTTTCTGAGTATGTAAGCTTGCTTTCCGCTTCAGCGAGCCTGGATGGTGAAGTTAACTTTGTCAGCCACTTTAGCTGCGCAGATGACCCGGAATCGCCAGCGACCCTGCGTCAGATTGAGCGTTTTTCTGAGTGCGTAAATGGCTACGGGGGAGAAAAGTCTATTGCTAACTCCGCAGCTATTCTTAACTGGAGAGATGCCCATTTTGACTGGGTGAGGGCAGGCATTGCGCTTTACGGTATTTCACCGGATTCTGAGCGTACCGGAGCGGATTACCAGCTAAGCCCGGTAATGACTCTAAAATCAAAGCTGATTGCTGTGCGGGAGCATAAAGCCAACCAGCCGGTTGGCTACGGAGAGATCTGGACTTCTGACAAGGACACGAAAATAGGTGTTATTGCTCTGGGTTACGGTGATGGTTATCCAAGGCTCGCTCCTCAGGGAACGCCGGTCTGGATTAACGGAAGGGAAGTGCCGATATCAGGCCGGGTTTCAATGGATATGATTACTGTCGACCTTGGCAATGACTCTGAAGATAAGCCGGGTGATTCTGTAGAGTTCTGGGGTAGCCATCTTCCTGTTGAAAAAGTGTCAAACTGCATCGGTACGATTCCCTATGAGCTGACGATAAAACTAACCAAACGGGTAGTGAAAACCTACAAATTGGTTTAACCTCTCTGCTCTGCAAAGAGGAAGCAAAATGTTAGACAAAGAAAATCTGGTTAAGCTGGCGAGAATGAAGATGCCTTTTGGCAAGTATGCAGGGCGTGTTCTTATTGATTTGCCTGAGGAATACCTGCTCTGGTTTGCCCGGAAGGAGTCCTTTCCGCCGGGCGAGCTGGGGGATTTGATGCAGCTTTGTCTGGCATTAAAAATTGAAGGGTTAGACTCTGTGGTAAAGCCGCTGAAGTATCAGATAAAAGCTTGAATCGTTATGCGGAAGCCTCGTTCCCATGGTCCTCCGTGGGAATGCATATCAGACCCAAAGTTACCAGCCGGAGTATAAACTGGCACTGAACTTATTTTCTTTGCTTTTAGTGTGTTACGTGGGTATTTTCAGCCGCGGTATGCAATGGCATGGACTCCCTCACCTTCGTCGAAAATATCGGCTAAGGTAAGAGTGTCAACTAAAAAGGAGCCCATGCCATGAACAAGAATATCACTATTTCTATCGACCTTGCTAAGACTGTTATTCAAGTTGCGATAATTAATAAGCACGGAAAGCTTTCATCTAATCAAAAAGTATCTCAATCAAAGTTAATTTCAATGGTGGCTAAGCACCCCAAAGCTGTTATTTGTATGGAAGCTTGTGCAACGGCTCATTATTGGGGTCGAAAGTTCCAGCAGGCAGGACATCAAGTCTTACTCGTGCCTGCTCAGATCGCCGCTAAGTATCGCTCGGGAAATAAAAATGATCCCAATGATGCTTTGGCTATTTATGAAGCCAGTCAGCGGACAGATATTCATTTCGTTCCGGTTAAAACTGTTGAACAGCAAGATCTTGCCTGCTTACTAAGACTGCGGGAAGGTTATATTAAGCAACGAACACAGCTTGCTAACCGTATCCGGGGGCTTGCGATGGAATATGGCATCAAATTTCCCATAGGAATCAATTCGCTCAGAAAACAGCTACCGTTTGAGTTGGAAAATGCTGAAAATGAATTAACCCATGCTGCTCGGTTTATTCTAAATAATCTTAAAGAACAGTTGCTCGCGCTTGATACCCAAATTGATGATGCCACTCAAGCTCTTACCAATCAGGCAAAACAAAATGAAGATTGTAAGCTTTTAGCCTCGTTACCGGGTATTTCATGGATTTCAGGCAGTGCTTTGTATGCCAGGTTAGGAAATGCATCGGCTTATAAGTGTGGTAGGGATGCAAGCGCAAGCATTGGATTAGTGCCTGCTCATACAGGAAGTGGAGGTAGAAATATCAACCTTGGCATTACTAAGCGAGGAGATCGTTATCTCAGAGCTCTTGTCGTTCATGGTGCCCGAGCTGTAGTTAGTCATGTCAAAGATAAAACTGATCCACTTAGTCAGTGGATACGCTCTCTGTTAGAGAGAAACCATGTGAATAAAGTCGTTATTGCTCTAGCGAATAAGATAGTCAGGATGGCGTGTGCCATATTGAAATCAAAACAGCCTTACCAGCTTAAGTTAGCTTAACTGAAATAAGGTAAAGCTGAATTTGGAGCAAACGACAAACCAGCGTAATAGCAAGTAATTAAGATAAAGTGTTAGCACAGCACACAAGGCAAACTCTGTGTGGGAATGAGGCAATAAATGCCTGGACTGCGATTAGAAGCCTTGTTAGTGGATTTAGCCATAAAGGTTCGGGGTAGCGCCCCATGATGAAACCGAATATACGTGCACTTGCATAAACTCTTATTATCTTAAACCACTTGTGTTACAGGGGGAGTCCATATACATTCCCACGCAGGAGCGTGGGAACGAGGGTCTGGCGAAACCGACCTTTACAGCTTAATCGGCATTAGCTGGCCAGCAGGCCAGAAACGCTTTGTGGCAGGTTATTGGCCTGAGCCAGCATGCTGGTTGTGGAGTCTGACAGGATCTTTTCCTTTGTCAGTTTTGCGGTTTCTTTGGCGAAGTCAGTGTCCCGGATCCGGCTTTTACTGTCGCTGGTATGTATATTTTGAGTCGAGAGGTTTTTTATTGAGCCTTCAAGCCGGTTTATGCTTGCGCCTATGTCTGCCCGGTATGAATCAACGTGGGTTAATACAAGATCACAAAAGTGGATCAGAGAGTGACGGTTATTGATATAGTCGGTTTCGTTTTCAATAGCGTCGGTATCGCCAAAGTCACCGCCGTTAAGCACATCGTTAAACTTCCTTTTAACGCCGCTTTCACCGATATCTGAGCTGTCGCTGCTTTCGATTATTACGCCTTTGCCACCACTGTTTTTCAGAGAAGAGAAATTTTGTCCTTCAATTCCGAGTAATGTGGTGCCTGACTGCTTTGTTCCTTCCTCGTATGAAAAGCCGATAATATTATTGCTTTCGCCGCCCTGATCTGTGGTTTTGCTTATATAAAGCCTGACTTTATTGTTTAAGTTTGAGTTGATTTTATTTACGACCCCTTCAATGGGCTCGCCTTCAGAAAACTCGATTCTTTTTACTTTCTCCTGATCGTCATCCGTTATCCGGATATCAATATAATCGCCTTTTTCTGTTCTCCAGTTATCCGGAATTGGGTCTCCCAGGTTGGATGAATGGGAAGTCGAAATCATTTTCTGCTCATGCAGCCGGTTGAGGTTAGGTAAAGTACAGCTGACCACTTCGCCTGAACCTGCGCCTATCTGAAAGCTTACGACCTTATCTTCAAATTTATCGCGTTCCTGATCGCCCGACAGAGGGCCGGAGAACAGCGCATCTCCGCCAAAGGCGCTGGTAAAGACAATCCGGTTTAACTCATCCGCCAGTGTCCGGATTTCGGTCTCAATGGCTCTGACATCGTCGCCGCTATTTGAGTCATTGACCGCCTGAAGAGACAGATCCCGAATCCGCAGTACTAATTCGGTATATTCGTTGAGTGCGCCGTCGGCTACCTGAAGGGTTGAAACACCATCGCTGGCATTGCGCATCGCTACTTCCAGACCATGATTCTGAGCATTAAGGCGGTTTGAGATCTGCAGGCCCGCAGCGTCATCTCTTGCGGAGTTAATCTTGCTGCCTGAAGAGAGTCTGGCCATGGAAGAATTCAGCCCATGCGTGGCCGAGCTAAGGTATCTCTTAGCGGATAAAGCCATAGTGTTAGACTGAACTGATAGCGACATTGAATTAAACCTTTGGGCAGACAAAGGTTTATTGCAAGAGTTGTACCATCAAGCATACGTTTTTTAAAAGGAATCAGTGTATAAATAGTGCTGATTTGTCTTAATTCTTCGCTGATTTTCAATGAAAGGAGAGTAGAGCGGCCTGGTTTTGCCCATTGGATACTTTAGCGGCAAAGGTTCCCTTCAGATGAATGGGAAACTAAATTTGATGACGAGTCAGTTATATTAAGAAAAATGTTAGGCCTGTTTGTATATTTAGTAGCGACAACATTAAATCATGGTCTTATATTAACCGTTCGCTAATTAGTCACAATTTATGCATATTAGAACATGCGAATAAATATTGTTAACTGTTGAACCCGTATGATTTGTGAACTAGCATCACTAGTAATAACTATAATTTAAAGGCGGATTTGGCTAGCATTATTATGATGAAAATTGTGGTTGTCGAAAATTCGATGATAAGTTTCGACATAATCGAGCAGATGGTGTCTGCAGAAAGTAACAGGCTGGTGTACTTTCCGACGATAAAAGCCGGTATTGAACATGTATACAAGTGTCAGGAGCCATTTATCTGGATTTCCGGCATTATTCCTACCGCAGAACTTGATCTGAAGGTAATGCTGAAGGGTATTCAGTTAGAACACCTTAAAGGTATGGTTCTGCTTAGCCATTACAACGACGATATTATTGATGGTGCGCGCCAGATAGCCAAGCTGAGCGGGCAGTTAAATGTTGCCGGGATCACTTTGCCGGCGTCCGCTGACTCGGTTAAAGAGATTATTCTTCAGGTGCTGGGAAATTGCGAGAGGCTAAATCCTGTCATCAAAAAACAGAATATGGATGATATTCCGGATTTATGGGAAGCGGTTGAAAGTGGTGGCCTGGTACCGTTCTATCAGGCTAAGTATTCACTGGCTACATCTGAAATTACCGGGTTTGAAATATTGAGCCGGATTAATTATCAGGGCATTCATTACACACCAGACCGTTTTATTCATAAATTACTCTCTGGCGCGGATCTCAATAAATTTACTTATATTGTGCTGGAAAAAGCGTTAGAAGAGTTTTCCGAAAATTGTGAATTTAATGGGTCGCTTTCTCTCAATGTTGATTATAAATCACTGGATAATGAGGATTTTGCCGAGAATATAGTAAAAATTCTGGATAAATATAATTTTTCTCCTGAACGGATGATCATTGAAATAACAGAAGATAACCCGGTGGTTGATATTCATGTGATCAGAAGCCTTACATTTTTCCGCATGCGAGGATGCAACGTGTCCATTGATGACTTTGGTATGAAACATACCGGATTCAGTGAACTGTTCCGTCTGCCGTTTTCTGAAATAAAGATAGATAAGAGCTTTACTCAGGATATGCTGGCTTCACCAAGATCGCTTAAGGTGGTTAAAGCGCTTTGTGCGGTTGCTCAGTCTCTTGGATACACAACCGTTGCTGAGGGGGTTGAGACCGCAGAGCAGGAGCAGAAACTAAGGGAGTTGAATATTGACCTGGTTCAGGGCTACCTGTACAGCAAACCCCTGCCTATTGGTGAAACTCGTCTGCTGCTTGAGTCAGAGCAGTCTAACATTCAGCAGATGAAAAAGAGAAAATCAGCAGGGGGATGATCCCCCTGCATGCGGAACTATTTGACCAGAGAAAGTACATCTTCCAGAGAGGCAAAGATATGTGTCGCCCGCTCTTTAATGTCTTCGCGTGGTGGCAGTAAGTCAGGAATCATTGCTGCGCTACAGCCTGCGTCTAAGCCTGACTGCATGCCATTGTTGGAGTCCTCAAGTACCAGACAGGTTTCCGGAGCAATTTTCAGTTCTGAGCAGGCCATCAGATAACAATCCGGCGCAGGTTTTCCGTTAGTCACCTTTTCAGCTGTGATAAGCGTATCAAACTGTTCAAGGTAACCTGAATCTGCAAAGTGGTGCTCTACATCTTTCAGAAAAGAAGAGGTGACCAGTGCGCACTTAATGTTCTGTTCTTTTGCTGTCTCAAACAGATCTTTAAAGCCAGGCTTATAGGGAACCGGCTTCTGTTTTAGCTCTTTTACGTACTGATCTCTTTGTTTCTGAAACAATGGCAGGTTAAGCCTTTCACCAAAGTGAGAGACCATCAGCTGTTCACAGGCAGGGTCCTGTACACCGATAAAGTTCTGGTAAAACTCGTCATTTAAATCTAAACCCTGATCACCGGCTGCACGTTGCCACGCTTTTTTATACAGCCCTTCGGTATCGAAAATCAGGCCGTCCATATCAAACAGCAAAGCTTTAAACATTGGATTTCCTCGTTACTACATTTATACGGGTAATATTCTCTATAATTCCTGTTAACAACAATTCTCTTTCATCTTTTCTTCGATCCTGGTCCGGTTTCTTCCTTCGGTTTTGGCGTAGTAGAGGGCTCGGTCTGCTCTTGTTAGCAGGCTGTTTGCACTTTCGCCCCTTTGAAAACTGGCGATCCCAAAACTTGCGGTGATATTTTTGCTGGTCGGCATCGGGTACGCCTTGATTTTTGCGCGAAGATGTTCAGCAAGAACAAAGGCGCCGTCACTGCCACTCTCAGGGCAGATAATCAGAAATTCTTCACCGCCCCAACGGCCACAAATATCGGATTGACGAACACCGTTTTTCAGTAGCCCGGCGATGGTTTTCAGGGTTTCATCACCGACCTGATGACCAAAGGTATCATTGACCTTCTTAAAGTGGTCGATATCCATAATGATGACAGAAAATGAACGGCCGTAGCGCTCGGCCTGATTGAGTTCCTTATTCAGAGATTCATCCAGAGAAAAGCGGTTGCAGATGCCGGTGAGAGAATCCCGGCTGGCCATTACTTCCAGCTGTTCGTTTTTCATCTCCAGCAGGGCATGAGCTTCTGCCAGCTTTCTCCTGGCTTTGGCCAGAGCAATGTGGTTTCTTACCCTGGCCTGAACGATGCCCGGTCTGAAAGGCTTACCAATATAATCAATGGCGCCGAGATCCAGTCCGCGCTTTTCGTCATCCGCTTCATGCATGGCGGTGATAAAGATGACCGGAATATCTTTTGTTTTGGCCGATTTTTTCAGCTCGTAACAGGCGGAATAGCCGTCCATTTGCGGCATGACAACGTCCATCAGGATAAGCTCCGGCGGGTGGTCGGAGCGAGCTTTCTCCAGCGCCTGAAGGCCGTCTTTTGCCAGAGTGATGGTGTACTCTTCTTTCAGAAGGCCTGTCAGAATTGTCCGGTTAAACTTTTCGTCATCCACGACCAGGATTCTGGGTTTGTCATTGTGCATAACCTGAGCCTGCTTTGTTATGATTCTGATTCTATTTTACGATAAAGCTCGTCCAGTATATTCAGAGCGCTCTCGTATTCAATATCGTCAATTAACGTTTCTACCCTAGATACTAGTTGAGACCATGCGCTATTGTCTAACAGAGTATGTAATTCAGGCAGCAGATCAGTCACTTCTGCGTTATCTTGTACCAGCAAGTGCTGTATTTTTGCTATTAGCGGTAATACTCTCTCTTTTTTTACCGGCTCTGCATCAGTTTTAGTCAGCGTTATCGTGTGTTGTGAAATGGCCTGAAGTCTGTCGGTTAATGCGCAGAGCTGGCTGCGGAACGCCTGAAACTGAGGGCTTTCCTTACAGTCGCCGTTACTGCTGCGCATCAGATGATTATAGTCGTTTGATGCCCGGTAAAGTTCCCGTGCGCCGATATTACCGGCGACACCTTTCAGCGTATGCGAAAGACGCTGAAGTTCTGCGCAGTTTTGCTCCTGAACCATTGCGGACAGCCTGGTATCAATATCGTGGTAATCCTGATAAAAATCGCGCAGTAGCTTCAGGTAGAGCGGCCTGTTTCCGTTTACGTTCGCCACTCCGCGGTTGATATCCAGCCCTTCGATGTAGGGAATCGTCACTTCTTCATCTGGCTGTGACGGAAGGACTAGCTCAGTGTCATGGTGCCCGGCAGGTGCAATAAACTGAAGAAGAGTCTCATAGAGCACCTGAGGTTCTATTGGCTTGGTAATGTGATCATTCATTCCGGATTGCAGACACTGCTCCCGGTCTCTTGGCAGCGCATGGGCTGTCATAGCAACGATGGGTATGGAGTGATATTTATCGTCCTTGCGAATGGCTCTGGTTGCCTCATAGCCATCCATTTCCGGCATCTGAATATCCATCAGAACCAGATCGTAACTTAAGGTCTGAACAGCCTGTAGGGCTTGCTTACCGTTTTCGGCTATATCTGTGATGATCCCCGCACTGGTAAGGAGCTCGTTCGCTACCTGCTGGTTTAGCTTGTTGTCTTCCACCAGAAGTACACGGGCTCCCCGGATAGCGGCCAGACGGGCTGCATTTATCGTTTTATCTTCTTCCGGGCTGCTTACTGCTTGTGCATGCTCTCCAAGAACAGTCATCACAGTATTAAACAGCAGAGACTGATTAATGGGTTTATGGATAAAGCCTTCAACTCCGGAATTCAGAGCCTGACCCACTACCTCTTCACGGCCAAAGGCACTGACCATCAAAATAGACAGAGTGTCAGAAATGTCGGGGTGAAGCTTAATCTTCTGTGCCACCTCAAGGCCGTTTTGTCCCGGCATTTTGTAGTCCATCAAAACCAGCTGATACGGCGTATTGGTCTGCTGCGCGGCCAAAATCTTTTGCATTGCCTCTTTACCGGATTTAGCGGTATCAGAAAGAAACCGGAAGTTTCGTATCATGGCTGCCAGGCTTTCTCTTGACGAGGTGTTGTCATCGACCACCAGCACTTTAAGACCGTTGTATTTGTGTGATGTCAGACTCTGAAGTGGCTGCTCCGGCCTTTCCAGACGAAGAGTGAACGAGAACTTGCTGCCTTTTCCAGGCATGCTCTCTACGGTAATTTCTCCCCCCATCAGCTCAGTCAGGGAGCTGGAAATGGCGAGACCAAGCCCGGTGCCGCCATATTTTCTGGTTGTGGTGATATCTGCCTGAGAGAAGGACTGGAACAGATTGCGGATCTGTTCATCGCTCATGCCGATGCCCGTATCCTCAACACTGAAGCAGAGATCGGAATATTTATCGTCGGATTTAACCTGTGTTACCGAAAGCAGAACTTCACCCTGCTCGGTAAACTTAACCGCGTTATTGGTCAGGTTGATCAGAATTTGCCCCAGCCTGAGCGGATCACCAATCAGTTGTGCTGGCAGAGCCGGATCAACGCTGAAAACCACTTCGAGGTTTTTCTCATCCGCCTTGGGTGAGATGAGAGTGGCAATGCTTTCAAGCACCGAGTCTAAGTCAAAGGTGGTCCTTTCTATATCCAGTTTACCGGCTTCGATTTTGGAAAAATCCAGAATGTCATTAATAATGCCAAGCAGATCGTAAGCGGAGTTGTGGATTTTTTCCAGATAGTCTTTTTGCTTGTTGGTGAGTTCAGTTTGCAGCGCCAGATGCGACATGCCGATCACCGCATTCATGGGGGTACGGATTTCATGACTCATACGGGCAAGAAATTCGCTTTTTGCGGCGTTTGCGTCATCGGCTTCAGCGATTTTATTTTTAATTCGGGTAAGCATAGTGGCAATGGAGCGTTGCAGGTTAGCCAGTTCCTCCGGCCCTTCTGGTTGCATTACCACATCGATATTGCCGGACGCCACTTCATCGGCGGCTTTGGTTACCCGGCTTAAAGGGATGGTAATGGAGCGGGTAAGGTAAAGCGCAACCAGTATACCGATGCACAGGGATGTCATCCCCACAATCAGCACGACGCTGATAATGTTGGCGTTGGTTTTATCTAACTGTGGGCCAAGTAAGTCTCTTTCCTGACGTACTGACAATTCGATTTTACTCAGGTCGTCTAATATTTTCGGGCCCAGTATGTCCAGTGTCCCTGAGATAATTTCGTTCCGGACCGAAGTTAAGTCCATCAAAGTGTTAGCTTTGGCAATATAGTTTTTGCTGGATTTTCTTACCGCGATCAGCGCTTTTCTTTCCTGAGGGCTTCGCATCAGGCCAACAAGAATACGGGACACATTGTCCAGATCGCGGAACTTTTCTCTGGCGGTGGTGGCCTGGCTCTGCACATTGGTCTCAAGATACATCATCATGGCGTGGCGTCCGGCCTGAAGGTGGCCGAGTGCTGTCCAGGCATAAAAAGTTGTACCTATGCTTCCTGCATCATAAGCCTTATCTATTGCCTGTTGCAGCACGGTTTCCATCTCTTCGCCCAGCTCCCACAATTCGTTGATCAACTGGATTCGTCGGGTCTGCTGGGTATTAACCTGAGCAAAGGCTTCGCCATACTTCTTATGGGATTCAATGGCGGTTTTGAGCAGTTTTTTCCGTTCGGCATTATCGACCTGAGACAAAGCGTTATTCAGCTTATCCGTCATATCCTCATGGTTATGATAAAAGCGCTGGAGCGAATTAAAGGTGCCGTGGATGATGTAGTCCTTTACGTAGACCCGCTCTTCAAGCAACTGACTTCTCAGGTCTGCAGAAACAGTGGCGTCCCGTGCCAGCGATTGATAGTGCTTAAAGCCCA
Organism: Vibrio sp. JC009; assembly: GCF_029016485.1. Classification (NCBI taxonomy): domain Bacteria; kingdom Pseudomonadati; phylum Pseudomonadota; class Gammaproteobacteria; order Vibrionales; family Vibrionaceae; genus Vibrio; species Vibrio sp. JC009. The sequence goes on along the minus strand of NZ_CP092107.1, from coordinate 373,902 downwards.
GAGATGAACGGTCCACCGAGAAATAGGCATTTGCTGCAAGAACGGCGATAAACACCAGCAGTATTCCAAGGCCTATCGCGATACGTTTTTTTACTGACATCTTGCTCATTTCTCACTAGGTAGGGGAGGCCACTGAAATACGGGCTTATAACCAACCGGGCCGAACAGGTCTTCGAATGTGTACTTATTAATGTTGCCAGTGGTGATGACAGGAATAAGTGGTCCGGCTCTGAATGGAAAATCGGCTCCGGCTTTTTGTCCCTCCAGCAGATTGCAAAGCATGCCAAGTGCAATACGGGCCTGTGCCGATGCCATATCGGATGGGGCAGCAACAATTTTACCTGCTCTTATTGCCTCAAAAATAGCCGGAGTAATATAGGTAGCGGCGATTTTTGCTGATGATCCTGACTGTTTAACGAGTTCTAAGGCCGCCTCGGCGGCAACGGCGTTACCTATTATGTAATCGGTACTAGGGTGGGACTTAAGCGCCTTTTTTAACAAAGCACTCTGGCTGTCTGTATCGGTATCGCCCCATAAAATCTCAGTGATATTGATCTTTTTCGATGTAAACTCTGTTGCTGCCTGAAAACCAGCCAGTGCTTCATCGGCCCAGCCTGAGCCTTTTGGCCCGGGAAGGAAAATGACGTTGAGCTCTTTATCTGAAGTTGTTTCCTGCTCAGCGACATATTCACCGGTGAAAAAGCCCATATCGTAATAGGAGACCATGGATTTGGCTGAGATGTTTTCTGCTTCCACATCATTGACCAGAGCGACGACAGGAATGCCGCTATTGGTGATCTCCTTAATCAGCCGGTTATTTTTGGTGTAGCTGATGGAACCCAGGATTAATCCGTCAATATCAGACCGGAGGAAGTCGCGCAGCTGTTTTTGTTGTGTCTCCAGGTTTTTATAGCCCCTGGCATCAACCACTTTTACAGCAATATTTGACTCCTCTGCTTGCCGCATGATGCCGTAATTGACGGCTACCCAGTAGGAGTCCTGCAGGTTAGGCAGCAATACGCCAATGGTGTATGGCTTTTGGGTTTGTACAGATGTATTCCAGGTTTCTATCCTGGGGCCACGAAGGCTAAGTGACTGCTGGCCGATTTTTTTCATCGAGGTATCGTAGTTTCCGTAAAAGCTGGAAACTTCGATTTGATCTGCCAGCGCGATGTTTACCGAATTAACAAGGAAAACAAAAAGAGTGATGAATCGGAAGAGAGCCCAGCGCATAAGGTTCCTGAAAAGTTTGAGTAATAACCCTAGTATATACGCTGGCAGTTAAAGAGAGATGATGATCTTAACAAAAATATATAAAGAAACGGCCTCATGGGCCGTTTCCTAATCTGTTATCAAGTCTGGTCTATTTGATATAAGTAAGAAGATGCTCTTTAACGTCTTTTGCAGCAAATGAGCCTGCAACACTAAACCGGTAAATTGAGTGGTATTCCTTTTCGGTGAGATTAAACTCTTCCACCACTTTTTGTACTTCCTGTGTCATTGTGGTGTTTGAAACGGTCCGGTTGTCGGTATTAATCGTGATTGAAATACCGTCTTTAAGGAAGGTGCTGGCCGGGTGCTCAGCCAGTGAGTCCACGGCTTTGGTCTGAATATTACTGCTAGGGCAGGTTTCCAGAGCAACCTGATCCTGTTTTACCAGATCGTAAGCAGGCTTGTGACCTTTGATATGAATACCGTGACCCACTCTTTCCGCTTTCAGCAGGCTGATGGCATCATAAACGTTCTGGCCGACACCCTGTTCTCCTGCGTGAATGGTTACGTGGTAACCTTTGTCCCGTGCATACTGAGCAGCAGGAATAAATTCATGACAGAAACCAGGAAGTTCAGCACCGGCAAGGTCGAAAGCAACGACTCCGTTATTCAAAAACTTTTCGCCTGTATCCAGCACATCTTCAATCCGGTCTTTAGCCATGGTTCGCAGAATGCACAGAATATAGTTGCCTTTGATGTCATATAGTTCTTCTGCCCGTTTCATACCTTTAACCGCGCTGGCAATCACCTGTTCAAGCGATAATCCTTTTTCCAGGTGCAGAAGCGGGCCAAAACGTACTTCCATATATTTTACGTTTTCTCTGGCGGCATCTTCGTATAGCTCGAAAGAGATTCTTTCGATGGCCTCTTCGGTCTGCATTACAGACAGAGGCAACTCAAAGCGCTTAAGGTATTCGACGAGATTAGGACAGGTTTCCGGAGCAATCATCAGCTCGCGGATTTCATTGATATCCTGAGAAGGAAGTTCGATGCCTTGCTGGTTCGCAAGGTCAATAATAGTTTCAGGGCGAACGCTTCCGTCCAGGTGACAATGCAGATCGATCTTAGGAAGATTATTGTAGTCCATGAGTCTCTACCTTTATTAATACTGATTTCAGCGATCAGCAAGGCTGCCAATTACCGAATTAGTGTGAACGACAAAAATAAAGTTACAGACTTCATAATCAAGAGTTTAAGGCTCTTGGTAGAAACTCCCAAACCATATCATTGGGATTATACGAAGTGATATTTCGCTTTTCGCAAAAAAGCTTGCGCGGCATATTACCGATATTTCTGTCAGCGTTTCAAGTGCTAATTCAATTTGTTACAAATAACTTGAATGGCAATCGTTTAAATCTTATGACAAAGAACCGGATTTGGTAAGTGAGCATGCAGAAAACGCTCTGCATGCTCAGTTTCACAAGCTTATTGTCTGCCGGTGAAAGCAATAATGACTTTGTCATCGCCTAAGCTACGTGAGAAAACATAGGCCCCTTTTTGCTCAATCTCGCTATGAATGCCTCCGCCAATTGCCGGGTGAGCCTGACGGAATTGCCCCATTTTTTGCCAGTGCGCAAGCAGGGCTTTCCGGTCGTTGCTTAAATCCCACACCATATCTGAGCGGGTGCCCTGGTGAAAATCATCTGCATAGGGACCGATATTACGGGCGACTTCATCACCGTAGTAAACCTGAACGGCGCCAGGGCTGAGCAGCAGAGCATTAGCCGCGTTGCGCTGCATATCAAAGGATTTAAACCGGCTGAAGAAAAGCTCGGTGTCGTGAGATGACATGTAGCTTACAGGATTGAAGTCAGCATGTTCCTGCAACGTGGCTGCGTAGCTCTGGTAAGTGTCTGCCATCTGACTGAGGCAGGCTGCGCCCTTATCCAGTTTTTTCTGCATATCGAAGTTGATCAGAGCATCAAAACCGTCATCGAAGTAAGGGCTGCGATACGCGGTATGACCCCAGACTTCACCCATCATAAAGAAGGGCTGCCCGGACTGATTATTTGTTTTTCGCCACTGCTCCAGACTTCTTGAGCCTTCAGACTTCAGGCGTTTCCAGATATCACCTTCAACATGTTTAACGGTATCCACCCGGTAACCATCGATGCCAAAGCGTTTTACCCAGTCGGTCTGCCACTCAATCAGATAATCTGAAACCCGGTAGTTCTCTTTTGCCTTAACCCGGGTGCCTGGATTATCTAACAGCCACTGCGGTGGGGTAACGGCTTTTTCCGATTCTGTAATAAAGTCAGGCAGACCGGCAAGAGACATAGTAATATCGCTGCTTCCCGGCGACTGGTAGCCGGGCAGGCCGGTACGAACCCAGTCTTTACCCCACCAGTTTTTCCACTCACTGTTTTTATAGTCGATGTTTTTATGGTAGCTGTGCCAGTTTTCGCCCTTAGCCGGACTCCATTCTGCCCACTTCTCAGGTAGGTCTGCATTTGGATTCAGTACCTGAATATTATCAAACTGGAGATCGGCCAGTGACGAGTATCCTGAGTGGTTAATTACCGCATCCAGAAGGATCTTAATTCCCCGCTTGTGAGCTTCTTCAACCAGACGTTTTAGATCCTCATCGCTACCAAAGTTCTCATCAATTTTGGTAAAGTCTCGTGTCCAGTATCCGTGATAGCCGTAAAACGGGAATGATCCGCTTTCTCCGCCACCAACAAAACCGTGCATCTGCTCCACAATAGGGGAGAGCCAGATAGCGTCGGTACCAAGACTTTTAATGTAATCGAGCTTTTCAATAACGCCTTTCAGGTCACCGCCATGAAAGGTGCCCACTTCATCTTTTCCGTCTTTCTGACGGCCATAAGATGTATCGTTGGTTTTATCACCATTATTAAATCTGTCTACCATCACAAAGTAGATATTGGCGTTGCGCCAGTCGAGCTGCGAACTTGCGTGGTGTTTATCCGGTGATTCCAGCAGGACAAGGCCTCCACTTTGCGGCGCTGGCGTGATGGTGACTTTGTTATCTTTTACACTGACCAGATTACCGGAGTAGGCATCGCGAAGCGAAGTACCGTCTGGATAGCTGCCGTCCAGAGTGATGGTGACCGGGCCACCGGCATACTGTTCACAGGTTACGTCAGGAATCGGCCTTTTAAATTCCTTTTTTGCGCTCTTTTTAGGCTGACGTTTAACCAAAAGCGTTTGTGTCTCCGGGTCGTAAATAAAGGCATAGTCACCGCTGAAACGGATTTTAACCGGGATTTCCGTCGCTTTACCGCAATTTAACGCAAGAGGCTTATTAAAGCGCATTTTTTGGTTTTCCGGTGCGGTGCAGTTTCCCTTGATATCTGAGACCTTTAACTGGTAATTGTCCTTTGCCAGCGTAACAACAAGTGGCTCTCCGGAAGACAAGGGAAAATTACGGCTGTTGGTCGTTGTAGAAATGGAAATATCTGCAGCAAACAGGGTAGGAGACACTGCTGCCAGTGCCAGGCAAAGCGAACTCAGTTTCATGATTTAGCCTTTTATTATTTATTTATCGCGATGATAAAAAAAACAGACATCAGCGACATCATTCCTGGACACTACGCCCTGTTTTGTGTCAGCGATCAAACTTTACCGCTGCAACTCATTCCCCCGGGGGCGTAGGACAAGCAGAGTACTAAAGGATATATTTAGTATCTGAACTGGTGCCGGGGTGATATGAAAAAACTATTTTTTATTCTGTTTGCTTTTCTGATTTCAAATCCGTCTCTGGCCGGAGTAGCACCACTGTCGCTTCCCTGGCTTGCCTCCGTGTTACAGGAAAATGCACCGGCTTTTGGTCCCGGCAGTCTGAGTCAGATGGAGAGTCTGTATGACTGTGGGGAAAAAGAGGGAGAACGGTTTTGCTCTGATCCGGTTAAATACTATAAGGTCACGGTAAACGGAAGTATCTGGCTGTCTGAAGGAGCGGTTGTAAAAGTGACTTTAACAACGGCGTATTCGGCTTTTTCTTATTCCGAACTGCAGCTGAATTTGCGTAAAGACGGCTTTGCTCTGGCAGAAATACACGCAGATAATGTTTATTTCAATGTGGCCGGGGAGCTAAAAAGTAAATCCCTGACTCAGGTAGACCGGGAAGCGTTTATTTTGCTTAACAAGGGCTCAGCAGCCAGACCAAAAACGCTGATCTGGGTGCCAGAGGAGCAGCTTTTGGCCGGGAACCCCTCCCGTTATGCCGAGCTAAAAAGCGACGGAAAAAGCGTTGAGCTTAGTTTTTACCGCAATCACTAAGCTCAAGCGCAGTTAAGGGGCATCAGTCATAGAAGGGGGGAACTTTTTTTTGCTTCTACCCATTGGTTTATGAATCGCCAATTTAGCTCACTGATTAGCGGCCAACCTGAAGCTTTAAGTGACTTACTGGCAGTGGCAGTAGCAACATCGAGCTTTTCTGCTAATTTACTAATAGACAAACCTTCATTGGTTCGAAGCATCGGAAGCATAACTTCACATTGGCGAGAGGTTAATTCCGTTAGTTGTTTATCAAGGTACTTAAAGAGCAAGTCAAAGTGCTCAGTGAGTTCGAAACGGTCAGAGTTAAATAACAGCCTGTCGCTTTTCAAGGCTTTTAGTCCACGCCCAGAAAGAACAAATGCTTCACCCATCGATTCAGAGACCGACTCACGCAAATCGGCATTAGAGGCAATAGCAAGGCTAATACGACTATCAAACTCTTTGCCAAGCGCTTTAATGCCAATACGATAAATTATGGTGTACCTCAGAGCGCTTTCAATATCATGCACCACGGTCTGAAATTCATCGCCACGCTCAATACTGTGCGCATTTGATGAATTTCCTTCGGTGATCCATCTCTGAATATCTTTGATTCGTTTAAGTAGTTGTTCAAACTGATCAGATGTTAGCTTGGTTGAGTTGACAATATCGCCGCTGATCACTGCGATAGGTTTAGAGGTAGGCTCCACATTAAAACTCCTTCTTGCATGCAGACACCAATTTAGCCGTTTATGGCTAATAATGCAAATTTAGCTATTTTTGGCTAATAATTAGGAATTAGCCGTGTAGGGCTAAACGATTCATGAAGCTTGTCATGACCTTAGTTTGGCAGTTATCACTCTACGAGTGCCGTTCTACTCCTGTGATAGTGAGCCAAAATGATATGCACCATCAATACTGGATACTGAGTTAAGCGACTTTTCCATATTCGAAGTCATTCATTAATTACTAATTTAGCAAAGTCACTGACTCATTTATGCCCCTTTCGGTGTTAACGCAATTACTCAGTGGCAAATCGTACCACTGAAATCACAGTACTTTTGTTCATGTTTACCAGCAGAGAAGCCGTGGCAGGAAACTCCCAATATCGTGCAAAAGGGGAAACGGAACCAACGTGCATGACTATGCACGTTGGAATATTGTTGTTTATTTAAGTTTAAACTGAAGAACAATGCTGTTCAGTTGAGCATTCGCTTTGACTAAGCTCTCTTTTTCTCTGTTAGTATCGCCACTGATACTGCTTAGCTGTTCAACCATCTCGTTGATTGATGACATATTTTGGGTAATTTCATCAGTTACGGAACTTTGCTGTTCTGCCGCAGCTGCGTTTTGGATGTTGAATTCGTTACTGTCTTGAATTGACTTAGTGATATTTTCCATATCATTAGCAATATTAGTATTCTTCTGTGACGTTTCCTCGCAACTGGTTTTGGTGCTATCCATTGAGATAATAGCCGACTTAACACCAGCCTTAAGCTTCTCTAATGTAACTTCAATTTCCGATGTACTAGCTTGAGTTCTTGAAGCTAATGCACGAACCTCATCGGCAACCACGGCAAACCCCCTGCCTTGCTCGCCAGCCCGAGCCGCTTCAATTGCCGCATTCAGGGCAAGTAAGTTAGTTTGATCTGCTATCTCACCAATCACAGTGAGGACATTTGTTATTTCCGTCATGTCACTGCCAAGTTGAGCAATATTTGAAGATGTAGTGTCTACCTCATCAACTAATTGATTAACTTGATAGGTAGCCTGAGTCATCAGTTCCCTGGACTCAGATAAATGCTCTATAGTCTGGCCGGAGTGTTTAGCCGCTTCAGCGGTATTTGTTGCGACATCCCGTGACGTCGCATTCATCTCATCCAAAGCTGTTACTACCAGCTCTGTTTCTTTTCTATGTTCGTCGAGCACTGAACTGCTTGAACTAGTCAGCATATCAAGCTGTTTAGTACTCCCGGCAATTACCTCCGAAGCCCCTGAAACTTTAAGCATCATACTCTGAAGGTTTTCGATAAAGGTATTAATACCTTGAGATATGTCAGCTAAATCATCCTTACCAGAAACAGGTAACCGCCTGGTTAGGTCTCCGTCTCCATTAGAAAGGTCTACAACCATCTCTTTCAATAAAATGACTGGCGAATACAGCTTACTAAGCACCAGGATACAAACTGTAACGGAAATCAGTAACATGATTGCAGAACTAATCAAAGCTTCTACAAAGGCATCATCAGCTGCTTTGTAGGCAACTGCCTTATCAACACCAACAAACAGATGCCATTTTTTTCCAGAGACCATTTCGATTTCATGGGTATATGCCACCTTATTGAAATCGCCAAATGAAAAATCAAACCTATTGCTTTTAGCTGCATTCATTTGTACACCAATTTCAGGCACACCAAGTTCTGCAAATGTGGAGCCGAGTGGCCAGTCTGTTGCATTAGTAGCAAGAGCTCGGCCGTTTTCATCCAGGATCCCAGTGATTGCCCCAGGGTACTTAAATGCGTTAATCGAATCGTCAATAATGCTAATGTCAATGCCACCCAATACAACACCGCCATTTATCGCTTTCACTATCGAGACAAGCGGCTTACCTGAAAATGCATCGTTATAGACTTCGGTTAAATCAATTTCTCTATTAGCTCTTTTCCCTTGCATATACCAAGGACTTTGCCTTGCATCATACTTATCAATAATTGCCACGCCGTCTTTCCAGGATGGGCCTGAAATAGTTGAGAATGAGCGACCGTCATCTAATGCAATAAGAACAGTCGTTAAATCAGAGGTGTCTTTCGAAAATTTGGTTAACTCAACATACTGCTGCGCATCTGAACCTGGTTTGTAATGTTTAGCCAGGCTATCAACAGCCTTAAACTTAGTTGCAAACCAATCTTGCAGCTTTACAGCCTCTGAAGTTGCTGCTGCGATTGCAATCTGGTCTACATCTTCAATCACCCTATTTTTTAAAGTTTTATAGGAATAGATGTTACTGCCTAACAAACAAACCACTATCAACAAACTTACTGACAATACCAGCGAGTTTTTGAAACCAAGCTTTTTCATTTTTGTGTTATCTCCGAATGGAATATTTAGCAAGCGAATATGACACGGTTAGTATATATACTCTTTTATCAATAAAGAAGCTTGAGCAGGGTGCGCTGAATCACAATGCGCGTTTGCGTAAACAAAAAATCATGCTTTAATACATGGTGATAACATGCTGCTTCCAAGAAATGGCGCTAATGTACACGTTTGTAACACTACAGATACAGAGCGATGGGATGTGGACGATGTTGTTCTGAATACTTATACGATTAAATCGTATGATTTCGTAAAGTACTGCTGGCCTCTTATGCACATCTCTGTCCAGAACCTTCCATCTCAGGCACTGCGGTAAGCGGTGCCTGATTGCGTTTTGGGATACGAGTAGTTATCTGAAAGCGGGATTGTAGAGCATTTACGTTAACTCACTTCTGTCCAAAAGTGAGCTACAACCAGTATGATACTTTATGTGTTACTCTAATTCTCAGTTGTAGCTCTATTCAGACTTGGTAGTAGTAATTAGTATGAAACTTTATTACTTTCCTACAGTTAGTCGGCCGGGCGCCACTCAGGCGTGGTGCCTGTATCTTCATAAAGAGGTTTATTGTATTTGTCCCGCTCTTCGCTGAAATACCAGATATTGCGCGGGAAGTAGTCTCTGTATTCCGGTAGCCTTTGGGCAAACGCCTGCTGGCACGGCTGGGTAAAATCTTCTTTTGTCAGGTGTGGATACTGCGCAATACAGCATTCAACCAGACGGGTAAAGAAATGGTTACCCATAAAACGGTCATAGGCAATGCTGTGGAAGGCGCTTTGCTCCATCCGGTTGTAGTTGTTTAATCCTTCACTGGAAAGCCCCATATCCCTTCTGCGGCGCATATCAATTCCAACGCTCAGATCTCTGTGGACAATACGCTCAACCTGGTTCTGCTCGTTAATTTCGATGAGAACATTCTGGCCGTGAGGCTCTATCAGGTAGCCGAAATGGCGGAAGCAGTCCACCCAGTGCCGGACAATGGGAAGCATAATTTTATCCAGAACAAACTGTTTTGGATCTTCTGTGCCTATAAGATCGTAGAGCAGGGGAGTCGTTTCTGCATTGAAGTAGTCTTCGCCATAAAGAGCAAAGCCCGGAACCAGTGAGCGAGGCTCGTCTGTTACAGGGAACGGTGTCATATCCCGGACAACAAAGCCCCAGTTTTCACCACGCTCTTCACCGGGTGCCTGATCTTTAAAACTGATGCCGATGACTTCACGCAGGAAGGAGAAATCTTCCCCCATTTTGTCGATGTTTTGCTCCAGTTCCAGAGAAACATTGATCGCCTGCTCAACAACCTCATCGCGCATTTTTCGCGTATAACGTGAGACTTTAAAGGGAAAGTGAACCTTTACCGCATGATGAGCTGCTCTGTCAGGTACAAAAAGAGTCCGCGTCGAAGAGCTGGGGATAACGTCTATCCGCTCAGCTGTATTTTCAGAAATACAGGACTGAAGGTATGGTTCAGAAAAAGTGTCTTCCAGAAGCTGAGGGTGGACACAAAAGTTAACGTGGTTTTCAGACAGGTATTTGCCCTGCAACGCCTTAGGAGGATTTGCCAGGTAAATATTCACACTGTCTCGCGGAATTCTGTATAAAGGCAATGCGAATTTCTGCTCATCAGAATCAGGGCGATAATTTACCGATGCTTCGGTATAGGAAGAGTGACTGCTGTAGGTTCTGGTTCCTTTGTTGCGGTATCGCTCCAGATAGTAAAGATGTGGTAGAGGCATATCGGCTCACTTATTCAATTTGTTCTTATAAACTTCGGTTATTGCAGAATAATTACCAGAGTTAAAGTAGATAGATCAATCTTATCTTAGATTATGTGTATTAGTGATTGGTTTAGTAGTGGCTTAGCCTGTAGTGGCTGAAAGCAAAAAAAAGGGCCGCTTTTGATGCGGCCCTGGGGGCATAAGCTACATTTATATGCTGCATATTTTCTGTATATTTTGTTTTTTAGCCAACCAACGCCGCCAGGCGAATGATTAACATGAATGTTAAGTTTTAACTAACATATGCGCAATGCATAATTATGAAATATAACATTGCTGTAACTTTATCCGTGGTCTAATCTGCCGGGCGGAAAGCTAATAATAAACTGACTTCCGTTTATGCCGTCTGATTCGGCATAAATGGTTCCGCCCTGCATTTCGATGATTCCTTTAGAGATGCTGAGCCCGAGTCCCATTTTGCCTGAAGCACCGCGAGAGCTGTCTGAACGGTAGAAACGGTCAAAAATGTACGGAAGATCTTCAGGGTTTATTCCGCTACCGCTATCCGTTACCCGGACTATTACGCGGTTATCTTTTAACTCAGACGTAAGAGTAATTGTGCCGCCTTGCGGAGTGTAACGCAGAGCATTGCTGATTAAGTTGCCAAGCACCTGAACCACTCTTTGCTCATCAAGGTTTAAAAGCGGTAAAGGATCGGCGCAGTTCAGATTCAGTGTTATCTGTTTTTCGTCACAGGGCTGAGTAAACAGCCTCTTAACTCTTTCAAGGACAGGGTTTATCCTGGTCTCTTCCATCTGCAATGACAGAGTTTTAGCATCAGTTTCAGCTAAAAGGCTCATATCCTTAATCAGTCGTTTTATATGTTCAAGTTCATCAGCAATGGTGTCTATGCTGCCTGAGTTCAGCTCCATTTCTCCGTCCTGAGCCATTTCAATATAGCCTGAGATAACCTGAACCGGGGTTCCGAGATCATGGGTGATGTCGGCCGTTAACTGGCGGCGTTGTTTATCCGCAACGACCAGATCCTGACTCATTTTGTTAAAAGAGCGGGCAAGATCGCCAATCTCGTTATCGCTGTATGTGGGGATTGTCTGTTCAAGTTTGCCTTTGGCGATGGCGGAACTGGCTCTGGTTAGTAGTTCAACCGGTTTGAGTAAAATTCGGGCCAGGAGAGCCCCCATAAACAGAGAAACCAGAACGCCGATACAGATTGAGATAAACAGTACTTCAAGGATATTGTCAAAGAACACTTGCATTTCGGAGTTCAGACTAATTCCCATCACATCTGGCGGAATTATCCAGGCGATGGTTTCACCTTTATATTTTACCGGTGTCGCGTTAGCCAGGTAGGCTTTGGGTATTGTGTCACCAGGCTGAAACTGAAGGTATTTTAACAGTGCAATATTCTCATGAGTGACAAGGCCATGTACCTTCGAGCCTGGCATGGCTGGAACCGGCTTGCTCTCCGGTGGTTTTGACGGTGGTGGATGCAGAGTTTTGAAATACTCGGGAAAGCCTTCCCATTGGTGCTCGGCTGCGTACCAGTGATAAACCTCCTGACGCATTTCATTCAGCTGATAGTCCTGAGCCAGCGCTTTAACACGCTGCTCAGAAGTAAAGTAAGTCAGCGCGTAAATCAGAGAGGCCGTGAGCAGGCTGATAAACAGATAGGTAGCAATCAGCTTATTGCGTATTGGTATTCGCATTAATTTACTTTCCTTAGCCTGTAACCGACGCCAAATACGGACTCTATCTCTACCTGTTCTTTTATCATGGGTTCAAGCTTATTTCTCAGGTTACGAATATGGATTTTAAGCGTTGATTCAGAGCCGCTATAGCCTTCGTTAATCAGGTGGGTGCAGATATCGGCTTTCGATACGGTGTGCTCTACTGACTTCATCAGCAGTTCAAATAGCGCCAGTTCGGCCTGAGTGAGTTCAATCAGCTTATCGTCTATCCTAAGTTCTTTAGAGGAAGTATCTAAAACGATATTGGCCACTTTTAAACGCGGATTTTGCGTAAAACCGCCGGATGTTCTTTTTAATACCGCCTTTGTCCTGACCAGAAGCTCACTCATTTTAAAAGGCTTGGTAATATAATCATCAGCGCCCAGTTCAAAGCCTTTGACCACGTCGCTTTCATGCTGTTTTGCTGTGATCATAATCACCGGAAGATCGCTGGTTTCGCGCAGTTTGCTTATAAACTGATATCCATCCATCTGGGGCATCATTACATCAAGCAGAATTAAGTCTGGCGTCTGCTTTTTCAGTTGCAGCAGGGCATCACGGCCGTTTGAGGCGCAATTTACCTGATAACCTTTGCTGGTAAGAAAGTCAGATATCAGCTTTTGAACGTTTAGTTTGTCGTCGACAACGAGTATTGATTGAGTCATTTATGTCCGGGTAAATATCATGATTAGGTTAAATTCTACAGGGTAAAAAATGGTTACTGGTTTACGACCGGTTTAGCCCTCAGTCTGCCTGGCTTCTTTTTCCATTCAAATTTTTTGAATTAGTTACTGTTTTACCATTGTCTGACAAGCGAAACAACATACGGCAACAGAGCTTTTCGCTTTGTCTCTTGTGTCTACATTTCGAGATTTTTATATAAGTTTTCGGTGGGAAAGGCTCACCATTTCAATATATAGCCTTGAAATTGTCCTGTTGGTGTACAAAGCTTAATTCAAGATATAGAAATCACTAATTTACTCGATTGTGACTTACACAGGACAGAGTTAAGTCAGTTACCAGGTTAGGTGCATGCAGGGAAATCTTTTCAATACAGAGCTGAGCAAAAAGCCATTGTTTGGGTTCGTGGCATCCCTGATGTTGTGCCTGTCAATCCAGCTGATTACCTCGTTTTACCCAACCTGGGTTGAACGATTCTCCGATTATGTTTCTACCATCTACACTTTTAAATTCGAAGGTCTGACTGCGGCTAACTACAAAGCAACTATGTTGCTGCTGATGAACCTGGGACTGGACTTCGTTGCAACGGCAACAGGCGTTATCTCTTTTGTTTTCGCTGCCAAAGTGTATACCGACGCCAGAATATCCAACCAGCGCTCTGAGGTGCTGAAAAAGATAATTGACGCCATGCCGGAGCCAGTGCTGGTAAAAAACTGGAATGGCCGGATTGAGTATTGTAACAAGGCGCTTGCAACTAAATACGGTGCCAGGCCGATAGAGCTGAATGGTAAAGAGGAGTTTCAGCTTCTGGCCTCAGAAGAGAGCAAAGATGAGTATCTGAGTAAACTTCGCAATATTATCAATGGCGGCTCTACTCAGACTTCATTTACCGAACAGCTTGATGGCGACTCGGGAGAAACGCTGCACTTCCATTCTGTAAAAATCCCCATCCGTGATGCCAATGATAAGAAAAACTTACTGGTGATCGATAATGACGTGACAGAATTGGTTCGGTTAAAAAACGATGCAGACAGAAACCGCCAGCGATTGAAGTCAGCGCTTGATGTATCGAAAGAGGGTTTATGGGAGTGGAATACAGTCAGCAACGAGATGTTCCACAATGAGGAGTGGCAGAATATAACCGGAATGACCATCAAAGACTTCTCTTATCCGGAGTTTTTTGAATCGGTGCTGGAGCAGGACAGACCCCTGGTTCTGGAAGCGGTTAAGGATCTGCTCGATGGCAGAATTTATGACATTGAGTACAGAATTCGCCGTCCGGACAGAAAGGTGATCTGGGTCTGGGACAGGGCGAAAGTTGTAGAGCGCAATAATGAGGGCAAAGCGACCTGGATTGTGGGGCTGATGCAGGATATCACCACACAGGTGATCAATCAGGAGCAGGTAGAAAGACTGGCCTATTTCGATAGCCTGACAGGTTTGCCAAACCGACGCACCATGGAGATCAAACTGTCGGAAATTGCTCAAAACAGCAGCACCGATCTGAACTATGGCGCCGTACTGTTCTTAGATCTGGACCGCTTTAAGAATATTAATGATTCCTACGGCCACCAGATGGGGGACAACCTGCTGCTGGAAATCAGCAGAAGGCTGACTGACATTCAGAATATACAAAACACCGTTTACCGGTTTGGTGGTGACGAGTTTGTTGTCATTATCGAATATGTCAGCCCTCAGTGCGACAAAGCGGCACTGATGGCTCAGTTGTTTGCCGATGAAATCCATAAACAGCTTAGTATGACCATAGCGCTGACCACCAATGAAATCACCATCGACTACCATAATACGGTCAGTATTGGCGGGATAATCTACCGGACGGATGACGTTAACCCTGAGAAGTTGCTTCAGCTTGCAGATCTTGCTTTATACCGGGTGAAGCAGGGGGGTAAAAATGCGGCTAAGGTATTTGATCTTGAACAGCAACAAGAGCTGGATAATGAAAGCGTTATCCAGAAAAGTATCCGCAACTCTATCCGGGATGAGGATTTCCGTATCTTTGTTCAGCCAAAATACAATAGCTCGAATAAAATTATCGGTGCCGAAGCTCTGGTTCGCTGGTATCACCCGGATAAAGGTGTGATTTCGCCGATTCAGTTTATTGATATAGCGGAAGAGTCCAATCTGATCCTGCCGTTAGGGGAATCTATTATTCGTCAGTCCTGTGCTCTGCTTAAGAGCTGGCAGGCGGCGCCTCATACCAGAAACCTGAGTCTTTCAGTTAATATCAGTGCCAAGCAACTCTGGCAAAGAGAGTTTGAGAAAGATCTGATCAGTATTGTAGAGAGTTACGGTATAGACCCTGCTTATCTGGTTCTTGAAATCACGGAATCCGTGTTGCTACAGGATGTGGAAGATACGGTAAGGAAACTGAACAAACTTCGCAGTCACGGTTTCAGAGTTTCGCTGGATGACTTTGGCACCGGTTACTCTTCCCTGAGTTATCTGAAGAATCTGCCAATTGACGAGCTTAAGATTGATCAGTCATTTGTGCGTGACATTCACGTCGATAAGTCATCAGTGCTAATGGTTAAGTCTATTATTGACCTTGGAAAGAACTTTGAGATTCAGGTGGTATCAGAAGGGGTTGAGACAGAGGAGCAGTTTAATCTGCTGCGCCTGTTTGGTGTGCATATCTACCAGGGGTATTACCTGAGTAAACCTATCAGCCTGCTTGATTTTGAAAATCTGCTGTTAAAAGATGTGCCATCAGCAGAAGATATTAAAGATCTTATGTGATGGCACCTTGTTCGCCGTTTTACTTTTTTGCCGTTACTTTAGCTTTTGATGGCTTCTATCTGCTCTGCGCCTCTTAGCATCGCCTGAACCAGTTCTGTGGCATCGAATTTAGTCAGTGCTTCATGCGCGCCAACCTGATGCGCGCGGTCAGCACTCATTTCACTGGAAAGCGAAGTGTGTAAGATCCGGTAGGAGTGTGAAAGTTTGCTGTCGTTCTGTACTTCAAAGGCCAGCTCGTATCCATCCAGGCCCGGCATTTCAATATCGCTCACCAGAATGTCGATGGGCTTGCCTTCATCGGCGTAGTTTCTCATCAGCGCCAGTGCATCCATCCCGTTTTTACATACAGAATATGGGATATTGATACTGTCCAGTGCATCAGACAGCTGCTTACGCGCTATGCTTGAGTCATCCACAAGAAGAATATTCAGAGGCTTAAGACGCTCGCGCTCAACATCAGTCAGAATCGGGAACTTGGCTGTAGCGTCCTGAGGGTAAATCTTAGACAGCAGCAGCTCCACATCGAGCATCTGCACGATCTTATCTTCGTGCCTGGTGATGCCGGTAACAAATACGTTGCTGCCAGCGGTATCCGGTGAGGGCTCAATAGAGTGCCAGTCACAATCAATGATTTTATCTATGGTTCGCACCATAAAAGCCACCACTGTACGCAGGCAGTCTGTCACTATAAGGTAGCAATTTTCATACTCCTCTTGTGCGATTGGCCTGAAACCTATCGCCGCCGCCATGTCGATAACAGGCACGGTAAGATCGCGGATAGTCACCGTTCCTATTACGTGCGGATGGGAGTAGGGAATCTGAGTCGTTGGCATGTAGGGTACAATTTCGCGGACTTTGAGTGTACCAATCGCGAAGCTTTGCTGGTGCAGCGACAGCTTGAAAAGTAGCATCCCCTGGGACTGATTCGCTTTGCTCTTCATTCTATTTCCTAAAACAACCGTGAGTTTGTCATGTCTTATATCGACAGCTCAAAAAAATTAATTATACGCGAGAAAGATAAATACATTATTACTGATATATTCGAATTAATGTAGTTATTTGGGTGAAGAATTACTAACGATGGGCTAAAATCCGCTGCATCTAACATTTTGATACAGATTACTATGGCACGAACAGCGGCAGCACTGCACATTCTGGTAAAACATGAGTCCCAGGCGAAAGATATTCTCCAGCAATTAAAGAAAGGCGCGAAGTTTCAGGTGCTGGCTAAGAAGCACTCAACTTGCCCTTCCGGTAAAAAGGGCGGTGATTTAGGAGAGTTCAGACAAGGGGCTATGGTGCCTCAGTTTGATAAGGCTGTGTTTAAAAACGAAGTGCTGACCCCCTTTATTGTAAAAACAAAATTTGGATATCATGTGGTAAAGACCTTATGGAAGACGTAGGTCTCTATTCAAACTTCGGCATTTGTACTACCGGTTTTAGGCAATATTCAGCCAGCTCAGAAGCTTTTTCGGCCACGGTGTATGAGGCACATCTTCTTCGTGTTTTGTTTTGCCGTGGTAGTAGCTGGCTAAAAGCTCGCTGCGAATCTCATCGGATTCTGCTTTCAGAGCCTTAGCAAGAATATCGGACGTTTGCTGGGCGTGGTCATTTGCCAGACTGAAGTCCATATTCAGATACCCCTGAACCATTAACCACAGCTTAGTGACCAGAGAGAGCTCAATTAGCGCATCTGCTTCGAACTTGTGCGCCTGCTCGCTACCTATGGTATCAGTGAATACATTATTCATCGCCTGGATGGCTTCTATTTGTGGCTCAAGTTTGGCTGTTGCCTCTATATGAGACTTTGTTAGGAGGCCAAGCAGCAGCATTAAAGGATCCTTGTCGGTTTTGCTGCGGCACAGGCGGTCAAAAAACTCCGCTTTGTTTTCCACCGCCTGGGAAAACAGCTGAGCTTCTTTATCTGAGAGATGGAGTGTATCCACCCCTGTCATCTCCAGATGCTGTTTCAGATTACTGACTATAATTTCACTCATAACGGTATTCCTTGAGTGTTTCTACTACCACTTCGCAGTCACCCTTGTCCGTTGAGACATAGACAGAGTTACCGGTTATCATGACGGACATATCCATTGTCCGGTCACACTGAGTGGTTAGATTTTCAATGCTATCGGCGGAAAATCTATGGACCCCCACATCTAATAATTTTAGTTTATTGTGGTTTTGTTTCCACCAACTCTCTGTTTTATTGTTGAAACTATAGATTAAAACATTGTCAGCAATTCTCGATGCTTTCTTGATTCTTTCCAGATCTGGCTCACCAACTTCGATCCAAAGTTTAACTTTTTCATCAGCAGCTTTGTGCCAGATGTCAGGTTCTTCGGTCGTAGACAGCCCTTTAGTGAATTTAAGTTCGGGGTGCGCATTCAGGCAAAAGGCAAGTACTCTGGCCATCATGCGTTTTATGTTTTCGGAAGGGTGCTGTGCGACAGTAAGAGAAATAGAGTCGTAATATTCACGATTCATATCAGTTAATGCCACACGAAATTTATAAATAGTGGGTTTTAATGCCAAATTCGTTGCCTATTTACGAAGTTTTGAAACTGTTTCCTGCGCATTTGCATCACGTGCAGCAAAGGCAACCTCTTTCTCCACAATGGTTTTGCCAATGGGAAAAAGTGCGATAAAAGCTAACTTCAGATGCTGAATGCTAAAGGGAATACCAATGATTGTCACAAAGCAGGCAACCGCGCTTAAAATATGGCCGACGGCCAGCCAGAATCCTGCGACAAGGAACCAGATAACATTGCCAATAACGCCGAAAGGGCCGGTTCCGATATCCCGTTTGCCACTTAGCTCTTCTCTGTCTATGGCTTCTTTGCCAAAGGGAAAAAAGGAGAAGCTGCCGATAACAAAACAGGCGCGTCCCCAGGGGATGCCTATGATTGAAATAAAGGCGACAATGCCGGCCAGCCACCAGGCTAACCCCATAAAAACACCGCCGAACAGAAACCAGATAATATTTCCGATAAGTCTCATAATGTTTCCTTGCGTATGAGAGCCAGCCCGGATTGAGCTGGCATAGATGTGATTAAGACAAAATAGTGAAGATCTCGTCTTCCGGGCGTCTGGACTTAGGCAGCGATGCATTAAAGTCAGTGTCACTGCGGTATCCCAGTGCAATCATAGCCACTGCTGTGTAGCCTTTTTCCGCAAGCGCAAATTCCTGGTTCAGTACCTTAGTATCGACACCTTCAATCGGCACGGCATCTACGCCAAGGGAACCTGCACCTAACAGAATACTGCCCATATTCAGATAGACCTGCTTCTGCATCCAGTGGTGAGCGTCTTCCAGTTCAGAGCGGTGCATGTTGACATAGTATGAACGCCCTTTGTGAACCGCGCCCTTAAAGTTCGGGTCAGGGAAGCGGCCATCCTGATCTTCAAGAGTAAGCAGGTGCTCGGTATAAGTATCGTCGATATCTGTTTTAGCGCAAAAAACAATAACGTGAGAGGCGTTCTTTACCTTAGCTTCGTTGGCCGCATATGGCCCCTGAGTGGCCTTAGCAATGCGCGCTTTCGCATCGTCCGATTCGGCAATAATAAAGTGCCACGGCTGGGAGTTAACGCTGGAAGGGCTAAAGCGCAGAAGGGTTTTGATTTGCTCAAACAGTTCTGCAGAGATCTTTTTCTCAGGGTTAAATTCCTTTGTAGAGTAGCGGCTTAAAGCCACATCAGCGATATTCATGGTTATTGTCTCCGTTACATTTGGATATCAGATATCTATATATGGGTTCTGCCAGGGTTTAGCAAGTATTCTCCATATTTCCTGCACACTGTTGTTCTAAAGTTGTATCTTGTCCAGTTCTGTTTCCGGGTTCGAAAGGTAAAGTGCGACTCTCAATTTTCACCAAATTGTTTCTCTCCATACTTATGGTTTGCATTGTCATGCTGACGGTAATGACATTGATGATAAACTCCAATTTTGAAAAAGGGCTGCAGAACTACCTTAACAACAAAGAAGTTTCTCAGGCAGAGGCTTTGGCCGAAAGAGTTAAGGTTTATTACTCTGATACCTATGGTTGGGTCCGCATTTCTCAGTCACCCCATCTTTGGGCGGGGCTGATTGACGGCATCGGAGAGATGCCTCCTCCGGCAGGGATGGGAAGGCGTGGTGAACGGCCGGTAACTCCCGGAGAGCATGTGGCAGAACACTTCCCGCAAACGGCTTTTGCTCCCCTTGGCTTAAGAATTAATCTGCTTGATAGCGATGGACGTTCAATCTTAGGTTTGGAAGAAAACCTGCAGGTGAGAGAAAAGGATCTTAAGCTAAATAAGGTTGAGATTACTAAGAACCAGCAGGTTATCGGCTACATTTCTATTGTGCAAAATAGCGGTTTGTCAGATGAGCTGGTGGCCAGTTTCTATGAGCAGCAGACAGAGAGTGTCTTTTTTAGTGCCTCAATCACGATTCTTTTCGCCTTTGGCATAGCGTTTCTTCTTGTCAGGCATTTTCTTAAGCCTTTGTCGCTTCTGTCTGAAGGTACACAGAGAATTGAAAAAGGTGAGCTGGATTTTCGTATCGAGACCCGTGGTACAGATGAACTTTCTGATCTGATTCGTACTTTTAACCGGGTGGTGGAGTCGCTAAAGAATCAAAAGGAATCCCGTGCGCAATGGTTGTCTGATATTTCTCATGAGTTAAGAACGCCAATAGCGGTTTTAAGAAGTGAGTTAGAAGCGATTCAGGATGGTATAAGACTGGCCGAACCAAAATACATCAACTCGTTGCACCAGCAGGTGGTTATGTTGGGTAAGCTGGTGGGGGATCTCCATCAGTTGTCGGTTTCTGATGTGGGAAGTGTGATTGAAACAGACACAAGTGTTGATGTGGCTGATATTCTGAAATCTGCTGTATTTCACAGTGAAGCCAGATTCAGACAAAAGGAGATTGGTGTCACGCTGGATATGGAACCGGGTAAGCTGAGCAAAATTCTGGGAGACGAAAAGTCGCTGAACCAGCTTTTTACCAATCTTCTTGAGAACAGTTACCGCTATACAGCGCCAAAGGGACATGCGATAGTGCGTTTGAAAGACAAACCGGATGTCATTGCGCTTACTTTTGAAGACAGTTTTCCCGGAGTGCCTGATGCGTCATTGCCCAAACTGTTTGAACGGCTTTACCGGGTGGACAAATCAAGAAGCCGAAATCATGGTGGCTCTGGTCTGGGCCTGTCCATCTGTCAGAATATTGTGAAAGCACACCAGGGGACCATTTGTGCTGAGCATGCCCCGCTGGGTGGGCTGCGAATTTGTATAACCTTACCAAAAACAAAGAAATATCATGAGTGAAGAGAATAAAATGATACTGGTTGTGGAAGATGAGCCTTCGTTAGGGCTGGTGCTTTGTGAGTACCTGGAACATTCGGGTTTTACTACTCATCATATTGAAAATGGCTTGCAGGTTATCGACTGGGTGAAAAGTCATTCACCGGAATTAATCATATTAGATTTAATGCTTCCCGGCCGGGATGGGCTGGATATTTACCGTGAGCTGAGGACCTTCAGCGATGTGCCGGTAGTGATGGCAACGGCTAAAGTGGAAGAGATAGACCGCTTACTGGGTCTTGAGCTGGGAGCCGATGATTATATCTGCAAGCCATACAGTCCACGCGAAGTGGTGGTCCGGGCCCGGAATATTCTGCGCCGGAGCGGCAAAGGTTCAGCGCAGACTCAAAAGGATGAGGCGCCAATTCTTGTGGACGAGCTCAGCATGGTGGCAAAGGTTGGTGGTCAGAAACTGTCGCTGACTCCGGCAGAGTTTCGTTTGCTCAATCATTTACATAAACATCAGGGACAGATTTTTAGCCGGGATCAGTTGATGAACCGGATTTATGAAGACGGAAGGGTGGTTACCGACAGAACCATAGACAGTCATGTGAAGAATCTGCGTAAAAAGATGATAGAAGTCAGTGCCGAATGCGACTTCATAAAATCCATTTATGGTGTCGGGTATAAGCTGGAATTTTAGTTCTGAGCAAGGTTCTCTTTACAGTGTAAAATCATTCTGATTTCCCCGCTTATGCGGAGAAATCAGTTTTTAAATTTGCTCAATTTTACTGCTGACTGCTTTGCATGCTCTTCTGGTAGTAATCGTATACGTCGTACTTTTCATTTTCGGAAAACTGACACTGTTTTTTGCGCACGCCATGTTCAGAGGAAGAGATTAACTTGCCACCTTGTTTGACACAGTAAAGCAGGGCAGGGTCTGAGATTTCATCGTAGTTTTCCACGTCATACTTGTCAGGCTCAGATGAGCATCCGGCAAAAATGGCAATAACCCCTAAAACCAGCAACAGATTTAATTTACGCATTTTTATCTACCTTTTTAGCGCCTTAGAATAGTTCTAAGTGTAGGACTGATTTACTGAATTCTGTTCAGGAAAGGTCAAGTTTTGCCTAATTTTTAGAAAAATTTATATCTGAGTATCAGCATTTGTTAGCTTATTGATGAATAAGGTATTAATATGCGCCCGTTATATTTGTTTAGTGAAGTATTATGAGACACCTGAAAACAAGCGTTCATAGCGAGATAGGCCACCTGGACGACAAGATCATTGTAAAAAGAAACGCAACCCGTGCAATTGCAGTGGATGGCGAGGATATTCTGTTGTTGTATACAGAAAGATACCACGACTACTCATTACCGGGAGGTGGTTTAGACGATGGTGAAGATGTGATTGCCGGTATGGTGCGCGAGTTAGAAGAAGAGACGGGTGCTGCGAATATTCACTACATTAAACCTTATGGCATCTATGAAGAGTTTCGTCCCTGGTATAAAGACCAGGCAGATGTGATGCATATGATCTCTTACTGCTACACCTGCAAAATCGACAGAGAGTTGGGACAGACCGCCTTCGAAGAACACGAAGTTAAAAATGGCATGCGCCCGGTATGGATGAACATCCATGAAGCAATAGCTCACAACGAAAAGACAATTGCAGAAAGCCCAAAAAAGGGAATGAGCATAGAGCGCGAAACCTTCCTGCTGCACCAAATCGTAAAAGAGATGCTCTAATACCAATCCCAGCAATTATCTGGTATTGGTATAACCCCCCATCCTCATAGCCCTATAACCCTATACCCAAATACAAAAACACCCGGCGTTCCGAAGAATGACCGGGTGTAAATTTTTGGTAAGCCAGCTAATTACTTAACCAGACCCGCTTCTTTATAATACTTCAGCGCACCTGGGTGAAGAGGAGCGGAAAGGCCGTCGTTAGCCATTTGCTCTTTCTTCAGGTTAGAAAACGCCGGGTGCAGTTTTCTGAAAGTATCGAAGTTTTCAAATACCGCTTTTACGATGTTGTAAACCGTGTTTTCAGGAACGTTAGTCGAAGAAACAAATGTCGCGCCAACACCGAAAGTAGCAGTGTCATCAGGGTTACCTTTGTACATGCCGCCAGGAACCGTTGCTGTACGGTAGTAGCTGTTGTCAGCAATCAGTTTGTCTACGATTGGACCGTTTACTGAAACCATTACGCTGTCACAAGAAGTGGTTGCTTCTTTGATTGCGCCACTTGGGTGACCAACGGTATAAACCATAGCATCGATTTTGTTATCACATAGCGCTTTAGACTGCTCTGATGCTTTTAATTCAGATACCAGTTTAAAGTCATCTCTGGTCCAGCCATATGCATCCATCAGTACTTCCATTGTACCGCGCTGGCCAGAGCCAGGGTTACCAATGTTTACACGCTTGCCTTTCAGATCTTCAAAAGTTTTGATACCGGCATCTGCGCGGGCAACAATGGTGAATGGTTCAGGGTGTACAGAGAATACTGCACGAAGGTCTTTAAATGCGCCTGCCTCTTCGAACTTGCTTGTTCCGTTGTATGCATGGTACTGCCAGTCAGACTGAGCGATACCAAGGTCAAGTTCGCCTGCGCGGATAGTATTAATGTTGTAAATTGAGCCTCCGGTACTCTCAACAGAGCAGCGGATGCCGTGTTCTTTCTTCGATTTGTTTACCAGACGACAGATAGCACCACCTGTTGGATAGTAAACGCCTGTTACGCCACCAGTACCTATGGTAACAAATGAATCAGCTGCAGAAGCAAAGCTTGAAGCGCCAAGAAGCAGAGATGCCGTTGTTGCGGTAATCAGGGATTTAAATCGAGTCATAGTACTTCCTTTTCTATATTTTGAGCTTATACCAATCCCGGCAACCACTGAATAGCTAATTACTGGTATTGGTATTATCCGTTACGGCGTGAGTTCACATATCGAACTTCATGTTCAATACAAACCGTAGAAAAACCATAGCCATGTTATAGATGTAAATCAAATTTATCAGTAAAACTGGCTGTTTTTATTCAGGTTTGTGTGATCTATGGAGGGATTTAGGGGATAAATGCGCCGAATTGCTATGATTGTCCCGCATCATGATTGTGGTTATTTGGTGAGCATAATGTGTCTGAAAAATTATCGAAATGTTGTTATATATTCTGCTGTTTTACTACGCGCATAGAATTTAATCGTTTGTCTATATTTTTACATCAGCATGTTTACCTGCAAGTCTATTTGTGGTGTTATTCGTAGTTCGACTTTTTGTTGAC
The DNA here is from genome assembly GCF_029016485.1 of Vibrio sp. JC009. Classification (NCBI taxonomy): domain Bacteria; kingdom Pseudomonadati; phylum Pseudomonadota; class Gammaproteobacteria; order Vibrionales; family Vibrionaceae; genus Vibrio; species Vibrio sp. JC009. The sequence continues at coordinate 349,835 of NZ_CP092107.1, read as the reverse complement.
ACTTTTTTGTTGCAACACACATTTTTATACGAGATTTACAATGGAAAATAACAATCAATCGGCAAAGGGCGCGTGGGGGCGTCTGGAGCTATGGAAGAAGATCCTTATCGGGATGATTTTAGGTGTTATCGCAGGTTCGGTTATGGGCCCGGATGCGGAAATACTAAAACCGATAGGTACCCTGTTTATTAACGCAATTAAGATGCTGATCGTACCGCTTATCTTCTGTTCATTGATCGTGGGTATCACGTCAATGAAAGATACTAAGAAAATGGGACGTATTGGTGCAAAAGCTGTGGTTCTTTATATGGGCACAACGGCTGTTGCTATCACCATAGGTCTGACACTGGCTGCAGTTCTGACACCGGGTGAAGGCCTGAACATGGTTGCTTCAAACCCTGATGCCGCAGGTAAAGAAGCGCCGGCTCTGATTCAGACACTGCTGAATATGATTCCTAAGAACCCGGTAGGAGCACTGGCTGCAGGTAATATCCTTCAGATTATTGTGTTTGCTGTTGGTCTTGGTATCTCACTGGTTATGGTTGGTGAAAAAGCAGAACCTGCTGTTAAAGTTTTTGAAGCACTGGCGGAAGCTATGTACAAGCTGACTGAGCTTGTTATGAAGCTTGCTCCGTTTGGTGTATTTGGCCTGATGGCGTGGGTTGCGGGCAAATACGGCCTTGATGTATTGCTGCCACTTATCAAAGTAATTGCGGTTGTCTACCTTGGCGCAGTGATTCACATTGCTATCTTCTACAGCGGTGTGGTTAGCACGCTTGGACGTCTGAATCCGGTTCGTTACCTTAAAGGCCTGACAAACCCTGCAGCGGTTGCGTTTACTACAACAAGTAGTTCAGGTACGCTTCCTGCGACAATTAAAGCAGCTCGCGAAGAACTTGGCGTATCTAAGGGTGTTTCAAGCTTTGTACTTCCGCTTGGCGCAACCATCAACATGGACGGTACTGCACTTTACCAGGGTGTTTGTGCACTGTTTATTGCTCAGGCGTTCGGTGTTGATCTGGAAACTTCAGACTACATTACGATTGTTCTGACAGCGACTCTGGCTTCTATCGGTACCGCTGGTGTTCCTGGTGCAGGTCTGATCATGCTTTCTCTGGTACTGACGACGGTTGGTCTGCCAATTGAAGGTCTGGCAATTGTTGCCGGTATCGACCGGGTGCTGGATATGGCGCGTACAACAGTAAACGTATGTGGCGATATGGCGGTTTCTGTTCTTGTTGCGAAAAGTGAGGGTGAGCTTGATGAGACCCTTTACAACGAGACTGAAACGCAGCGCGAAGTTAAAACTGCGTAAAGCCTAAGTTTTTGATAAGAAACCGCCTTCGGGCGGTTTTTTTGTGTCTCAGTTTTAATTGGTTTTGTTATACTCGTTTTCAGAATACTAAACGGAATTACTTATGCTGCTCACCAATTATCATACCCATTGCCATTTTTGTGACGGAAAGGGAAGCCCTGAAGAGATGCTTAGTCGTGCAAAAGAGCTCGGTTTCAAAGCGATAGGCTTTAGTTCTCATGCGCCATTACCGTTTGAGAATGACTTTACGCTACAGCCAGAAAGGCTGGAGGAGTACGTAAAAGCCATCTGCGCATTAAAAGCTCAAACGGATATCGAGGTTTATCTCGGGCTGGAAATTGACTACCTGAAAGATTCAATTTACCCGGCGGATCCGCGCTGGGATGAATTAAACCTGGATTATAAAATCGGTTCGGTTCACGCCATTGCGCCTCCGGATGACAGGTTTCCCATGCTAAGTGTTGACGGCCCGGATGAAGAGCTGGATGCGCTGATTAATGATGTTTATCAGGGCAATGTCCGTCAGATGATAGAAGACTATTATCAACGAATTGCGGACCTGTGTGCAGAAGGCGGCTTCGATATCCTTGGTCATTTTGATTTGATTAAAAAGCATAATCTGAGAAGGCCATTCTTTGATGAGTCTGCGCCATGGTATAAAGATGTGGCTGTCTCAACGCTGGATGAGGTAGCTAAATCCGGTGTGATTATGGAAGTGAATTTTGGTGGCATGCTAAGAGGGGCAACCGACGATGTTTATCCACCGCTCTGGATGATAAAAGAAGCCTTTAACCGTGGCATACCAATGCAGATAAATGCCGATGCTCACGCACCGAAACATCTTGGCGTGCATCATGAATATTGCAGAGAATTACTGGTTTCTGCCGGTTATAAAACACAGCGGGTTCTGCTGGGAGGGCAGTGGCAGGATATTTCTTTGTGATACCACTCTGATTTTTCTTGCACGGGGGAGTATTCCGCAATAATGTATGTGGTTATTCCCCCTTGTTGTTATTGGTTTCCGCTATGTTTAAGAAATTCAGCGTATTACTCTTTACTCTTCTTATCTCCTGTTCTGTCTTTGCCGAAGAAAAGTACTCTGAATCCGATATTCTTGATCGTCCTCTGGTAGAGCGCTACATACTGGATGAGTTAAAGGCTCTGCGTCAGGAGCAGCAGGATTTGGAGCGTAAGTTAACGGTTCAGATTGTTGACCGTGAGCTTGAGGTAGCAGACAAGTCTCTGAACTACGCCAATGTAACTGTTACCTATTTCTTCTACATCATTGCCGGTGTGGCTTCACTGGTTGCTTTAATTGGCTGGCAGTCGCTAAAGGATATCAAACAGAACACCAAAGAGATGGCAGACCAGCGTCTGGATAAAATCACCAAGGAATATGAGAAAAAATTCCTTGCGCTGGAGCGGGATCTGAAACGTAAAACGCGGATCATCTCTGAAAACAACCGTGAAATCGAGATTATCAACGAAGTTCACAACCTCTGGCTTCGCGCTCAGAATGCACAGACGGCTGAGCAGAAAATGGAAATTTTTGATGAGATCCTGAAGATTCGTCCTGGCGATCTTGAAGCGCTTACCTATAAAGCGGATGCTGCAATGGAAATGCGTGAGTACCACTGGGCGATGAGCCTGTGTAACCGGGTACTCGAAGTGGACGATAACAACGCACACGCACTTTATCAGCGTGCCTGTGCCTATTCCCGTTTGGGAGCCGAAGAGCAGGCTATCTACGATCTGCAAAAATCAATCGAAGCCAGTGCCTCTATCAAAGAGCTGGCTGCCGAAGAGCCGGACTTTGAGCTTCTTCGGGGCAATCCTAAGTTTGAATCTCTGATTGAAATCCCTGAAGTAGGCTAAGGTTGTAATTTAATGTTAAACAGGAAGTTATTCTGGAAAGGGGTACTTGCTATAACGCCGCTTTCCGTTGCCGTTATTCCCTGGGGTTTTCTGGTGGGTTCATTTGCCATGGATGTTGGTCTGTCTCCATTTGAAGGGCAGGCGTTATCAGCCATTATCTTTGCCGGATCTGCCCAGCTTGTGGCTGTCGGTATGTTTAAAGCCGGAGTCGGGCTTTCGACCATGCTGCTTACCACCTTTTTTATTACCTCCAGGCACTTCTTATACAGCGTTTCCATGCGAAGTAAGATAGCGCCTCTTCCGCTAAAGTGGCGCTTAATTCTTGGCTTTTTACTGACCGACGAACTGTTTGCCATTGTCGGTAACCAGTCTCCGGACAGGTTTAAGGTCTGGTACGCCTTTGGCGCAGGCTTTAGTTTCTATCTGGTATGGAATATCGCCACCTTAGTCGGGATTATCGCCGGCAGTCAGATCCCAAATCTGGAGCAGTACGGACTGGAGTTTGCAGTCGCGGCCACCTTTATCGCACTTGTTGTTCCCATTCTAAAAAATGTTCCGGTTCTGGTATCCGCTGCCGTGGCTCTTGTGCTTTCCGTTGTGCTTGAACTTCAGGGTGTTGAAGGTAGCCTGATGATCTCAAGTATTTTGGGGATGCTCAGTGGTTATGCCTGCGACTCGTTTATTAATAAGAGGGCGCAGTCATGATTATGTTATCGATTCTGGCAATGGCTGGCCTGGTCTTTTTTAGCCGTTATCTGTTTCTGGAGCCAAAACTGCCTTTGCGTCTGAATGACAAAGCACAGCGCCTGCTGTCCTTTTCAAGTCCGGCAATTCTAACCGCTATCTGGGCGCCTATCGTATTTGTTCAGGATGGTGAATTGGCAATAGAAACCACTAACCCATACCTGCTTGGGGCTGCCTTAGCGGTTCTTCTTGTCTGGAAAACCAAAAATGTGCTGCTGACCACAGTGATCAGTATGGTTTTTTTTCTGGTTGTTAAACTCTATTTGCTCTAAATCGATCTCCGAAATGCTTATTGATAGGTTATCTCTATGAAAATAATAGGGATAGCCACCTTCCTGCTGAACTTTTATCCTATTATTATGTTCTAAAATGCAATACTGAATTGCTAAAATCTTAGTTGACATATGTTACCGGTAACTTAAAGTATAACAACGCGTGAAGAATGTCGTCTAAAACTTCAATAATGCGAAAGATGCACTGCCCTAAGGTAAAAATAACTATGGAAAATATAGGAAATATGGCTAAACCGGAAAATAACACCATTGTTATTTTCGGTGCTTCAGGTGACCTGACGCACCGAAAGCTGATTCCGGCGTTTTATCATCTGTTTGAAAACGGTCTGTTACCTGAAGATTTCGCGGTTCTGGGCGTAAGCCGTACAGAATTTAGTGACCAATCTTTCCGGGACAAGATGAGAAAGGCCCTTATCGAAAATGAAAAAGTCGATGAGAGCGTGGTTGAAACCTTTATCAACCACATCTACTACCAGTCGCTTAACACCTCAGATAAAGCGGAATACTCAGTACTGAAAGACCGCCTTGAGGAGCTGAAGCATCTGCATCACACCAAAGGTAATGCGGTTTATTATCTTTCAACGCCTCCGAGTCTTTACGGGGTGATCCCGGAATGCCTTGCCGCGCATGGGCTTAACGAAGAAAAAGATGGCTGGAAGAATCTGATTGTTGAAAAGCCGTTCGGATACGACTTAGAGTCAGCCATCGAACTGGATAAGAAGATCCACGCCAGTTTTGAAGAGCATCAGATTTACCGTATTGACCACTATCTCGGTAAAGAAACCGTACAGAACCTTCTGGTGCTGCGATTCTCCAATGCTATGTTCGAGCCGCTGTGGAACCACAGATATATTGACCATGTAGAAATTACCAATTCAGAGTTTCTCGGGGTAGAAGAGCGCGGTGGTTACTATGATAACTCAGGTGCGCTGCGCGATATGTTCCAGAACCACCTGCTTCAGGTGCTGGCGATGGTCGCTATGGAACCGCCTTCGGTGATTAACGCCAACTCAATGCGTGATGAATCTGTCAAAGTTATGCAGTGTTTCAGGCCGCTGTCTGAAGAAGATCTGGATAAGAATCTGGTACTTGGTCAGTACACCGCGTCTCATGTACGAGGTGAGAGTCTGCCGGGTTATCGTGAAGAGAACGGCGTTGCTGACGACTCGCGCACGGAAACCTATGTCGGCCTGAAGATGTTTATCGATAACTGGCGCTGGAATGGCGTGCCGTTTTACGTGCGCACCGGTAAGCGGCTTCCTACCCGGGTGACAGAAGTGGTCATCCATTTTAAGAAGACGCCGCATCCGGTGTTTGGTCGCAACGCTCCTGAAAACAAACTGATTATCCGCATACAGCCGGATGAAGGCATACTGCTTGGCTTCGGCCTGAAAAAGCCGGGCGCAGGATTTGAAGCGCAGGAAGTTTCAATGGATTTCCACTATCAGGATCTTCAGGAAAGCAACATGCTGACGGCATACGAACGACTGCTTCTGGACTGCATGAAGTCTGACGCAACGCTATTTGCCCGTACTGATGCGGTAAAAGCGTGCTGGGAGTTTGTTCAGCCGATCCTTGACTACAAAGACAATTGCGACCACCTGTACGGCTATGCAGCCGGAACCTGGGGGCCAAAGGAAGCCGATGACCTTCTGAATAACGATGGCCGGGACTGGCGCTTCCCTTGTAAGAACCTGACTAATACTGATTATTGCGAGCTGTAATAAAAATGAACTATCAATTATTTGAAACACCGCAGCAGGTGGTGAACTCACTGGCTGAAACACTGCTTAGCCTGAGCAAAGAGGGAAGGGCGGTACATATCTCACTTTCCGGCGGCAGTACTCCCAAGCTTCTGTTTAAAACGCTGGCACAGGCGCCATATAACACAGAAGTTCAGTGGAATAATCTGCATTTCTGGTGGGGCGACGAGCGCTGTGTTGCCCCGGAAGATACGGAAAGTAATTATGGTGAAGCCCACCAGTTGCTGTTCAGCAATATCGAAATTGCTCCGGAAAACATTCACAGAATCCGTGGCGAAGATGAGCCGGATCAAGAGGCAAAGCGTTTTGCACAAGAGATGGATTCTGTGATTGGACACAAAAACGGCTTACCGGCCTTTGACTGGATTCTTTTGGGCATGGGTACCGACGGGCATACCGCCTCTCTGTTCCCGAATCAGACCGACTTTGACGATGCAAATCTTTCAGTGGTAGCCAACCATCCTGAAAGTGGTCAGAAACGAGTGTCTAAAACCGCAAGGCTTTTGCAGAACGCTGATCGCATCACCTACCTTGTGCTTGGTGAAAGCAAAGCGGAGGTTCTGCAGGAAATCCAACAAAAAGAAGCAGGTGAGCTTAGCTATCCTGCGGCAAAAATTCAGTCCACTCACGGTCAAACCGAGTGGTATTTAGATTCACAGGCAGCAAAACTGCTGTCGAAAGGAGAATAATGATGAAAGGTGATATCGGCGTAATCGGTTTGGCTGTAATGGGGCAAAACCTTATTCTGAATATGAATGACAACGGCTTTAAAGTAGTGGCGTTTAACCGCACCGTATCTAAAGTTGAAGAGTTTCTTGAAGGACCGGCAAAAGGCACTAACATCATCGGCGCAACTTCGATGGAAGATCTGGTTGCTAAGCTTGAAGCGCCCCGTAAAGTGATGCTGATGGTTCGTGCCGGTGAAGTGGTAGACCACTTTATCGATGCACTGGTTCCGCTGCTGGACGAAGGCGACATTATTATTGATGGCGGTAACTCTAACTATCCGGATACAAACCGTCGTGTTGTGGCACTTAAAGAGAAAGGTATTCACTATATTGGTACCGGTGTTTCCGGCGGTGAAGAAGGCGCACGTTTTGGCCCTTCCATTATGCCGGGCGGCTCTCCGGAAGCATGGCCGCATGTGAAACCAATTTTCCAGGCTATCTCAGCAAAAACCGATGAAGGTGAAGCCTGTTGTGACTGGGTGGGTAAAGACGGCTCAGGCCACTTTGTGAAAATGGTTCACAACGGCATCGAATACGGTGATATGCAGCTAATCAGTGAAGCGTACCACTTTATGAAAGAAGGTCTGGGACTTTCGTATGACGAGATGCAGAGCATCTTTGAAGAGTGGAAATCCACCGAGCTGGACAGCTATCTGATCGACATCACCACTGATATTCTCGGCTACAAAGATGAAGACGGTGAGCCTCTGGCTGAGAAGATCATGGACACAGCAGGTCAGAAGGGTACCGGTAAATGGACAGGCATCAATGCGCTGGATTTAGGTATCCCGCTGACGCTGATCACTGAGTCTGTTTTTGCCCGTTGCCTCTCTTCTCTGAAAGAGCAGCGTATTGAAGCGGAAAAAGAGTTCGGTCATACCATTGCTAAAGTGGGAGGCGATAAGAAGGAGTGGGTTGAAGCGGTGCGCCATGCGCTGCTTGCTTCTAAGATCATCTCCTATGCTCAGGGCTTTATGCTGATCCGCGAAGCTTCTGAAGAGAACGGCTGGGACCTGAATTATGGCAGCGTGGCTCTGATGTGGCGTGGCGGCTGTATTATCCGCAGTGCTTTCCTGGGGAATATCCGTGACGCTTATGTCAACAACCCGGATATCCAGTTCCTGGGTTCAGATCCATACTTCAAGGATATTCTGAAAACCGCTATGCCGTCATGGCGTAAAGTTGCGGCGAAGGCGATGGAAATTGGCCTGCCAATGCCAACCATGACTTCAGCGCTGACTTTCCTTGATGGTTATACCACATCACGCCTGCCAGCGAATCTGCTGCAAGCTCAGCGTGATTACTTTGGCGCGCACACCTATGAGCGCGTGGATCAGCCTCGCGGTCAGTTCTTCCATACAAACTGGACCGGAACAGGTGGTGATACTGCTTCTACAACTTATGATGTTTAAGTAAAGCTCTGCTTTGTTCGATGAAAGCCCGCTGTAACCAGCGGGCTTTATTATTTTTGTCATCCCTGCGAAGGCAGGGCTCTTCTTTCATCTCGCTGTAGAGTTGGTTGTAATTAGTTTGTGTCAGTGATGTTAAGTTATTGCATGTGTTATACAATAAATGAGAGCTTTATCTGTGATTTCATGGTGACATTTTGGTGTAATAAGCTTGTTTTGATGTGAATTTCTTAACAAGCCACCGGATCTTGAATTAAGGAGATCTCTATGCGGAAACTTGTTGTACTGGCGCTCTGTTTACTCTTTTATTTGCCAGTGAGTTACGCCCAAAATGCTCATACTTTTCGCTTTCTTACGCATTTTATTATGCCTTTTAGCTATGAAGAAGGAGGAGAGTTTAAGGGCTTTGCCGTTGAGATTGTCCGGGAGTTGATGAATACGGTGCAACATCCCAAGGCCTTTGAAATGATGCCGTTTCAGAGAGGCCTTTACTATGTTCAGAACCATTCTGATACCGCTCTGTTTATCGTTGCCCGCCGTCCGGAAAGAGAAGATACGGTGAAATGGGTCGGCCCGATAGTCAGTAGTGGCGTGTATTTCTACACCCGCAAAGATCATCCTAGACCTCCTTATGATCTTGACGATTTAAAAAAGATGGACAGTATCAGTGTTGGCAGGGGTAATGCTGACCATACCTATCTTGAATCTCTTGGTTTCCAAAATCTGTACCCAAACAATGATCAACTGGTTTCCCTGCAAATGGTTGAGTCCGGCAGAGTGGCAGCAACAGTCATGAGCGAACTGGTGATGCCGGAAATGGCAAAAAAAGCGGGCATTGATATATCCCGCTTACGTAAAACCGATGTGAAGCTGTATGATTCAGAGCTGTATCTTGCCTTCTCAAAAGATACGCCTGATAGCGTGGTGCGCATCTGGCAGGATGCATTGGATACCCTGAAAGCCAGTGACAGGTATGATGCAATCTATAAAAAGTACGTAAAACACTAACTCGCCGTTTTTACCTGATTCCGGCCGTTGGCTTTTGCCAGGTAGAGGCAGGCATCTGCATCATAAATATTTTCATCGATAGATTTTTCAAAATCATACTCCCGCACACCAAGGCTGGCAGTCATGTTGATGTCTTCACCTTTAAAGTGCAGTGGTGTTTTTTCTATCTCTGCCCGTATTTTTTCTGCCAGTTCCAGAGACTGCTCAAAGGAGCGGTTTGTGGCACAGAAGATAAACACATCGCCATCGAAGCGGGCAATAATTGAGGCTTCGTCATCTGCGAACTTCTCTATGATGACTGCGACCTGCTTAATAGCTGAGTCACAGGCATCGTGGCCGTAGCGCACGTTCAGCTTTTTAAAGTAATCCATATCGACTAACAGCAAATAGGTGCGGTTGACCTTTTCGGCCAGCACTTTAGATGTCATTTGGCTGAGGAAACCCCGGCGGTTATACAGGCCGGTGAGTCTGTCTATGCTCAGGTTTTCATCCACTTCCTGCTGGAAAGCCTCCATATCGTAAATGACATCGTACTGACAACTCACCGCCATAAACAGTGCCAGGCCAACCAGATAGGCGTAGGCGTAATTTGTCAGATCGATAAAGTGGTTTTCGAAAAATTCCGGTCTGGTAATTCCTTCTGGTATCGCATTGATTTGTGAACAGATAAAGATGGTCCAGGCACCAATGACTGAAGCCAGCAGAAAGTCTGCGGTATTTGTCTCTTTTCTGCGGGACATGGCGCCTAAACCGATAAGGTTGGTAAGAGCGATATAGGTATAAGGAGCATACTGGTTGAAGGCGAAGGCGAAAATGTAGACAAAATAGAGAGCGAACAATATGAGCTGAATTTTAAAAAACAGCCATGCCTGGCTTCTTGCTGATAAACCCAGGCTTAAAAGCGTGATCAGAACTCCGGATGTGATTTCTATCAGATAGAGATTATCTGCAACGGATATTTCGCCTGTTTTGCTCAGGATAAGCAGGCAAGTGAGCGTCAGAATGAAAAATGCTCTGAATAGATAAATTGCCCAGCGCTGACTCTCGGCAACCCGGAATATGAAACTAGCAAAGACGATACAAAGTGCAATAATTAGCTCTGAAATATTAAAGCCTTCCATGAATGACATATACATGTTCGCTCCGTGTGAACCAATTTACTTAAGTATAGACAGAGATTTGTAATCTAAGTATAAGCAGATGACTTAAATTAAATATGTCAGGCAATAAATGCTCATAGTTTAAATTATGAAATTGGTCTGGATAATTGAGAAAACGGACAATAACAAGTATTATTAAACGAGAATGATTATCAGGAAGACGGGACTGTGAAGAAGTTTGCTTTAAATCTGGTGGGGTGGACCGCGACAGCGCTTGGCTTTCTGGGCGTTTTTTTACCCCTGTTGCCAACGGTTCCGTTTATTCTGCTGGCGCTCTACTGCTTTAGCAAAGGCTCGCCTGAATTTCAGCTTTGGCTTGAGAACAACCGCTACCTTGGCGAAACAGTGAGAAGAATCAAGTTAAAAATAGGCTTAACCGTTGCAGAAAAATGGAAGATTCTGATTTTTAGCTGGTTGTCTATTGGCCTGACAGTTCTGTTTGTACTGGATTCTGCCCACGGAAGAATAATGCTAACGGCAATTCTGCTTATCGAAACGGTAATCATCGTCAGATATAGGACTCACCGGCCGGCGGCTGAATTTAGCTGACAACCTCTGTTGCCAGCCTATTAAACTGGTTATTTAAACGCCAGACGAGCTGCGTTATAACCGTATTCAATCATCTCTTCGGCGCGATCAAATTCAAGTGTTCCACATAAATTCTGCGGAATATCGATAATTTTATCCGGTGGATAGGCCGCCAGTTTTTGTCTGGCTATCGTTCCCTGCATGGCATCGAATGCCTGGTTTGCTATATCAAAAGCTGCAAAGTTGATATTTAGTGAGTCCAGAACGCTGCCCTGAACCTTATCGATATATTTGCTGATCCTGTCCTGAATGGAATGATTTGGGTGAAGCTGGCGAGAGAGGTTTCTTGGTGCACTTTTAATTAAGTCACCCCCCAGATTTACCGCAAGTGTCAGATCGGTTTTATCACCAAATGTCGGTGCAATAGGCACAGGGTTAAGTACGCCTCCGTCTATCAGGTTTTCTCCTTCAATAACGTAAGGCGTAAAAAACAGAGGCAGTGATATGGATGCCCGGATTGCATCAAACAGCTTACCGCTGTTAATCCAGACCTCTTTTTCTTCATCAACATTGGTTGCTACGGCTGTGTATGGTATGGGTAAGTCTTCAATCATCACATCGCCAATAAGATCAACCAGAGTATTTATTATCTTATCGCCTTTGAATAGTCCGCTGGACTGCCAGGAAATATCAAGCAGCTTTGCCATTGCGACTTTATCTATCGCCGTCACCCACTGTTCAAACTCATCCATTTTACCTGCAGCGTAGATGCCACCAATCAGCGCCCCGGCAGAGCAGCCAGAGATGGATTTGATCTGAAAGTTGTTCTCTTCCAGCCAATGAATAATGCCAATATGGGTAAGCCCGCGAGCGCCGCCACTTCCCAAAACTAAAGATACCGTTGTTTTAGACATACAAATTACTTCTTGTTTCCAGCCGTATAAACACACTATATCGCTATAACCCATTAATTGATAACCGGATTTTCGGTAGCAGATCTGATTTAGCGAAAAGGGTTAAGATCTAGCAGTAACCGAAATGTAATTAAATTACAGAAAAGTGTGATCAAACGCTTGCAAATGGTATTTATGTGACTATAATCACAATCAGAAAGTAAATAAATTACATATTTGTGAGGTTTGTCATGGGTAACGATATCGGTGCCGTTTACGTTAGTAATCTTGTTGCGAAAGAAATGATTCATGAAGCGCTTTACGGTAAGCCGCAAAAGCAGAAGAAGCAATCAAGCGTGAAGAAGTTTTTCAAGAAGCTTGTAAAATAAGAATTTTAAGGCCCTGATATTGTTCAGGGCTTTTTTATAGGATGGGTTGCAGGTTGCAGGTTGCAGGTTGCAGGTTACGGTTCACCTTTGGTTTAAATCCGGAGTGATATGTTGCTATGCGGCTGTTGTTTCTTTTTCTTTTTTATCTTTGCTCAGGGCCATTTCGATTGATTGGTTGATCTTGGCATCTCTTCTTGCCTGGGCACGCTGGATTGCAGTGTCGATTCTTTTTTCAATCGCTGCTTTTGAGCCTTTCAGCAATTTGCCTTTGTAGGTAACATACCAGTCTCTTTCTCCGCCTTTGTCATTAATGATTTTAAAGCCTTTATACTCAACTATCTTGCGGTCTGTTGGTCTGCCGGGGATAGAGTCAAAATGAGCAGGCGGAACAATAACTTTCGTGTCGTACCAGTAATCGATGCTTTTCTTCACGTTTTCCAGTTTGCCCAGCATCAGTTTGCCGCCCACTTTTGTCCCCCAGATATCATCACCTTCAGGGTGCTTTTTTATATAGTGGCTACGATGAAATGTGGTTTTAGCGCAGTTGCTTCCGGCGCTATTTTTCTCTTTGCGCCTTATTAGTTTAAAAAAGAAACTGTTTTTGAACATAATCTTAACAATAAAATACTACCTGTCCCTGAGAGTGGAAATAGTAGCATAACCGGGCAAAGTATCCATATCTGTGAGCAAGCAAAATGATGTTAATGCGATCGCGATTGATATTATTATCAGCTACCTAAATTCTGGATTCCATTTCGATAACATTGTCTGATGAGAGGGGCAGTTTGTCCTCTTTTACCATCTGTTCCAGCTGATCTGCTCCACCTATGTATTTACCCTCAAGCCAGATTTGCGGCACGGTTACCGGTGTTTTTTCGCCAATATGAGCTTTGACTTCAGGTATCATCCGGTAAAGGGCGGCACTGTCTTTTACCACGTCGCAATATTGATAATTCACCCCTGCATTATCAAGTATCTTTTTCGCTTTAATACAAAACGGGCAGGTCGCTTTGCCGTAGACGATATTACCTTTTAGCGTATCCCGCGCTGTCCAGACTTTGATTACGGATTGCACCAAGAGACCCCGGTTTAGTGCTTCTCCCTGGCTGACAACCGATCCTTCCACCATAACAATAGGGGCGTGCCATGCGCCGTGTCTCAGCGGTTCCCACCATACAGAAAGCCAGTCTTTTACTTCCAGTTCCACAGGGACATCTGCCAGTTCGTTTTCAAAGGTGTCTTTGAGAATATCTTTGGTCAGCGTACATTCGCCGCAAGGGATATTGACCTTGAATGGCCCCCAGCTTCCAGCCCAGCGATAGAGTGTAATTTTAACCGGTGTTGTCATTGAAAAATTCCTGATAATTATGAAGTAACTATATAGAACGGGAAACCTAAGTAATTATTACACATTCGTTGCTCAATCTTTCTATTTTTACCTGATTCTGATATATATCGCTAATCAGACGTAGTAAACGGAAAGCAGAATGGCAAAAGGGAAAAGGCTTCATCCATCGCTGGATATTGATGCAGCACCATCTGAGATATTTATGAATTTTGATGCTTTCAGGGAGAACACTGAAACCCGTCAGCATTCTCACTCCTGGGGCCAATTGCAGATTATTAATGGCGGTACACTGGAACTGAATGCCGAAGGGATGCGTTTTCTTGCACCGCCTCACCTTGCTATCTGGGTTCCTGCCGGTGTTTTACACTACAGCTATAACCGCAAGCCCCTTAACTACTGCTCTTTGAACATAGATCAGAGCAGGGCCGCAGAAATGCCAAAGCACACTTGCCTTATCAGTGTGACGCCCATTGTTTCAGCAATCATTGAAGATTTCAGACAAAGAGAAATCAGCGTGGCAGAGTCTATTCCTGATCAGCGTCTGGCAAATGTGCTTTTGGATCAACTGGCTATCAGTAAAGAGCAACAGCACTTTTTGCCCAGCAGCAGCCATAAACATCTTCAGCCGATACTGCAGGCTCTGGAAGAGGATCCGCTGAATGATATGTCTTTAGGAAGCTGGGCTGAAAAGGTCCATACCACGGAGCGAACGTTGGCAAGGCACTGCCAGAGTGAGCTGGGTATGAGCTTTACCGAGTGGCGAATCAGGGCAAAATATTTGCACTCTATGACTTTGCTTAAGCAGGGGATGTCGGTAAAAGAAGCCGCTCTGACGCTGGGATATAAACAGGCGAGTCCGTTTATTTCTATGTTTAAAAAGTACGCCGGTGAAACCCCGGAGCAGTATAAGAACAGGATTTGAGGGAATAAATTAGGTTTGCGTTATAGATGAGTACTATGTCATCCCCGCGAAGGCGGGGATCTACTTACAACGCGCTGTAAATTCAAATATTTCTATTGGCCCTACGGCTTGCTGTAACTAGATTCCTGCCTTCGCAGGAATGACGACATATTGGCATATCAGTAAACGTCTATTGAATCTCCAACAATTCAACATCAAAAATCAGAGTGGCTGACGGTGGGATAGGGCCGGTACCATTTTTTCCGTAGCCAAGTGTGCTTGGGATAAACAGGCGAACTTTCTGTCCTTCAACCATATACTGAAGACCTTCCTGCCAGCCTTTAATCACCTGATTCAGACCAAATGCAATAGGTTCGTTTCTGTCAACTGAGCTGTCAAATACGGTTCCGTCAATCAGAGTGCCGTGGTAGTGAACTTTAACGCGGCTGTTTGCAGCAGGGTGAACAGTACCGGTTCCTTCCTGAAGCACTTTATACTGAAGGCCGCTCTCTGTTGTGATAACACCTTCCTTTTTAGCATTGTCGCTAAGGAATGCCTGACCTGCTGCGAAATTTTCATCAGCCGCTTTGTGATTTGTCCATGTTCTGTAGATAAAGAAAGCTGCAAGAACAAAAATCAGAATTGGGAAAATAAATTTAGACACCTTGTTTCCTTGAGTTGTTATTTCTGGTTAAGAAGATAGTTAATTGTTGCTGCCATTTCTTCTAATGATTGATGGCCTTCAGTAATAATCTGATATTTACCTTTAATGATAAAGGTTGGTACCGCATTAATTTCACCATCCTGAGTCACAGTGTCCGCGGTGGAGATCAACTGGCTAAGTGCATCCAGCTCAGTCTGGTCCATTTTATACGGGCTCTTCAGATCTCTGGAAATAAAGGCATTTTCTACCGCTGCTTTCTGATCAGTCATTGTCGAGTCCTGCATCTGAATGGCTGAAAACAGCTCGTCCATCATCTGTGCATCCGGCGTTTTATTCAGTTGCATCACTGCAGCGTAGTAAAACAGAGCGGTAACCTGCGCGCTTTGATTAAAAGTGACATGAACTTTGCCGACTTCCTGATTAGTCAGCTTTTCAATCTCTGGCAGCATATGTTCCATGTTCCTGCAGTGTCCGCAGGTAAGAGAGAATATTTCGGTCACAGGAGAAAGATTAAGGTGACTCAGATCTTTTGGCAGCACGGAGTACTGCTTACCTTCACTTGGCGCGTTACTGCTGTCGCTGCAGGCTACTGTAGAAAATACAGCTAAAATAACGATAAGGCTTTTGAAAATGACTTTTAGCATAATTATTAACGGTTTTATTGAGACAGAGTGCGATTCTACATGCAGTTGTCGATACAGAAAAGCAGGCGCTTCGCAAAGCTGACAGAATCATGACTAAAGATATTTGATTATACGCCGATAAAACTGACATCGGGATAAGTTCACCTTGGTAGAAGACATGAGAAATTGGTTAATTCTGTTAGTTTTGGCATTAAGCGGATGTGCTGCCCCCCAGATGTCCAAAATTATGCCTGGTTCAATGCTGGATGTGGCCCCTCAAAATGAGGCTATGCTGCTGCATCCTGAATGGGGTGAACCAGAGCAGCAAACCGGACTGGTCCAGAGTGTTCAGACCAATATGGTTGAAGGCCCCTATGGAGTGAGAAGAAGTGGTCCTTCCGACGCGTTTACTCTATTTCTTTCTCAAATGGGGATTGAGCACGAGGTTTTGCCTGGTGATCATTTAATTGTGAAGCTGAAAAGAAAAGTTGAGTTTACGCCAGGCTCTGACAGAGTGTCCGGTGACTCGCTATACCTGCTAAATCAGATAGGGGCTTATGTCTCTCAGATGCCGTATATTGATGTGATTATTGAGGGACATACAGACAGCACAGGCAGTTCTGCAGTAAATGAAAGCCTTTCGCAGCGCAGGGCAAACATGGTGAAATCAGAGTTAATGAAATACAACGTCTCATCAGCGTCGATTTATACCCGAGGATACGGCGATTACATGCCTAAATGCAGCAACAGTACTAAGTCAGGAAGAGCATGTAACCGGCGTGTGGAGTTATCGTTTGTTATGCAGAACTAGCTTAAACCAGTCACATTCCCGTCTTCATCAATGTCCAGGCTCATAAATGCAGGTTTCTCCGGCAGGCCTGGCATTGTCATTACATTACCTGTCAGTGCGTAGATAAACCCGGCGCCTGCGCATAATCGCAGCTCTTTAATTTCTATCTCAAATCCCTGTGGCGCGCCTTTCAGGGAAGAGTCGCTTGAAATGGAAAGCGGTGTTTTTGCCATGCATACTGCAAGTTTCTCATAGCCAAGGCGCTTGTAATGCGAAAGCTGCTGCTTCGCTTTTTGTGATAATGTCACACAACATGCGCCGTAGCCAACTTCTGCTATGCTCATCAGCTTTTCTTCCAGGCTGTGTTCTTCGCTGTAGAGTCTGTTAAATGACGCTTCGCTGTTACAGGCAAGAACCACCTTTTCAGCAAGCTGTGCCGCTCCGTGTCCACCTTCGGCAAATGAGGTGCTGATAGCAACGGAAACCGGCAGCGTTAGCTCGTCAATTTTGTTCGCCAGCCAATCCAGTTCGGCTTGAGAGTCCTGAGGAAAACGGTTAATGGCAACGACCGCCGGAACGCCATAGCGGGTTACGTTTTTGATATGCCAGAGCAGGTTTTCAAAACCGGCTTCAAGTGCCTTTTCATCGCTTTCAAACAATGAATCGGGCAGGGGTTGTCCCGGTCTGAGATCGTATAGCCCGGAGTTCGCTTTAAGGCCGCGTAAAGTTGCAACGATAACAGCGCAGTCCGGCGCTTTCCCTGATGCCGCTGCTTTAATATTGCAGGCTTTTTCAAAGCCCATATCGGAGCCGAATCCGGCCTCAGTGACGGTATAGTCGCAAAGCTTCAGGGCAACTTTATCGGCAATAATCGAAGAGTTTCCGTGGGCAATATTGGCAAAAGGTCCGGAATGAATCAGGGTGGGAACGCCTTCCAGCGTCTGCATCATGGTCGGCTCTATGGCATCACGCATGGTGACTGTCATGGCGCCGGCCACCTGCAGATCTTCTGTGGTAACTGGGTTTCCTTCCAGATCGTATGCCAGAACAATGCTGCCAATTCGCTTACGAAGATCTTTCAGATCGGATGCCAGCGCCAGAATGGCCATCAGCTCAGAGGCTGCTGAAATATCGAAGCCTTCAGCCCGCTCATAGCCGTTAATGGTTTTGCCGGGCTCGTTGTGGCCAATGGTGACCATACGCAGGGCGCGGTCATTGTGGTCAACAACCCGGCGCCATACCACGTTCTCAGCATCGATTTTCAGTGCCTTTAATCCGGTTTTAGCCTGAAACTCGCTATAACCTAATCTCTGCTCGTGATAGATACGGGCATCGATGGCTGCTGAAGCAAGGTTGTGGGCTGCGGTTACTGCGTGGATATCTCCGGTAAGGTGCAGGTTGAGTTCATCCATCGGAGCAACCTGACTATAACCACCACCGGCAGCGCCGCCTTTGACGCCAAATACCGGCCCCATAGACGGCTGCCTGATGCAGGCTGCGACAGACTGCCTGAGTTTTGCCAGACCCTGAGCCAGTCCAATAGTGGTAACGGTTTTGCCTTCGCCAAGGGGAGTTGGAGTAATCGCGGTAACCAGCACCAGTTTGCCGTCGGATTTATGTGATAAGCGCTCAAGGCAGTTAAGAGATATTTTTGCTTTATAGTGACCATGTGAAACAAATTCGTCCTTCTGCAGGCCGAGTTTATCAGCGATTTGTCCGATTGGTTTGAGTTGCGCGGAACGGCAGATTTCTATGTCACTTAGCATTAATTACCTCATAAATGCGTTACGTAAACGTTTGCGTCGGGATGATACCCTGCAAATATGCTTTGTAAAGGAAAAATAACAGCAATATTTTTTGGTATTTTTGAGGCAGATAGTTATACAGACTTTGATTCGCCATATCCAGCAGAATACTGAATATGGCGTTAAGAGGAGTGGCTATTTCTCCGCAGCTGGTTCCTGATAGGCTTGTGTTCCCCATAGCGGAACGGTTGACAGGCTATGCTTGAAGCTGCCGGAAGTCTCTTTGGTAGAATACGAGAGATACATCAGAGTTTGTGAACCTTCATCATATATTCGTCTTACTTTCATGTTCTTAAAGAAAATACTTTTCGACTTAGTAAACACAACTTCGCCATCTTTGGAACGGTCGATCTTTGCAATCATATCAGCCGTTATTTCCCCGGTTTGACGACAGGCAATAGAGCTGTCGCTGGGATCAGAGAGGCTAAAGTCTGCCTCGATAGAAGCTATATGACAGGTAACGCCGCTGACAATAGGGTCGGTGAGCGTATTTAGCTTAATATCGGTCAGTGTAAACGCACCAAGAGAAACATCTCCGACTTCGTTGCTGTCACAGGCTGTCAGGGCCAGAGTGATAGCAGATAGAGTGACCAGTTTTTTTAACATAATAATTAGCCTGTTAGTGAACGAATGGGTATACCTTTAAAATATTGGTGAAATTGGCATTTTTCAACTCGGGCTAGCATAAAATTTGCAGGAAGATAGAATAGTGACAAATTTTTGAATAGGAAGGGTGCATGAGAGCGGTTTTAGTATTGATACTAGTGTGTGCTTTGGCTGGTTGTGCGTCGAGCCCGGCTGGTTCTGTCTGTAATTCAACGGTTTGTGATATCTGGAACTGATGCAAACCGAACATAGGAAGTTTTTGTGACCACAATAAATGAGTTAGTTGAAAAGAAAAACAGATGGCTTGCCAGTCAGGTTGATGTTAAGTACCCGACAGCGGAAAGCTTGCGCGGAAGGGACTTGTACAGGGAAAGAGAAAAGGCCGCGACCTACGGGCAAATTCAGGCAGAAACGGCAGATGTTCAATCCGGAGAGTATGAAATCTATGAAGTTGATTTTCACAGGTTAACGGTGATGTTTGCGCAATTCGTGTCTGAAGGCTGGAATGATGCCTCTGATAAGGCCTGTGTGCTGGAGTTTCTGGCTCAGATCATCCTTTCGGACGAACACAAAATTTATCTGGGCTTTCAGAAGCAGGTACTGCTCTTTGCCGCTATCATGAGTGCAGATAAGACGCGTACCTTGTTTTCCGACATTACAATTACTTCTTCTGCCTCATCGCTTAATAAATCAACTGTTGCGGGTGTGCTTGCATCCTATCTGAATATTTCTGATCAGGAAGTGTGGTTTAACCAATAGTCTCCGAATAGTGATCCGCATTACGAGTTTCACTATTTCTGTCTGCTTTGCTTATCATTATCCGCTGCTTCTGCTGTTATGACTCGCTTTTTCCTGCTTATTATGGAGAGCATAAGTTAGTTGGAAGTGGTCTGCTCATGAATATAAAAATCAATAAGATAAAATGCGTCATCTTTGATTGTGATGGTGTACTGGTCGACAGTGAAAAGCTGTGCTGTCAGGCTCTGGTGAATGTGTTTACTGATTTCGGCGTTAAAGAGGTGACATGCGAAGATATCATGGCCCATTTTAACGGCGGAAAGCTGGCTGAAATTTTGACAGAAATTAAACAGCGGCTTGAGATAAGCCTCTCTCTTGATGAGCTGGAACCGGCCTACCGCAAAGAGGCAGAAAGGCTATACAGCGTAGGGTTGAAACCCATTGACGGCAGTATGGAGGTGCTGGATGCACTTGATCAACTCGGTATTGACTACTGTGTTGTATCTAATAACCCGCGAGAGAAAATAGAGCTCTCTCTTAAACTGACCGGCCTTAAGGACAAAATTGGCGAAAAGTACTTTTCCGGATTTGACGCCAATAGCTGGAAGCCTGAACCGGATCTGATCTTATATGCTGCAATGAATATGGGATATTCTGCTGATGAGTGTATTTATATCGATGATACGGTCAAAGGGCTGGAGGCTGGTGTACAGGCCGGTGTAAAAACCTATCATTTCCGTACCGAGCAGAGCATTCTTAACAGTGGTTATCCCCATGTCACTGAAATTTCAGATATACGTCAGGTAACCGATCTTCTTTCATGACTTATGTTGCTTATTGCGTCAAATAAGTTGAAATCCGAACATTTAAAATTGTAATTAATTGATTTTAACAGCAAATTTACTTAGTAAATTTGCTGTTAAAGCTTGCTCCAAAGAGTTTCCGCCCTTCCTCCCCAACGCTAAACTTCGCGCACTGTTTAAAGCACGATAGGTTAGTCATTATGAAACTAAAAAAAGTAAAAATTGCCATTGCAGCGGGTTTAGGCATTGTCACGCTTTCAGGCTGCATGGGCCAGATGGGGGTTACAGGCGTTGTAACAAAGTTCAACCTGGAAGTGGTTGATAACCGCTACGGCCGTGAAGGAATGTTTGTCCTGCTTTCTCCGGTTTATGCGATCGCTTCAGCAGCAGACCTGTTTATTTTTAATGCTATCGAGTTCTGGTCCGGTACTAACCCTATTACAGGTAAGTCACCGGCGGTCGTTGATCAGCCTGTTGAAGCCATTTTTAAAGTTAATGATGATTTAGACTCTTCTTTGACTGAAGTGCCTCTGAGTAACAATAACGATATTAAGAAGGCGACTCTACAGCAACTTGATGAAAATACGCTGGAAATGCATGTCAGCTACGTGGACGGAGCGGAAAAAGTACTTCGTGGAGAGAAAGTGGATAGTGCGGTGAACTTCTATCTGGGCGAAGAACATATCACGACAGTGAGCCTGACAGAGCTACAAAATTATGTAACTGTCTCTAATCTATAGATAAAAATATCGCGCCGGTATTGGTATTGCCTGATAAAGCCCTTGTTTATAACAGGGGCTTTTTGTTGTGAAAAATTAAGGCTTATTATGAAAAATTAAGTCAAGCCTTTAAAAACTGATGGAAACAGCTCACAAAACCAAGGTGTATACGTAACCATTTTGTATAATTTAGTATTTTACGTATATTTAACATATAAAACCAAGTCTCATATCACATTGAAATATAAAGATATTACAATATCGCAATGTTGCTAATATGTTATTCATAATCTCTGGGAATAAAAGATCTCAATTAATAGACACTGGGCATCTTGAAAAATTGCTATAAATAAAGATAATACAGCGCAATCTTAGTTTTTAATTATGCAAAATTCGTGGCAATGGTTTTCAGGAGTGCGGTATGAAACTTTTTCTAGTATTAATGGCGTCAATATCAGCAGGCGTAATCTCAGCAGATCACCTGCATTCATTTATGCTTGGACTGACCGTAGCCTCTCTGGCTGTTGGTAGCTGCTATTGGTTTGCATTCCGTACCACCCGCTTTCCTGAGCTGGCTATGATTCTCCTGATCTGTGGTCTACTGGCAAAACTGTCTATCACAGTGGCAGGGGTCATTATTGGAGTGAAAGCCGCTCTGATCACTTCACCTCTGGTGTTTGCATTTTCTTATCTGTTCTTCTCGATTGCTGTCACTTACCTGTGGTTTTCATACAGAGACCGTATAACTCCGGAACCAAAATCAGAGACGAAAACTAAGCATGAGGTCCGACACGTTTAAAGTCTGTACCGAACCACGAATTTATAAAGGAGCTGAATCAGCTCCTTTTTTTGATCCAGCTTTACGGTGTGGCCGTAATATTTATCAATATTTCATAGCCTTGTTAGCAATTCTTTATATCGTATATCCACTTCTCTGTTACACTTATCTAGGTGTATTGGTGTTCCTCAATGATATCTTCTAAAAAAGACAAAGCAGGACATCTTCGATTAAGGAAAATGTATGTCATATCCCGTACTGATTTGTGATGACTCAGCGCTTGCCCGAAAGCAGATGGCAAGGTCATTGCCCCCTTCACTTAATGCCGAAATCACTTTTGCGGTTAACGGGCTCGATGCTCTGGAAAAGCTTGAGAGTCAAAAGTTTAATCTGATGTTCCTTGACCTTACCATGCCGGAACTGGACGGATTTGGTACGCTGGAAGAGATCCGCAAAAAAAGAATCGATATTTCAGTGGTCGTTGTATCAGGGGATATTCAGCCAAAAGCCAAAGCTAAGGTTGAAGCACTTGGCGCAGTCGCTTTTATCCAAAAGCCAATCGATAAAGAGCTACTTAAAACCGTTCTGCGGGAGATAGTTTCACCGGCTGAGCCACAACAGATCACAACAACCACTTCAGTCGCTCTGCCAATTCTTAAGCGACGCGATATTTATATGGAAGTGGCGAACGTTTCCATTGGCCGGGCCGCGGACGCTTTAGCCCGGCATTTTGATGTGTTTGTACACCTGCCTCTTCCTAACGTGAATATTTTTGAAGTCAGCGAACTGCATATGGCGCTTGAAGACCTTGCCGGTAATGCCGCTGTTTCAGGGGTATGCCAGGGGTTCAATGGTGAAGGTATCGCCGGAGAGGCGCTGGTTCTGCTTAGTGACTCCAGTATCACCGACTTAAAAAGCCTGATGAAAGTGCCGGCTGAAAGCGAAGAGCTTGAAGAGCTGGAACTGCTGATGGATGTTTCTAATATTCTGGTCGGGGCCTTCCTTAACGGTCTTGGTCAGCAGGCCGAGGTGAGGTTTTTCCAGAGCCAGCCTGTGCTTCTTGGTCAGCATATCCCGATAGAATCTGTTATCAAGTCCACCACCGGCAGCTTTCACAAGACCATGACCTTTGAGGTGAGCTACACCATAGATAACACCAGTATCCGCTGTGACCTGCTGTTTATGTTTGTAGATGAATCTTTGCCATTGCTGGACGCTAAACTTGCTTACTTAATGGAGGATTTCTGATGTTAAGTCTTCCCGCTGAATTTGAACAGGTCCACTGGATGGTGGACATGGTGCAGAACGTTGACCTTGGATTAGTGGTACTGGATACCGACTACAATATCCAGGTCTGGAACGGCTTTATGACGCACCACAGTGGTTACCAGGCGCATGATGCAATTGGTAAGTCTATCTTTGAGGTTTTTCCGGAAATACCGAAAGAGTGGTTTATCATCAAGGCGAAGCCCGTTTATGACCTGGGGTGCCGGAGTTTTATTACCTGGAGGCAGAGGCCTTATCTGTTTAAGTGCCGTAACGTCCGCCCGGTGACTCAACAAGCTGATTTTATGTACCAGAACGTGACCTTAAACCCGATGCGCACACCAACAGGTGAAATACGGTCGCTGTTTTTGTCCATTCAGGATGCAACAGCAGAAGCGATGATGGATAAAAACAGTTAACTAAGAAACAGGCAGGGAGTGTGTTTGTGAACAGCAGGGAAGCGAGCCTGTATCAGGCAAAAGATGTTCGTGAAGGTGAGCTGGAAGTCGCTGAGCGGCTGAATCTTGAGATGTATGAGCTGATGCGCCGTGCGGGGCAGTCGGTATTTGACTTACTTTTATCCGGATATCCTGATGCGCAAAATATCCTTATCGTCTGTGGCGGGGGAAATAACGGCGGTGACGGCTATGTTGTCGCAAAGCTTGCAAAGCGGCGGGGGATGTCTGTTCAGCTTTGGCAAATCGGTGATCCTGCCGATCTTAAAGGTGATGCTGCGACAGCAAAAGATGAATGGCTAGCCGAACAGGGCACTATCTCCTCACCACAGCCGAAAATACCAGAAAATGTGGATCTCATCATAGACGGGTTACTCGGCACCGGTTTATCCGGTGAAGTCAGACAAAACTATGCTCTGCTGATTAATGCCATCAATCAGGCGCAAAAGCCGGTTATTTCCATAGATATTCCTTCCGGTCTTTGTTCGGATACCGGCCGTAACCTCGGTTGTGTTGTTAAAGCACAGCACACCGTCTCATTTATCGCACTTAAGCGCGGCTTGTTTACCGGTCAGGCGGCAAATTATACCGGCAAAGTACATTTCGCCGGTCTTGCTGTGGATCAGGCGTTTCGCCAGCTTGTTGATGCGAAGGCACATTTGATTACCGCCGAAGCGGTTGAACCCTTTTTAGCCCCCCGCGAGCGCGTTTCCCACAAAGGTAATAATGGCCGGGTTCTGTGCCTTGGCGGAGACAGGGGAATGTTTGGCGCAATACGGCTTACCTCTGAAGCCTGCGCCCGTACAGGGGCTGGCTTAACAAGGGTGGTTACTCAAGCTGAAAATGTTTCAGCACTGGTAAGCGCCAGACCAGAAGTGATGACCTATGACTGGCGCGGCAACAGTAATGAAATAAACGATCATCTTGAATGGGCGGATGTTATCGCCATTGGTCCGGGACTGGGCTCCTCAAGTTGGGGGCGCTCACTGGTGGGCTACTCCAGAACCGCGGATAAGCCGGTTGTGGCAGATGCTGACGGCTTGAACCTGCTTGCCAGAACTCCGGATTTTAATAATAACCGGATTATTACTCCTCATCCGGGCGAAGCGGCAAGGCTGCTGAACTTAACGGCAGAAGAAGTGGAGAAGGATCGATTTCAGGCGGTAAAACTTCTTCAGCATAAGTTTGGTGGTGTGGCCGTTTTAAAAGGTGCCGGAACCTTGATTTATGATGGCTCTCATTACTGGATTTGCAATGCCGGAAACCCGGGCATGGCTTCAGGAGGAATGGGGGATGTATTAACCGGTATTATCGCAGGCTTGTTAGGGCAGGGGCTGACCTTGTCTGAAGCGGCAAGAGCCGGAGTCTGGATACACTCCACCGCCGCTGATTTATCGGCTAAAGAACTGGGTGAACGCGGTATGCTGGCAAGCGATCTGTTTCCGTATATCCGGCGGTTAGTTAACCGTTTCTGAATTATTGTCTTTAAAACTGCCGGAACAAACACTTCTGGCAGTTTATTTACTCAATCTCTCTGCTCAGGTTTTGTATGGTGCGTCGAATATTTTAACTTCGATTGTACATGTTAACGCCATACGGTTTTATTCGTGACCTCTCTCGCTTAAAAATAAATTATTGAACTTATAAATAACTGGATGTTATCTGACATCTTTTTGTTATTTCAAAATATGTCAGTATTTTATTCATATAAATTTATATCGAGGGCGGGATGGGGCTAGATAATTTAAAAGTAACCAATAAAATAACAGCAGGCTTTATTGTTGTGTTGCTGATTTTTGCAATAACAGGTGCTGTTACTTTAGTCAAAATTAATCAACTGGAAGAAAAAGTAAACTTAATAAGTAAGCAAAGCTTACCGTCCATTAGTTTGATTAAAGATATTCAGGTACAGATAACCAAGATAAGGAAGGATGAATTCTCTCTGCTTCCAAATGCCGGACACCCGGATCTTGGGGCATGGATTGAAGACCTGGAACAGTGGCGAAGGGATGTGCTTGAGTGTATAGCCGAGTACGAGTCACACTACTTAAGCCAGCAGGAACAGGCGGTTTTTAATGAATTCAAGCTTGCGTGGCTTAAGTATACCGAAGAGACAAAACCTTATAATGCCTTGTTAAGTTCAGGTTTAGTCGAGCAAGCCAATCTTGTTGTGCTTAATAGCTTTGGCATATACAGCCAGGCTTTAGATAATCTGGATAAGGTGATTTTAATAAACGAAGAAGAAGCTAACCAACTTAACGCAGATATAGTGACCGCCGTACATCATATATTTTTAAAGGTTGGAATTGGCCTGGCAATATCATTTATCGCAACTTATTTTGCTTCAACGGTATTGAGAAAACAAATTCATTTCCCTCTACAGCTGGCTTTAAATTTTGCACAAACTATCTCTAAAGGTGAACTGAATAGGAAAATTGACGTAACCCATATAAGAAATGATGAGTTTGGTGAGCTATTAAAAGCACTGACTCAGATGCAGGACAATTTACGCTCTTTAGTCAATGAAATTAATGATTCAGCAATCCAGTTAGTCAGCGCCGTGGATGAAGTCAGTGCCATTTCTTCTCAGACAGCCGTTGGTATGAATACTCAGCAAGAAGAACTGAGTGCCGTCTCCTCTGCTATGACTCAAATGCAGGCTGCGGTAAAAGAAGTTGCCGTGAGTACCGAAAATGGTGCGGAGTCCGCCAATCTGGCAAATCAGCTTGCTCTTTCAGGAAGTAAGGCGCTAACCGAAAGCATTGATGCCATTTCAGATGTAGCCAATACCGTTCAGATGGCAGGTCAGTTGTCAGTTGAGCTTGAAAGCAATTCAGAGAAAATCACCATGATTGTGGATGTGATCCGGGATATTGCCGATCAGACAAATCTTTTGGCGTTAAATGCTGCAATAGAGGCGGCAAGGGCCGGAGAGCAGGGAAGAGGCTTTGCTGTCGTGGCAGATGAAGTGCGTTCACTGGCTCAGCGAACTCAGGACTCCACAGTTAAAATTGTTGATATCGTGACTGAGCTGCAGAAAAACGCCACTCAGACAGGTCATGTCAGTCGTGATTGTGAGAAAGGTATTCAGGCTTGTAAATCGCAGGCAAACGCTGCGAATATCAAGATAGATGAGATACAGGTGGCGATAGATAATATTGCAACCATGAGCGTACAGATTGCCTCTGCTTGTGAGGAGCAGAATAAAACATCGGAAGAGCTAAACCGCAGCGTTGGCAATATTTATCAGGCGGCATCTGAAATGTCTTCCGGGGCCGGGCATACGGCGGATGCCTGCCAGGATATGTCCCGCCAGTCCTATAAACTGAAAAAACATGTAGAGCAATTTGAGCTCTGATTTAGGTACTAAAAAAGGACAAGCCCAAACGGCGCTTGTCCTTTTTGCTGAATTTGACCCAGATTAATACTGGAAGCGAACGTTCATCATTAACTGGTTGCCGCCTTCAAATACGTAATTTCTTCTCAGTGAAGCACCCATAACCAGTTGCTGAGTAGAGTGGAAGCGGAAGCCAACATTATATGTGCTGTGAGTTTCGCTATCGTCAACTAATTGACCAACCTGACCAAATAATTCGATGTTCTGCAGCATCCAGACACGGGTACCAACGGCGAATTCTGGAAGAAAGTCATTACCTACCAGATCATCGTCGTTTTCTTTCACATTATGTAATAGCATCTGTCCATAGATGTCAGCAAATTGGTTAACCGGACCATTAAAGCCGATACCACCGGTAAGAATCCAGTCCCCTTCGAAACGGCTGTCGCCCCGCACTAAGAAGTGAGCGTTATCTACAAAGAGTGATGAAAAACCAACGCCTACTGAAGTAGGACTGGTTCCAATCATAATATCCAGATTGTTGTATGAGAAATTGTTAGCGTTCGCTGAAAATGATGAAAAAACTGCTGCTGCGATAATAGCAAACTTTCGCACGATTCCTGACATGGAAACTCCGTTGCTTATAATTAATGAACTGTTATTTGTCTTGCAGTATTCGTGCCAAAAATATGCCAATAATTCGACATCAGGGCCAGCGGAGCGGGCTGCTGGCCCTGGAGCCGCTAACTTCCGGACTCTAAGCCTAAAACCAGATCCGTCATGGTTATAACACTGTCAGGGTTTAATGAGATCGAACTTATGCCTTGCTCCACCAGCCAGGCGGTGATTTCAGGAAAGTCTGATGGTGCCTGACCACAGATACCAACGTATTTGTCCGCTTTTCTGCAGGCTTCAATCGCCAGTTTCAGCATTCTTGTTACTGCTTCATGCCTTTCGTCATACTGGGTTAGCAGACCTGAGTCCCTGTCGACTCCGAGGGTTAACTGAGTCAGATCGTTCGAACCGATAGAGAAGCCATCGCAGTGTTCAAGGAACCTCTCTGCCAGAATGACGTTCGATGGGATTTCACACATGGTATAAAGCTTAAGCCCGTTCTCGCCGCGTTTGAGGCCATTTTTTGCCATTAGTGCCTGAACGGACACAAGATCTTCCGGCGTGCGGACAAACGGCAACATAACGGCAAGATTTGTCAGCCCCTGTGTCTCTCTGACAAACTTAACCGCTTCACACTCAAGGGCAAAACAGTCGGCAAAGCATGGATCAAAGTAACGCCCGGTGCCCCGGAAACCTATCATAGGGTTTTCTTCGTTCGGCTCGTACGCCTGGCCGCCTAACAGCGAACTGTACTCGTTAGATTTAAAATCACTGAACCGGATTATCACCGGCTTCGGATAGAAAGCGGCACAAATAGCGCCAATCCCTTCCGCCAGACGATCGACATAGTATCTGACCGGCGAATCATAACCGGATATACGCTGGCTGATTTTCTGCTGCAGTGAATCATCGAGCTTATCAAATTCAAGCAGCGCCTTTGGATGCATGCCAATCATATTGTTGATAATGAATTCGAGCCGGGCGAGTCCGACACCGTCATTGGGCAGTTGTGCAAATTCAAAGGCCATATGCGGATCTGCCACATTCAGCATCATTTTGGTTTCCGGTCGACGGTTAAAATCGATTTCATGTTCAGAGACGGTAAAAGGAATTGTGCCCGGATAAACGAAACCTTCATCCCCTTCGGCGCAGGAGATGGTCAGTTCATCGCCATCATTAATCACTTCGGTACCATTGCCTGTACCGACAATGGCCGGAATACCCAGCTCTCTGGCGATAATCGCAGCATGACATACCCGGCCACCCCGGTTGGTCACAATGGCGGACGCCTTTTTCATTATTGGCTCCCAGTCGGGATCGGTAATATCAGAAACCAGTACTTCACCTTGCCGGATTTTGTCCATTTCAGAGCAGTCTGAAATCACACAGGCATGGCCTGACGCAATTTTCTTACCGACACTTTTACCAGTGACAATGGGCTTTGTGTTTCCGGAATTATTAAGCTTGTAGCTGAGCAGTACATTACGCGACTGCTGTGAGTGTACGGTTTCAGGGCGCGCCTGCAGAATAAAGAGGCTTCCGGTTTCTCCGTCTTTTGCCCATTCGATATCCATAGGCATATCGCGGCCGGCTTTTTCTGAGTAATGCTCTTCAATAAAAGTAGCCGTTTTTGCCAGTGCTAAAACATCATCGGAAGAGATAGAAAATTCGCTTCTCTGCTTGTCCGGTACCTGAATGTTTTTGGTGGTGACATGATTTGGATCTTTGGCCTGATAAACCATCTTAATGGCTTTATCCCCGAGGTGACGTTTTACTATCGGACGGTTTTCACCCTGTAGCAGGGGCTTAAACACAAAAAATTCGTCCGGGGAAACGCTGCCCTGGACCACGTTTTCACCCAGTCCCCAGGCAGAACTGATAAGAATTAGATCACGGAAACCGGATTCGGTATCAAGCGTGAACATCACACCGGCAGAGCCGAGATCCGAGCGAACCATTTTCTGTACACCAACGGAAAGTGCGACCAGGCGGTGTTCAAAGCCCTGATCAATCCGGTAGCTGATGGCTCTGTCGGTAAACAGAGAAGCCAGAACCCGTTGACTGTAATACAGAACATCCTCGGCACCGGTCACGTTCAGATAAGACTCCTGCTGACCTGCGAAAGAGGCGTTAGGCAGATCTTCAGCAGTGGCACTGCTTCGAACCGCAACATCGGTATTCTCACCGTACTGCTCTTCCAGTCTGGAATAAGCTTCTGTTATCTGCTGTTTCATTTCTGCGGTAAAGCTGCCACTCAGAATCAGCTCCCGGACCTTAGATGCGGTTGACTTAAGTGCGTCAAGATCGTTTTTGTCCAGCGAGTCTAAAAGAGGATAGATCTGCTCTTCTAACTGATTATGTTTAAGAAAATCCCGGTACGCCTGCGCTGTCAGCGCAAAACCGTCGGGCAGCCGGATCGGGCTTGATTTAAGAAGAGAGGACAGCTCTCCCAGAGATGCATTCTTACCGCCAACGATAGGTACATCACTGATAGTCAGTTCATTAAACCAGCGTATATATTGGTTGTTGGCCATGATTTACTCCATTTATTTAACTTTCCCTGAGCCCAGGTTTTTTTCGTAAATCCTGATCTTAAATAACCTGGGGATACTCTTATTAAGTTTAGAACTGCTGCTTCACCTAACAGAAAAATGCGTAAGTTATTTGTTTTTTGTCAATAGTCGGGAAAGGGAGTGACGAATAATCAAGAAATTGAGCGAAAACATACTATTATTAATAGGTGTATCTCTGTGTTTTTGACGCAAAATGAAGGGGCAGACCATCTGTATTGCTAACCGGCTAAAATACTTTTTCAGGACTTGTTTGCACTTAACTTGTCTGCTGTTTGTTACATTTTCTGTGCCTGCACATCAGAACTTAACAGATGAAGCGGACATTATGCGTGACAGCGTAACCGATATTGCAAAGCCTCTGTTAAACTGGTCCGATAAAGAACTCAATTACCTTAGCGCCACTTCAGAGCTGAAATACTGCATAGACCCGCAATGGATGCCAATCGAGAAAGCTCATAAAGGAGAGCATATCGGTATCACGGCCGACTACATTCGCTTGTTTAGTGAGGCGCTGGGAATTCCTGTCAGATATGTACCAACAGCCAGCTGGCCAGAAAGCCTGGATAAAGCCAGAAGCCGGGAGTGCGATATTCTTACCGCAGCAACAAGGACCGAAGAGAGAGAAGGCTACCTGAACTTTACCAAGGCATTGCACAGCTCCCACCTGATTCTTGCCACGGAAACGCATCAGCCCAAGGTTGAGGATATTGGCCAGCTCAGCGGCGTAAAAGTTGGCCTTGTTAAGGGGTATGCCTTCAACAAAAGCGTAAAAAATCAGTTCAGCAATCTGGAGTATGTGGAAGTGTCCAATATCCAGGAAGGACTGACCAGAGTGGTATCCGGAGAGCTGTTTGGCTTTATCGGTGTTTTGAGTACCGTCGGTTATGAGATTCAGCAGAATCATTATGGTGAACTGAAGATAAACAATACCCTTATTCATCACTGGGAAATTGGGATGGCTGCGCGAAATGATCATCCTCAGTTAGTAACAATATTAAATAAACTGATCGCTTCCATATCCGTTGCACAGCGTCAGCAGATATTAAGACGTTGGTTGTCCATCGCTGTGACGGATGAAGAGAGCAACGAATTGACGGTCAGTGAGAGACTGTTCCTGCAAAGGTATCCGGAGGTCAGATTCAGAATTAAGCCAAATCGCCCGCCTTTTGATTTTGTCGTTGATGGCGAAGCTCAGGGTATTGCCGTGGACTATATGAAAAAGATCGCGGAAATTACCGGAATGAAGGCGAAGTTTGTTGTGCATGATTCCAACCCGCTTGAAGCGTATCAGATTATGGAGCAGCCACGATCTGAGCGGATATTTGATGCGATGTTGTATTCGGTTTACAACGAGAAAAGAGCCAAAAGAATCAAGTTTGGAGACGCGTATCTCTCTTATCCAATGATGGGGTTTGTTCATAAAAATGCTCCCCACATTTCGGACCTGAATGATATGGCGGGAAAGACGGTGGCGCTTGAAAGAGGCTTTCTGACCAATGAGTGGATAAGGCGGGATTACCCAAAAATCAATATCATCAATACCAGCAGTACATTTAAAGCGCTGGAGTTGGTGGAGCGGGGAACGGTTGATGCCTATGTGGGCAACCTGGCTATCGCCAACTACCTGTTTTCGAATGCACGACTAAGCGATGTCAAAATAGGGTTTGCTACTAAATACAAAAATATAGACTATCGTTTTGTCGCTCCCAACGACAGTAAAGAGCTGGTTTCAATTTTAAGTAAAGGATACCGGCAGATTTCTGCTAAAGAACATAGTTCAATTCAGCAAAAGTGGTTCTCCCTACAAACCATTGAAAGAACGGACTATACCCTGGTATGGCAGGTTGGGCTGGTGCTAATGGCTGCGCTTGCCGGAGTATTTATCTGGAACCGGGCGTTATCTGCCGAAAAGAGTAAAACCGATGAAGTGCTGGCTGAGTTAAGAAAAGCACAGGCAGATTTACAGGAAAAAAATGAGCTACTTCAGAAGCTGTCGGTCACCGACAAGTTAACCGGTCTGTTTAACAGAGCTAAGCTGGAAACGGTACTGGAGCAGGAGACTAACCGGTCACTGCGCTATACTAATCATAAATTTGGCATCATATTGATTGATGTTGATTACTTCAAGTCCATTAACGATAGTTTTGGTCATCAAGTGGGAGACAGGTTTCTGCAAGAACTCTCTTCGCTCTTTTCCGATAATCTGCGCAAGGTAGATACATTAGGCCGATGGGGAGGGGAGGAGTTTCTGATCGTTATTCCAAATACAGATAAACAAGGCCTGATTACGGTTGCAGAAAATCTGAGAGCCAGAGTAGAGGCAACAGACTTTACCGTCGCCGGAAGGCGAACCTCAAGCTTTGGACTGGCTCTGTTCAGGGAAAAAGACACCATTGAATCTATGCTAATCAGAGCGGATAAGGCGCTGTATCAATCTAAAGGTGATGGCAGAAACAAGGTGACATTTCTGTAGTTTAAGAAGGTTTCCGTAAATAAAGACCGATCACGTTTTTCTTCTTAATATTATCTTAAATATCTAAATATGGTCTTAATTTCATCTTTTCTATTTAACAGGCGTCAAAGCTTGATTAATCTTCTCATAAAGCGTGGTTGCTGCATTTGAGTTGGGTTTTCTCAGTTTGGTTAACTCAATATCAGATGAACTTAAACGTTACAGTAATTTGATAAATTGTATAAGGCTTCGGTAGGTATAACGATGAATAAAGTTCGAGTAGGTGAGAAAGCTCTGGTCAAGGTACTCTCTTCGGTAGAGTTACCACGGCTGACAAAAAAGGATGAAAAAGATTTCCTGCTAAGACTTGAGCAACATTTTCCTGATCTGTTTGACAAACTGTACGAGCTTTACGGTGAAAAGTACGACTTCTTTTTTCACCTGCAGAAGCTGGTTGTAGGTCTGGCAGAAGCATTTTCTGCACGAAAAAGAAAACTAAAGAACATTGATGAGAAATGCCTGAAAGATCCGCGTTGGTTCCGCAATGAAAAAATGCTGGGTATGGCACTATATGTGGATCTGTTTGCCGGAGATCTGAAAAAACTCATCGATAAAATTCCTTACTTGAAGGCGCTTGGGGTGAATTTTGTTCACCTGATGCCTCTGTATAAATCTCCTGAGGGAGACAGTGATGGCGGCTATGCCGTATCGGATTACCGGGATGTTGATCCTAAACTGGGCAATAAAAAAGATCTGACTAAGGTGGCGGACGCATTTAACGATGCGGGTATCAGTCTGGTTCTGGATTTTGTTTTCAACCATACCTCGAATGAACACGAATGGGCACAGAAGGCGTTGGCTGGAGACCCTGCGTTTGAAGACTACTACTATTTCTTTGATGATAAGAAAGAAGTTGATGAGTACAACCAGACCTGTCGTGAAATTTTCCCGACAGTGCGTCGTGGTAGCTTCACCTACCTGGAAGAGAAAGAAAAGTGGGTCTGGACGACATTTAACAGCTTCCAGTGGGATCTGAATTTCTCAAATCCAGAAGTCTTTAATGCCATTACGGGCGAAATGCTGTTCCTGGCGAACATCGGCTGTGAAGGCCTGCGTCTGGATGCTCTGGCCTTTATCTGGAAAGAGAAGTGGACTCAGTGTGAAAGCCTGCCTAAAGCGCACACTCTGATTCAGGCGTTTAACTCATGCCTGCGTATTGTTGCTCCTGCGGTTCAGTTTAAGTCTGAAGCGATTGTTCATCCTGATGAGGTGGCAAAATATATTGGTAAAGAAGAGTGCCAGCTTTCGTACAACCCTCTGATGATGGCGCTGATGTGGGAAAGCCTGGCAACACGCGAAACTAAGCTTCTGACAGCTTCGCTGAAGAAAAGCTTTAAGATTTCGCCAGATTGTGGCTGGGTAAACTATATTCGCTGTCATGATGATATCGGCTGGACGTTTGATGATGCTATCTCAGAGGCTCAGGGGATTAACGGCTATGATCACCGTAAATTCCTTAACCAGTTCTACACAGGCCGCTTTGAAGGCTCTTTCGCAACAGGTGTGCCTTTCCAGGAAAACCCGACCACAGGTGACTGTCGCGTTTGTGGTTCACTGGCATCACTGACCGGGCTGGAAAGCGCTATTGAGTCAGGCGACATTCAGGAACTTAATTATGCCCTGAAGCGTATTAAGCTGATGAACAGTATTAATCTGAGTATTGGTGGTATTCCTCTGATCTATCAGGGTGATGAGCTTGGTATGCTTAATGATTACAGCTATGAGCAGGACGAACATAAGAAAGACGACTCACGCTGGGTGAACCGTCCGGCAATCAGTGATGAAGCGATCAAACTGGCTAATACCGAAGGCACGCCTCAGTACCGTATCCATAACGAACTGAAGCAGATGATTGATATTCGTCAGTCCAACCCTGTATTTGGTGAAGCAGAAACTGAGATTCTGGAAACCTACAGACCACATCTGTTTGCTTATGCAAGACGCCATGAAAATGGTGAGAAGTTCCTGGCTATCTGTAACTTCTCGGAGAAAATTCAGACTCTGCCGTCTTCTATTTGTGACCTTCTGGGCTCAGGCGTTATTGAGGATATGCTGTCAGGCGAAACACTGAAAAGCAAACTTAGCGACTCAGGTGAAATTATCCTGAATGGTTACGATGTGTTGTGGTTGAAAGTGAAATGAATAGCCGTTAACGCAAATAATAAAGTTAAGGTTGTCATCCCCGCGAAAGCGGGGATTTGCACCATTTTCTGTGGTGGCTGTTGTGTATGTTTTTTATCGCTTATCCAGCGAGATCCAGTTGGCCAGTGTGGCAAACAGGTTATCAGGTATTATTGGTTTTCCGATATGATCATTCATTCCCACCTCCAGGCATTTCTGTTTCTCCTGTTCCATTGCATGAGCTGTCATCGCAATAATCGGCAGGTTTTTATGCCGGTCGTTCACTCTGATCTGCCTTGTGGTTGTGTAGCCATCCATTTCAGGCATCTGTATATCCATCAGAACGGCATCAAACAGGCTATCCTCCTGGAGCAGGTCTAACGCAATTTTGCCATTGGCGGCAAGGGTTACCTCAATGCCCTGACTTTTTAGCAGCGCCTTTGCGACCATCTGGTTCACTTCATTGTCTTCGACCAGCAGCACTTTAGTTCCCTTTAGCGCGGATTCTATTGATTCAGGGCTGTGCTTGGCATCAGTCTGATCGCTTTCTGCCGGTTGTTTCTCTGCAACTCTGGTAAAACCGGCAGTAAAGCTAAAGCAGCTACCTTTTCCCAGCTCGCTGGTGACCCATATGGTGCCCCCCATCATCTGAACCAATTTTTTACTGATACTGAGCCCGAGGCCCGTGCCACCATATTTACGGGTGGTTGAGCTGTCCACCTGGTCAAATGCCTGAAACAGCTTCTCCTTACGATCGGTGGGAATGCCTATTCCGCTGTCAATAACCTCAAACCTTAGCTCAACCCGATCTTTACCGGGTAGCGCTATTGTCTTCTCCTCTGCAACTCTGACCAGAATCTGCCCTGTTTCGGTAAACTTAACCGCATTAGCGACCAGGTTAGTCAGGATCTGACCCAAGCGTAGCGGATCGCCGACAAAAGATCGGCCAATCCCAGGCTCTACTTCAATCTCAAACATCAGCCCCTTGCTTTCTGTTTTAAGAGAAAACAGGTCGTACAGCTTCTTCATCACATCATCCAGCGAAAACGCTACCTGCTCCAATTTCAGCTTATCGGCTTCTATCTTGGAGAAGTCCAGAACGTCATCAATAATACCCAGCAGAGAATTTGCTGCACCTTCGATTTTTTGCAGATAGTCCTGTTGTACGGTATCTAACCCTGTTTTTAGCGTCAGACCGGACAGGCCTATGATGGCATTCATGGGCGTTCGGATCTCATGGCTCATATTGGCAAGGAACGCGCTCTTGGTTCTGACCGCCTCTTCCGCTTTCTGTCTGGCTTTTTCAAGCTGCAGGTTGCTTAGCTCCAGTTGCTGGTTGGTGATAGCCAGTTCCGAGGTGATATCTTTTCTATATTTCACCTCATTTATAAGAGCTTTTTCATTATGTTCCAATAGTACCTTTGCTTCGAATTCACTATAACTGCTTTTTTCTGCATTAATCGCAATTATCCATACGATTGTTATTATCAGTAAAGGATTTAATAAATTTGAAATTATAAACAAATCACCGCCTTTCATTATAAAAAGGAAAGGGAGGAAAATAATTGTAGAGACGGTGAATAGCGAGATATACCTGCGGATAGGAGCCGAGAAGACATGAATAACCAACATTGTAGTGATTAAGCCCGCTATAAGAAAACTGTTGAACCTACCTTCCAACTCACCATAGTTCATGTAAAATAAGCCAAGCATCATTATTAGGATGCTATAAACAAAAGCTAGATAGCTATATTTTATAACTCGCTTATTTTCTTTATATTTTGATTTGCTCAATATTAGAAAGGAAATTCCAAATATTATTGGGATTGACCTCCATATTAGAGTGTCCTGACTATATTTAGTCATATAAGCATCTTTGAGATAAAATAAAGGAAGGATTAAAAACACAATAATTGCCAGGTAATACCCAAGCTTTAGTGCCTTTTCATGTAATAATTGTTCATACATGCTCTTAAGTTCTTTACCGTCCATTAAGTCCCCAAGTCCTTACATCTTTCTCTAAAGATGATTCTAACATTACCAGACCGCGCAGAGCGACGCCGCATCGTTAAAAAGGTGCGCAAAAACCAAAGATAGGGGTCAATGCCGCCACGTTAGCTGAGTAAACGTTCTCCATCACATAGCCTCTAAAGTCGTGTCAGCATGGGGAGGGACAAAAGCGCCTTAGTATTAGTACTCTAGTGTGATCTGCTCGGACTATCAGTCGTAAGGTTACGTTGGTGGTTATAATGAACTAAATATGAGGACGATTAAGAATACCCACCCGCAGTTTAACTTCCCACTAATTATCGCACTGAAAAGTATCATACCTTTCGGTGCGATAATTTTTTAGCATCAGCAAAGCGCAATGCCTTGAGATCAAGGTTGCTTTTTCTTTTGATTATTCAACTGTACGAGGTGTACATATTTGTGGTAACAAGTCGCCAAGAAATTGTCCTCCTTGAATTACCACGGAATCTCCCAACGTAGTGACCATTTAGAGCCAGATCCTACTTGCCCATTCCGAATTATTTTTCGGCTTGTTCCGGTGTTATCACAACTACGGTTCTGTCATTTCCAGATCTTTGTTGTGGGTTTGGGCTCACTCCGGGACAAAAGCACCTTAGAATTGAAGCTCTAAACAGCTTTTGCCCCAAAACGAGATGACTTGGATTTCAGCCGATAAATTCTGCCCCTGATTTATCGGCATTGTCTGAAGGAACAGAGGCTAAGACAAGGTGAAAGCTTTCTCCCATTTTTTGTCATCCATTAACACTTCTTTTCCAGGCCAATGCTGCATAAGCATACAAGCTTACTTGGGGCCATAAAGCGCTAATTAGCGAGCTAGTCTTCTAGGACGAAATCTACCCACGATATTAGTTTTAGTATCTCAAAAAGCGATTTGCCTCCCTGCGACTTTAACGAGAGTAAACAGTCCTTAATTATTTAAAAATTTTTAATAGTCCCTTAAAAATACCCTTGTTCATCCTTCGACAAACCAGTGCTACCGTGTTTTCAGTTAATAAGATTATTCAAAATAAGATTAAGGAAACAAAATGGTAGCAGAGAAGAAGGTTGCATTAGTTACTGGTGGTGGTCAGGGTATCGGTGAGGCAATTTGTAAGCGCTTAGCTGCAGACGGTTTTGCAGTTTCAGTTGCTGATCTGAAGATGGAAAATGCTGTCAAAGTAGCGAGTGAAATCAAAGAAAATGGTGGTACTGCTATTGCTGTAGAAGTTGATGTAGCAAACAGAGACAGCGTTTTTGCTGCTGTTGAAAAAACAGCAACTGAGCTTGAAGGGTTTGATGTAATTGTAAACAATGCCGGTGTTGCACAACCGTCACCGATCGAATCAATTACTCAGGAACAGTATGAATTCACATTCCAGATCAACGTAGCCGGCGTTCTTTGGGGAATTCAGGCAGCCAGTGAAAAGTTCAAAGAGCTTGGTCACGGCGGTCGCATTATTAGTGCTTCATCTCAGGCAGGAGTTGTCGGAAACCCTGACTTAGCACTTTACTGTGGCAGTAAATTTGCTGTTAGGGGTATCACGCAGACAGCGGCAAGAGATCTTGCAAAATACGGCATTAACGTAACCGCTTTTGCTCCTGGCATAGTAAAAACACCAATGATGTTCTCTGTTGCACATGATGTCGCTCAGGCTGCGGGTGAGTCGGACGAATGGGGTATGCAGCAATTCGCTCAGCATGTAACACAAGGCAGACTGTCTGAGCCTGAAGAAGTAGCAGCAGGTGTTGCCTTCCTGGCAGGCCCTGACTCTGCGGTTATGACGGGACAAACGCTTGTCATCGATGGTGGAATGGCTTTCCATTAATAGCAACAAGACTTATACCATCATTTATCTATAAAGAGCAGAAAGCCAGTTATTGGTTTTCTGCTCTTTTTCCTGCTCGCTTCAAATTCAGATTAGTTAATTTGTTTCGACTCAATAATTGTTAACACTATTTCCTGCATACTATATAAATCCTTTCCAGCGGTTGTAAAAACTATGCTTATAGAAGATCTTCAGGTTGTACTCAAGGAGGCCGAGCTCAACTCCATTACGAATGCTGCCGTCAAGCTTGATATCAGTACACCAACAGCGAGTAACGCAATAAAACGAGTGGAAAAAGCGCTTGGTACAGACTACTTCAGATATGCTTGTAGTTTAATTATTAAATACTTTTTAACACAGAATCAAATCCCACACTGTTTATCCAACTTTAGAAAAGTACTACTTTAGTGGCAGAAATATATTTACCTGAGTAGTAACCCGTCTTTAAATATAAATAACTAATCCAGCTCTTCTTCAAAATCACCATTATTAATCTAATTAGCTTTGTCGTTACAGGCCAGGCTACGGAGAAATATTGTCTCTTATTCCGGATAACTCAGGATATCAAAAGAATTTATTAATCATTAAGGTCTTTAACGTATGAAACACTGGAAATTAATGGAACCGATTCAAATCGGTCATAAAACACTGCGTAACCGTATTGTTATGCCACCAATTGAAACACGCCTTTCTAATCCTGATGGCTCTTCCCCACAGGTAATGGCAGACCACTATGAAGCCCGGGCAAAAGGTGGCGCAGGTATGATTGTAGTGGAGAGTACTTTTGTCGATGATAAAGCAAGCCGTGCTTCCCTGGCGTCGTCCAAATTATCTTCAGGACATCATATCGCCGGTAAATTTCTTATCTCCCAGGCAATAAAAGAAAATGGTGCGGTCGCAATTATTCAGATAAACCATGGTGGTCGTCAGTCCGGAGCAGAGGCTAACGATTATCCGGCACGGGCTCCTTCAGATGTTGCCTGCAAAGTGATGCAGCGTGACCCGGAACCATTAAGTGTTGAAGAAATCATAGAGATTGAAGATGCATTCGCAGACGCCGCTCTTCGCGCAAAAATGGCCGGTTTTGACGGTGTTGAGGTTCATGGCGCTCACGGTTACCTGATCATGAATTTCCTGTCACCTTATACCAATAAAAGAACCGATGAGTATGGCGGTACCGAAGAAAAACGAGCTACCTTTGCACGCAACATCATCAAAAAAATCCGTGCAAAAACAGGAGACAACTTCATTGTCGGTTATCGCATCAGTGGTGCAGAATTTGTTGACGGTGGTCTGACAATCGAACACACCACCAATTTTGTTAAGTCTGTTCAGGAAGATATTGATTATATCCACGTTTCTGCGGGTAGCTATGAGTCAATGGCAACACACTTAATCACTTCTTTATATGTTCCAAACGCACCTATTGTCGAATTAGCAGCAGCAATGAAGAAAGCGGTTGATATTCCCGTTATCACCGTTGGAGCACTTAACGCTGAGCTTGGTGAAAAAGCGCTACAAGAAAACAAAGCTGATCTGGTTTCCTTTGGACGAGCTCTTATTGCGGACCCGGAAATTCCTGTCAAGATTATTGAAGATCGCATGGAAGATATTAAGCCATGTATGCGTGGTCATGAAGGTTGTGTTTCCCTTTTCTTCCGTGGTTGTCCAATTCGTTGTGAGATAAACCCACAGGTGGGCCGGGATAAAGCTTACGCCGTAAAACAGGTACTGCATCCACGTAACGTTGTCGTTGTTGGCGGCGGTATGGCGGGCATGGAAGCAGCACGGCTGGCGGATGAAATGGGTCATAAGGTTACGCTGTTTGAGAAAAGTGATAGATTTGGTGGCCGTTTTCTGGAGGCAACTGAGCCGTCGTTCAAACAGGAAGGCCGTGGCGTTCTTGAGTGGTGTAAGACCCAGATTGGTAAAAGCAACGTAGATGTTCGTATGAATCAGGAAGTAACACCTGAGATACTGAAAGAGATGAACCCGGATGCGGTAATTGTGGCAACCGGTTCTGACTATATCCGCCTGCCAATAGATGGAATTGAAAAGGCAGTATCACCAGACAAGATCCTTTTTGATGTGAACAAGGCGAAAGACTCTGTTGCAATCATAGGCGGTGGCCTGATCGGTAGCGAAACAGCGCTTCATGTAGCGGAAAGCAACAAGAAAGTTGGTATCTTCGAAATGCGTGAAGATATTGCAATGGAAGATGATCCTCTTTCTCAGATCACTCTGAAAAACCGACTGGCTGCAAATGAAGTAGATATAGCCACAAATGCTCGTGTAACCAAGATCCTCGATGATGGCGTTATCTTCAGTCGGAACGGTGTTGAGGAGAAATATGAGGCAGAAACTGTAGTATTTGCTACAGGCTTGGCTCCGGTCCCTTCAACACAATTTGAGGGTATTGCTTCTCAGGTATTTAAGATTGGTGATGCAGTTCAGGGACGTAAGATCTTTGAATGCTTCCATGAAGCCTGGAATGCAGTGAGAGATATTCGTTAATCTTTTTTGGTTGACTACAAGAGCTCCGGAAATTTTGTCCGGAGCTTTTTGCTGTTAGCAGTATTCAGCTCAACTATCCAGTATCTGTTTTTCCGTCAAATAGGTAATAAATTCATTGCAGTTTTTCTTGAGCTTCTCTTTGAGTAAACGCGTTGCAGGATTAATTGACTGCTTACATGGCATAACCAGCCATAGCTCTGTCGGCGTTGGTCTGAAGTCTTGCATTACCGGAACCAGGTCTCCGGACAACAAGTCAGCAGATACATCAAGGCAGGATTTTAATGCTAATCCCTTACCATCAATACACCAGCGCCGGACCATGTCACCATCATTAGCAATATGCTTGCTGTTCATCTTGATTTTGTACTCTCTCTTAGCTTTTGAGAAAGCCCACATATCATGAGTAGTATCATGTAACTGGTACAAAACACCTGTGTGAGAAAGCAGGTCGTCCGGGTGTTTTGGTGCCCCGTACTGTTTTAAATAATCTGGAGATGCGCAAAGAACATGGGGAACATCGCAGATCTTGTAACCATAAAGATACTGGTCATCAAGGGCTCCGGCACTCACATAGCGCAGTGCTACATCCACAGAATCACGATAAAAATCGGTCACACTATCACTGAGATTAAGTCTGATGCCTAACTCAGGATAGTCTTGCATTAGCTCGCTGACCCAGGGTGCAACCACATTTCTGCCCAAGTCTGATGAAATAGCAACCCTTAGCTCACCGTCGATAATATCCTGGTCGGCTTTTAGTTGTAGCTTGGCTTGTGCCAGTGTTTGCAGGGCGTCCTCACATTTGGGAAGATAGCGCTCTCCTGCGCTGGATAAACGAAGGTTTCTGGTTGTGCGGATAAATAATTTCGTTCCTAAAGCACTCTCCACCCTTTTCAGAGCTGTGCTGGCTGACGCTGTACTTATATCTAGCTTAGAGGCTGCGGCTGTAATGGAGTTGAGCTCAGCAACCTTAAGTACAAGCTGAAGATCTTCTAAAAGCATAATACTGCTCCGACATAGTAATATGGATATCACACAGTAAGCCCGACAAAAGCGATACGCTTTACTGCATATAACAAAACCCCTTAAGGCTCCGTGGAAGAAAGACCCGAAGGAATAACCCATCCGGAACTTTCTTCAGCGGATGACTTTTAAAAGTAGTTCACCAGTTCCATATACTCATCGACTGAGCTTATGCTTTTATCCGGGGTGAGAAGATATTTGTTGTTGACAATAACGGCCGGCACCCCCCGCAGCCCCGCCTGATCAAACTCGTTATCAAATCGTTTCTGCATAGAATCAACAGCAAAGCTGTTAAAAGTCGCATCATATTTCTCCGCTTCTACACCATTGTCGATAAATATCTGACGTAGTTCCTTATCGTTACGCGGAGGCTGTTTTAACTCATGAATTTGGCGAAACATAACAGGCAGCATCTTTCCTTCAATATCTAAAGCGATCATAGTGGCATAGGCTTTAGCCATTGATTTTCCCATGCTTCCACCCATAAACGACACATGTGCCTTTTTAAATTGCTTTCCTTCAGGCAGTTGCTTTTGAACCTGGTCCATCACCGGCTCAAAGTGATAGCAATGAGGGCAATAAAAGGAGAAGAACTCGGTTACAACAGGTTTAACGGAAGCTGGAGTATCAAGTTCTTTGTAGTGTGTTCCTTCTGCAAACTGGGCTGCATAGGAGCTGATGCTTAATAGTAAGGAGGTAGCTAGTGCAATAATTTTATTCATTTTCTTTTCTGTACAGTAAAAATTTAACGGGGACAACAACACCCAGCCAGATAAAGGGTTCTGGCCTTAACCGGTGCGTTTATTGGTGTAAATTAGAAAGAATAAAATTATGCGATAGGTGGGCGGTATGGTTGCTCAGTGATGCTATGCGTTTTGCTAAGCTGTTCGTCTCTGAAAAGAGCCAGAGATGACTGTTCAATAGCAATGATTTCAATTAGGTGTGTGTTACTGAATGGTGTCAGAACGGTGGTTGAAAAAGGACAGTGGCACGCAGACTGAGAGTCACTTTGTGAGGCCTGAACGAATTCATTTTGTGAAACTGGCACTCCATTGAACAAGCCTGTATTCGAATCACTGTCTCGCTGACAATCAATGAGTGCTGCTTCCATTTTGTAGCCAGCTTCAGTTATACCAGCTAAGGAGTTGCTTGAGGCATAGATAACAGACATACCAAAAGCTACTGTCAGCAATCCTGCTAACAGCAGTGTTAATTTCGATATTGTATGACTTATTAATTTTGCCATTCGTTATTTACGTTTCTGGTATCACTAAAATATACAAAAGCCCTGCAACAACCTCGAGTACCAGAACAATTGAAGCTAAATAGTTTGGGTTTAAAATAACATTAGCCTGCCGGATGATTAACCTACATTGAATGGAAACAGTATCAAAAATTATTTGACAATGCCTCTTTGGCCTGCCTATCTTCACCTCTAGATAACTGAGCAATCACTACCACTGATAGTACGACAAGGTTTGCAGCGAAAATAATAACTAACCACTGAGGCATCGAGAGCGAAAGAAACTGCCACGCAATTTCGCCGCAATCACCGGTTGCATTAAAATACCAGGGAATCCACTTATCCAGAGGAGCCCAGCTTGGGAAGCGTAGAGCTTCGCAGGTAGCGAAGATTGAACTTTGATAATTTACATGCTCCAGAGAAAGTAATAATCCCTTAATCGCCGATATTCCCCAGACAGAAAAGCCTATCCCACGGTATAGTTTGCTTTCTGGTTTTATTAACCCAACTCCGGCGCCAATGCCTATTCCAATCATAGCAACACGTTCATAAATGCACATCACGCAAGGAGCTAACAACATCAGATGCTGAAAGCTAAATGCACACCCAAGGAAAAACAGAACCCAAAACAGTAATAACAACCAGGATAAGCGCGAACGAGAAAACGATTTTAACGAAGCAAGGAAGTTCATTTAGCTTTCCTTATTAACTTATTGAACCGCACATTTTGTGCGGTTGATTATTAGATATTTTGAACGGGAATCGTTATACCGGAACTACCCGATACTTACCGTTTGTGCGGATATATATGATGCTTTCTTCATCTTTTGAACTCTCTAGCTGATGTACAGACTGACCATCCGAGCCAAAGAAACTTCCAGGCTCCAGCATTTTAGTCTCATCTGAACCCTGAGCCTGATGCAGAGTGTTACCTTTCACTGTAATAGCGCGGATAGCGGTACCTTCACTGCGCAGTTCACCTTTGAATCCAGCTGGTAGTTTGATAAAGGTGCCGTTGATTTTACCTTCGGTCATATCGCCCCAAAGGAAAGCAACTTTAGGGGCACTATCTGCGTCTTTCACGCCTGATTGTTCGAGCCATGTAATATCTGCTGCATCCACCCAGACAATATTTGACTCGTCGATATTCATTGGAGAGTCATCGCTTGGGTATTCATCTTTCTTTGCACTTGGAAGAACCAGGTAAGGGCCTTGCTCTATCTCAATGTAGGCTACAGGGTGCTCTCCTCTCGCTCCGGTAACATGGACTTCACCTTTAGGCTGGGTCCATACTGAGCCTGC
This sequence comes from Vibrio sp. JC009, assembly GCF_029016485.1. Taxonomy (NCBI): domain Bacteria; kingdom Pseudomonadati; phylum Pseudomonadota; class Gammaproteobacteria; order Vibrionales; family Vibrionaceae; genus Vibrio; species Vibrio sp. JC009. Next base: position 305,158 of record NZ_CP092107.1, on the reverse strand, counting down.
CGGCATCCACATATCATCAGCATTTGGGTCATCATTATGAAATTCACCTTCGATAACGATAGCGCGATAGTTAATGTTGTGGATATGCGGTGGTGACAGGAAACCATCTACCGGATTCAGCAGGTAACCGGTGGCGGCATATCCGTTTCTGTCTCCCCATAAGGTACCGGCTTTAGGGCTTTTATCACCTCTTGCCGGATTTAACTCCTCCCAGTTTACTTCTGAGTTCAGCACAACTTTGGAAACCGGAGCTGGGGTTTGTTCCACGGTACTGGCCTCCGTATTTCCTGATGTGCTTGAGCAACCGGATGTAATTGCAGCGATTGCCGCTACGGAGAGAAATGTTCTCATATTTAACTACCTTCAAATCCATATCAACTTTGGGAGTGGCAACTTTAGAGTTGAGCAATCGCCTGATAAATATATCCTGATTGAAAGCACTGTTAAAAAATATTGAATAATCGCTGAAAGCCCTTGTAGTTCAGGGCCTGTGGGTATTATCAAAAATTATTGAAGTCTGTATCAAGTCAGGCTGGGTTTATATTCACAACCAAAACGGCATGATCTGAACTGTACTAAATCTTCTTCTTTAGCCAGAGTGAAACAACATGAAAAAAGCTGAATCCCGCCGTAGTTTTATCAAGGCTTTGACTGCGGGTCTGGCCGCAACGTCTATTTATGGTGTTGGACTAGGAAACAAAGCGGTTGCGGCGCGGCAAAATGCCATAAACACTTCTACAGATAAGATACTGATTTTGTACTTTTCTCAGACGGGCCGCACTGAGTATCTGGCACATGAAATTCATAAAAGAACCGGTGGAAAAATTACAAAAATCGAAACTCTGGTGCCTTATAAGGGAAGCTATGATGAGCTTACTGTCATTGCAAAAGCCGAGCAACGGAGAAAATACCGCCCGGAACTAACTACAGTCCTTCCTGATTTAAGTCAGTTCGATACGATTTTATTAGGCTTCCCAACGTGGTGGTCTACCATGCCTATGGCGATGTTCACTCTGTTAGAGCAGAATGATTTTTCGGGTAAGAACCTTATCCCGTTTGTTACACATGGTGGCTCTGGCCTTGCCAGGGCTCCTAAAGATATTCGTTCGATCTATCCGGAAATAAGGTTACATAATGGATTTGCAATTTATGGTGATGATGTAAAGGATAGCTATAACCAAAATAAGATCGATGATTGGTTAAACGAACTCGGCTTACTGAATTTCAGAGAGGCATAAATGAACAAGTCTAATCCAGTGCGCTTGTTGATTGATGCCTCTCTGATCCTATTGTTGCTTATCGCAATGGCAAACCTTCTGACAGAGAATCTGATTCATGAGATGGTCGGGACTACGATGTGTCTGGCAATTCTTTATCATACGGCGCTGAATATCCGTTGGTATAAGGCTCTTTTCAGAGGTCGATACAACCTCCATAGAGCGGTTAACACAAGTGTTAACTTAATGCTGGTTGTAGTTTCCTCAGTTACGCTTGTTACTAGCGTAATGATCTCACAATCTCTGTTTGGCTTTCTTGAGCTGGAAGCGAGTCTGTTTGTTCAGACACTCCATACAACAGCGGCTTACTGGTTGGTGATTCTAACCGGCACACATATCGGTATTCAGTGGGTCAGATTAAAAAACACCATTCAGCGAGTATTAACGTTACCCAATACCAGCGTCGGGTATCCGCTACTCAAGTGGTTACTGGCCACCTTTGTTTTAGTTCATGGTGTTTACTCCTCATTTGAAAGAGATATTGCAACCAAGTTATTTCGTGGGGATGCGTATGGCGGATACTGGGACTTTGAGGCCTCTGTAGCCGGTTATTTTGTCCATCTCCTGGCCATCATTGGCCTTTATGCCGTCGGCTCTTGTTGCCTGATAAAGGTAATCCAGAATAAGCCGCTTCATCGTCAAAAAAATAAGAGGACAGCTTGATATGAGGAGTTTTTGGGTATTACTCGCTCTGATATTTTCCACGATAGCACCTGCTAAAACCGTAGAAAACACGCCTGCTAGTGATGAATTACTTGAACTTAGTTGGCTGGATCTTATCCCGGAAAGCGAAAGGAATAACTTCAATAACCTGTCAATGCCACCACTTGAACACAGTGGTGATGCGGCATTACAGTTAAAGCTTGGTGGTGTCAGACAAGAGCTCAATGGAAGCCGCGTGAAAATTCCTGGTTTTGTTATTCCATTGGAAGGAAACGCAGACAAAGTTTCAGAGTTTCTTCTGGTTCCTTTTCTTGGTGCATGCATTCATGTTCCACCGCCTCCACCTAATCAGATCATTTTTGTGAAATTCAAGGATGGGGCTCCGGTTCAGGACCTATGGGATGTTGTTTATATAACCGGAACGATCAAAACAGAGCCGACTATGACCGATGAGCTTGGCGCAGAATCAGGTTATGTCATTGATGGCGTTTCACTGGAGGCGTATAGCCAAGTCTGATGCTATTACGTTCGAATTCGATTTTTCTAAGAAGCTAATATGGCATAACAAAATGAATAAAAAACTACTTTTTGTCCCACTGGCGCTGTTCTTAGGGATGGTTACTGTTTTTATGGTACAGCTTTTAAGAAATGCAAATGGTGATGACCCAACCCGGCTTGAATCCGTTCTGATTGGAAAAACAGTGCCGGTATTTGAGCTGGAAGATTTAGCTGAGCAGGGAAAACATTATGACCAGTCAATTTTTGATGGGGAACCACTGTTATTGAATGTATGGGCAACATGGTGTCCGACTTGTTATGCAGAGCACCAGTATTTAAATGAGTTGGCAAAGCAAGGCGTAAAAATAATTGGTCTGAACTATAAAGATGAGCGTGGAAAAGCTGTCAGTTGGCTAAATGAACTGGGAAATCCATATCTTGTTAGCCTTTTTGATGGCGATGGAATGCTTGGGCTTGACCTTGGCGTTTATGGTGCTCCTGAGACCTATCTTATCGATGCAAATGGAATTATCCGTTACCGTCATGTAGGTAATGTAAATGCGCGTAATTGGAAGGACACACTAGAGCCTTTGTATCAGAAGACTCTTAGAGAAACAGATATACAAGTGGATTCTGATACTACTGTTGGATTGCAAATTGGGTTCGAGCTAATGGAAAGAACATAGCTACTTTTAGAGTATGTATGCGAAAGAAGAATATAGCCCGTGGATTATACTTTGCTTCGGCTCCAAAAAAGCTTGCATGAATCCGTTCTAATATGACATTAGAAAATGTAGGGCAAATTATGACGGGATTTATCGGTCAAAAATCAAACTGTCAGGCTGAAAGACAGAAGTGCTTTAGGATTTAGCCGTGTTTTGCATGTACTACTAAAAATACTGCATAAAGTGTATCCGAGGCCACGGAGTGGAGATGCAAGGTAATGTCCATTTTCGAGCACGAGCGGCATCACTGAAGTGGTGCCGTTCTGCTGTTTGGGATGTGAAAAACTCTCTTATGGGTAGATTTCGTCCGAAGCTTCAAACACGTTTCTGTCCAGAAGCGTGTTAGTGCAAAAGCTCGATTCATGTGATCACCGAGCGATTCTGTCGTACCCTAATTCCAAGCTTTCTGGCACACAGAGGGACAAAAGCGAGCCAGCTACCATGAACACAATCTACCTATCGAGCGAGATCTGATTTATCAAATCAAAAAATCACTGTTTTCTAGCGGCAGCTAACCAACAGTGATACCTTGCCTGAAAACAATAAATGAACTATTGTGTGTACATAGTTTTGTACAATTAAGAGTCTGATATGAGCCGTATACATTTCGATAAAGACATACAACCGTTGTCAGAATTTCGCGCTGGCGTAACCTCATTTATAAAGCAAATAAACGAAACTCGACGTCCATTGGTAATCACTCAACGTGGTAAAGGTGTTGCAGTGGTACTTGATGTCGCTGAATATGAAGCCATGCAAGAGAAAATCGAGCTATTGGAAGAAATGCGTACCGCTGAAGCTCAATTAGCATCTGGCCTGAGTGTTTCTAATGAAGATGCACGAGCTCAAGTATTAGGACGTATTAAAGAATGAAGGTAGTTTGGTCCCCTTTGGCATTACAAAAATTAGGCGATGCAGCCGAATTTATCTCATTGGACAATCCATCAGCAGCCAGGAAGTGGGTGGATGAAGTCTTTGATAAAGCTGAATTACTTGCTTCGATGCCAGAGATGGGGCGTATGGTTCCTGAAATGCCGAATACAAACTATCGGGAAGTTATATTCGGTCATTACAGGATCATTTACAGCATAAGCCATGAGATTCGGGTATTAACTGTTCGTAATTGTCGCCAAATTCTTACGGATGATGCTCTTTAGCTCCATCCATATCGCTTACTCACTTATTTAAGACCGATAAGTACAAGGCAATATTTATCAGCCGTAAATTTTTCTAACTCGCTTTCCGGCGAAAGCGACTTAAACAAAAGTGGCCAATGCGATTGTATACTTCTTTCGAGGGCGGTAATACAGGTTCACTATAGGGTGGCGTTCTAACAATGGACAGAAAATAGTTCAGTGACAGTTTAATTTATACTCCTGCTGGTAACTTTGAATCTGATATGCAATGGCATGGACTCCCTCACCTTCGTCGAAAATATCGGCTAAGGTAAGAGTGTCAACTAAAAAGGAGCCCATGCCATGAACAAGAATATCACTATTTCTATCGACCTTGCTAAGACTGTTATTCAAGTTGCGATAATTAATAAGCACGGAAAGCTTTCATCTAATCAAAAAGTATCTCAATCAAAGTTAATTTCAATGGTGGCTAAGCACCCCAAAGCTGTTATTTGTATGGAAGCTTGTGCAACGGCTCATTATTGGGGTCGAAAGTTCCAGCAGGCAGGACATCAAGTCTTACTCGTGCCTGCTCAGATCGCCGCTAAGTATCGCTCGGGAAATAAAAATGATCCCAATGATGCTTTGGCTATTTATGAAGCCAGTCAGCGGACAGATATTCATTTCGTTCCGGTTAAAACTGTTGAACAGCAAGATCTTGCCTGCTTACTAAGACTGCGGGAAGGTTATATTAAGCAACGAACACAGCTTGCTAACCGTATCCGGGGGCTTGCGATGGAATATGGCATCAAATTTCCCATAGGAATCAATTCGCTCAGAAAACAGCTACCGTTTGAGTTGGAAAATGCTGAAAATGAATTAACCCATGCTGCTCGGTTTATTCTAAATAATCTTAAAGAACAGTTGCTCGCGCTTGATACCCAAATTGATGATGCCACTCAAGCTCTTACCAATCAGGCAAAACAAAATGAAGATTGTAAGCTTTTAGCCTCGTTACCGGGTATTTCATGGATTTCAGGCAGTGCTTTGTATGCCAGGTTAGGAAATGCATCGGCTTATAAGTGTGGTAGGGATGCAAGCGCAAGCATTGGATTAGTGCCTGCTCATACAGGAAGTGGAGGTAGAAATATCAACCTTGGCATTACTAAGCGAGGAGATCGTTATCTCAGAGCTCTTGTCGTTCATGGTGCCCGAGCTGTAGTTAGTCATGTCAAAGATAAAACTGATCCACTTAGTCAGTGGATACGCTCTCTGTTAGAGAGAAACCATGTGAATAAAGTCGTTATTGCTCTAGCGAATAAGATAGTCAGGATGGCGTGTGCCATATTGAAATCAAAACAGCCTTACCAGCTTAAGTTAGCTTAACTGAAATAAGGTAAAGCTGAATTTGGAGCAAACGACAAACCAGCGTAATAGCAAGTAATTAAGATAAAGTGTTAGCACAGCACACAAGGCAAACTCTGTGTGGGAATGAGGCAATAAATGCCTGGACTGCGATTAGAAGCCTTGTTAGTGGATTTAGCCATAAAGGTTCGGGGTAGCGCCCCATGATGAAACCGAATATACGTGCACTTGCATAAACTCTTATTATCTTAAACCACTTGTGTTACAGGGGGAGTCCATATACATTCCCACGGAGGACCATGGGAACGAGAGTTTTGCGTAACTATTCAATAATTTGGCAAATGAAGCTTAAGGTTGGGAGGAAATTAGCACCGTTCTGTAGTAATTAAACAGCTTTACTTAAGCTTCCAGTTCTTACTTTTGAGCTCAAGCAGTGAGGCGTACAGGGGTTGTCCTCCCATGGCCTGTGCGATAAAGGTTGCGCCAAGGCAGGTTACCAGAATCGGCAGTATCAGCTGATAGTTGTTGGAGATTTCTACGATCAGCACAACGCCGGTTAAAGGGGTTCGTAAGCTTGCTGCTATCAGTGCTCCCATACCGGCAACGGCGTACATACCAGGCTCAGATGTCATGTCAGGGGCAAGGCCGCTCATTAATACACCGTAAGTCATGCCAAGGAATGTGCCCAGTGTCAGGATTGGGGCAAATATCCCGCCCGGTGCACCGGAGGAAAAGCAGGCAATGGTGCCAAACAGTCTTAACAGGAAGAAAAACGCCATAATGCCCAGCGGAGCAGGGTTGCTGAAAAGATCCTCAATTAGAGGAAGGCTTCCGCCGGAAAGAATTGGAAGAGAAACATGAAGCACGGAGAACAGAGAGCCGAAAACCACGCCAATAGCGACCAGTTTTACAATGTTATTCTGATGGTGTTTTTTAACCCAGGCAGTACCTGCAAGGATCCAGTAGTTAAAATAAACGCCGACTACGCCAAATATCATTCCCAGCACAGCAAATGACCAGAGTGAAAGCAGAGGTGGCGTCTGAAACTCAGGGATCTGAAGCACTGCGTTCTGCCCGTTCAGATATTCCATAACAACGGTTCCGGCGATAACAGCCAGAGTTACGCACTTAATGGAAGTAAAGTTGTTGATGAAATGGCGCCTCATCTCCTCATTAACAAAGAGTATTGCCGCCAGTGGCGTATTAAAGGCGGCTGCGATACCGGCTGCAGAGCCTGCGGCAATAAAGATATGTTGTGCCTGTTCAAACCGGTTTGCTTTACTGGCAACCATGCGGCCAACCGCGCCACCGAGCTGAATTGACGGACCGCCCCGGCCAAGGATCATCCCCGAGCTGATCGCCAGAATGGAAGAGACAAACTTAACCGGAAGTACCCGCCACCATCTGATATCGTGCTCGCCCACAAGCGCACCTTCTACATGAGGAATGCCGCTGCCTTCGGTTTCCGGCGCAAAACGGTAGGTCAGCCAGAAACCAAGGCCCGCCATTAATCCGCCTGTTACTACGACAATCACGGCCGTTATCCAGAAGTCTTCATTCGAGTTATAGTCAATAAATGAAATTCTGACATCAAGTATATAGTTGATAATAATATTGAAGTAGGAGACGACGCCGCCAGCAATGGTTCCGACCAGACCGGATAGTAACACCACAGTGAAATAGTCTCTCTGTGAAGTGAAAAAGCGGGGGATAAGGGTTGGCCTGGCTAATTTTGGCATCGTAACTCGTAGTTAAATCAGTTTGAACTGTGGGGCTGAAAAATTGAGCAAAGATTCTACCACAACTATCTGTCAACATAATGGTTTTATTAATATCAAAAACGCGAATAAAAATCACAAAAATGGTATTTGCAGCGGCAGATTCTTGCGTTTTACGGATTTACGGCCAAACTTAAATTGTAAGGCATAGGTAACCCATCGACATGGAGGAAAGTGACGCCTTACACGTACAATTTGGATGGATTTAAATTACCAACTCTTAGGCCTCGTAAGTTATATGGGCAGCGTTCTTAGCTTCGACCCATTCCGCATCGCTCACGATTGAGTCACGAGGTACCGAAGGCGTACTTTTATGGTGCGCCTTTTTGCTTTTCTGAAACCGCGATTCTCCGGGAAATTAGGATCTTATCATCTGTTACGTATATACTTCCGATATAGGGCACTGCGCTTGGTTATAACGTAGCGTCCGTCAGAGGAGTGAAAGAATGACAAACAAAGTCCCGACTAATGTAATCACAGGATTCTTGGGGGTTGGTAAAACGACGGCTATCCTGAACTTGCTTAAAAATAAACCAGAAAATGAGTCATGGGCCGTATTAGTAAACGAGTTTGGTGAAATTGGTATTGATGGCGCGATGATGACCGAGCATGGTGCCTTAATCAAAGAAGTGCCGGGCGGGTGCATGTGTTGCACGGCTGGTGTTCCTATGTCGGTGGGAATTAATACCCTGCTGCGCCAGGGACCGGACAGACTGCTGATTGAGCCCACAGGGTTAGGCCACCCAAAGCAGGTCGTGGCAACGCTGACTTCAGAGCAGTATTCTCCCTACGTAGATCTAAAGGCAACCATTGCACTTCTGGATCCGCGTAACCTTTCTGATGTTAAGTACACAAGCAACTCCAACTTTAACGACCAGCTTGATAGTGCCGACATTGTTATCGCTAACAAGGCGGACTTATGTGATGAGTCGCATCTGGACAGCTTTTCCCGCTGGCTGGATAAACAGACACCGAAAAAAATCTATGCCGCAGAGACGCAGTGCGGTCAAATAGAGCCAGACATTCTTGATATGGTCAGAAGCGAAAGAAATGCTTCACCCCGTGCGGAGCATCATCACCACCATCACAGTGAACTTGCGCCTGACTTTGAGTTGCCAGCGGGTGAAAAGTTTATCCGCAGGGAGAACAAAGGGCAGGGCTATTATAGCTGTGGCTGGTTGTTTGATTCAGAGCTGATCTTTAGCTTTGACGGACTTTTTGGTTTGTTTGCGTCTGTTCAGGCAGAGAGATTAAAAGCGGTAGTCAATACCGAAAAGGGCTGCTACGCATTTAACGTGTCGAACGGGATTGTATCTGTGAACGAAATGAGCCTGGAAGGTTATGAGTCCAGAATAGAGATTATCAATAGAGAAGAGCTTTCCTGGCTGGAGATTGAAGCTCAGTTGCGGATACTTTATTCCTAGTTATCAATTTAATGCATTAAAAAACAGGGTAACTGATATCAGTTACCCTGTTACTTTTTAGTCTCTTAGCTCGCGCCTTAGAATTTTACCAACGTTTGTTTTTGGCAATTCTTCACGGAACTCGACAACTTTCGGTATTTTGTATCCGGTCAGGTGATGTCTGCAGTGCTTTTTAAGCTCTTCCGGTGTCACCGGTGCGCTGGTTACCACAATCAGTTTTACACGCTCGCCAGCTACTTTGTCCGGAACGCCGACAGCGGCAGCTTCGACCACTTTCGGATGCAGTGTTGCCACTTCTTCGATTTCCGTCGGGAAGACGTTAAAGCCGGAAACCAGAATCATGTCTTTTTTGCGGTCTTCAATATAGAAGAAGCCCTTTTCGTCCATACGGCCGATATCACCTGAGCTGATCCAACCACCTTCGTGCATCACCTCTTTGGTCTCAAGATCCTGCTGCCAGTATCCCTTCATGACCTGAGGGCCGCGAATCTGGATTTCGCCCACTTCACCCACATCAAGCTCGTTTCCGTCGTTATCAACGATTCTGAGGTCGGTTGATGGCATAGGAACGCCGATAGAAGGAATAAAGGACTGTTGAGTATGCATGCCTCCGGCAACGACAGGAGAGCACTCTGTCAGACCGTAGCCTTCGATAATCGGCATGCCTGTGATTTTCTGCCACTCATCGGCAACATGCTTTTGCGTTGCCATACCACCGGCAATGGTGAAGTTGGCATTGCTAAAATCAAGGTTTCGGAAACCCGCATGCTTATTTAAGCCATTAAACAGGGTATTCAGACCGAAGATCATGGTGAACGGGAACTTTTTCAGGTCACTGACAAAAGAGTTCAGATCTCTCGGGTTGGTAATTAGCAGGTTTGTACCGCCAAAGTACATAATCAGCATCATGCTCACTGAGTTTGCAAAAATATGATAGAGCGGCAGCGGTGTTACGGCATGTTCGTTTTCACAGGAGCTTCTTGGTGAAAAGTGAGCATCTACCTGAAGCACGTTCGCCATCACGTTTCTGTGGGTTAGCATCGCGCCCTTAGCAAGGCCGGTTGTTCCCCCGGTATACTGCAGGTAGGCAAGATCTTCACTATCAATCACAGGTTCATTAAAGAACATGTTTTTGCCCTGAGTTAACGCACGCTTCAGAGAGATAGCGCCAGGCAGGCTGTACTTAGGCACCATTCGCTTAATGTACTTAACCGCAAAGTTAACCAGTGTTCTTTTATGCGCGGCAAGTTCGTCACCAATGCGGGTCAGAATCACATGCTTAACGCTGGTTTTACCGATAATCTGCTGCAGGTTGTTGCCAAAGTTTGTCACAGCAACAATAGTGGTGGCACCTGAGTCACGTAACTGGTGCTGCAGCTCTCTTGGCGTGTAAAGAGGGTTAACGTTAACCACGACCAGACCGGCTTTTAGTGCGCCTAAAATGGTGATCGGGTACTGAAGCAGGTTAGGCATCATCAGCGCGATACGGTCACCTTTCTTCATTTTCAGCGCATTTTGCAGGTAAGCCGCAAACGCCGTACTTTTTTCATCCAGTTCCCGGTAAGTAAGGGAGTGGCCCATATTCACGAATGCCGCTTTATCTGCGTTTTTCGCAAAAGACTCTTTGAACATTTCGTTGATGTTCTGGTATTTGTCGACGTCCACGGTAGGCGGAACATCATTGGGGTAGCTATTAAGCCAGGGTCTGTCTTGAGAGTTCATAAATCTTGGTGAGTTGGTTACAACGACGGGCCTAAGATTAACCGATTGTTTATTAGAACAATAGCCCTAATAACAATGTAATCGATTGCCTGTGATGACGGATAGATAATTGACGTCTTTAGATAGTAAACAACCATAACAAATACTACTAACTGGGTAATTATTCTAATTGGGTTTTCTAGTATCCTTACGGTACAACCCATTGCACTTAAGCCAATATGAAAGAAAGCAAAATTCTGGAAGGCGAACTGGTCACCGAGTTTAAAACACTTGTCGCAATGATGAATATCTACTGCAGAAATCATCATCAGACAAAAGTGCTATGCAGTGAGTGTGAAGAGTTATTGAATTATGCCGAAACCAAGCTTGACCGTTGCCCTTATGGTCAGGAGAAGCCCGCCTGCAACAAATGTCCGATACACTGTTACAAACCAGCGGAAAAAGAGCAGATGAGAGCGGTTATGCGCTACGCCGGTCCAAGAATGCTGCTACGCCATCCTTTGCTGGCAATCAGGCATCTCCGGCATGAAAAAATGGAGTTACCTGAAAAGCCGCTTCCGAATATGTCTAACCGCTATATCCGTCTTAACCGGGACAAGATTACCTGAGTCAGTTGTGCGCCAGTGTCAGGTTGTTCACCCACTTAAGCTGTAAATACCGGTGGAAGCAGAGTGAAAACTTAACAATCTCTTCCGATACGATAAGCAGATAAACCCAGGTAAAACTCCACTCGGCAATAAAGGCACCGTAGGCGGTTAACGGAATTCCGACCAGCCACATGGCAATAAAATCCATTCTCAAGCAGAATCTGGTTTCACCGCCGGCACGAAGAATGCCGTTGATAATGATCAGGTTCAGCATTCTCAGCCAGATGGCCGCGCACAATACCGAAATAGCCGGGAGTGCGTAAACATAATACTCACTGCTTTTTAAGTTTAGCCAGCTCAGCAGCAGATCCCGCTCAAGAAGCAGTACGCTACTTAGTGAAATTCCCACACAAAATACCAGCTTCAGAAAAAACCTTGAGTTGTTAATCGCTTCGGAAAAATCGTCCTTACCCAGGCTTTGCCCGGTAATCACAGAGCAGGCCGTCGCAATACCGAAAAAGGCTGAGTAACAAAGTCCCTCGAAAGGACCAAGCATACTAAACACCGCCAGTTCTGTGGTGCCCATATGGCCGATAATCATCTGATAAGTCAGAGTTCCCATCGCCCACAAAAATGCATTAGATGAGGTAGGGATGGCCATTTTTTTAAATGAAACCGCCAGTTTGTCCTGCTGAGTCAGAATTTTGCTACGCAGCAGCCAGTGATTGGTCTTTTTCATATAGGCAAGCATCATAAGAACCTGAGCAACACGTGCCAGCGTTGTTGCCAGCGCCGCTCCGGCTACGCCCATAGCTTCGATACCTAACCCGCCTTTAATCAGCCAGAAGTTAAGACCGATATTCAGAAAGATGGTGACCGACCCCATATAAAGCGGCGTCATAGCATCATTACTGGAACGCATACTGGACTCAATCACCAGCACAATATGAGTAAGAATTAACACCGGAAAGCCGAACCACAGGTAATCCGATCCCAGTTCGATAACAGCAGAATCACTGGTTTGCAGTTGCATGATCAAAGGTGAAGCGAGAGTGATAACAGCGGTAACCGGTAAAATAATCCAGGCGCCCATGCGCACCGCCATCAGTGAGACGGTTTTTGCTGAAGCAGAATCGTTTTTGCCCCAGTATTGCGAAACAAGTATGCCGTTTGCTGTGCTAAGACCGGCCATAATCATAATGGCGACAAAATGCCATTTTGAGGCGATTCCCACAGCTGCAGTCGCTTCTTTACCGAAATCGCTGACCATGATTACGTCTGCCAACGCAAGAATCGCCACCAGAGCACTCTGTAAGGCAACTGGTAATGCAAGCTTTGCCACCCTAGACAGTAAGTGGGGTGGAGTCGTTTTATTTTGAATTTGAATTGTCATAACTCCTCCTGTAAATTTTGAGCATAATATAGCGGCCAGATGAGGAAATAGACATGTTCGAAAATAACAAAAAGATGTTTGAATCTGTCATTGGTGATTTTGAGCCACCAGAGAGCTGGAAGGATCTCACATACCTGGCGCCTGGCTGTAAAGAGCGTTTTATTACCTTGTCAGATTACCCTGAGTTGGGGGACGAAGGTGTTGTGATGGCTGGCTTATCCGAACTAAAAGATGGCTATCAGATAGAGAGAGCCGGTCCCGAAGTGCACTCCATTCTATGTACCCTGGAAGGGGAAGGCATGCTCACCACTCCGGAGTTTCAGGCTCGTTTAAAGCCGAATACATTAACGATTCTGCCTGCAAGATCTCTGTTCCGTTTTGAGCTTCCGGAAGAAAGTCCAGGCTGGAAAATGCTCTGGATCCTGCTGCCCGAAGCGAGCAAATGGGACTACCTCAATGAGTTCGGACAAAGTGTTGTGCCGTTCCATAAAGCCGAAGAGCTCTGGTCTATGCTGGTTCTGCTGCACAGTGAAGCCGGTGGCCGGGCAAACTACCGCAAGCTTTTAGTCAGTGAGATGTCCCGTCTGCTCACTGGCGTGGAAGGAAAGAAATATACCTCTTCCATGCGGGTTCAGGTGATGTTCAACGAAATTGAATCCCAGCTTCAGATGCCCTGGACCGTTCGCGGAATGGCAGAAAAGTGCTTTATCAGTGAAGAGCAACTAAACCGTATCACCAAGTCTCTTTACGGCTGTTCACCGCGAAGCCGTCTGATTTCTCTGAGAATGGAAAAAGCGGCAGATCTGCTGCATAACAGCGACTGGACAGTGGGCATGATAGCGCAGCGCCTTGGTTACAATGATCCTTATAACTTTACCCACAGATTTAAGGCGTATTTTGGTTGTTCACCAAGGAACTATAGAAAAAGAGAGGTTTAATGCTTTATTTTTGCCACTCAAGAATGGCATAAAGCTGGATATATTTCCGAACCAGTTGTTGATCAACGGAACGAACCAGAGGATGCCCAAACCTGAGATAACAGGGACGAATCTGAAAGTGGGTATCAAGCTCATGAACCAGCTGAGATTTACTCTGATACAGAGTAATGCCCTGTTCGCTGTATTCATCGATTTCGTCCGGTAGTTCACCCATCCACCAACAAAGCAGCTCCCGGCTCTGTTTGCTGCGGGTAATCCAGTGATCGCTTAATAAAACAAGAAGATCATTCGGCTGGATGGCAAATCCGTACTCAGCCTGCCACTCGCTGATATCAGCATGAAGCTTTTCACGGCAGGAAAGACTGGCACTGGCCAGATGATGAGTGATAACCCAGACGGTGCCAAGTTCAGAAGCTATTTGATAATGGTGAGGGTGATCCGGCGCACGAAGGGTTTCAATTGGCTCGAACTGATTATTGTATCCAAACTTATCTAAGGTCGAACTCATCCGCCGGGCAAAGGCGCGCCCTAAATGGTGTTCGCTCATGCCCCGGTTATGAACCGTAGGGTAGTGGTTTTCACATAATTTCAGACAGTCTTTCTGTAAATCATGAATTCCCTGAATGACCAAATCCCTTAGCAAAGCGCAACTCCAAAAATTGTTAGTCCATGTTTACCGAACAACAATAATATAGCTTTTATTCAATATGAAACAGACATATATCACGAAAAAAGCCCGAAGCTTAACTCCAGGCTATATTTTTAATAATTATGCACTAACAAGCACTTCGTCAGCTTCAACCATATCAATACGCTCGCCATACACAGCTCTAAGCGCAGTAGCCACATTTAAACGAGATACGGTTCCTACCAACACATCGTTTTCCAGCACAGGAAGAATCTGCGGTTTTTTGACCTGCATGCTTTTCGCTCTTTCTTCAACGGAAAGTGAGGTCATTCGGATAGCGATGCCCATATCAGTTGCAGGGTAGAGCTGTTCTTTATCGATACACATAAACTCAGCAACAGAAACCAGAGAATCATTCGCATCAATAGCCAACAGATCGCGGCTCATCAAATCAACTACCTTCTGACCTTCAACCGGGATATAGTCCTGGCACCAAAGCTCAACCATAACATCATGCACAGAGAAAAAGCCGACTAACTTACCATTCATATCAACAACAGGCGCGCCTTGTTCACGATTGTCCAGCAGTGAGTCAAGGGCCAGTTCAACCGGCATATCTGCTCTTAGTACTACTGGCGCTGGGTTCATGATGTCTTTAATTTGTAGATGGTTGTTCATAGTAAGTTCCTTAACGTTGTCCGTCTTAATCTTTGTTGTAATAGAGCTGATTTCTGCTTTAACCAGTTCAGGCCGGCGGTAGATAGACCAGTTAGATAATCCGACCAGAACCGAACCGCCAATAATGTTGCCAAGTGTGACAGGCAGCAGGTTCGCAGTAATAAAGTGATGAAGGTTTAAGTCTGCAAAATGGTCTGCGGAAACACCAAGTTGTGTCCAGAACTCTGCAGGCGCGGTAGTTTTTATTACGATACCCAGCGGCACCATAAACATGTTTGCGACGCAGTGTTCAAATCCGCTGCTGACAAACATGGCAACAGGCAGCATGACCATAAATGCTTTTGCCAGTGCATTTTGTGTACTGAAGGTAAGCCAGATAGCCAGGCAAACCAGGAAGTTACACAGAATACCCAGAGAAATTGCCTGAGATGTGGTGTGGTGCAGCTTATGCTGAGCAATATGCAGCGCATTAAGTCCCCATTGACCGCCATCAAGTTGATACAGGCCAGCTCCGGTTACCAGTGCTACCAGTAAAATCGCTCCGATAAAGTTACCAAGGTACACCTTTGCCCAAAGCGTCAGCATAGTCTGAAAGCTGATCTTGCGGTTTGCCCACGCAATGCAGGAAAGTACAGAACTGGTAAACAGCTCTCCGCCGCAAAGCACAATAAGGATCAGCCCCATACTAAAGGCAAGTCCACCAGCAAGACGGCTTATTCCCCAGCCGGTATTGGTATTTCCGGTGGTAACGGTTATATAAAAAAGAAAAGCCAGGCCTATAAATGCACCTGCCATAATGGCAAGGCTAATGGTCATGCTGGTGGTTTTTTTGACTTTACCGTCTGCAAACTTTTCAGCTTCGGCCATCATCTCTTTGGGAGAGAATATTTGCTTCATGTCCACTGTATTAGATGTCGGCATTAGCAGTTCCCCCTGTATTCATTCCCATATTCGATCTCCTTGTTATGAAAATGCCCTGAATGTTCGGGACCTGATTAAGTTACGACGTGAAACAACTCGAAGTAAAATTGATAATTTTTTAGAAGTTCATCAAATTTATTGATATCTAAAAGCGGAGGTGCAACAATGCAATTGTTGGCATATCTAATGAAAAAATAACGAGAAAATACTATGCGGTACTCATTAAAGCAGTTGGCAGTTTTTGATGCGGTAGCTGATACGGGAAGTGTCAGTCAGGCCGCAGAAAACCTTGCGTTAACCCAGTCGGCAACCAGTATGTCGCTTTCCCAGTTTGAAAAGGTACTCGGACGTCCGCTGTTTGAAAGACAGGGAAAACGGATGGCGCTTACCCATTGGGGAATGTGGCTGAGACCAAAGGCCAAAAGGCTTCTCCAGGATGCGCAGCAAATTGAGCTGGGCTTTTTTGATCAACACCTTATCAGTGGCGAGATCCGCATTTGCGCCAGCCAGACCCCGGCGGAACACCTCGTACCAGAACTTATCAGTATTATTGATACCGATTTTCCTGAGATGAGAATTCAGCTTGGGGTAAGAAGTTCCAACGGCGTTATCGACGGTGTCCTTAACTATAAGTATGACCTTGGTATCGTTGAAGGGCGGGTGGATGACAGCCGGATTAATCAGGAAGTCTGGTGCAGGGATCACCTGACGGTTGTGGTCTCCGCGCATCATCCGTTTGCCAAACGGGATCAGGTCAGTCTTGCACAGCTGGAGCAGGCTAAATGGGTGCTGCGGGAAATCGGCTCGGGTACACGCAAAATATTTGATAGCTCCATTCATAATCTTATATCAGACCTTGATGTATGGCGTGAATATGAGCACGTTCCGGTACTTCGCAGCATGGTAGAGAATGGTCCCTATGTAAGCTGCCTGCCTTATCTGGATGTGGAAAGACATATAAAGAGCGGTCAGCTGGTCGCACTGAATGTGCCAGAGCTAAAAATGGAGAGAACCTTGTCCTTTATCTGGCGAGCAGATATGGCGGAGAACCCTCTGGCTGATTGCATTAAAAGAGAAGGGCAGAGAATGATGAAAGGAAAGCCAAGCGTTTTCTGATAACCGATAGCGTTGTTTTATCGATTGCGTCACATTATTCATGTAACAATATCTTTCATGGTCATTTTAATGTGATCGCGATCTACTTATTGCCTGTATGAGTTAGCTAAAATCCATTCTGTTATTTTTTCATCATACAGAGGTTTGGCCAACTATGAGCGCACTCTTTGCTATTTCAGTGACAACAGGGATTTTGTCTGCATTATGGGGATGGGCATCTATTTCCATGGGACTGATCACCTGGGCAGGGTTTCTGGGCTGTACCAGTTATTTTGCGTCACCAAAGGATGGCATTAAGGGGCTGGGTTCAAGCCTTATTGCAAATATGTCCGGTGTTTTCTGGGCCATGGTGATTATTCATGGTTCAAGTCTGATATCAATGGAATTGATGGGCTTTGTTCTTACTGGCGTTGTCTCTTTCTTTATGTGCATTCAGGCTAAGCAATCTATCCTGGCTTACATTCCTGGTACTTTTATCGGTTGCTGTGCGACATTTGCCGCAGAGGGTAACTGGAGCCTTGTTATCCCATCGCTTTTAGTGGGTGGTGTTTTCGGATATCTGATGAAGGCCACCGGCCTTTATGTCAAAGCCTGGTATGAAGCCCGCGAAACAAAGAAAGTTGAACAATCAGCAATAGCGTAAGCATTAAACCGTAACTCTTCAAAATAGTGGCCCTCAATAAGTTTAGTTTTATTGAGGGCTACTATCTTTTTTGCTTATGTATTTCCGTTTGCCATGGTGATGACTCGTTTTAAGGTCATTCTGATCAGCTGTGGAATGCATTCTACGCCGCTATCTTCGCACTGTGAGACGATAGCAAGGGCTAAATCGGGTTTTGCGTACTTTTTCAGTACCCGGTTGATCACTTTTTTAGCCGGAATAGGGTGGTCGCGCGGTACTTTGATAAGATCTTTAAAAAAGAACTCAAAACCGTGTGCATATAAGTAGTGTTCAATGTCCCTTTCCGGTAATTCTGTCAGGCGGTGATTTTCCAGATCGTTGCCCAGCATATTCCTGACGGTATGAGAGTATTTTTTACCTGCAGCATCACCATCGGTGACCACATGCCAGTCAATACCAAAAGCTCTGGCGACTTTTAACAGAGATTTAAGCCCGGACTGGGCGAACTCAATAATATGTACGCCTTCTGCAGCAAGGTTATAGCCCTGCATCTTTGCGATTTCATTAAACAGCCAGACTTCGGTTTCTCCTTCAACCAGCAACCAGCACCTTGCAAACAGCGCGCTGGAGCGGTGGAAACGGATATGAAAGCCGACTCTTCTTAGTTCGTCTCTTCCCAGCATTTTATAGGGCAGCGACATAGCGACGGTTTTTTCCGAATGCCTGACAAGTCTTCTTATGGAGTAAATAGGAACCGCTGCCAGCAAATCAGCACTGTTGGTTGTAATGATTTTCTGCATCGGGATCAGGTTGACCAGATTCCAGGCTCTGAGCAGATGCGTTGGATGTAAGCGGCCTTCAGGATCTTCAATAATAAATATCGGCCGGGCGCATTTTCTCAGGTTCACCGGACCTTTGGCCTGAAGGTAATTATTCAGAAGAACAAGTATAAGTAATCTTGATTGTGTGTTTTTCGCCTCTTTTATCTCCTGAATCAGGCTGTTGGAGTTTGAAGACGACGAAAACAGCAGGCTATCGCGCTGTTTGTTAGTGATATCCTTTTTGCGTGGTTTAAATGAAAAATAGTGCTCCAGCAGATCCTGCATTGAATTCAGGCTGCTTTTTATTTCGCCTTTACTCACATGACCGGGAATATGCAGCAGCCTGCGACAGGTATTTTCTATTCTCCGTTCCATTCTGGAATTGATTTGATCCTGAGCCTTACCGTTTTCGTAGCTACGTAAACGGCGTGAGTCACGCAGACGAATAACCGGATGCAGTGACATCAGCTCAATGGCCAGTTTTTCAGAGTGATGTAAAGCCAGTGTTTCGCCTTCTTCGTTTAAAAAAGAGAAACTCTGGGATATTTTGTAAAGATCCCGGTCGGCACTTATCCGGTAGATTATTTTTTTCTGGCCTGTCTCATCCTGTGTCCAGATGGGTTTGATTTTCCGGTACCGGCCTGAATGCTCTTCACCGTCATAGCTGGGGACAAAGGTCAGAATGATCTGAATATTCTGCGTTTGCGGATGCGCAATGGCATAATCCACATGGAAATCCTGCATTTTAAATTCATAGGGAATGGTTTCAGCGGGAAGTGCAATGGAAAGTGCATCAAGCAGGGAAGACTTACCCCAGGTGTTTTCACCAATGAGCGTGGTAAGTTCATCGAAAGTAAGAGACAGACGTTTAATGCCCCGGAATCCTGAGATATCAATACGTTGTAACTGCATAACATACTCCTCTCGTTAACATAAGCATAATCCAAACTTAGTTTTCACGCATAAAGGCAGGTCACATAAATTCGTCATTACATTGTCACAAGATTTCGCTTACTATTGCGGGGACGAGATTAAAACAGAAAAAATATGAATAGAAAAAATAAGCCGGTTAGAATGACACTGGCACATATCAACGATACCCACTCCTACTTTGAGCCCCAGTCTCTGCAGTTAAATCTGGACATTGATGGCGAAAAAATATCTCCATACGTCAGCAACGGTGGCTTTGCCCGCATAGCCACAAGAGCAAAACAGATTAAACTGCAGGCGCAGCAAAGTGGCCGGAAATTTATGTTTTTCCATGGCGGTGACTGTTTTCAGGGAACGCTCTATTTCTCACTATTTAAAGGTGAAGCCAACGCTGAGATGCTCAACGCACTTAAAATTGACGCAATGGCGCTTGGCAATCATGAACTGGACATGGGTAATGAGCCTGTGGCTGAGTTTCTTGGCAGAATCAATTTTCCACTTCTTTCCGGTAACTGGAATATCAGTGAAGAGTCTGAAAGTAAAAAGGTCAGACTGGATGATAAATCAAACCTGATCTCCTACAACGCAGTGGAGAAAAGAGCGGACTGGATTGTAAAACATGTGAACGGTGAGCCTGTAGCCGTGTTTGGTCTTTCTATCGATAAGATGGCTGAGATAGCCAACGCTGACCCTGACACTCCCTTTATGAATACCATAGAGACAGCCAGACAGACGGTAAAGGCGATGCATCAGCAGGGGATCAATAAAATTATTCTGCTTAGCCATAACGGATATGAACTTGATCAGGAACTGGCTAAAGCCGTAGAGGGTATTAGCCTGATCATCGGAGCTCACAGTCATACGCTGCAGGGAGATTTCAGCTCGCTTGGCATGAATACCGAAGATGAGTATGGAACTAAAGTTAATGGTACTCATATCGTTCAGGCCGGATTGCACTCTCAGAGTATTGGTCACTGCGATATCGATTTTGATGAAGATGGTAATGTGGTGCACTTTGCCGGTAAAAACGAGCTTTTGATTGGCAGACGCTTGTGTATTGATGCCAGCCTTCAGGAAGTTCATCAGGATTGCACACACGAGAAGGCACACCATTATCTTGCGCAGCATGAGAATGTGGTTATCTGTAAGCGGGATCCTCACGTGCACAGCCTGCTTGAAGACAAATACATTCCCAGAGTAAGGGAATTGCAGGCCAGCAAGATTGGTGAGGTAAACCGAACTCTGAGGCATGTGAGAGTTCCGGATCATATGGGCGGAAGTGAAATCGCGCCACTGGTTGCCGAATCATTTATGCATAAGATGAATGCTCTGGGTCATCAGATAGAATTTGCCATTCATAACGCAGGTGGCGTCAGAACTTCTTTAAATCCCGGACCAATTTCGGTTGCCGATATTGCCGGTAAGCTGCTTCCGTTTGCCGTTCCTATCGGTGTTTACCGTATAAAAGGGAAATATATTGCCACTGCTTTGGAAGGGGCAATTAACAATGCAACGAATAATGGTGTGATTGGCACTGGCTCGGGCAGTTATCCATACGCATACAATCTGGATTATATATACAAACCTGAAAACCCGGCCGGAAGCCGGATTATCAATCTTAAGATTTATCAGGACGGGCTGGGATGGGCAGAAGTAGAGCCTGAAAAACTGTACTCAGGAACTTCTTCAGCCTACACCATGAAAGGCAAAGAGGGCTACGAAGGCTTAACGGAAATGCAGGGGAGTGGAACAGTCACCCATTATTCCATGGCCGACTGTTTTATTGACTTTGTCCGCCACTATCCGGAAAAACTCGGCAGTTGGGCGTCTTTTGCAGGAGACATCGGCTAACCATAAAGCGCCTTTTCCATTTTGGCACGCGTCTTGCTGTTTAATTATTAAACAAGTGGAGTGTGTAGTGAACTGATGGGAGAGTAGTTATGTGGACTAAAGACTGGATGGACACAGCGGTTGTAGTTGTTTGGGTGGTAGCCTGGTCGGCACTCGTTTATTTAGTACCCTTAACCGGTGTCTGAATGTTACTGTCGCAAAAATAGTGATAAAAAGGAGCTTCGGCTCCTTTTTACGTTGTCAGCGTATTTTGTTGCGTTTTCAGAGCTCTCCATCGCATTAATAAAATTGACCCAAATCGCAAAAATGTACCTTCAAAAGCCGGGATGATTCTGACGGTGATGTTTTATACTTGTTGCCTGAAGTTTTTAAATTGCATGAGCACTTTATAAAATGCAACAAATATTGGCATTTTTGAATAATTATTCGCAACGTGCCCGCCAATGTTGAAATCTTTGTTAAATTTTATTCGCATTAGATAATCTAATCTGAAAGTCGAGTTTTTGTCATTTTCAGAAGTGAGATAAATTGCCTAAAATCAGTTGTATCAGATAAGTAATCAAAATTAATCAAAGAGGTGACTATGGCTCAGGTAATTCATGCTAACAACATCCCGGTACATACCTCTATGGACAAAAGAACCTACGCGGTGAATATCAAAGGATTGATTGCTCATTTGTTAGACGTTCTTTTTGTGGAAGACAGTGTAGAGAAAAGTTATTACTCTTCAGAACTGTCTGACCATATGCAAAAAGATATCGGCATGATGCGTTAAACAGCAGTACTGAATTCCAGCCCCGGATATGCGCCGGGGCTTTTTATTTTACTTCTTACGACAGAACTCGCAACGCAGCCACATTGACTGGCCTTCAACTTTACCTGAGAACAGTTCGAAGTCATCCTTCGCAAGGCCGATGTTTCTTACCATTGTGCCTTGTTTTACTACCATGCTTGAACCTTTAACCGGAAGGTCTTTGATGATAGTTACGTTGTCACCCGCTTTCAGCTCAGCACCGTGACAGTCAACGTGCTTCATGCCATCCTGTTCCATGCCGGTTTCAGCCCACTGTGCTGTTTCTTCTTCCATGTACATCATGTCGAGAAGATCGGTCGCCCAGCTCTCTTTTGCTGACAGTCGCTTAAGCTGACGCCATGCCAGTACCTGTACCGGTGGAACCTGGCTCCACATGCTGTCGTTCAGACAACGCCA
The DNA here is from genome assembly GCF_029016485.1 of Vibrio sp. JC009. Classification (NCBI taxonomy): domain Bacteria; kingdom Pseudomonadati; phylum Pseudomonadota; class Gammaproteobacteria; order Vibrionales; family Vibrionaceae; genus Vibrio; species Vibrio sp. JC009. The sequence goes on along the minus strand of NZ_CP092107.1, from coordinate 282,896 downwards.
GTGGTTTGCGTCCATAGTTTCAGGATCTTCTACCTGGCTTTTGCAGGTATCACAAAGCATAACTGCATGGTCAACAGTTACCTGTGTATGAGGTGCAACGACGAACGGAGAAAGAGTAGAATCAGAACCGCATAGCTCACATTTAGAGCCGCAGCGCTCTAGCATAGTTGACTCAGTAGACATTTAGTATTTCCTTAATAGGATTAATTTTCGCAGTATTATGCACTTTATCGCGGAATATTAAAGAATTAACTAAGAATGAAATTAAAGATTTCACGGCGGTGATGAAATGCAGGCAGTGATAGCAAGCGAAATGGTTGTAAATAATGCAATTTTCCAGCGTTTCACCGGTTCAACCCTCAAACAATCGAATACATTTTTATAGATATAGTTTTATAATGATATCACTAAATTTTAAGGGGACCCTATGAGCATTTGGAAAAAAGAGATTGATCTGGACAGGCTGAATCAGACCTCAAAAAACACACTGGTTGAGCATCTTCAAATCAGGTATACGGAGTTTACTGAAAATTCGCTGTCAGCAACCATGCCTGTGTGCAGTTTTACCCATCAGCCCCTTGGAATGCTGCATGGTGGGGCATCGGTTGTTCTTGCTGAGACTCTTGGTTCGCTTGCGGCAAACTTTTGTGTCGATGAAAATTACTACTGCGTTGGTCTCGATATAAATGCAAACCATATACGGGCGATGCGAAGCGGCATTGTGACAGGCACAGCTAAACCACTTCACCTGGGTGCAACCACACAGGTATGGCAAATTGAAATTAAAGATGAAAGAGGCAGACTGGTTTGCACCAGCAGATTAACGATCGCAGTGATGAAATATAAGAAGTAGTAATGGTTATAGAATTTAAAAGCGGAAAAATTATTGTGACTCAGTATGAAATTGTTGTGCGAATGATGGGCGAGCATATGCTGACTATGCAAGCGCAGGTTGACGCTATTCAACTGATAGGCGGTGCTAATGTTATTTCTGTCAACGGCAGTGAATGTAAGTGGTCGATTAAATTAGATAATTCCGAACAACTGGAACAGCTGGCTGCTGAAATTGGCATAGATATCCAAAGTTAACGACTGCTACGCACAAAGCCAATCTTCTCTGTGCTAAAATAGGAAAACTGACCAAACCAGATTTACGTGAGTTTTCCTCTTTATGAGCAGCCCAAGGCTTAGAGCCCAGTTTGAAACCCTGTTTGAACACTTTAATGGAAAAGATACCGGTATCCAGTTGGATGATATTACCGAGATCTTGTTTTGCACCCGGCGTAATGCTCGTATTGTGTTGAATAAACTTGCTGAGGAGGGCTGGATTGAGTGGCATCCGGCTGCCGGACGGGGGAACCTTTCTCAGCTTATATTTAAGCGAAACCGCAGAGATGTGAGTGAAAACCTGGCTAAGCGTTATCTTGAAGAGGGCAAAATTGGTCAGGCGCTGACGGTTCTTGATCGCGACGCGGGAAAACTCACTCAGGTAATTCAGGATTATCTCGGCGTTCAACATCTGGAAGGCGAGCAGGTCATTCGTCTGCCATATTACCGTCCGCTATCCATGCTCAATCCCACTAAGCCTCACCGGCGTTCTGAGCAGCATATCATCAGTCAGATTTTCAGCGGGCTGACCAAACTGGATGAAAATGATCAGATCCAACCTGATCTTGCCCACACCTGGGAAGCGATTGCAGGAAACAAATGGCGTTTTTATCTCAGGCGGGGAGTGCGCTTTCACAATGGCAATATATTGCAGACCGAGCATGTAATAGAAAGCCTTTGTAGTCTGAAAGAGCATAAACTCTTCAGCCACATTGAGAGCGTTGTTAGTCCAATGCCCTGGGTGATTGATATTAACCTTGTCAGCGATGACTGGCATTTACCACTTATTCTTAGTGAAGTATCCGCGAAAATCATACCTCCTAAAACCTGGCAACTGGATAATTTTGACCTGATGCCCATTGGAACCGGGCCGTATAAGGTAGAAGTTAACAATGACAAGCGTCTGATCCTTGAAGCCTATGATGGTTATTTTGGCTATCGACCCCTGATTGACAATGTGGAAGTCTGGGTGATTGATGAAGCCTACTCAACACTCGTTTTTCCCAGCCTTTCCAATCCGATTAAACCGCAAAATACCGTGAACCAGGATGTAGAGCTCGATCCCGGCTGTACTTATTTGTTGATGAACAGGCGTAATGGCGTATTACAGGACCCTCAGTGGGCAAGGTATATCAGCAATACGCTCAATTCGTTCAACCTGTTTCGGGCGCTACCGGAACAGACCATTGTTGATATGGGCCTGTTACCGGCTCACGGGCTAAAACCCGGATGGCATCATTCGTTGTCGGGGTATAAAAAACTGTCACCTCCTGGCAAAGAAAAACTGACAATCGCCTATCATGGTCAGCATCCTATATTTCCTGCTTTGGCTAAGTCCATAGAGAAAGTACTCAGTGCTGATGGCATCTCAGTGGAATTTGTAAAATACAGCTATAAAGTAGATAAGACAGATAACATCGACCTGTGGATGAAACCCATGGGCCTGGGAACAAACAGAGATGATGCCCTGGCAGGGTGGCTTTTAGGGCACAGCGATATCGAGCGCATGAGCGATAAACAGAGCTTCAGCCAGTGGCACGAACTGATTGAAGCCTGGAGAAGAGAAAAGGACACGGCATTTCCGGCGAAAGAACTGGGACGCTTGTTAGTTGAGAGCAATCAGATTGTCCCCATGTTTCATTGCTGGCTGGGTGTAAGTAAGGACCACTGCGGTACGCTGCAAAATGCGAAATGCAATGCGTTAGGCTGGTTTGATTTTAGTGAGGTATGGGTGAAGCCCGAAATAGATAACCATTCCTAAACAAAAAAGCTTAGAAAAAACAAAAGAGCCTTTCAAGGCTCTTTTGTAATTGATACTCGTGACACTAAGCTTACAGCTAATCTTCTCTGTTCTCTGCCATAAAGCGTTTAATAAAATGTCTAATTTCGCGAGCTGCGGAAGTATCAAGGTCTTCACATAATGCAACGAATTCATCCCGCTGTTGGCCGTTAATTCTGATAATTAGCTGGCTATCTTTCTTATTTGATTCGTTTTTCGTTTTTGTCGCTTTGCTTGTGGTACTCACATCATACCCCTAGTGTATATACAAACGATAGCACTTTACAATTTTATGACAGGGATAGTCAATACGGAATTGCGCCAATTGAGCACTTTGCAATCAAAATCTTAATTCTAAAAAACATTTAGGCCGCGATATTTTAATAACATGACGTGTAATACGTTTTCAATTCAGAACTTTAAACGGTATTTACCGTTAAGCATAAATGCGCGTATACTCATCAAAACTATATAATTTGTAATAAAAATCGAAGGCGCAGAGGCATTCAATGAGTAAGTATTTCGCTGAAATTACCGGGTGGGGAAAATGCGTTCCACCAGCCATTCTTTCTAATGATGATTTAAGCACGTTTCTGGAAACATCTGACGAGTGGATTCGTACACGTACCGGTATTGCAAACAGAAGAATAAGCCATGTTGAAACTTCTGATATGGCGACAGTTGCCGCTAAAAAAGCAATGGCAGCAGCGGGAGTTGAAGCAAAAGATCTGGATATCATCATTGTTGCGACTTGTTCTCCGGATTCCCTGATCCCGAATATCGCCTCAAAAGTACAACAGAACCTTGGCGTAGTTGGCGCGGCAGCTTTTGATTTAAATGCAGCTTGTACCGGTTTTGTCTACGGCCTTGAGACAGCAACACGACTTATTCAGGCTGGCAATTACAAGCACGCACTGGTTATTGGCGCGGAAAGACTTTCATTCTTCATTGACTGGACTAAGCGTGACACAGCGGTTCTGTTTGGTGATGGTGCCGGTGCTGCGATTCTTAGCCGAACCGAAGAACAGGTTGGTTTGCAACAGGCGCTTATCGGTTGTGATTCTGGTGGCCGTGATATCCTGTCCGTTCCTAAATTTGGTACCTGTATGGACAGATTCGCAGCAGATAACGGTTACTGGGACTTTACCTTTGAAGGGCGCGAGATCTTTAAACGCGCAGTTAAAGGTATGGGCCTTGCTGCTCAAACCGTTTTGCAGAGGGAAGGTATATCTGTAGAAGATGTTGATCTGCTTATTCCTCATCAGGCCAATATCCGTATTATTCAGACACTGGCTGATCTTACCGGAATTGGTCAGGATAAGGCGTTTGTTAATATCCAGAACTACGGAAACACTTCAGCAGCAACTGTACCTATCGCCATTTGTGAGGCAGTGGATCAGGGCAGAGTCAAACCAAACGACACCATCTTACTTGCTGCGTTTGGTGCCGGCCTGACCTGGGGTGCTGGCTTACTGAAATGGGGTGAGCGGGTAACACCTGTCGCTGAATCCGATGCAAGTCTGCCAGAGTGCGATAAAAGCGCACTTGAACTGATTGCTGAGAGTGTGAAAAAGTGTCAGGAAAGACCAGAGTAAGCTTAGTTTAGAAGTATCCATTTGAGGGAAGCAAAATGCTTCCCTCAATAATTTGAAAAGCCAGACATTATTTACCTGACGCAGAACTTTTAACCACCGGGCTTTTCAGTTTCCTTTCTACATCACATATCTTCCACTAAATGATGACTTGCCATTCCATCAGGGACTACACTGACCTCACTGATCACTAACATTAAAAATAACAAATGAGCACTCAAACTAAAACAATGAATATTCCGCTGGCATTAGTGGAAAAAGTCCAGATCCTGATTGATGCCTATGAAGCCAAAGAGAAATTTAATGCCGAACGGAAGGCCGTCGTTGAGAACCTGCTGAAATTAGATGCTATTGAGCGGGAAATGACGGTTTACAGCCTGAAGCAGTCAGAGCTTCTCGATACGTTAAAGTACGTATATGAACTGTCCGGTGTGAACAATAAATTCGTGAAAAATATATTAACCAAATCAAGGGAAAATCCGGACAAAGCGTTAAGTGATTCGCAACGCTCAACGGCCAAAGCCATGCTGTTTGATCTGCTGAACGACACAAGTTTTCAGTCAGCCTTTAACGGTAGTTAAGAGCAAAGAGTGTAAATGGAAAGCAAAGCCACTCTATCTGTGACGGCACTGGCCTGCTCTGCTCTTTTAGCAGGCTGCCAATCTACCCATCAGCAGATTGCCGGAAGTAATCAGACTAACGTTGCAGACAAAGAAAACATACAGCAATCTGTCAGGCGGGATGAGTACAAATCGAGTGGCCCATGCAGAACGCTGTTAGAGTGTGCGGTTTATAAAAAGGATCTCGGACTGGCAACACGGATGCTTGAGAAGTGGGATTTTGAGCGTACCATGTCGGCGCTTGTCCGGAAGTACGTGTATAAAGAAGAAGGTGAGCATCAAAAACTAAGGTTTGTCATTGATGCACCGCTGCGGTTTGACCTGAGTGATGAAGAGGCAGCAAGCTTCCTCAATCTTATGACAAAGCACCGAATAAGCACCAACCAATGCGGGTTAGGCTACCAAACGCCGTTGGCTGCGGCTTATCTGAAAAATTACCCCCTGTCATACGAAGTTATCCTTAAACAGCGGATACAGTATTGGCGTAGCTACGACATCACCGAAAGCTATAGCTGTAAATATTATCCTATCGATATCACAAGGAAGACTCCAAGAGAGTGGCTTTACAGACCAGGCGCATTCTATTTTGCTATCGAACACTTTGATGCAAGCCCTCAGAAAACACAGATGCTGACTTTACTGCTGGATGAGAGCAACAATATCTTGCCGGAAACATCCGGAGGCGGGCGCTGTGAGCATTATGCCGGAAGCTCTGCTTTAGCTTATTCCATATGCAAGGGATATAACCAGGCCGCATCGTTTATGGCTGACTATTACCGGAACACTGAAAAGTTAACCTATGAGCAAAAGAAAGATGTGTTTAATAAAGCGAAAGCAGTATTAGCAAACACTCCCAGCGAAGCTGAGCTTACCAAACGAGAAAAAGAAAAGGCAGAGAAAGAACGGCAGGAGTGGGATCGCTTTATGGCTGAGCAAAACGCCCGTGTGATTGCAATTAGAGAAAAAGCGGAAAGGAACACCCTGAAGAAAAAAGCAGCCGGTAAAGCGTCAGCATACAATCAGTCACTCTCCGTACCATCAGTCTCTGATACGGCCATTATTCCCGCACCTCAGAACAGCTCCGGGCAAACGTCCCATGATCTTCACCTGTACGTCGATGAGGTAGGCGTACCCAAAGAAACCTACTTCAAAGGCGAGACCTGCCGCCGCTATCCAAATAGCGCCGCATGTCAGCCGGCTGCAAAGCCTCTGCCAAAACCAGAGCCTGTTGATTGCTGGGAGGAGGCTACCGGAACAGCACGTCCTGGGGCCAGTGTTTGCCCAGAGTAGGTAACAAGCACCATATGTTGTTTATATTTTGCTCCGGGAATTCGCAAGTTAGCCATTGCGTTTTTTTTAATCAAATCAGGTAATTTAAAAGTGAACCAAGTACAGCAAAAATTTCTCGATGCCTATTTAGACAGTCTGACGCCTTCGCAAAGAGAAAGGCATAGCAAACAGGTAGCGGATTGCTTTTGTGCAGACGAAGAGAACGCCAACATCTGTGCCCAATTGATCCTGGCTGGTGAGAAAACCGCAACCTGCAGTATGAAACACTGGTACGAAAACGGTCAGGAAGAGATGCCAAAAGTCGGGGATATAATGGTAGTAACCGACTGGAATGGTAATCCAACATCAATTATAGAAACGACAGAAGTTTCGGTATGTAAGTTCTCTGAAGTAACCGCTGAATTCGCAGCATCTGAAGGTGAGGGAGACAAATCTTTAGAATGGTGGAGAAAAGCGCACTGGGAATTCTTTAGCGATGAGTGTGAAAAAGAAGGCATAGCTGTCAGTGAAGATATGCTGTTGGTTCTTGAGCGGTTTAAAGTTGTTTATTTGTAAGCTATGTCATGGTGCCGTCCATGCACGAAATTGGACAAAAACGAGCGCTGCCATTTGAAATAGCATGCTTTATTTATGCAATAAGATCTCAAACTATTCACCACGCCCTCGTTCCCATGCTCCTGCGTGGGAATGCATACCGAGGCTTAAAGCATCCGCGTAATACACTAAAAACAAAGAAAATAAATTCCGTGGAAGTTTATACCCCGGCTGGTAACTTTGAGTCTGATATGCATTCCCACGGAGGACCATGGGAACGAGAGTTTTGCGTAACTATTCAATTATTCGATAGGACAACTAAATCCTAAACGAGCTCAAAATTGGGAGTTATCTTTCATCCCATTTAAGCTTCCATTTGCTCTATCAGTGCCAATAAATCAAGGACAGAATTTATCGGCTAAAAACCACATCATCAAGCTATGGGACTTTTCGATGAAACGGGCGCAAAACTCTTAGTTGGCTTTGTTTTGGTGGACTGGTATTAATCGAGGTAATCAGGTGTATGAAGGTAAGTACCGCATACTGTACATTTGTAGTCGCCAGTTCCATAGCCAGGATCAAGAGTTGAAAATAGGGCTTTGAGAAAGCCTATCTTTGTTCCTTGTTTTTCTCCTGTACTATCTTTGCCAAACTGCACATACTCATGAAGAGTGAGTTTTTCGCATTCAGAGCAAAAAGCTTTGGTTTGTTTTTCTCCGTACATAACAGCGTCTAATCAATAAGTTATCGAACACAACAATATATCATATCTATGGATATATACTGACGCTGAAACTTGGCTAGATTTAAAAGAGGGAGCCATGTGGCTCCCCTAATACAATTTTAAGCTTTTGCGAATCGATACGTTCTGTAACCACCAATCACATTGCGAGCCTGGTAGCCATTATTGGCCAGCTGACGGTAAGCCACGTTACCACGTAACCCAACAGCGCAAAGAATAATGATCTCTTTATCCTTCGGCAGCTCGTTCATGCGGTGACGTAGCACATCTACAGGGATATTGATTGCACCTTCAAGCGTACCGAACTCTTCAATTTCTTCGGGAGTTCGTACATCCAGAACAATCTGGTTGTCAGTCAGAGAATCAAGCTCATCAAAGTGAATCGCCTTTGAGTCGCCTTTTTCGATGTTGTTTGCGACAAACGCAGCCTGGTTAATAACATCTTTCGCACTACCGAACGGTGGAGCATAAGTCAGTTCCAGGTGCTGAAGCTGTTCGATAGTCATTCCTGCGCGCTGAGCAACGGCCATAATGTCGATGCGCTTATCCACACCGTCTTTACCTGCGGCCTGAGCACCAAGAATTTTCTTCGTTTCCGGGCAGTAAAGCATCTTAAATGACACTACTTCTGCGCCAGGGTAGTAGCTTGCGTGGCTGGCGGTGTGTACATAAACCTTTTTATAAGGAATACCTTCACGCTTAAGGGTTTTCTCATTCTTACCCGTTGAAGCAACAGCCAGATCGAAGATCTTACAAATAGCCGTCCCCTGAGTGCCCTGATAAGTTTCTTCGCGACCCAGCATATTATCGGCAGCCATACGACCCTGACGGTTTGCAGGGCCAGCAAGCGGAACAAGGGTTGGGTTACCAGTTACAAAGTCAGCCTCTTCTACAGCGTCACCCACTGCATAGATGCTAGGATCGCTGGTTTGCATACCAGGTGTTGTCCAGATACCACCCAGGTCACCGATTTTCAGGCCCGCTTCCTGTGCCAGCTTAATTTCAGGGCGTACGCCGATAGCCATCACCAGAATTTCTGTCTGAATTTTCTCGCCGCTGCTTAATGTCAGATCCAGATGTCCCTGAATATGAGCATACTTGTTTGATTCACCGGTTTCCATGTTAGGAACATGGGGCTCCTGAACGTACTCAACCGCTTCAAGAGCCACGCCCAGTTTAAGGTCAACACCATGCTCTTTAATTTCTTCATGAGCAAAGCCCGCCATTTCACGGTCAACCGGAGTCATTACCTGATCTGCCAGTTCAACCAGTGTGGTTTTAATCCCGAGCTGGTGGAAGGCTTCCATCATCTCAAGGCCGATAAAGCCGCCACCAACCACGGTTGCGTGCTCAGGGCGGTTCATTCTGATGGTGTTCAGAATCTTATCCATGTCCGGGATATTACGCAGGGAATGCGTCAGTGGGTTTTCGATTCCCGGAATTGGCGGAACAATAGGGCCTGCGCCCGGGCTTAGTAATAAAAAGTCGTAGCTCTCTGTGTACTCACTGCCGTCTAATACGTTTCTTACCGTGACAGATTTTGCTTCTTTATCAACAGAAACCACTTCATTCATTATCCGGACATCAACGTTGAATCGTGCCAGGAAGCTTTCTGGAGTCTGAAGAAGCAGATCCGCTCTTTCTGTAATATCGCCACCGATATGATATGGAAGGCCACAGTTGGCAAACGAAACGAACATTCCTCGTTCAAACATAATGATTTCTGCGTCTTCACTTAAACGGCGAGCACGGGCTGCTGCTGATGCACCACCGGCAACACCGCCCACTATTACTATTTTTGTCATGGCTTACTCCAACTTTGACGAAAACATATACAAATAAAAATCTAAAAAAGCATACATGCTGTCTCAGGGCTAAAACGTCTAAGCTGAGACAGATATATGCCTTTTTAGATTTCACTTTTTGGCTATTGAACTAACTTTCGCTCAAGCCCATTTTTTTCAGTATGGCTACAGCAGGGCAGATACCGGTAAAAGCACTCTGGATAAGGTTTAAGCCGACAAACACGGTCAACCAGACAAAGTACTCGTGAACGGTGGCGGTCAGAATCACAGACAAAAGCACCATGCTTCCTGCCAACACCCGAACTCCATTATCAATTGTCATCTTTTATTCCTCTGGTGAACTTGCACTAATGATAATAATCAGCTAATTTAGTTTTGTCTAATATTTATTTCATTAAAACCGAAATTACTAATTAAGTGTTGACTAATGAATGTATATTAGTAACATCTAAACAAACTAAATGAGTTTCCGGAGGCCACTATGGACATAGCTCAAATGCAGACCAATGCTAATGAAGTATCTGAATTGCTAAAAACGATGGCCCATCCGGAACGGCTGATGGTTCTTTGTCAACTGACACAGGGTGAAGTAGGGGCGGGTAAGCTTCAGGAAGGCTCAACGCTGAGCCAGTCGGCTTTTTCTCAGCATCTTACGGTGTTGAAAAAGCACAACCTTGTTACTGTTCGCAAGGAATCACAACAGGTTTTCTATTCTCTGGCGGATGAGCGTGTTGCTCATCTGCTGCAAAATTTACATGTGATTTTTTGTCGCTGATTTTTAGTTTTACTTGAGGGTTATTTGATGGGCTTTACTGTTCCCTGGGATTCGTTGTTTGGTGGTGTGCTTTTGGGGATCTCGGCCACATTGTTATTGTTGGTGAATGGCAAAATTGCCGGTATAAGCGGTGTTCTTACCGGGCTTTTAACGCCAAAGACGAAGGATTATTCATGGCGTTTACTGTTTTTTATCGGAATGATCTCCGGTGGTATGGCCGGTGTGTATTTCTTTGGCGCTGAAATTCCAACCGAATTTGCAGCCACTCCGGCTATGATCGCACTTGCAGGTTTGCTGGTGGGTATCGGAACCAAATTAGGTAACGGATGTACAAGCGGACACGGGATCTGTGGTATCGGCCGTCTGTCTGTACGCTCCATTGTCGCAACCTGTGTTTTTATGCTGGTTGCAGGAATGACCGTTTTTGTTCGTCTACACCTAATCTGATTCGGAGAATAATATGTTTCGTTTAGTATCGCTTTTTGCCGGCGTTTTATTTGGTATGGGAATGGCAATCTCCGGAATGGTAGACCCTGTTAATGTGATTGCCTTTCTGGATGTCGCGGGCAACTGGTCTGCGGATCTTGCTTTTGTTATGGGTGGCGCGCTTGCGGTGTTTATGCCAGCTTATCTGTTGATTATTAAGCCACGCAAAAAGCCTATGATCGCTGAAGAGTTTTGTCTGGCAAACAACAAAAAAATCGATTTCCGCCTGATTGCCGGAGCTGCAACATTCGGCATAGGCTGGGGACTGGTTGGTATCTGTCCGGGACCGGCAGTGGCTTCTCTCGCCGCAGGAAATGGAGGCGTTGTGCTTTTCTTTGCAACCATGATGGTGGGGCTGGGCGCAACTAATTTAATGATTTGTATCGCAAAAAACCGCCAGGTGACAGCAGAGTCGGTTTAGTGCAACTAACCTCAGACAATAGTTAGCTCTAAATAAAGCTAACAAACTTTCTTACAAAGAGAATAAGGGAGGAAAAATGAAAAAAGAATTGAAAGCCAACGTTGTCCAAAAAGTGATGAACAGTTTTTTTCCTCCCATTCTTATTCTGCTGGCGCTGGTTATCGGCGCCGCATCCCTCTGGCTAACGCCTAAGGAAGAGGATCCTCAGATCATCGTGCCTATGGCGGATGTTTTGATTCAGGCTCCTGGTCTTAGCGCACGACAGGTAGAAAAACAGGTCACAGAACCGTTAGAAAAGCTTCTGAGCCAAATTGATGGTGTGGAGTATGTTTACTCCTCTTCTATGAGAGGCGCTGCTCAGGTTATTGTCAGATATTTCGTTGGTGAGCAGCGCGAAGATGCGCTGATCAAGCTTTATAACAAGCTCTATTCCAATCAGGACAAAATACCGTCTACCGTCAGCAACTGGATGGTAAAACCGGTTGAAATTGATGATGTGCCAATTGTTATCGCCTCTCTTTATTCCACTAAGCCTGAGCAAATCGGTACCTATGAATTAAGACGTATTGCAGAGCAGGCAACACACAGGCTCAAAGCGCTGGACAGCACCAATGTTGTTAAAGTAACAGGTGGTCAGCCAAGAACGGTTGAAGTGGCTCTTGATGCTTCTTCAATGGCTGGCCGTAGAACCAGCATTGAAGATCTGAGAAATGCTTTCGCGCTGACTCATACGAAACAGGAGTCCGGGTTAATTCATCAGTCCGGTAATGTTTATCAGCTGGAATCCGGCCAGTTTTTCCAAAACGCAGAAGATCTGAGCAGACTGGTGGTGAATGTTGTGGATGGTAAGCCTGTCTATCTGCAGGATGTGGCAACCATTACCGACGGTCCGGAAGAGCCTCAGACCGATACCTGGTTTCAGTATGGTCCGTCAGAAGGCGAGCCAAGTGAGGTCTATCCGGCGGTATTTATCTCTGTTGCCAAACAGAAAGGCTCAAATGCTGTAGCGGTTTCAGAAAGTATTTTGCATGAACTGGAGCAGATAAGGCAGACTCAGTTGCCCGATGGCGTTGAAATCAGCATTATCCGGGACTACGGCCAGACTGCAAGTGACAAGGTAACTAATTTGGTGTCCAGTCTGGGTATCGCTATCCTGACCGTTGTGGTCTTTGTGGGGCTATTCCTGAACTGGCGAAGCGCACTGGTGGTCGGGATCGCGATTCCAATCAGTTATGGCGCGGCTTTAGGTATGGACCTAGCCTTTGGCTATTCAATCAACAGGGTAACGCTGTTCGCGTTAATCCTGGCTCTGGGCTTAATTGTTGATGACCCGATTGCCAGTATCGATAACATAGAGCGCTATCTGAAAAGAAAAGATCTTTCCCGTACCAAAGCTATCGTTATGGCGATGGCGGAAATCCGCAGCGCGCTGTTGATGTCGACGGTAGCCATTGTCATCGTATTTACCCCTATGTTCTTTATTACCGGAATGATGGGGCCTTATATGGCACCTCTGGCATTTAACGTTCCTGTGAGTGTTATTTTCAGTACCTTTGTTGCCTTTATGATCACGCCCTGGCTGGCGAAGAAGATTCTCAGAGCTGCGGAAGATAAAGGTGCCTACGATGTTAAAACCACGCTTTTGTATAAGTGGTATCAGAAATTGCTGACCCCGCTGTTAAACAGCAGGGGAAAAAGCTGGGGCTTCCTTGGGATTGTGGCACTGCTGTTTTTTGCTGCGGCCATGCTGCCGGCTATGCGTCTTGTTCCGCTAAAACTGTTGCCGTATGACAATAAAAACGAATTTCAGATAGTGCTGAATATGCCTGAGAAGGCGAGCTTTGTTGAAACTTCAAATGTTCTTAAATCGTTTTCTGATTATCTGGTAACCGTACCTGAAGTCACCTCGGTATCCGGGTTCTCAGGTGTCGCTTCGCCTATGGACTTTAACGGAATGGTTCGTCATTACTTTATGCGCTCTCTTCCTAATCAGGGGGAGTTGCGAATCGTGCTGGCAGAAAAAGACCGACGTCATCATCAGTCTCATGAAATTGTTACCCGCCTGAGAAATGATTTAGAAGCAATCGCTGCACAAAATGGCGCAGATATTCAGCTGGTTGAAATGCCACCCGGACCTCCGGTGATCTCAACCATTGCGGCGGAAGTGTATGGTAAGGAAACGACCTCTTACACCAGATTGCAACAGCAGGCTCAGATCGTTGCCGACAGACTGAAACGCGAAGAGTTTGTCTCAGAAGTCGATACCTCCATTCAGGGTGAGTATGAGACCTGGCAGTTTATTGTTGACCATGAAAAAGCGGCGCTTTCTGGTGTTTCTGTTTATGACGTCAATCAGACGATCTCTGCCGCAAACAAGGGCTTTGTTCTGGCAAACCTTAAGGCGGAACGCGAACTCAATGAACTTCCGATTACTATTCGCTTAGCAAATCAAAACAGAGACGATCTCAATGAGCTGCTTTCTTTATATGTTCGCGGTCAGGCGGGGATCAGCAAGCAGTTGGTTAACGGAGCCCTTGTGGACGCACCACAGCCTTTGGTTCAGCTTTCTGAAATCGGCCGCTTTGTAAAACACAAAGCCGATCAGCCGATTTACCACAAAAACCTGAAACCTGTCGTTTATGTCTATGCTGAAACCTCGGGCAGGGTACCTGGTGAAATTATTGCCGATGTACTGGCCGATCATGATGGCGAGTCTTCAGATAAACGTGTGCCGTTAAGTGAACGCCACTACTTCAATAACGGGGCAGGAGACGCCTGGTCTGTGGGTGATGATATCAGCGTTGTCTGGAGCGGCGAGGGTGAATGGAAGATCACTGTGGACGTATTCCGTGATTTAGGTATCGCCTATGGCGCGGCGTTGCTTGGCGTATTTATTGTCATGCTGGTGCAAACCGGCCTGCCTGCTGTGTCCGGGATTATCATGCTGGCTATTCCGTTAACCGTTATCGGCATTATGCCCGGTTTCTGGTTGCTGGATTCGTTAAGCAGCGAAATTAATGGGTATCCGAACCCTGCGCTGTTCACCGCCACAGCTATGATTGGCATGATCGCACTTGCCGGTATTGTGGTGCGTAACTCTCTGGTCCTTATTGAGTTTATCCAGCAGTCGCTTGCGGCCGGGATGCCACTGAATGAAGCTCTGATTCAGTCAGGAGCAGTAAGGATGCGGCCAATCTTACTGACAGCAGGGACAACACTACTTGGTAATGTGGTCATTACGCTGGATCCTATCTTTAACGGGCTGGCGTGGGCGATTATTTTCGGTATTGCTGCATCCACAGTGTTTACCTTGTTTGTTATTCCGGTTGTGTACAACATGGCTTATAAAAACGTTGAAGGGCATGGCCTGCCGCTTCAAGAGGAGGAAGAAGCATGAAGACGTCAAAACTTTTTTTAGGTGTCGTTTTATTTTCTATTCTTGGCGTACTTTTCCTGTATATGGCGGGCTTCTTTACTGAAAAGCTGCCGGAGCAGAGAATCGTAAAACTTTCTGATCTGCAGGGCGCAAAAGTTCATGTTCTTGAAGAGCAGATGATCCCGCTAAAAACTTCATATACCGGCACCGTAGTGGCGGACCAGAAAGCCACAGTGTCAGCCAGGTTGACGGCGAAAGTCGCAGAAGTCCTTGTGGACGTGGGCGACATGGTTAAACAGGGTGATGTACTTATGAGGCTGGAGAGCCGGGATCTGGATGCAAGGGTTAAGCAGACAGAGCAGAGCCTCTCCTCGGCGCAAGCCAGGCTAAACGCTGCACGTAAAGAGTACAAAAGAGTGAAAGAGCTGGTGTTAAAGAAACTCTTGTCACAATCTGAGTTTGACCGCGCTGAAAGTGAGCTAAGAACGGCTCAGGCTAATTTCAGACAAGCGGAAGCGACGGTTGTAGAAGCCGAGACAACCTATGGATTTAGTGTTATCACAGCGCCATTTGATGGTCAGGTGACGCAACGTCCGGTAAATCTTGGTGATACGGCGACGCCGGGGATGGAACTTCTGCGTATGTACAATCCCGCCACGCTTCAGCTGGAAACCAGTATCTCTGAAAGTCAGATCAAAAATGTAAGGCTTGGAACAGAGCTGGAATATTCTATCCCCACACACAGTTTAAACGGTAAAGGGAAGGTTGTAGAAATATCACCGGCGGCTGATGCAAACTCCCGCAGCTTTATTGTGAAGCTGTCTATGGACAGCGATCAGACCATCTATCCCGGCTCCTATGGCAAAGTAACACTTACTGCCGGTGAAGTCAGTGGTGTTATTTTACCCGGTGACGCCATTTATCAGGTTGGTCAGCTTGATTACGTCAAAATTGTTGAGGATGATCAGGTGAAAAGGCGTTTGGTTCAGCTGGGGAAAAACAATATCGTCAGAAAAGGCGTTTCAGCAGGAGACAAATTGTTACTTAATCCGTTAACTTATTAAGCTAATCCTATTGGTGGCTGTTTAATAAATAATCAGCCACCAATGCTGCAAAAAAGTGATACCAAATTGGATGTCAAACGCAAATAATTCATAACAAAAACACTTGCTTTCCTCTCAGCTCCCGCGCTTAAAGACACCAGCAAAAATCAACCCTGATTTAGCAAAATTTTAATGAAAAATGACTTTATTGCCATACCTTGATCTTACGCACTAAGATCGATTTGATCTTGTTCGCTGCTTACTGTTTTTTGATCTAAATCAATACTTTTATAGTGCGCTTCTCGTTTAATACGCCACTACATATTGTGTCCAAGATAAAATTTAAAGCCCTATATAGTGTGTTTGTTAATATTGTTAGGGTAAGGAGTTAAAATTGAAACTAGTCGTTATCAAAAGGGATGGCTCCCGTGCGCCGTTTACTAAAGAGCGTATCATTGCAGCAGTGGAAAGCTCAGCGACTTATATTGATTCCGAAGTCATCTCCTACGCTAACTCTGTAGCGGAAAAGGTTGAATCTCTTCTATCAGACCGTTACGAAGTGGATATTGGCGAAATCCAGACACTGGTTGAAAACGAAATGATGCAGGGCCCATACAAGGGCATGGCTCGTGCGTATATCGAGTACCGTCACGATCGCGATATCGCCCGTGAGAAGAAAAGTGCACTTAGCCAGGAAATTCAGGGTCTGATTGAACAAAGCAACGCAGACCTTCTGAATGAGAATGCAAACAAAGACGGCAAGGTCATCCCGACCCAACGTGACCTGCTGGCGGGTATTGTGGCTAAGCACTATGCCAAAACCCACATTCTGCCAAGAGATATTGTACAAGCACACGAAAACGGTGATATCCACTATCACGATTTGGACTACGCACCATTCTTCCCTATGTTTAACTGTATGCTTATCGACCTTCGCGGCATGCTTACACACGGCTTTAAAATGGGCAACGCTGAGATTGATACTCCTAAGTCTATCTCTACAGCAACAGCCGTTACGGCACAGATTATCGCTCAGGTAGCATCTCACATTTATGGTGGCACAACCATTAACGGTATTGATGAGATCCTTGAGCCATACGTAATGGCGAGCTACGACAAGCACCTTGAAATTGCAAAAGAGTGGGATATCCATAACCCTGAAGCCTTTGCAACTGCGCGCACCGAGAAAGAGTGTTACGACGCATTCCAGTCTCTGGAATATGAAGTAAACACGCTGCACACTGCAAACGGTCAGACTCCTTTCGTTACCTTCGGCTTTGGCCTTGGTACAAGCTGGGCATCAAAGCTTATCCAGGCATCCATGCTGAAAAACCGTATTGCCGGACTGGGTAAAAACCGTAAGACAGCGGTATTCCCTAAGCTTGTGTTTGCAATTAAAGACGGACTGAACCATAAGCAGTCTGATCCAAACTATGATATCAAGCAACTGGCGCTACAGTGTGCCTCTAAGAGAATGTATCCGGATATTCTTAACTACGACAAAGTGGTTGAAGTAACGGGTTCATTTAAGACGCCTATGGGCTGCCGAAGCTTCCTGAACCCTCATGAGGAGAACGGTGAGTTAGTTCATGATGGTCGTAACAACCTGGGTGTAGTCAGCCTGAACCTTCCTCGTATTGCGATCAAGGCAAACGGTGACGAGCATAAGTTCTACCAGCTTCTTGATGACAAGCTGCAGCTTGCGCGCCGTGCACTGGAAACGCGTATCAGCCGTCTGGAAACGGTTAAAGCGCGTGTTGCACCTATCCTTTATATGGAAGGGGCGTGTGGTGTACGTCTGAACCCGGATGACTCTGTGGCTGAAATCTTCAAAAATGGCCGTGCATCGATTTCTCTTGGTTACATCGGCATCCACGAAACGATTAATGCGCTGTACAAAAACTCTGGCCACGTATATGACGAGCCAGAGCTGGGTGAAAAAGCGGTTGAGATTGTTAGCTTCCTTAAGCGTGCGGTTGAATCGTGGAAGAACGAAACAGGCTATGCGTTCAGCCTTTACGGCACGCCAAGTGAAAACCTGTGTAACCGCTTCTGCCGTATCGACACCAAAGAGTTTGGTATTATCGACGGCGTAACAAATAAAGGTTACTACACAAACAGCTTCCACCTGGATGTTGAGAAAAAGGTTAACCCTTACGATAAGATCGATTTTGAACTGGATTATCCGCCATTATCAAACGGTGGCTTTATCTGCTACGGCGAGTTCCCGAATATGCAGCAGAACATTGAAGCGCTGGAAAACGTATGGGACTACAGCTACAGCCGTGTACCTTACTACGGCACAAACACGCCAATTGATGAGTGTTACGAATGTGGCTTTGAAGGCGAGTTCGAATGTACCAGCAAGGGCTTTACCTGTCCTAAGTGTGGCAACCATGACTCAACCAAGGTCTCAGTAACACGCCGCGTATGTGGTTATCTGGGTAGTCCTGATGCACGACCTTTCAACCTGGGTAAGCAAGAAGAAGTGATGCGCCGGGTGAAACATCTGTAACATCATGAATTATAGTCAGTATTATCCTATTGATGTTGTTAATGGTCCGGGCACACGTTGCGTTCTGTTTGTGTCCGGCTGTGAGCATCAGTGTCGGGGATGTTATAATCAGGCTACCTGGTCGCCAGACTCTGGAGTTCCTTTTACTCCGGAGATGGAAGATCAGATCATTAATGATCTGAATGATACCCGTATAAAGCGCAGAGGCTTGTCTCTATCCGGTGGCGATCCGCTTCATCCTGCAAACCTTGAAGCCATTCTGAAACTGGTAAAAAGGGTTCGAAGTGAGTGTCCGGGTAAAGATATCTGGGCCTGGACCGGTTATCTGCTGTCGGAATTGACTCCGGAACAGAAGCAAGTAGTCGATCTTATCGATGCGCTGGTTGATGGAAAGTTTGAACAGGAAAATGCCGACCCAAGCCTGAAGTGGCGTGGAAGCTCCAATCAGATTATTCATCAGTTTAAGATTTAGAGTTTAGAACTATTAGAAAGCCGACTTTATTATGGAGTCGGCTTTTTTTGTTTGTCTGACTTAACGAAATGTTAACCAACGGATTGCTATTCTCTATTTATACGTTGAATAAGAGGTCAAACATGGGTACCTGGATTTTAGAAACATTACTTTGGTCACTGGTTACTGTTGCGGTTTGCGTAGTGATCTGGGGAATTAGCGTTGCAAATATTCTTATCGCGCTGGCAATTTCGATAGGCATATCATTGCTTGTAGGTAACAGTTGGCGCTCTTAAGGCTCAGGATATATTGCTGTCCAATCTTAGGTATTTTCAATCATTTAATTGGTGTAAAAAGTAAGCTTCTTCTATCATTTTAAATGAAGTAATAGCTCACGACCCTGGCCGTGAGTTCAGTATTTTATTGGAGTCGTTTTGTATATGAGCAACATGATGCAAGTCATCCGGGAAAGATGGAAGACCATCCTCGCACTAGTATTAGCAATCATCGCTTTTAAGTTTAATTTAATGTTTGTCTGGGGTATTTTCTGTCTGTTTTGGGCCGTTCAGAATATCCGGAATAGGGAAGCCTATTTTGTCGAAAGGATCGAGCGTGATGAAAATCCAGTGTTGTACTGGATAGTTGTTGGCATATGGGGAGTCACCGGAATAACTTATTTTTTTATGGATGAAATGCTTTTAGCGCTTATTAAATAGCCTGTTAATTAAAAAAACCACCGAACTACGGTGGTTTTTTTTAAGATCAGTTACTCTTATCTTTGTAAAAGAAACGTAATTTCCCGGAATACAAATGAAAATCAACGCACTGATTATTGAAGACGATCGCGACCTTGCTGAAGCCATCAGCGATTATATGGAGCTGGATAATATTGAATTTGATTTTGCGTACAATGGTGAATCTGGGCTGACACTGGCGCTGGAAAACCAGTACGACATTATCCTGACCGATATCAATATGCCAAAGATGGACGGCCTTGATGTTTGTCAGACTCTTCGTCAAAAAGGCATCAGCACACCCATTCTGATGTTAACTGCCCGGGATTCACTGGATGATAAACTGAAAGGCTTTTCGGTAGGATCGGACGACTATCTGGTGAAACCTTTTGCCATGGAAGAGCTGAAGGTTCGTATGCAGGCGCTGGTTCGCCGCACTCTGGGAACGGTGCAGCAACTGTCGGTTGCCGATTTGGTGATAGATCTGGATAAACATGAGGTAACGCGGGCAGGGAAAATGATATCCATGCCTCCTGTATGCTGGAAAATGCTCGCTTGTCTGATGCAACACAGCCCGAATGTGGTTTCAAAGTCAACGCTTGAAGAGGTGGTCTGGGGCGACAGTTTACCGAGTCCTGACAGCCTTAAGGTGCATCTGTTTAAGTTGCGGCAGGCGGTGGATAAGCCCTTTGATACAAAGTTAATTCATACCGTACATGGCGTCGGAATAGTGGTTCGAGAGCCGTAATATGAAAGGGATTAGCATTAAACGGGATATCTATCTCTATCTTTTCGGCCTTGCTATCAGTCTGATTGCTATCTACAGCCTGATGATCAACCAGAGCTATAATGTTGGCCTTAACGAGTCCGCAAAATATGCATTTATGTATGAAGTAAGCCTTGTCGAACAGGAGTTTTTAGCTACAGGTGAAGTTCCCCGTCGTGCGGATAGCAGCACCTTTCAGGTGTTTACTGACTACGACAGCCTTCCTGCTTATATTCGGGATAATTTTGATTGGGAACGCTTTGAAGAAGATGTGATATACGATAGCTATCTTTTGGCGACTCCAGACAAAGCGGCACAGTATCTGTTTGCCTCTTATCACATGCTTAAAGGGAGTGATATCACGCTTTTTCTTGTCTCTGAGTATGATGAGGATCTTTACTACGCGCTGCTGGAAGCCGATCCCCCAGAGTCTATAAATACATTTAATACCATAGTCGGCGGCATATTAATGTTGTTGGTATTTCTGATTATCCGTCTGTTAATTCACCGGCTTACCAAACCAGTTTTGAGTCTGGCGAATTGGGCTGAGTCACTTGATCTTAAAGATACATCGCAGATTGAAAACCTTCGCTATAGCGAAATCAATTTGCTTTCACAACAACTGGTTTCCAGTATAGAAAAGCAGCGGGAAGTTATCGAAAGAGAGGAGTTTTTTCTTCGGGCGGCAAGCCATGAAATGAGAACGCCTATCGCGGTTATTTCTGCCAGCTCAGAGATGCTTGAGCGGGTGAAGGGCGATCTGCCTGGTAGCAGTCAGCGGGCAATAAGCCGTATCAACCGTTCTGTAACCGGTATTCAGGGGCTGATGACTACTTTACTTTGGCTTTCCAGAGAAAAGAGTGAGGACCTTGCTACCAAAGATATTCCACTTCACGATCTCGTGGAAGGTATTATAGAAGAACATAGCTATCTGATTAAGAACAAAGAGCTTGATATAGCGATAGAAGGCCGTGGAACTCTTAGCGATCAGGTTGAGATTCTGGTTCGCATCGTGTTTATGAACCTTATCAGAAATGCAATCCAGCATACTGACGGCGGCAGGATTTCTGTCCGCCTTGATGAAACTGGTGTTGTTATTGAAAATCCGTTTTCAGTGACAAATGATAAACAGGGTAGTGATGTTTATAACACCAGTTTTGGTGTAGGCTTGTTTCTGGTAGAAAAAATATGCCATAAACAAGGGTGGCAATTTAAACCTGTTCAGGAAAAAGACCGCTTTATGGTTAGCGTCAGGTTTTAACTGACGCAGTGACATACCTTGTGCTGATTTTTGGACTGTGAGTGCAGCCCAGAAGAACCGGAACAAGGATCAGCGTAACAGCAGTGGCAAACAACTCACCAAATACCAGAGAAACAGCAGCAGGTTTCAGATATTGTGCTTGCTCCGCATTCTCACTCAGCAGCGGCAGGAGCCCGCAAACCGTTGTTACCGTGGTAAGAAAAATCGCCCGCATCCGGCTGGTGCCAGCTGTAACTAAAGCCTGATTTAGCGGAATACTTGACCGGTATTGTGAGTTAAAGCGTGTCATCAACACCAATGAGTCATTAACCACTATGCCGGTCATTGCCATCATGCCGAACATAGACAGAATACTGATAGGTAAATCCATCAGGTAGTGACCAAAGATAGCACCGGCAAAGCCGAAAGGTATAACCGCCATAATTATAAGTGGCTGCCAGTAGGATTTCAGGGGTACAGCCAGAAGAATGTACACCAGTAAAATGGTAAGGATCATTGCGGATTTAAACCCTTGCTGTACTTCCCCCATCTCTTCAAATTCGCCTGCAGCTTTGATGGTCACTCCAGGGAAACGTCTCTGTATCGATTCGATAGCCGGTTTGATTTTTTGCAGGGTCTTCTCCGGAGACTGAACGCTTCTGTCCTGGTTCCAGTATACATTGACTACCTGCTCACGGTTCCTGCGGTATAAAACCTCAGGCTCCCGCTCAGTTCTTAATGTCGCAACCTCACCCAGAGGAACCGTCTGACCATTTGTCAGCATAACCGGAGTGTTTATAAGCTGAGCCTGCGTCATACGTTCACTTTTCGGGTAACGGACAATCACTTTTGTTTCCATGCCCTGATCCAGCAAGCGGTGAATTTCTTTATGACCAAATGCCTCTCCGGCAAGGTGTGCAATTTTGTCCTGCGTTAGCCCCAGTTGACGGCCATAGGCATTCAGCGTGATCCGAATTTGCTCCTGTCCGCCTTTGCCGTCATCATAGATATCAGCAACGCCCGGCTGTTGTGCTAACTGACGCTCCAGCTCTTTTGCAGCCTGTATGGCCAGTTTGCGATCGGATGCAGAAACGGAAACAAAAGTCCCTCCGGCTGGGGTGTCTGCCGCAGAGAATTTCACTGAGTAGGCTCCCTCAATTGTCCCGGTCAGCCTGCGCCACTCTTTGGTCAACTGGTTGCCCGGCAGGTTTGATAGTGCCTCACTCCTGAGTTCGGCTGTCACTTCAATATCACCGTATCCGTCTGACCAGCCAAGCAGGTTCACTAATGGACGGTCTTTTAGTTGATAATCCTGTTGCAGTGCTTTATTCAGATGCAGAGCTGCGCTTTCCAGTCTGGTTAACGCTTTAGCCTGCAGAGGCAGTGGTGCGCCATCTTCTAATGATACTTTCGCTGTTACGTAACGTCCTGGAATTTCGGGAAAAATCGCACTTCGAATTGCACCTGTTGACCACATGCCATAAGCCAGAATGATAAAGGCACTAAATCCGAGTAGTGAAGCAAACTTGTTTGCCAGTGAATGTTCAAGTAACGGACGGTAAAATTGATTATTTGCTTTGTCCAGCCCCCGTTGTGCCAATGACTGAATACGCGCAATTACTCCTGCTTTTCCTTTTTCTGATTTCATTTCAGCCAGATGGGACGGCAGGATAAACTTACTTTCAACCAGAGAGAAAAACAGCGCAAAAATAACCACCGCCGAGAAGCCGGCGAGTATCTTAGCAAAATCATTATTGATCCAGAGCATAGGCGAGAATGCTGCGATTGTTGTCAGCACACCGAAAACAGTAGCGACAGAAACGGAGTGAACACCTTTCCAGGCTGCCAGTTTTGAGTCACCGGTTTTATTTCGCTCTGAATAAATAGACTCACCCACTACAACGGCATCATCAACCAAAATACCCAATACCAGAATAAAACCGAACAGGGTGATATCGTTGATGCTGTAGTTCATTATTTTCATCGCACCCAGTGTGCCGCAAAGTGCAATGGGGATTCCGGCTGCTACCCAGAAAGCCAGTTTTAGCTCAAGGAACAGACCCAGGAGAACAAGCACAATCAGCAACCCCTGCCATGCGTTATCTCCTAAGCGAAATAGCTGATCTTTAATATATGGAGCCATGTCGGCCATGGTAGACAGGGATACATCATAGGGTAAACGTCCTTGTTCCGCTTTCAGCGTTTCCCTGATTGCCTGACTGATATGTAGCAGGTTATCTGTCTGGCGGGTACTAACCAGCAAAGCGATGGCATTTTCGCCGTTGTTACGGACAATGGTACCACTCTCTTCGTATCCCCTGTTCAGTTTAGCTATTTCGCCTAATTGAATGGTTCCGGAGAGGGTTGAAAGAATTTCCAGAGATCTTAGTTTTTGCAGATCATCGGCATAACCATCTGCACGTACTATCATGCGCCCTCTATCGCTCTTAAGCTCACCGGTTTTTGCTTCCAGTGATGACTGTTCAATTCTAACGGAAAGATCTTCAAGGCTCAGGCCGAGATTGCGAAGTTTATCAAGGTCAGGCTCTATGGTTATTAAAGGGCTGCGACTGCCCCAATTGGATACTTTGGAGATCTTTGGGTGCTTTTTTAGTGCCAGTTCAACCTGTCGGGCGATAGGTTGTAATTGTTCATCTGATCTGGGAGACGAGATAACCACAAAAGCGGCAAGATTAGTAAATTCATCTCTTATCACCTGAGGGCGTTCAGCCTGAGCCGGAAAACTACTGATCGCATTTACCTGATTTCTTATATCATCAAGAAGTTTATCCAGTTTAGCGTCACTGGTTTTCTTTACATGCACCGTTGAAAGTCCGGCAGAAGACTGACTGGTGATTTGCTTGATGCCACCGATGCCGCTGATCGATTCCTCAATTCTCTGGGTAATACTCTCATCTATCTGCCTGGCCGTCCCACCGGGGTAGGCGACATTAATAACAATACCGGATGGTGCGATTTGCGGAAATGATTCCACGCGCAACTGACCATAAGCCAGAACTCCGCTAGCGATGATTGCAAACATCAGCAGATTGGCGGCAACAGGATTGTCGATAAACCATTTTGTCAGCCAGTTCATTGGTTATGCTCCTTATTCTTCACTAGTGTGTCAGTGCTCAGTTCAGGGGAGACCTCAATTCCAGCGATCATTGAAAGCAGCGGATAAGAAACAACTAATCTTGGCTGATCCGGGTTATGGTCAAAAATGACGTAGGCGTGATCCCGGTTTTCTTTAATTAGTCGGATGTTTTCAAGACAAAGCTTATCTTTGCGATCCAGTGTCCAGACCTGACCATCGCGGGTAAGGGCACTTTGCGGAATTCTGCTGACCTGATTGTATGGGGAAAGTCCAATTTCTACCGTTACCTGCTGATTTGGCAGCAGATGTGGTGAAGTCTGGAATGGGTCATTTACTGCCAGAACAATTTGTCTCTGACGGCTTGTGTTATTTGCCTGCGGGGAAATATAGCGGACCGATGCAGCGTATTTTTTACCAAGTTTGTCTGTTACCTGAATTCTGGGTGAGTTAAGCGCAGCATTGATGTCTGCCCACTCTTGTTCGGAAACCGGCATGTGAACATCAAGGCTGGTACTGGAGGCGAGCTTGAACATATTCTCACCAGGTTCAACTTGCTGACCCGGACCAACTGTACGGGCCAGAACCACTGCATCGAAAGGGGCAACAATGATGGCATCTTTCATGTGCTGACTTGCACTTTTATAGGTTTCTCTGGCCTGTTGAAGCTGTGCTTTTGCAGAGGCAATTTGTGGTTCTCTGCGAGCGTAAGCCGAGCTGTTTTTTTGTGACAGCATTTTTAGTGCCACGGTCTGTTCATGCAGCTCGCGTTCAAGGTTGAGTTCTGCCTGTTTCACTGCACTGTAGGCTTGTGCCTGCTGTGATTTCAGGTGTGTGGTATCAAGCTTAGCCAGAACATCCCCTTTCCTGAATAATGTACCAGGTTCTGATTGGGGGTTTAGCCATACTAATTTTGAACCGGCAGGAGCCTTAATCTGAACAGGCCAGCGTACAGAAGTGGTTCCAAGCAGGCGGATGTCCGGAGTGTAAGCCCGGGGCACTGTTCTGGTAACAGTAACAGGTTGCTTAACCGCCTCTTTCTGAATAGGAGTGTCCGGCGTTGGTTCTAAAGCGATCACCAATACACCGGCACAAAGAAGCAGGCTAAGACTTAAAACAACCGGAAAAAGTTTTTTCAGATTCATGATTTATCCACCGTTTGCAATTGAATCAAACCGTTATTGCCATTCAGGCGTCGACTGATTTCAGTGAGGCGAGACAGGGTTTGTAAAGTAACCGGCAGCAATACAGCTGCTTCAACAAATTCCAGCGAATAGGTAGCGATGGAAAAGATCTGACCTGCAGTGGGATGATTGATAAGCGTTGAAAGCCATAGGTTAACAATAACAAAACCAAACAGAACCAGGAAAATCAGCCCATAAACGACGGCTTCAGCATCGGAGATCAGAACCTCCCGGCGTCTGATACGTTCCAGGTGACGACGAATGCCACGAAATGGGACTTTGGATAATATGGCGACCTGTTGCTCCATGCGGTTATTAAGGGAGGTGTACAGACGCATAAAGTAGTCGTGAAAAAGCGCGTAGATAATCAGCATGGCTATACCTGCGACAACCGCACTTAATCCCAGTTGAATTTGAAATGCACCAAGAATAATGACGGAGGCAATTAACTGAATCACAGAAGTCATTAAAGGTGGAATGTCGTTTTCAAGGAAATCAACCAGCTCCCGTGACATATCTAAACGGGCATTACGAACCGAGATATTATTGACATTTGACGGATGGGTGCTCATTTGGGCATCCACCGCTTCCCCTATATCAACTCTGATTGAGCCATATGCACGGGTATCATAAAAGCGTCTTGCTACAGCAACCAGTGTTAGCAATAGCAGTAGGGCAGCTAACTCAAAAAGGCGGGTTAGCTCTTCGGTAAGAAGATCATCGATGGCAAACCCCATAAAAAGCGGTAATAGCACTGTAAATACATTTTCCAGTGCGACCAAAAACCAGGTAATTGCCACTTTGCGCTTGTTGTGTGTAAGGATTGACCTGACGGTAAATTTTGTAAATTCGGGCACGATAAAGGCTCCTATAAGATGGAACCTGAAATATAGGTTGGTGGAGGTAAATATTTGGTTATCTCTGAAGTCCGGATTTAATTTGTTGAGTGTTAACCAAAAATTTACCTTACTTGTTTTAGATGAAGGGGTCAGGGCTAGTGAGCTTATCTTGAGGACAGATCGGATAATGCTCACGGTCTTAGCATTTCCAACCACTTTTTGGGCACCCTTGCGGTGCCCCTTTTTTTATTTGTGAACTTATTTAAACCATTTTTTTAGTTTTGCGGTAAAGCCAGAGTTTTGTTTCCAAACCCAATAGATTCCCTCTTCAAGCTCTGAAGCTCCGATATTCATTGGTTGATAAACCGTGTGGCTGCCATCATATTTTGACCAATCTTTGGTCAGCAACCTCTGCTCTTCATCAAGCTTTTTAAAGGTATCTGAGCCCGGAAATGGGATGATGTTATGCGGAATCACTCTGTCCACATTGATCTCATCAACGAAGTCCTGTGTCTGTTTGAAGATTTCCGGCGTATGTTCGTCAAAGCCAAACAGGAAATCGCCCCATACTTCTATGCCGTTGTCCCGAATCTTCTTAATGTAATCTTTCATTTTTGAAGGCTTAACAAAACCTTTTTTCGATGCTTTCAATGCATCTTCCGACGGTGTTTCTATACCAAGAAGCACGGCCTGAAAACCGGCCTTTTTAGCCGCAGCAAGAAGGTCGTCATCACGGGCAATCATAACGGTAGTTTCTCCATAAAACTTCATCTTAAGCGGAGCCAGCGCTTCAAACAGTTGTATAGCATAGGCTCTGTCATGAGTCAGGTTATCGGAGTGCAGTTCTACCCATTGAACACCAAGCTGCTTCAACTGCTTAACTTCTGCAACAATATTCTCAACCGGTCTTTGCTTGAACTTGTTGAAGAATTTATGCACCAGGCAAAAACTGCATTTGTGTGGGCAGCCCCTTGTCACAACGACTGACCAGGTGTAGTTGTACTTTGATGGTGGAATAACATCTGTGGGATAGGGCTTAAGTGTCGCCAGATCTACGGGTTCATCACTTTGATAAATATCTTTCAGAACACCGTTTTCAACATCGGACAGCATTTGTTCCCAGTAGTTTTCAACTTCACCAAGCAGAATACTGTCCGAATTTTCAGAAGCTTCTTTTTGCATAAACATGGTGTGAAGTCCGCCTAAGACAACGGTTTTTCCCCTGGCTCTGAATTTTTCTGCCAGTTCGTAAGCCCGATACGCATCTGGTGTCGACATAAAGATAACCACTAAATCCGCCTTGGATTTCATATTGGTTTTCATGCCGATGGTTTCATCTGTCATTTCCAACTGATATCTTTCCGGGGTTGCTGCAGCAGCTGAAAATATATTTTGTGGTGGTCCGCCGGTCTCGGCTTTGTACTTTGAGTAGTCACTACCGGAAGATGCTTTAATTAAATAGATTTTCATTCTTTTTGCCCTTGTTCATACGATGGACTCAGATTAGCCGGTTAATGGTTAACTTTTTGTTATCTTTGCTCTGGGTATGTGCCTTTGATGATTATAATCCAGATTTATGACTGGCAGGATAACAAAAATCCCTTCCGATATTTTGTAACTAATGATAACTTGGCGTCATTAACAATGAATTTCAAAGGGTTGTGACTTTCATGTTTTCACATCTACAAGCACCTCAGCAGGACACTATTCTTTCTTTAGCTATCGAGTATAAAAACGATCCCCGACCGGAGAAGGTTGATTTAGGTATCGGAGTATACAAAAACAGCCAGGGTGAAACCCCGATTATGAACGCTGTTCAAGAAGCGCAGAAAAAAGTTATTGCTTCTCAAAATACAAAATCCTACGTCGGTTTGGCCGGAAGCGAAGAGTTTAACCAACGAATCACTGAATTGCTTCTTTCCGGTACGTCCGCTATGTCCCGTGTGAGCGCAATTCAGACACCTGGCGCTAGTGGCGCACTACGTATGCTGGCCGATCTGATGAAGTTTGCTCAGCCAAATACGACTGTCTGGCTAACGGATCCAAGCTATGTAAACCACCGGCCGATTATGGCTGCAGCCGGATTAAAGGTTAAGTTTTACCGTTACTTCGATAGTAAGACTAAGCAAGTTGATACAGCAGCTATGCTGGAAGATCTTTCAGGGGCAGGAAAAGACGACGTGGTGCTAATGCACGGTTGTTGTCACAACCCCACCGGAGCAGATATAAACTTTGATACCTGGAAAATCATTACTGAGCTGTCACAAAAGAATGGGTTTACACCCTTTGTAGACATTGCTTATCAGGGCTTTGGTGACGGACTGGAAGAAGATGCCATGGGCCTGAGATATATGGCTGACAATCTGGAAGAAATGCTGATTACAACCTCATGCTCTAAGAACTTTGGTCTGTACCGGGAAAGAACCGGTGCTGCTATTGTTGTGGGTAAGTCACTTAAAGACGCCACGAATGCTAAAGGTAAATTGCTGACACTTGCCAGAACCACTTACACAATGCCGCCAGATCACGGGGCTGCTTTGGTAAATACCATTCTTTCTGATGATGCACTTAAATCAGTCTGGGCATCTGAGCTTAGTGAAATGCAGCAAAGATTAGTTTCTCTCAGAGAGGCGTTGTGTAATGAGCTGAAACTGGTGCATAAATCCGATGAGTTTAACTTTATTAAAGCTCATAAAGGTATGTTCACTATGTTGGGATACTCACCAGCGCAAATGACCGAGTTAAAAGAAAAATTCGGCATTTATGGTGTCGTGGACGGCAGGATCAATATCGCAGGTTTAAAAGAAAGCGATATCAGTTATGTAGCGAATGCGATAGCCTCGTTATCAGAATAACTTAAGAGCCAAAAACGGCCGGGGATAATAATGATTAAAAGGGATAATCTGTTAGTTATTGCGCTTTGTGGTGGTATGGCAGCCTGTTCCTCTTCCGGATTTCATGCTAATCAGCCAACAGATCCGGAAGTGACGGAGCCACCGGAGCTTATCGAGTCTGAATACGGTTTAATTCTCGAACCAGATTTACTCGAAATAGCCGAAGCTGACACCCCGGCAGAAAAGGAGCTGGCCGTTGAAGTAAAAGCCCCTGAAATGGTTCCTATAGCCGAACCTATTCCCGAGCCAGTGGCTGAAGAGGTGGTTATCGTTGAGCCTTTTACAGAAGCTGAACCTGTCAACGAGCCGGAGCCTGCACCAGAAGCGAATTCAGGACCACTAAAAACCGAAGAAGGCAAACTGATACTGGGTAGCAAAGAGTGGGTTTATGTTCCCAATTTTGGCAATAGCTTTGTTGCCAGAATCGACGCCGGTATCGCCAGTTCTTCCGCCAGTACTACAGATATTGTCCACTTCGACAGAGACGGACAAGAGTGGGTCAAATTTAAAATCCGTCACGGGATGAATGAGTCGGAAGAGGTCAGTCTGCCTGTGATTGGCTGGGTTGAAAACGAGCTGAAATCAGGTGAAAAACAGCCTGTAGTTAACTCCTGGATTCAGTTGGGCGATATGAGTGAAACGATCAATCTGACTCTTGTCGATGCTAAATATATGAGATCTGCCTTTGTTCTCGGAAAAAATTTCTTCGACAAATTTGCTGTAGTGGATGATAAAAGGCAGTTTATACAGCCAAAAGTGAAAGATTAGTTCAGAAGCCCGGTTTACCGGGCTTCTTTTTTTTTAAGCGTTGATTTTATTCCGGCTCATGCCGAATAAAACCAATGAACTAAGCGCACCTAAAGTGTCACAAAGCATATCCTTTTGTGCGTCCCAAATATCGCCCTGGGATCCCAGAAAGGCAATACCTTCATCGCCACCAGCCAGTTCGGCGTACCACCACTCGATAATTTCATAACCGGCAGCCACACTCATAAGCGCAAACAGGCCAAACAGAGCCGATATCAGTTTATTGCAGTAGTTGTTCCGGTACAGATACTCTGCGATGGGGTAGGCATAAAAACCAATGGAAAAATGAGCAACGCGGTCGAAGTTATTTCGCTCAGAGCCAATCAGCTGATTAAACCAGTCGAAGGGGACTTCGGCGAAGGTGTACTTCGAGCCTATGGTATGCATAAAGATCCAGACAAACATCAGCACATAAGCCGTGGTACTAAACCGGTGAACACGGGAGATAAGAATAATGGCCACAACGGCAGCGGCAACCGGAATTATCTCAGCAACCCAGACAGCCCGGGATAAAGGAGAGACGGCTGCGAAGATAAAAACAAACGAATAAACCAAGAGCAATAATTTTAAGGCCTTGCTCATACCGGTACTTGTGTTAGTCATAGAGAGGTTCTCTTTTTTATTAACTCACTGCATTCTACAATATATTGAACACTGTTCAATTAAATTATATCAACTGTTTTTAACCTTTGCTCAAAATTAATGTTAACCTAACCGTCAGGAGAATTACTTCACGATATCACCGAGTTAAGCTGTAAAATGAAATCCGCCCTAGCCACTATCGATACGAATAAGCAAATGGAAAATCCGTTAATCTGGCCAATTCTGGAAATACTGGAAAAGCAAAATGATGGCTGGAAAGTGCATACTTTAGCCGCCAGTTTAGGCCAGTTAGACATCATGCCGGTTCTGGATCAATCGGCAGAAAAGGATCTGTTTAAACGCAATTTCCTGATAATGAATGCCTTATACCAGCTTCAGGAAGATCTTCATCCTGATGTCTATGTTCAGGTTGAAGCGATGGATATCCGGTTAATCCGGACTGATATCAATAAAAAGGATTCGGTTTCAAACGATGATCCTCTAAGAGACTATTACACCAACTGGGCGAACTATGAGGCAGAAGAGGGGGAGGTCAGGCGTCTTCTTCGGGACTTCTGGACCCGCTACCGAAGGCATGTGGGCAGTAGCAGCATTTCTGTCTCCAGAACTGAAGCGCTCAGGATTTTTGAACTACGGGAAGACGCGAAACCTGCTGAGATCCGTAAACGCTGGCGGGCACTGGCGTTAAAATGGCACCCGGACAGAGACAAAGGCAATGCCGAAAAATTCAGAAAGTATTGTGAAGCCTGGACAGTGTTGAAAACTCAGGAAGATTAATAGAGCAGACACCTGCGTATCTGCTCTCTGTCTTTTCGCTATTTAAAATTCGCTTTTCTCAGACGGTTTAGAGCGGCCATCACATCAATGGTTCTTGGCTTTGCCAGATCACCATTATTTGGCATATTACGGCTCCATGATTCGTTCAGGTAGCTGTCTATTTCCTGCTTAAGGTTCTTTGACCAGCCCGGCATTTGTGCAATCTGGAACCAGACCCAGCCAATGGCATTAATTTCATTGGCTGACTCAATCTGCTCCATCGCCGAAATATCCACATACTCCTTACCAAAGCGCAGTGAATCAGTTCCCTTTGCGTTTACGCGGAATTTGCCGTCGGTAAGAATAGCCTGAAGCGCAGAGCGGTTAACAGAGCGGGGTTTTACTTTCGCCAGTTCCGTTTCCGCCTCTTTTTCTCTTTGGGTCGGGTGCTGACTGATCACCTGCTGCGCTTTTTCCGTCAGATCAACGGCCTGATAATCGTGCATCTGAATCACGGTATCTGCCACATCAAGATAGTCTCCTGAGCCGCCCATAACCATCAGAGTTGAGATACCCTGAATATCTCTTAGCTGGTCAATGCGATCCACCAGAGGCGTTATTGGCTCATCGCCCTTGGAAACCAGTGCCTGCATGCGCTCGTCACGAATCAGGAAGTTGGTTGCTGAAGTATCTTCATCTATCAGAAGTGCACTGGTGCCCGCTTCAATTGACTCTTGCAGCCAGGCTGCCTGCGAAGTTGAGCCGGATGCATCCTGAGTTGAAAAGTTAACCGTATCTCTGCCCATAGGAAGGTGATTAATGTAGTTGGACAGATTCAGGCTATGCACACAGCGGCCATCTTCTGCTTTTATCTTCATAGAGTCAGCAAGAGTCACCACGGTTTCTCTGCCATCATCCGGGATATGATCATAAACAGAACGCTCAATAGCATTTAGCAGAGTAGATTTACCGTGAAATCCACCGCCAACAATAAGGGTGATGCCTTTGCGGATCCCCATACCCGTTACAGCGCCTTTGTTAGGCACATCCAGAGTGATTTCCAGCGAAGCAGGGGACTGAAACGGCACGGCGTCTTTCATCGGCAGATCACTGTTACCGGCCAGGCGTGGCAAGACAGAGCCGTTACCAACAAACGCAACCAGGTCGTTATCTTCAAGCTGAGAGCGAAGAGACGCCTGATCTTCAATGGTTTCGCAATGACGCTGTAGTGCGTCTTTATCAAGCTCTCTTTCCAGAGTCGCCTTGCGAATATACTTAGGCAGGTGGAAAGTCAGAAGGTTAATTGCCTTCTTAGCCAGAATACTACGCCCATCGGCAGGCAGATCCACTCTGAAGCGCAGCTCTATGCCTTCTTCGGTAAAAAGTACTGCTGTGTTGTCTAAAACCGTCTGACCGGTTAAAGCCACAGAAACCGCTGAGTCATGTTTAGCAAACAGAGCAAAAGAGCGGGCGATAAAGTCACGCGCTGCAATTTGATAGGCCGAAGATTTGTCTTTCAGCCAGGCAAGACCTGTCAGAGACCATGGCCGGACAGCCCGCAGGCGGGACGCCGGTGCATAAGGATCGGGCTGAATATTATCGATGTAAAGCTCAAAGTCCTGATAGTCGTAGCTGCCTTTTATCTGCTGATAAGCTCGGTAGTTCTGTTTTTCGAGTTTTTTAAGCTTTGCGGTTAATTGATCCATAGTCTTCATTTATCGCTGAACAGGGGCGGCGATTATAGTTAACCGCGCCCCATTAATCAAAATGAATCAACAAACGATATGGTGAGAGGACTGCTGAATAAAGAAATCACTGAACTCCTGCGTATCCATTGGTTTGCCGTACAGATAACCCTGAGCAAAATCACACCCTTCATTCACCACAAACAGCTCCTGATCCACAGTCTCAATGCCTTCGACAGTCACCAGCAGATCCATCTTTTTAGCCACCTGAATAATGGAGTGCATAATCTCTTTGTCTTCTTCTTTGTTGGCTATGTTCTGGATAAAACTCTTGTCAATTTTGATGTTAGTGAAAGGGTATTTTTTAAGATAACTGAAAGAGGCATAGCCGGTTCCGAAGTCATCCAGTGACAATGTCACGCCTAAGCTTTTCAGCTCCTGCAAAGTTTGCTGAGCCAGTAACTCATTGGAAATCAACGCACTTTCCGTTATCTCCAGCTCAATATAGCTGGCCGGGAGCTTGTAGGTTTCCAGCAGATGTTCAAGTTGCTCCACAAACTCTTTGTTTTGCAGCTGAACGGCGGAAACATTCACGGCAACTTTAAAATCCTTAATGCTCAGGTACCATTCACTGGCTTGCTCTATGGCCGATCTGAGAACAAAATTACCCACCTCAAATATCAGTCCGTTTTGCTCTGCCATCTGAATAAGCGTTTCATTAGACACCACGCCAAGCTCAGGGTGATTCCAGCGAATCAAAGCTTCTGCTCCCTTCCAGCCGCCGTTTTGCAGGTCCACTTTAGGCTGGAAATAGAGGATCAGGTCATCATTACGTACCGCCTGCAAAAGATAGCTTTCAAGCTTATTCACATGATTTTGGGTTGCAGATAGCTGGCTTGAGTAGAACATATACTTCTGCCCGGACTCTTTGCAGGAGAGCATGGCCTCTCTGGAGTGCAGGGTCATATCTTCGGCATTTTCAGAGTCTGAGCTGGAAGAAACGCCGATATAGGCGTGCAGGTGGATTTTTTCATGGCCCAGTTTAAACTCTGAATGACTCAGCTCCAGCAGGCGGTAACAGAAGTTCTCAATAAACTGACTGGAAGCGGGTGCCTCAATGGCAATAGCCAGATCAACAGGACCAATTCGCCCGGTCCAGGCATTGATGGAATCAATAGTGCCAATCCGCTCGCGGTACGCCACGATCAATTCACTGAGCGCTCTGTCGCCATATCTGGCCTGAATTCTTCGCCCGTTGGTAAAGCCGATTTGTACCAGAAAAAGATGAGTGTCGTCCGCAAGCGCTTCAAGTTTATCGGTCAGTTTTCGTTTAAGCGCGTCATAGTTCAGAAAGCCTGTGGAAATATCATGAGACTTCTGATAATTGATTTCCTGCTCAGCGGCACGGCGTCTGTCGATTTCCTGGCTCAGGGTATAGTTAAGACTGGCCAGATCCTGGGTACGCTTTTTCACCCGGCTTTTCAGCTCTTCATTTAACCTTCTCAGCCTTAGCTGCTGAAAAATGGTCGTAAGCTGAGACTCCACCTGGTCCCTGAAAGTATCGATCAGCGCTCTTGTGGTGCCGTTAAACTGATTCGCTTTGTTATCAAAAATACAGATGGTGCCGAAGACACTGCCATCCGGCCAGTTAATTGGTAGTCCCAGGTAGGCAAACATACCAAGCTCTGCACTTGGATTTTCGCGCCACATTGGATCTTCACGACAGTCTGCAACATGTAACTCTTTTTGATGCTTTATAACATGCGCACAATAGGTATTGGCGTCCAGAGGCACGGTATCACCCGGACTGAAAGGCGATACATTGCTTTCATTACAGCACCACACTTCAATTTCTTTGATATGAGCCCGCATAATCAGAGCGGCGGGAACTTCTGAGATTTCGGCAAGCAGCTTCATAGCCTTTTGCCAGCTGAAAAAGATATTTTCAGGAATAGACAGATTTTTTGTATCAATTCGATTCATTTATTGCACCTTTCCATGTGCTTATTACTTCCGGTATAAGCCCGAAAACTCTTCCTGAGTTTTCCAACCGGGCTCATTTTTAATTATAAGGTGATCTTTTGACTAGTTCTGATAAATCCTCACAAAATTGGTCAAAAAACGGCAATCTAAGGTTTAAGTGCTTCAAAAATGACCAGGATAACGGGTTTGATTTCCATGGATTCGATCTTTTGGGCTGATTAGTCCAGATAGAGTGAAAGATTGTCGGCAACATAAGCGGCAATCCATGGCTGAGCTTTTTCATTGGGATGCAGGCCATCACCCATCATCCATTCCTGCTTAAGAATCACCTGTTCAAGGAAGAAGGGCAGTAGCGGCACCTGATGACTGGATGCCAGAGTATCATAAACACTGCTAAAGGCCTGGCTATAGCGTTTTCCGTAGTTTGGCGGCGTCTGTATCTGCATCAGGGCAGGGTGTGCGTCTGAATTTTGGATCATAAGAATCATCTGGTTCAGGTTCTTTTTAATCAGGTTAGGGTGAAAGCCGCGCAGGCCATCGTTTGCACCCAGTTCAATCAGAACCCAGTCAGGCGAATGTTCGCGAAGAAGATCAGGCAAACGGTCAAGGCCGTTTCCTGTGGTGTCGCCTGAAATGCTTGCGTTTATTACATTGTATTCAAACCCGCGCTCTTTTAATTCAGACTCAAGCCTGACAGGCCAGCTTTTTTCTACTGGCATCTGATAACCAGCACTTAAACTATCACCTATGATTAATAATGTGTTACACCATACTGAACCGGAAAAAAGAATAACTAACAGGGAAATAAATCGAATCATGCCAGAGTCCGTTATTAAAGCTGAATCCATTGCTAAGCTAGTTTCTACCAATAAAGAACATTTAACAATCCTGGAAGATGTGAATCTTGAGATTTGTGAAGGAGAGACGGTCGCTATTGTTGGTGTTTCGGGGGCGGGAAAGTCCACATTAATGACCCTGTTGGCCGGACTGGATGTGCCAACTAAGGGCGATGTTTACCTTCTTGGCCAGTCTATGCTCTCTCTGGATGACGAGGAAAGGGCGCAGCTGAGGGGGACTTCTATCGGCTTTGTCTTCCAGAGCTTTCTGCTGATAGACAGCCTTACGGCACTGGAGAATGTCACCTTGCCTTGTTTGTTAAAAGGTGAAAATGAAGATACGGAACGCGCGAAAGAGCTGCTGGCATCGGTCGGTCTTGAAAAGCGGATGAATCATCTGCCTTCTCAGCTGTCAGGCGGCGAACAGCAGCGCGTTGCGCTTGCCCGCGCTTTTATGATCAAACCTAAAATTCTTTTCGCCGATGAACCTACCGGCAACCTTGATCAGCACACGGCTGAAAAAATCATCGAGTTGCTTTTTGACCTGAACACTCAGCACGGAACCACACTGGTACTGGTTACCCATGACCAGGATTTAGCCGATAAGTGTCACCGGACCCTTCATATGCGCGCAGGTAAATTGGAGGAATAAGATGGCTGATATCAATAAACGCTTATTTCTCTGGAGTGGCGAGGAAATCCGCCACGGTCAGTTGTGGCCTATCTCTATCGCATTAACACTGATTGTCGCCTGTGTTTTTGCGCTTTCAGCACTTGCCGAAAGAATGGAACAGATAGTTGTTAAGCAGGGCAAAGATGCCTTAACGGCTGATCTGGTTTATACCTCTTCGAATCCCATCCCGGAAAGCCTGATGAATTACATAAGCGGGGAGAGCATAGAGCATGCCTCGCTGGTCAGATATGGCTCCATGGCTTTTAGTGACACCGATATGCAGTTGGTTACGGTAAAAGCGGTCGATATCAGTTATCCGCTGCGAGGCGAGCTTTCACTGGATAACGGGGTCACAAGAAAAGGCTATGTTGAGCAGGGTGAACTCTGGTTAGAAGAGCGGGTTTTCAATCTGCTTCAGGTGGATGTTGGTGACAGCGTCACTATAGGCGACGCCGATTTTAAGATTTCAGGAAGAGTGATACAGGAGCCGGGGCTTAGCTTTAATCCGTTCCAGCAAATGCCGGCCGTTTATATTCACTCTAAAGACATCGAGAAAACAGGCGCACTGCAGTTAGGAAGCCGGGTCCGCTTTAACCTTTATCTTCAGGCGGATGAAGCAACAGCAGCCAAAATAAAAAGCGCCGTTAAACTTACCCCAAGTGACCGCTGGATGGATAGCGACAGCAATTCCAGAAACAATGAGCTGTTTGAGAGGACCACGCAGTATCTGTCTCTGACTGTCGCTATTGTTATTATTATGGCGGCTACAACTCTGGTGCTGACCAGCCAGAACTATGTTTCAAGCCGCAGAAAAACCGTGGCAATGCTAAGAAGCCTTGGCGCGACAAAGGGCTGGCTTTACCGCTGGCTGGCGATGCAGGTTACGCTGCTGTTTATTGTCGGTGTCGGCTTCGGACTGCTGCTCGGGGCGGGGCTGGAAGTTTTGCTGAGAATTCCTTTAGAAGGGCTGCTGCCGGATCCGCTTCCGCGCTACGGTGTAACGCCATTTCTGGTTTCGCTTCTTACCTGTACGCTAATAGGAATCCCGGCACTGGGGATTCCGTTGACTAAGCTGGTAAATACCTCGGCCGCCACAGTAATGCAGTCACAACTGGCAGAAAGAAAACTCAATATCCGTGCACTCTGGATGATATTGGTACCTCTGGTGCCTATGTTTATCGCCTACAGAGAGAACACCTTAGTCTGGATTGTTTTTGCCGGGATAATTCTGTTGTTAGTGCTGCTTGCCGTTTTGAGTATGTCTTTAATCAAGGGGATTTCCAGACTTCCTCTTTCTGCATCCATGAAACTGGCCGTCAGCCGGATTAGCCGTTCCTCTGTAGCCAGCGGCTTACAGTTTGGCGCGCTTTCGCTGTCATTGATGCTGCTTGCGGTTATCTGGCTGGTAAGAACCGATCTGCTTTCCGACTGGCAGAGGACCATTCCTAAAGATGCGCCAAATGCCTTTTCGCTAAATATCGCCCCCTATGAAAAGGAGGCTTACCTTAAGTTTCTTGATGAAAAAGGAATTGAGCGTTCGCAGGCTTACCCTATAACCCGTGGACGGGTGACAGAGATCAATGGCGTAGAAGCGAAAAGCTATCAGGGCGTCGATAAGAGAAGTGATTCATTAAGACGTGAGATAAACTTCACCTGGGCAGAGAAGCTGCCGGCACGAAATCCGGTAATTCAGGGCAGATGGACCGATACACAGGGAGTATCCGTAGAATCAGAAATCGCCGGAGATCTTAATCTGAAACTAGGGGACCAGCTGGGTTTTGTGATTAATGGCAAGAAAACAACAGCCACGGTTAACTCTATCCGGTCAGTGGAGTGGCGGGAGATGAAGCCAAATTTCTACTTTATTTTTACGCCTGATGTTCTGGAAAAACTCCCGGCAACCTGGATGGTCAGCTACCGTATTGATGATAGTCAAAGCAGAAACATTGCCAAACTGTCGCGCACATTCCCTACGGTTAGCATTTTAGATGTACGGAGTATGGGGAATAAAATTCAGGCTCTGCTTGAACAGATTATCTGGTCGGTCACCGTACTGGCGGCTTTAGGGGTTGTTGCCGGGATTATGCTGATTTTTACTCTGCTTCGCTTGAGTCTTTCACAACGGCAAAATGAGATAAGACTATACAGAACGCTTGGCGCGAGCAAAAAGAGCATTACCAGAACTATCTGGAGCGAATATGGCCTGATGGCCGTAGTCGCCGGAGTGGTTGCCACAATAGGGGCTGAACTGAGTGTTGCCGGCGTTATGGTATGGGGATTTGAACTGGGAGCGAAAATCCACACCGGAATGTGGTTTATGCTGCCATTAATCGCTTTTGCCATCCTTGCGATTACTTTGAATACTCTGATAAAGAAGTTATTAAGTCCGATATATTAAGCCTTTCTTTCATCTGGCCTCTGCCTTTCCGGCAGAGGTTCACATGCCTGAACATCCTGATAAATTTTGAGCTTTTCCATATTGTTTTTGTAACAACACTCTGGCACTATGACCATGTTCTATTGATAAAGTAGTAAATTTAGTTGTTCAAGATGAATGTTGTAAACCGCAGACAATCAGTAAAAAAGCACACCAAAAGAAACTTTCGCGAGATTGTCTCTTCAACGTCTTGTGGCTGCATCAGCTGCGCCAGGATTTTCGAACCTTGCAAAATAGTAGAATGGGATTCGCACAGCACGACCGCTGTTTGTCCTTACTGTGAAGCAAAACAGGTGATTGGCTCAGCATCCGGTTTCCCTATTACTGAAGAGTTTCTGATTTATCTCAACGGCAATAAAAGCCACCAGCAACACGTCGCTTCAAGATACCGCTCCTCCTATTCACTTCCTTCGCTCCTGGCAAAGTCTGTGGCTTTTCAGGATATCAACAGTAAAAAGTAAAACCCTGTAGATCTTCCATTTATCCACAAAATCGGTGGAAGAGGATGTGCATAAGTTGTCGAAAGCCTTACAGGACAAGGCTTAGAGCAAATTTGGATTGCGGGAACAATCTTGTCAAGGCTATTGTAATAAAAATTTTGGGGCTCTTATGTCTTATTTGTAAGACGCAACTAAAATAGCCTATCAGGCTACAGGCATTAGGTACTATTGCTTCAAATAACCACTTCTTATTCTTTAGTTAACAGCTCAGCGAAACATTATTTAATGTGATACACATCACGCAAGCTAGTCTGACAAGTCATAAATTTAACAGAATATTACCGATTGTTAATAAAATAGATCTGGATGCGGCGTGAATAATTGAAAGCAGATCACACTGTTAAAGCTGATGTTGTAGCGACTTTAACTAAAAGTTAATCTAATTCTGTCGAGCTAAATCACATCAAATGGTATTATTCCCAGCAGTTATCAATTTGCCGTGAAAAATTTATGCTAGAGTTCAAATTTAAGTTTAAAGAGTTCGAAGGGGAGCTGTCGGTGACCAGTAACCAGCTCTCTGAAACACTTTGCCATAAAATTGATTCTGACCAACTAACCGCAGTGGTTAATGAAATTGGACGTCTGTTAACCCAAAATGACGTACCTTTTGATGCCGAATTAAGCCCGGTGCAGGTGGCTGCGATGCATGAACTCTCAGACATATCGGTATCAAGAGGCGACGAGCGCTCTTTCAAAAAGCTGATTTAGAATATCCACAAATTTAGCTAAATTTCACCTGTTAACAGGAAGATATACACAGTTTCGGTGGATAACATTCGGGATAACTGAAAAGCAAGCCGTTTTTAGCTAATATCCAAACCTTAAAGCCCAGGAGCACCAGATTGCCTGCAGGTGTTTTCTATTCCCGCGAATAAACTTAACTTCATGTCCCGGTTTTGCCTGTGCAATGCGAGGGTGGTCGATTCTCGCCAATACACCAATCTTGGGATAGCCACCTAAAGTCTGGCGGTCATTTAGCAATATAATTGGCTGACCATCAGGAGGAATTTGAATAGACCCCAGTGCAATACCTTCTGAAATCATTCCCCCGGACGGAGGCGAAACAGGAACGCCCTCCAGTCGGTAGCCCATACGATCACTTGACTGGCTTACGTGATATGGCTGGCGATAAAAGGCTCTTTTTGCTTCTTTACTGAATTCATGCGACTGGTAAGACTCAATAACTCTTAATTTCAGCGGCAGGTTGTAATCTGGCTTAAAACGGAAGGTGATCTGTTTTGGTTTCAGCTGGGTCTGGATTCCACTATTGAAAGGAATAACATCACCGCTTGCCAGAGGCTCGCCGTTTTGATTTAAACCTCCAAGCTGCTCTCTTGTTACGGTTGCTGTACTTCCCAGCGTTGGTGTTACGTTAAAACCACCTAAAACCGCCAGATAAGCCCGCAATCCGTTAACCGGTAAGCCAAAGCGAAGCACCTGATCCTTTTTAATATAAAACGAGCTCCAGTTAGTGACCGGCTTCCCGTCCAGTTTAGCCTGAAGGTCTCCACCACATATCGCTGCCATACAATTTTCGGTAAAGACAAATTCAGCCTGCCCAAGGGTTATTTCCAAAGAGGTACAGTTTGGCGGATTGCCAAGCAGGTGATTGGCCCAGCAATAAGCATATTCGTCTACCGGGCCGCCCTGGGTAACGCCAAGAGGGCCGATTCCGTAACGGCCGAAATCCTGAATCAGGCTAAGCTGGCCTGGTTTAATAACCTGTACTAATCCCATAGTTCACCACCTAACTCAAAATAATAATCTCTGTCTATGGACTCAAATTTTACTTTGTCTCCAATTCTGAATGGAGACAGCTTTTCACTGGCAGGATCAAATAAAGGAACCGGGCAATTACCGATAATATTCCAGCCTCCCGGTGTCTGAGTGGGATAAATTGCAGTTTGTCTGTCTGCGATACCAAGGCTTCCTTTTGCCACAGACAAGCGGGGAGTCTTCAGGCGGGGCGTTGCCAAAGGTTCAGGTACATTTGCAAGAAAAGCAAAGCCGGGAGTAAAACCAATCGCACAGACGGTATACTCCTGCCCGGTATGCAAAGCGATCAGATCCTGCTTTGAAAGTTTTCTCGCCTCCATTACCGCAGCCAGATCCGGGGCCACCGACTCATCATAAAACACAGGCAAAACAATGGTGTTATAGCTAAGCGCCGTCAGGTTTACCTCAACATCATGCAGCACCGAGGCAACGCTGGCGATAAATTCATCTTCAGAAACCCGGTAGGGAAGATAATCAATAAGCAGCGTTGTGTATGATGGTGTGATATTCATGATTGAATTGGCGTGCTGAGCAACGATCAATTCTGCCACTGCGTTAATATAGTGGGGCAGGTTAATGTTAATTTCATCCGAAAAACGGACAAGAATGGATGATTCACATACAGCTTCTATAGAAAGTTTATCCCACATTTTTTCACCTAAAGCGCGTTAATTGCATCATGTAATCGCTGAGCAACAGCAATAGAGTGTTCATTATCTCCATGTATACATATAGTATCGGCCTGAATTGGAATTTTTTGACCATCGATTGAAGTAACACTTTGAAATTTTGCCAGTTGCATCACCTGATGGTAAATATCATCACTATTTGTGAGAACTGAACCCGGCATTGTTCTCGGAGTGAGCAGGCCTTCATTAGTGTAGGTACGATCAGCAAAGGCCTCAAAGAGCAGCGGAACGTTTTTTCTGTCAGCCAGCTCAAGATAACGGTTAT
Organism: Vibrio sp. JC009; assembly: GCF_029016485.1. Taxonomy (NCBI): domain Bacteria; kingdom Pseudomonadati; phylum Pseudomonadota; class Gammaproteobacteria; order Vibrionales; family Vibrionaceae; genus Vibrio; species Vibrio sp. JC009. The sequence continues at coordinate 240,598 of NZ_CP092107.1, read as the reverse complement.
TCTCACCGGAAGATAAAATCATTAGCGGAAGCGAAAAATGTTCACATGCTGATGTGAGCGCTTCAAAGATCACAGGATCTTTCATCATATCGTTGTAAAGCGCACCATGGGGTTTTACATACTTAACCTCAGTACCGTATAAGTGACAAAGGGAGATAAGCGCGCCAATTTGATATACGCACATCTGAATGATTTCTTCCGGAGTATGAGCAATAGACCGACGGCCAAATCCCTGTAGATCCTGATAGCCCGGATGTGCACCAATCATGACACTATTTTCTACTGCCAGTTTTATGGTTTCAGACATCACATAGGGATCAGAAGCGTGAAAGCCGCAAGCGATATTCGCCATATCTATCCATGGCATAACAAAGGCGTCGGCGCCCATCTTCCACGAACCAAAACTTTCTCCCATATCACAGTTGATCATCAATTGTTCGCTTTTCATTTATAAATCCCTTTGTTTACTTTTTGCTCGGGGTCAGTTTTGCTTCAATGGTATCAACAATCATCCTGGTTGAGTAATAGCTATTGCGTAAAATTGTATAGAAATATCATTTAAAATGTTGCTTACAGGTTAAAAGATTCTCAGCTTGATTGATATTAACTCTCCTTGCATGACAGATGTCTATATTTGAACAAAAACAACGATAAGCTGTATAAATATCCGGCATCTCTGTTACACTTTACGGAGTATTGTATATGGGGGAAAAATTATGGAACTGGCGCTAATCATAGCATTTATTATTGCGGCTTTTTTAATGGTAACAAAAGAAAAGAAGCAAGGCTGATCCTCCCCGTAATTCTAAGCGCAAACATGACTGAATATTTAAGGACCGCATCAGCGGTCCTTTTCGTTCCTGCGGGTTAACTGTTTAGGGTTAACTTCATATCTGCGCTGCCATCTTCAAATTGTATATCGAGTTCAAATCCAAGCTTTTGTGCAAGCGTCAGCATGCCTCTGTTGGTGGGCATGGTCATTCCTGACATCTGCTTAGTGCCTTTATTCCGGCAATATTCGATTATCTTATTCATCAGGATTTTGCCCAGTCCCACTCCTTTTAGATCAGAACGGATCAAGATAGCAAATTCAGCATCGATATTTTCTGAGTCGATAAGCGCTCTTGATACACCAAGAATACTTCCATCCTGCGAAACCGCCAGAAAGGCCATTTCCCTGTCGTAATCTATCTGCGTCAAATTGGCCAGAGCCTCATGGTTAAATTCTCCAACATCAGAAAAAAATCGTTTGTACAGATCTTCCTTAGAGACCTGAGTGAGAAATTTCGCATGCTGTGGTTCATCTTCGGGCAAAATAGGGCGCAGAGTAACAGTTTCTCCACTTTTCAGCGTCACCGCCTCTTCAAGCTCAGAAGGATAGGGCCGGATAGCAAAGCGCCGGTGAGCATCACCTTCATAGGGCTTAAGAAGCAGATCGGCATCCAGCACCGTTAAAGTGTCTTCACCAACCAGAAGCGGATGTATATCCAACTGATGGATTTGAGGATTATCCACAAGCATCTGAGAAATTTTTACCAGAAACTCGCTCAGTGCATCAATATCGAAGTACTGCGTCTGATGCGGCCGGATTTTGTTTGCCTTTATCGCCCTGATAATTAAATAGCGCGCCAGTGCGGAGTTTAAAGGCAGCATGGCGGCGGCAGCGTCAATGCTCTCATCCCACTCAGAACCTCCTTCACCCAAGAAAATAACCGGCCCGAAGGTGGCGTCAGTTGCAACTTTAACCCTTAATTCATAGGCGCCGATGCGGCTGGCCATCGCCTGGACGATTAAGCCATTCACTCTGGCTGCCGGATAATTTAACTGAACACGATCAAATACTGACTGCGCTGCGCTTTCGACCTCTTCAGCGGTTCTGAGGTTAAGCATGACCCCATGAATATCCGATTTATGGGCAATATCGGGAGAGCGTAACTTAACCGCTACAGGGTAACTTATTTTGTTGGCAATATGCACCGCTTCGCTGGGTTCCTGTGCGATCCAGGTTTCCAGAACCTCCAGTTTATAGTGGTTAAACAGAGGGGTGATCTGGTGAGTGTCTAATGTCACCTCTTGATGACTGACCTGAGACTGAATCCAGCTTTTGACTTCATTTAGCTGATGCGAGCCGATATGCTCGGATGTCGTCGGCGTCTCCATTAACTGTTTCTGGTTTCTGCGGTACTCCACCAGGTGCATGTAGGCAATAACCGCGCTTTCTGGAGTCCGGTAAGTGGGGATGCCGGATTGTGTAAACAGAAGCCTCGCTTCTCGGGTGGTCTTTTCTCCGCTCCAGTTAGTAAGAATATTAAAGCGTTTATGCCGGGGGTGTGATTTTATGGCATCAATGACTGCGCCTGCTGTTTCCGTTGACTGAGCAACGGCAGAGGGACTGTGCATAATAAGAAGCGCATCAAAATCGTCGCCATCCATTAGCGCGTTTATTGTCTGTACATACCTTTTACTGTCGGCATCGCCCATCATATCGACAGGATTGGTATTGGACCAGGAGGCGGGCAAAAACGCACTTAGCTTGTCTCTGGTGGAGATATCAAATTCGGCAAGTTTACCGCCCCGCTCAAGCAGAGTATCCACCGCCATGATTGCCGGGCCGCCACCATTGGTGACTATGGCCAGTCTTTCACCTCGCAATAAGACCGAATGGGTCAGAGTTTCCACGGCAGCAAAAAGCTCTGGAGTATTTTTTACCCTGAGCATGCCGGTTCTTCGTATCGCTGAGTCATAAATAATGTCCAGCGTATCGTTTGCACCTGTATGTTTTTGAGCTAATTTTCTTCCTTCTGACGTTCTGCCTCCCTTTAGCACGAGTATTCTTCTGTTTCTTGACGCTGCTCTGGCAGCAGACATAAATTTCCGGGCGTCTTTGATGGAATCAAGATAGATAAGAATTGCACTGGTATTAGTGTCAGTACAGAGATGATCGAGTAGTTCACAGCAGTCAATATCTGAGCCGTTACCAATGGAAATAAACGCCGAGAACCCGATCTCTTTGTCTTCTGCCCAGTCCAGAACGGTGGTAGAAACAGCAGCTGACTGAGAGATAAAAGCGATATTGCCTCTTCGGGCGGTTGCTGGTGAAAAGGACGCATTAAAGTTGATCCAGGGAAGAAGCAGGCCAAGTGAATTGGATCCAAGTACCCGGATGCCATTTTCCTTAGCAATTTTCAGGCATTCCTGTTCGATAGTACAACCGGCTGCTGCGGACGCAGGATTATGCATATCTGAAGAGAGAATAACGACAGTAGGGACCTTTTTCTCTGCCAATTGCTGCATAAGTTCTGTATTCCGGCTGGCGTGGGTGCAAAGTATGGCGATATCGGGTGTGATCGGCATAGTGTTGATATTGGGATAAGCCAGCACGCCGCAAACCGCCTTATACTTCGGGGTTACAGGTATTATTGCGCCCTGAAAACCGCCGGAAAGCAGATTTTGCATAATGACCTCTCCGGCGCGAAACGGTCGGTTTGATGCCCCAATCACCGCTACTGAAGAAGGCTTTAGCAATTTAGATATATTATTCATAGCGATCCCTTAAGTTGTCCTTAAGAAAGACGGATCTATATACTAATCTAATTAAAGAAGGATAGCGGACATAGAGTGCCGAAATGGCTTTATATGCCCCCTTGTTATTGAAGATTGTGTATTGGGTCACATCTAATTTGTTACATTTCGAAATAGATGCTTGATTCTTAAAGAGTCCGTAGGCATGATTTCTACAGATGTATTTTATTCTCAAATGATTATTTTATTCATGAAAAAGATTTCGATTATTGGACTTTCCGTCCTGTTAGCAGCTTGTTCCATGGGCGGTGGTCAGTATGTAACGGAAGTTACCTCAGACAGTTACCGCGAAGATTACCAGCCTAAGGTGATGGCAAAGCCAATGCCGGCAGAAGCGGTGATGACAGAAACTGTTGTGCAACCGGCACAGCAGCAGCAAGTGGTCGTTCAGGCACAGCCGATGACTCAACAGAATACGGTTACGCTGCAGCCGCCTCAGACACAGCAAATAGTACAACCGGTAGCGCAAACCAAGAAGGTGCGGATTATAGCGCCTCAGCCAAAACATAAGCAGATGGTTCAAAGATTCGGCTATACTCTGCAGGTTGTTGCTGTTGGAAGCTCTGCAAAAATTCATGATTTTGCGTCCATGTTACCGGGTAGCGAACCTATGTGGGAACACTATAAGCGCGTTAACGGCACAGAGTGGTTTGCTCTGCTTTACGGCGACTACGCAACTAAGTCGGAAGCAAAAGCGGCTATCATGACGCTGCCTGAGTCATTCAGAAACTTAAAACCGTTTGTTAAGAGTATTGATGACATCAAAAACTCAAACTATCCTAAGCTGAATCAGCTTAGATAAAAAAAGGGCCTTCAGGCCCTTTTTTAAGGTGGAAATCTAGCCAGTTAAACCCAAATTAGGAAATAAAGGCGTTGTTTTAGCTGTAAGTGTCATATTAAACCGCTATGATAATTATCCAGACAACGAATACGCAGTACATGGAAAGACCCTCAATGGCCAAATCAACAATTTTACTCCTGTGTGGTGGTGCATCTTCAGAACACGAAGTTTCACTTGTATCCGCTTCATATCTGCTAAGCGAACTTGAAAAGCAATCTGACTTTAGCGTGATTAGGGTAGAGATTAAGGCTGATACCTGGGTTACGGATGACGGTTCAGAGGTCATTCTGGATATAAACAAAAAAGCGCTGATTTCCGAGCAGTCTGAAACGGCCATCGATTATATTGTTCCATGTGTTCACGGTTATCCGGGGGAAACCGGAGATCTTCAGTCTCTGTTTGAGTTGTCCGGTATTCCTTATCTTGGATGTGGTCCGGAAGCGAGTGTCATTTCTTTTAATAAAATCACCTCAAAGCTCTGGTACGACGCCTTAGGAATACCAAACACGCCATATCTGTTTATCACAGAAGATGACGCCGAATCTCATGATAGAGCCAGACAAGCCTTTGATAAGTGGGGAAAGGTTTTTGTTAAAGCGGCTTGTCAGGGCTCTTCGGTAGGATGCTACAGTGTAACGGATTTAGACAAACTGGACGATGCCATCAGCTCGGCATTTCAGTATTCCAATCAGGTTCTAATCGAGAAATCAGTAAAACCCCGCGAGCTGGAAGTGGCTGCTTACGAAATTGATGGTGAGCTGCATATTTCTAAGCCGGGTGAAGTTATCGCACCTGAAGGCGATTTCTATTCCTATGATGAGAAATACAGCCCGGACAGCCACTCAGTAACAGAAATTGAAGCAAAAGGGCTTTCTGAGTCAATGCTTGCAGACATTGAAAAATACTGCGCCAAAGCATTTAAGCAGTTAAAGCTGAAAGATCTTTCCAGAATCGATTTCTTTCTGACCGAAGATAACGAGCTATACCTTAATGAAATCAATACCTTTCCGGGTATGACACCGATTTCTATGTTCCCCAAAATGCTGGAAAACAACGGTCATCAGTTCAGCGAATTCTTAGCCTTAGCGATCAGAAAAGCGATCACTTCCAGGGCTTAATCACCTTAAATTTGGTCATCTCTTTATCTGCAATGTCCTGGTTCGACAAATACTGGGCCGGCATTGCAGGGCTTAACCATCTTCCGAAACTCTGTATATCTTTTAGCTTATAACCTTGTTCCTTCAGGGTTTGCGCTGCACCAACGCGGGCAGATTGGGTAGTAAAACGCATCTCCTCCGGCAGACATAGCCGGTCGCTGGCTCTTCTCAGAATCCGGTAAACAGAGGAGTCATCCAATGTTTCATTGCCCAGGTTCCCGTGTTTGTCTATTCGGCGGAAACAGTATCCACTGTTGCCACAGGCTTCTGACCAGCTGCGGATAACTTGCGTCGCCGGTGCGCTTAGCCGGTAGTGGCTGTCTGTTATCGTCACAACTGCGTTTTCATCTTCCAGAGCAATATCGGAAAAACAGATTTTCCTCAGATCAGATCGCTTTAAGGCGCACTCATACATCAAATGGTATATGGCAAGATCACGCAGAGCCTGAAACGACTTTTCATTTAAAAGCATACTATGAAGTTTATCGATATGCGCCTGTGTAAAGGCATTTGCCTGGCGTGCGTCTCCGGATTTAGTTTGCTTAAGTTGAGTCAGTATTAATTTAGTTTGCCGGTTGGAGCAGGGGTCTTTAAGGCTATGTATTTTATGGATTAACCCAATAGTGACACTGTAGCGTCGAACGGTGGAAAACTTGCGGCTACGACTCTCTGTTTCCAGAAAAAGACGAACCGCAGTAACCGATGCGGGAAGAGGAGAGACATGCCTGTGACAACAGAACTCAACAAACCGGTTCCAGTCGGTGGTCATCGCCAGTTCACTGCTACGGGAATACTGGCCTTGTGTAAGTCCATGTATATCTGAGCTGGACACATTTTTACTAAACAAAGCGATACTTTGCTTTTTCTCACTTTCGTCAAGGATGGGATTGAGCTTTTTTTTACTCATGGCGCACTATAACAGATATTTTTAAGTAAGTTTACCTTTGAATATTAGCCGGATGCAATTATTATAAGTAATAAATGTAGACAATTATTTTAACAAACATATGGCAACGACATTTCATCGCGGTTACTGCATTCAATCAAACTCTGACAGAGAAACCTGGCATGTTCGCATTAAAAATCAGGTTTTGTCAGGAAGTCTTCCTGCTGTTAAAAAGAGCGTAGACTGGTGGTGCGATACCGCAACAGTTATCGACCCTAAAGAGTTTGCATCCATAGCACCGGAAAAGGCTGAGGAGCACAACGAGCAGGTTGAAGAATACAACGGCTACAGCATTAAAAGCGACACTGGCGCAAAAAACAGCTGGTACTGTATGTTTAACGGCAAGTTGGTGAAAGGTTCTAAAGAAGCCATCAAAAAGCACATTGATAAACACCTGCAGGTAGCTGCAAGCAGAAAAAAGAAATAGACATATGACACTCGTATACTCCACAGAAACCGGCAGAATTAAACCAACTGAAGAAAAACAGCAGCGCCCCAAAGGCGATGGCGTCGTAAGAATTCAGAGACAAACCAAAGGCCGCAAAGGCAAAGGGGTTTGTATAGTAACAGGCTTAGACCTTGATGACGCACCACTGAAATTACTGGCAGCTGAACTAAAGAAAGTATGCGGTTGCGGTGGCTCTGTTAAAGACGGCACCATAGAAATTCAGGGCGACAACAGAGAAAAGATTAAAGCCCATTTGGAGAAAAAGGGTCACACGGTTAAATTAGCCGGTGGTTAATCACAAACCCGCAAATTATTTCACCAAAGCCAATACCTGAAAAAGTATTGGCTTTTTTACATTAGGCAGAGAGTTTTTTCTGAAGCGCTCAAAACCAAAAGTATAGCCAACAGCTGAATGGTTAAGTTTAAAATGAAGCAAATGGAGGAGGTTGGCGGCAACTATTTGATATATAAAAGAATCCTATTTAACATAAGATACATAATACGCACTAGAACTATCTGGCTTCGTTTATCTGTCCAGGTAGATTTCCTCTAATTCGATTTTTGCCTGAAACATATCATCAATTGCATCCAGTAACGTTTCGTCACTAATCTTGCCTGCATCTCTTAACGCTACCATTTCATGGTGACGACTACAGGCATCATCAAATCTTTTTTTAGCTTTCTGTAGCTCGGACATTCTTTTTACACCAAGCATAACATCTCCTTTCCATAGATTATTACGCAGCTCGAACGACAACCTCACTAAATATGGTTTATCGGGCCTGATAATTCAAATAGAAAGCGACTAGTCCTGTTCCTTTCTTTTCAAATCAACAGGCAATATGCACAAAACGCATAGTAAGCACTTACCAATTTTATCACTTATTTCGCCAGACTAGCATTTTTCACTGAACAAAAACATGGCTTGTAATTTAATTACACCCCAAGATGTATTTGTATTAATCTTGTATTAAGCGCACTGTAGCCAGCCTTTCCCTACCAGAAAAAGAGCCACGACCAACACTCGTAACCATTTGTATATTAAGGAGTTAGATCGGATATTGGTGGGAATAGCTCAACCACTTTATTATTTAGCTCACTAAATTTCAAAGCCTTTTGTCTGCTGGAAGTTAGTAGATGTTTGGTGAGATTTGATATTTTGGGTAGTGGTTAAGTTATTGCTTAAAGTTAACTTAGTTATAGTGCATAACATATAAAGAAAAGACTGGTATCTGGCAGGAATAGGAAAGTTAAAGCTTGCCTTTATTTAATCTTGGTTTGGACGCTCTTTGCGGATCTCATCAGCAATGATTTTAATCGCTTCAGCTGTACTGATGCCCTCTTCCATCAGTTTCTGAATTCTTTCTACTGCTTCTTGCTGTTCTTGGTGGGTAAGTGTTGGCAGGTCATTAAACATATTCGGCTCCTAAAAAGTCAGGAGCCGAATATTAGCAGGAAATTAGTAAGTAGCAAGGAAGTTTACGTAGCCACCCATAGAGTCTTCAGATACATAACTCACTGCAACATCCAGTTCGAACAGGCCAAGTGGCGATAAACCTATACCTGCAGTGAACACATCGTCGCTGTCGCTATAGGCCATATTTTTCTTATAACCGGCACGAAGGTAAAGCTGACGGAAAATATCGATTTCCATACCAGCACGGAACCACTGGATATTATCGTCAAACTCCACAAAGCGTTCATCTTCAGTAAGATCATAGTCAACACTTAATGAGAAATAATCAGCAACAAAGCCCACACCAACGGTATACTGTGGTCTGATCTGATATGAATAATCTGTAGTCACTGACTTAGTCTCACCGGTAACATCGCTGGTTAGCGTAGTAGTTACCACCTTGGTATCTATGTCTCTGGGTATTAAGTTAGTTGCCGCAAGTCCAACTCGTAAAGGACCGTAAAACCAAAGAGCACCAGCATCTAGGTTAATTGCGGTTTCAACCGTATCATTCTCACGAATATCTTCTACATCATAATTTTCTGCGGAAGCTGTATAGGCATAGGTATAAATACGCTGAATTTTTGGAGAGAAACCAAAAGACATATGCTGACCAAAAACCGTGCTATAGCGGGCTATAGAAAGCCCGGCTTCTGCAACACCGACCGATACAGCATTAATAGCCGTCAACTCTGCAGTCTCTGCAACATTTGTCGCAGTATCGGACTCTGTACTTTGCCATACGTCCGGCACAATATACGACTCTGTATATAACTTGCCAAACGCTGTCATTGAAAGGTATGGGTTGGGAATACCAAACGCTGCAGCAGCACCAAGTTCAATCTTTAACTCGCTGCCCTGTAAATTATTCAATGCGGTATTAAGCTCTTCAACCGTCGCCGCATCCACGCTGCTGGTATTATTTGTAAGCGCGTCAATGTTGTCGGAAATCGTATCCAGGTTATCTACCATCAAATCTGAGTCATCGTAGACCAGACCAAAACTTGGCAGCAGCATTCCCACATCATCATTTCTGCGGTAAATCGCAGTTAATGCCGGATTATAAAAAGGGGCTGTCAGATAAGTTGCCGCAACAACACCAACACCACCCATCGCGTCACCGCGAGCATCTACAGCGTAATTAGCACCAAAAGTAGAATAAGAAGTAAGAGTCAGGGCGCTAATTACAGCAAAACGAAGTTTATTCATAGTCATTCAGAACCTAAGTAATCCATTAAACTCTATATCGGCAAGTCTGAGACATACTTTATCAATTTATTCCTCTGATATATCGTATGTTTTGCTGATAGCTTGTTGTTCTTCAATCATAATCTGTCCCTGCCAGCGTTTATGTGTGATCGATACAGCAAGAACATAACGGTCAGGCTTATAACTGGCTCTTGGCAGTTTCTCCGGATAGCGGCTTTCATAGTCGCGGTGCCAGATTCTTTTATACTGATCGTCAACATAATCATACAAGCTGACATCCATAACCGGCAATTCGCAGTATGGATTGAGCAAACCGAATTTATCCACCTCCCAGCTATCGTGAGTCTCCCAGCGAACAATCTCTTTGGCTTGCGCTTCTCCCATCAGTACCCAGGAACGCCACTCCTGACTATCTTCCGTTTTTAAAGTGAGTTGATACAAGCCTTTAGGTAATCTCTGGTTCAAAATAAAAACGTTACGTTGTATTGTTTTATTATCTTCTTTAATCCAGCTTGATTCTGTATCTCGCGATATGGCCACTTCCGGCCACTTAACAAAATTCACTCTGTTCAGTTTTTTGTCTGCCAGAATATCGATAACTAAACGCTGGCTGATCCGCCCTGGGCTCTGAACGGACTGTCTGCGAATAGTCACTTCATTTAACCATTGAGGCAAGGACTCATTACTCAGACTTTTCCCGCAATCTCGCTCAAGCGCTTTTAACAGCAAATCATTCAGGTGGCTTTCCATATACGGGTCGTGACGGCTTTGCCAAACCTGAACCATGGACGCGAAACTGTCACTGATCCGGTTTTCAAGCAGCATCTGGTGAGCATTGATTAACGGAGAGCTGTCTTCAAACCAGCTCTCGGCGTGTGCTTTAACCTGACTACACAGTGCCAGTATCACGATTAAGTATCTGAGCATCAGGATTTCATCTTATATCCGACACCGCGAAGTGTTTCTATTTCCACTCCGGGCAGTTTTTGCCTTAACTGCAAAACATGAGTATCAACGGTTCTTGTGGTCGGGAAATGGTTGTATCCCCACACATGATCTAATAGCTCATCCCGGGTAAAAACGCGACCAAGATTGCTGGCTAAAAATAGCAGCAGATCAAATTCCGTCCGTGTAAGGCTGACCGGTTCTTCATTGTAAAAAACTTCACGGGTGCTTTTATCGATAACCAGATTTCGTGTCACCACCCTATCCTGATCCGGCTCGTTTTCACCTTCAGGCGATCTTAACTGAGCTCTGATCCGCGCAAAGAGCTCAGCTTCAGCAAACGGCTTTGTCAGATAATCATTTGCTCCGGCGTCTAAACCGGAAACCTTATCTTTGATTGAAACCAATGCCGTTAGAAGGATCACCGGGATCTGTTTGATCTCCTTCCAGGATTCAAGATGAGTGACAGAGTCCCCATCTGGCAATTGTCTGTCCAGAATGACAAGATCTGACTTTTCCCATAGCGCGGCTACTTCGGATATCTTTTCAGCGTGAAGACATTCGTATCCCGCCTGTTCCAGGCTAACCAATAAACCATCGGCTAAGTTTTTGTCATCCTCAACGAGTAGCAGTGTCTGTTTCACAAGAAATCTCCAATGTAAATGTTGTTGGCGGACCGCTCAGGCTCATCTTGCCTCCCATGCGATTCACCATAGATTCGACAATTGTCAGGCCGAGCCCTAATCCAGCATCACTGGCAAATGGCTTTTTAAGGCGTTTCCAATCTTTATGAGTGAGTGCGCCCTGATCGATAACCGAAAAAGAAACCAGATTTCCTTTCACCGACACCTTAAGCTCCACCGGGCTCACACCGTATTTGAATGCATTGTTTACCAGGTTATCCAGACAGGTCCCCAGCCAATAGATATTCACTTTAACCGCGATATCTTCAGAAATAGATAAACTCAACTTGTCAGAGTCTTCTTCATACCGATACTTAAGCCAGGACTCTACTGACGGAATCCATTCCGTTGCCAGATTCTGATGTTCCGATTGCAGATAATCTTTACTTGCTTCCGCTAGCTGCCTTAGTCTTCGCGAATCTTCACACAACCTGCGAAACTGGTCATAAACTGACTCCGGCAACTTTTCAAACTCTCTGCGAAAGCCCTCAACGGTAACGGACAGGCTTGCAATCGGTGTGCGCAACTCGTGGGTTAAGATCTGCAGGACCAGCATTCGGTTCTTCATCTCTCTGCGCTTCGCATCCCAGCGGTAGACAGACCAGCCAATAATCAGAGCTACGTTGATAAACGCAAGAGCAACCAGACCTTTCATCAACATATTTGATCTGTCTTGCTCGGAAATGCACAGATTACCTCTTCGGACCAGGCAAGTATTTGTTCCCTGGATTTGCTGAAGATTTATCTCTGCCGATTTGGTATTTGACTGCCACACCCTGGCCGGATAAAGGTAGTAGTTATCCCCCTTCCGCAGCCATAGTGTTTTTTTATCCAGGATCAACTGCTCACCCGCGATAAGTGCAGCAATGGCTCCAAACTCCATTCTTTGCAGCTGTCCCAGCAAAGTGGAGCTTTTTGCCTTTGGCCTTTCCTGAATGTGCATATATTTCTGAAGTGACTCGAAATTTTTAGGGTGCTTCTTCGCATATCTTGCAGCGTAAGAGCCACCACCTGGATGAATTAACCCGGTTCGGGAAAACCAGGTTTTAGGCAGCGGTGTGCTTTTACACATTGCCCGCACAAAAACCAGAGGCTCAGTCACAAGCGGACTCAGAGGCAGAGTACCACTACAGGTCTTAGACAAACGGTACAGCTGTTGAATATCGTTCAGGGGGTAGTTTGATGTCTGAGGCAACAGATATTCAGGAGATATTAACTTAGTAGGAAAGCCGGTTTGTATAACACGTATATTATATTTCTGCTCGGCCGACGCAGGATCAAATGATTCAACAAAACGTGTGATTCTTTCGGGCAATGTCTCTGCCAATACCTTTACAGGCATCAGGCAAATCACCAGCAAAAAAATCTTAAGTATATTCAAATTACTATCTTCCAACCCCGACGTTATGCTGTTAAATATAGCCTATATTTAATAAAAATCATATGTTCTTCAACAAGATATAGAACCCGTCGTGAAATTTTTGTAAACAGATGAAGGTTTGTATTGGCTCTGTTTATTGGGCTGCAAAGTTACATTTAGCATATAGAATCATACTAATTTCAGGCATAAAAAAACCCGCTGGAAGCGGGCTTTTAAACGATAAGAATAATCTATCAGATGTGAGCTGAAATATTCAGACATGAATCTTTCGCATCACCAAACAGCATATGCGTATTCTCTTTGAAGAACAGCGGGTTCTGCACACCTGCGTAACCTGTGTTCATTGAACGCTTAAATACGATAACGTTCTGCGCGTTCCAAACCTCAAGAACAGGCATGCCTGCAATCGGGCTGTTTGGATCTTCAAGCGCCGCCGGGTTAACCGTATCGTTTGCACCGATAACCAGAACTGTATCTGTTTCAGAGAAGTCGTCGTTGATCTCGTCCATTTCCAGTACGATGTCATATGGTACTTTTGCTTCAGCCAGAAGTACGTTCATGTGACCCGGCAGTCTGCCCGCTACAGGGTGGATACCAAAGCGAACTTCGATGCCCATTGCGCGCAGTTTTTCAGTGATTTCATAAACAGGGTACTGAGCCTGAGCTACCGCCATACCGTATCCCGGAGTGATGATCACAGACTTAGAGTTCTTCAGCATATCCGCCACATCTTCAGCCGATGTTTCACGGTGCTCACCATAGTCAGTGTCGCCGCTCACAACTACTTCCTGACCAAAGCCACCAGCAATAACCGAAACAAATGAACGGTTCATCGCCTTACACATGATGTAAGAAAGGATGGCACCGGAAGAACCAACAAGTGCACCGGTAACAATCAGAAGGTCGTTCGCCAGCATGAAACCTGCCGCCGCAGCTGCCCAACCAGAGTATGAGTTAAGCATTGAAACAACCACCGGCATATCTGCACCACCGATAGAGGCAACCAGGTGATAGCCGAATGCAAAGGCAATCAGAGTCATCACGATAAGCGCGAACATGCTGCCTTCAACATTAACAAAGTGAATCATCAGAAGCGTTGAAACAACAATCGCCGCCAGATTCCATTTATGTTTGTGAGGAATGTTAAGTGGTGAAGAAGAGATCACACCGCGAAGCTTACCAAATGCAACGATAGATCCTGTGAAAGTCACCGCACCGATGAACACACCAAGGAACACTTCAACCAGGTGGATAATGTGCTCAGCGTGAATCCCGGCAGGGTCTACTGAAATAGGTGCTGGCGGAGCAAGGAAACTGTTGTAACCAACCAGTACCGCTGCCATACCAACAAAGCTGTGAAGAATAGCAACCAGCTCAGGCATTTCAGTCATTTCAACTTTCTTCGCGTAGTGGATACCAATACCACCACCGATCACCATAGCGACGATGATCCACGCCAGACCGGAAGAGTCAGGAGAGAAGATCGTTGCGATCAATGCGATCGCCATACCGACAATACCGTAGTAGTTACCGGAGCGAGCGGATTCCTGCTTGGAAAGACCCGCCAGACTCATAATAAATAGAACCGCAGCAACAATGTATGCGGCTTGTACTAATCCTGCAGACATACGTTACTCCTTAGTCTTTACGGAACATTTCAAGCATACGTTTGGTAACGGTAAAGCCACCAAAGATGTTTATGCTTGCAATTAACACGGCGATAAAGGACAGAACAGAAACCGCAGTATTGCCCTGACCTATCTGAAGTAGCGCACCAACAACGATAATGCCCGAAATTGCGTTCGTTACAGACATTAGCGGAGTGTGAAGTGCATGTGTTACGTTCCAGACCACGTAGTAACCAACCACACAAGCAAGAACGAATACCGTAAAGTGTGCAAGGAATGCGGCAGGTGCCACACTTGCAACCCATGCAAAAGCACCGATTGCCGCCGCAGCGCCAATTGCTTTTTTCACAGGAGAAAGCGGTTCTTCTTCTTTAACTTCTACTGGCTGCTCTGGCTCTTTTTTCACTTCTGGTTGTGCTGAAACCTGAATTGGCGGAGCCGGCCAGGTTACTTCACCTTCTTTAACAACGGTTACACCACGAAGTACAACGTCTTCGAAGTCGATATCGATGTTGCCATCTTTTTCTTTGCAAAGAAGTTTAAGCAGGTTAACCAGGTTTGTACCGTATAGCTGAGAAGACTGAGTCGGCAAACGGCCAACCATATCGGTATAACCCACAACCTTAACGCCGTTTTCAGTGGTGATCACTTTATCAGCGACTGTGTATTCACAGTTACCGCCGTTAGCAGCAGCAAGGTCAACAATCACACTACCCGCTTTCATGCTGTCTACCATCTCTTTGGTAATCAGCTTAGGAGCCGGACGGCCCGGAATAAGCGCTGTAGTTACGATGATATCAACATCTTTAGCCTGAGCAGCATACAGCTCAGCCGCTTTCTTGTTGAACTCATCAGACATCTCTTTTGCGTAGCCGTCACCTGAGCCGGAGTTTTCCTCAAAATCAACTTCAAGGAATTCAGCGCCCATTGACTGAACCTGCTCTTTTACTTCAGGACGAACGTCAAACGCACGAACAATAGCACCAAGGCTACCCGCAGCACCGATTGCAGCAAGACCGGCAACACCAGCACCTGCAACAAGCACTTTCGCTGGCGGTACTTTACCCGCAGCGGTAATCTGACCGGTAAAGAAGCGACCAAACTCATGCGCAGCTTCTACCACAGCGCGGTAACCAGCAATGTTAGCCATTGAGCTAAGCGCATCAAGAGCCTGGGCACGTGAAATACGAGGAACGGCATCCATCGCCATCACGTTGATGTTTTTGCTGGAAAGTTTTTCCATTAATTCAGGATTCTGAGCAGGCCAGATAAAGCTGATCAGGCTTGCACCTTCTTTAATTGCTTCGATCTCATCATCAGTCGGAGCGTTAACTTTCAGGATCAGGTCGGTATTCCAAACCTCTTCCGCTGTAATAATTTTAGCTCCGGCATTCTCATAAGACGCATCATCAAAGCTGGCAAGCAGGCCGGCTCCTGACTCAACTGAGACCTCGAATCCCATTTTTAATAGCTGCTCTACCGTTTTCGGCGTTGCAGCAACTCGCGTTTCACCCGCAAGTATCTCTTTAGGCACACCAATTTGCATAGTTATTCCCTACTATTGGCACAATGAATTATATGTTTATTTAAAACGATGGTGTCAGCAAAACATACTCTGTAAAAAAAGTACGAAAGCTTTATTGATTTATTAGTAAGAGCGCAAGCATACCCATAAATCTTATGTAAAAAAACAACATTATGTATTTATTTATATCAGGTCAAACCAGAGAGTGACATTTCCGCTGCAAAACACGCCAATCCCATGTATTTCAAGGGTTAACTGGTCAAAAAATGCGCTCTAATTCAAAAAGAGTCAACAGCATATCGGCTATTGACTCCTGTAGACATGATTCGTATCAAACTGTCGATCCAAATCATACGGCTTGCCTGGAAAACTGACTCAGAAAATATTCCCGTTCATCTGATCAATAAACATCTTAGCCTTGTTCAGCATCAGCTCATTCGCATCTGCTGCCGACGTCACCACGTCAGAACGGATAAACTGATGAACTTTCAGTTCTCCTTCAACTTCTTTTGTTATTCTTCCTGCGATCCGGTATTGCCCGGATTCTGCTTTTGCTTCCTGGTAAATCAAAAAGCCTTTATATTCTACCGGCTCTACTGTTGCCGCGTTATCATCCGACTTACCACCGCCAAACAGCTTAGAAAACAGTCCCACACTAAACTCCCTATCTACTACGTAATTGGTTATTTCTTATGATTAGGAATTATCGGGCTTTCATACCACTCCAGTTCCTGATCTTCTTCTTTAAGATCTTTGTAGATCACCGGAATATCTTCATCATCCTCACGATTTTTACGACGATCATCATTGATCATGGTTTCAGCTGCTTCAACCGCGTCGTAGGCTTGTTGACGAAGCTTATAAAGTTTATCCGATTGTGTACTTGCCAAAAAATCAACATCATGGCGGATATATATAGGTCTAATCTGGTTAAGTGCCAGGCAGGCCAAATCGGCTAACTGCTCGTTATCGTACTTCTCAATGTACTCGTCCGTTGCCAGCACTGCTCCAACAAGCGTCTCCATGTAGTTATGAACGTCAACACTTATTTGCATGTCTCTACTCCACTATCATCATGATAAAAACTTAAGCTACTTTCTTAGCTTAAACTATTACCGGCAAAGGTAAATCTGTATGGGTTCCAGTCGCTCAAGGTTTATGCAAAATCTGATAGTTTAGCCACACTTTTACTGAATTAATTGTTTTGTTCCAATTTTATTGGCATTATCTGCTCTGTTATTCAAAATGCAGTTAAGTCGTCTGTAAACAACAACCAGAAATTATCAATGTCATTTGTGCACTCAAGTCTTTTCAGATTTATCTTCCCGCTTTTGCTGGTAGGTATGCTCCAATTGGGCATGGGCAACGTGACACTTGTTGTTCAGAGCAACCTCCAGTTTGCGGTAAATCTCCCCTATTTTCTTTTTGCTGTCTGCATTTTGCTGTGCCAGATGTTTAGCCAGGGCCGTGTCGGTATGATCTCTATCGCCATGGCGGCTACCTATTTCGTTATACAAACCAGATTACAGACTCCCCTTTCCATCGGAACCACAAAACTTGAGTTCCTGTTGCTGGCATTTATTTTTCCTGTTGCCTGCATACTTGCCAGCCTCTATAGCGAATGTAAGTTATTCACCATAAAAGGGTTTAGCTATATTGCCGTACTGGGACTTCTGCTGGGATGGGCCCTTGTGACCGTAGTTCATGTCAATGAGTCCGGTCTTAGTGATTTCTGGCAGAATGTGCTTTTCACCGTGCCTGAAATTTCAAAGCTGCCAATACTGATTATTCTCTACAGCAGTTTTGTTACCGGGTGGTACGCCATCAGAGTGCTGAAAGATTGCAAATCCATCGATGTTGCGATTTATACCAGCCTGTGTCTGACGCTTCTGACATTTGTCCTGTTTGATACCAAATTTATTTCATCGGTGCTTTTCTCCCTTGGTGGCATACTGCTCATTCTGACCATTATCACCACCAGCCACGAACTCGCCTATATGGACCAGCTTACCGGCATTCCGGGAAGGCGAGCTCTTGAAACCGAGATGCGCCACCTTGGGCGACGTTTTACCATCGCAATGCTCGACGTTGACCACTTCAAAAAATTCAACGACACCTACGGCCACGATACGGGTGATGATGTCCTTAAGCTTGTTGCAGCAAAAATGATGAATGTGGGCGGCAAAGCCAGGGTTTACCGCTATGGTGGCGAAGAGTTCACAGTTTTGTTTAAAGGCAAATATACCGACGATGCTCACGAATTCCTTGAAGAGCTTAGGGAAGACATCGCAAATTATGAGATGGCTCTGAGAAATATGGACACCAGACCATCGAATAACAAAACCGGCTCTAAAAACCGGAAATCCAAAGACGCTGCCGCAAAAAATACCGTCAATGTCACCATCAGTATCGGTATGGCGGACAGCTATGAAACCTCCAAACCTGAAGAGGTAATTAAACTGGCCGATGAAGCCCTTTATCGCGCTAAACATGCAGGCAGAAACCGGGTTTCTGATTAAACTCAAGCACCCGTTCCGGCTTAAGCAAGGCTTAGATCACATCCTTAAATAATTCATAATATTTTAACTGGCAGATGCCCTGCCATTGATGTACGGTAACTTTGTTGATGTGCTTTTGCATCAACTAGTTATGATAGATAGAGAACAATTATGAGTGAAAAAATCAATGGCACTGTAAAGTGGTTTAACCAAGACAAGGGATTCGGCTTCATCACACCTGAAAATGGTGGCAAAGATGTGTTCGTTCACTTCTCAGCAATCAATGGAACGGGTCGCCGCAACCTACAAGATGGTCAGCAGGTATCGTTCACAGTAACAGACGGACAGAAGGGGCCGCAAGCCGCTGACGTAAACGCCATCTGATTATTGCAGTACAGAATTCGTAAAGCCGCCTACGGGCGGCTTTTTAGTCTCAGTTGACATTTCGCTTAATGTGCATAGCATTGTACCAATTCCAGCAATTAATAAATCAAGAGAATAAATAGATGTCTGAAGAAAACACAGAACAAACTCAGGTTGTGGACCTTTCAACAGTTTCAGCGGAACTTCGCAAAGTAATCGAATACGATGAAGTGCCACAGGAAATGTTCAACATGGTTGTTTCTATCCACGAGGTTTCAGAGGAAGCCGTTCGCGAATCCTGGAATGAAATGCCGGCCAGTGCTCAGAACATCCTGGATAATTTTGAGCAATTCCACGCACTGATTTCAGTAAGCCAGGCATTTGCAGGTGTAAACTTTATGGAAGAGTATCAGACTCTGGACCTGCCTAAAGACATGACTGACGAGCAGCATGAAGAGTATCGTGCCGAGCTTTTAGATAAAGTTTTGTACAATTGCGTAAAGGACATGGTGAAGCAGGTTAAGAAAGCCCGCCGCGATCCGATCCTTAAAAAAGAATTTATCGAAGTTTTTGCAAAATAAATAGAGTATATATTCAATAACCTAGCCTGACTCTCCCGATCCATCTCAAAATTGGGACAAAATAACCCATTTTTTTGGGTTATTCTTATAATGCAATACAGAATTAGGCTAGGTTATGTTTGAAATTACTGATATAGATTTTGAGACGGATGAATTTACGAGGGAACTGGAAAAGGCAATAAATGAGGTAGAGCAACACTTGCAAACGACAATCATTGCAAATACTGAGCTTTCCACTGAAGCCCTCCCGCCAGAGTCTTCCACTGTCGAAATCAGGCAGTAACAGCATCAGGATCACCCGGTTCGAGTGATCCTGGTTTTTATACCAATACCAGTAATTAGCTGTTCAGTGATTGCTGGGATTGGTATTAATCATGTACCGGCAGGATCGCCATATCCTTCTGGGTAATACTGACCCCCTTGATTTGAGCATAAACAGACAGCCCTGTTTTAAGCTCCAGTTCATCGAGCGCCCACTGAGTTACGCTGGCTTCAAGAACACAGCCATCACCCAGATCCAACGACAGAGTTATACTCAGGTTTCCATGGTGATTTGTTTTTACATCAATTTTAGAAATGACCGCGGGAATAATGTTCCGTATGGAGGTTTTTTCCGGCTTATCCAGCGTCACGGAAACATCATTTAAACGGATCTGTAGCCTGATCTTTTCACCCGGTTCACCATCAATTTTCTGTACCCAGATACCGGTATCCCGGTTAAGAAGAATTCGTGTTAATGCATATTTGTCGTGCTGCTTATCTATCTTGCCTTCTAAAAGCGTGCTTTTCTCTGAAAATGACTGCCAGGGTGCCATGGCCTCAGAGCCCCAGACAGCTTCCAGTGTTCCGCTGTCCACCACCTTGCCCTGCTGAATAAGAACCAGATGGTCGGCCAGCCTTAATATCTCATTCAGGCTGTGGGTGACATAGAGGATTGGTATCTGGATCTCTTTAGATAACTTTTCCAGAAACGGCATCACTTCTTTTTTCCGGGGCAGATCCAGTGAAGCAAGCGGTTCATCCATTAGCAGCACCTGAGGACTGGACAACAAGGCTCTGGCAATCGCAACGCGCTGCTTCTCACCACCAGACAGGTCTGACGGATAGCGCTCCAGAAGGTGCTCCAGGTGAAGCAGCTCAAGAATGTGGCTGAAATAGGCTTTATCCAGTTCCCCTTTCACGCCGTAAAGCAGGTTGCCTTTTACAGAGTAATGGGGAAACAGACGGGCATCCTGAAACACATAGCCAATGTTTCTCTGCTCAATTGGCAGACTGGTTTTGGTCTCGCTGTCAAAAAGCGTTCTGTCATCGATTGAAATGCGGCCTTTATCCGGGCGGATTAAACCACTTACCGCATTGATAATGGATGTTTTCCCCGAACCGGAGCGGCCAAAGATGGCAGTGATACCCTTAGAAGGGATTTCAATATCCAGCTTCAGGTTCATCTCGCCAAGCAGGTGATCTATGTTGATCTTAATCATTGAGTCACACTCCCCTTCAGCTGTCTTTGTGATTTTCTGTTCAGCCATTCAGAAACAAACAGAGAAGTCAGTGCAACCGCGATGGAAACAGCGCAGAGCCTTGCAGCCTCAAATTCAGCTCCGGGCGTCTCAATAAAGGTGAACATTGCCAGCGGGATAGTCTGCGTTTCTCCGGGAATATTTGACACAAAAGTGATGGTTGCCCCAAACTCTCCCAGACTTCGGGCAAAAGAGAGCATGGTGCCTGTGACAATGCCGGGCAGTGTTAGCGGCAATGTTATGGTAAAAAAGACCTTGAGCGGCGTTGCCCCCAGCGTTCTGGCCGCTTCTTCCAGCCTTGTATCGACGCTTTCAAGGCTCAGCCTGATAGCCCGGACCATCAAAGGCAGCGCAACAACAGCCGAAGCTAATGCCGCGCCTTTCCAGCTAAAGCTGAAGCTGATGCCTAAAGCCTCATTTAAAAATCGCCCTATTACGCCCTGGCGACCCATCAGAACCAGCAAGAGGTAGCCAATAACAACCGGTGGAAGCACAAGGGGAAGATGGATAACACTATCTAACAGCTGTTTTCCTCTGAACTCTTTTTTAGCCAGTAACCAGGCCAGACCGACACCGACGGGAAGAAGCCAGATCACTGCAAAAAAAGCCACTTTCAGACTTAACAGCAGAGCCTGAACTTCGAACTCTGTTAACACGCTTTAATACCCTTGAAAACCAAATTTAGCGAAGATTTCTGACGCCTTATCGCTACTTAAAAACTGATAAAACGCGCCGGCAGCTTCAGACTGATTAAGCTGTGCTGCCGGATAAACGATAGGATCGTGAGACGCTTCAGGGAACAGTGCCAGTACCGTTACGCGGTCACTAATCTTTGCGTCAGTCTGATAGACAATCCCCAGATTCGCCTCTTCTCTTTCAACCAGCGCAAGCGCAACCCTGACATTATTCACAGGTGCAAGCTTACGCTCCACCTGCTGCCATACGCCGCTATTGCTCAGAGACTGTTTACCGTAAATGCCCGCAGGTACTGAATTGGTCTGCCCTATGGCCAGCCGGCTGTTTTCCAGATTTTTAACCCATAAATCAGAGTTATCAATATCAAAACTTTCAATCTGACTTCTGACTGAAGTGATCAGAGCAAGGCGGTTTCTGGCAATGACTTTGGTATCCGTAGAAGAGAAAAGGTCTTTGCTAATCAGATAGTCCACCCATTTTTTGTTCGCAGAGATATAAATATCCGCCGGAGCCCCTTTCTCAATCTGACGGGCCAGTGAAGAAGAGCTGGCATAAACCGGAGTCACTTTAATGCCCGTTTTCGCGCTAAAAGCAGCACTGACTTCGTTAATCGCATTGGTCATGGAAGCCGCTGAGTAAACTTTTAATGTATCGGAGGCATTAGATAAAGCGGGAAAGAAAAACAAGAAACTGAATAAAAACGCAAAAACTCTTTTTAACATCGATACTGTCCGTTGAAGATATTACAAAAACGCCAAGATAACCCAACTACCGGGCCTGCGTTGTGCTCTGGGTTAAAATTATCACTTTACGCCAGTAAATACCGAACTTTATTCAACTAACTGGCTGAAAATTGGCCTGATACACAAATTCAGAGCGGTTTTCTATTCAGAGTCAGATTAAGAAAATGCGTTGAGCAGGAGATGCAGGGATCGTAATTGCGGATCACCTGCTCGCAAAACTGTTTTAGTGCTTCATCACTGTGGTGCAGCCCAAAACTCTCCACTGACGCTCTCAGGTCGGCCTCTATCCGGGCCTGGTTCTGGCTGGTGGGAGGAATGATGGCACAGCTTTCTATTTCTGCCCGCTCATTGACTTTGTAGGCGTGGTATATCAGCCCGCGCGGGGCCTCAGTAACGGCACATGTCCATCCGGCTTTTGCCGTAAACTCGACACTGGCTGAATCAGGGGGGCTATATTCTCTGAGGAGCCGCTCAATCTCGCCACAAGCGTAGTGAATTTCAAGCGCCCGAATTAGAATGCTGTCAAACATATTCAGGCTCTCTCCCTCAAGCCCGGCATCTTTTGCCAGGGCTTTTGTTCCTTCATCAAGATACTCCCGGTTATTGTTATACCTGGCCAGCGGCCCGACAAGGTAATCCTGCCCTTTTAACAGATAATACAATGCGGTTGAATGGGGCTCCTGATGCTCTTTAAAGTAATCCGGGTACGCTTTCTGACTGATATCCAGATCGCAGGCACCGACAATATTGCCGCTGTTTATCGGATAATCCAGCCCGGATTTCAGGCTGACATAGTTAAAGCTGTGGGAAAAATCGGGCCTGTTTAATTTACCGCAAAACCTGACCAGTTCAGCAGCAAGAATTCGGGTCTCCTTCGCCTTTTCACCAAGTTCTTTTAGCTTACCCGCCTCAGGTAATTTACCAAAGCCGCCGACCTTCAGGCCAATAGGGTGCACGCTTCGTCCTCCCAGCATCGCCATTACCTGATTACCAAAGCCCTGTATCCGCACTCCTCTCTCAAATTCGGCTTTGTGTGCTTTAGCCATATCAAGCGCATTGTTAAAACCCAGAAAGTCGGGCAAAGCAAGGAAGTGAATATGAAGCGCATGACTCTGTATCCATTCAGCCAGATTGAACACCCGCCTGAGCTGCTTAAGGGGCTGAGGAAGATCGATACCAAAAAGCCGTTCAAAGGCGAGAATCGATGTTAACTGGTAGGCCAGAGGGCAGATACCGCAGATCCTTGCACTAAGTTCGGGTACATCATGAAAACTTCTGCCAACAACCAGACGCTCGAAAAAACGGGGGGGCTCAATAATCTTAAGCCTGATATTTTCTATTTTGTCCCCTTTTGCTGTCAGCTCCAGTGAAGCTTCACCTTCTACGCGGGTGATAAAGGGAACCTTAACGTCAATCCTTCTGTTTGTCATCGTGCTCCCCCAGCATAAAATCGATCTCTTTTTTAAGTTCAGGTGACGAGTTATGAAACTGCGCAAAGCGCCTGACAAGGCTTTGATCATCCACCAGACCCAGTCCGCTAAACCGGTTTGCTAATGCCCGATTATTGGCCTGTTCCGCCGGGCCATAACAGCCGTAGCACGCTTTGCCGTATGAGGGGCATAATGCTCCGCATCCGGTTCTCGTTACCGGCCCCATGCACAGCCCTTGTTTAGTGACTAAAGTACAGATGTTCTGCTGCCTTTTGCATTCCATACAGAGCTTCTCACGGCTCTCTGCAGGCTGCGCGCCAAGCAGCAGTTGAGAGACAAAAGCGATCAGTTGCTCTGCCGAGACCGGGCAGCCCCAGAGCTCATAATCCACTTTAATCACCTCAGAGACAGCCATAGCTTCATCCAGCGTCTCTATAAAGTCCGGGCTGGCATATATCTGGCCCTTTATGGCTTCAGTACCACCGGTTATCTGAGCAAAATTGCGCAGCGCCTGTATACCTCCGGAAGTGGCACAGGCCCCCATGGTGACCACTGCCTTACTTTGCTCTCTGATAGCTTTAACAAGATCTAACTCATCCTGAGTGGTAATACTGCCTTCGATAAAGGCCAGATCGGCTCTGACCGTCGGATTGAAAATACCGCCCTCGACAAAATGGCAGATATCTAAGTAACGCATCAGGCTCAACAGAGTTTCGCCCTGATTAAGAAAAGCGAGCTGACAACCTGAGCAGGAGGTCAGTTTATGGATTGCGACTGTCAGTCTGGCCATCAGAAACCCTCCCTGCCAAACCAGGGCTTTATTTCCGGATAGTGAAATACCGGACCATCTTTACAGACAAAAAACGGTCCAATCTGACAATGCCCACAAAAGCCCTGACCGCACTGAAAATTACGCTCCAGACTCAGATAATAAGCACTCTCTGATACACCCAGCTTTGCCAGATCCCGGATTGCGGCTTTCATCATAATTTCCGGGCCGCACATCATCACAACGCAGGAATCTTTATCAAACTGAGCATGGTTAATCAGCTCAGTTACCACGCCTAAACGCCAGTTTCGCTTATCTTTATTTTCCTCACTGGCAGCAAGCAGAACCTGACATTTATGCCTTACCCGCCAGATTTCATACTGCTCTTGCCATAAAAGATCGTAATGATGCTTAACTCCCTGAAGAATAACGATACGCCGGTAATTCTGCCTGTTCTCTATGGCGTGATTTATGGCGGCAACAGCTGGTGCGCAACCAAGCCCGGCGGTGATAAAAATCAGATCCTTGCCTATGGCCTCGTTTAACGGCCAGCCTTTGCCAAAAGGCCCGCGCACGCCGATCTGCTGACCTGGCTCCATTGCCGTCAGCACACGGGTCACCCGTCCTACCGAGCGAATGGTATGCAGCAATTGTCCCTCTTTGTAACCCATAATAGAAATGGCGACCTCACCCACTCCCGGAACCGAAAGCATATTGAACTGGCCGAAATGAAAGCTGAAAGGTCTGTCTGTATCCAGTTTAAGTGACAATGTCACTATATCCGGAGATTCCTCGGTTTTACTCACTACTCTGGCAGAGACAGGAACCATGTTATTCATACGCCCCCCCTCTGTGTCTCCGGTGCATTCTCCGGCAACTGCTCCATTAGCAGATGGACTTGCTGCAAAAAATCAATGCCCGCCGGACACCAGGCAATACAGCGCCCGCAGCCGACACAGCCATGACGGCCGTATTGGGTTTGCCAGTTAACCAGTTTATGGATCATCCACTGCCTGTAGCGCGAAGCTGTATCACTGCGGAAGTTTTTGCCGAAGATATGTGCATGTTCAAGGCTAAAGCAGGAATCCCAAACGCGAATATGAGAAGACTGAATCCCTTCACCGTTTTCATTGATCCGGTTTACTACCACCTGCTTGCTGCAAAAGCAGGTCGGACATACCAGAGTACAGTTACCGCATGAAAGGCAGGTCTCTGCGGCTTCCAGCCAGTATCGTTCGGGCAGAATCTGAGATAGTTTCATAAGCTCTTCAGGTGCAGGTAAAGATCTGGTCTGAGATATCGCTGCCGTTTTTCTCTGCGCATCAGCCAGCTTAAGTTGCACCTCTGTGCAGTCCTGAAGCTTAAGTTCATCGAGGATTTTCAGACCTTTTTCGCTTCCGGCTTTAAGCACAAAGCCGTCAGCAAGTTCATCAATCAGTAAATCATAGTAAAATCTGACCTCTGGGCCTGAATGGGTGGAAACACAAAAGCAGTGCTCGCCGCTGTCACTGCAATTAACAGCAATAATCAGCATCTTCTCACGCTGCTTCTGATAAAAAGGATCCTGATGCTCTCCATGCAGAAAGTGCTTATCCTGAAGGGCAAGCGCAGCCAAATCACAGGCCCTGACGCCTATAACAGCAATATTTTCAGGTTCGGATAACCCGGAGCGGAAATTAAGATCATTATCTGCGCTGTCGCATACCCAAAGCAGCTGTTCGGGTTTAAACAAAAAAGGTTTTAAAGCCTGAGGCCCGTGGTGCCAGTTGAAATAACGGCATGAATTATCTGAGACAAGCTGGTAGCTGCCTGCTTTTTGCTCATCGTGGACAGAAAAAGCCAGTGCTTTTGCGGAGGTCACTGCGTTAAAAACGATCGCACCATCTCTGACGACCGGCCCCATGATCTTATACCCTTGCGAAGCCAACACCTCAAACAAAGAGTTAAAACTACTCCTTTCCAACCACCCTTTGCCTGACGCTCCCTTGCTGCCAAGCTTTGAAGTCATTTGTCGAATCCCGGATTAGTGACGCTTACAAGAAAGTATAGTTCACAGACCACTGTTTAAATGCAAAAAGGCGAGCTAATTGATAGCTCGCCTTTTGATATACTTAAACCGTTACCGGTTAGATATTACTTAATCCATTGTCGCAATATGTTCACGACTACTGGCACAAAAGGCTCTAACTTGCCATTCTTAGGAGTGGATATCTCATCGATCAGCATATCAATAAGTTCATCATCTTCTAAGCCTTCTTCAGGATTAACTTCCTCTTTCCAGAGCAATGCATGAACCAGTGCCTTTCGTTTTTCAATCAAGCTTTTATTGTTCTGCTCGGAGTCTCCCAGATTCAGAACACGAATCGTCTCAATCGCATCTGCTGTTTTTCCAGATACACGGCCACTTATCTTAAACACCAAATCGCTTTCACACTCATCCATGAAAGGCGTCAAAGGCAGAGCTTGAGAGCCGTGAGCATCACCGCATTGCTTTTTTGAATTACAGCTTGCAATGATATTACCAAAATCCAGCGTTCTATTAGAGTTTAGATCCTGAGCCTCAACATGTTCATTATGACAATCCCCATTACCAGAGATAGGCTGACAACAATGACCACCACACAAGTAATACTGCTCTTTTATTGCTTCTTCTCGTATAGCCTGACGGACTTCTGCATCTTTTAACTGAGAATAGCGCTTATTTGGATTGGCTCTTTTCCAATCCGTCAAACTTTGTGGTTCAAAACCCTGTCGCTTAACTATTTTGCGCAATTTTCAGCTCCTTTTTACGAAGCATAAGTTTTGCTTTTGATAGCTCAATATTAGCCGCAGGCAATTCAGCTTCTAACTCATCTATCAACTCCCTGGCCTTTGGAATATCTGATTCATGAATAGCATCAAGCAGATCGTTAAGCTTTACATTGATCTCCGCCGCTCGAATATCGGTATCCATAACATCCAGGAGAATAGAGTTCGCATCCTGACCATATAACTCAGGCAATGAAGTCGCCTTCTCAGGACTATCTAACAGGTTTACATGAATATCTTTGCTGTCACTGATCACTAGTGGAGAATGAGTGGTAACAATAAACTGAATAAAAGGAAAAGCTGTCCTCAGGCTACCTAAAATCGTTCTTTGCCATTGTGGATGAAGGTGCATGTCGACTTCATCAATCAGAACAATCCCTTCCACATCAGAAACGGCATTTGTCCCTAAATGCGGGTTAAGTTGTATCGCCCGACGAGCGATATCGGCAACCATCCCGATCATGTTACGTACCCCATCACTCAATAGCGCAATAGGTACATTACCCTGTGTTTCATGAGTAGCTACAACTTGCTTCGCAGTAGCAGAGTAATGAACATTGGACCAACCAGATGGTTTTAAAACAATATCTAGTGCTTCTTGCAAAGCTGACAAACGTTCAGCATGTATATTACCTTTAACAAGATTCCCCCTCACGGTTTGCTCTTGTATCTGCATTGCTCGCTCATAACTGGCCATAGTTTCCTGATGTAGCCAGTTAGCAAACACTTTATATCCACTCAGCGGCTTATTCCAGTCTCTGTAACCCTCTAACCTGCTTGTTT
Organism: Vibrio sp. JC009; assembly: GCF_029016485.1. Taxonomy (NCBI): domain Bacteria; kingdom Pseudomonadati; phylum Pseudomonadota; class Gammaproteobacteria; order Vibrionales; family Vibrionaceae; genus Vibrio; species Vibrio sp. JC009. The sequence continues at coordinate 212,606 of NZ_CP092107.1, read as the reverse complement.
TTGCTAAATCAGGCAATTCAACTGAAGGATCGTAACTTTGATTCCACAACCTATCGGTTCCATAACTGGCGATTAACGGAAGTTCTGGGTTTGCCCCTTCCTGCACGAGTTTTTGCAGATACAACAAAGCCCAGGGGCGATCCTGGGCTTTATATCTTAGATTGTCATTACCAACTCAACATGGAATTTATGGTTAAGATGATAACGAAAAACAAAATACCTTTATTTTTCAATATATTAGATTAACGCAACAGCATCCTGCGCTATAACTAGCTCTTCATTGGTTGGAATAACCATAACAACAGCGTCAAGCAGCTCAGACTTACCGATGATGCCTGAATTACCGAAGCGAGCTTCTTCGTTGCCCTTCTCATCTTCAACGAAGCCAAGAAGCTTAAGATCTTGCAGGATCTCACGACGAATCGGCAGAGAGTTTTCACCGATACCACCGGTAAAGATAATACCGTCAATGCCATCCAGAGGGATCATGTAAGAACCGATGTACTTAGCGACACGGTAAGTAAACACGTCAAACGCAAGGCGTGCGCCTTCATGACCTTCTTCCATCGCTTCAAGAATACCACGAGCGTCGCTGGTAAGACCTGAAACACCAAGGAAGCCAGATTTCTTATTCAGAGTTTCAAATACCTGCTCCGGAGTCCAGCCTTTCTTCATCAGGAACTCAATTACGCCTGGGTCAAGGTCACCACTACGAGTACCCATCATAAGGCCCGCAAGCGGAGTAAAGCCCATAGATGTGTCAACACTCTTACCTTTGTTGATTGCACATACAGAAGCTCCGTTACCAAGGTGAACCGAGATAAAGCTTGATTCTTCAGGTTTCTTATCCAGCATTTTTGCTGCTTCACGGCTAACATAGAAGTGGCTTGTACCGTGGAAACCGTAGCGACGGATTGCGTACTTCTCGTACAGTTCGTGAGAGATACCACCAGTAAATGCTTTAGCAGGCATAGTCTGATGGAATGCCGTATCAAATACAGCAACCTGAGGCAGTGACGGGAAAGCTTCCAGTGCAGCTTTGATACCCAGGATATTTGCAGGGTTATGCAGAGGAGCAAGATCTTTAACAGCTTCAATATCAGCGATGACTTGGTCGTCAATCAGTACTGACTTCGTAAATGTTTCACCACCGTGTACAACGCGGTGACCCACTGCCACAACTTCTTCTGTCAGTCCAAGTTCATTTACCAGATCAACAAGTCTTGAGATTGCTGCCTGATGGTGATTACCTTCATCCGTGATTGCTACTTCAGTTTTTTCGCCTTGATATTTCCAGCTCATTCGCGCTTCAGGCAGACCAAAACATTCGCCTAAACCACTTAATACTGCATCACCGGTTGCAGAATCGATTACCGCGAACTTTAGTGATGAGCTGCCAGAGTTAATCACAAGTACAAAGCTGTTTGCCATGAGACCATTTCCTATGTTGTCCAGTTTTTTACACGCACTGTGCGTTGTAGAGTTTTCACATTATTCAATAATTTTTGAATTATTCAACTTTAATTGATATCAAACTGCTTTGGCAACCGATTTTTATTGATATAAATCAAACTACAATTTAATTTGACTTATGAATTTAATAACAAATTAAATACAAATCATCAATAAGGCATAAAAAAACCGGGCTATAAGCCCGGCTTCAAAAATTTTTGAGTGTTTGTTCTGGTATTAACCTTCGTGTCTTTTACCACGGCCAGAACGTTCACCTCTGTGACTGCCTCTGTGATCGCCACCGCGGTTGCGGTCAAAACGACGCTCGCCGTCACGGCCACCACGGTTGCCACGACCGCCTTCACGGTTACCACGGTAACCACCACCATCACGGTTGCCGTCTCTTCTGCCGCCATCACGACGACCGCCACGCTCGCGGAAATCATCGAAATCACAAACAACAGCACCGGCTTCTTTCTGACGGATACGCAGCTTGCGAAGTTTACCGGCTGTTTCAGAGTTCATTGCTTTTGGCAACTGAACAAAAGTGTGCTCGGGTGCAAGCTTGATTGCACCGATAGAACCTTTAGACAGACCAAGCTCATTAGCAAGTGCACCAACGATATCTTTAACCTGAACACCCTGCTCACGGCCAACCTGAAGCTGGTAAGTATCCCAGTCCTGCTTGCCACCGAATGAACGATCGCCACGGCGACCTTCGCGGTTGCCATCGCGGTTACCTTCACGACGCTCTTTGCGACGTTGTTTCTCACGCTCGATAGCCGCAACCATTGGGTCCGGACCTTTATAGAACAGAGGACGCTTACCCTGAGCACGCTTAAGAAGCATTGCTGCAAGAGTTGTCGCATCGATTTCAAGTTGTTCTTGTAGCTTTTCAATTAGCTCAGCAAAGTTTTCCAGTGCTGAGTGCTCTTTTTCAAGCTCAAGCTCAGTACCCAGTTTTTCCAGACGTGCTTCTGCCACTTTGTCGCGGTGTGGAAGCTGGATTTCCTGCATGCTTGATTTTGTTACACGCTCAATGGTGCGAAGCATACGGATCTGGTTAGTGCGAACAAGAAGGATCGCCTTACCTTTACGTCCAGCACGACCGGTACGGCCGATACGGTGGATGTATGACTCAACATCGAACGGGATGTCGTAGTTAAATACGTGTGTAATTCTTGGCACGTCAAGGCCACGTGCAACAACGTCTGTTGCAACAAGAATGTCGATAACACCGTTTTTGATGTGATCAACCGTTCTTTCACGCAGTGACTGCGGAATATCACCGTGAAGTGCAGCCGCTTTAAAGCCACGCGCCGTCAGCCAGTCAGCAAGACGCTCAGTGTCCTGACGGGTTCTTACGAATACAATAGAAGCATCCGTCTCTTCAGTTTCAAGAAGACGCGACATTGCTTCGTCTTTCTCTACGCCTTTAACAACCCAGAACTGCTGCTCTACTTTTTCTACTGTGTGGTTAGCACCGGCAACATCAATGCGGATTGGATCGCGCAGGAAGCGGTCAACAATCGTCTTAAGCATTGGAGGCATAGTTGCAGAGAACAGAACGCGCTGCGCTGATTCCGGAGCCTGTTCCATAATCCAGGTAACATCATCAACAAAGCCCATGTTAAGCATTTCATCGGCTTCATCCAGTACGAAGGTGTTCACTTCATCCAGGTGCAGACGGTCACGCTTAATCAGATCCTGAACACGGCCAGGCGTACCAACAACAATGTGTGCACCGGATTTAAGTGCGCGCATCTGGTCAACAATTGATGCACCACCGTAGATTTCAAGAACTTTCAGACCTTTAATGTTCTTACCAAGGTTTTTGATTTCCGCGGCTACCTGAATCGCAAGCTCACGAGTCGGCGCCATAATGATCGCCTGTGGCTTGTACTGCTTTAGGTTCAGATTATTTAGCAGAGGAAGGGAGAATGCTGCAGTTTTACCTGTACCAGTCTGCGCTTTACCCAGCGCATCTTTACCTTCAAGAAGGTGCGGAATAGCCGCTGCCTGGATTGGGGTTGGAGAAACAAAGCCCATGTCGTTTAGAGAAGACAAAAGCGCGTCATTCAGTGACAGGTCACTGAATTTAATATCAGAATCTTGCATTGGGATCCTACTGTGTAGTTGTAAACATGGGTCCCACTAGCTTTTCAAATTCCGATACCGTCAGGTTCAGTGCCGAATCCATTCTCTTGCGAACATATCAAATAGATATTTGTACAGTATAAAAACGCACAAAGCTGTTTGGGACAACTCTTAAGGGGCGCTGATTCTGCCCTATATCGGATGAAAAAGCCAGAAAAAATTGAAATACATCACATTTTGAGTAAATCTTACTCCCGAAAGAGCAAATTTTCACCAAACCTCATACCAGTAGTGCAAATACTCAACAAAATTATGCAACATCATTACTGAGAGATATATTTATTGCCTAACTTAAATACAGCAAGTTAGTATTTATTTAGAGCAATAGCCCTATCTAAATTGTGTATCAGTACTGAGACAACACCGTATTAATCAGAGTGTTTCAACTTTCAAACAATCAGACAACCAAATATTTTTCATGTAGTTACAAGCAAAAAAGAAAATTTCTTGATCTTGGTTCAGTTTTCTCATTCATAATCTATGACCTAAACTGATTAGTAAGAGAACTTAATTTCATATGCAGTACATTTAGCTGAAAATTCGCGCTATTTTTCAGCACGTTATAATGAAATTTTCTTAGTAGCAGGTACATGGAACGACTATTAATCAGAAAACCATGCATCCTAATGGAATCAGAGGGTGTTAGTATGATCATCAAGACAGCAAAAGAACAAGATATTATGAATAGATATTTCCGGCTATTGATAAAATTAATTAGTGCCTCAATAGCAATTACCTATTTTATTGGTATTCTGAGCATAAAATAAATGGAATAATCTTCTTGGGGCCTTTGATTTTGTTATGAATAGCCTCCTTTATTCTATGACAAAGACCTGCCGTGACCCCAGTCAAGATTCTGGCTCAAATCCCCCCCTGACTTTGCGTTTTATAGTTATACATTTGGCTCATTACCTAGTACCATAGCGCATAGTAAATTCGCTTATGAATCGTCGTCACAAAGGTTTAAATCAAGTTAGATGTTCCAGGACAATCCCCTCTTAGCTCAGCTTAAGCAGCAAATTAAAGAAAATATCCCGAAAAAAGAAGGCACTATCAAGGCAACGGATAAAGGCTTCGGTTTTCTGGAAGTGGACAATAAAACCAGCTTCTTTATCCCGCCACCGTATATGAAAAAATGTCTTCACGGTGACAAGGTTGTCGCACTTATCCGTACAGAGAAAGAAAAAGAAGTGGCGGAACCCGATGAACTTATCGAGCAGAGCCTGACCCGCTTTATCGGCCGGGTGAAGATGTTTAAGGGCAAGCTCAATGTGACCCCTGACCTGCCTCAGCTTAAAAGGCTTTCTTTTAAGGCCAAAGCCAAAAAAGGTTTAAACCCGGAAACGCTGCAGGAAGGCGACTGGGTTGTTGCTCACCTGATTCGCCACCCTCTTAAGGGCGATAACGGCTTCTTTGCGGAAATCAGCGAAAAGATCACGGATGTAAATGACAAGATTGCCCCTTGGTGGGTAACACTTGCACAGAATGATCTGCCTAACAGTGAACCGGAAGGCATAGATAACTGGCAACTGAATGACGACCCTGACATGGAACGCGTCGATATGACTGACGTACCATTTGTTACTATTGACGGTGAATCAACCAAAGATATGGATGATGCACTGTACGCGAGAACTCTGGATGACGGAAAGTTCGAGCTAACCATAGCTATCGCGGATCCAACAGCTTATATTTCGCCTGATGATAATATGGACAAAGTGGCCCGTGAGCGCGGCTTTACCATCTATCTGCCGGGCCGAAATATCCCTATGCTGCCTCGCGATCTGGCCGATGAGCTTTGCTCGCTTATTGAAGGTGAAGTAAGACCGGCTCTTTGTTGTAAAGTCACTGTCGGTGCAGACGGTGTCATCAGTGACGATATTCACTTCTTCGCTGCAAACATCAAATCTCACCAGAGACTGATTTACGACAATGTATCAGACTGGCTTGAAAACGGCAGCAGTGAAAACTGGTCACCGGACGAGACTATCGCCAAAGTGGTGACTGATCTGAACGCTTTTGCCACAGCTCGTGCAAAATGGCGTGAAGAGAATGCCGTGGTATTCCCGGATCGTCCTGACTACCGCTTTGAACTGAGTGAAGACAATGACGTAATCGCGATTCACGCCGATCAGAGAAGAACTTCTAACCGTCTGGTAGAGGAAGCCATGATTACCGCCAATATCTGTGCAGGTAAAGTTCTTGCACAGAGCCAGGGCAAAGGCGTATTCAACACTCACTCTGGCTTTAAGTCCGAGAAAATCAAAGATATCGTTGAACTGATTAATCCAGAAGGCGAACTGCCGTTTACTCAGGAGAGCATTGCTACTCTTGAAGGCTTTAGCGCTCTGAGACGCTGGTTAAATCAGCAGGAAACCTCCTATTTAGACAACAGAGTGCGTAAGTTCCAGACTTACAGCGAAATCAGCAACACGCCGGAATCGCATTTTGCTATGGGCTTAGAGCTTTACGCCACCTGGACTTCACCGATTCGTAAATATGGCGATATGATTAACCATCGCCTGTTAAAAGCGCACATCCTTGGTAAAGAGTCTGTTCAAAACCCGGATGAAGCATTGGGCGAAGAACTGGCTATTCACAGAAAGCATCATAAAATTGCAGAGCGGAACGTAGCAGACTGGCTATATGCAAGAACGTTAGTGGATGAGCCTAAAAATGAAACTCGCTTCCAGGGTGAAATATTTGATATTAATCGCGCCGGTATGCGGGTAAGAATTCTGGAAAACGGTGCAACTGCGTTTATTCCTTCTTCGCTCATTATGGGCAATAAAGAAAGAATTGAGTGCAATAGCGAAAGCGGAATAGTTTCCATAGACAAGGATCACGTTTACAAATTAGGAGATGTGTTAGAAATAACCTTAGCTGAAGTAAACGTTGAAACTCGCAGTATCGTTGCTAAGCCTACAGAAGTATTTTCGGAATCACCTGAAAGTGACCCGATAAGTAAATCTGAAGATTAAGCATTGCTGACAATTCAGGCGTTCAAATGAACGCCTTTATAAAATAAGAAAAGGTAACTATGGCAAGAATTACCATTTACAAGCAAAGCAGTTTTACTCCGCGTAAAAAAGATCGTTACCCTGTGACGACTTGCGGCATAATTCTAATCGAACAAGGACGACTTACTTACAAAACGCACAAACACGAAGACCGTGAACTAAAGAGCGGTGAATACACTATTTATCACTCGGATGAATTTAAATTGCTTGAGTCCCATCCCGAAAATGGCGACTTCTCAGCGCAGATGATCACGTTCGAGCCAAATTTACTGCAACAGTTTTATCTGCATATTCAGCAGATGTCTGAAATTGAAGAAGTGGCATTCCGCCCACTGGATTCAGATTATAAGATCGCAACTCAAATACTTGAGTTACTTGCTGATGCAACAAAGAATCATAGCAGTGATGACACCCTTGAAGCACTTGCCACCGCATTGCTTCTAGAAATCATCAATGTTTCGCCGAACCATCTGCCGATTCTTCAGCGTGCATGTAACCAGAGCTCTGCACAGAAAGTCATTCGTTTTATTGAGCTGAATATCGAAAATGAGGTTTCGCTGGAAAATACCGCCCGATTCCTGGGTATGTCCACAGCAACACTGAAAAGAAGGCTGTCAGCGGAAGGTTTAAGCTTTTCTCAGATACTAAAAGTTAAACGCGTAAACTACGCGGCTGACAAATTACGACTGACGAGCAAGTCCATTGCCGATATTGCCTTTGAATCCGGCTTTAAAAGTGCAGCACACTTCAGTACTGCCTTTAAGGGTGTTCAGGGAATTACACCAAAGGAATTCAGGCAGAAAATCTGCTCCGGTAACTAAAGTCGTTACCAGAATAAATTGTCAGGGTCATGCAATAACTCATCAACCAAAGGCTCAAAGGTTGGTGAGTTTTTTTTATCAACCCAGCTTGCCTTCTCTTTATCTTCAGGGCTTTCTTCTGTCAGTTGCAGCTTCCAGTAACCCTCTTGCGCATCCAGTATCAGCCTGGCTACCGGATATTCGAAGTTTACATGGGATGAGTCCAGCAAAAACGCTTCCTTATACACAAACACACCATCGGACAGCATCTCATACTGCACCTTACCAAGCTCGGCAGGCGTATTTTGATTTCTGCTTTGACACAACTGCCGTATCGCTTTTTCCAGGCGATAGAGTTCTATTTCAGATAGTTCCATACTGAATGCACCGACGTCATCACTGTTTCAATAATCATACTCTTATAATAAAACAGATCACTGGTTAAAATTGACTATTAATCAAACATGTAGTTATTGTCACATAAGCGTAATAAATACTACATAACATATAGGGAAATTAAATTAATCCACTTCTCAGGAGCTTCTTTATGCTACGCGTTGTCATTACTTCGCTTCTTGCCATTCTTTCCTTCTCTCTCTCTGCCGCCGGGAAAGAAGTCAATATCTCTGGTTCAACTTCCGTTGCCAGAATTATGGATATTCTGGCTGAAGAATATAATAATTCGCATGGTGAATCGTTTGTAGCCGTCCAAGGCGTTGGGTCAACTGCTGGTATTACACTGGTCGATAAAGGTGTTGCTGAGATAGGTATGAGCTCCCGTTACCTGACCGAAGGTGAAATGAGTGACGACCTTGCAGTTATCCATTTTGCGTATGACGGCCTTGCGGTAATCGTCAACCATACTAACCCAACCGAAAACCTTAGCCGTCAGGAGCTTTACGATATCTATAAAGGTAAAGTGACTAACTGGAAGCAACTTGGCGGACCGGACCGCAAGATTGCAGTGGTAACTCGTGAAGCCTCATCAGGCTCTCGTTACAGCTTTGAAACTCAGCTCGGCCTGATCCGGGTGATTAAAGACAAGCAGGTATCCGATATCAACCCAAACAATCTGGTGGTTAACAGCAACAGTATGGTTAAGTCCATCGTCAATAATAATGTTCACGCTATCGGTTTTGTTTCTGAAGGCTCGGTGGACCACTCTGTAAAAGAGCTGAAGATAGACGGTGTTGAAGCGAACCAGCAGAGTATCGCTTCTGGTGAATACCAGCTGGCGCGCCCGTTTATCCTGCTTTACAAGAAGTCAGAGATTTCAGAAAACGGTAAGTCATTCGTTTCGTTCGTGCAGTCTGAAAGAGCTAAGAAGCTGATTAGCCAGTATGGGTACATTCCTACGAAGTAATCTCGGATTTAGCTGATGAAGCTAATTTTCCGTCATTCCTGCGAAGGCAGGAATCTGCTAAAAGCGCGTTGTAGAGCATAGGGTTGTTGCTGACTCTACAGCGTGTTGACAGTAGATCCCGGATAAAAGCTTCGCAATTTCCGGGATGACAAAAAAATTTTAGTTTTGAGGCTTTAAGTATTGAACGAGGAAATCAGAAATACAGCCTGATAACAGAAACCGCCACACAAGCAGGTCGTCTTACGCCGTCTATCTCAACTTTCATTTCCCTTTCCACTTCAATACCTTTCTTGATTGGAGTAACTTTCTTTAAGGTACTTCTGGTACGAATCCGGTTACCTGACTTTACCGGGTAAGGAAAACGGACTTCGTTCAGTCCGACATTGACCACCATTCTTGCGGTCGGAAACATAGGTTTCTCAGGGTCAACGCTGTCGGTCATTTTAGACAGCATAGAAAGCGTTAAAAAACCATGAGCAATGGTTGTCTTAAACGGAGATTCCTGCTCAGCACGCTCAGGATCGGTGTGGATCCACTGGGTATCTTCAGTTACAGCACCAAACGCATTGATACGTTCCTGGTCAATCATAACCCAGTCACCAAGATGAATTTCTTCATCAAGTTTAGAATGCAACTCATTATAAACAGCCATTGCCGCTTCGTTTAGCTGGAAGCTCTCTTCCTGTGTTGGCTTTATTTCTTCATTAACAGCAGGCAGTGCATGCTGCCTGACCCACTCCGCCAAAGCACTGGAATGTGCTCTGGTAACAAAATCGACCCAATATTCTTTAAGTACAGGCGGCATTAATTCTCTTAGTTCTGGGTGATGCTTTGAAAAAGACTCACTTTTATGTTTGAGAATATCAACAACTTTCATAAAAAACCTCGGTTAAACTGGTAAGTCCTCTTAGGAGGCTCAACCGTATAATTTTGAATGTGATCACATTAATTTGCAAATATTTTCGAGCGTACAGGTGTAGGCCAAAAGGCATTTTATTCTTTAAATACAACAAGATAAATAAAAAAACACTATTTTATTAGAAAGTAGCGCTTACCCGGCATGGAGACAAAAATCAACCACAGCATTCACAAATGGAATAACACGCCCACCCCTTATAATTAGTGCTTATACTCAATTCTTCCGGTTGCCGCTTACTTATACTGTTAACAACAAGAAGTATGCTATCTCGGACACAAGTGTTAGGAATAGAAAAAGCCCCGACATTTCTGTCGGGGCTTTCGGAATATGGAGGCGCGTCCCGGAGTCGAACCGAGGTCCACGGATTTGCAATCCGCTGCATAGCCACTCTGCCAACGCGCCATAATCTAATTTTTATTGGATAGCTTTCAAAGAGTTAACTCGTCTCGGCTACGGGGCGTTACTTTACTCTTTTATTTCTGTGAGTCAATAAAACTTTTTCAAATTAGTGTTTGTTTGAATACTTTAGAAACAATGTGTCCAAGAGTTAGCCTTATTGATGAAAAGACGCTCAGAGCGGCAATCACTTACCAGCGCTTAACCAGGCGGTTAACTACATTCGGATGGTATGCCCAGCAGTGATCGAATATCTCCATCAGTTGCGGATTACCGTAGCGGGAAAGACTGATTGCATGAAACCGGTTCTTTTTCGCCTGTAACGCCTGCACCTGCTGCATAATATCTTCCGGCTGCTTTGGTGCGATAAAGTCAGACAGCACCACCAGATCCGCGTTACGGTATTTTTCACTGTGCATCAGCTCTATCGACTTAAGCAATACAGGCTCAAATTCCGTCCCGCCGTGAAACTGATAAGAGAGGAAGTTACTAGCCTCTCTTAAGCCGTCCTGCTTTGTCAGCTCATAGGTAATCTGTTCGGTGGAAAACAGAATCACATAGCATTCACGGTCCTCAGCAAGTGCTATTTGCATCAGCGCATAAGCCATCGCCTTTGCACACTGCTCAGGAAAGCCACTCATGGAGCCGGATGCATCGACACAGATAACAAAAGGCCCCTTCTCAATATCAACCACTTTTGATTCCGGCTTTTGTGACTTCACCTTGCGCAGAGTACGCGCCTTACCTTTCACCTTGTAGTTCATCAGGCGTTTGTCGACAAGGTGCTTGTAAAACACCACTTCAAGCTCAGGGTATGCCAGGAACATAGTCTCATTTGGCAGCATCTTACTCAGATCATCGCCTTCGTGAATGCCGACAATGTCATCCGTCGCTTCATCGCTTTTCTCTTCAACCAGTTTCAGCTCTTCTGCCGGGGTCTTAAACAGGCTCGGATCGTCCACTTCGCTGGCCATACGGCCCAGTTTTTCCGCGATTTGCTGCAGCTCTTTATTCTTTTTCAGAAATGCCGCAAATTTTTTCAGCGAAGCCACATCGCGCTTAGTAAGTTTTGCTCCGGCCATATCCCAGAGACGACCAACTCCCCCTACCTCACCGGCAACGGTAACATCATCAATATCTTTCATGGTCTCTATCCGCTGATAGAGATCGGCAAGAAAGGCTTCCTTGTCAGATTCAAGCTGAGCAAGCTCCGCCTGTTTAATTGATTTAGATAAGCTTTCGTACCACTGTTCACAAAAATAGTGCGGGAACATAGGGTTATTGTGAGCACCCTTATTTCTGGCCAACAGCTTGTTTGCTTTTTTATAAAAAGAGAAGCGTTTATCAAATCGCTGCATGATCGACGGAAGTTCGCGGCAGAACTCCTCCTCCGTCATGTAAATCACTTCCTGATAAAGGTTCAGCTCATTCTGAAAGCGCTCGGTCTCACACACCTTAGTGATTCGCTTAGTCACCCTGCCACGCCATTTAGTGATATGCGTTTTTACAGAAGCTTTAATGGCGCTGTTTTCCGGCAGCATCAAAAGCTGCGAACGACCAATTAAGTCATTCACAGCATTATCTATAATTCCCGACTCCGCGACCATCATCGCCAGGTTTAGTCCGTCTGCACCAAGCACTAATCTATCCTGTTACTCAAAGAACTGATCATAGTTCTTAATTCGCTGTACCGCCTTTTCGCTCTGTTCACGCATATCTTCGATCTCCTCGCCCAGAGTCTGCAGACCGCTTTCCATCTCACGAGGGAGGTGAGGGTCAACAAAACTGTGTGGCAAAGCACCATGGAAGTCTGAACGAACTTTGCGAAGGTGGTTTTCAGCATGGTTCAGTTGCGCAATAGCCTGATCGGCTCTGTCGCACCAGTCTTCATACCTATCGCCATTCAACCCCTGATGGGTAACCAGACCCACCAGCACCGAACGATTGGCAATATCTTTAATAACTAAAGCATTATTAGCATTTAATTCAAATCGTAAACGGCATAAACTGGAATTTTTGTTTACGTATCCGTAACCTTCACCACCGCCTTCGCGGATAACCTTCTCCAGCTCGTCTTTAGCAATAAATACCCAACGGCTGTCGCCCTTCTCGCCTTCGTTGACTGACATGTTCTCTTTCAGCATCACCAGCTTAATCAGCCCGCGAGCCGAACCAACGCTGTACTGGCGTGCCTGAGAAAGATCAAAATGATAGCCTTCGGTTTTACGCAGCAGTTTGCCCTGCGATTCCATATTCAGGATCATCTCAAACTGAGATTTTATCTCTGCTTTAATTTCCTCCAGATCTTCTTTGCAGGTTTTTACCTGATGATGAATAACATTTTGATCAAAGGCGCGGTGAACGGCAAAATCGCGAATCACTTCCTCAACCAGATTCCGGGACTCAGGGCTGTGCCACAGACAGTCTCTCAACAAAAGAAGATCAAGTGGGTTTATCGCATCACGCCCATTGAAATAAGCACTGGCTTTCAGCAGTTTTACCGACTTTTTCCAGCGGCGGTCCGACACATACAGATCATGCTCTGCCAGTTCAGAGCCCATCTCTTCAACCCGGTTTTCCAGCATGGTTTTTAACTCATACAGTTTGTCAAAACCAAGGTCGGTAAGCTGAACCTTTTCCAGCTCTTGCTGCCATTGATGATACTCTTCATCGGTAATCGCAAGCTCCGGCGGAACCGTTGCTTCTTCCGGAGTTCCCACCGTCAGCATAGATTTAAAGTTCTGCTTGTTCTGAATGCGGTTCACATAAACCCGTACCAGCATACGGTCATACAGCGCCTCAAGGCCGCTATCTTCATCCGGCAGTTCGTTAGATGCCGTTACCAGCAAACGCATCGGAACCTGTTCGATATCGCTGCCGTTTTTAAAGGTTTTCTCATTAACCACTGTAAGCAGAGTGTTCAGAATTGCAGGACCGGCCTTCCAGATTTCATCCAGAAAAACCACCTGAGAAGTGGGCAGATAACCTTCCGTCAAACGGATATATTTACCGTTATCCTTCAGCTCCTGAATACTCAGCGGGCCGAAGACCTCTTCAGGCGTGGAAAAGCGGGTCATCAGATACTCAAAGTAGCTACTGTTATCAAACGCCTGAATCAATCTTTTCGCGATAAGACTCTTTGCTATCCCGGGAGGACCAAGAAGAAAGACACTTTCACCGGAGAGCGCGGCCAGCAGGCAGAGCTTAATGGTATCTTCTCTTTCATAGACACCGTCAGAAAGAACTTTAGCGAGCTTATTGATACGTTCTGAAAGCAGCGCTTTTTGTGCGTGTGAGCCACGTGGGGTTGGAATCATATAGACTTCACTTTTTTAATTAGAATACTATTCAAATATAAGACAAAATATTTGAACTTCATCACTGATATTAACAAATAATATCAGCAAATTGCGTTTACATATCACCATAAAGAGGTATTTTTCAGCATATCAGCCGATTTATTGTCTCAGGTCACACAGGAATAAAAATAATTATGAAAGTTATACATCAGTGGAAGAACATTCAGCTAGTTGAAGAAAAGCACACTCTTCCTAATGATAAGGAGATTACTCACACCTCAATTACTCATCCGGGTGCTGCTGTGATACTTCCGATAACGGAAGATGGGCGCATCTTAGTGACTCATCAATACCGCCCGTCAATAAACCGCTGGATTATCGAACTGCCTGCCGGAACGGTTGAAAACGGCGAAGAGCCGCTTCTGTGTGCCCAGCGCGAACTGGAAGAGGAAACCGGCTACAGTGCCACTAATTTTGTACCGCTTGGCGAACTCACTCCGCTGGCCGGTTTTTGCGATGAAATACAGTTTCTCTATATCGCCACTGGGCTGGAAAAAACACAACGGCTTGAGTGTGACCCTGACGAAGTTATCGAAACCAAAGTCTATTCTCTGCAAGAGCTGGAAAACCTGATCCTGGAAAATATTATTACCGACTCAAAAACCATTGCGGCACTATTTCGCGCAAAACTGGCTGGCTTCCTCAGATAAAAAAATACCGCTGCAAACGCAGCGGCAATGAATAAGAGAATAACCCTGCCCAAGGCAGTGGTAAAACGCGCCAGGTTAGCAATTTAATCACCTGGCGCGACAGGCAGGGTTTTTAGGTAATATCCTGAACCTAAATTAAGACTCTATCCTTAAGACTTTGCTGCCTTCGGTGCTTTCACACCGTGAAGCAGAGCAAACATTACCGGTACCACAACCAGAGTCAGTACCGTTGCGAAACCAAGACCGGCCATGATAGTCACCGCCATTGAGCCGAAGAAGGCATCAAACAGCAGCGGGATCATACCCAGAATCGTTGTCAGTGCCGCCATACTTACAGGGCGTACACGGCTAATCGCACTATCAAATACCGCCTCGTAAGGCTCCTTACCCGATTCCAGCTCAATGTTGATCTGGTCCATCAGTACGATACCGTTTTTCAGTACCATTCCGCTCAGGCTTAGCAGGCCAAGCAATGCGGTAAAGCTAAATGGCATATTGGCACCAAGCAGACCAACAGAAACACCGATAATCGCCAGCGGAACAGTAAACCAGATAACCAGAGGCTTCTTAATCGAGTTAAACAGGAATACAGTTACCATAAACATAAACAGGTAGCCCATCGGCAGTGAGCTGAACAGCATACCCTGTGCATCTCTCGACGATTCGTATTCACCACCCCACTCCAGCGTATAGCCTTCAGGCAGTGCAACAGCTTCAACTTTTGGACGGATTCGGCTAAACAGAGCGGCCGGCGTTTCATCACCGATAACATCATGGTCGGCAAGTACCGTCAGAGTACGCTTACGGTCACGACGCAGGATCAGCGGCTCTACCCAGTCAATGGTAATGTCATCAACAACCTGCTCAAGAGGAACATAAGCCTGCAGGCTCGGGCTCCATACACCCAGGTTCTGAACCGTATCAAAGCTAACACGCTCATTTTCCGGCAGACGGAATACGATAGGCAGCATCTGAGTACCGTCACGGAAAGTACCGATAGTGGAACCACCAAACGCCAGCTGTAACGTACTTGCAACATCTTCTTTAGTGATACCAAGACGACGTGCTTTAGATTCATTAAACTGAGGGACAATTTCCTTAGTGCGCTCACGCCAGTTGTGGCGGATATTACGGGCACGAGGATCCGTTGCAATCGCATCTTCAATCTGTTTAGCGATATCACGAAGCACCTGTGGATCAGCACCTGAGATACGGGCCTCAATCTTAGAAGCCGGTGACGGACCGAACTCAAGCAGACGGAAGCGGTAATCAGGCGTCGGGAACTTGGCCTTCAGATCCGTTCTCAGCTTCGCAATCATAGGGTTAATCAGTTCGCGGTTTTTAACCCGGATCTGAACCTGTGCATAAGCTTCATAGGCATTTTCCGGAGAGTAAGTCAGCATAAAGCGCTGCATGCCCTGACCAGATGTCGTAGTTACATAATCAATGCCTTCCTGAGAGCGAATGTACTTCTCTACCTGCTCTGTCTGACGAACCGTCTCACGGATATCGGTACCTTCCGGCATCCAGAGGTCAACATAGAACAGTGGCGTATTCGAAGCCGGGAAGAACTGCTGCTTCACATTACCGAAGGCCACAACCGCGCCAAACAGCATTGCAATCATAGCCACAATGGTTACCCAGCGGAAACGCATACAGGTTTTCAGCAGCGAACCAAATACAACAAACAGTGCGCCTTTGTAAGGGTCTTCATCACTCGCTTCTCCAGTGCTCTCTTTAAGCAGCAGATCGGCAAGGAAGGGTGTTAGTGTCAGTGCGGTAATCCAGCTCAGGAACAGCGAGTAACACAGTACCCAGAACAGCGAGCCCATAAACTCACCGGTGGCATCCGCAGAAAGACCAATCGGTGCAAAGGCGGTGATAGCTATAACCGTTGCGCCAAGCAGAGGCCACTGGGTCTGTTTAGTGATATCAATGGACGCCTGAAGTTTGGATTTACCTCTCTGAAGGCCAACCAGGATCCCTTCAACCACTACGATGGCGTTATCCACCAGCATACCAAGGGCGATAATCAGAGCACCCAGTGAAATACGGTGCAGTTCGATATCGGTTACCTTCATCAGAATAAAGGTACCAAATACGGTCAGCAGAAGGATAAGCCCGATAATCACGCCGCTTCGCATACCCATGGTAAACAGAAGCACAACGATTACGATACCAACCGCTTCAGCAAGGCTGATAACAAAGTCCACGACCGACTTGTCTACTTCTGCAGACTGATTATAGAAGTAGTTCACTTCCAGACCGGCAGGTTTCAGGCTTTCCAGCTCATCAATACGCTGCTGCAGGCGCTCGCCCACTTCTACAACGTTTACACCGTCGGAGAAGGAAATACCAAGGCTGATTGCTGGCTTACCGTTATAAGTAACAACCTTGCTCGGCTTTTCTACAACACCACGGGAGATAGTCGCCACATCTTTAAGGCGGATCAGGTTACCCGTGTCACGGCCATAAATAATCAGGTTTTCAAGCTGTTCAACAGAGTTTAGCGATCCATTTGGACGAATCACCATATTCTGGCCGTTAATCATCAGTTCACCGGCGGATACTACGCTGTTTTGCGTACTAAGCAGGTTAACGATGTTGTTCATATCCAGGTCAAGGGCGGCCATACGGTCGATAGAAATTTCAACAAAAAGCTGTTCTTCCTGGTCGCCACCTTTAGAGACTTTGCCCACACCCGGAACCAGATCCAGTTCACGTGTCAGGGCATCGGCATAGCGCTCAAGCTCTACGTATGAGTATCCGTCACCGGTCAGCATCACCAGTACGCCATATACGTCGCCAAAGTCATCAATCACCTGAACTGACTGAACACCGGAAGGCAAGCTCGGAGAAAGGTCGTTGATCTTACGGCGCATCTCATCCCAAATCTGAGCAAGCTCCTGCTTACCATAGACAGATTTCATCTCTACGGTAATCTGAGACATGCCACGTGAAGAGATAGAGGTGATGTTATCAACATACGGCAACTGACGAATCTGTTTTTCCAGCGGATAAGTCAGCTCTTCTTCAACTTCTTCCGTTGTTGCACCCGGATAGGTTGAAACAACCAGTGCCTGCTTGATGGTAAACTTAGGATCTTCAAGACGGCTTAGCCCCATAAATGACTGAGCACCACCAATCAAAAGGATGACCAAAAACATCCAGCTGATAACGCGGTGTTTTATCGAGTAATCTGCAATATTCACTGTTATTCTTCCCCACCAACAAGCTTAACGGCCGCATTATCACGCAGTTTTTTCAGGCTGGAATTCACTAATAGATCCCCTTTTCTGACACCTTTAGACACAATCACGCCATTACTTTTTACCTGAATCACTTCCACATTTTGCTTCTGCACGTTTCCGTCAACGTATTTCCAGATGAAAAACTCACCTTTCTGGTTTCCTGCATCAAGTGCAGTGACCGGGATTTCGTAGCCCTGAGTCAGGGTCAGACCCGCTTCAAGAAGGTCGATATCAAGGTTCGCTGTTGCACCGGGCAAAATTGCAGGCTCAACCTGAGGCATCTCCAGCCAGAACTCAAATGCGTTGGCACCGGATGAAGGCTCTGTGGAGTGCTCGTAATACTTCAGGGTAAACTGACGCTCATCGCCTGAAAATTTTGTCGGGATCTTAATATCACGGCTGCCGATATCCGGATTCAGCGATGCCAGCACGATATCGGACACGCCAATTCTTACACGGACAACATCATCACGATAAACATTCACCACGGTCTCACCCGGAGTAACACTTTCGAATGACTCTTTTGGAACTTCAGCAACATAGCCGTCAAATGGCGCAACCAGTCTTGTGTACTCAAGATTGTTCTTTGCGGTTTCATAGCTGACTTCCGCAATACGCTTGTTTGCTGTCAGCTCATCAAACTCAGACTGAGAGATCATTTTTTTTCTGACCAGATCCATACCACGACCCAGCTGTCTTACAGCCAGTTCGTACTGAGCCTGCGCATCCGCCATCTGCTGACGCAGCTTGCTGTCATCCAGTTTCGCCAGCATTTCGCCTTTCTTAACTTTCTGGCCTGTTTTTACCAGAATCGCATCCAGCTCACCCTCAATGCGGAACGACATTGGGGTCAGATCAGCAGGACTCACGGTACCTTTAAAGTTCCGGTATTGGTTTTCCACCGGCTTAGTCACTTCATAGGCAGAAACCTGCAATGGTTCTTTTTCGAATACAACCGCTTCATCCTGGCAGCCCTGAAGCATCGCCAGCGCCATTGGCAGTACAGCGAGTTTAAAAATGTGCTTACGCATTAAATACCGCCCTCACGTTCCCAGGCTTTCACTACCTGGCCTTCTGTTAAATCTTTTGTACCCGCAATAACAACCAGATCACCGGCATTCAAACCGTCAGTAACAGCACCAGAACCATCTAACTTAAGCTCAATTAGCTCTACTGAATTATTTTTCTGGTTCATGCGCCAGACTTTACCTGAGTCTGCTGTTTTGCTTACCCAGGCGCTTTCCGGAAGCGTCACAGCACTCTTTTGCTGATTACCCGCAACAAACACCTGACCTGTCATGCCGGTGAGAATGGTCAGATCATCAGGCTTAAGGATCGATACAGTGGCGTTATAGCTGTTCGTATCATTTGCCTGAGTAGACATCTCTTTAAACTGTGCAGGAATAATCACGCCCGGAAAAACATCAAATACAACAATAAATTGTCCTGCCTGGAACTTAGCAACGCCAACCTGATCGATATATGGAACCGGCACCGAAATATTGATATCCAGTTCTTCATTATTGATGATATTAAGAATAGGCTGTTTTGCCGCAACATACTGATGCGCCTTAACAAAACTTAGGGAGACAACACCATCGAAAGGCGCCTGGATTTCGGTGTAACTAAAGTCGGTTTTTGCTTCTTCAAGATTAGCAATCGCCGCTTTATATGATGTTTCAGTCTGGTCAAAGCTGTCAGCACTGATAAGTCTTTTATCAAAAAGTTTCTTATCACGCAGAAAACGGGTTTCTGCCAGATCAAACTGAGCCTGAGCTGCGTCTACAGCCAGTTGGTAGTCTTTTGGATCAAGAACAGCAAGCAGTTGTCCTTTTTCAACTTTCTGCCCTTCTTTAACCGCCAGGTTTTCCACCACACCCGGAACCTGAAACGACAGCTGAGAACGTTCACCGGCATCGACTTCAGCAAGGAATGCATCATTGCTGTCGGCTGCAAAACCAGGTACCTGATAAAGCTTTACCGGCTTTATCACTTCTTTTTGGGGTTCAGAGTTAGCCTGGCCGCAACCATTAACAAAGAGTGCGACGCTACTAACAAAAGCAAGCTTTAAAATTGTGACGAGGGCTTTATTATGCACCTTGTTGTCTCCCATTTATTAGATCGTGAGTAATTATTTATTACACAGGCGTGCAGTATAAGGTTATTTGGTGTAATATCAACACATATTTTCCATGTGGATAATAAATTTTTTATGACGGCAGGACGAAAATCTGATAGAAATGAGCCGTCTTTATTGAGAAGTAGAACAATGAGCGAAAGAAAGCAAGGCCGCCGAAGTGCACAGGCCGCTGAAGAAACCAAAATCCAGATACTAACAACCGCTGCGAACATGTTCTGTGAGTCCGGTTATGAGAAGGTTTCGCTAAGAAATATTAGTGAGGCTGCAGGTGTATCGCACAGCCTGATCCGCCACCATTTTGGTAGCAAAGAGCAAATTTGGTACGCCATTAGTGATAAGTTACATGAGTATATGCAGGCGTACATTTTTGGTCTGCTGGAACATTTCGGTTCCGACTTACCAGCAAATGTATTGATCTATAAGTTTAGTGCTCATTTGCACGCGCATATGCTGTTGGTACCTAAACCAATGCAGTTCACTGCTGATGTAGTAAGGCAAGAAGATAAATTTTTTGACTACATGGTTGATGGGCACGGAAAAATCGAACACATTTTTGATGGGCTTGTAAATAAGTTTAATCAGGAACATCCTGACGACCAGGTCAACATGTGGGAACAAAAATGGCAGCTAATTACCAGTGCACATGGAGCAATAAGCCTTAGACCCTTTATGAAAGAGATCTGGCCAGGCTGTGATCTTGACCAGCAACTACTTAATCATTGGCGCATATTTAATAAGCAAATTGCGCACACCTTCCTGATCCCTGAAGATCAGGTGATCAATACAGACAATCTAAGATCCCTTCTGCTGCCTATGGCCGAATGCTGGGAACATGCAGACGGCACTGTTATCTGCCCAACTAAGGTTTAACGCTTCTTACCACGATTCTGATGGATTTTAAGCTTAGCCTTCAGCTTTCTCTTCTCTGATGATCGGCTGCGCTTTTTGCGCGGCTGATCTTCTTCAATATCCTCAATCAGACTTGGTTCAAATCCCTGCAGCCACTCCTGTGGAATCCTTTTATCCAGCAGGTTTTCTACCGCATTCAGCAAATACTCTTCATCTCGGCTCATCAGCGAAACCGCAAGCCCTGAATAGCCCGCTCTTCCGGTTCTGCCAATGCGGTGAACATAATCTTCGGCTTTGTACGGCATATCGAAGTTAACCACGCATTCCAGCTCCTGAATATCAATTCCTCTGGCGGCCACATCAGTGGCAATTAATGCGCGGATTTTTCCATTCTTAAAGTCATCCAGCGCTTTTTGCCTTGCGCCCTGACTTTTATCACCGTTAATTGAGGCCGCTTTGATGCCATCCAGTTTCAGCTCTTTTACCAAAGCGTCTGAACCCTGTTTGGTTTTGGTAAAGACAAGCACCTGTTGCCAGTTACGTGAACCGATGAGGTACGCCAGTAACTCTCTTTTCCGCTTTTTATCTACCGGATAAAGAATCTGCTCTACTGTATCCGCCGTGCTGTTCTCCGGCGTTACCTGAATCTCTGCCGGATCTTTTAATATCCGGTAAGCCAGCGTCTTAATTCTGTTTTCAAAGGTGGCAGAAAACATCATGGTTTGTCTTTGCTCAGGCAGCTTGCACAATATTCGCTGGATATCCGGCATAAAGCCCATATCCAGCATCCGGTCTGCTTCGTCCATAACAAAATAAGTGGTTTTTCTCAGGCTGACGGATTTGGTAAAGCAGTGGTCAAGCAATCTGCCCGGCGTTGCAATAAGAATATCGGCTCCGCCCTTTAGTTTATCCTGCTGCGCCTTAATGCTGGTGCCACCATAGGCAACCACAATTTTCAGCTCTGTTCCTTCGGAATAGCGGCTCAGGTTATCAAATATCTGCTGAGTCAGTTCACGGGTCGGAGTTATGATTAATGCGCTTACCGGATTATCATCGTTACGCGGTAACGGCTCGTTTTCCAGCAACTTCTGAATAACAGGTAAGCCAAACGCAGCGGTTTTGCCTGTACCTGTCTGAGCCGCGGCCAGTATATCCCGCCCAGCAATAATTTCCGGGATAGCCTGAATCTGAACGGGGGTCGGCGTTTCAAAGCCTAACGCATGCACCCTTTCCTGTAACCAGGCACTGAGTTCCAGTTGCTGAAAAGAAATCTCTGATTTAGACATGAGTTAAGGCCCCGTACAGGTTGCAATAAAAAAGGGCTGCGATTGTACTATTAATAGTTAGCGGTTTACAAACTCACGGCAGGCTTTCAGCACATCGGTATAAAGCAGAGGAAATAGCTGTGACAGTTCATCATCACTTTGCTCAAGTGTTTCAAAGCAGTGAGCGAGCTTTTTCATTCTCGGGCTTCTTGTGGACATTCTTTCCAGCGCGATTTCAAGCGTGGCAAAATCGGCATAGGATTCCAGCCACTTCATCTTCCACATTCGCTCTGTTACCCGGAGATATTGTTCCGGAAGGTGAATATTGTTTACTGAGCGGACTCTTTCCTCTGCCTGCAAGCAAAAATCCGCCAGACTCTGCTGATGAAACTCAGCCCAGCCTGAGGCAAGGCAGTGATCCCAGTATAAATCCAGAGCTATCGGACTAAAGCGCCGGACTTCAGCAGGGAAAAATCCTTTCGCTGTTTTCATCACCTGGTGTGAATCGGTATAGCTGTCAACAAACCGGTGCAGCTTTATGCCGTCTGCGATATATGCAGGATAGGATTTATAGGGGTCGCCTTTTACAAAGTCTCCAAGCAGATTAGCTGCAAGGTCACTATCAAGGGTATCGGCGATATGAAGGTGGGCTAAAAAATTCATGGACACAGCCTAACCGTTCACTCAGGTTCAGGCAAATAAAAACCAGCATCAAAGTGCTGGCTCTGCATCTTTAGTTCTCTTCTGCCGGTTCCGTTTCAGAATCATAATCCGACAGGTCAAATCCGATCTCTAATGCATCCATTAGCTCCAGAGATTCGTTAGCGTATAATTCACTCATTACATGTACTCCTTACTTGGTATGAGTTGTTATAACCTCGTTATATGACAGTTTTTTGTTTTCCAGTAGACAATTTTATTAAGCGTCAGATAAAACTTTGAGCTAAATCATAAGTAAACGTTTGCTTTAGAATTCATAACCTAACCATAACATTATCTTATTCTAAATAGCACAATCATAGATGCACGGCATATATTTCATATGCATCAACGCAGCATGTGCACACTTAATCTTTTTTTCAATGTTAATAAATGATATTTTAACTGAGACCCATGTCACACTCATGAGCTAATAAGCAAATAAATATTTCAAATTATTTTGCTAATGCGCAAAATTCGGAACCTATAATTTATAAAAGTCTCAACTCTTTTCGGAGCAACTATGAAAGAAGTCGCCTTCAGGCCCATAGACCGCCTATTTATCAAGATGTCTATCAACGACAAAATGTGGATTATCTTTGCCCTGTTTATACTGGCGCTCTCCACCGCTGCGATTGGGAGATATTATGATACCGTTGAAGCCGTTGATTCAAAATTGCAGGCGGTTGCAGAAGCAAGGCTTGAAGGTTTGGTAACCGCTGCGGAAAATTCAGGAACAACCGATCAGCTAAAATCGTCAGGCGTAACATTGTCGGCATCTTCTCAGTCCACCACACTTTCCGGCGACAAAGTCACTGCTGTAATGCGAACGAAAAGCGGTCAGTACGCATCGTTAACAGAAACCCTGAGCGCAAAAGACAGACAGACTAAAGATCAGGCTTTTACTACTCTGCTACTGACTTATCTCTGGGTTTTACCATTTGCCCTGTTTAGCTACTGGGTTTCTACTTTTATTGGCGGCGCACTCTGGATACTCTGGAAAACCACAGAAAAAATCGCTAACCGCGACCTGACTTCAAGACTAGGCTTTCATCCTGGCCGTGACGAATTCGGCACTATCGGCTGTGCTCTGGATAAAGCAATGGACACACTCACCGAGCTTGTTCAGGTGGTAAAAGACAGCTCTTCAACTCTGGAAAACACCGCAGACTCTTTTGGAACTGAGATGAAACACAGCGAAGTGCAGATCCATAACCAGCACTCGTCACTGGATTCAGTGGCCACCGCAATGGAAGAGATGACAGCGTCCGCGCAGGAAGTTTCCAATATCGCCCAGTCTGCTGCCGAGCGTTCAGAGAAAGATTCAACCTTCGTAACCGAGAGTCAGAACCTGGTACAGAACGCGATTTCCGAAATTGACCAGCTTTCCGGACTCATCTCTCAGACCTCCGACTCTGTTGCAACACTGAGCGAGAACACAACGCAGATCAACGAAGTCATTACCACGATTAACGGTATCTCAGAGCAGACTAACCTGCTGGCACTTAATGCAGCGATAGAAGCGGCACGGGCGGGTGAACAGGGACGCGGATTTGCCGTGGTAGCAGACGAAGTACGCACTCTTGCAAGCCGCACTCAGGAAGCAACCGTTGAAATTCAGTCAATGATCGAAAAGGTTCAGAGTGAGACTTCAAGCATTGCGGGTAAAACCGGTCAGACGGTGGAACAGGCGAAAGTCAGCAGCGAGCTGATATCTCAGTTGGGCGGTGACATCAATAACGTTGCTGAATCGTCGCAAGCGATTATGGATATGAGTATCCAGATTTCTGCTTCAGCCGAGCAGCAAAGTGCCGTTGCGAACGATATTGCCCGGGAACTCAGTGATATCCGCACACAATCGGACACCATTCGCGAAGTCGCCCAAAAGCAGGGACATGACGTAAGCGAACTAACCAGTGCCTCAAGAAACCTGAACAGCGTTCTTCAGGGCTATCAGACCAATTAATTCAGGTTTTCACTTCAGATAAAGAGCTGCCTTTCAGGTGGCTCTTTTCCTTTTCAGCGGCATGGCAGATTTGATAACCTTCTGCTTTAATTTAAGAAAATACAAAAATCAGGACTATAAATGATCAGAAGACAATTCATAGCATTAATTAGTGTGATTGTTTTTAGCGGATGTGCGGCTTATTCCACCCTAAACTACAATGAACTCTTTGGTAAACCGGAAGTTCAGGCCAGAAGCGCTCCCTACCATTCAGAAGCGGCTGATCATTACCTAAGCGAAGTAAAACCTGTTATCGACAACCGCTGCGTCGTGTGTCACGCCTGCTACGATGCACCGTGCCAGTATAAGATGTCATCTGCTCAGGGCATTGACCGGGGCGGCAGCAAGAACAAGGTGTATCAGGGAACGCGCCTTACCGCAACAGCGCCTACCCGCCTGTTTGAAGATGCAGAAACCACCCAACAATGGCGTGATTTCAGTTTCCACCCGGTACTCAATGAAAGAGACCAGACTACTGAGGCAAATATCGAAGCCGGTTTAATGGCTAAGATGCTAATCCAGAAAGAGAACCACCCTCTTCCGCAGCAGGATCAGCTTGAGGGTTTTGACTTTTCTCTCTACCGGGATGAACAGTGCCCCACTGTCGAAGAGCATGCTCAGTACGAACAGGATTACCCGGACTGGGGTATGCCCTACGGGATGCCTAATCTTGCTTCTGATGAGTACAACACGCTAATAAACTGGCTGGAAAACGGCGCTATTATGGCGGCTGATAAGCCCGTATCCCATGCAGAGCAAAAACTGATAGCGCGCTGGGAAACCGCACTTAACGGCAGCAACTTCAAAACTCAGTTAGCAGCCCGCTACCTTTATGAGCACCTTTACCTTTTTCACCTCTACTTTAGTGAGCTGGAAGGTCAGCCACGGTTTTTCAACCTGGTTCGTTCATTGACCCCTCCGGGCCAGCCGGTAAAACGAATTGCAACCCGACGCCCCTACGACGATCCTGAAACCAGCCGAGTCTTCTACAGACTGATCCCCGAACCGGCCACCATTGTCGATAAAACCCATATGCCCTACGCCCTGAATGAAGAGCGCCTTAATAACTGGCATCAGTGGTTTATTGAGACTCAGTATAAGGTTGAAAAACTGCCGTCTTATGAACCCGAAGTCGCAGCAAATCCCATGACCGCTTTTGCACAAATCCCGGTAAAGTCGCGCTTTAGCTTTCTGCTCGACAATGCACAAAACACCATTATGGCCTTTATCAAGGGGCCGGTGTGCCGGGGCCAACTGGCGCTGAACGTTATCAACGACAGATTCTGGGTCTTTTTTGCTGACCCGGATATGGCCGATATCCCGCAGTTAAATGAGTTTTACCGCTCGCAGTCAGTAAACCTTCAACTGCCCGGCGAGCAACAGAGCAATGCAGAACCGGTATTAAACTGGATTGCCTATTCAAGTCAGCAGGCTAAATACCTGGAAGCGAAATCTGACTTTACCAACAAATGGTTTAACAACGGAGAGCGCTTAACCACAGATCTGGTCTGGGATGGCGATGGTGTCAACGGCAACGCTGCGCTGACTATTTTCCGCCATTTTGACAGTGCGACCGTGGTTAAAGGCTTGGTTGGCAAAGAGCCGAAAACCGCCTGGATCATCGATTACGCTCTGCTTGAGAGAATCCATTACCTTCTGGTGGCCGGTTTTGATGTGTACGGTAACTTTGGTCATCAGCTGATCACCCGCATGTATATGGACTTTCTCAGAATCGAGGGGGAATCTCACTTTGTTGCCTTGCTGCCCAATAGCATACGCCATAAAGTACTCAGTTCCTGGTATCAGGATCAGGACATCTACTTTACCGAGTTTCTTCAGCGCAATGTTAAACCCTTCAGTCAGCCCACAGCGGTGGAATACCGGTCTGACAATCCAAAATCAGAGTTGCTGACCCGATTAAAAGCAAGGCTTTCACCGGTACTGACCGACAGGTACGCGATATCCGGTACAGGATTCAGCACAGCGAACGAGCAGTTATTACAGCAGATCGATACTATCTCAGGATTTAAGCAAGAGACCTTTCCTCAGATTTCTATGCTGCTTATCGAAGGTAATTCCGGTAACAAGCAACTCTTCACCCTGCTGAGAAATAATGCGCATAAAAATATCTCCAGCCTGTTTAACGAAGAGAGAAACCGCATCCCCGAGCAGGATACTCTGACGCTGGTTAAAGGCGTGCTTGGAAGCTACCCGGCGGTTTTCTGGTCTTTGCAGGAAGAGGAAATCCCTGAGCTTGTTGAGATGCTGCGCAATACAGTGACCGCCGAAGATTACACCCGGCTTCTGGACAGGTTTGCAGTGCGGAGAAGCTCTCCTGAATTTTGGGCATTCAGTGATTCAATACATAACTGGTACAAGCAGGACCAGCCAATAGAGTCCGGTTTGCTGGACTATAACCGGCTGGAAAACCGGTAGTGAAATCCAATATGACTTCTATCAGGTAAATTTGCTTATATTTTAAAATCTCGTCTACGCTATAAGTGTCTTCTATGCGCTTTCCCGGAGGCACTTATGGACATCAGAATGAAAATTGAAGAACTTGAACGCGAAATCTATATCGCGTGTTCTGAAGGTGATATTGAACAAATGAATATGTTGGAAAATCAGTTAGAACAGTTGCGGGGCCGGATGCAGCATGTTCTTGACGATGATCCTTATGCTTTGGACGACTATTATGATGAGTAATACCAAGCCCCGACACCTTGTTGGGGTTTCTTTTTACCGGCCGGATTTTCAACATTTTTTCACTTTTTTTAATCCAATTTTCCGCTAAACGTTTGCGTAATCGCTTACCCTCTATTTCTATAAAATTGTGACTTTCCTCAAGTTTATCGGGCTGATATAGTGCCGCTCGTTAAGTTAATACCAATACCAGTAATTAGCTGTTCAGTGAATGCTGGATTGGTATAAGTACAGACCGTTCGAGGCAAGGAGCTTCCTCACTTATCTCAAGAAGAGAAGAATTGGCACCGAGATTTTTCGGCATTCAAAATAGAGGGTCATTCAATGGATATTATCGAAATTATGGGTTACGCAGCATCAATCATGGTGGCGATTTCGCTGACAATGAAAGATATCGCTAAGCTGCGTATTCTTAACTTTGTTGGTTGTACGTTTTTCGTTATTTACGGTCTTATGATCGGCGCCTACCCTGTTGTAGCAACCAACGCGTTTATTGCAGTTGTTAACGTGTACTTCCTGACTAAGATGTACAACGAAAAGAAAAAAGACGAGCAGGTCGCTACCACAGCCGCTTAACTCATCTCATGAAACCGGGCTGTCCGGTTTAGTCACCAAATAAAAGCTCTGGTTTTGCCAGAGCTTTTATTTTTCTTATTTATACCAATCCGGTCCGATAACAAATGGCGTTGTTGATGTAACGCCGGCAATCAACCAGAAAGAAGATTGCCGGTGTTATACCAATCAGCTTGCCAGACCCATGCTGCAAATTGCTTTGCCCATCAGCCATTCAAGTTCTTTGTGCTTATCTTCACCATAGCGCTGCGTTACCAGCTCATACAGACGCTCTGTTCCTTTTTTAGCAAACGCGTCTGAACCTTCTGAACAGGAAATATGATGAAAGAGAATGCGCAAAATCGCAATAAACTCATCATTGCTCAGCGACTTCAGCCAGCTGTCTGAGAACGCTTCAATACCACTCTCCAGTTCGAGGTGTGTTACAAACTTATCAAATATACGGCCATCTAAAGCACCGATAAAATCGGTTTTCTTTGGAAAATGATGGCTGATCCCGGTGCGAGAAATCCCTGTCTGCTCACTTAACGTTGTATACGACATCTTGTCATATCCTAGCCTGATCAACTGGTCTGCTACTGCATCCATGATAGTCTGAATGGTAATTTCAGTATCTTCTTTACTACGCTTTGGCATGTCACGCTCTTACTATTTCGAGTTTTATTTCCAGAGCGCTTTGAACTGTTCATTTATCAAGTTCATCACACCCTATTGTCTGTTCCCTGCCCTGCTCAAACCAGAGCTCCCGGGCAGGGACAGACATATTTATCACACCAAATAAAGTTAGAAAAAACGTACTACATGCCTTGTTACAACTCACATATAGCATGTAACACTAATAAACAACCAATTACTCAGATATACAACTGCTATCCGGTTTAAGGCATTATTTTAACGTGTTCCCGGCTCAGGTATTGTAACCGGGCTGATGAATCCCCATATACCAGTAAAAGCTAATAAAACTAGCTTTATCGGTTAGTCAGGCGGTACTATTTAAGCCTTTGAGGCGATAGACCTTTTAATCTTCGGTAAGAGGAAGTGTTATGTCAGAAGAAAAAATATTCTGTGAACCAGAAAACGAGATCTGCGAAGCCTGTGGTGTTTCTGCAGAAATGGGCTTTATTATTAAAGAAGGCGACGATGTTGCTGAAGTTTCGCTATTTGCTGAATCTAAGGAAGCTCTGCTGGCAGAGTTTGCCAAATACGAAGCACTGGCAAAAGAAGTAAACTCTGATGCTCAGATTGAAGTCGGCGCACTTGATGATGACGCAAAAGAGCTTCATGCCCGCATTAAGTTTGACGTAAGCGCAGAAAAGCTTATCTATGAGCTAAAAACGCGCTCACTGGCTCGCTAATTCTGTCAGTGACGAGTTTTCTCTCTTAACCTGAGGGAGAAAACTCAAACTTTTCATCCCCATGCCGATAAGCTGTTATCAGGTAAAAGCGGTGAATCCAGTCCCAATGAAATCAAAATTGCTCACAGCCACAGCTCTGCTCTTTTCAACCGCAGTACTTTGTGTACCGCTGGATGAATATAATATCCTGGACCACTTAGATAATTACGGCAATCTTTACCTCAGAAACCGGCTCTATACTTCCCTTCCGGACAACCTTGAAGTGAAAGGCAATCTGAACATTGCAAAAACCAATATAGAAACGCTGCCACAGGGGTTGATTATTAACGGAAGCCTGGATGCCTCTAACAGTTCCGTCAAAAAAGTGCTTAAAGGCACAGATATTAAAGGCTACGCTAACTTTCTCGGCTCGCAAATCGAAGACTGGCCAACGGGCATCAAAGTCGGTGGTTACCTTAACTTCACCGATACCCCTCTGAAAAAGCTTCCGCCACGGCTGCATGTAAAAGGCGATCTCAGCGTAATCCGAACGCCTTTAACCACTCTGCCTAATCAAATCATTGTTGAGGGAAACCTGTATATCGGCGGTTCAAAAATCACCACATTCCCGGAAACTATGACGGTAAACGGGCATATTTTTCTTGGCGGAAATCAGATTACAAAGTGGCCTGACAATCTGAAACTGGGAGGTGCTGTAGCACGGTAAAGCCCATACTATTGTTGATATATTCTTCCAAAGTCATTGGAAAATCAGTGACTTTTTTATCACCTCTATCTAGTCCAGAATTCCGGGTAGTTTATGCAGCGTTACCTTTGTGGTTAGCGCTCTATTTTTTACTTTTATACATAAAGATGAGGACTATACCGTGGAAAAAATTAGCCGTTACCCTGTGCCAGAAATGAACGAACTTCCGGAAGATGTAAAGCAAATCTGGGAGGGAGCTCAGGAACGATTCGGATTTGTACCAAATGTTGCAAAAGCTCTTTCACACCGCCCGGCAGAGCTACGTGCATTTTTGGCATACGACGCAGCTCTTACCGAAAAGGAAAGCGGTCTAACTCCGGCAGACACAGAGATGCTCATCGTAGCTCACTCAAACCACAATGGTTGCATGTATTGTGTAGCTTCACATGGTGCCGCCCTGCGTATGGCTTCTGGTGACCCTAAGCTTTCAGAGCAAGTTGCCGTAAATTACCGGGAAGCAGATATCACTCCCCGCCAAAAGGCGATGATTGCTTTCGCTATGAAGGTGACAGACGACTCAAGATCCATAAATGAAGAAGATTTTGCTGCCCTGCGCGAGCACGGCTTTTCAAACGAAGATATCTGGGATATTGCGGGTCTGACTGCCTTTTACAACATGTCTAATCGCATGATGAGCTTTCTGGCTGTTCGCCCGGATGATGAGTTTTACAAAATGGGTCGTTAGCAGACCCGATACTTCCCTTTGGTAAAAATCAAGGCCAAAGGGAGGTATTAAACTCCCTTTGAAACTATCATATTAATCGTCACAACGACTATCACCGGCCATGATTATTTTAAAGTGGCCTTAACGATCCAACTCTAATTTCCTGTATACAGGATTTGCATACATATCAATAAGATATTTTTTCGCACCCTCTGGCAGGCTGTCCAGCTTGCTGTTTAGCGCAATGCGAGTTTCTTCAGATACGGAGTCATCTTGCTGGTTTGCTGCAAGCAGGTTGATCGGAAATAGCTTATACAGTGCGTGGATCTGCTTATCTATCTCCTCAGCCAAGGCTTCCGGGGAGTCAAAGCTATGATCGATAACATCACCAAAAGCAACGTGTACACGGCCCTTATAGCCCACGATACCCTGAACAATACTGTCGATATCTTCAAATTCAGATTTCTCGTATGCACCATGCTCCGCTTTTTCATACAGCTCTACAGCTTTTGCGTTGTCGCATGGGTCATTCTCATAAGAGATCGCAACAGGGACAATTCTCAGAGACTTTGTATAGTCACCAAAGCTTATCTTCTGCTTACGCCCTTCAACATGGAACATTTTAAGGATCGCAGGATCCGTGATGTCGTTACCATCTTTGGCGCGGCCTTCTTTGTGCGCAATCCAGATAGAGTTTCCGGTATCCAGCGAATGCTTAATATAAGAAGAGAGCAGCCCAAGCGCCTTCATAAGCTCACGCGGTGCCTTAGCTGAGCGCTTAACAATAAAACTCTTATTCAGCTTCATCAGCTCAGTGGCACAGGGTTTACGCAGCAGGTTATCCCCGATAGCGATACGAACCGTTTTATGCTTACTGTGGTGAAGGCCGAAGTTCACCAGAGCCGGGTCCATCGCAATGTCACGGTGATTAGACACAAACAGATAAGGCACTTGCGTATCCAGTTTATCTAACCCGGAAAAGGTGAGCCCGTCTGTGGTGGAGTCCAGGAATTTGCGCAGGTACTTTTCGATTTCCACCTGTACGTCAAAAACGCTGGTTAACCTGCCCCATTTGGACTTCAGGTAAACCTTGATGAAAGGTGTCAGCAATGTCTGCAGCCACTTAGGCTTATTCTTAAACTTAAAGTTAAGTATTGCTCCGATAAATTCAGGGTCGTTAATCAGTCTATCGATCGCAGGACGTATCTCGTCATCGTTATAAGGCCGGATTTCCTGGTAAATATCTTTTAATTCAGTCATTTTTTTCTTCGTAATCATAAACCGGGCTAATTCTACGCGCTCTTGATGTGCTTCGCAGCTATTGAGTGACTAATAAGCTTAAGGTCAGACCAGCGTCACATCTCTCAGTTGCAATTATCGCCAGAATAGTTACCCTATGCGCCCGCGAAAAAAATGGAACAGACATGAACTACGCAATCGAATATCGCAATGAACAGCATCGCACACTGAACGTAACACCCCGTAAGCGCGTGATGAAAAACAGTTTATTGCTTGTACACGAAGGCTTAGTTCTGTTTAAGCTGAAAAAGTTTGAGTATGCGGTAGAAAAAAATCAGGCGTTCTGGCTTCCCTTCGACTGTCTGACATCCATGACTGCGTTTCCAGGCAGTGCAGTATCTGTCGTCGACTTCTCAGTAAGACTAAAAGATGACTTTCCCAAACATGCCGGATTTGTCGAACTGCCTGATGTCACCGGCGCTGTGTTAAAGAAGCTGGCAAAGGCAGAATACTGTCAGGAACACACGTCATCACTTCTGAGTGTCGTTAAACACGAAGCAACTGAACTAAAGCCGGTTCTGGAACTCTCTGCTCTGAGCAAACAGTTTAACGACTGGTCTTTTGATAAGCCTGCGCAACTTGAGCAGGAAATCCATATCGCAATGAAAATCCGGGAAGCAAGAAAACAGATTTTATCGGGCACAAAAAGAAATGTGGTCATCAAAAACCTGTTTGATGACCACACTGAAGAATTTGAACAGCTAACCAAATTGGTGCTGGGCAAAAGCTTATAAGCTTAGAAAGGAAGCTCTACCTGAAGCACCAGATCGGCTTTGGTTTCCTTGTGCCAGCGATAATCTACTCTGACTTTTGGTGCATTATTGCGTGTGTCGCCAACGCCCATACTAAGCTGGAATCCAGGGTTCTCTAACAGATCTCCGACTTCAACCTCTCCGTTGCTGCCTTCCACCTGCGGTGACCATAGCGTTAACCCAAGATGCTGACGGTCTACCTGCAAAGAAGCCACCGGATCTTCAGCCATGCTAACGCTCCACTCCGTCCAGTAGTTCTTCTCTCTTTCCTTTTGTTCCCTTTCACCAAATATGCTGATTTCGCGAATCTGATCCACCAGTGATTCTAGACGATCGGTTAAATCAACGCATACAGAAGCAGTTCCGTTATTCGCCACCAACTCAGATGAGCCAGAGACGCTATTGCATGCAAGTACTGAGGAAGCACCCAATGAGCCAATCAGTAAAGTTAAAATGTGTGCAAATTTCATAACCCGAGCCTCTACGTGAGAACTTAGATATATATTTTATTTATAATTAGATAATCCGCCACACTTTTGGTGGTTAGCTTGGTAACAGATCTCATTTTTTTAAGATTATTTCTGATATCTGTGCTTCGAACTTTGACTTTCTCAGGAAAAGCCATTACCGACCAGCGCTCCGTTATGAGCTCAGCATTAAAGAAACTGGAGAATTTAAATAAATTATCCGGTCCAATAACAAAAGTCAGTTCCGCTTCAGGGTACAACTCCTGAAGTTTTTCCAGCACGGCATAAGTTGTCACGCTCTGACCAGGTACATGCAATAACTCTTCCACAGTTGAACGCTCTACATTATCCTGTGCCATATCATGGATAAACAGATCGACCATTTTGCATCTGTCGCTATAATCCAGCATCTCCTTACCCCAGGCATGCGAAATACTTGGCACCAGAAGTACCTTGTCAAAATGGGTTAAAGAATCAATGACACTTTTATGTCCCAGGCTTGGCGGATTAAAAGCGCTGCCAAAAACGGCGATTTTGGACTTGGTTGCTTGTTTTGTATTCATTCAGACAATGTTTAACACTATGAAGTAACGCGGAAACGGGTAGAATAGCATCATTGATAATTTTGCTGTAGAAAAAAGGGACCAGCATGGAACAACAAATTCGCGAAGAAATGCGTGTATTACCCTCAATCGATGTCAATTTTGAAATAGAAAGACGTGTTGAGTTTATTAAAACAAAGCTAAAAGAGTCTGGCTGTAAGTCTCTTGTGCTTGGCATTAGTGGTGGCGTTGATTCAACAACAACCGGCCGCCTTGCTCAGCTTGCGGTTGAAAGCCTTAACCAGGAAATGAACTCTTCTGACTACCAGTTTATCGCAGTAAGGCTGCCATACGGCGAGCAGAAAGATGAAGACGAAGCACAACTGGCGCTTTCCTTTATCAAGCCTTCCCAGTCAGTTTCAGTCAATATCAAACAGGGCGTCGACGGAATTCACGCGGCGACAGGCTCTGCATTGGAAGGAACCGGCCTGATCCCAGCAGATCCTGCTAAAGCTGACTTTGTAAAAGGTAATGTAAAAGCCCGTGCCCGCATGGTTGCGCAATATGAAATCGCTGGTTACGTTGGCGGCCTTGTTCTTGGTACCGACCACTCAGCAGAAAACATTACAGGTTTCTACACTAAATTTGGTGACGGGGCATGTGATCTGGCACCTCTGTTCGGTCTGAGCAAACGTCAGGTTCGTCAACTGGCTAAAACACTTGGTGCGCCTGAGCTGCTTGTCACTAAAACACCAACCGCGGATCTGGAAGAACTGAGTCCGCAAAAGGCAGATGAAGATGCGCTAAATCTGACCTATGATCAGATCGATGATTTTCTGGAAGGTAAGCCGGTTTCTGCAGAGGTTTCTGAAAAACTGATCAGGATTTACCAGATCACGCAGCATAAGCGTCAGCCAATTCCGACTATCTACGATTAAATTCGCTTTATATGCCGTGATTAAGCAGCTTGTATCAGCTGCTTAATCACTTAATTACCGCTATTTATTAAATTTAATGATGACAAAAAACAATAGCATGACCCGAGCTCACTCCCTGGCTCAACTGAAAATGGGAGCCAGAATAGAGCACATTCTTTCAGGCCAGCAGTTTATCGTCACGGCTAATAACGGTAAAAGAGCAACGGCAGTGGATAACCTGGTTCTGGTCGTGGTAAACGATCATGCCCATAAAGACTGGATCTGTTCCACCAGCGATCTGCCTCTTAACAAACTGAAACCGGGCGATATCATTACCAAGCATCATTCTTATGTGATTACCAGCACCTCGGAGTACATTATCAGTGCAACCCGAAGTGTCGATATCATCAATCACGAAGAATACTATCTGGTAGAGTAGCGCTATTTTAAGAGCTCACCTCAATATCCGTTTTCGGGATACAACAGCAAGCCAGAACTTTACCGGCTATCCGCTCTTCATCGGTCAGCGCTGGAACATCCGGCTGCACAACCTCCCCAGACTTCAGGGTCATTTTACAGGCTCCACAAAATCCTGCCCGGCAGCTGTTTATGATATTCAGACCGGCGCTTTCTGCCTGAAGAAGAAGTGGCGTCTTGTTTTCACCTCTGATCTGCTGTCCGTCAATTGTCAGTGACAGAGCCACCTCTTCACCATCGGTTTCCAGCTCAATGCCAAACATCTCCTGATGATAGCGAGACTCATCCAGGCCAAGATTTAACAGCAGCTTCTTGGCTTTTTGCATAAAGCCAACCGGGCCACAAACAAACGCCTGACGTCTGCCCAGCTCAGGAATCGGTTTCAGATGAGTCAGTTCAATGCGCCCCTTCAGGCCATCCCAGTCCTCATCGGCCTGGCTAAGCGACACAATAACCTTCAACCCTTCAAATTTGTGGTTCAGTTCATCCAGTTCCTCTTTAAAGGGAATATCCTGAACCGTACTGCACTGATGGTAAAACACCACATCCTGCATTAAATCCTGATCCGCCAGATAGCGAAGCATAGAAATCATAGGAGTCACACCGCTTCCAGCAGAAATAAGCAGCAAAGGGTGCACCGGGCTGGTATCTAAGTGAAACGATCCCTGAGGTGAGTCGGCAGTCAGAACGCCGCCAACTTTAAAGTTATCAGCAATCCAGTTGGAAACCTTTCCGCCATTGATCCGTTTCACTGAAATAGCGTAGCGCCCCGGTCTGGACGGGCTGGAGGAAAGTGTATACTTTCTGGTGTAGGTTTCATTGCCGTCCTTAATAGAAATCGGCAGATGCTGCCCCGGCAGATATGGCGGAAGCTCACCATGAAGCGGCTCCAGCCAGTAAGTAACAAAGTTCTGCGCCACTTCTTCAACGCAGACACAAGTCAGTTTTAGCTTGTCGTCAGACTTATCCAGATACTGCTCTTTCGGCTTGGTTTCCAGAACCTCAACCGTATCGCCCTCCCGGATCATGCCTTCATTTAATGCAACGATATTCTGGCCAAAGAAAGTCCCGCCCACCTCATTTGCACGGAAGGTAGCCAGGGTTGCCAACGGCTCTTTTGAATCACAGAACTTGCCTGTCTCAGGGTCCACAGTGGTTAATACGCAACGCTCACATGGCTTACGTATTTCAAACTCAACTTCACCAATTTTAATTCTCTTCCACCTGTCTTCCACAAAAGGTTCACTGCCATCCACCACCAGATTGGGACGGAACTGAGACATACTCTGCTCTTCCGGACAGCGCCTGTTCAGCTCTTCAAGCGACTGTCTGCTGACAATAAGCAGCGGATAACCATCGGCGAAACTGACGCTATGGCCCAGCTTTTCCCTGTGACGGTTTGACTGCTCGCCGCTATACAGAAGCTGAACAGGCTCACCAAGCACCTCGCTGAACCAGTTATTTGCTTCTTCTGTGGTACTGTAAGCGGTAAAGCTGTCTTTCCAGACAGTGGCATTCTGCTCTTTCTGCTCAAACTCGCTATAGTTAATCCGCAGCGATTCTTTACCCGGAAAAGAAACCACCATGGCATTGGTCAGCAGGCTTGCGCTAACCCTAACCAATTGTGGATGAGTTCTGGCCGTCACCATAGCGCCGTTGCCTTTTGCCAGCATAAACCTGCGGTCAAAGGACAACCCCTGCTTCTCCACCCAACTGCTGGAAAGCGACAAACCCTGAACGGATTTTATCGGATACACATTTATCTGAGATAGGGTTGCTTTTGACATTGCAATTCCTTGTTTTTTAATTAATTTCCGGAGTATCAAGGTAGCAGCAGGTAGGTATCGATAAACAGACCTTCTTTGCCATGGATGGCAAAGTAGAGCTACATGGATGTATTTATGCGTGTCTGTTTAGCGATACCTGCCTGCTGCTGCCCACTTGGTATCAGACTTTCTACAAGCATAAATCATCTACCACTAAGTTTATTGATAGATACTCACATAAATCAGATGCAAGAACACCGATTTTCTACTATCATCCTGTCGCCTAAGCGAAAACGTTTGCGTAACCGCAAAATAGTTTGCAGGCTCCAATGGATTTTACAATGTGGGAGCAAAAAATGACTACACTTACGATTACTCGTCCTGATGACTGGCACGTCCATCTGCGTGACGGTGAAGTTTTAAAAGATACGGTACGCGATATCAGCAGATACAATGGCCGTGCGATCGTGATGCCAAATACTGTCCCACCAATTACCACCACTGAACTTGCACTGGAATATTACGACCGGATTATGGCAGAAAAGCCTTCTGCGCAATTCCAGCCGCTAATGACGCTTTACCTCACCGACAACACCACTCCAGATGAAATCCGTAAAGCGAAAGCCAGTGGCAAAGTATTCGCAGCCAAGCTGTATCCTGCCGGTGCAACAACCAACTCAGACTCAGGTGTTACTTCCATTCCTGATATGTACCCGGTTTTCGAAGCCATGGAAGAAGTGGGCATGCTTTTACTGATCCACGGTGAAGTGACCACACACGATGTGGACATCTTTGACCGTGAAAAAGTGTTCCTTGAAGAAGTGCTTGCACCTATCGTAAAGAAATTCAGCAAACTAAAAATTGTCTCCGAGCATATCACCACTGCTGACGCGGTAGAGTTTGTAAAAAATGCCGGTGATAATGTGGCAGCAACCATTACCGCGCACCACCTGCTGTTTAACCGCAACCATATGCTGGTTGGCGGGATCAAGCCTCATTTTTACTGTCTGCCAATTCTGAAAAGAAACATTCACCAGGATGCGCTTGTTGCAGCCGCGACAAGTGGTGATAAAAAGTTCTTCCTGGGTACAGACTCAGCGCCACATGCAAAAGGTAAAAAAGAGACATCTTGCGGATGTGCCGGTTCTTATACCGCTCATGCAGCATTAGAGCTTTATGCCGAAGTTTTTGAAAATGCAGGAAAGCTGGAAAACCTTGAAGCCTTCGCCAGCTTTAACGGCGCAGATTTTTATGGGTTACCACGTAACTCTGAAAGTGTCACCTTAGTGAAAGAAGAGTGGCAGGTGGAGCAGGAAATGCCTTTTGGTAACGAAACTGTGGTTCCTATCCGTGGTGGTGAATCCGTTCTTTGGAAAGTTAAATAATCGGAAAGTTTCCCTTACCCGTAAACAGAGCGGGTAAGGGTTATTGATTCTGTGTAAGGCAGTCCACAACCTGCTCTGGTGCCATAGGTTTCTTATACAGATAACCCTGAGCAACACGACAATTATTCTCACTAAGAAATGCGGCCTGTGTTTCTGTTTCCACACCCTCAGCAACAACGGTTAATCCCATTGCCTGCCCCATGGCAATAATCGACTGCGCGATAACCTTACCATCCTCATCCCGGTCGATATTGTTAATTATCTCCCGGTCTATTTTAATCTTATCCACCGGCAAGCGTTTCAAATGACTCAGGGACGAAAAACTGGTACCGAAATCATCAACGGCCAGGCTTACACCAATAGCCCGCAAGTCATCCAATATATTCAGCGTCTCCTCACTGCAACCCATAATAAAGCTTTCGGTGACTTCCAGCTCTAATGCTGCAGCATCCAGCCCGCTATCCTTCAGCGCACGGCGGATTTTGTCACAAACTCTGCGACTCTTTAGCTGAGCGCCTGACAGGTTCACGGCCAGCTTATGGAACTCATGGCCTTCACTTGTCCATTTTGCCGCCTGGCGGCACGCCTGAACAATCACCCACTCCCCCAGATCTTCCATTATTCCCAACTGCTCAGCCATTAAAATAAATATGTTGGGAGGAACGGCGTCCAGCTCTGAATTTCGCCACCGAAGCAGGACTTCAAAGCCCACACACTCCCCTGCCTGAATATCTACCTGGGGCTGGAAAAGCAGAGAAAACTCATCACGGATCAGCGCCTCTTTCAGAGCAGATTCAACCATGGTTCTGTGCTGAATTTCTCTTTCACTGTCGGCGTTAAACAGGCAATACTGATTTCTGCCCCGCTTCTTTGCATCATACATCGCCATATCGGCATAGCTAATCAGTTGGTTGGCGTCTGTGGAATCATCCGGGAACTTGCTGA
The DNA here is from genome assembly GCF_029016485.1 of Vibrio sp. JC009. NCBI lineage: Bacteria > Pseudomonadati > Pseudomonadota > Gammaproteobacteria > Vibrionales > Vibrionaceae > Vibrio > Vibrio sp. JC009. The sequence continues at coordinate 173,691 of NZ_CP092107.1, read as the reverse complement.
CCCCGATACTTGCTGTAACATCCACCAGATGGCCAAGGGCACAAAACGGCTGCTGAAATGCTTCGGTTAACCGCCCTAAAGTTTGTGATATTTCATGAGGCTGGTCATTCGCTTCGATCACAACCACAAATTCATCACCGCTAAAACGGGCAACAGTGTCGGTGGAGCGAATCACCTCTTTGAGTTTTTTAGCAACAGCAACCAGCAATGCATCCCCAACCGGGTGGCCAAGGGTGTCGTTAATGGCCTTAAAACCATCGAGATCGATAAAAATCACATAGACCAGACCGCTATTGCGGCTTGCCCGGCTTATATACTCATCCAGTTTTTCAAATAACATCAGGCGATTGGGTAACTGAGTCAGCAGATCATGGTGCGCCAGATAGGAAAGTTCCTCCGAAAGCTCTTTGTATGAGCTGATATCTGTAATTAAATGGACATACTTACGAACCTGCTCTCTTTCATTGAAGACCCGGTTGATGGTTACCGCAGTTGGAACAAGCTTGGACTCCTTTGACAAAAGCTCCATTTCCCCCCGCCAGTACCCCAGGTTATTCACCGTTTCCACATGATTCCGGTAACTCTCAGCCTGGTCGCCAAGCAAAAAAGAGTCACAGGGGCAATGCAATATGGTTTCTTTATTGTGGCCGGTTAATTCGGTAAATGCCCTGTTTGCATCTATTATCTGTCCCTTCTCATTTGAGATCAGGATCCCTTCAGAGGTCGAATCATAAACCGCCGCAGCCAGTTTAAGCTGCTCCTCAGCTTTTACTCTGGATGTTATATCGTGAATGATGCTAAACAGAAAGGTTTCACCGCGCAGGGAAATAGGATGGGAATAAACCTCCACACTCTTTATGTCGCCGCTTGCCAGCTTATGAGGAAATTTGAAATGGTTACACTTGTAGGTTCTGGCTTTGTTGATCTCTGTACTTATCTGAGAAGGTGTTAACTGGTTTATCTGGTTTATGTTCAGAGTTTTCAGATGCTCTTCTTCATAACCATAAAATACACAAGCTGCCTGATTAGCATCAACAATCTCACCAGTGCCTGCAGATATCACCAGCATTGGTACTTTAGTTTCACTAAACAAACACCTGTATGCATCAATTTCAGGTGGTAAAATTTTATTATTATCGAACATCTTTGCTCCCAGCCAGCTATACCATCTTCAGGCTCCTTCCATAAGCCTAGAATAATATCTGCTATACACCCAGAAACTTGCTTGGTTCTTATTAGCTTGTAAATAGTATGAAGTAATTAATGTTTTAAACGTCACAGATTCAGGTAATTAAATGTATGAGAGTTTCATTCTGATATTCGGGACGCCGACGGGATCAATTTAATCTCTATGCCGGATAAATTGGGCCGGCTATTTATACATCTCTTTGTAACCCGGAATATGGCGCTCCCAGAAAGGAGGAGTGCCGATATGCTCCTGAAATGCGCTGATAAATTCTGTAACCAGTTTAGTCTGCTTCCGGTGTGGATATACAGCGTAAATTCCGGTATCCATCGTAGATAAGTGATAGTTGGTGAGCAAAGGAACCAGCTTAAGTTCATCGATCGGGCGCTCAAGGCAAAAAAGATCAATGATCGTATATCCAAGCCCGTCTTTCACAGCTTCAAGCATAGACCTGACATCACTTGCCCTGTAGTTGCCTTTCATTTTATAGCTTTTTAGTGTTTTACTGTGCGGCTCTTCACCAAGCTCAACAACATCAATAGTTGAATCTCTGTTGCTATAAATCACACTTGGCAGTTCCATCAGCGCTTCCGGTGTCTGTGGCATACCGTACTCCTGAACAAACCCTTCCGAAGCCACTAAAGCAAAGTTGGTGTCTGCCAGCTTCCTTGCGATAAGGTTGGAGTCTTCCAGCTTACCAATCCGAAAGGCGATATCGAAGTGGTCCGTGATGATGTCCGTTCTTCTGTCATCCAGAGATAAGCTGATCTGCACCTTGGGATACTTTTTCATAAACCGGGAAATAACCGGCTGTAAATAGAGCTGACCAAAATGAACAGAAGCGACGATGCGCAGTATTCCTTTTGGCTCTGACTGATAGGAGTCGGCAATATTCTGTATCTGGTTCAGAGTCTCCATCAGGGTATATGTCTGCTCCAGTATCTCTTCCCCGGCAGAGGTCAGTGAAAAAGAGCGGGTGGAGCGATTTAATAACTGAACACCCAACTCTGCTTCCAGTTTTTTAATCTGCTTAGACAGTGACGAATTATCCATATTATGCAAAGCAGCGGCTTTGCTGAAAGATCCTTGCTGAACAACATCCAGAAACAGGGCTAATTGATTAGTGACGGCCATTTACACTCCAGTACAAGGATATTTCGGATGCCTATTATAAAACAAACGGTTATATTTAAAACCTATGAATAATTAAACTTATTAAAACTGCTTATAATAGTGCCCCTGCTCTTTTCCGGGCTCAAACCCAACCTTTTTCAGGTAGATTTCATGATCTTCATTCGTCGCGTGAGCAACCAGTTTATTAATGCCCTTCTCCTTCATGATTTCAGGATGGGATTCATAGAAATACTGAGCCAGCTTAAAGTCACGATACTCGGGTGTGACATAATCCAGCACCACATCCATCACTCCATCTTCCTTGCGGCTTCCGGCCAGCACACCGGCAATGGTGTTATTTCGAAGCATATAAAAGGCAGTATCAGCCTCCCGTAATGAACTCACCGATGACTGGAGTTCAATCTCAGACTGGTTTTCTGTAACAAAGTAATCAAAGTACTCGGATTCAACCGTTGCTGATATCAGCTTAAAACGTTCTTTGGTGGAGTAGATTTTCCAGAGGTAGTAGGTATTAATTCCCGCTATTCCCAGGTTCATAAACATGGTCGGATAGGAGTCGATAAAGTAAGCAAAAGTTGCGAACAGTAAACAGCCGATAAAGTTGATGACTCTGAGCTTAATGATCGATGTCATAGTCAGCGAAATAAGAACCACCAGCGATGCCAGATAACCAAACCACTCAACCCAGTCAAAGTTCATAGCAAATCCCTCAAATTCAATATGTTGGTATAAGAGTAGCACCAATAAAAGAGAACAAAAAAAGGCTCTTACCAAATCAATGAGTAAGAGCCCATTTTCACCATATTTTGTAATGTCACTAATGGAAAACCTCGCTACTAAACCTTAGATACCTGCAGTGTGTCATTAGCTTACGAAATGCCTGATTATCCAGTTTGATCAGGGTTTCATGATCCCCGGATTCCAGATATACATTGTCCAGTTGTGCTAAATGCTCATCGCATACCACAGACATATGATATGCACTGCCGATAGGTGGAACTGCGCCACGGTCACAATCTTCAAAAAGCTTGTAAACTTCCTGCTCTTTTACCAGATGATATGTCGCGTTATACGCTTCATTGAGTACAGACAAACTGATTTTTGAGTTTGACGGTAGCACTGCCATCAGGTGCCGCCCTTCGTGGTCTTCCAATACCACAGCCTTTGCCAGGCTCATTGGAGGAATGCTTGCCACAAAAGCGCTATGAAGAGAGCTGTTGCTGTGACGATGTGTTAATGTCTGATAGCTGATATGGTGCTCACCCATATAGCGATCAATCCGATCAGATACGGCCATAAGAACCTCCGTATTCCAGTTACCCATAATGAGTATAGATAAGGAACTCATTACTGACCAACCACAAGATAAATATTATCGCTAAGTCTCTGCTTATAAACAGGTCACTTTATAAAACTGCCCTATACTTATTTGAGAGTGTACAGACAAAGGTAGTGCGCTATGAGACTTGTTATAAGGATATTATTACTGATAATTGCCGCCATATCTTTTCAATTATCAGCAGAGAATCTGCTCACCGTTAAAAATCAACAAGATATTAATCTGATCCCCTATGTTCAGATCTATGAAGATGCAACGGAAACGCTCAAAGTTGAAGAAATCGCAAACCCTGAATTTCTTCCTAACTTCCGGTCTGCTGGCCGTGAACTGGTATTTGCCAGCAAAAATACCTTCTGGATTAAACTGGATCTAACGCTTGCAGAAAGCATCACACAACCTCAGAACTGGGTGCTTCATGTTAAGCACCGTCAAAACCTGGATACAGTGACCTTTTATGAATCGCAGCCCGATGGCAGCTTTCGCAAAGTCATCACAGGCAGGCAAAAGCATTTTTTGACCAAAGATATTGAAAGCCTGGACCTTGCATTTAATGTGACGCTGACGCCTGAGGTAGCAAAATCGGTTTATCTGCAATTGCATAAGACCAATATTGTTGGCAGCCTTCCGCTGGTACTGACTCCCGAAGCAAACTTTGCCAAGGCCAGTCTGTTTTCCTGGGTAAGTGTATCCGGGTATTACAGCATTTTGGCCGCGCTGTTTCTCTATTATCTGGTACAACTGATATCCGGCAGTTCAAAATCCAGTGTTGCCTACGCCACTTATATCATCGCCACAGCTGTAGCTATCAGCAGTACTGACGGTACACTGAATTTCCTCACCTCGTTGGGCTTCCCGAATATGCTGTTTATGCATAATGAGGGTTTTCTGCTTATTATGCTGATCGCTAACCTGGTATTTGTCTGCACCGCTCTCGATGTGAAAAATAACTTCCACAACGCAAATAAACTCCAGTTCCCTATCATCATCTTATTAGCTTTGACTGCGCTGCTTATCATAGCAACCGGTATAACCCTGATATCCATCAGTCTGTATATCACTGCCTCCCTGCTTGCCTGGTTCTATATGTTCGGGCTGATTGCGCGCATGCGCTCTGAAGGCGTTCAGTGGGCAAATTACCTGTTATTTGCCCAAATTTTTATGCTGGCGGGCAGTGTTACCTCATTTCTGGCATTTTACGGCTATATTCCGGAAAACGTCTTTACCGGAAATGTGGCAGAAAAACTGGCGAACGTGATCCAGTTAATCCTGTTTGCTGTCGCGATTTTTGAAAAGAACACCCGCGACTCTCATATCGATCACAAAGAGCAGCTTGAAGCTATGATAGTGGAAGCCAGACATGAAATTGAAGAGAGCGTAGCGAAATCTGACCCGTTAACCGGTGTCTACAGCCGTCCTACGCTTTATGACTTTGGCACCCAGATCATTATGGAATCCAGACGCTACGATACCAACTGCTCTTCCCTGATCCTTGCCATCGATAATTTCCGCAATATCAATGTCTCCTTCGGACATGAACTGGGAGACAGAACTCTGTGTCATGTTGCCGATATCTGTCAGTTGCTTGTCCGAGACTGTGACATAGTGGGCCGCCTCAGTGACGAAGAGCTTGCCATCGTGCTCCCTTCTACCGATTCAGAGGGGGCAGGCATTCTTGCAGAACGAATCCGGAAAGAAGTGGAGAAAGCCGGTGTGACCGAAGAGTTTGCCAATATAAAAATGACCGTCAGCATCGGCGTATGCCAGCTGGACGGTGAAACAGACAGGTTTGAGGAGTTAATAAACAAAACCGACCAGGCGCTATTCCTTGCGAAAAGCTATGGTCGCAACCGGGTTGAAGTCGCCCAGTAACTATAAGATAACAAGGCCACTACTTTTTGCCAGTGGCCTTTTTCTTCCCGCTCACTTCTACAAACTTGAACCAATAAAGTTAATTTATTAATGTCCTATACTTTAGCTATTGCTACAGGCACACAGGAGAAGGAGCCTAAATGATTAAACAAAGTTGGATATTAGTGTTGCTGTTATCCCTATGCTCCTTTGCTCATGCTGAAACCATTTTAGTGATAGAAAGCTATCATGCCGAATATGGCTGGAATCAGAGCTACAGGCGGGGACTGGAAGAGGTTCTCAATAGTAAACACAAGCTGGTCTATTTCGAAATGGATACCAAAAGGCTGCCTAAATCCCGTTTTCCTGAAAGAGCAGATGCAGCATGGCAGCGCTATAAACAACTCTCTCCAGACCTTGTGATACTTGCTGACGACAATGCACTAAAATACCTGAGCAATAGGTTTGTTAATACAGACACACCCGTTGTTTATCTGGGAATAAACGGCAACCCAAGAGATTACAAGGTAGCCAACGCTGTTAACTTCTCTGGCGTTTTGGAGCGCCCGCTTCTGATCCGCTCAATTCTCATGCTAAAGAAATACCTAACGGTAAATCAGGTATTGGTGTTACTGGATTCAGGGCATACCAGCGAGTTGCTCAAAGATGATATTTTTTATGGCGAGAACACCGCCCAGATTGGCGGAATCCGCATAGATGTGAAGCTGGTGGACAGATTCGAGCAGTGGCAAGAACAGGTGCTTTCTGCCCGGAAAAATAATTATGACGCCCTGGTAGCAGGCCTTTATCACACGCTCAAAGATCCCGATGGCAACAGCGCAGATCCTGAGACCATCATAAAGTGGACCTCTAATAATTCCCAAATCCCACCATTCGGGCTCTGGGATTTCTCCATCGGTGCTGAGAAAAACATTGGCGGTTATGTTGTCTTTGGTTATGAACAGGGACTGATTGCAGGTGAAATTGCAGCCGAACTGATTGACGAAAATAAAATGAATGTCAGGACACGTATCGGCAATAAAGGGCGTTTTATCTTCAGTAAAACCCAGTTGGAAAAATGGAAAATTCAGTTACCTAAGGATATTAAAGAGCAGACGACTTTTGTGGACTGACAGATCAGCAAAGGGGGCTGGTATTGCCCTCCACCTTTCTTTATGCCTGAAATCACACCCGATATCCGCCCTTTTGCGTATACTATAAATATAACCAGCAGATTCCGGGAGGAAAAATGAGAAAGCTGTCTATTATCACTCTTGGTGTATCAGACCTGAGCAGAGCCACCGAATTCTACGAAAAAGTACTGGAGCTTCAGCGAACCGGTTATGAACATGACGGTATCGTATTTTTTGACCTGGACGGCCCTGAGTTAGCTCTGTTTCCTCACGACGAACTGGCCAAAGATGTTGGAATCCCGGCAGATGGCAACGGTTTTTCCGGCATCACATTAGCTCACAATGTTTCCTCATCGGCGGAAGTCCTTGAGTTACTGGACAAAGCAGCGGCCCATGGAGGCAAGGTAGTTAAACCAGGGCAGCCCGTTTTCTGGGGCGGCTTTTCCGGTTATTTTTCAGATCCCGACGGTCACTTATGGGAAATAGCCTGTGGCTCCGCTGAATATGCTAAGGAAAAATAAGTGTTCACAACTGGCCAAAGTCGAGATTGATCCGCTTAAAGCACTGGTCTTCGGTTGCAATTAATAGGTCTGACAACCCGTTTTTATGAAAAAATGAGTCTGAGGAGTTCGGATTACAACGAGCTTCAGCTCCCTTTTTATGACATTCCGGAAATATCATCTTAGCAAGCTCGAATATAAGGTGGTCAAAAGCAGCAGCCTGATAAAGATTTGTTATTTTTTGGCTCAACTTTGGACAGGTGAGTGTTAGATTCCCTTCCACACCATACAGTTTATACTTTATTTCAGTCATTACATCACCGTCAGTGCGAGTATTTAACTGGTTGTTTTTATAACTAACCAAACGTTTGCGGGGATTTTAATATCAGCTCAAAAAATATTCAAGCTTTTGCACTAAAACATATGCAACTTCTTTTAATACAGCCTGATCGATAGAGTTCTGAAATATTTGATATTACTGTTAAAAATATAAAGGCTGGCTCAATCTTTACTGATTAGCCAGCCTTTTTCACCTTACTTGGCTGAATTAATCAGCAAAGCAGATTCCCGTCAATTTTGCCGACTGCACAGCCAGGTGATCTTTAGGAACAAACTTAGTTTTGCCAGCAATCTCTTCCAGAGGCACTGCAACCACTTCCAGCCCCTTAGCTGCAACTATCTTGTTGTATTCACCTTTGTAAAGAAGCTCTGCCGCTTTGGCACCAAACTGAGTCGCCAGCACCCGGTCATAACCAGTCGGGCTGCCGCCTCTTTGCAGATAACCAAGCACAGAAACTCTGGACTCATAATCAGAAATGGCATTCAACTCCTGAGAAACTCTGTGTGCTGCACTAATTCCTTCTTTCGCGCGTTTCTTTTTAAACTTCTTCTTGGTTAAATGCGCCTCTTCCGGTGTTCTTGCGCCTTCAGCAACCACGATGACGCAGAACGGAGAATTTGAGTTCTTCATACGGTTATCAACATGCTCTTTTAGCTTGTTGATATCGTACGGAATTTCAGGAAGGATAATAGCGTCAGCACCACCAGCAATACCAGCGTACAACGCAAGCCAGCCTGCGGAGTTGCCCATAATTTCAGCTAAGATCACTCTCTGATGCGAAGCCGCTGTTGTGTGGAGTCTGTCCACGGCATCGGTACAAAACTCTAACGCGGTATGGAAACCAAAGGTAATGTCAGTGCCGTAAATGTCATTATCGATTGTCTTTGGCAGACCAATCACATTCAGGCCTCTTTGAGTCAGCCAGTAACCTCTTTTATTGGTACCGCCGCCACCAAGCACAACCAGACAGTCAAGGTTCCAGGCATGGTAGTTATCCACCATTTTCTGTACTTTTTCTTCGTCTTTGAAAGGACGCTCTCTGGAGTTTCTCAGAAATGACCCACCTTCATGCAGAATGCCTGAAAAGTCGGCGTGATCCATTATTCTGGCGTTGTTCTCAACCAAACCTTTGTAGCCATCGTAAAAACCAACAATTTCAATTCCGTAATTATCCTGAGCAGCCTTTGCCAGCCCTCGCAATGCCGCATTTAGTCCCGGAGCATCACCACCAGCGGTTAGTACACCAATTCTTTTCGTTACTGAACTCATATCTAAACCCTTTTTCTTGGCTATCTGGCTTTTTCTTCAGCCAGATAGTTTTTGATTAACTTTTCAATGATTTTCTGAATCGAGGTATCTTCTTCTATCGCCCGAATTTTCAGGGCCTTAAGCGTTTTGGCCTCAAGCCTGAGCGAGGTGTTTTTCTTTGTGCTCTTGCCGTTTTTGTCTTTTGCCATACACATTCCAAATGAAATAATGACGTCATTGCGTCATTACGTCCTTTTCACTATTATATTTCAACTAAAAGTGACATATATGTGATCTGCATCACATTGAATTTAGGGAATGATGCCTAAAAAAAACCTCCGGCCGTATCTCATGCCAGAGGTTTTTTTAATCAAATCAAAAGAAGTTAGCCTCTAAGGCCCTGCTTCGCCAGATACTCTTCATAGGTACCGTGGAAATCGCTGATCCCCTCTTTGGTGATCTCGATAATGCGGGTTGCGATAGAGGAAACGAACTGACGGTCGTGGGAAACAAAGAACAGCGTCCCTTTGTAGTTTTCCAGTGCCAGGTTAAGTGACTCGATAGATTCCATATCCATATGGTTGGTTGGCTCGTCCATCAGCAGGATGTTTGGCTTTTGCATGATCAGCTTGCCAAACAGCATACGACCCTGCTCACCACCTGAAATCACTTTTACTGACTTCTTGATGTCGTTTTGAGAAAACAGCATACGACCCAAAATACCGCGAACCGTCTGCTCATCTTCGCCTTCGTTTTTCCACTGTGCCATCCACTCAAGCAGCGTCATATCATCAGCAAAATCGTGGGCATGGTCCTGAGCATAGAAACCGATATTCGCGTTCTCTGACCATTTCACCATACCGTCCATCGGCTCCATCGCCCCGGCAAGGGTATTCAAAAACGTCGATTTACCGATACCGTTTTCACCGATAATCGCGATGCGCTCACCCACTTCAACCATCAGCTCGACACCGTTAATCAGGATATTCTCGCCGTAACCCTGCTTCAGAGATTCGACTTCCAGAGCGTTACGGAACAGAACCTTCTCCTGCTCAAAACGGATAAAAGGTGACTGACGGCTGGATGGTTTTACCTCTTCCAACTGGATTTTATCCAGTTGCTTCTGGCGGGAAGTTGCCTGCTTAGCTTTAGAAGCGTTTGCAGAGAATCGGCTAACAAAGGTTTGCAGTTCGGCTATCTGCGCCTTTTTCTTCGCGTTGTCAGCGTGAAGACGCTCGCGAGCCTGCTCCGCTGCAATCATGTACTCATCGTAGTTACCGTGAAACATACGCAGCTCACCGTAATCCAGGTCGGCCATATGGGTACATACGGTATTTAGAAAGTGACGGTCGTGCGAAATAATGATCATGGTGCAGTTACGGGCCAGCAGGGTATCTTCCAGCCAGGCGATGGTGTGCATATCCAGGTTGTTGGTCGGTTCGTCAAGAAGCATAATTTCCGGCTCTGCGAACAGAACCTGCGCAAGAAGAACACGTACCTTAAGACCCGGAGCCACTTCGCTCATCAGTCCGTAGTGCTGCTCCTGCGGGATGCCAAGGCCAAGCAAAAGCTCTTCTGCACGCGCTTCTGCTGAATACCCGTCCATTTCGGCAAACTGGGTTTCCAGATCGCCCACACGCATTCCGTCTTCATCGGACATCTCCGGCAATGAGTAAATACGGTCACGCTCTTCTTTAATCGCCCAAAGCTCTTTGTGTCCCATAATCACGGTATCGACAACGGTATACTCCTCAAACGCAAACTGGTCCTGACCCAGCTTCGCCATGCGCTCATTGGGATCGCGAGAAACAGTACCGGCAGAAGGCTCAAGCTCACCACCAAGGATCTTCATAAAAGTTGACTTACCAGAGCCGTTCGCGCCGATAAGACCGTAGCGATTGCCGTTACCAAATTTTACTGAGATATTTTCAAAAAGCGGTTTATCGCCAAATTGCATGGTGATGTTTGCAGTTGTTAACACAGGAGCACCTAATTCATAACTTTCGGACATAAAAAAGACCGGTCAGAGACCAGCCTCAAAATTTGGCGCGATTCTAACAGGTATTGTGATCTTTATCACTATCAATTGCGCTTAATACCTACCTATTTCTGGTTTAAAACGGGATTAAGTAATCATTTCAGCGAGTAAAAAAGCAGTATTATACCAATCCCAGTAATTAGCTGTTCAGTGATTGCGCAGGAAAAATCGCTAAGAGCAAGGCAAAATTTGCAGTAACTAGTGGCTCTAATTACAAAAATTTTAACGCAGCTATTAGCGATTTTAACAAGCAAGGATGAACAGATAATTGCTGGGATTGGTATTATCTGATGCAATGCGATATTTCCGGGAGTACTAAACAGTGAGCAACAGGGATAACCTGCACAACCAGCAGATTTACTTTCATGATGATGAGATTCAAAAAGAGCAGGATCAGTATTTAGACCTGATCTATGACTTTAACCAGACACGCCCCTCTGAAGGGGTCAAAAGGCAAGCTTTGCTGGAGCAGATCTTCGCTGAAATAGGCGAAGACAGTTATATTGAACCGCCACTAAGAGCAAACTGGGGTAAGCATACTCATCTGGGTAAAAACGTTTATGCAAACTTTAATCTGACGCTTGTGGATGATACTCACATCCATATCGGAGATTATGTGATGATTGGCCCCAATGTCACCCTGGCAACCGCAGGGCATCCAATTGACCCGGAAATGCGGATTAAAGTTGCTCAGTTTAATGTACCCATAAGAATTGAGAAAAATGTCTGGATTGGCGCTAACTCAGTGGTGCTCCCCGGCATTACCATTGGTGAAAACAGCGTTATTGGCGCAGGAAGCATAGTGACAAAAGATATTCCTGCCAACGTAGTTGCTGTCGGAAACCCTTGCAGAGTTCTCAGAGAGATTAACGAAAGAGATAGAGAGTATTACTATAAAGAGCTGAGATTTGAGCGCAGCTAGATGTTAAAACAGTACACAAGAAACGCATAATCATGCAACACCCTCGTTCCCACGGTCCCCCGTTGGAATGCATACCGGACTTAAAGCAACCAGTCGTCCCATCATTTACGAACAACTAAAATCCGCTATTTTTCAGCACATTATGCGATCACCTTAAGCTGAGGTATGCATTCCCACGCTGGAGCATGGGAACGAGGGTCTTGCGCATAATAATTCAGATATACTAACTCAAGCTACTATTTCCAGGTGGTTGCCTTCCGGGTCCAGCAGAACGCTTTCGTAGTAGCCGTCTCCGGTCCAGCGCGGGCCGTTTAGTATCTCGAATCCATCAGCAATAAACGCCTGAGTCATATTATCAACCTTCTCGGCAGAATCTGCTTTAAAGGCGATATGCGCCAGGCCGGTAAACTGTTTGTACGCCTCCACAGGAAGCACATCAATGGAATCCATTTTCATCAGTTCAATCCGGGCACCTTCGGGAAGCGTTAAAAAATAGGAAGAAAAGCCCCTGGTTTCGTTCACGTATTTACTGTTGCTGCTGGCATTAAAATACTTCTGATAGAAAAGCTTCATTCGCTCAAGGTTCTCACACCAGATTGCTATGTGCTCGATTTTCATTTCTGCTCCTCGTTACTGTCTGTTTCTTCCCAGTCATACAGCGAGATTAATGACTGAGTGTAGATAATCGCTTCCAGCTCAACTGTACTTCTGGCCTGTTCCAGCCTGGATTGATAATACTGAGCAAGTGCATCTGAATTTAATCTTTGAAAAAAGCGTTTAATTGCGGTAGTCATATTCGCCCCTCCATTCGTTAACTGAATTATGGGCCTAAAATCGGATGTAAAAAACAGAGTAAATTGGATTGTTTAGTTCCTTATATTGGCATAAGCTCAGGGAATAAAGCGTTATTTGGCAACAAGTAGGGCGAAATGAGGAAGTAAATGAGTAACGAGGGGACCTGTTTTGAGCGACAATAGGCTGATTTTACATTTTTCCCGTCTGACCCGGCTGGGTGTTAACAAAGAGATTCCTATTACCCTTTCTGAGGTTGCGGAAGCTTTATATACCAGTCCGCGGCACTGCCGGACATTGCTAAAACAGATGCAGCAATCCGGCTGGATTGAGTGGACACCTAAGGTAGGCCGCAATCAGCGCTCTCGCCTTTACCTGATTTACAGCTTAGAAAGGCTCAAAACTGAGCTGGCGCAGCAGCTGATATCTAAAGGCAAATATGAAAAAGCCCTTGAGGCGGTGGATAATGATCAGGCCCTGTTTGCTCAACTGCTTGAGAGCACTTCCGGAACTCAGAGACGGCAGGGACAACTGCACGTTCAGCTCACCTATGACCGTGAGTTCTCTCCCCTTTTACCTCATACCCCATTAAGGAACAGTGAACGCTTTCTGCTGCGCCAGATATACAGCTGCCTCACCCGGTGCGATGAAAGCTGTGATGTTCAACCAGAGCTGGCCCATCACTGGATATATGATGAGAATAAACTCAGCTGGCGGTTCTTCCTTCGCCCCCGCCTTCAGTTTCATAATGGCAGTGATATCACCTCTGCTGAGATCGTGAGTTTGTTTGAACAGCTGCGATACTTGCCTATATACCGAAAAGAGTTGGCCCATATAAAGAGCATTGCTGCAATTAATCCGCAGTGCGTTGAGTTTACCCTGAGTCAGGCTGATGCCGGATTTGCGGCGCTTCTGTCAGATTTAAAATATTCTATTCAGCCGGTTACCCAGCTATCGGGAACAAGCTCTGTAACCGGCAGCGGAATATTTCAGGTACAGGAGCACAGCAAGCAAAAGCTCACCCTGCAGGCATTTAACGGCTATCACGGATTCAATGCATTAACCGATACCGTAACTATCTGGCAGTTACCAACGCAGACCAGCACCACATTTGGTGATACACACTTACAGGCAGGAATAGCCAAACCATCCGGTTCTCCGTGCTCGAACTACCTTTCTGTCGAGTGTGGTAGTGTGACAGACCCAACCTCAGAAAGTGACCTGAAAAGCAGAGTTGAAGACGGCTGCCTGCTCGCGATTGTCAACAGCCAGGCTAACCTTTCTCTGCCACAGCGAAAGTATTTAAGTGAGCTAATTGCCACCGATAACCTGTTGCAAGAGCTTGGCGATTCAGGCAAAAAAGTGGAGGCTGAACCGGCGTACAACCTGCTGCCCGGATGGATGAAGATACTGCCAACCGGGAGCTCTGTTCATCCGCTGCCGGAAAGCTTTACCATCGCCATATTTGAACACCATGCTCTGAAAAAATGTGCAGAAGCGGTGACCGAACTACTAAGCCGGGCCGGAGTAACCTGTACAACAAATATCTATCCCTTTGATGACTTCTATGCAAAATCCAGTAATCAGTCACTTGATGAAGATATTATTCTCACCAGTATGAACTTAGATGATAACCGGCCCGTTTCCGCCTTTTGCTGGATGCTGTCGAATCCGGTGCTGCATCAGAGTTTAACCCAGCAGAACAGAAAGTGGCTGGAAGAAAAACTCTTTACCGTCAGAAACCGCCTGCCTGTCTCCTCCTACATGCAGGAATTGGAATCTATAACATCGGCGCTGATTTCATCGCACTGTCTGATCCCTATGTTTCACCACAGGCAGACATTACGCTTTGAGGGAGTGCTGAAGAGTGTTGATATTAATGTATGGGGCTGGCCTGAAATAAGAGATGTCTGGAGTGATGAATAGCTACATTTTCTTTGCCAGTGCTCCCTGCAACTCACTGGCAAATCCTAAGCCCGCCACGTTGTAGATATTAAACGTGTGGTCCACGCCAAGGGCTTTTAGTTCATCTTCTTCGTCATGATATTTTGCTGTGGCGGCAATGCGTCCCTGATATCCCATTTCTCTCAGTCGCAAAACTGAATTTACGTTTGCCTGATGGTTTGGCAGAGTCAGCAATACCCATTCCAGACCATGATGTAACTCAGGTGCCCGGATCCAAAAATCCGGATTAGTCACATCCCCGGCCACCATATTTCGCCCGGTTTCCGCCAGTGTTGCCGCCCTTTCTCTGTCTATCTCTACCCCTGCAATATTGTCAGGATAGTTAGCCTCCAGCGCATTGTAGGCTGCAACGCCCATGCGTCCCATTCCAAAAACCACAGCTTTGATATGCGCCAGCTCCAGATCTTCTTCGCCGGGTAACCTGTGTCTTCTTTCAAACCGCTTGAGCTTTGAACGCCATCGTTCATACAACTCATCCCGCTCTTTTATCGCTTGGGCAGAGACAGCAAATGAGAACGATAATGCCAGCGCCAGAACCGGCAACCAGTCACTGCTTATCCAGCCAGACGATACTGAAATTGCAATAATGATTAGCCCGAACTCACTGTAGTTGGCAAGGTCAAGAGAGGTCCGCCAGGCAGAGCTGCTTCTTAAATTAAACAGACTGAACAGACCAAAATAGAGCGCAATTTTAAACGGCAGGAACAGAATAAACAGCAAAGCAAGCAGTGCATCACTTGCACCAGGCATGGCCGTCAGGCCGACGCTAAGGAAAAAACCAACCAGAAAGAGATCTTTAAACCTCAGTAACTCTTTTGCCAACTCGTCAGATTTAGGGTGACTGGCGAGCAACATACCAAACACCAATGCACCGGCATCTTCTTTAATTCCAATCAGCTCAAACAGATCGGCACCAACAAGCGCCATAGTGATACCAAAAAGCACCAGAAGTTCACCATGCCCGACCTTATCCAGCACGCGGGATGCCAGATACTTTACCGGAATAAGCCCCACCAGTGCCAAAACCCAGATAGAAGGAATCTTCCCCATGGACATAGCGATAAAAATCACAGCGGCAATATCCTGAACCACCAGAACGCCAATCGCAGTCTGCCCGTGCAAACTGTTGGTTGAACCACTTTCGTCCAGCACCTTAACCGCAAAGACCGTACTGGAAAAAGACAGGGCGAATCCTATGATCAGAGCCGTCTCAACCTTGATGCCCGCCAGTAACGGAACGGATGAATAGGAAAGCAGTAACACCAGCATAGCCAGTATCGCTGTAATAAACAGCATATGAAGCGAAGCAACGCCCCAGACCTCTGATCGGGTAAAAGACTTAAACTTGAGTTTCAGGCCAATGGTAAACAAAAGCAGCGTGATCCCTAAGTCTGCCATTATGCTCAGAAAGCCACCGCCTTCAGCGCCAAGCGCATTAAGGATAAAACCGGCAATAAGAAAACCCACAAGCGGAGGCAGTCCTATGATTTTTATTAATAAACCACAGATAAGCGCTATGGCGATCCACAGAGGATCGCTGTAGTGAATCGAGAGTAATTGCGGGTCCATGCTTTTCCTGAAAACAGAAACAGTTTCTGTTCCTAACGTCACTGTTGGAATATTCGCTTTCACATTAAATATAGAACAGTTTTCTCCGGATCACGGGACTAACAAAGGTAAGATCTTGATAGCATTAATGATAACCATTACCATGCAGTTCATAACACCGCCTGTTTTGCCAAAAAAGCACAAAGCCGGTGAGAAAACGGACAAGCAATTAATGAGTAACAACCTGAACGTAAAAACAGTAAGCGGCCTGATTGGCGCTATCCTGGGTCTGGCCTCCGGCAACCTGCTGGCATCAGATCTTGAGAAATCTGAACTGCTGGAGCAGCAAATTGTCGCAGAGGCCAGAGAGAGCCAGAAAAGAGTCGATACCAGCTCTGATAACGCCTTTGAACTGTAGGCGGAAATCGATGCCCTGCAAAAAGAGATAGAGAACCTTACAGTCTATCAGCAGCATCTGGAAGGCCTTATTGTGAGCCAGAACCAGGAGCAGCATAGCCTGGACGCTCAGCTGACAGAAATTGCGCAGACAAGACAGAGTATCGTGCCGCTGATGTACCAGATGCTCGAAGGGCTGTCCGGACATGTATCAGCGGATATGCCGATCCACAAAGACACCCGTCTGGCCCGCTTAGATAAACTCAATGCCCTGATGACTCAGGCTGATATCAGCGATGCCGAAAAATACCGCCGCATTTACCAACGCCACCAGCCAGAAGCAAGCCAGCGTATTTGTTGCAATCACAGCTAACAACGAAATTTATATCGACAAACGAGTTGTTGATATGGAAAGGGTTCAGGCGGCTTTAGAGCATATCGTATCAGAACAACCTAACTCAGCACTGGTTATTCAGGCGGATAAATACGCATTTAACGGCACCCTTATCTCTGTTATGGACGCCGCCAAAAGTGCCGGAATTAACCGGATTGCACTGGCAGCGGAGCAAAACTAATGCTTCGTTTTCTGATTGCATTTCCTGCTGCTCTCTTTGTTTCTTTCAGCCTGGTCGGAGTTATGGCATGGATGGTCGAGCTGAATACCAGAGAATTAAGCCCTGAGCCTTTGCCACTGCAGTTTGATATTTTCGCGACAGAGCAAGAGCAAACCAGTCAGAGAAAAATTCGCCTGCTTCCTGAGCCGCCAGAGCCTCAGCCAAAAGCACCTAAGCCTGAACAGGTAAAACTTAACTTAATGAGTGACGCGGTAACGGCTAATAATGAAAAGCTGCCTGAACTGGATCCGGCCGTATCCGGCCTTGATATCTCGATCCCTTCGCCGTCCGTGCAACAGCCCGAATTGACTAAAGGCAAACCTGCAATAAACCCGGTTAAAGGCAACTCCGGTAATAGCCAACAGCTTATGCCACTGCACAGGATTGAACCTGTGTACCCAAGAAAGGCACTGCAGCGAGCCATCGAAGGATACGTATTGCTGACATTCGATATAGGAAAAACGGGCAGACCAGAGAACATTAAGGTAACGCAAGCGCAGCCAGCCGGTATTTTTAACCGTGCTGCCATCCGGGCATTAAAGCGTTGGAGGTATCAACCTGTTATGGTCAATGGCTCTGTGCAAACCGTTACCGGCCAGCAAATAAAGCTGGAGTTCAGAATTAAGTAATGAATAAACCAATACTCCGCATTATTGCTTTGTTTGCCCTTTCAGCCGCCAGCTCATCACTAAGCCGGGCTGATGACTACCAACTGTCGGCTTATACGCAGAGACTGGTGCAAAAAGCGCACATATTGCAGCTAGAAGAAAACTACGCTGAAGCAATAACCATCCTTAAAGAAGTTAATCCAAAGCGCAAATACGATAAGGTATTTGTCAGCAAAATGCTGGCGGGCATTCTGCTCTCTAACGGTGAATATGCTCAGGCAGAACAAAGGTTCTCAGCTCTGCTCTCAAACCCTGACATACTGACGGAAAAAGAGAGGGCTGAGCTTTTGCTTCGGCTGGCTCAGACGCAGTATCTGCAACAAAAATGGCAAAGTGCCATTGATACCACAAAGCAGTTGAGGGAGCTTGAACCGGAAAACCCGGCGTGGTGGAAACAGCTAATTACCCTGCTTATGTATACCGGAAAACACGATAATGCTCTGGTAACACTACAGCAGGCCGAGCGTGCCGGATTTACCTTAGATGAGCAGCCGATAAAGCTGATGGCACAGCTATACGCACAAAAAGGAATTCCTGTTAAAGCAGCAGAGCTGTACTTTCGTTTAGAGAAACTTGATAGCTCCCCTGAGCTTCTTCGTCAGCAGGCCATATACTGGCAACTGGCAAAAGAGTGGGACAACTCTGTCAGTTCGTGGGAAAAGGCAGCGGCACTGAAACCAGAGTATCACTTTCAACTGGCACAACTAAAAATGCAGCAGAAAGAGTACAAGGGTGCCCTGCTGGCCATCAGCAACCTTGAACCGGATAACGTCCCTGCCCTGATGCTGAAGGTCAGAGCCTTAGATGCACTAAATAAAACTGACCAGGCGCTAAAAACAGCCAGGTATGCACATAAACTGAAGCCATCGAATGAAAGCCTAAGTTGGATTAAGTATTTAACACAGTAAGTTGTAATTCATGACGCTTATTGGTTGAATTTAAGCCGAAATAATTTTAAAGTTCTAACGATTCAAAATTTGTTAAATCGAACTTCGGGGCGGGGCGAAATTCCCCACCGGCGGTAATTTGTTTGTACAACAAAAAGCCCGCGAGCGCTTAGTGAGTTAATTCACCGCTAAGGTCAGCAGATTTGGTGAAACTCCAAAGCCGACGGTTATAGTCCGGATGAAAGAAGATCGACTGTTATGCCAATTTCTTTTTTGGAATTGGCAGTGGTTTGCTGTTTATTCATGCAGGCCGTCATGTCTTTTGCGTTTTCAATCATCACCCCTGTGCATCTTTATTAAGAGGAATTTAAGATGGCAGGTACATTCTTTATCATGATCGCGTGTCTGACCTGGGCGTTAGATACACTTATCCGTTATCCGTTATTAAATGCCGGATACTCCACCCTTCAAATCGTACTTCTGGAACACGTTACCCTGTTCCTGATAACGCTGCCGCTGTTGATACGTCACCGCAACGAGTTTAAAAACCTGTCGGGTTTAGGCTTTGCCAGTCTGATGTTTATTGGCGGTATCGGCTCTGCAATCGGTACGCTTGCGTTTACTCAGGCATTCCAGTACCTAAACCCTACGGTTGTTATTCTGCTGCAAAAACTGCAGCCACTGGTTGCGATTCTTTGTGCTTCCTGGCTGCTGAAAGAGCAAATTCGCAAACATTTTGTTATCTGGGCACTGGTTATTCTTGCCGGCAGTTTAACCATGATCTGGCCGGATATTACCAACCTCAGCTCCGGCAATTTGCATTACAGTGATCAAAGCAAAGATATCCTGCTTGGCTACGGGTATACCCTGCTTGCGGTATTTGCCTGGGGCATGGCAACTGTATGCGGAAAATATCTGTCGCGCAGTGGGATGTCTGCCAACGCCATAATGTCCGGACGTTTCACTACCGGCCTGCTTGTACTGACAACACTTGCGTTAATCAGCCCGGAGCAAATTGGCTCCATTACAGGCAGCGACCTTGGTTCACTTGTGCTTATGGCATTGCTAAGCGGTCTGGTTGGTATGTGGCTTTACTACCAGGGCCTGAAGCAGGTTCCTGCTCAGGTTGCAACTCTGGCAGAAATGACATTCCCGGTTTTTGCCGCTCTGATTAACTGGTGGGTTTTGGATATGTCGTTGAATGAATATCAGATTGCCGGTGCAGCATTATTGATTCTGGGTAATCTGGAAATTCGCCGTCATGAACTGGCACAACATGTGAATGCAGAACCGCAAAACGCGTAATGCTTAAGTTAAACGGTAAACCGCTGTTTACCGTTTAACTCAATTTAATTCCGGCTTCTTTCGGTCTCAAATTTTATTTTATTCAATAATATTAAAGCGACGGTTTTGAGTAATAGCAAAATACCATTCTGAACGCTTGATATACCTTGCAACAAAAAGCAAAGGCAGGATAAAGACAAACATAGGAAGGGATTCGCTAAAGAGAGTATTTGCAACCACCTCCTCATGCCGGACATACGCCAGAAGCGCAAATGCATCCAACATCACCGCCAGCACTAGGGCAATAGTAGAAATAAGCAACAACAAGCCCAGTGTATCTCTCAGAATTAATTTAGATTTTGTCATATCCGTGACCCCTTTCAGTAATTACTCTAAGCCAAAATACTCCTGCTCCCTCACACTTTTTGTGACGAACATCTCCTTTTTTGCCCCACTCAACAAACAATAGCCTATAACTTATTTTTCAAATTTGTCCTCAATATGCATTAATTGTTTGTCTTTTTCGGAATATTTATGTACATTGAGCGAATACTAATTCACTACAATTGCAAAATAACAGACAGGATGCATGGAAATGAAAAATCTAACTAAGAAGTTATTCGCAGTGGGAGCGACTGCGCTACTTTCTGCAAATGTTTCAGCAGGTGAAGTGCTTGACCATATCGCTGAATCCGGCGAACTAAGAGCATGTTTTGACGTAGGTTATATGCCTTTTGAGATGAAGGCTAAAAACGGTAACTACATCGGTTTTGATATTGACCTTGGCAAAGTAATGGCTAAGCAGATGGGCGTTAAGTACGTACCTGTTAACACTGCGTGGGACGGTATTATTCCTGCTCTTGTGACTGGCAAGTGTGACCTAATCATGGCGGGCATGACTATCAATGCTCAGCGTAATATGAAGGTTAACTTTGCTGACCCTTACATTATCATCGGCCAGTCGCTGATCCTGAACCCGAAACATGAAGGGAAAATCAAAAGCTATAAAGATCTGAATGACCCTAAATATGTAGTAACAAGTAAGCTTGGTACTACCGGTGAGCAGGTTGCTAAGCGCATGATCGCCAAAGCTCAGTACAATGCATTTGAAACAGAAACTGATGCAGCAATGGAAGTGATTAACGGTAAAGCAGACGCCATGGTTTACGATATGCCATATGTATCTCTATTCACTGCACAAAACGCAGACAAAACTGCAGTTGTTCTGGAACCATTCACATACGAGCCACTGGGCTGGGCAGTTAAGCAAGGCGATGCTGATATGATTAACTTCCTGAACAACTTCCTGCGCCAGATTAAAGGTGACGGAACCTACGATCGTATCTATAACAAGTGGTTCAAAAGCGACGCTTGGTTAAAACAAATTCAGTAATTTTTAATTTAGGTCAGGTAACTTGCCTGACCTTCCTTTTTGGTGTGTTTATGCAAAAGAAAACGAATTCGTGGATATGGCATCTACTATTCTGTTTAGCCCTGATTCTAATTGGCTTCGGTATCTATTCTGCCTCCCAGAAAATCAATTATTCCTGGCAGTGGGGAAGAATTCTTCCGTACATCATTGATACTTCGCCGATGGAAACTTATGCAGTTGCTGACGGAATGGTTGCTCTTAATTCTGAAGGCCAGCTGGTCATTGAATTCGATAATGGTGACCCTGCCCAGCTTATTGGTGCAGCGGATCAAATCCATGTAGCAGAAGGTGACTTGCTGTTTGAAGGTGACCTGCTAACGACAACTGAACACAGAGAAATGGGCGTACTGATCAAAGGGCTTATCATGACCCTGAAGCTCTCTGTAATTTCCCTGTTTTTCGCTATTCTTATCGGTCTGGTTGCAGCCCTGATGAGAATCTCTGCAAACCCGATGTCAAAAAACCTGGCGCTTGTTTACGTAGAAATGATTCGTGGTACTCCGCTACTGGTACAGATTTTTATCGTCTACTTTTTCCTTGGCACCGTGTTTGATCTCGACCGTTATACTGCGGGTATTGCTGCACTTTCCATTTTTACCGGAGCCTATGTTGCAGAGATTATTCGTTCCGGTATTCAGTCTATCCCGCCGGGTCAGATGGAAGCCGCACGCTCTCTGGGTATGACTTATCCAAAGGCAATGATTTATGTCATCCTGCCACAGGCATTTAAGCGTACGCTTCCGCCGATGGCCGGACAGCTAATTAACCTGATCAAGGACTCCTCTCTGGTTTCCGTGATCTCAATTACCGACCTGACTAAAGCCGGCCGTGAAGTGGTCAGCGGCAGCTTTGCTTCCTTTGAAGTCTGGTTCGTGGTAGCAGGTCTTTATCTGGTACTTACGTCAACCCTGTCATTTGGTGTTCAGAGAATTGAAAAGAGGTTAGCAAGCAGTGACTAGACCAGAATTCAGAGGCAACGATATGATCGTTGCAACAAATATTGAGAAAATTTATCCAAACAACTGTCACGCGCTAAAAAACGTTTCAGCAACCGTTAAACGCGGTGAGGTTGTGGTTATTATCGGCCCTTCTGGCTCAGGCAAATCAACGTTTCTGAGAACACTGAACCAGTTGGAAGAGATCAGCAGCGGCGATATCGTAATCGACGGTATCAATATGTACCACCGCACGACCGATATCAACGTCTTGCGTGAAAACGTAGGTATGGTATTTCAGTCTTTCAACCTCTTCCCTCACCTTTCAGTGAGAGACAATGTCATGCTGGCACCGCTTAAAGTGTCTAACCGTGACAAAGATGAAGTGAAGAAAGAAGCTGAAGGCCTGTTGGCAAGGGTTGGTCTTGGTGATAAGAAAGACGTATTCCCTAGCCAGCTATCCGGTGGTCAGCAGCAGCGTGTTGCTATTGCCCGCTCACTGGCAATGAAGCCCGATATCATGCTGTTTGATGAACCGACATCGGCACTTGACCCTGAAATGGTAGGTGAAGTACTGGATGTAATGAAGTCTCTGGCTCAGGAAGGCATGACCATGGTGGTTGTAACCCACGAAATGGGCTTTGCCAAAGAAGTAGCAGATCGTGTTCTGTTTATGGAAGATGGCGAGCTGCTTGTGGACGACAGCCCTGAAAACTTCTTTGACCAGCCAAAACATCCACGCCTGAAGAAGTTTCTTTCAAGTATTCTATAATCCGGCGGCAAAGGTGGCACCCTGCTCACCTTTGCCTGTTTTCTCTATTCTCCTTGTCCTTTTCCCGGTCTCGCATCTATGGATAAAATCGATCTTAAGATACTTGAACAGCTTCAGGTTGACGCCAAAGAGTCAATGAGCAGCCTGGCCGAAAAAGTCGGTCTTTCCGAACCTGCCTGCTACCGTCGCGTCAGACAACTGCGTGCCAGCAAGCTTATAGAAAAAGAAGTCGCCGTCGTCAAACCCAAGACCATGGGCTGGCCTTTAAGCATGATGCTGCTGGTTCAGTTCGAGACAGACAAAAACCAGATCGTAAATCAGTTTATCAACCGGATTAACCAAGCTCCGGAAGTGTTGGACTCCTGGTATGTTACCGGTGATTTTGACGTAGTTTTGCAGGTAATTGCAAAAGACATGGAAGCATTCGATGAATTTACCCAAAGGGTGCTGCATAAAGATGACAGTGTAAAAAGCGTGAAAACCTTAGTTGTAATGAGGCACTCAAAAGCTGCCGGGCCAATTCCTCCGGCAGATTAGCCAAAAGGTGAAACCTGTATCACCTAGTGGTATAGTTTGTAATTGAAATGAGGCTAAAATGCGATGAATGACAGTATATTAGACGTAATGCATAAGACGGCAAAAGAACTCACTGAATCAGGAGTTATGGATGTTCAAACCATGCGCGAGTTTGACGCCTTATGCCTGCCGAAAGTTGAGCATTATGATGCTCAACGTATTAAAGCAATCCGGGAACAAGTGAAAGCAAGCCAGGCCGTCTTTGCTGCTTATCTTAATATCAGTGTATCTACAGTGCAGAAGTGGGAAAGAGGGGACAAAAAACCTAATGGGCCATCTCTAAAATTGCTAAACCTTGTTGCACATAAAGGACTAGATGCCTTGTCATATTAGCTGTGCGGTTTTCAGGATAAAGATAAAGTGGATTAGTCTGTATCAGAGCTGACAAATGGCTCTGTCACGCCTATGCCCCTTTCCAATTTAACTCAATTACTCTCTGACTGTGACTTTAGGGGCTAATGTGAGAAACGGGCTAGAATGATACCTTATAAATAAGTTCGCCATTTTCAACTCCAAAATGTCTTAACTAGTCAGCATTAAGCGTGATCACTGGATTTCTATTAAAAACTGTAGCTAAAGTTGAATGTGCCAAATGTAAATGAATCATAGTCATTTTCTAACTGGGTTATACTGAAACCAGCTCCAACTCCATCATTAAATACAAAGCGGTAGCCAACTTCAAAAGCTAATGCTGAATCATATGAATCATCTACTGAATTGATATCAAGGCGAATTAAGGATGCACCAACCCCGACGTTAAATAGATGACGGCCAGATGCATTTTCTGCAAGGGCAAAATATTTGCCTATAGTTGCGCGCAGCCCAAAAGCACCAGTTAATTCACCTTCATTATCTTCCACCTGGAGAACATTATCAGACATAAAGGTTCCTATTGGTTTATGGTAACTAGCCCCCAAGGATGCATAAAGTGTTGAGTCAGTTATGTATGTTAAAGATATTTCAGATGCATAATGTTCATCCAAGTTATCATTGTAGATTTTATCTTTGTAAGACTTAATTCCCGCGTTACCCCCACCTAATCCAATATTAAATATCTTTTCTGAAGAAGAGGCTTGAGTTGCATTGATTGCAGCCATGATATTTAGTATAAACACAAAGGCTTTACCTTTCATACTAATAACCTTTTACTTTCTTTAATAAGTTCATTGAGAATTTATATCATATTATTTGTTACGAGGTAATATTTATTCCAAGTGAAATAATGAATATTTCTAGCGAATATATAAGGTGGCATTATTAATGAGTTTTGGTTTTTTCTTGATATAATAAATCTTGCATTGCAGCAACTTCACTCGTATAACTCCCCGTATTTTTAATTGATTGGTACTAAATATTAATTTGGGTTATATTTAATGAGGGTATTAATATCACTTTTTCTTATTATTTTTTCATTTTCTACTTTGGCTAGTGACCACGATGTTGATGACTGGCTCAATGGCAGGTCGATCAGGCTGTAGAGGTTGGATTTACCAAAGGGGACTGTAGCGTTTTGTATCATTCTGACTCTAGTGATACTGCCAGTCAAATTTATAGTATGTCTATAAAGCCTACTGAAGGTTAAATTGGAGAATATTTAATGAAGCAGTTATTACTTTTTTTGTCATTATTCTCTGGTATTGCCTTTGCTCAGGAAAGTACTCAAATAAAATCAATTACTATTTATCCAAATTCCGCTGAATTTAAGTTTTCTGATGAATTAGATGTTAGTTGCTCTGAACGAAATAAAGCCGTAACCAGTTACACTTGGAATAATGATGGTAGCCTCGTCAGCTTGGCACTCAATGCCATCGTAACAAATAGCCCGGTTGACATCACAAATGATCATAGGTGCAGTAGCTTATACGAAGGTGGAGACGCTCCATTGGCTTTAGGACTAACTATTGAAGGAAGTAAGTAACCCGGCATTTATAGCAATAAATTGTCTAATTGATTTTCATATAAATTCACCCTCTAAAAAGTTGCAGAACTGCAACTTTTTGGGTTTGTTTTCTGAAAAGAAGAGTCACGATACCAGCAGACTGTCTGTACGAGTTGGTTGTGACTCATCAGAATATGTGCAAGATTTCAGCACAGATAAAGGTTGTAAAGATAAAGGGCCTGCTATGCACGCCCTCCACAGCAAGGTTCCGGCTTATTTAATCCCATTAACACGACACTTCAGTAACTAACTTCTGCTTTTCATCCTCTCTGCCAAATAGTCAAACGCCTGCTCAAGATCCGCAATCAAGTCTTCAGTATCTTCAATACCCGCCGATACCCGAACTAAACCATCGGGGATACCAATCGCTTTTCGCTCCTCTTCCGAAACCTCAACATGACTTGTTGTCCTTGCAGGGCCAAAGGTGGTTTCAACAGAGCCAAGGTTTGCCGCGCAGTTAGCCAGCTTTAGTTGAGGCAACAAAATTGAAACTGATTTCATTCCGCCTTTTAGAGCAAAACTCAACATACCGCCAAAGCCTTTCATCTGCTTTTTGGCAATATCATGGTGAGCGTGAGTCTCCAGACCCGGATAGTAAACCGCTTCAACCAGTTCATGCTTTTCCAGATAACGGGCAATTTGCATCGCATTTTCCGCTTGCTGAAGAACGCGGAGTTTCATTGTTTTCATTCCCCTTAGCAAAAGGTAAGCGTCCCAGGGAGCAAGCGATGCACCGTTAATTTCACGGTAATGATAGATCTGCTCCACCAATTCTTTGCTTCCGCACACTACCCCACCCAACGCATCGGCATGACCGCCCAGAAATTTTGTCGCACTGTGCAGAACCAGATCCACACCCAGTTTCAACGGGTTTTGATTGACGGGGGTAGCAAAAGTATTGTCTGCAATCACAATGGCGCCAACTTGTTTTGCCACTTTTGCTATGCGTTCAATATCTGTGATTTTTAAAGTGGGATTAGTCGGTGTTTCCAGATAGACCACTTTGCAGCCTTTCTTGATTTCCCGCTCCATCGCCTGGTGGTCTCCAGTATCACATAAAGTCACTTCCACATTTATATTTGGCAGAAACTCAGAAAAAATTCTGTTGGTACCACCATAAGTATCTTTTATGGAGACCACTCTGTCTCCCGGTCTTAAAAAGGTATACAGCGTATTGCTGATAGCAGCCATACCAGTTGTACAGCTGGTCGCAGCCTCCGCCCCTTCCAGAATACGAACCTTTTCTTCAAATGCGGCAACCGTTGGGTTGGTATTTCGACCATAGATATGACCAGGCGCTTTGCCGGTTGCCACATCATACCACTCGTCCATATCGTCGTAGGCGTATGAGACGCTTACCACAACCGGAACCTGAGTTGCCCTGTGAACTCTCTGTTCTTTTTCCCCGGCCCAAACAACATCAGTTCCAAATCCAGTCGCGCCCTTTATTACATCAGTCATTTTTACTCCATCTATGCATCTGAAAAGATGGTAAAAATTTATCATCAGACTCTGATAATCGTGGTTAACCTTCCTGGCTCAGCGATAAATATTATTCTTCTTCATCCTTTAGCAATAAATTTTCTCGTTTCGTTCACAGGTAACAAATCCTCCCTCAATTCCATGTAATAAAACCATCAGTAATGTGAGGATCCTCATACTTTCCTCTGATCACCTGGTTAAATTTTAAAAGATCCTTGCTTCAAATCTGCAAATATGAAAACCTTACCACATCAAAACATGAAAACCTTTTCATGTGAATATGAAAAGCTTTTCCTACAACAAGGTAAATTTTATTATGAACCAGAAAATCGCAACAAGTTTGTTAGCTGCCCTGGGTGGTAAAGACAACATCCGCGCACTTGAACACTGTGCAACACGCCTGCGTGTTGTTGTAAAAGATAACGACAAAGTAGACGGTGAAAAAATCAAAGCAACCGAAAAAGTTGCCGGTTACTTCTTTCAGTCAGGTCAGCAGCAGATCATCCTGGGCACTGGCCTGGTAAACAAGATTCACGCTCTGATTAAACAAGAGCTTGACGGTGAAAGCCTTGAAAGTGCGAAAGGTGCAGCTTACGACAACATGAGCCCTTTCCAGAAGGCGCTTCGTTCTCTTGCTGACGTATTTATCCCGCTTATCCCGGTTCTTGTTGCTACTGGTCTTTTCATGGGTCTGCGTGGTTTTGCTCAGCAACTTGGTGTGACTTTCTCACCAGAAGTTCTGACTATGACTCAGGTTGTTACTGACACCGTATTTATCTTCCTTCCTGCACTGGTTGTCTGGTCTGCGTTTAAACGCTTTGGCGGCACACCTGTTGTTGGTATGGTTCTTGGTCTTATGCTGGTTGCGCCTATGCTGCCAAACGCATGGGTTGTGGCGAGCGGTAACGCAGAGGCACTTTCTCTTGGTATCTTTAAGGTTCAGGGCTTCCAGGGCACTATCATCCCGGCTCTAATCGTAGGTATTCTGGGTGCAAACCTTGAGCGCTGGATCTCTTCATGGATGCCTTCTGTCGTAACGCTTATCTTCACTCCGTTCCTGACTATCACTATCGGTATGCTGGCTGGTCTTCTGATCATCGGCCCTGTATTCGCAGTTGTTGAGCACGGCGTTATGATTTCTTCTGAAACTATCATCGACCTTCCGTTCGGTATCGGCGGTGCTATCTTTGGTGCACTACAGCAGGTACTGACAGTAACTGGTCTTCACCACAGCCTGATGGTTGTTGAGCTGAACTTCCTTTCTACTCTGAAAATTAACCCGCTTAACGCACTGATTACTGCGTCTATGGCTGGTCAGGCTGGTGCCGCGATTGCTTACACTATGTCTCTGAAAAACAAAGAGCAGAAAGCACTGAACTACTCTTCAATCGTTCCTTGTTTCTTCGGTATTACAGAGCCACTACTGTTCGGTGTAACTCTGCCAAACAGCAAAGTATTCATCTCAGGCATGATTGGTGGTGCGGTAGCAGGTGCATTCGCAACTCTGATGCAGCTAGCACCTTCAGTAATGGGCGTAACATTTATCCCTGCGATCCCTGCTTACCTGGGTAACGGTCTGGGTATCTACCTTGCGATGATTGTCGTTGCAATGGCTACAGCCATGGTTTGCACTAAAATTCTGGCTCGCCCTGGTCAGGAAGAGACCGGTGAAGCAGCTACAGCTTAATAACGCTGTATAACTGAACAAGGAAGTTCTGTTTTATGCAGAACTTCCATTTTTCGTTTTTTCCGTTGAGGCGTTATCAATTATGACTTCACTACTTAAACAAGCAGACTCGGTTCTCCTTCAGGCAGATCAAGAACCTCGCAATCACTTGCGCCCTAAGTTTCACCTGGCAGCACCGAAGGGCTTGCTGAACGACCCTAATGGTTTTATTGAATTTGATGGTCAGTATCACCTTTTCTTCCAGTGGAACCCGTTTGCCTGTGAGCACGGCGCTAAATTCTGGGGACATAGCGTCAGTAATGACCTGGTTCACTGGGAACTAAAACCAACGGCTCTGGCTCCGGATGCTGACTACGATACACACGGCTGCTATTCTGGCAGTGCTTTCGAACTTGATGGTGAACTGCACCTACTTTACACCGGCAACAAAAAGGCAGAAGACGGCGAACGTTTTTCTACACAATGTCTGGTCAAAGCAACTGACAGCACCAACGAGAAGTATCACAAAATTGGCCCTGTGATTCACACTCACCCAGAAGGCTATACCGCACATTTCCGCGACCCGAAAATCTGGCAGCATGAAGGTAACTGGTACTGTGTACTTGGCGGCCAGACAACAGATGAACTTGGTCAGGTACTGCTTTACTCTTCACCGGATGCTTACAACTGGAAGTTTGAAGGCCCAATTGCAGGTAATAACATCAACGGCCTGACAGAATTTGGTTATATGTTTGAATGCCCGGACCTGTTTGCAATCGGCGATACTGATATACTTATCGGCTGTCCTCAGGGCATCGGCCCGCATGGTACTCAGTTCCAGAACCTGCACAATAACGGCTATTTTACCGGAAGCTTTGATTACCAGAACATGAGCTACCAGCACGGCGAATTCCGCCCTCTGGATCAGGGCTTTGAATTCTATGCCCCTCAAACCACCGATGACAGCAAAGGCCGCAGACTGCTTAGCGCATGGGTCGGTATTCCAGATGAAGACAATCAGCCTACCCTTGAACAGGGCTGGATTCATATGCTAAGTCTGGTAAGAGAGCTTTCTGTTGAAAAGGGTAAAGTGGTTCAAAAGCCTTTCAGTGAGCACGTTGAACTGCGCCGCAGTGAGTCCAAACTGGAAGCATTTAAGCTGGATAAACAGTCTGGGTACGTAGCAGAATCTGAAAACTGTTTTGAACTGAACCTGACTGCAGAATCAATCAAGGACGGTTTTACTCTGAAGCTGGCCGATGAAGGCGACCGTTTTATCTCACTAAGCTATGAGCCTGAATCAGGCAGGCTTGTTCTGGACAGAACCAATAGCGGTTACCTTGCCGGAACCCGCGAATGCACCCTGCCAAAATCCGATAAGCTGGATCTGCAAATCTTCTTTGATTACTCAATCATCGAAATTTTTGTAAACGGTGGCGAAGAAGTATTCACATCAAGAGTATTTCCTTCAAAGAGCAGTAGCAAACTGGCGCTTAGCTCAGAGAGTTCGTGTATAATCAGTCGCTTCGAGAAGTATGATTATTGAATAAGGAAACACGGGAATGGCCACCATAAAAGAAATTGCGGCTCTGGCAGACACATCAATTTCCAGCGTTTCCCGTGTTATCAATAACTCCGGTTATGTCCGTGAAGAAGTACGGATCCGCATTCAGAAAGTTCTGGACGAAACCGGCTATCGCCCCAATGCCCTTGCCAAAGCGCTGCACTCTAAACGCAGCCAGACCATTGGGGTGATCCTTCCTAAAATTAACGCCACCTCTTCCAGTGAAAATATCGCCGGTATCGATGAATACTTCGATGCTAACGGCTACAACATCATCCTTGGTAACTCCAGCCACAGCGTAAAAAGAGAGCTGGAGTATCTTGATCTCTTTACCGAAAAACAGGTTGACGGAATTATTCTGATCGCCACAACGCTAACCGCAGAACACAGAGAAAAGTTCCAAAAGCTGGGAAAGCCGGTGGTGGTTATGGGCCAGCGTACTCACGATGATGCACCATGCGTACTGTTTGACGAAGCCGCAGCAGTGGAAACCATGGTCGACCACCTGGTGGACTGGAACCACAAAAACATCGCTTTTATCGGAGTAAGTGAACAGGATATCGCAGTTGGTATCGACCGCAAGCAGGGCTACCTGAACGGACTGCAAAAGCACGGCTTAGAGCAGAGCGACTCGCTTATTGTTCTGGGTAACTTTACTATCGAAAGTGGTTACAACGCCTGCAAACAGCTGATAGAAGAGAAGAAACAGACACCTGACGCCATTTTTGCCGTAAACGACAAAATGGCAATCGGCGCGGTAAACTACCTGATTGAGCACGGCTACAAAATCCCTCAGGATATCAGCATCTGCGGTGTCGGCGGTGGTGAAGCTTCCGCTCACTATAACCCTAAGATCACCTCGCTGGTGTATGACTTTAAAGAATCAGGCCGGGTGAGCGCAGAGCTTCTGCATCAGATGATTGAGAAGAAGGGCTGTGATCTTAAGGGACATGTCAGCTTTGTGCCGTTTCATCTTGCTGTCCGCGAAAGTACAATCAAAAGATAAGCCCTTGCCTAAAAACTCGTAAAGGAAGAAGGCTCAGCTTTCTCTTCATCCCAGCCTGCAAGGTCAATATTCAGCAGCGACTTGTGTTTTTCATTACACAGAGCTTTGATCCCGATAACTGGCACCTGGCTGCGAAACTGCGCCGCCAGAATCACTTTTTTTCCTTCGCTAAGACCTGCCCGGCATAGCTCCAGTATTTCTGCTGAATCCGACAAATGAGCATCGTCCATAGAGCAAATATCTGGCTGATTATTATATTTTTCTATCAGCCATGATTTTCCAGACTGGCCTGGCCCGGTAAGAACAATCACATCCGTCGATGCGATAAGTTGTTTAATTTTTTCCAGCATAAATAGTCCATTATCTATGAAATGTAGACAACATTATCAGGCGTTGTCTGGCTGCGTAATTTTTGCGCTAACGCGTCGGCCGACATGGGTTTATCAAACAAATAGCCCTGACCATAATCACAATCTACTTTCGTTAAAAAGTCAGACTGTTTAGTTGTTTCGATCCCTTCTGCCACAACCTGAATTCCCAGCTGGTGAGCCAGTGAAATCATTGCCGAACAGAGCGCTCTGTCCTTTTTATCATCTTCTATATCGGAAACAAAGCTACGGTCAATTTTCAGGCCATCAATATTAAATTCGCGTAAGTAACCCAGTGAAGAATATCCCGTTCCAAAGTCATCAAGCCACACCTCAATGCCAAGGGAGCGAAGACTGTCCAGCGTTTTCTTGGCGCTTTGCTTATCAAGCATCAGAGCGGTTTCTGTCACTTCAACATGCAGACATGACGATGGCAAGCTGAAGTTTCTCAGGTTCAACCGCACAAGATCGGTAACTTTGCGGGCATACAGCTGTTTGGCCGACAGATTCAGCGCAACATGGAAGTCAGAAATGTCGAATAAATCACTCCACTTTTGTATGTCGCGGCATGTCTGCTCGATAACCCATTCACCAAGAGGATTGATAATACCTGTTGCTTCAGCAACGGGAATAAATTCAACGGGAGAAATGTAACCTTTGTCCGGATGTTGCCAACGTAGCAGTGCTTCTGCTCCCGTTATCTGACCGGATTTCAGATCGATTTTTGGCTGGTAGACCAGCTCAAACTGACTAAAATCAGATAAGGCTAAGCGCAGATCCCGCTCAATTTCACCCCGGTTAGTAACCAGCTCTTCCATCTCGCAGTTGAAAAGGCTGTAGTCTCTTTTTCCGCCGGCTTTCGCTGCATACATAGCAATATCTGCATTTCTTACCAGCTCTTCTGAAGATTTGTCAGAGCCGGTGGAAAAGGCAATGCCAATACTTGCACCAACCACCACCGACTCTCCGGGCGCATCTAAAAATATCGGCAAATCAAGCTCATTTAATATGGCGGATGCAAACTTGTAAGCCATGGCTGCTTCATTAACATCTGATAAATAAAGCAGAAACTCATCCCCGCCAACTCTGGCTAATAAACTGTCACACCGGAACTTTTCAGCACTGCTTGTTTTACCCAGGCTATCCCTGATTCGTTCTGCTGCTTTGCAAAGAAGTTCGTCTCCCGCCTGGTGACCTAAATTATCATTGACGCGCTTAAACTCATCTAAGTCGATAAAAAATATAGCAAACCGGGAATCTTTTTCTGATGTCAGCTTTTTATCTAAGAACTCGATAAACTGTGTCCGGTTAGGCAACTTAGTTAGCGGATCATGGTATGCAAGAAATTCGATGGCGTCAGTTCGCTGTTTCAGGTTTGAGTCCATTTCATTGAATGAATTTGCTAACTGACCCAATTCATCATTTCGATGAATGTTGTTTGGTGTTAAGTACTGACCTTTACTTATGCGCTTAGAGTGGCGAACTAAGCGGGTTATCGGGGCGATTAGCGTATTTGCCATTAATACAGACAAAGCCAGACTTATCAGACACATTAAAATGGTGATAACAGCGAGCAGAAGCGTACTATACTGGCGGCTTAACTGATTGATGTCTGTGATAATACTTTTGTTGTTCTGAATATCTTCCTGAATGGCCTTGAGCGAATACTTCATCATCACACCGCCAAGCAGCTCGGTATTTAAGATGAGAGGCTGCGCAATTGAAAGTACATCCATTTCATTTTCAACGTACACTTTCCTGTCTGTTAATACGGTTTTCTCCAGCGAAGGCATCTTAAGTGCCATACCGTAGTCATTCGTCAGTTCGCTTCCCGTATGAATCACAACACCTTTGTTATCAAATACTTTAATTTCCAGTGTGGAGCTGTCTTTTAGCGCAGGTTCCAGTATTTGATGAATCGTCTCAACATCATAAAAGTACATAGGGTTAAGAAGAGCTTCCGATAAGTAGTTTATCGACTGCTCTGCTTTTTCCCGTGCATGAGCGACAAACCTTTCCGACATGCTATCGGAAGTTTTTTCCAGCATTTCACCGGCAAAGTAAGATGAAATAAAAAACTGAGAAACAGACAGGCAGCCCATAGTCAAAATGACCATAAGCATATTCCCAAGTACCAGTCTGCTCTTTAATTTCATCCTGATATTCTCATTTTAATAAGCCATAAACTCATTAAGCAGCGCCATCCTTTCGCCGGCCCACTTTATGCTCTCCTTAACATCAGGAGAGATGGCATCAAATTTTTTGGTCTTTTTGTACGCTTTTAATGCTTTTCTGCCCTGCTCAGTTTCATGAGCCGAAAGCAGCAACTGCAAAATGTCATTTTCCAGCTCAGCTGGCATGTCCGGGCGAGCTAACATTAGTGCTCGCGGTACCGGGTGACTGGTGTAAATAATTTGAAGCTGTTTCTGCACGGGCTCAGGTATCTCTTTGTTCCAGTCAAGGTTACTGAATGCAGCAGAAGCGACGATATTTCTGTGCACCCAACTCATCATATTGGACTCACCACCGGAGCGGGAAAACTCGTCAGAGAAAAAATAACCCACTTTCCCTTCAGGCGGTAACTCGCGCGGAGACGTTAACTCATACAGCTCGTAACCCTGTTCAATAAGAATAGAGGCAGGAATCAGAAACGCACTGGTTGACCCTCTGTCTTCAAATACGATTGTTTTACCGATCAGGTCATCCAAAGAGTTCACACCATTCTCTTTTTTTGAAAAAAATACCGTGGAGTATTCGCTCACACCACTTTTCCAACGTCTGGCTAGTAAGCGCGCCTCCGTACTATCAAGTAACTCATGAGCAGCGAATACCGTTTCAGATACAAGATCCACCTGTCCGTTACGCAGCCAGCGTTTCATCTGAGTCATGTTCTTTGCCACAACCACACGGGCAGCGGAGATATTATGCTTTTGCAGATTAGCGGCAAGATAGTCAGCAATAGGCTGCGTCCGTTTAAACGCTTTTTTTGGGTTACTGCTGATTTCGCCGATAACCAGAGTATTTTCCCGCGCTATGGCTTCAGCTTCCTGAGATGCAGAAAGTGATGAAGAACAAAGGAAAAACGACAAAATTATGCCAAAAAATGAAACGCTGATACGACGAAAAATAGCGAACATAGCAATTACTCTGGTAGTGAAACTGATGCAATATACAAATAGGAGTGTGTGATATTTGTACCAAATTTATACAGTACATTCAATTATATAAGCGAGGGTTAATGTGCTGAATCACAAATAAGTATCTGTATTAACGTCACATTTCATCCTGCATGTGAAGCCAACCTATTGATAAACCGAATAGTTATCCTCAAACATAAATTTTCTATCAGAGTTTACCCGGATCACAGCGCATATGAACACATTGACAAGGTAGAACGGTTATTCTACCCTACTAAGTAAAACGTTCATTCTACCCTTACGGTCAGGTTAACCTATGCTAAAAGAACAAATTGCCGCCAGCCTTGAAGTGGCCTTCAGCAAACATGGCTTTGCCGAACCCAGCGTTGCCAGGCTCAAAGATGCCTGTAACGTGAGTCTGCGAACCCTGTACAAACACTACCCTTCTAAAGCTGCCATGGTGATTGGAGCCCTTGAGCACCGTCATCAGAGATACCTCTCATTCTTGCTTACCGGTTCACCTGAGCCCGGTATCGATTCGGTTTTGCACATATTTAAGCAACTGGAGTTCTGGATGAAGGAATATGCGCCGCATGGCTGTCTATCCGTTAATGCCATTGCCGCCTTTCCCGATAGTCCGGAAGTCACCATGGCGGTCAAACAGCACAAAGAGGAAGTCCGTCAGTTGCTTGGCCGCCAAAGCCAGAGAGAAGAGTTATCCGACGCCCTGTTTTTATTACATGAAGGCGTATCCAGCGCCTGGCCGGTGATGGGTCAGAAGGCCGTTATTTCAGCTCAGGAAGCGATACAACAAATTATGAGGATCAACCGATAATGCACACCATTCCAAAAACAATGAAAGCGGTACAGCTCACCGGCCACGGTGGCCCGGAAATGCTGCAGTACACTGAAGGAGCAAGGGTTCCCACCCCGGCTTCAAACGAAGTGCTAATCCGCGTTGGTGCTGCCGGAGTCAACAACACCGATATCAACACCCGGATTGCCTGGTACTCAAAAAGTGAAGGCGAAAGCGCCGATGCCAGCTGGTCTGGTAATGCATTAGAATTTCCCCGCATACAGGGGGCCGATGTCTGCGGCACTATTGTTGCGGTCGGCGAGAATGTGAATGCTGAGCGTATTGGCCAGCGGGTGATTATTGAGCCGTGTATTACCGAGTCCAACGGACAGCCACTGGACCTTGCATGGTATTTCGGCTCTGAATGCGATGGAGGATTCGCGGAATATACTCTGGTTTCAGCCAGGCATGCCTATGCGGTGAACAGCCCAATGTCCGATGTGGAACTGGCATCCTTCCCCTGCTCTTACTCAACAGCGGAAAATATGCTGACCAGAGCAAACGTGACTGCAGAAGATAAGGTACTGATTTCCGGTGCTTCCGGCGGTGTTGGCTCGGCTGCAATCCAACTGGCTAAAGCGCGTGGTGCCAGTGTCATCGCAATCGCTAATCCGGCGAAAAGCCCGCAATTAAGCGACTTAGGTGCAGAGCAGGTGTTAGCAAGAGATACCGACCTTGTCACCGCTCTTGGCGAAAATAGTGTCGATGTGGTTATCGATCTTGTGGCCGGAAGCCAGTGGCCACATTTTCTAAATGTATTAAAGCCCAGGGGACGATATGCGGTGTCCGGCGCCATTGGCGGTGCCATGGTTGAACTGGATGTCAGAACCTTGTATCTGAAAGATCTCAGCTTTTTCGGCTGTACCGTACTTGAACCTGAAGTTTTTCCTAATCTTGTGCAGTTAATAGAGAAACAGAAGATTAAGCCTCTGGTTGCAAAAACATTTCCTCTACACGAGATAAATGTCGCGCAAGAGGCATTTCAGCAAAAACAGCATGTGGGAAAAATTGTTTTGGAAATAGAGCAGCATAAAAAAGCGTAAAAACAGGCGGCTCAATCAGGACTCATTGGTATTTTGCGCAGAGACATCCTGCAAAATACCAATCACTTTTACCGCTTTACCGGTATCGTCATAAATGGCTTCTGAACGGTGGGTAATCCGTTTTTCAACGCCATTTTTTACCCTGTACCTGTTTGTCCACATAAGATGATGCCCCTGATCCGGCACTGCAAACCAGTGTTGTGTTGCATCGGCCCGCTCTTGTGGGTCAACCATATCCAGAAGCCCCCTGAGCCCTGACGCTTCTTCATTGTCATCAAACTCGAACATAGCGTAAGTTTCACTGGAAAACGAAAACGCCCCCGACTTAAGATCCATTTCCCACTGCCCTAACCGGGCTATTTTCTGAGCATGCTTTAACAAGCTCTGGTTTTTTCTCAGCTCTCTTTCTGTCATTTCCAGAGCTCGGTTCTCACTCTCCAGTGTCCTGTTCATTGTCGCCAGTTCAGAAACCAGCTCTTCATCCCGGCGTTTCGCTGATTTCAGATCCTGTACCATTTTGTTGAAACTGGACAGTAAAACGTTGATCTCTTCCACATCCGACAGCCCTATCGGTCCGGGATAAGCGCCATCACTTACCCCTCTGGCGGCAGTGGACAGCTGATTTAGCGGGTCGATCACTTTTCGGTTCAGGTAACGCCACACAATGTACGCAAGAATCATCGACACACAGACAATCAGAAATACGTTAAGCAAAACAGTGGCAACCAGACGATAGGCTTTCAGCACCGGCTGCTCCACAATTACCTGAAGCCCGAGGGAGTTTAGTTTTCCCGATAAAGCGTAAACCACCGACAGCTTTCCGGAAAGACCCTCGTCCAGCTCGCCTCTTTTCAACGGGACTTTAATCCTGCCCAGAACCACACTGGGGTTTTGGTGAGCAACAATTTTTCCGTCACGGCTAATAACATAGGCCTCTCTTTCATCTTCCAGACCGGCCATCGCCATGGCGCCCCATACAGATTTAAGCCGCAGGTCCGCAAAATAAACATGGGTAACACTGGTATTGCGGGGATGAGTGAGCGGTAACGCCAGTCTGGCAATAGGCTCACCCAGCTTATTATCAAAAATGACTTTTACCTGCCTTTTATCTTCTTCTATGACTCTGGAAAATAACGGAGACGAGGCAAGATCAATAAGCTCCTCCTGCGCACTAATGCTGGTACGGGATACACGGGTAACACTGGCATCGTTAACCTTTATCACCCCGGCGGTCTGATAAAGCTTGCTGCTCAGCACAAGGCTTTGCAGCATTTTTTTCTGCGTGGCAGAATCCGCCGCTGAAAGGCCCTGATCGCCAAGAAACTGAACATCCCGTTCCGCCTGGGTAAAGATAGCCAGCACTTTATCTTCAATCGCAACCGCGATTTGACTGAACAGCTCCAGCTGCTGTATCCGAAGTGACTGATAGCTGGATTGCAGTGAAGTCAGCGCAATAATCAGAACCGAACTCAGCGTAAAACCCAGGAATGTGAAAAGCAGCCGGGTCTTTAAGCTCTTTGGAGAGCCTATTTTCCCGGGTTTACTTGCGGTCTTTTGGGCGACAACTTCCCGCATACTTTATCAGCCAGAGCCAGGCTTATTGCGCTTTCGGACGGATAATCACCTTGGCCTGATGCAGCAAACTATCCGGAACCTGCAGCCCGATAGCCTGTGCCGTCTCAAGGTTAATTCCCAGATAGGACTCTGCGGTTTCCACCGGTAGCTGAGCCGTTTTCACTCCGCTTAGTACCTGATGCGCCATTCTGGCGGCCTGATGTCCGGCTTCATAGTGAACGATGCCGTAGGCCATCAACGCCCCTTTTTCTACCTGCAGATTGGTTGGCCCTGAAAGCGGAATTTTTTGATCGATAGAGACCTTAACTATGTCTTTTATCCGCCTGTTTACCACACTATCCGGCAGAAGGAACAGCACATCGGTTTTTTGCGGTATATGCGCCAGTACCTGATCAATCGCGCTGTTATCCGGGCATTCAGACAAGGTAAGAGTCACCCCCAACTGCTCAGCACTCTCTTTAAGCTGAGCAATGGCGCTCATGGGCGCGGCATCATTGGGATTAAACATCACCTGAAAAGTTTTGGCATCCGGAACCAGCTGCTTCATAAGATCCATTCGCAATGCCTGATTATTACTGATACGAACGCCACTAAGGTTGCCGCCGGGAGCGGTAAGGTTTCTCATTACCCCGGCTTTGATAGGATCGGCAATCACACCAAATATCACCGGAATATCGGTATCTGCTGTTGCTTTATACGCCGCGACACCGGTCGGGGTGCCTGCGGTAAAAATCAGATCGACTTTGGAATCCACAAACTTACTCAGTTGCGCTGATAACGCCTCTCCCCTCAGAGGCTTGTCGGCGGAAAGAATCGTCAGGTTATCCCCTTCTTTATAACCTAACTCTGCCAGTCCATCTTTAAACCCCTGAACATTGTTTAATCCATTGGGATTATTGGTCACAAGCCCCACAGTGTAGCTACTGCTTTCCTTCTCGCATCCTGTAAGAAATATAAAAACAACCGGCAATAAAAATTTGAACAGACTTACTTTAGACATAACTCAACCCACGCTAGCTAACAGACTCATTTCACAATGAAAATTATCCTTCTCATCAAAAATAATGATTGGACAAATCGCAGTTTTTTCCATGTGGAAATGCCGCAATGCTGGGTATGATCACATTAAAATGCTATTTTTAAAGCAGACACTTATGCCTTCTGTTTTTCGGCCTCACCTGACGGAAACAGAGCAGAAGAGACCCATGCCGTAATAGGAATGGTCAGCACAATGCCAATACTGCCTGCCAGTGCATGAACCAGCCCCATGGCAACTAACGGTGTATTGATAAACTGAGTCACCGGCATATTAAAGCCCCATACCATCATCATGGTGGTTAAAGAGCCACCTGCGATTGCCAGTATCAGGGTATTGGTCATGGTCCCCATGATATCCCGGCCAATATTCATGCTGGCTCTGCGAAGCTGCGCCGGAGTCAGGCTGGGATCGGTCTGGCGAAGCTCGTGGTAAGAAGAAGAGATGGAGATAGCCACATCCATAACCGCGCCAAGGGCAGAAACCATAATAGCGGTAAACATCAGCCAGCGGATTTGAATTGGCTGAGAGGCAAGATAAATAACATCTTCGCCTTTATCCAGATAGATGCCGGAGAGGTAAGAGAGCTCGCCAAACACCTGTGAAAATGTGCCTGCCGCAATCACGCCTAAAAGGGTACCTATCATGGCACACAGGCTTTTTATGTTGTAGCCACAAACCAGAATGTAGTTGACGACGATTTTTATGCCCATCAGGACAATGGTCAGCAGCATTGGATTCCATCCGGCAAAGATGGCTGGAACCAAAACACCAATGATCAGAGCTGCTGTAAAGTAGAGGGAAACAATGGAGTTAAACCCTTCTTTTTTACCAAAACCAAGAAGCATAATCATAAAGACAGCCAGCATACCGTAAATGGCCGTGGAACGTTTATGGTTGTACGCCCAGTACACTGTCCCGCCGTCTTGCTGACGCACCATCATAATAAAGTGGTCGCCTTCCTGAACATACACATTGTGCTGGCGGCTAAGCGGATTGGTGATCCGGACCTCTTTGCCTTTTTCATCCCCTTCCAGGATTTGCGCAAAAAATATCTGTCGTCCCGTCATTATGGATGGCACGCGAGGATCCGGAGCGATCTGCTGAGATTCCATTTTGGTCACTCTGGCTTCCACAAACTCCTGAACTAAAGGCGATTTCGGGCGGACACTTTCGCTCAGGCCTGGAGAAAAATAAAAGATCGCGGTGGAAATCAGCGCAATAAGAACGGGGAAATTGTATTTTCTGAGCATAAATTCGATATAAATGTATTTCTAATAAAACAAATGGTACGCACATTTTACTGTGCGTACCATTTAACTAACAGATAAACAGGATTACTGAGGTTTTACAGTACAACCTGCATCATCTTTAGTGCTGTTTGCGTAGTAACTGCCCGGGTTATTCGGGTTCAGAGAAACCGCGATGCCAGGGTACTTAGCGTTTTTCCAGTCAATCTGTACACAAACTTCTTTATTCTGAAGTTTATTCCACAGAGCCTGACCTTTACCGCCGTCAGTACGTGCTGTTTTAAACGCAGCGTCCTGAACAAATGACCAGTTTTTGTTGTCGTCAAAGTTATCTACGTTGATACCTTTGTTCGCTGCAACATAGTCAGTCAGCATGTCACGGATTGCGTATACCGGCTCGTTCGTTGACTCATAGTAAATATCCGCATCCGTTGCCCAGCCTTTACGCTTCAGGTGGGTACCGTAACGGTAGTTGTTTACTGCTACTTTATAAGTTGCTTCAGAATCAAACGGGTTGCCCGAGATAGATTCAATAATAATTCGCTCACCCGCTGGTTTAGCCAGGTCAACTTTATACTGAATCGCACCATCAAACTGATCGTAGTTATACGCTTTTGCGCCTTTACGGAATGAAACTGTCAGGTCACCGTCAGTGTATCCATTAAAGTAGCTGTAAGACCACTCCATGAACTCTTTCAGTTTTGCGCCTTTCATGTTCACACCAAGAAGGGTGTTATCGTATTTGTACAGGTTAGTTGATTTACCCTTAGTGTACTGCTCGCCGTCAACCAGGTTACTTTGATCAGAGAACAGAGAAGCGGCAGAAACTTCTGCGCCAGTCTTACTGATCTGGATCTGGTTAATAAAGTCGATTAGCGGAGTATCTGCCACTTTTGCCATATGAATGGTTGAGTACAGACGGCCGGTGTTAGGGTTAAATGCTTCACCGGTTACCGCATCAGCAAAACCTGTTGCCGTTGGGGTAAAGTTGCTGGTTACTGTACCAAGCGGAGTACGCGCATCTTCTTTAGACTGAGTATCCACATAACGGAACTCGTCCTGAAGAGCGACGTCTTCTTTTACTTTCTTAGTGCTCAGGTTAGCAAGGGTGGTATCAACCATTTCCCACTTGCCATTGTTTTTCTTCAGCTTAATTTCCGCTTTTGCAAGTGCAGCACCCCATTTACCAGGTTCGATGATCTTAACCTTAGTGTTTCGGTTACTTTCATCGTAGACACCTGCAAGGCCTTTATCTTCTGCGCGGCTTTTGCCTTCAGCAGAGATATCTGTGCCTTTAAAGCCGGCACTTGTGTAAGAGTCCTTCGCGATATTTTCGATATAAGTTGCGTGTTCGTGACCTGCAAAGATAACGTCGAATTTATCCGCCATTGCAGAAGCGATTTGATACACGCCAGCGCCAGCCGGGTTCTCACGCTCGATATGCAGTGCACCAACAATCACGTCCGGCTGATACTCTGCAACCAGTTTGTCCACCGCTTCCTGAGTTGCGCTCAGCTCGTTTTCAAACTTCAGACCAGCAAAGTGGTTTGGAGCCGATGCTTCCCAGTTTGGTACGTTGGAAGGAGTCAGGCCAACTACGGCTACTTTAACGCCTTCAACATTAAACATCTGGAACGCGCGGATGTAGTTCAGATCGTTGCTTTCCCACTTAATGTTGCTCGATACCACTGAGCCATCAAATGCAGCAAGGTTACGGTCAATAAAGCTACGCTCAAAGTTGAATTCGTGGTTACCCGGAACCCATACGTCATAGTCAAGAGAGTTAAGAGCAGAAACAACCGGGTGAGTTGGCTGGTCATTAAACAGCTGAGCTGAGTTACCCTGAACCGTATCACCGATATCGATCATGATAATATTCGGGTTTTCTGCACGGACTTCTTTCAGAAGTGTTGCAACACGGGTAACACCTGCGTCGTTATCTTCTCGGTCCATTGCATAGTCGTAACCAAACAGGCGTCCGTGTAAATCTGACGTCGCGCCCAGAGTGACAGTTACCGTATCTTGCGTAGTTTCTTTACCTTTTGTAATCACGTCTGCAGATGTGATTAGGGTTTTTCCTTCCTGCGCAACCGGAGAATACGTTGCTTCTGGTGCTGTTGAAGTACTTTCACCGTACTGACAGCCAACCAGGCCAGCAACCACTGCAAGGCAGATTAATTTTTTTTGGGGCATATTCATCTTATGTAATCCATTTCATTACTCACGATTCACCTAAATAGTGAATGCACCAACTCTACAAGTATTTTATGAAGGATTAAAGAATTTAGAATTAATTTTGAGCTTTAAGTCTAGGTTATACGTTTGCTTGCGGGAAATTTGTCATATGAACATAGTACAAAAAAGTTTCTGGCAACAAAATATAAACGTTTGCGTTGATAATTAATATTATTAACTTAAATTATCCGTTAGTTCCTCCCTACGCTGTGCCTTGTTATCTTGTGAACATTTCCATCACTCCACTACTCTTCTGCCAGGGCCGAAAGCAGGAGAGTTTTCCATAAAATACGGGTGGTATGGGACTTTCTTAGCAGGCCGCAGTATCAGAGTTCCGATAACAATAAGACAACAAGTAATATTAAGCTATTAACGCAAAAACATAATTAACTCTAAAAATTTGCCCACATAATAAGTAAGTATTTTTATATATAAACACGTTTGAGTTCCTGCAACCTATTAATATAAGCATCTAAAATAGAAAATAATGCATTCCAAATGTAACTTGCTAACTAATATAGTGAAAGTTTATACCTTGATTAAGTTGACGAATTTATTGCCAGGTTTCTATCGTCACCCATGTTTTTCATTTTTTACTTGTAATGAATAAGAGCGTTAGTTCTAAGGGACGGCAATCATCCAGGGCATTTCGTTAAGTATGTATGTGATTTTTGTACTTGGTGTAGCAAACTGGCTCGGATACGGCCTGACGGTTAGTGACCGTCCGATGATCATCGCAAACGCGGTAACTCTTGCACTCGCTTCTCTGGTGCTTATGTATAAAGTAAAGTCTGTTCTGAGATCAGAATAGAAACGACGGCGTAGTTGCGTTTGTGCTCGTTACCATGCTCCAGCGTGGTAATGCATACCTTGGGTGGAATGAAATGCAGTAGGTAAAGTGGATTGCTTTAAGTCAGGTATGTATTCCCACGGGGACCGTGGGAACAAGGCGTTATACACTTTTCTCGTAAAATTCCAGATGCCCGATTAGCTCATCTAAAAAATAAAACAGTCTATCGCTACTGGCTCTATTAAAATGGTAAGACAGTTCTCCGATAACATGAGATAAATCATATTTTTGGAAGCGAATCCACTTTTTCCTTTTATTTTCAAGATCTAACTTAGTGTTCTTATCAAGAATAGTAAAGCCAGCCAAGTTCAGGATTGCTTCCTTTTCTTCTCTGGATAAATCTATTTGCAAATACTCTTTTTCCATTGAGGTTACCTCGGTTATAGCTCTCCTGAGAAGGCTTTTTGGGAAAGTGAGTTAAACAACTCTTCATTCAACAGCCATAATTACGATTCGATCAACCTTGTCGCCTTTTATAGCAATGGTGGAAATTATTTTCAATAATGGTAAAAAATATTACTTCCGCTTTCAGCAATTTTATTTAGCTGATACATCAAAACGTGATGCTAATAGCCATAATTTATGCGTATACAACAAGAGCCGCTAAAAGCGGCTCTCAATCATTCAGGTTTATGCGATATTTGGAGTTCTACTCCTTCCCAAAAACATTATTTTCCTGCTCCTGCACCCGAATAAAAGTCGTTCTTTTAGTCAGCTCCTTAAGCCTTGAAGCACCAACATATGTACAGGTTGAACGCACCCCGCCGAGGATGTCTGAAATGGTGTTGTGCACACTTCCGCGGTATGGGATAAGTACGGTTTTTCCTTCAGCTGCGCGGTAGCCA
Source organism: Vibrio sp. JC009 (assembly GCF_029016485.1). Lineage (NCBI taxonomy): Bacteria > Pseudomonadati > Pseudomonadota > Gammaproteobacteria > Vibrionales > Vibrionaceae > Vibrio > Vibrio sp. JC009. Next base: position 129,282 of record NZ_CP092107.1, on the reverse strand, counting down.
GCTACACCGCCGGAATGCTTGTCCATAGCTGACTGGGAGCTCATGCCGTAGAACTTCATAAACTTTCCGTCGTTTACTTCAACCACTTCACCGCCTGACTCTTCGTGGCCGGCCAGCATGCCGCCCAGCATTACGAAATCAGCGCCGCCGCCGAAGGCTTTTGACACGTCACCGGCACAGGTACAGCCGCCATCGCCAATGATACGGCCACCAAGGCCATGAGCTGCGTCTGCGCACTCAATTATGGCGGATAACTGAGGATAACCAACGCCTGTTTTTACACGGGTTGTGCAAACGGAACCCGGGCCAATGCCCACTTTTACGATGTCGGCACCTGCGATAATCAGCTCTTCAACCATATCGCCTGTCACTACATTACCTGCTGAAATCACTTTGTCCGGAAAGGCTTCGCGCACCTTGGTGACATAATCCACCAGATGCTCTGAGTAGCCGTTGGCAATATCAACACAGATAAACAGCAGGTCATCAGAAAGCGCCATGATCTCCTGGGTTTTCTGGAATTCTTCATCTGAAGTTCCGGTGGAAACCATGATATTGTTCAGCGTAATGTCATCTGCATTTTTTACAAAGGCTTTCCAGTCATCAACTGAGTAGTGTTTGTGTACCGCTGTCATCACATTATGACGGGCAAGGGCCTCTGCCATTTCGAAAGTGGCGACTGAATCCATATTGGCGGCAATTACCGGTACACCAGACCATTGACGACCACTGTGCTTGAATGTAAACTCGCGGGTTAAATTTACTTGAGAGCGGCTTTTCAGTGTTGAACGTTTCGGGCGAAACAGTACATCTTTAAATCCGAGCTTAAGTTCATGTTCGATACGCATTGTGCAATTCCTTGATTCATTAACTGTGTGTCCGTCACATAGATTATGGTCCATGTACAGTGTTGTTGGTAAAGCTTTGGCAGAAGCCTTACTTTTCTTCGGACACAAAAAAACCGGAGCGTTGGCAGACGCTCCGGTTTTCAGCATTATAGGCTGTGATTTATTTGTGGCAAGACTGATATTATCAATTTTTTTGTGATACCTTATACAAGATACCATACCCGAAAAAACATCAAACTCTCCTTTCTCTGATGTCATCACAGATATAAACCGGACAAAGCGAAATACATAAAGGCCGCCTGTTAAACAAAATTCGTCTATTTTTCTCTTTCTTGTCAGAAATCAAAAACTAAAACTCAAATCACCCTAACAATCTGCTTCTGCTTATATTTTTAGGGACAAAGACAGATGGCTGACCCGCATATTAAATCACCAATGGATAAACTGGATCACCTGACAGTTATCATATACAGACTCGGTTTCACCTTCGCTTTTCCGGTTATTACGCTACTGCCGTGGGGCCTGGATTATCCTATGGAAAATCTTGTGTTTGTCTGCGCTGCAATGTGCGCCTCTTCCCTGCACATCTATATGAAACCCTTCCGCCTGCTGCTCCAGTTTGCAACCTGGGTTGGCTTACTCTGCTTTGTACTGGGTTATCCGATGTTTGGGATGGGTGGCGCATTTATTACGCTGGGCGGACTCTGCTTTAAAGAGTATTTCTGCTTTAAAGTGCCGGGATTACCGCTGCAACCTTTAATTCTTGCCGCTCTGTGGTTCTGCCTGGAATTTGAAGCAACAACTGCTGCGAAAGTTCTTGCCGCTATCGCTGGCGCGCTCTTTTTGATTACCAGTATTTATAAATGGCGTATGCCGAGACACTTCGATATTGGTGATAAATCGAAATACGATGTGTAAAAAAGATAAGAAGCGATACTCTGCTTATAACAACAGAGTATCGCCATTAGCTGAATTTAGCTTTGCTTGCCTAATTTAGCCGCAGCTTTTGGCTGTTCCACTTCGGTTAACAGCCCTTTAAGCAGACTAACACAGCCAAGCAGCAGAATAAGCGTAAATGGCAGTGCGGCAATAATGGTGATGGATTGCAGCGCCTGAATCGACTGAGTGCCACCAATCCAAAGCATAACCATTGCAATAACACCTGAGATAATCGCCCAAACCACTTTTTGCTTCATTGGTACTTCCAGCTTACCACCCGCCGTCATGCTATCGATAACGATTGAGCCCGAGTCCAGTGTCGTAACAAAGAAAACAATGATCAGCGCCACCGCAATAACAGAGATAATATTGCCGACTGAGTATGCATCCAGCATATAGAACAGACTCAGAGATACATCGGTAATGCCCTGATCCGCGCCCAACAGTCCGACCTTATCAATTATCTGCTCAATGGCAACGCCACCAAAAACAGACATCCATGCCGTGGTTACCAGTGTCGGAATAATCAATACGCAGAAAAGGAACTCGCGAACGGTACGGCCTTTAGAGATACGGGCAACAAACATACCGAAGAACGGCGCATAGGCTACCCACCAGGCCCAGTAAAACACAGTCCAGCCGTGTAGCCATGTTGTATCTTCACGACCAGAAGTCTGGCTTAGCGGAACAATGTTTTTCACATAGCCGACAACTGCTGTTGCCAGAGAGTCAAGTACCGTTGTGAAGTTCAGAACTGCGATAAAGCCAAGGAATACGAAAGCAATGATCATATTCAGGTTACTAAGCAGCTTAACGCCACCGTCCATACCCCGCATTACGGAAAGAATGGCCAGCCCCATAATCAGTACAATAATAAACTGCTGCAGGTAAAGGCTGTTTTCAAAGCCGAAAACATGACTGATGCCGCTGGCAGCCTGTGAGCCACCTAAGCCAAGCGAGGTTGCCAGACCAAACAGAGTAACCAGTACCGTCATTACATCGATAACATCACCGATTTTGCCCCAGACTCTGTCACCTAACAGCGGGTAGAATACGGAGCGCATTGAAAGCGGCAGGCCCTTGTTATACACAAAGTAAGCAAGACATAGCGCAGCCATGCCATAGATAGCCCAGGCATGCAGACCCCAGTGGAAAACGGTTGCACCTAGCGCCACTTCACGGCCTTCAGGCGTATAAGCTTCTGCGTTTAGAGGCGTACCGTACCAGTCAGTGAAGAAAGCGGTTGGTTCTGCAACACCCCAGAAAATCAACCCGATACCCATACCTGCTGCAAACAGCATGGCAATCCAGGACATGGTTGAATATTCGGTAGTCGCATCATCGCCACCCAGACGAATTTTACCCAGTGGTGAAACCGCTAAAACAACGGCAAACAGGAGTAAAAGGTTTGCTCCCCACATAAAGAGGAAGTCGAAATTTGACAACACCGCACTCTTAACAGAGTCAATGGCGGCTTTTGCATCTGCTGGTGCCAGTGTTAACAGAGTAACAATGAAAAGAATCGATAGACCTGCAGAAGCGGTAAAAACTGTGTTGTGGACATCCATGCCCCACTTATTGATGTTATCCTGACCAACCTGATAGTCTGTAGAATCAATACTGTATTTTTTTGATTTAAAACTCATAAATTATGACATTCACATATTCGAATTAACGAATAGAAAAAACCAACTCCATTCCGGTTAATATTTGATTGGCCAGCTCGTACCATGTTCACAACATTGGTAAAAAATCACCCGTACCGGGCTGACTTTTGGCTAATTGCTCAATCTCGCGCCGCGTATATTAACATAAAATTACAGTCAACGCCTTTCAGCGCTAACCGCCTGATATTTAAAATATTTCAGGCATTCGATAAGATAACCTTATCTGTTTTTTATCTGGCATTCATCCAAATTTCAGGGGGACAAGGTGTCGATAAGCCCGGGAAAAGGCGTTTGTCAAACCAGTTTAATTGCGGTATGTTGCGCCCGGATAAGCCATTTTTGGGGATGCGGTATGACTACATACCAAGAGTTTAAGTCTGGTTTAGTTGAAGTACTGGACGAATTTTGCTTTTACGAACTCATCGAAGATACTGTCACTGATAAGTGCGGCTCAACCTACTCCATGTATTCCAATGGCCAGAGCCGCTACATGCTGCACTGGGATGCAGAAGAAGCGGTAGGACTGGTAGAACGCTGGCAGGACTCCAAATGGAAAGCATTTAAAGCGACGGTGCCAAATAACAACCAGTCGCAATTTGATCTGTCACTGAATAAGCTGCGCAAAAAGCTAAAAAAGCACATAATGAAAAACAGTGAGCCTGAAGCCACTGCGGCCTAACAAGCCACAATTTCTTTAATCAGAAACTCCTTTCCGCTTAGCAGGCCCCATTCTCTGCTCTCACAGTGAGGGCAGACCGATCGGCTTTGTAAAATATTAAATACCTCCCTGCACCCTTTACACATTGCATTGGCAGGGATGATCTCTATCTCCAGTTTAGTCTTCTCCAGCCTTGTACCATCAACCGCAGCAGGAAAGCACTCTTTAACATATTTGGGGATCATTGAAGAAAGCTCGCCAATCTGAAGCACAATGGTTTCAACCTCAGCCAGCTGATTCTCGCGGGCGATACTTTCAACCCTTTTCACCACTTCTATCACAACACCTAATTCATGCATTTTTAACCTCCGGAAACGGGCAGAACGAATCCTGCCCGTTTATTGTTACTCCTCAGAAATCGCAAAGATCCGCTTAATCTTCTTAATGGGCTTATTCACCGTTATCTTCACTTTACGTTTCAGTGCATGTTTAATGATTTTTTTCCTGGCGTCTTTAAGGGCATCGCCCTCGGCATCAAAGGTTTTCACCAGAGAAATGGCACCAAACTTACACTTGGTTGTACAGGAGCCACAACCGACGCACATATACTCATCCGGCACTACGACACCGCAGCCCAGACATCGCTCTGCTTCCTTTTTTACCTGATCTTCGGTAAAGGTCCCTCTCAGATCACGGAAGGTGGCTTTCGACTCACGTCCATTCACATGGGCAATGCGCTGACGCGGCGTATTATCAAAGCCGCCAAACTGAATGCTCTCTTTATCGAATGATGTGTACTGGCGCTTTAAGCGGCCAATTTCCAGACTCTGACCACTCTGAACATAGCGATGGATGGAGATTGACCCCTCTTTACCCTGAGCAATGGCATCAATGGCAAAGCGGGGGCCTGTCATGGCATCGCCGCCAACAAAAATGTCCTCTTCTGCCGTCTGGAAAGTTAACTGGTTTGCTTTCACCGTCTGGTTCGGATTAAGCTCAACTTGGCTACCGGTGAGCAGCTCACCCCACTGCATTGCCTGTCCCACTGAAATAAGCACATGCTCTGCATCAATAACAACTGAGTTTTCAGTATCAAAGGCCGGATTAAAGCGCCCGGAGTCGTCAAGCACTGACAGACATTTATGCAGTTCAATACCTGTTACTCTGCCGTTATCCGTTAAGATGCGTTTCGGCCCCCAGCGATTGCAGATATCAATGCCCTCTTCCAGAGCCTCTTCGACTTCTTCATCGTGCGCCGGCATCTGATAGCGTCCTTCAAGGCAGAATAGAGTGACTTTTTCAGCCCCGCTGCGCACAGCGGTACGGGCGACATCGATAGCCACGTTTCCTCCGCCAATCACCACAACCTTGCCATTTAGCTCGGCTTTATTGCCCAAGTTGACTTCACGTAAGAAATCAACGCCGGTACAAACGCCCTCAGCCTCTTCACCTTCCAGGCCCAGTTTCCGGCCTGCCTGTGCACCTATGGCAATATAGAAGGCGTTAAAGCCCTGCTCGCGCATCTGTGCGATGCTAATATCTCGCCCCACTTCAACCCCGGTACAGAACTGAACGCCCAGTTCACGGAGGATATCGATTTCCGCATTGATAACTTCTTTCTCAAGACGATAAGAAGGAATGCCCAAAGTCAACATTCCCCCCACCACAGGTTGCTTCTCATAGACGGTGACGTTGTAACCATCAAGAGCGAGAAAATAGGCACAGGAAAGTCCGGCAGGCCCGCTACCCACAACAGCGATCTTTTTGTCATGGCAATCGTAACGCTTTTCCGGCACGTACCGGGTAGCGGCATTTAAGTCCTGCTGGGCAATAAACTTTTTAATATCATCGATGGCAACCGGGTCATCAATATCCCCTCGTGTACAGGCCGACTCACAGTTCTTAGGACAAATCCGGCCGCAAACCGCCGGGAACGGATTCTCTTTTTTGATCAGCTTCAACGCCTCAGTGTATTTGCCCTGAGCAGCAAGCTTCATATAGCCCTGAATACCGATATGCGCCGGACACCCCGCCTTACAGGGTGCGGTACCTTCATCCATGCTCACCTGTTTGTTAACCCGGTAATCCGGATTAAAACGCTCAGAGCCCCACTCGGTATCGCGCGGCGTCTCTTTCCATACCGGAGCCTTCGATGTGTGAGGTGAACAGAGCTTTTGCCCTAGCTTTAGCGCGTTGGTCGGGCAGGTCTCCACACACTCACCACAAGCGACACATTTATCTTTGTCGATTTTTACAACATAGTTTGAGCGGATCATATCCGGGTTTTGCCACTGGGTAGCCAGTCTTAATGCAAAGCAGCCACAGCCACAGCAGTTACAGATAGCATGGGTTTTCCCGCTGCCGTCAAAATTGGGGATCTGGTGCATCAGACCATTTTCTTCGGCTTTTCTTATCACTTCATAAGCATCTTCACGACTGATCGCTCGGCCACGTCCTGTGCGAATATAGTACTCAGCAGCATGCCCCATCTGAATACACATATCCTCTTTCAGGTGCCCGCACCCCTCTCCCATCGCCTCGCGGGAAGTCCTGCACGCACAGTCTGACAAAGAGAAAACCGTGTTTGCTTCCAGATATCCGGATACCTCCTCAAACGATGCGCTGCGGGTATCTCCGTCAATGGCGCTCTCAATAGGAATCACCCGCATCGGTCCGTTACCTACCGGTATATTTCCTGCCGCCATAGGGCCACGCTTTTTTCCGAAAGCATCGAAAGCTTCCCCCAACTGCGGATACTTTTCGATAAGTTCTTTATTGTTAACAATCATCTCCATATGGCCCGGTACCCAGATATCGTGCCAGTATCTGTCCACTCCATTGATCCTGTTAACAAATGCTCCTCCCACCACAGCCAGTTGCCACAACAGCTTTTCAACCTGCTCTGCCGGCTTGCCGCACTTAGCAGCAACCTCTTCTGCGCTTAGCGGATTATCATGCATTTCAAGACACAGACCGACCTCAGCCATCTCTTCGGTCAAAATAGGCTCCAGGACCTTATATTCAGGATCATCCGGCGTAAGTCCCCTTGATGACCCCGGCTTAACCATGCTTATCTTATGGGCATAAGCCATTACTTTTTCTTTAATCACAACTGCTTCCATCTGTCTGCTCTTTTAGTTTTTCTGCCAGTTTGTTACCTGCTCACGCAGCCAGTCTGCCCACTCTTCCACGCCTTCACCGGTTCTTGCTGAAATAGGAATTACCTTGATAGCGGGGTTGAGTTTTTTAACCCGTTCAGTTACGGCCTGCAGATCAAAGTCAAAGTGCTCGGCCACATCGATTTTGTTAATCAGCAGCACATCACAGATAGAAAACATTAACGGGTATTTAAGCGGCTTATCATCACCTTCAGGAACACTTAAAATCATGGCGTTTTTCACCGCGCCGGTATCAAATTCCGCCGGGCAAACCAGGTTGCCTACGTTTTCCAGAACCGCCAGATCCAGTTCATCGGCCTCTAAACCCTCCAGCCCCTGGCGGGTCATATCCGCATCCAAATGACACATACCGCCGGTGTGCAGTTGGATAACCTTAACTCCCTGCTTTGCTATGGTATGGGCATCAACATCAGAATCGATATCGGCTTCCATCACCCCGACTCTCATCTCATCTTTAATTCGGTTTAACGTATTCACCAGGGTTGTGGTTTTACCTGATCCGGGCGAAGACATCAGATTCAGCAGAAACAGCTTTTTCTCCTTTAACTCTTCACGTAGCAGATCTGCCTGGCGTTCATTGTTTTCAAAGACGCTCTCTTTGATTTCGAGCACCTTGAAAGCCGCCTTTTTTGTCGGTGTAGGGGTATCCATTTTTTTGCCTCTTATCTGGAATAGAAAAATAATTAGAGTAATTACTCCATTATATGTGTGAGCAAAAAGATAAGATGGACAAATGGTGTGATGTCACTCGCGTGAGAGATAAATCCCCAAAAGGTTTTGTTCATTGTGGCCATACTGTTTTTTATTTTTTCAGTAACAACCTTCTCCCTTCTCAATTCCCCTTAAGCAAATACAACAAGATAGTGCTCAAAGCCGTTTAATAACGAAGAGAGAACACTATGACCCAATCAAACCTACCTGTTACCCTAATGCGTGGTGGTACATCCCGTGGCCCTTACTTCCTGGCGTCGGATCTTCCTGAAGACAGAGATGCGATGGCAGAAGTACTGATGAAAGCAATGGGCTCTGGCCATGAACTGCAGATTGAAGGTATCGGTGGCGGTAACAGCCTGACAAGTAAAGTGGCTATTGTTGGCCCATCTGAAGAGCCGGGCATTGATGTTGACTATCTGTTTGCTCAGGTTGGTATTGCAGACAAGACCGTAGACTTTTCACCAAACTGCGGCAATATCCTTTCCGGTGTTGGTCCGTTTGCACTTGAAAAAGGCCTGGTTGAAGCGGCTGGGGACAAGACCCAAATCAAGATTCGCAATGTAAACACCAATAAGATTATCTACGCTAATGTAGAAACACCAGATGGCAAGGTTAACTATGCCGGTGATACTTACATCAGTGGTGTAAACAGCCCGGGCGCTCCAATCGAGCTGACCTTCCTTGATGTTGAAGGCGCAAAAACAGGTAAGCTGTTCCCTACCGGCAATGTTCAGGATCAGGTTGGAGACTACAATATCAGCTGTGTGGACGCAGCTATCCCGGTAATGATTGTTGATGCGGCACAATTTGGCAAAACCGGTTATGAAAAACCGGCTGAACTGGATGCTGATACAGAATTCACGCAAAAGCTTGAGTCACTTCGCCGTCAGGCTGGTGAAATGATGGGACTGGGTGATGTTTCAGACAAGGTAATCCCGAAACCAATTCTTGTTGCAAAACCTGCTACGGATAGAGGCACTATCAGCGCCCGTTACTATGTTCCGGCTAAATGTCACAAGGCAATCGCGGTAACCGGTAGTATTGCTCTGACAATGTCAATTTGTCAGGAAGGCACTGTAAGTTCAGAGCTGCTTAAGCTGGATTCCGATCTTGTGGATTGCTGTATTGAGCACCCGTCAGGCTTTATTGACCTTAAGGTGGCAAGAGAGGGTGATAAGGTTTCTTCTGTTTCTTTGATCAGAACAGCTAAGAAGATTCTGCAGGGTGATATTTCTCTGTAGTTCCTTACTTCAGTCGTCATTCCCATGAAAATGGGGATCTTATTAAGGCGCGTTGTATAAGGCAGACTCTTATACACAAATATTAAAATGGCCAAAGAACGGTGCTCCCCCTTGAGTAATAGAGCATAATTGGTTGATAAAGCTAATAGAAGGGGGAGTTAGAGGGGGTTGGTTATGCCATGCATGGTTAAGCCACCAAAACTTAAGCTCATGAGAAGCAACCCCTCCCAGCCTCCCCTTCGATGCTACTTCTTCGAAAATTCCGCCTTTCGAGGTTAAGGGGAGGAGCATTCTTTGGCTCCTTAAACCTTTGTATAAGGGTCAGGAAAGTAGATCCCGGATAATAGCTTCGCTATTTCCGGGATGACGCAGAAAAATTCGCTTTATACCGGGTGTTTAGACATCGCCAGGCGGAAAGAGCGCTGAGGCCGGCCAACTTTACCGTGCTCAATATCCGCATTTAGCTGACCAATGTTCGTTGCGTATTCCAGATAACGGCGAGCGGTTGTGCGGCTTATTTCTGTCTTCTTACTGATCATATCTGCCGTATAAGATTCGCCTTCCCCAAATGCGGCAAGCACTTTTTGCAGCGTAATCGAATCAATGCCCTTAGGATGGCTGGTCATGCTGTCGGAGTTAAGGTGCGTATTGTAGATTCGCTTTACAAACGACTGGTTAATATTCTCATCTTTTTCGATAAACACACTTCGGTTGAACTCAAAATAACGGGAAAGCGAGTCGCTTACCTGATCCAGAGAAAACGGCTTTAACAGGTAATCAAAGGCGCCGTAACGAATCGCAGTAACCGTGGTTTCAGTATCATTTGCTGCCGTTACAAAAATAACGTCCACCGGGTTATCTTTTGCTCTTAAACTCTTAAGCAGGCTTAAACCGGTTCCGTCCGGCAAATAGTTATCCAGCAAAATCAATGACGGCTTAAGATGGTTGATCATCATACGTGCATCGGCGAGCGTAGGGGCGATTCCCACAACATGGTAAGGATAAAGAGTGGAGATATGCTCAGAGAGCAGACTGGACATCTCTTTTATATCTTCAACGATAAGAACAGGAATCTTAAACATGGTACAACCTTAAGTTAAATTGTTGGAATAAGAGAGTCCAGAATAGCTTTACTCTACAGCCTGATTAAATACAAGGTTAATACAAATTAAATGTGATAAAGCTTGCGTTTCGCAAGCAAAGGGGCTTTGCACAAACCAGGTATCCGTTCAGGGGGCTTCCCCAAGCCGGAGTAATATTGTAATTGACTAAACACTCAGTCTCTCTGGCTACATAGAGTATGCTTCTCCACAGTTATTATTTTGACTTAACTCTATAACCTGCGAATTTAAATAGACACTATGAACTTTATGAACAAAACCCCTAAAAATGTGATAATGATCGGCTTTAAACCACGGGTTATATCGCTATATTGGGTTATACAGTCCAAAATTATCAGAGGTATAGCTTGAGCAGAGAGTCAGTAGCGATGTCAGAAACAATTGCCGACAGCATCTACAGAATGGAGCGGATTTTTTGTCGCCAGAAAGAGGAGTTTAACGCTTCTCCCTACCCTGATAGAAAAACGCGCATCGAATCTCTGCAGAAACTAAAAAAAAGCCTGTTAGAAAACCAGAAAAACCTGACACAAGCCATCAGTGAAGATTACGGGCACCGGGCCGAATACGACACTTTAATTGCCGATATTCTGCCGGTTATCTCGCATATCAGGTACACTAAGCGCAAACTCAAAGCATGGATGAAGCCGGACAAACGCTCGGCTGGCCTGCTGCTGGCACCAGCCAGGCTGAGAGTTGAATACCAGCCTAAAGGCGTTTGCGGGATTATCTCACCATGGAATTTCCCTGTAGTGCTATCACTGACACCTTTAGTCACAGCAATAGCGGCTGGTAACAGAGCCATGCTCAAGCTATCTGAGTTTACTCCGCGAACCAACGAAGTCATTCGTGAGTTGCTCGCTTCCTGTTTCGAAGAAGCGGAAGTTGCGGTAGTAGAAGGAAAAGAAGAGATATCAGCAAGATTTACTGAACTGCCTTTTGATCACCTGTTATTTACCGGTTCAGCATCCATTGGCAGAGAAGTCATAAAATCATCCTCTAAACACCTGACTCCGCTCACGCTGGAACTGGGCGGCAAATCCCCGGTTATCATCGCAGATGACTTTCCTGTTGAACTGGCCGCAGAAAGAGTGATTTACGGCAAGTGCCTGAATGCAGGCCAGATATGCGTTGCTCCGGACTATGTGTTCTGCCCCGAAGACAAGCTGGTTGAATTTATACTCGCCTACTGCAATAAATTCCGCGCTATGTATCCGGATTTCGACAACGACGCCGATTACAGTGAAATCATCAATGAAAAACAGGCAAAACGGCTACATTCACTGCTGGTCGATGCCGTCTATCAGGGAGCTAAGATCTACAGCGCCGATAGTATTTCTCCGGCGGAGTCTGATATTCATGTTCATCCGGATAATAAAAAGTGGCCGACTCAGATTATTGTCGATGTCACCGAAAATATGGCCCTGATGAAAGAAGAGATCTTTGGCCCGATACTACCCGTTATCCCCTACACACACCTTGAAGATCCGATTAACTATATAAAGGGTAACGCCAGGCCGCTTGCGCTTTATCTGATGAGCAATAATTCCGAGGTAAGAAAAGCCGTTTTAAGCCAGACTCATTCCGGTGGAGTGTGCATCAATGAAACACTTGTTCATGTGGCAGCCAATGATGCTCCCTTTGGTGGCATCGGCCCGTCAGGAATGGGACATTATCACGGTGTAGAAGGGTTCAGAACCTTTAGCCACGCAAAGACAGTGTTACAGAAAGGCAGGTTTGATACCGGCAAGTTACTGCACCCTCCATACGGCAGAGTGCTGCAAAAACTGATTCTGTGGTTGTTTATGAAATAACTTAGACAGAGTCTGCAGGTACCCACACCTGTACACCTGCAGACCAGACCAAAAGTTCGCCATCAGAATAGCGAAAGTCGCGCTCCAGCCCTTTTTCGCCTGTATAGGTAATGCGGATATCGTTTGGGCGTGCGCTGGTCACAATTGATTTCCTGGGATCGTACGGAGTCATGTAGGCAATTTTATCCAGTGCTTCTTTGATCTGATGTCGTTCCATTTTACCCTCCTGGTTGGTCTGTTTTTACCGGCTAAACACTTTCACATCAGGCATATCTAAAAAAAAGCCGCCGATTGACGGCATAAGACATGTCACTTACGTGATTAGCTCAGTTAAACTAAGCGTTATTCTAATTATTGTTCATAAACACTGTTCCTTACAGTGCCGGAGAAGGATTATATGGAATCGATGTCACATTATCAATCCATTTTATTCGCGAATATTTAATTTTATGTCGTAAGGTTACAGAGTTGTGATCAAGTCTTGAGTTATATGCCCAGCTCATGCAATTTACTTCTTTATAAAAAAAAAACGCATTAGATTAATTCATCTAAGGCGTTTTTAATTCAGTACCGGCTATTTTTTTGCGCTGGGGCAGGAGTCACACGAGCCACTGGCGCAGCCACTTTTCTTTCTGAACAACTTACGATAGACGTAAACAGCAGCGGCGAAAACAACGGCCAGAGTGATAATAATGTCCCAGATATCTATTGATTGTTCGTACATCTCTCTGCTCCTATCGGATATTTTTAATCGGGATTTCTTCTGGCATAGCAGCCCGCTTGATACTGTCCTTAAAGCCAAGGATCAACAGCATGCCTAAGCCGGTAAAGTAAGCAATCGACATAGCCGCAATACCGGACAGATTAAATGCCGTTCCCACTGAGTAAATAGCCGTTGAAACGGTAAAGCCAATCAGAGTCGGTAAGAAGATGGACAACAGCATCCACTTATATGCGCCGGTCTGAACTTTAATCATCATCACTGTAGCCAGGCATGGCGGATACAGAATAAAGAACAGAATCAGTGCAACCGCGGTCACTTCACCATGACTGCTTAGCTCAGTTGACTCACCCATGCGCTCTTCAAGCTTCTTGTTGCTGTCTTCGTCCTGCTGGAACAGAACACCAAGGGTGGCCACACTGCTTTCGCGGGCCGCAAAAGATGAGAACAGAGCAACGTTGATCTTCCAGTCGAATCCGGCGAATTGGGTCACAGGTTCAATAGCGCGACCAAAGCTGCCCAATAGCGAAGCCTCCAGCCGACGCTCTTTCATTTCGCGGCGGATCTTCTTACGTTCCGAAACCAGCTTTCTCAGGGCCTTGCTTACCGTTTTAGCCGATTTGTTGCCCTTAGGCGGCTTAACAAACGTAAAGTACTCAGCATTAATATCAGCAAAGGTGGTATTTACCTTTTTCGATGCTTCAGCGCCCGATGCATTCAGTTTTGCACGTTTGTAATCGGTGTAGAAGTTAACCAGCCCCGGAAGCGAATTTTCATCGAACTTTCCGGCATATTCTGTCTTAGCAATGCTCTTTTCAAACTTAGCCACCGCCTGCTGAGCCTGAGCCTGGAACTGCAGTTTTTCATCCTGTGGTACACCCGGAAATTGCAGCAGAACAAAAATAACCGTCGAGACAGCAAGAACTATGGTGCCCACTTTACGGACATACATCCAGGTACGCTCCAGTGAACGGGTCACAACACTTCGCGCTGTCGGCAGGTTGTAGCGTGGCAGTTCCATAACAAACGGTGCTGTTTCTGTACGGCGTAAAACGGTTTTAGTTAAAAGCTTGGCAACCAGTAAAGCAGCAATAATTGAGATTGTTGAAATATAAAAGGTCATCAAAGCCTTATCTTCAACAAAGAAAATTCCCAGCAGCAGGGTATACAGAGGTACTTTTGCCAGGCAGTTCATAAAAGGAACCGTCAGAATTGTCGCCAGTCTTGCTCTGTTATCAGGAATCCCTTTCGTTGCCATCACGCCGGGTACTGCGCAGCCACCGGCAAACACACCAGCCAGAATCATCGGCAGTGTACTTTGTCCGTGCAAACCAAATTTGCTCAGAGCCCGGTCTGAAATAAACGCGATTCTGGCCATATAGCCGGAATCTTCCAGAATGGCAATCAGAGCAAACAGGATAAGGAAGATTGGAATATAGTTAAGCAAAGTATTGGCAGAATCCACAACCCAGAGGCCAAGCGAGCGGACATAAGGATCATATAAGAAACCGGCATCAGGCAGTAATCCGGCCACTAACTCCCTGAAAGAAGCCAGATATGGCCACCAGTAATTGGTCAGCTCATAACCGTAAACAATTGAGCTCTGGTAGATAACAAAAACCGTCGCGATGAGGAAAAACGGCGCGCCCAGACGACTCAGAACCAGGCTGTCAATCTTCTGGCTAAGGGTCTTACGGTTACTGTCTCTTTCAGCAATATCAACACAAGCTGAAAGTACGCGGGAAACCACCTGCTGCCTTTGTGCCACAATATAATCGTTAATACCGACAGAAAGCGTCGTTTCCAGTTTGGCCTGCTGATACCGTACAGATTCCTGGATCTCAGCAAAACTTTGAGCACTGATGGCATGACTTAGCCATTTATTCGCTTCCTGATCGTTTTCAAGCAGCCGAACTGAAAGCCAGCGCAATACCGGCGCATTTTCTATCTGCAGTTTTTCAAGATTCGCGGTTAACTCAGCAATTGAACTTTCCAGTTGCGGATAAGCAATTTTAAAACGGCTGTTTTCCACATCTGTGATTGCCGATGAAATTTCACTCACCCCCTTACCAAGGCGGCCAATACACTCAACAACAGGCACTCTTAACTCAGTTGCCAGTTTCTGTGAATCTATGCTGATCCCTTCTGACTTAGCAACGTCCATCATATTGAGTGCAATGACTACAGGCAGCTCCATTTCCATTAACTGGAGCGTCAGGTGCAATGAGCGGCTGATATTCGCGGCATCCATTACATTCAACACGACATCGGCGTTTTCTTCTCTGAGCGCTCTGCGGGCAACACGCTCTTCTAAAGAATAACTGGTTAAGCTGTAGGTTCCGGGCAGGTCTACTAACTGGTAGGAACCATTTTCATTAGAAAAGTAGCCGGTTTTCTTATCGACCGTCACACCCGGATAGTTTGCTACATGCTGCCTTGCCCCGGTCAGCATATTGAAGATGGTAGATTTACCGGCGTTTTGCTGACCGGCAAGCAGTATTTTTTTTCTGTTCATTTTGTTTGTCCTGAGCCAGACTGCTAACGCTTAGCATTTACTATTACGGTGCGAGCTTCTGTGGCTCTTATTACAACATTGGTCAGACCAACTCTTATCTCTAAAGGATCACCAAGGGGCGCATAACGAACCAGTTCGATTTCAACTTCCGGCATTAGTCCCAGGTCTAACAGGCGTTGCCTTACCGCGCCTTGCGCGTGATGAGCAATGATGACTCCCTTGTCACCAGGCTTTAATTCAGATAATTGCATTTTCAATTCAGATAATTGCATTTTCAGCCACTTACAAACTCAAATGAGAATTAATAGCCATTCTATCCCGATATAAAACGAGAAAATAGTCGCTAATGATAACGATTTTCATTAGATTGACATAGATCAAATACGGTGTAAATGGGAATTATTATAACTCCCATTATCTGATTGATTCTATAAAATGGCCTCAAGTTATTGATAATCATTCCTATTGACATCGGGCAAAATTTACCTCTAAATAGAAATGAATCTATCTTTTCACCAGTTTAAACTTAGCTACAATCGTATCTAGCAGCTAGTGACTTCCTTGTTAATTACGCATTGTTTGCTTTGGATAGATACAAAAATGCAAAAACAGCGAATTAATAAGGAATTACAATGAAAAAACTTGTCGTACCTATGCTAATCTCAGCATTCTTCAGCGGACAGGCACTGGCTCACACCCCACTTTGCTCATGCTATGACAATGGTGACGGTACGGTGCTGTGTGAAGGTGGCTTTTCTGATGGTTCATCAGCCGCCGGAGTAGAAATGCTGGTGCTGGATGCGTCAGGTAATGAGCTTATTAAGAGTGAAATTAACGAAGATGGTGAGTTTGAATTTAATAAGCCATCAAGTGATTACAAAGTTGTTTTTAATGCCGGCCCTGGCCACTCTATCGAGATCCCGGGTTCGGATATCGTTGAATAATTTTTACTAATTTACTCCTACTTTTAAATTTTAGGGAAATAACAAAGATGAATAAAATCGCACTTCTTGCGGGTACAGCAGCGCTAACTCTTTCTGCAGCGTCTCAGGCTCACTTTCAGCTGATGTACACACCAACATCTCAGCTTGAAAAGCCAACAACAATCGACATGAAGCTTGTTTTCGGTCACCCGATGGAAAACGGCCACACTATGGCTATGGGTCAGCCTGAAGAGTTCTTTGTAATGTTCAAGGACAAGAAGACTGACCTTCTTAAAGACCTTAAGAAGATCACCTGGTCTGGTCACGACAACAAAGCAGACGCTTACCAGATTGATTACAAAATCAAACGTAACGGCGACTACATCTTTGGTCTGGTTCCGGCTCCTTACTACGAAGCTGGTGAAGATATCTACATTCAGCAGATCACTAAGCGTTACATCAACAAAGGCGCTATGCCAACGGGTTGGGAAACGCCACTGGGCCTGAAAACAGAAATCGTTCCTAAGAACAAGCCATATCAGGTATTTGCAGGCAGCACTTTCACAGGCCAGCTTCTGGCTGAAGGTAAGCCAGTTTCTGGTGCAGAGTGTGAAATCGAGTTTATCAACGCAGATATCGATACTAAAAACAACGCGTTTGGCAAAGACACAAAACGTGCGACTCCTGCTTCAGCAATCGTAGCTATCACAGACGACAACGGTATGTTCACATTTGGTGTTCCTACTGCTGGCAAGTGGGGCTTTGCATGTCTGGGTTCTGGTCCTGACACTGAGTACAAAGGCAAAGAGCTATCTCAGGACGCTGTACTTTGGATTGAAGCACAAGACCTGTAATCCCGGCTGATTTTCCCCTCACGGAAAAATGAGTTTAATAGCTGGCATTATGCCAGCTATATTTTTATCCATTGCATTTTATGGAACGCTATGAAATATAAACTTTTTTTACTGCTTTTATCGCATCCATTTCGGTAAGCAAAGCTCAGGCTCACACGGCACTGATGGCCTGCTACGACGAAGGCAACGGCTATATTACCTGTGAAGGCGGCTTTAGTGACGGTGCCAGTGCCGAAGGTGTTGAGTTCCGCATTGAACAAAACGACACTGTGATTATGCGTACCAAAATGGATGAGTTTGGTGAAGTGTACTTCGAAAAGCCAGCCAGCAATTTCACCGTAGTGCTTAACGGCGGCGAAGGACATCAGGTGTATGTCAACGGCAAAGACATCTCGGAGTAAGCATGAGCGGGATTAATAAAGATGCCGTTATATCTATCTCAAACCTGCACCACAGTTACGGGCCAAAGAAGATATACGAAGGATTGGATCTTAACATTGAACCCGGTACCATTTTCGGCCTGCTGGGTAAGAACGGCGTTGGTAAATCGACTCTTATCAACCTTCTGATGGGTTACCTGAAACCGCAAAAAGGCGAATGCCTTATCTTCGGAGAGCCGGCTAACTACCTTTCTCCTGAAACCCGGGCACGTATTGCCCTGCTTTATGAGGGCTTTATCAGCTACGACTCCATGAGCATAGAGCAGGTTGAACTCTTCTTCTCTTCCTTCTATCCAAAGTGGCAGAAAAAATACTTTCAGGAGCTGATAGACCTGATGGATATCAGCATGCAGCAGCCACTCTCTTCGCTTTCCTTTGGTCAGAAGTCTCAGGTTGTGCTCGGACTTTTGCTGGCTCAGGATGCCGATCTGCTGATTCTGGATGACTATTCCATGGGTCTGGACGCCGGTTACCGACGTCTGTTTGTGGACTATCTGGGAGACTATCTGCACGGTACAGATAAAACGGTGCTGATCACAACCCACGTTATGAGTGATCTGGAAAATCTGGTAGATCAGATTGCCATTGTGGACAGGACAACAAGCGTCTATCAAAGCAGTATGCAGCACTTTAATGAAACATTCCGCTGCTACACATCATCTGAAATTGATGAGTTTTCTGACTCGCCTCTTATTCACAGAAAAGAAGTGCACAGACAAAAGCCTCTTATGTACTCATTTTGCGAAAAAGAAGAACTTGAAAAAGAGATTTCAGCCGGTTTAACAGAAGTACCAATGAGCTTTGAAGAGCGCTTCCTTGGATATGTGGGTAAATACTGATGATGTTTAGTGCAATTTACATAAAAGAGTGGCTTAAATTAAGAAAGTACGCCTACGCGCTTTGCGCTGCCGCTGCAATTCTCGGAGCTTATTTCTGGTTTGATCTTTCCGGTCAGTACGCCAATATCGAACCTGAGTCCATGATGTGGTACCGCTTCTCACACCTTGGTGACAAACCTTATAGCTGGCTGCTTTACTGCTTTGTTTTAGTGGGAATTTTTGTGGCATCCTGCCAGTACGTTCCTGAAGCAACCGGTAAGAAAGTACGTATTCTGACTCACCTGCCTGTCTCGCTGAATAAAATCGTGCTCCAGCACATTGCAGCCGGTGTTCTGATGATTCTGGTGGTGAATGCCATTCTTTCCGCTCTGGTGATTCTGGCTTTTTACCAGTACTACCCGGCCGATATCATTCATACCACAATGAAAGATATGCTGTTTGGTCAGTTACCGGCCATCGCTATTTATCTGGGTTTTGCTGCGGTTATTATTGAAAGTGACTGGCGCCGTAAGTCAAGCAAGATGCTGATAAGCGTGCTGATTACCTTTATGCTGCTTAAGGATCGTTATCAGTTTGCGGATATTGCAGGCATTCTGGCGCTCATCTGGCTGATAATGCCGATTATCGACAGCTTCCTGAGCGTAAAAACCCGTCGGCTGGAGAGCAGAGCCTATATCATTAGTATTCCTCTGGTCTTTGTCCTCTTTACCGGGCTGACAGGCACGCGTCTAATCTATGAATATGCCGCAGTCCATACTAAGTACTATGTGTTCTACTCTCCGGTGCTAAATGACTTCGTCTACCAGGAAAACGGTGCTAACCATACTTTCTTCTACGGCACTTCCACAGATGGCCTGAAAAAAGAGCAGTTTGAAGAAGCTCTGCCTTTTGTCTACTGGAAGAATCTGGATATTCAGGGCAAGCTGCCGGTGGAAATTGACGGTAAGCTTTATGATAAGAGTCAGATCCGCAAAGCCAGGATGAGTCTGCAGTACGATCCATCCCGCTTAACCAAGCCGGAAGTCACACTGTACCCCTTCTTTAATCCTATCAGTCACAAGGGCTCAATCCGTTTCCCGGAAAACATGTTTGCGCTTAAATCTGACCGGTTAGAAGTTTATGCCGCTGAAACCGCCAAACCCAATACTGAACTGGCAGCAGAGGTAAACCGTCTGGCAGATGAGGCAGAGGTTAATTTCCCGCTGAAAGAGGTTTGGGGTAAAACCACCAATATGAAGCCGTTCGACTGGGGCTACTTTGTAAAAGACAGCTCAGGAAATATCTTTAACCTTCGCCGTGGTGACAATAAAGTCAGCCTTGATGCGGTTAAGGTACCGGAAGAAGTGGGCGATATTGCTTATATTCAGGTCTCCGAAAACCGGCATAAGAAGTTCTACGGCTATGCAATTTCCAGGGCAAGTAAGGTTTACCTGATCTCCTACCCGGACTATCAGTTTATTCCGCTTGAGATGGATGGGTTTGACTATAAAAGCATGTCTTTCCAGTTCCTGGCTGATCCGCTTTATTATGTTATGCGCTATAACGACGGTGAAAGCTACAAAGCGGTCAGGTTCAGTAAAACCTATGCCGCTTTAGACAGCGTTACTTTCCGTTAAGCCTTATCCAGCTTTACTTTATGGGCCTATCTGCGACTGTTCGCAGATAGGCCTTTCATTTACAACATTAATTCACTGAAACCATCATTAGTTCGCCTTCTGAAACGTTAGATTAATACTAATCACTTGTTAACAACAGATTAATAATTCATTTCCATTGAGTAAATATTCAAGAAATTGCTTTAAATTTGATCGGAGATCGCTTAAAAACTAGTTTATGTGAGCTAGCGCTCAGTTTTAAGGTAAGGAAACAAGATGTTTTTAAACAAGCAAACCAACGAAGAATCTATCACTCTGAAGAATGTGTCAGACAAGTATCTGACTGAAGCAGCCAGAAAGAACTGGCTAAGCTACTGGAAGCATTTTAACCGTAGCGAATACCAGCAGTGCGCAGGCGCGGACTGTACTGAAGACCACCACCACGGCGTGCTGGTAAAACACGGCTCAGATGCATCAAAGCTGTTTGTTGTACCTGTATGCGAAAAATGCAGCTCAGCTGATCTGGCTCAGCTAAGCATTGACAGCAAAGTAGATGTAATTTCTGCTGAGCTAAGCCTGTAAGGCCTTATTAGCCTGACTCTTATACACAAGTTTAATGAGCCAAAGAATGCTCCTCCCCTTAGCCTCGAAAGGCCGGATTTTCGAAGAAGTAACATCGAAGGGGGAGAACCGTTCTCTGGCCACTTTAATATTTGTGTATGAGAGTCAGGGCCTATTTCCGAGATGACGCCCCTCCGGGTAGTCAGGAACTATAAAGTCATAGTCCGGCAAGCCACTCTTTCACCTGCTGATACTCCCCTCGAAAAACAATACGCTCTTCTTTCTTGCTCAGCTGATAGGTATACATTGGATCATAATATTCCTGCAGCAGAGGAACCAGCCAGCCATCGTGCCCGGCAAGTGACCCGGTCGCTTTCATCTGCTGAATCGCCTGCTTTTGGGCATCAAGAATTTCAGCATGACGTTCAAAGCCGAGTCTTTTGCGGATATTAAACATACCTTTCTCAAGGTAGGCTTCAAACTCCTGCCAGCCTTTTTCTTCGCCGTAACAGGCAACAAAATCGCGCTGCATTTTTACCACATAGTCATCAAGCAGACGGGCCAGACGAACATCAAAGGGATCATCCACAACCGCCACTTTTGCCTTTTGCATATTCTGGTGAAGGCAAACCGGCAATGAAACACTGCCGATAATCCGGCCTTCGTCTTCAAAGACAAACTTTTCACAGCCGGTTTCCAGCTTTTTAATCATCTGGATAGCCAGATCACTTTCGAAATTAATTTGCGTGCGCTGAGCCTCAACATAGCGGCCAAAGGACGAGCCTCTGTGATGCGCTGCGCCTTCAAGGTCGATACCGTTTTCCAGTTCATTAACCAGCAGCGTTTTACCACAACCGGTATTACCGCCAACAATGGTCATCGGCATTTCAGCAACCTGCTCTATGGTATCAATCAAGCAGCGGCGCAGAGCCTTATATCCACCAACAACAAAGGGATAATCAATACCCGCTTCCTTAAGCCATTGCTGAGTGATCTGCGAGCGCATCCCACCACGGAAGCAATAGAGGTAACCATTCGGGTTCGCCTCGCAAAAGGCTTTCCACTTTGCGATACGCTGCTGTTTAATATCGCCGTGAACCAGTTCATGTCCCAGCTTAATCGCTTCCTGCTGCCCCTTTTGCTTGTAGCAGGTTCCTACCAGTTCGCGCTCTTTATCTGTCATCAATGGCAGATTTACTGAGGTAGGAAAGGCACCCTTTTCAAACTCAACCGGTGCCCTTGTATCCATAAATGGCGTATCACCGGCAAACAGGCGGCGGTAATCCTGACTATTCGGGCGTGACATTAACAAACCTCAATCAGGGTTTCGCCATCCTGAGGAGAAAGCTCACCAATCGCCTCAAGCTCAATACCGTGCTTAGCCGCAGCGGTTTTTACTTCTTCAATGCCATCCGGTGAAACCGCCAACAGCAGGCCGCCAGAAGTCTGCGGATCGCACAGTATGGCTTTTTGCATCTCAGTGATCTCGCCAAGTTTGTGACCATAGCTGGCAAAGTTTCTGTGGGTGCCGCCCGGTACACAACCTTCTTCAATATAAGTGGTCACGCCTGGAAGGGTCGGTACTTTCTCAAACCAGACTTTTGCTTTCAGTCCGCTACCTTCGCAAATTTCCGACAGGTGCCCCATAAAGCCAAAACCGGTGACATCCGTCATCGCTTTAACCGCCGGAATATCTGCAAAATCCGCTCCCGGCGTATTGAGCTTGCACATCCAGTCACGCGCCAGCCCCTGATGAGACTCGGCCAGCTTAGATTTTTTCTCGGCAGTGGTCAGAACGCCAATACCCAGAGGCTTAGTAATAAACAGCTGACAGCCGCTTTCAGCACGGTTATTCTGCTTCACACGCTCAGGGTCAACAACGCCGGTAACCGCCAGACCAAAAATAGGCTCAGGTGCATCAATGGAGTGTCCACCAGCCAGTGAAATACCAATTTCCGCACAAACAGAACGGCCACCTTCCACAACCTGCTGCGCAATTTCAGGCGCAAGCACATTCACCGGCCAGCCAAGAATGGCAATCGCCATAACCGGCTTACCGCCCATGGCGTAAATATCACTGATTGCATTGGTTGCTGCGATACGGCCAAAATCGTAAGGGTCATCTACGATCGGCATAAAGAAGTCTGTAGTACTGACAACAGCAGTGCCATTACCCAAATCGTAAACAGCGGCATCATCTTTATTTTCGTTGCCTACCAACAGGTTTGGATCTGAAAATGGAGCAATCTGAGTCTGAAGAATGGTATCTAATACCTGAGGAGAAATTTTACAACCACATCCCGCACCGTGGCTGTACTGAGTCAATCTGATTTTTTCCATGACGTGTTCCGCTATCTGAATAAGTTCACAACATGTTCACTTTTCAATACCAGGCCGGTGGTTCCCGGGCAGCAGGCAGGTATCGAACACAGACACGCATAAATACATCCATGTAGCTCGATCTCGCCATCCATGGCGAGGACGGTCTGCTTATCGATACCTACCTGCCGCCCTCATTCAGCCATGTCACTAGTGGTATTGAAAGATGAACAGCCGATGAATATTACTCCTGCTGGCATCATCCGTCATCTTTTTATGCTGATTAATCCTACACTTGAAATATCTTTCGTGCCGCCATAAAGAAAAGCGGGTATTTTTCCTCCTCTCCGGATTCATTTGTACGCTCAATTTCATAGAAATCGATTACCCGGATAACCTCCAGACCATGAATGTGCAGATGCCTGGTTAACTCATCCGTATCAAAGCCATTATGCCCCGCGAAACCGTTATGGTGCGCATGAAATGAGCCATCTTCTTTATGCAGATCGGCTATCATCAGCACGCCGTCTTCATCCAGAAGGTCGGTGACCGAAGAGAGAAAGTCCTCCAGATGCTCAACATGGTGAAGCGTCATCAGTGTCACTATCGCTGAATACTTGCCTTTTATTTCTGAGATATCTTCATCGATCTTAAGCGTCCGGATATTGTTAATCCCGGCATCGTGTATCTTTTTTCCGGATATTTTCAGCATCTCTTCCGACATATCGGCTATCACCACTTCGTCAAACTCATCTTTAAGCAGTACTGCCAGCAAGCCGGTTCCACCACCAATATCGATAAGATTTTTCTTTGAGTAAAAAAGTGTGTGCTTTACCTGCTCGGCGGTTGCCTTTGCCCGGTCGAGCTTCATTGGATTCTGGTCCCAGGTCGCTGCCATGCTGTCAAAATAGTTACTCATGAGTTCTTCCTTTACTGACTGGAGTATTGAACATATCAAGTATAGACCAAGCGCAAACAGAGTTAGTTCAGCACTTCTGTTTGGCGCCGGTTCTGTTTAGAATATGCCTTTACATGGAATAAGCGACAAAAAACAGAATGAAAATAGTTGCCGTTACAGCGTGCCCCACCGGAATTGCACACACCTATATGGCTGCCGATGAGCTAAAAAAAGCAGCACCGAAGAAAAACATCCAGATTAAAGTGGAGACCCAGGGCGCCATGGGGATAGAAAACCAGCTGAGTGCTGTGGACATTGCCCATGCTGATCTGGTTCTTATCGTATCGGACATTGAAGTGGAACAGAGGGCCAGGTTCACCGGCAACAAGATTCACTGTGTCACCATTGAGGAAGTACTTATTGATGTTGACAGTGTACTGGACCGCTGCCTGACACTCTGAGCCGATAAAAATGAAAATCGAACGAAGAATTACCTTTGTCATCGGATCAGACGGATTTGCCGGATGGAAAGTCAATCGCCTTAAGGCACTTTCCGGTTATTTTCGTTCGGTTGTTATTTTAAAAAACATCACTAAAGGCAAGTGGGTGAATGCAGGTCATACGCTCAAGGTACTCAGCCTGGGCAGCAAGGATAAAGACCTGTGCCAGTTATGGATTGAGGGCAGTGACGCTGAGCTTGCCTGTATGGTTCTGACTGATTTTATTGCCGCTGAATTTGACATTATCAGCACTTCGCACAGCTCATCAGCAAAATACAGCAACAATATTATTGACCAGCACCCGGCATTCAGGCTGGACTTCGGAGTCAGTTATAACTATCTGGAAGTGGCGGATAATACCGAGCTAAATAAAAATGCACTCCTGCTACAACTGGCCAGCCTTGCTGATGGAAAAGCTTCAGATCAGATTTTCCAGTCCATGCTGAAAAGAGAAGAGATCTCTTCTACCGGCATCGGTCACGAAATCGCGCTGCCACACGTCATGCTGGCAGAAATCGATCACCCTCTGATTTCCGTCGTCCGCCTTCCTCAAGCGGTAGACTGGCACTCCAAACGCGGGCCGGTTTCACTGATCATCGGCTTTTGTATTCCTGCTCCACCTGAAATGCCGGTGATTAAATCCTTTACCCAGTTATCAAGAACCCTGCTCAATGAAGGGTTCTGTCAGTTGCTGACTTCCACACCAGAACCGGAAACGTTAAAGGCAATTCTTCTGCATATTATGAGCCACAGCACAAGTGACAGCTAAAATGCTCACCGGGTCAAGGTATCTTTTCCTCAATAACACTATACTTTGTATGTACTTATAACAGTTTAAAACGGACAGATACCATGCCAAATGAAACTAAAGAGCAAATTCTTGCCTACCGGATAATTTTGCTGGCGCTGGATGAAATGATCCGCTCAGGAGGCAAACCCCGCTTTGAGGGTGATGAAGCCAGCACGAACCCACACTCCTTTAAAGAGTTGGTCATGCAGTATGCCGGAGACAAGGTAAGTGAATCTGCAATTGACGAAGCGCTGAAGATCCCGCTTCAGGATATTGCGCATATTTTAATGGAGCGCGGCAGTCACGAACCGACTAACAGAGATACTTAATCCATGCCTCTGTACTCTGAAGGCGTCAGCCCGGTTTTACTCTTAAACACCCGGAAAAAGTAGTTCACATCCTGGTATCCGCAACGGGTCGCAACCTCATGTAACCGGAACGGATACCGCTTTAACATAAACTTCGCCCTGTCTATGCGTACAAAAGTAATATAATCAGCCAGCGTCATATGTCCCTGCTGGCGGAACATTCTCGACAGGTGATTTGGCGAGATATTAAAACGCTCAGCAATGCTTCCCCGGGTAATATTGCGGTGAAAGTTTTCCTGAATGTAAATGCAGATCCCCTGATACAGATCTTCGCTGCGCTTTTTCGCCGAGTGCGCAGGATCAGAAATCATCGACTGACTGTAGCTAAGTAGTGCCAGCAGCAGATGTTCGTCCATGGGGCTTTTCCGTTTCTCTCTTGCCAGAGCATTCAGCGCATTCAGTATGTGGTCGATGGCATGTCCGGTCCGGGTCTGAATACTGTGCTTCTGCACATCAAAAAAGCCTTTCTCGCCTTTGGTTTTGCTGACCAGACTGAAACCTAACTGACGCCGCCCAAAAAGAAGGCTCAACACAGAACAGTCTGCATCCCAGTCCGGCTTATTCCAGCAGTTAGGCGGCACGTAAAGAGCGTCACCGGATAAGATTTTTACATCCGTAATTCCCTGCTCAGGGTCTTCGATCTTATTGGCATACTCGCCACTGATGACCAGCTCCAGGCGGGGGAAATTGACCTGATAGCTGAATTTCGGCGGTTCCAGCTGATCATTTGCAAACCAGATCCGGCTGAAATGCTCCCTCTCAGATAGCAAGGTTTCAATCAAATCATGAAATACTGCGCTCATTCCTTACCTCAATTATCCAGTAATCACAGCCCAAACCCGACCATAATTGTGAACAAAAGCACAAAAAATAGCCAGCAAACATGGTCACTTTAATCCACAAACAAAAATAAAGACAGACTCTACCCTATTTTGCCCTTAGTGATTAGCGACAAACAACAAAACATATCAAACTGTTTTAAAACATATTTTTATTGTTTTTCATTAAATTCATATTGTTCACACAAATTTGAGTCAGATCACACTTAATTTTACAGGTTACAATAATCCAGTAAATGTCTTTCTCATACACTATCGGGATATCAGCCACTGTACGAAAATACCCATAAATCAATAAACCCAGGCAGGATTAATTTTCAGCCTTCTGGGGTAACATAACGAAACGCAAATGGGGACTTAAACATGATCACTGAGTTAATCAATGAAAAATTGATTCGTCTTGATCTGAATGCCACAACAAAACAAGACGTTTTTGTGGAACTGATCGAAGCACTCTACGCCGAAGGACGTATCAGCAACCGAAGCCAATTCCTGGCCGATATCCAGTCTCGGGAAGAGCTGGGTAATACGGGTTTTGAATCCGGTGTTGCACTTCCGCACGCGAAAAGCTCTGCGGTAACTAAACCTGCTGTGGTAATCGGTGTTAGCAGAAACGGCATCGACTATGGTGCAGAAGACGGCCAGCCATCAAAACTATTTTTTATGATCGCTTCTCCCGATGGCGGCGCTGACCACCACATCGAAGTTCTGGCAGAACTTTCATCAAAGCTGATTGCAGAAGGCTTTATCGAAAGCTTCCTGGCGGCAAAAACAGAATCCGAAGCACTTGAACTTCTGCTGCAAAAGGTTGAGCCGACAGAGCCGGCCGTTGCCGCAGATAAAGGCTTCCTGATTGGCGTAACAGGCTGCCCTACCGGTGTTGCTCACACCTATCTGGCGGCAGAAGCGCTGGAAAAAGGTGCTGCTGAACTTGGCTATCAGATCAAGGTTGAAACCAACGGTTCTATTGGTGTGAAAAATGCGCCGACTGCAGAAGAAATCGCAAAAGCAGACGCGATTATCGTGGCTTGTGACAAGCAGGTAGAACTTAGCCGTTTTGCCGGTAAAAAGCTGATTGAAACCGGTGTAAAAGAACCAATCCGTGACGCAGCTGAAGTGATCGGCAGAGCACTGGATGCCCCAAAATATCAGGCAACTGAGAAAGCAGCTTCATCTCAGGAGAAAAAATCAGGCCAGACCCGCTCTGATCTGTACAAATACCTGATGAACGGCGTATCACATATGATTCCGTTTGTGGTCACCGGCGGTCTTCTGATTGCCCTTTCTCTGGCCATTGGTGGTGAGCCGACTGAAGCGGGTATGGCGATTCCTGCTGGCAGCCTGTGGAACAAAGTACTGGATGTGGGTGTTGTTGCCTTTACCCTGATGATTCCGATTCTGGCGGGTTATATTGCCTATGCCATTGCTGACCGTCCGGGACTTGCACCTGGCTTTATCGGTGGCTGGATTGCAAACAACGGCTCTTTCTACGGCGCTGAAGCGGGTACCGGCTTTATTGGTGCTATCGTTGCCGGTCTGCTTGTGGGTTATTTTGTTCGCTGGCTAACCAGTCTGAACTATCACAAATTTATCCAGCCACTTGTGCCTATTATGATCGCACCTATTGTTGGTTCGCTGTTCATCTCTACACTGTTCATCTTTATTATCGGCGCACCGATTGCTGATCTGATGGAAAGCATGAATGCTCTGCTGACTAACATGAGTACAGGTAACGTGGTACTTCTGGGTATTGTGCTTGGTGGCATGGCCGGTTTCGATATGGGTGGTCCATTTAACAAAGTAGCCTTCCTGTTCTCTGTGGGCATGATTGCCAGCGGTCAGACTCAGTTTATGGGTGCAATGGCTTGTGCAATCCCTGTTGCTCCTCTGGGTATGGGTCTGGCAACAGTACTTGGCCGCAAACTGGAGCTGTTTGAAGCATCAGAGTTTGAAGCAGGTAAAGCCGCAGGCGCTATGGGTCTGGTGGGTATCTCTGAAGGTGCGATTCCGTTCGCAGCGCAGGATCCTATGTCGGTAATCCCGGCTAACGTCATCGGCTCAGCAGTTGCAGCAGTAATGGCATTCTCCTTTGGCATTACTAACAGCGTTGCACACGGTGGTCCGGTTGTTGCTCTGCTTGGTGCAATGAACAAACCTGTTCTGGCACTTGTATGTATGGCTGTTGGCTCTGTGGTTACTGCTCTGGTTTGTATCACACTGAAAAAGATGCGCCAGTCAAAAGCGGAAGCGGTAATGGCATAATGTCAGGGAATCAATAGATTACCCGTATACGATACCTTAGTTTGCACTTGAATCTGCAGCAAATTAAGGTATCTTCTCCCTCTTCTTATAAGAGGGATTTTTCATTTTACTTGCATACAAATATGACCAACATCAAATACAAATAGCATTTTTGTATCTTGTTTGTATTATTTCTTGAACTGTCATATTGGTCATGTAAAATTCAAATCTAATTTTTACCTCAAGATAAAAACAGGGACCACCATGACTCAGGCTGCTAACCAATACTTCTTCCCAATGCAGAATGTTATTCAGGACTACGCATGGGGAAGCCGTACTTCTATCAACGAAATCTTTGGCATCGACAACCCGGAAAACAAGCCTCAGGCTGAAATCTGGATGGGTGCTCACCCGAACGGCTGCTCAAAAATCAAAGAAAACGGTGAAACTCAACTGCTTTCTGATTTCATCAACCTTGATAAGTCCGGCATCCTGACTGTTGAGACAGACACTCAGTTTGGTGAACTTCCATACCTTTTCAAAGTACTGGCGGCGGCAAGCGCTCTGTCTATCCAGGTTCATCCAAGCAAAGAGCAGGCTGAAATCGGCTTTGAGAAAGAAGAGCAGGCTGGCATTGCACGTAACGCTGCAAACCGTAATTACAAAGATCCAAACCACAAGCCTGAGCTTGTATACGCACTGACTGAATATCAGGCGATGAACGGTTTCCGTATGTTCCCTGAAATTCTGGAACTATTTAAGAAAGTAAAGGTTTCTGTTATTGCTGAACTTGTGGCGGCTTATGAAGCTTCTACCAACGCAGAAGGTCTTGAAGCATTTTTCTCTGCCATTCTTTCACTTGAAGGCGAGCAGAAAGAAAAAGCGGTTGCAGAGCTAATGGAATTTGCACAGGCAAATAAAGAAGATGAGCTGTTTGCTCTGATCCTTGAACTTGCTGGTCTTTACCCTGGCGATATCGGTCTGTTTATGCCTCTGATGCTGAACGTACTGACTCTTCAGCCTGGCGAAGCCATGTTCCTGTACGCATGTACTCCACACGCCTACCTGAAAGGTACTGGTCTTGAGATCATGGCAAACTCAGACAACGTTCTGCGCGCTGGTCTTACTCCTAAGTACATCGATGTGGAAGAACTGGTGGACTGCACCATCTTCCAGGAGAAGCCTCAGAGCGAACTGCTGACTGCACCTGAAATTCGTGACGGCGGCCAGTACTACCCAATCCCGGTTGATGATTTCAACTTCGCTGTATTTATGTCTGCAGATGATCTGACGCTTCGCACTGAAAGTGCTGAAATCCTGCTTGCTATGGACTCAGACCTGACACTGACTCACAACAGCGGTGAAACGGTAACCATTAAGAAAGGTGAATCGGTATTTGTTCCGGCTTACGCAGGCAAATTCAACATCACATCTGAAGGCCGTGTCGCGCGCGCATTCAACTAATAACTTGTTCTTAATACAAGCAAAAACGACAAAGCGGAGAAGTTCTCCGCTTTTTTATTTGTGAATTGTATGTGAAATCACTCAATAACCTAAAATAAGCCTTTACAACCCTCCAAAGTGCTTTAAGATATTCATCGCTCTGGTAAAGAGTTATCGATGAATATGTTTAGTAAAAGTAAATCCTTAGAATTCCTGCTTTATTGTGAAATCCTTTGTTTTGCGCTTAACTTCATAGCTCCATTGAATAATTTAAGCTCTCAGTGCAATCGTAATTTTTTAATTAATTTTTTTAAAGGACAAAAGCATGTCTAAAACAACTGGTACAGTAAAGTGGTTCAACGAAACTAAAGGTTTTGGCTTCATTTCTCAAGATGACGGCGGCGCTGACGTATTCGTACACTTCCGCTCTATCGCTGGTGACGGTTTCAAAACTCTTGCTGAAGGTCAAAAGGTTTCTTTTGAAGTTGAGCAAGGTCAAAAAGGTCCACAAGCTGCTAACGTAACTCCGTTATAAGTTATGGACTGGTGCAGGCATTTTTGCCTGCACTATCATTTCCCCTTTCTCTCTCTCTTCAAACTCTCCCGTACCAAGTCTTCAAACAAGTGAAGCAGATCAAATAGTTAACCAATCTTATTAATAAAGTTCAAACTTTCGGCCCCTTCCCGGTTTCTCAGCAGCACATTTGTATAAAATGATCTCAGGTTGTTATCAATTAGTTGGGAAATTCAATGAAAGAGCAGGTGCATATCCTCGTTGTGGACGATGACCATGAAATTCGGTCTCTTTTGGATAGATACCTGTCTAAAGTCGGATTTAAGGTTTCGGTCGCAGAAGATGGCGAAGCGATGGAAGCGCACATCCGTGAAAACGGATACCCTACCCTGATCCTGCTCGATATTATGCTGCCCGGCGATGATGGCTTTACCCTTTGCCAGAAAACCCGCAAAGAGTCAGATGTGCCAATCATAATGCTCACCGCAGTTTCCGATGTCACCGACCAGATCATTGGCCTTGAAATCGGTGCCGATGATTATATCGCTAAACCTTTTAATCCACGCCAGTTGGTCGCAAGAATCAAAGCCGTTCTGAGAAGAACACATAAAGAAGAGAGCTCCGCAGGCGACAGCATTCCTAAATCCATCCGCTTTGGTGTCTGGCATCTGGATACGCTTGCCCACGCCCTGATTAACCTTGAGACCAACGAGCAGTTTGAACTGTCGGGCAGTGACTTTTCCCTCCTAATGCTGTTTCTGTCCCGCCCTAACGAAATACTGGACAGGGATACCATTTCCTGCGCCACAAGAGGACGGGAAGCCTTACCTTTTGAACGTGGCATCGACGTTCAGTTAAGCCGCCTCAGACAAAGACTGGGCGACAACGGTAAATATCCGCAATACATAAAAACCATGCGTGGTAATGGCTATATCTTTACCGCGGAAGTGAGTTTCGAGCACTAATGAAACGCCTGTTTTCACCCCGTTCACTGGTTGCCCGTACTCTCTGGCTGATACTGATCACCGTGGTTTTAGCACAGGGCATTGCCACGGGTATCTGGTACAGTCAGACAAAGCAGAAAGAGATAGAAGGCATCGCTTCTACCTCTGCCAGCATGGCGGGTATGTTTGCCTCTACAGTTCACTTTTTTCAGTCTCTGCCCATTGAGTACCGGCATATTATTCTTGATCAGGTGAGAGATATGGGAGGCACGCGTTTCTTTGTCTCCTTCAATAAACAACGTCTGGATATTGACCCTGTCAAGGATAGCGATCTGGAGCAGGTCGCCATCTCATCAATTCAGGAAGTTCTTAATAAAAAGCTGACTAATGTGGGCACCATTGCCGTAGAGTTTTCCAAACCTGACCGACTCAGGGTGTTAAAAAACGATATCTACCTTAGTGACTTACCCAGGTCATGGGCTCACTATACACTGACGCTGGAACCTCTGAATCCGCCGATACTGGTGGTTCAAATTGAATTAACCCCCGATGAGTGGATCTATATCGCGGCGCTACTGCCCCATCCTTACGTTATGCTGGATGACACCATATTAAGTACCGACCAGATTATCTTCCTGTTCCTCACTACATCCATTTTATTGGTTCTGACTTTTATGCTGATTCGCCGCCAGGTCCGGCCTCTGAAAAACCTTGCCAATGCAGCAAACAAGATGAGTATGGATGAAAAGCAGCCGGAACTTGAAGAGGAAGGCGCTTCAGAGATTGTCCGGGCCACCCGCGCATTTAACCGGATGCAAAAGCGCATTTTAAGATATGTCTCGGACAGGGAAACCCTGTTTTCTGCTATCTCCCACGATTTAAAAACGCCGATTACACGGCTTCGCCTGCGTACAGAACTGCTGGAAGATGATGATGAGCGGGAGAAATTCTCCACCGACTTAGATGACCTTGAAATCATGGTAAAAGGCGCACTGCAGGCCGTAAAAGATACTGATATTCATGAAAACAATATGATTATCGATATCAAGTCTCTGCTAAGAAACATTGCCGAATCCTATAATCAACAGACACAACGGGTACTTATCCCGGATATTAAGATCAAGCCCATCATAGCAAAGCCGCTCGCCATTAAACGTGTGCTGACCAATTTAATCGATAATGGCGTGAAATATGGTTACCGGGTTGTTGTTGTGCCAAAGGAGACAGAAAAAGGACTGCTGCTGCTTATTGAAGATCAGGGCCAAGGCATCCCCGAAGACAAGCTTGAAGCCGTATTTGAGCCCTACTTTCGCCTGAGTAAAGACAAAGAAGGCCATGGTTTGGGGCTGGGGATCTGCCGCAATATTCTGCATGCACACGGCGGAGATCTCATTTTAAGAAACTCTGAAGTTGGCGGTCTGTGCGCTGAAGTCCTTATTCCACGTAACCTCACCGCATAATGTAACGACTTGGTTACATTGCGCTTAACCTTTGTTTCAATCTTAAATTTTCAGAAGCGTATTCTTAACTCGAACGGGTAGTTTTATCCGCTAATCCAATAATCATTCATATCTATTCCGGCAACTCGCTCCTCCCTACTCGCCTGGATGGATATAACCAAGGACGAGAAAGATGAATATAAAAAAATCTCTGTTAGCTCTTTCCCTAATCTCTGCAGCCCCTTTTGCAACAGCTGGTGAAGTTGAAGTACTTCACTGGTGGACTTCCGGCGGTGAAGCTAAGTCCGTTGCAGCACTAAAAGACATGCTTGAAGCACAGGGCCATAGCTGGAAAGATTTTGCTGTAGCAGGTGGTTCAGGTACCAGTGCAATGACGGTACTAAAAACACGAGCAGTATCAGGAAACCCTCCAGCGGCTGCGCAGATCAAAGGCCATGATATCCAGGAGTGGGCTGACTTAGGCTTCCTGGCAAACCTGGATGATGTTGCCAAAAAGAATATGTGGGATGAAAAAGTACCTTCTCTGGTGACAGACATCATGAAATATGACGGTAACTACGTAGCCGTTCCTGTGAATGTGCACAGAGTAAACTGGCTGTGGGCTAACCGCGATGTATTCCAGAAAGTTGGCGTGAAAGTTCCGACCACAATCGATGAATTCTTTATGGTTGCCGACAAGCTAAAAGCGGCCGGTATTATTCCTTTAGCTCACGGTGGTCAAGCATGGCAGGATGCCACTGTATTTGAAGCTGTAGCGCTGGATGTTCTGGGTACTGAAGGTTATAGAAAAGCATTTGTTGACCTGGATATGGATACGCTGGGCGGCGCTAAAATGGCTGAAGCCTTCCGCATCTTTAAGAAAATGCACAACTACATAGATAAAAACTCTCCAGGACGTGACTGGAATATCGCCACTTCCATGGTTATCAAGGGTGAGGCGGCCATGCAAATCATGGGCGACTGGGCCAAAGGTGAATTCACTGCTGCCGGTAAAGTTGCAGGTAAGGACTACCTCTGTGTTCCTGCTCCGGGCACATCCGGCCAGTTCACTCATAACGTGGACAGCTTTGCCTTCTTCCAGTTACAGGACGGCGAAAACCAGAAAGCACAGAAAGCACTGGCTGCAACTATCCTGACTCCTGAGTTCCAGGAAGTGTTTAACCTGAACAAAGGTTCGATTCCTGTACGCCTGGATTCAGATATGTCTAAGTTCGACAGCTGTGCAGTGGACTCTATGGATGCATTTAAAGCAACCGCTAAGAGCGGCGATCTTGTACCAAGTATGGCTCACGGTATGTCTACCACTAGCTATGCTCAGGGCGCAATGTACGACGTGATTACCAACTTCTTTAATGATCCAAATGCCGATCCAAAACAAGCAGCCAAAAAACTGGCAAAAGCTGTAAAAGCAGCAATGTAATCAGAAGCACTCCTCCCTCATAAACATTGGGGGAGGACTTTTCTTTCCCCCGGATTGTACTCTTTGCAGTAATGGAGCGTGCTTTGAATTCTCCAAATATAAAATCAGCACCTCAGCGAAGCTTTGGTGACCGACTTCAGCACTGGCTGCCCAAAATCGTTCTGGCCCCGACCATGGTTGTGGTGCTGGTCTGTATCTACGGATACATCATATGGACAGCCTTTCTTTCACTGACCAACTCCCGTTTCCTTCCCAGCTATAAGTTTGTCGGTACGATTCAGTATGAAAAGCTGATGGATAATGACCGCTGGATAACATCTATCGTCAACCTCGGCATATTCGGCCTGCTGTTTATGCTGCTTGCCATTGTTCTTGGCGTCAGCTTAGCCATCTTGCTGGATCAGAACATCAGGCAGGAAGGCGCAATCAGAACCATTTACCTCTACCCTATGGCGCTCTCTTTTATCGTTACCGGTACTGCGTGGAAATGGATTCTTAACCCAGGCCTGGGCATCGAGAAGCTGATGCATGACTGGGGGTATGCCGACTTTAAATTTGACTGGCTGGTTAACTCGGAAATGGCGGTGTATACCTTAGTCATTGCCGCTGTCTGGCAGTCGTCGGGCTTTGTAATGGCCATGTTCCTTGCCGGACTGCGTGGCATAGATAACTCCATTATCCGCGCTGCACAGATCGATGGCGCAAACCTGCCAACCATCTATCTCAGAATTATTCTGCCCTGCCTGAGACCGGTGTTTTTCAGTGCGGTAATTATCACCTCTCATATCGCAATCAAGAGCTTTGACCTGGTGACCGCATTAACCGCCGGTGGGCCTGGCTATGCATCCGACCTGCCTGCGCTCTTTATGTACGCTCACTCATTTACCCGTGGACAAATCGGTCTTGGTGCAGCCAGTGCAATGATGATGCTGGCCGGTATTCTGGCAATTCTGGTGCCTTATCTCTATTCAGAACTCAGGGAGAAGAAATCATGAATACCAAGTTTACCCTGGCGAGAGCCTTTATCTATGTGGTGCTTATCTTCTTCTGCCTTGTCTATATGATGCCGCTGTTTGTGATGATCACCACCTCATTTAAATCCCTGCCGGACATTAAAGCGGGTAACCTGTTATCACTTCCCTCCGAGTGGGTATTTGATGCCTGGGCGAAAGCCTGGTCATCGGCCTGTACCGGTGTGAAATGTGAAGGGGTTAACGGCTACTTCTGGAACTCATTCCAGATGGTAATTCCTGCAGTGGCTATATCCACCCTGCTTGGTGCCTTTAACGGCTATATCATCAGCAAGTGGCAGTTCAGAGGTTCGAACTTCTTCTTCAGTGCCATGCTGTTTGGCTGCTTTATTCCGTTCCAGGTGATTCTTCTGCCGATGGCATCCACCCTTGGCAAGCTTGGTCTGGCCAACACCACTGCCGGACTGGTTGCGGTACACGTTATCTACGGGCTGGCATTTACTACGCTGTTTTTCAGAAACTTTTATGTGGGCATCCCCGATGAACTGGTAAAAGCCGCAAAGCTGGACGGCGCAGGCTTCTTTACTATTTTCTTTAAGATTATGCTGCCTCTGTCAACACCAATCATTATGGTCACCGTGATCTGGCAGTTCACTTCCATCTGGAACGACTTCCTGTTCGGAGTGGTCTATTCCGGCTCTGAAACGCAGCCAATTACGGTAGCGCTGAACAATCTGGTCAACACCAGTACCGGCGTGAAGGAATACAACGTTGATATGGCAGCCGCCATCATTGCGGCACTGCCGACTCTGGTGGTTTATGTGCTGGCAGGGAAATACTTCGTTCGTGGTTTAACCGCGGGATCAGTAAAAGGATAATAAAATGGCAACACTTGATTTAAAACAGATCCGCAAAACCTACCGAAACGCGGAAGTAGAAACCCTTAAGGGCATAGATATCAGCATAGACTCCGGTGAGTTCCTGATTCTGGTCGGCCCGTCAGGTTGTGGTAAATCCACCCTGATGAATACCATTGCCGGTCTGGAAGATATCGACTCGGGAGAAATTGTTATTGATGGCGTAGATGTTTCAAATGTCGAGCCTAAGGACCGGGATATTGCCATGGTATTTCAGTCCTACGCCCTTTATCCCAATATGACGGTTGAAGGTAATATCGCATTTGGTTTGAAGATCAGGAAGATGCCGCAGCAGGAAATCGATGCAGAAGTAAAACGCGTTGCTGAAATGCTGCAGATAGACCAGCTTCTTGATCGCAAACCATCACAACTCTCTGGGGGGCAGAGACAGCGCGTTGCGATGGGACGCGCCTTGGCTCGTCGGCCAAAGCTGTACTTGTTCGACGAGCCTCTTTCTAACCTGGATGCAAAACTGCGGGTTGAAATGCGCCACCAGATTAAACGCCTTCACCAACAGTTAAAAACCACCATTGTTTATGTAACCCACGATCAGATCGAAGCCATGACACTGGCAGACAGGATAGCGGTTATGAAAGACGGTGTATTGCAACAACTGGGAACGCCAAAGGAGATCTACAATCAGCCAAACAATATGTTTGTTGCCGGTTTTATGGGCTCGCCTTCCATGAACTTTATTGACACCAGAGTAGGTCTTGATGACGAAGACAACCCGGTGATCAGGGTAAAAGGCAGCAGTGACGAAGAGCACCTAATCCGACTTCCTCAGGCTATGCGGGGACAAGATGGCAAGAAAATAGTGATAGGTTTGCGCCCGGAACATATCACAGACACCGACAGCGAAGATGTCAGCGCTTCCACCAGACTGGATCTGAAATTGGAAGTAATGGAACCGACCGGCCCGGATATTATTGCCATGGTGAAAGTAAACGATCAGGAAGTCGCCTGCCGTCTATCCCCTGAGTTTGAGGCGGAAATCGGAGAGGTTGCCTCACTTAACTTTGACCTGTCCAGAGCCGTTTATTTTGATGGAGAGACTGAGCAGCGGATAGATTTTTAATATCAATATTAACCAGCACCTTTCAACTTCGGCACCTTAAAAAACGGTGCCGTTTTTCCATTTAGAAGATAGAAAAGCTGAGAAGTATCGCTTATCCCAAGCTGAGGTTATTTAGCTAATCAGGTAGTTGCATGAAAGAAGTCGAGCTGATTCTTTACCGTTATCCGGTTTTTACCCTTATTTTTACTCTCATAAAGGGCTTTATCCGCCAAAGATACGATCGAATCCGGGCTGAGCTCCTGACTTGGGATAATGGTACTTACCCCAACACTAATGGTGACCGGTTTTCCCCGATAAGCAGGGTGAGGAATCGCAAGTTCTCCAATGCCTTCCATTATTTTTCCGGCCAGTTGCTGAGCATCTTCAGAGCCGGTTTGCGGTAAAAGAATAACAAACTCTTCGCCACCATAACGAGCGACGATATCAGAGCTGCGTCTGCCAAGGCTTTTCAAACATAAAGCAATCTGCTGAATACAGTGGTCACCTGCAAGATGCCCTCCCGAATCATTAAACAGCTTAAAATGATCGATATCACACAGGATAACAGACAATGGAAGTTCATTACGTTGTAGCCTGCTCCATTCGTTCGCCAGATTCTGGTCAAAGTAGCGCCGGTTAAACAGCTGAGTTAATCCATCTGTTTTTGAAAGAAGCTCCAGCTCTTTATTTTTCTCCAGCAGAGCCGCTTCATATTCAGCTCTTGTTGATTCATTAAAATAACTGACAACAAAAGTGATAATAACCAGTATAAAAATATTCGCCAACGCTGATATTGAAAGTTCACTAATCCCGTTTGCGTATTTATAAGTAGATGCAGACAGCGCAGCAACCGTCACTAATATGGCAACAGGCGTTCCTCTTCGCCTGCCGAGTATCAGGAAGCTCAACATAATGACCAATGCTGAATGGCTGAAGATAGTATTATGTGTCGGTAAGAAAAGTGCGGATACGTGAAGGACGACTATGGCAGACATAATGGTTATTGCAGCGACATTCAATAACTTAAGTCTTGGGATCAGAAAGTCAGGCTTAGAGATAAAAAACAGAAACAGAGCAAAAATAATCAACATAGCCACTTCAACCCCGGCTAACAGATATGCTCCCTTAATACAGTTAAGTACTATCACCGGAGGAAAAATAAGCATAGGTCCAATGCAGACATATTTTAGAAATTTAGCTAATCTCCGCTCTGCAATAGAACCTATATTATTTTCCATAGAATCGGACTCTCCGGCAAATTTACAAAAGCTATCGATTCAAAAGCTTGGATAACGATAACAGCCAGTTTTAATAATAGCCAAAGATAAGGCGTTCATGAAAAAAACTTTAAACTTCTGCACTCTTCTCGTCATACCGTTTTAGCAGTGAAACCAGATATTTGGACTTAAACTGCTCACTGGCCAGTGCCTGTTTAATCGGTGGCAGTTTTAAAATCACCCCCAGTATCGCCGCCATAACCCTGTGGTTCAGATGTGCCTGATTATCAAAAATCAGATTGTGCAGCTGGCCGCGTTCAATCGCCATCAGTACCGCCTTGTGTGTGGAATCAACGGGCGTAATCACCCGCTTCTCCCTCGACTTGAAGCTGATTCCATCTTTGGTACACACCCGTGCACAGACACCGCAGCCCAGACAGGTATCCTCATCCAGCAGAGCAACCTTGGCCCGTTTATGTTTTGAGTCGTGTTTTGAGGCCAGAGTCATGGCATCTACCGGGCATACCTCAACACATTTACCGCAACCGTTGCAGTTATCGAAGTCGATCACCGGTAGAAAATTGGTGGTGTGAATCGCCTGGGTAGCCCCCACTCTTCTGGCTGCCACCAGCGCTTCGCAGCAGCAACTACAGCAGTTACAGATAAAGTTAACATTGTTCTGAATATTTTCGCCAAACTGGACAAGATTATGCTTGTAGGCCTCATCCAGAAGATCCAGACACTCCTCTTCTGTGATCTGACGCGCGTAGCCATGCTTAATCAATGACCTTGCAGTATTGTTGAAGGTCATGCAGATATCCATTGGTGCATCACAGGCTTCACCAACATGCTCTTTCTTATGCCGACAGTAACACATGCCCACGCCAATGTGACTGGCGGTTTTGATAACCTCGCTGGCGCGTTCATAGTCCAGCACATGCAGAGCATTATCTTCGCTTAACACCTTTTCATTCACAAAGGCACGCCCCAGAGTGGTCTCTCCGGTGCCAAAAAGATGGGTGACAAATTCATCTTCCACATTGATATATTGGTGGAACAGCTCGCTCAGAACCTTCTGATCCAGCTCGCCGCCGGTACGCATCAGTGAGAATTCGAAAAAGCCGGCCATGGGAGGTGGCAGCACATAGGTTTGAGAGCCATTTTCGTCTTCCAGATCCAACAGCAAAGCTCTGGAGGCGAGGATATTCAGCTGTTCTGCCGTTTTTTCCAGATCCTGCCCCCAGGCAGTTGCAGCCGTCTCAACGGTGAAGGGTTTGATAGGAAGCAGCGAAACCAGACGGGCTTCCTCTTCACTAAACATCACATTAAGGATCTTAAAAAGCGTTTCGCTGGGAGGAACTCCCTGAGGAAACTTATTAAGTCGTTCCGTTAGCTTTTCGTAATTTCCCTTAATCGTGTTATGTGCCATAGGCTTTCCTTCCGTCGCGTCTTTTCATAATACTTAGCATATCAGAAGGTTAGAATGGCAGATCTGGCTCACGAAGCGTCATTTTTCCTGGCAAAAACCCACTTCTTTGCCAGGAAAAAGTTGGAAAACATCCCGGCCAAAGTGCCGAAAACAAGGGCTATATAGGGAATTAACCCCTGCTCGCCAAAAACAAAGATAATTCCGCTGAAAAGCGTGAAATTTGGTATAGCCGAGATACAGGCGCTGGTGAAAAACCTAAGCCACTGCTGAAACAGGTTTCCGTCGCGGGAACCGAAGGTAAAAAGCCGGTTTCCCATCCAGGTTGATGTGGCAGCACAAATAAAAGATAAGATCCGTGCGTAAAAGACGGGAATACCCAAAAGATAAAACAGAATGGCAAATACCGCTGAATCCACAACAAAACCGACCCCGCCAACAATGGCAAAGCGGAAGAAATGGGAATTCCATGTGCGCTCAGGGATTAACGGCATTTTCACTCTTACTTTGGGCAAATGTTACCTAAGCTGGTAACGGATAAAACTCAAACTGTTCACCAACCACCATAATGCAATCCATACCTGCAGCATGAGCGGCTTGCTTGCCCAGTTCGGTATCTTCAAACACCACACAGTCTGACGGCTTAACTTCGATTTTTTCAGCAGCCAGCAGGAAAGTGTCCGGGTTTGGTTTATGATTTTTTACATCAGATGCGGTAACAATAGCATCAAAAAGCGGGATCAAGGACTGATTACCAAGCAACTTGTGTGCGTTTTCCCGCAAACTTCCTGTGCCTATGGCAGTCTTATATTTGCCCTGGGCAGATTTCAGCACCTGGTAGGTGTGGTCAATAACATCACCCGGAATATCCAGCTCGGCAAACTTTTTCATTTTAAAACTGGATACAGTCACCGGATCCAGTTCCAGATTAAACCTTTTGTTAATCTCCATGGTGATTTTCTTGCTGGGCATACCTCCCAGACTATGAATCCATTCCCGGTCAAAGGGAATACCGAATGCTTCTGCTGTCATTTCCCACGCAGCAACATGAAAGGGCATGGTATCAAGCAGGGTACCATCCATATCAAAAATAAGGCCCTGATATTTTGACAGGTCAATGTTCATCACTTTTCTTCCGGATTCATCACAACAAAGACGCTATCATATGTGATTTAGAAGACTACCGTTAGTTAAATTGTACTGAATCATACTCGATCTTACACGTTTGCTGATGATTCACGACCAACTTGTACAGACAGGCTGTTAGTACTGCTTAGAGCAATTACGTTAAATCATAGCTGGACAGAAGCGAGTCAGTGACTTTTCTAATTTAGCTGTCCATGGATAACTTTTTGTATCCCAAAACGCAATCAGGCACCGCTGAACGCAGTACCTGAGAGGAAGGAAATGGACAATAACGAGCATCGTAACCTTGCGGTGCTCAAATTATTTATGCAAATTTCACTGAATATCATTCATTTTGTTAGATCAACTTCGTTGCAGAGCCTATAAACTATGCTTGCAGCGGAATGGTGGTATGAGTCATCTTAGCTATTAGCCCCCCAACTCGCTTGCGCATCTCACGTCTATCCACAATCATGTCGATAGCGCCATGCTCTAGAAGGAACTCACTTCGCTGAAAGCCCTCGGGCAATGTCTCACGAACGGTTTGCTCTATGACGCGACGCCCAGCAAACCCGATAATTGCCTTTGGCTCACCGATGTTAATATCTCCCAGCATGGCTAGACTTGCTGATACACCACCCAATGTTTGGTCTGTTAATACAGATATATAAGGGAGACCTGCACTGGACAAACGATTTAACGCTGCGCTGGTTTTAGACATTTGCATTAACGACATCAGAGACTCTTGCATGCGAGCACCACCGCTGGCGGAAAAACAAACTAATCCACAATTTGCATCAATAGCGGCCTCAACCGCACGGACAAAACGAGCGCCGACAACAGAACCCATTGAGCCAGCCATAAAAGAAAACTCGAAAGCACAGGCAACAACAGGTAAGCCCAGTAGCTTTCCTTTCATCACAACTAAGGCATCCTTTTCCCCTGTACTTTTCTGGGCTATAGCAAGGCGTTCCTTGTAGCGTCTCAGATCTTTAAAGTTCAGTAAATCTTGTGGCTCGTGTTCACTGGCAATCTCAACTCGCTCTCCTTTATCCAGAAAGCTGTCTAAGCGGTGGCGTGCCGACATTCTCATATGATGATTACACTTCGGACACACCTCAAGATTCTCTTCAATAGCCATGCGGTAAAGGATCTGGTCACATGAGGGACATTTAGTCCATACCCCTTCTGGGATCGACGCTTTACGTGTACTGATTATATTCTTTTTATCTAATAGCTTTTCTAACCAACTCATGGGACACCTTTACCAGACAACTTTAGTAAGGGGTATTGTATAAGCCAGTTTCTGGTAATAAAGTACGGTTTATGGGTTTCATAATCCAATAATATGGGATTAAAAGAAATGTTTGATAAGATTGACCAGCAGTGGCTAAAAAGTTTTCATTGT
This sequence comes from Vibrio sp. JC009, assembly GCF_029016485.1. Lineage (NCBI taxonomy): Bacteria > Pseudomonadati > Pseudomonadota > Gammaproteobacteria > Vibrionales > Vibrionaceae > Vibrio > Vibrio sp. JC009. The sequence goes on along the minus strand of NZ_CP092107.1, from coordinate 86,799 downwards.
GTATACGAGAACAACAGCTTTAAACGTGCAGCGGAATTTCTAAGCTTGCCGACATCAAATGTCAGTCGCCATATCGCTTTACTGGAAGAACGACTGGATACACGACTATTTGACAGGACTACACGCCGAATCGCTCCGACAGATGCAGGGGAACACCTTTATTTGCGAACACAGCCATTGCTGGACAAACTTAGTGATGCACTTGAGGAAGTGACGCAGCATTCTCATGAAGTCATGGGACAACTCAAAATTTTGATGCCAGACTCGCCTGCTTTAGCCCATGCAGTGGTTTCTTTTTGTACCCAGCACCCCTCAATTTCATTATGTTGTGATACGAGCATCAGCCCTAAAGAGGATTTACTTGATGGGTTTGACGTCATTTTAAGCTTTCACAGGGGAAAGCTCGAAGACAATAATTGGGTAGCTAAGGAGATTAAACGCTGGCCAAGTGCTGTTGTAGCATCCCCTCAACTCCTACAGACCTCTCCCAGACCTTTTCAGATTACCGATTTAAAACACGTTCCGTGCATCAATAGCTTCACCGCGCTAAATGGAACTCCTTGGGTTTTCAAAAACGCTAAAGGTGAGCCAATTACCCAAAAGGTACAGTCTTCATTTAAGGTCAATAGCGGACATCTTGCCAAATCAGGCGCAATAGCTGGTTTGGGATTCGCGATACTACCAATCGAATCCTGTCGTAATGAAATAGATGCAGGCTCTTTGGAAGTCGTAGAACTGGAGTACGAACCTGAAGATCTAGTTCTGTATGTCTTTTATGCTTCCAGAAAACACTTGGCAAAAAAGATCCCAATGTTTATCGAACACTTACAGCACCAAGCAAATATAGGTAAGAGTACATAGATAAGAGAGCACTCCAATATTAGCCCCATGCTTGTTAAATGGCCCTACTTAAAGCAAAAAGCGTTACTAACATTTTGATAATTAGTAACGCTTTTAAATCAACACAGAGAAGGCTCTCTAGCCTCGCAATTAAGTGGTTAGTCCGGCTTTATCAACTTGACCACATCCTTAACCAGGGTATTAATTGTATTCCAGTCACCTGCATTTATCAGCTTCTTATCCACCATCCAGGAGCCCCCACAAGCTGCAACAGGCTCAAGTGCCAGGTAATCTCGGATATTCTTCTCAGAGATCCCTCCGGTAGGCATCACCTTCAGCATTGAATACGGCCCGAGCAGAGCCTTAAGCATAGGTATTCCTCCGGCCGCTTCTGCGGGGAAGAATTTCACCAGTTGGATGCCATAGTTCAGGGCTAGTTCAATGTCAGATGGTCTGCTTACGCCCGGAATGATCTCCACGTCGTGTTTAATGCACGCCTCAATGGTCCGGGTGTTAATACCGGGGGAGACGATAAAGTCGACGCCTGCGTTTTTAGCGGCAACCACCTGTGTCTCATCCAGTACAGTACCTGCGCCAATTAACATCTGCGGGTGCGCGTCTCGGAGCTTCTTGATGGCACCTTCAGCAGCAGCAGAGCGAAAGGTAATCTCGGCGACAGGAAGGCCGTTTTCAACCAGAATATCCCCTAACGGCAGAATGTCTTCCGGCTTATCTATCACGATGACAGGCACGACCTTGTACCCAGATAGTTTTTTCGTTAAATCAGACATTTTGACCTCAAAGCAGTGCGGTTACAAGTTCCGGATAAACCAGAAGGGTGGCCAGCACAATAAGCTGCATGGTGATGAACGGCCATACGGATTTAAAGATATCTGTTAGCTCGATGCCTTTCGGCGCGACACTCTTAAGATAAAATGCTGCCGGTCCAAATGGCGGGCTAAGGAAGGATACCTGCATATTTACACAAAACAGCACACCAAACCAGACAGGGTCAAAACCGAGAGTCACAATGATAGGTACAAAGATTGGCATGGTGAGCATGGCAACACCGATCCAGTCGAGAAACATACCCAGTACCAGCAGTACGCCCATCATGATCAGGATAGTGACAATCGGTGGTGCATCCAGACCGACAAACATATCTGAAATATACTTATCACCACCCATCAGGTTGTATACACCTATAATCATTGTTGCACCAATACCAACCCAGATAATCATGCCTACGGTTTTGATAGTGTGCTTCAGAGCGTCCGCGACGATGGCTTTGCTTAGTTCTTTTCGGTGCCAGGCAGCCAAAATAACACCTACAACACCGACACAAGCCGATTCAGTCACCGATGCAACACCCCCGTAGATACTACCCAGTATCCAGCCAGCAATAGCTACCGGGATGGCAATATCCATGGCGATCTTTTTCTTGTCTTCCCGAGTCAGGTTATCCAGCTCACTCTGATCCATTGCCGGACCATATTCAGGGCGGATCTTACACAGCACAAAGATGTAGATCATGTAAAGCCCGGAAAGCAGCAAGGCTGCAGGAACAGAGGCCAGAAACAAGTCACCAATAGAGACGTTCGCAGTCATACCGTAAATGATAAGCACAATACTTGGAGGAACCATTGTTCCGAGCGCACCACCCGCTACAACAGTACCGATGGCCAGGTTTTTGTTGTAACCGAGTCTCAGCATCTGAGGCAAGGCAAGCATTCCCAACAATACAGTTTCACCACCGATAATGCCTGACATTGAGGCCAGCAACACAGCTACGACCATACTTTGCAAAGCAACACCACCACGCATTCGGCCAGCAATAACCCGCATAGCGTTGTAGAGATCTTTTGCAATTCCGGTTTTATCCAGCATGGTTGCCATTAATACAAACATAGGCACGGCAACAAAGGTGTAGGATGAGGTAAAGTCCGTAACCCTGGAGGCAACCATTTGCATAATGCTGGTAGTATCAAACCACAGATAAGATGATGATAAGGCAACCAGGCCGGTAAGGAAACCGAGTGGCATACCAATAAACAACAGGAAAATCATGGCGATAAAAATAAACGCAGTTGCCATTCCAATCCCTACTGTACCAATACCTATTACACTAAGCATTGTTACCTCCGTCCTTTACTAGTTTACTGTTTGTTTCACCATTTTGATTGTTTTCGTTAGCAGGTTCGGCGCTACCGCCGTCGATGAACTCATGCTTTATCAGCTTTTCGCGCAGAAGGATATGACGATAAAGGTGCAGAATACTGAGTAATAAGATGGCAATACATGTAAATAGGAAGAAACCTTTATTCAACGCTGGAAAAGGCGTATCCAGAACCGTACCAGAGGTCTGCATTTTAAATTTGCCGAACGGGGATATAAATGCGTCTCTTGTTGTACAGTACGAGCCATAAGTTAGCATGGAGATAAACAGTAGCATCAGTAGCTCAACAATTAACTCCAGAAACCACTGTGTCTTTTTACTGAAACTCTGGCGAATAAACTCCATACGGATGTGTCTGTTGTCCGCATAGCAGGCAACACCACCATATAAAAGCGCGATACTGACGATAAAGGTTGTTGTTTCATGCACCCAGGTCGTCGGGCTGTTAAATATGTAACGCATTACAACCTCAAAAAAACCGATGGCAACAACAATAAAAAACAAAACTGAAACCCACTCTCCGATTTTAATGAAGAACTTATCAATCTTATCTATATGGTTTAAATTCATTATTAAATCTCCACTCTCTAGTGAGTAGCGGCTGGGCCGCTACTCACTAAGGTAATGATTAGTCGAAAAATAATTACCTTATAGCATTCCCTGGGTACCCAGGAAATCAAGCAGAGTATCGTAGTACATCTTGCCGATTTCAGAGTCATCAGCAATTTCTTTCCAGATTTCTTTCGCGTACTTTCTTACTTTTTCTTTTTCTTCGATACTCCAGGCAACAGGTGTCACGCCGTCTTTAAGCGCTTCGCCATAAGCGATCTGATCTTCATAATGTGCCTGAAGCAGCGAATCCATCGCCATCCCCTTGAAGTGGTTGAGCAGGAATGTCTGATCATTTTCAGACAACGCATTCCACTTTTTAAGGTTCATCACAGTATGTACAGCTGGTGAGGAGTGGATACCTGGGTAGATAGGGTATTTTGCGATGTCATGCACGCCCTGTTTCTGGTTATTCGCAAGAGTAGAAAAGTCCGCTGCGTCGATAATGCCTTTTTCAAGTGCAGTGTAAATTTCAGAGCCTGGTAGGCCAACTGGTGCTGCACCCATGCGAGCGAACAGTTTCTGAATCGGGCCAGATGGTGCTCTCATTTTGACACCCTTAAAGTCTTCTACCTTTTCCATCTTGATTTTTGATGGCAGAGACTCTGCACCGGTTACGGATACACCAATGAGTTTTGCACCATAGGCTTGGAAAACTTTATCAACAACTTCAAAGCCACCGCCATAGTAGTAGAACTTCAGAATATCTTCATCGCTATTCCAGGCGGAAATAGTATCACCAATCAGTCCGAAGCCCGGATCTTCACCGGAGTACATTGCCGCTGTGGCCACCGCGCCATCGATAATATTATTTCGAACACCGGTCAGCATATCGGATGACTTCAATACGGCATCCAGAGGGAGCAGGTCAATATGGATACGGCCGTTAGATGATGCTTCCGCACTATCAGCCCATTTTTTCTGAATGGTATAAACTTGTTCACCAGTGAAGTTAGAACTCTGGAACTTTAAGTTAATATCAGCAGCCAGCGCCGAACCAGCAAGGAGCAGGGAAGAAAGAGTAAGGGTAAGTTGTTTAATTTTCATAGTGTACCTTCACATAAATAGGTATATAGGTTATTGGAGTAGTACAGTTAAACAGCAGCCAGCATTCCGCCGTCTACAAATAACAGGTGGCCGTTTACAAAATCAGAAGCAGGAGCTGACAGATAAACGGCAGCACCAATCAACTCTTCTGGATTTCCCCAGCGGTTAGCAGGGGTTCTGTTACACAGCCACTCTGTAAATTCCTGGTTATCAACCAGAGGCTTGGTTAATTCAGTAATAAAGTATCCCGGAGCGATTCCGTTGACCTGAATGTTGTGTCTGGCCAGCTCAACACAGCCGCCGCGCGTCAGCATTTTTACCGCACCTTTTGAAGCGGCATACGGGGTAATGGTGTCACGGCCCAGTTCGCTCTGCATTGAACCGATATTGATGATTTTGCCGCGCTTTCTTTTCACCATATGTTTGCCGACTTCCTGCATCATCAGAAATACGGCTTTCTGGTTTACCCGGATAACGTCATCCCAGTCTTTTTCAGGAAACTCAAGGAAAGGATGACGGCGCTGGATGCCAGCATTGTTAACCAGGATATCGATTTCACCCAACTTCTCTTCGATATGGGTAACCGAGGTTTCAATCTCACCTTTATTGGTTACATCAAAAGCAACGCCATGCGCTTTGTAGCCCATATCCAACAATTCCTGAGCGGCTTTGTCAGCTCTTTCCTGTGTGATGTCATTGACTATAATCGTCGCACCGTGTTCTGCCAGCCCTTTTGCCAGAAGATTTCCTATACCCTGAGCAGAGCCAGTCACCAGTGCCAGCTTGCCTGTTAGATCAAATAAGTTTTTCATTTTAGTCCTCAAATGATAATTGAACTTTCATTGCCAAAGTTTTATCTTCGGCCAGTTTTAAAGCATCCAGGATTTCCATATACGGAAACACTTTTGTCAGCAGTGGAAGAGGGTTTACCTTGCCTTTTTCTAACCATCTGACTGATGTTTCAAATTCACTTACAAAGCGGAATGTGCCTCGCACGTTGATCTCTTTCGCCAGGCATTTTGTTAGCGGGAAATCCACCATTCCCGGTCTCATGCCAACGAGGACTAGTGAGCCTGCGGCCTTTGTCATATCGATACAGGAATGAAAGGCCGGTACTGCGCCTGACGCTTCAAAGGAAACATCAAAGTAGCCTTTGTCGGCACTGTACTTAGATGACACTTCGTCAACTGGTGAGTAGGTATTGTCTGCACCCATTTCCTGGGCGATGTTCCTGCATCGTTCAGTCAGATCGGATCCGACTATTTCACTGGCTCCCGCAGCACGGCATGCGGCTATGATTAAGCAACCGATAGGGCCGCACCCAGTAACCAGTACCTTTTTCCCCAGAACACCACCACTCTGGTTAACCGCATGGATTGCAACGGCCAGAGGTTCTGCAAACGCCATCACGTCTTCACTTACAGAGTCATCGTACGGAACCAGTTGGTCTTCTCTGACCTTGACATACTCTGCAAAACCGCCGTTCACATGAGGATTGCGCATCGCACTGCCAAAAAACTCCATATCAATACACTGATTTGATTTTCCGTCCAGGCAGTACGAGCATTTGCCGCATGGGCGGCTCGGGTTAACAGCCACACTCTGACCAGTTTCTGCAATGCGGCCTATCACTTCATGACCAAGTGTCATAGGGTGCTGAAGCTTAAAATCACCAATGCCACCATGCTGGTAGTAGTGAATATCGGAGCCGCATATTCCACCCCGGGTGACCTTTACCAGCGTTTCACCGGCTGCAACCTCCAGTGAAGTACTTTCAATATTTACCTGGTGCTCCCCAGATACTTTTATCGCTTTCACTTCCATCTTAATTCCTGCTGAAATCTGTTTGAGCTAAATCTTATTAATCATGGCAACCGCTTGCCATATTAGGTTTAGATCGGTTATATTTGAAGCATTAGTTAACAAAAATGTGAGATAGGCCAAAATGAAAAACAAAAAGATATTCTTTGTGATGGGGGTCTCAGGATGTGGTAAGAGTAGTGTTGGTGAGAGTATATCGACAATAAAATCATATAGATATGCTGATGCTGATGACTATCACCCGCCCGAAAATGTTGCTAAGATGCGAAACAGCATTCCACTGACTGATAATGACAGATTACCCTGGTTAAAGACACTAAACGAATTGGCAACCGGGTGCATTAAGTCTAATGAGGCATTGGTTGTTGCCTGTTCCTGTTTAAAACCTGAATATCGGCAGATACTGCAGCAAAGTATTAAAGATTATGTAGTATTTATCTACCTGAAAGGTTCTTTTGAGATAATAAGCGAGCGAATGAAAAATCGGGGAGGACACTACTTTAATGGTGATGAAATGCTGATGAGTCAGTTTGATGTGCTTGTTGAACCTACAAACGATGAGCAGATCGATTATGTAGAGGTTTCCATCGACGACAGTGATATAGATGGTGTAGTTGACCGTGCGCTTGACGTGCTAAGTGAGGCAAATTATGTGTAACCAGCAACTAAAGAAAATCACAGAATCACTGAAAAAGCGCAGTGTGGTATACAGAGAAAAATACCTCTCGCGTCTGAAAGAGATTAAGAGTCATCAACTTTCCACACACTCTATTGAACCAAGCAACGCTGCTCACGTCCTTGCTGCTATTGATACAGACAGGCGTACAATTATGCGTCAGAAGTCCAGTTTTACTCTGGGAATCATCAGTTCATATAATGAAATGGTATCGGCGCATGCCCCCTATGCTCATTATCCAGACAAGATTAAGTCGTTCAGTGCTGAACTGGGGCACAGCGCAGTATTTATCGGAGGGGTGCCTGCCATTTGTGACGGTGTTGTGCAGGGGTATCAGGGTATGGAGTTGTCACTGATGAGCCGGGATATCATCGCAATGTCAACCGCGATCCCTCTCTCCTGCTCAACTGCAGACCGGGTAGTACTGTTGGGGACCTGCGACAAGATTGTTCCGGGGATGTTGATTGGCGCCCTATCTAGAGGTCATATTCCGGCCTGCTTCCTGCCTTCCGGCCCGATGGCAACCGGGATAAGCAACTCAGAGAAATCGAAAGCCCGGCAAGATTTCCATAACGGTAAAATAACCACAGAACAACTGCTTGATACAGAGTGCAAGTGTTATCACAGTGAGGGCACCTGCTCGTTTTACGGAACCGCGAATACTAATCAGGTTATGCTGGAGTCGCTCGGGTTGCAACCGGTTGACAGCGGACTAAGTAAAGCTTGTGACGGGAAGTCAGAAGTGATAAAAGAAGTGGTTGAGGGCATACTTAGTGAAAGTGCATTACCTTTGTACGAACTGATTACAGAAGAGTCAATTATCAATGCATGTGTTGTCTGGCTGGCAACCGGTGGCTCAACCAATCACACTCTGCATCTTGTGGCGATAGCAAGAGCGGCCGGGATCGATTTATGTTGGGAAGATATCGACAAACTCTCTGCCATCGTCCCTCTCTTAGCTAAGGTTTATCCTAACGGTTTTGCTGATGTGAATCAGTTTCATGATGCTGGTGGGGTATCAGCCGTTATGGCTGAGTTACTGCGAGCTGGGTTGTTACATGGTAATGCTCCATGTTACAACGGTGAAACCATCTCCGTCCAGGTGTTTAGTGCTGAACGCCCTGTAACGGACAGAAACATTATCGCTACGACAGAGCAGCCATTTGATTTTGTCGGAGGGATCAAACTGCTTAAGGGCAATCTTGGCCAGGGGATCATGAAAACATCAGCTGTTGCAGAATCAAAACGTATCGTTAAAGCACCGGCTCGTGTATTTGACAGTCAGCAAGCGGTATATGATGCCTATCAGAATGATGAGCTTTGGCAGGATGTTGTTGTGGTGGTTAAAAATCAGGGCGCGGTCGCAAACGGTATGCCGGAATTGCATAAGTTAATTCCTTTACTGGGTAATATCTACGACAAAGGTTATCAGGTTGCACTAATTACAGACGGCCGCTTGTCCGGAGCTTCAGGAAAGGTTCCGGCGGTAGTACATGTGACTCCGGAAGCGCAAAAAGGAGGCTCCATCGGGCAAATCAAAGATGGTGAACTCGTTGAGGTTGATGGAATTAGTGGACTACTCAACAATGTTGAACAGACCGCTGAGAGTACAGAAATGCGTGGTTCCAAAAGCTGGGCAGACAGGGAGTTGTTTGATGTTTTGCGCTTGGCACTGGACCATCCTAGTAATGGGGCGATGAGCTGGGCCACACCTCAGTAAGGAAATAATAATGGAATGCACCTTTTAGGGTGCATTCTCTAATAAGATGGTGACAGATGAACAAAAGAACAACCATCTCAGATATTGCAGAATATTTGGGTATTAATAAATCAACGGTTTCTAGAGCGTTAAACAATCCCGGTCGGGTCTCTGCTGAAGTTCACGCTAAGGTTCAGGAGGCGTGTAAGGTTCTGCACTATATTCCTAATGTTGCGGCGAAAACGCTGGCTTCTTCTTCCAGCCGTTCTATCGTACTTATCGTACCAAGTTTTACCAACTCGGTGTTTTCAGAAATCATTAGCACTGCAAAGAAGAAGTGTGAAGATAGTGGCTACAATCTGCTTATTGGAGACTCGACCTATACCTTGATGGGTGAAGAAAAGGTAATAGAAAACTTCCTTCAGCATAATGTTGACGGATTTATCCTTACTGAAACCAATCATTCGTCCAAGTCCCGGACACTGATAAAAAATGCCGGCTTGCCGGTAATCGAAATAATGGATGTGCTCGATAACCCGACATTTAATGCCAACTTTGGTGTGGATCAGATTGCTGCAGCAACCGAGTTGACGGAATACCTGATAAACAAGGGGCGTAAAAACATCGCCTTCTGTTCCACCTGGCTTGACCGACGGGCACAACTCCGGAAAGAAGCTTGGGAAGCTACGATGGAAAAGCACGGATTGGAAAAGCACCGGTTTATCAATATCAAAGAACGGACATCTTTTCATAACGGAGCTCAGGCAATAGTGGAGATATTAAGCAACTGGCCGGAAACTGAAGCGGTGTTTTTTGTAAACGATGACCTCGCAGCCGGCGCCATCATGGAGTGTCAAAGATTGGAGGTAAAGGTAGGAGATGAACTAGATATCGTTGGTTTTAATGACCTTGACTTTGCTGAAGTGATTACCCCAAGGCTGACGACCATTCGCACTCCCAGGTTACAGATGGCGGCGCTGGCAGTAGAGTCTGTTATCGCATTGATTGAAGGAAAGAGTCTCGATAGCTCGCAGAAGGTATTACCTCACGAGCTGATGATACGGGAAAGTGCTTAATACAATTTACTCCGGATGCAGCGAATTACTCTGCTCTTATTTCAAAAGGCTAAGAGAATGAATAAAAGAAAGTCTGTCAAGTGCGTTATTTTTGACTGTGACGGTACCTTAATTGACAGTGAAAAGCTGTGCATACAGGCACAAGTAGATATTCTAGACTCTGCTGGTATACAGGTTGAGTACGACTGGCTCAAGAAAAACTACCAGGGTATGAAGATCGACTATATTTTGAGCAGCCTGATAGATAATGAAACCCTTCTTGAGGGTGAAGGACTAAAGCAATTAATTTCACGCTACCGCGTTCGATGCAACCAACTATTTACAGAGTTTCTAACTCCAATTGACGGTGTTAGAGAGGTACTTGAATCCTTGCTGCAAAACCAGATTGCTATCTGTATCGCATCTAATGCACCGCTTGAAAAAATGGAAGTTACCTTGCCGCTAACAGATCTGTACCACTTTTTTGAAGGACGGATATTCAGCGCCTTTGATGCTAATGTCTGGAAGCCGGATCCCGGCCTTATCCATTATGTAATGGATAAAATGTCTGTCTCTTCAGATGAGTGCTTATTTATCGATGACTCGCTTGTCGGTGTTGAGGCTGGTGTTAAGGCGGGAGTGAAAACACTCTACTTTGCTCATGCTACTCACGAAGACGAAGCGTTTGAAGAAGGGGATCAATTATACAAGGTAACTCAATTGAAGGACCTGCTGAGTTTTATTTAATGCAAATCAACTAAATATTAAATCGCCTATATTGATGAATTTATTTACGAGTACAACGAATCATATAGCTGCGTAACTTTGCATTTACTGAAGTACGCTTCATGAGCATGCTGGTGCTCATATGTCCTTTTCTTCCATATCAGGCACTGCGAACAGCGGTGCCTGATTGCGTTTTGGGATACCAGAAGTTATCCGATAGGTGGATTTAAGCCAGAGCGCGTAAGTCGCTTCGTCCATAGGTGAGCTATTCCTCCCAGCGAACTTGCATAATGATGCAGGCTTAAAGTTCTTGCTCGGAGCGCCTTCCATGAACACTTTTGGGAGAAATTGAGCACCGCCTTTCAACAGCCAGCTATTAGGAAATGTACGTTAAAACTCCGTGCTATGATCTGCACTGAGTAACGACTCTATCACGCAAAGGGGCAAAAATAAGATAGCACAATCTGTCAGGTCTGGTTAAATCGCTGTATCAGTCCTGATAGATTCAGTCCAGACTAATCCAGTTAAATTCTTCTTTCAGAACCTCAACCGACTCTGAAAGCACCGATTTCAGCTCTGCTTCTGTTTCACGATACTGCTCAAGCGGATGCTCAGCGCTTTCTGTCGCCAGACAGATCCGGAATACCTGTGTCATCCCCATAGATGCAGCCGATCCTTTTAGTTTATGGGCCAGTTTTTTCACCTCTGCGTTATCTTCCTGCTCAGAAGCCGCATCTAATCCCTGAAGAATAACAGCACTGCTTTCAATAAATAACGTCAGTAATTCCCTTATCTTCTTCTCTCCCAAAACCTCTCTGTCTGCTGTCAGCACGCTGATATCAACCATGGTTTCTGCATTCTCAGCCTGACTCTCCGGAAGCTGCTCCAGGATAAGTTCACGCCCTTCCAGACAAGCCTGAAGGGTATTTTTCAGCCGCTCCTTATCTAAAGGTTTCGGAATATAGGCATTGAACCCGGCGTTAAGGTAGTTCTCCACCTCTTCATTAAACACATGAGCGGAAACGGCAACAAAAGGAATCGTCTCCTGCTGCTTTTCCGCTTCAATGCCTTTTAACTGCTGCAGAAGCTCCACACCGTTGCAATCGGGCAGGTTAATATCAAGCAGAGCGATATCAAACTTACCCTGTGCAAAACGCTCTCTCGCGGAAGCGCCATCTTCGGCTATCACAACTTCATGCCCGTCCAGAGACAAAAAGCCTTCAGCCACCAGACAGTTAACCTGATTATCCTCAACCATCAGAATTCTCGCTTTGTAGTTCTTATCAGGCACCTTCTCCGAGATCTCGTCAGCCGGTTTTTCCGACTGCTGCAGCGGAATAGAAAACCAGAAGCGGCTTCCCTGCTCCGGCTCAGACTCCACGCCAATAACTCCGCCAAAAGCTTCAACAATCTTCTGACTGATCGCCAGCCCTAGCCCCGTACCTCCGACTTTGGCTTCCTCAGTACCCAACTGGGAAAAGACGTTAAACAGCTTGCCCATATCCTGCTCGCTGATGCCAATCCCGGTATCAGACACTTCATAGAGCATATGCCCTTCTCTTTCCGGATCCGGGCAGATATACAGGTCGATATCCCCGGATGAGGTAAATTTAATCGCATTTCCAAGCAGATTACTCAGTACCTGACCTATCCGGGTTGCATCGCCCAGCCAGTAACCCAGTGCGTCCTGCTCAATTTGCTTATGGAATCCCAGCCCCTTCTCATTTGCACGGCTTTCCAGAAGCTGAAAAATATCGTTAACCAGTTCAGAGACATTAAATGGCGCATACCGGATCTCAAGGTGCCCCGCTTCGATTTTGGAGTAATCCAGAACATCGTTCAGAATTGCCAGCAGGTTGGTACCACTGCGGTTAATCACATCCACATAGTGACTCTGCTGGGTATCCAGACGGGTGGATTTCAGCAATGACGCCGTCCCCAGAACGCCATTCATCGGCGTTCTTATCTCATGGCTCATGGTAGACAAGAAGGCGCTTTTCGCTCTGTTTGCCTGTTCCGCTTCGGTTCGGGCTTTGGCGTGCTGCTCTACCTCTTCGTTCAGTTTTTTGTTGGTTTTACGCAACTGCCTGGTTCGCTCCTCAACCGTATCCTCAAGTTGCGCTTTATGCTGCTCAAGCTCTCTTTTCGCCGTCGCTTCACTCTCAGCCACAATCTGGAGCTGTTTTGCCGTATCTCTGGCCGTGACAATCGCCCGTCCCATCTGGGCGATTTCATCTTTTCCTTTTACCTTGAGTTCAAAATCCACTTTTCCGTTGGCGATGGAGCGCAGCGCATCTGAATAGTTATGAAGCCTTTTCACCACAGAAAGATACACGATTCGCCAGATCGAATAACTGACACCAAGCAGCCCGGCAAGGGAAAGAATAATCAGTGTCCATTTCGCATACTGAAGTGTCTGAGTCACTTCCGAAACGGCATTGGCGGTCACCTCGTTGGATTCATCGATAAGCAGGTTAACCGTGGTATTCAGATTTTCGAACTCTTCAAGAGTCTGAGTTTTCAGCTTCTGTGCGCTCTGGTTGGTTGCGAACCTGTCATTAAGCAGGGTAAACACTCGCTGACGTTTTCTTAGCTCGGCTAAAAGAGCTGACATCTGCTCTGAGCGCGTCGGGTCCTCCACCGAACGCACCCGCTTTTCCATAATCTGCAGATTAGTATCAAATTCTGAGCTTATCTGCTGGATACGGTCAAAGTTGGTTACCGTCCTTGCTTCTTCGATATGCGCCAGGATCTGAAAAGCAAGAAGGTGAAGTTCATGAAGCCTCTCCGCCAGATCTAAATCCACTTCAACCAGCGTATCCAGAGCGTTAAATACCTTTTCTGACTCCTGCTTTTCCACCAGTTCATACAACTGGGTGATGTTTGCCACCGCAATGGTGCTGGTATTTCTCACCTGAGTTCTGGTGAGCTCTTCCAGTTCAACGGACAACTGGCGCATTTCCGTTACCAGGAGCGACAGTTCGTACTCCATTGCCAGTTTCTGCTGAACCGCCAGACCAAGCTGAGCAATGGTATCAATAATACTCTGAACGTTTTTCTCCAGCTCGCTCAGCAGGTCGCTATCGAAGGAATCACTTCCCAGCAACTGAATATGATTAAGTAAAATATCCAGTTGACTGAAAAGCAGCTGGCCCGACTCTCTTCTCTCGTTTTCGCTCTGCGCATTAGCAAGGATCTGCACAGAAGAGGTAATCTTTGAGCTGAGGCCGGCGACTTCACGGGCTTCAAGCATGGCAGGTATGGCCGAGTTCACCACCTTTCTTTCGGTTTTGGCAACAAAGGTAAAACCCGAAGTACCAATGGTTACAGCCACGATCAGCAGGCCCGCCATAGCAAAAAAGGCGAACATAAGTTTTCTGCCGATACTGGCGGGAGCTAACAACATAGACAATACCTGACAAGGAGACTTCTTTAATTGGAATCTATACGGTATATTTTGCAGTGTCTTTCCGATGAAACCAATGATCTCGTTGAAATGAATGTAAAAAGAGTGATAAATACCCTTTCCGCACTGGCTCTGGCCGTACTCAGCAGCCAGGCATATGCCTATGTCGGGCCTAAGGTTTGTACAATTTATCCTCACCTTAAGGATTCCTACTGGCTGTCGGTTAACTACGGTATGGTGGAAGAGGCCAGAAGCCATGGTTATAAGCTTAAGGTTCTTGAAGCCGGCGGATACCCAAACCTGAATAAACAGAGGCAGCAGCTTGTCGACTGCTATCACTGGGGAGCGGATGCCATTATTCTTGGAACGGTTGATCCAACCGGATACGTAAATCAAATCAATAAGCTGATTGGTGATACCCCTCTTTTTGCCACAGTCAACAGGCTGAGTGTCGGAATAAAAGACCGTCCTCAGTTTTACGGAGAAGTCGGTGTTGACTGGTACTGGATGGGCTACAATGCCGGGAAATATCTGGCTGACAAACACCCGGCCGGAAGCGGAACTGTCAAAGTAGCCAGACTGCTTGGCCCGCGCTATACGGGTGGCACTAAACCTGCGACACAGGGCTTTGATGATGCCATTGACGGCTCTGATGTACTCGTCGTCAGCAAATTCTGGGGCGATAACGACAAAGAGATCCAGCGAAACCTGGTGCAGAAAGTGCTGGAGCAGCCAGACATTGACTATATCGTCGGCGGGGCGGTTTCCATTGAAGCGGCGATTAGCGAGCTGAAAGGCCGTAAAGTAGGGCTGATTTCCACTTACTTAAGTCATGGTGTATACCGGGGACTACTGCGTAACAAAGTTCAGTTTGCCTCTACCGATAAAATGGTGCTGCAGGGAAGATATTCCATGCAGCAGGTCGCCAGCTATTTTGAAGATAACGCGTACGATCAGAAGCTGGGGCCTGTTATTGAACCCCTTACCCCGGAGAACGTACGTGAAGCAAGTATTGAAGATTCACTTTCACCCCTGGGTTACAGACCCATCTTCAGTGTAAATGAATAATATTAACAACGGACTACAAAACTAAATGAAGATTACAACCAGAACATTACCTGCCCACAAACATATCGCTTTAGTTGCGCACGATCGCTGTAAGCCAGAACTACTGCGCTGGGTTAAAGAAAACAAAGAGAAGCTGCAGGGCCATTTCCTCTATGCGACAGGTACAACCGGTAACATGCTGAGCAAAGAAACCGGACTGGCAATCAAAAGCATGATCAGCGGCCCGATGGGTGGTGACCAGCAGATCGGCGCACTTATCTCTGAAGGCAAAATCGATATGCTGATTTTCTTCTGGGACCCGCTTAACTCCGCGCCGCACGACCCGGATGTAAAAGCCCTGCTACGAATCGCAAGTGTGTGGAATATCCCGGTGGCGCCAAACAGAGCATCGGCTAAGTTCCTGTTTGAATCCATGCTGCTTGACCAGGAAGTGGATATCGAAATTCCCGACTACGATGCCTATCTGGCAGAACGTTTATAAAAGATAAGGGAGCGGTAGTCGCTCCCTTACTTTTTATACCAATCCCGGCAATTATCTGTCACTCCAGACTGCCATTTCATTACCGCTTGGCTCCAGAAACTGGAATCTGCGTCCCCCTGGGAACGGGAAAATTTCGCGGCTGATAACGCCACCCGCTTCTATCACTTTATTCAAAGTACCTTCAAGGTTGTCGCTGTAAAACACCAGTAGCGCACCACCGTGCTCCTGAACACTGGCACCCTCTGAAAGAAAGAATCCTCCCATTAATCCCTTAGCATGAAACGAGGTGTACTCGTCACCATAGTCGGTAAACTTCCAGTCAAATACCGCGGCAAAAAAGGCTTTTGTACGTTCAAAATCCGCTGCCGGATATTCAATGTAACTGATTGAGCCATGCTCAAGCTGAACTTGTCCGGTCATATCCTCACACTCCTTCGCTATCTCTTCTTGAGTATAGGATAATTAGCGGATATCAGCTCTTCGACAAATTCGGATTCATGGGTTTCGTAACTCACCCATACTTTCTCTCTAGCTCTGGTCAGTGCAACGTAAAACAGGCGGCGCTCTTCTGCAAAGGGATAATCATCAGCAGTTTGAGTCAGAACAGAATTCAGATGAAGCTGGCGCTGAGCCCCCGGGAACTGACCTTTATCCACATTCAGAACAAATACATAGTCCGCCTCTTTGCCTTTACTGCCGTGGCAGGTCATAAAGCTGATTCTCAGGTTACTGAATCTCTTCTGCCACTCAGCAAGACATTCCGGCTTGTGGTAATGATTCCTTGCCAGCAGAAGAACCGTTTTTGTGCCTGCCGCTTTACTGTTCAGCCCTTCCAGCTCTTTTTCCACATATTTTTGCGGCATGACAACAACCGCTTTCTGCTTCTGCACTTTAAAGCTGTTAAGCTCTTTTTCGATCTGAGCCGGGTTTTGCTGAACAAACTGGTTTGCCACAGCGCCAATCTGGCTGTTAAAGCGGTAAGTGGTATCCAGTTTATGAATGGTAGAGCTTGAGTAACGGCCTGAGAAATCCGTTGTCAGGTCCACATCAGAACCGGCAAACTGATAAATAGACTGCCAGTCATCCCCCACGGCAAACAGCGATGGCTTAACCTGTTCATCATTTTGCACAAGTGTCTGGTTACACAAAGCTTCAATCAGGGCCAGCCTGTCCGGAGAGATATCCTGATACTCATCCACCATAATGTACTTCCAGGGCGATTTAAATTTCCCTTTCTCCACATAGACGGTCGCTTTGGTAATCATGCTGTGGAAGTCTATCTGGTTTTCCTCTTTGAGCATCTTCTGCCATGCCTGATAACAAGGCCAGACTAAAGAGAGTTCGCTGTTCAGCCTTGAGTAATCCTCATGGTCAACAATTCTCTCCTGCACCTGCTTTTTCGGCATATGCAGCATGCACAGCTGCTCTACCTGGCTATCGAGCCAGGAGATCAGTTTTGGGTTTTCAGTCTGACCACCTAACTCTTCATCCCCTGTCAGATAGGCGATGGGCCATTTGGTCAGGTGTTTCTGCCAGCGCTTAAAGTTTGCCGGATTGGTCCAGTGCTGTTTCAGCCACTCGCTACACCAGGCCTGCTTGAGCTTTTTCTCGGTGGCAACAGGCGAGATAACTACTGCTTCATTTTCAACGCTGTTAAGGATCTTCAGGCCAAGTTGATGGAATGTATTTACAGAAACCTTTTCTGACGCCAGACCTATTTTGTCATCCAGCCTTTCTCTCATCTCCTTTGCGGCTTCACTGCCGAAAGCCAACATCAGCAGTTGACCGGCCTGTGCCAGATGGCTCTGAAGCAGATAGGCAACCCTTGCAGTCAGCACGCTGGTTTTCCCGGTTCCGGCTCCGGCCAGGATCAGGTTATGGTCGTTATTGATAAGCACCGCTTGTTGCTGGCTGAGATTTAAAGGAGAGTTTTCTATCTGAGCAAAAAGTACCGACCAGTTTTCCAGCTCCAGATTCAGCCACTCTTCATTTCGCTTCTCAAGATTATCTATACCATGCTCAATCCAGTCGGAAACTGAGGCCATGGCATTTGGCATACGCAGCTCAGCTTCCGGCAAGCTTGTGTTTATCTCACTCAGCTCATTCGCGACCCTTTCTCTCCAGAGTTCAAGCTCTGAATGGGTCAGATAAGAGGGCTGTTTAATCAGAAGATCAAGACTCTCCTGCCAGCCCGGAAGCGCTCTGCTGAGTTGGGCGCACTGAGTTTTATGCCAGGCTTCATAACTGGCCATGGCTTCCCGTGCGAATGACTTACAGCTTTTCCAGGGCAGTCCCTGAACGGTCCAGGCCAGTTGTTGCCCGTCTTTGCAGTGAGAATAAAAAGTCAGGGTTCCCCATGCAAGCCCTCTGGATATGCTGATACTGCCGTTCCAGATCGAAAACGGGATTCGCTCCTCGCTCTCAGCGGAGGAGATGATAAGCCGGTCTGAATCAATCCCGACTTCACAATATTCCTGCTGAACAAAAAACTGAGCCAGCCTGTTGGCACATAAGCGCATATTCATCTCTCTGATGGACCAAACTTAAAAAATTAGTTGTCTTAATCGTCCCGCCAGTCCCCTGGTTTGGGCGGAAGTGTATAGTTTACAAAATTTTCCGCAGGGTATAACGAAAATCCTGAAAATTTGTTAAATTAACAGCCTGTTAGATATCAGCCCGGTTAACTCACACCTGTTTATGAACCAAAACATCCTAATTAACAGCATCCGCTACTACTGGAAAAACACTGCGTTTAACCATGGTTTTCTTATACTTATCGCTCTGTTAGGTGTTATTGTTCCTTGCTGGTATTTTGATAAGTCTTCACTCATTATCCCTCTGGTGCTTGGGGTGATTGCCGCAGCGCTGGCTGAGTCTGATGATAAGGCCTATGGCAGGCTGAAAGCCCAGGCGATGACTATTGCCTGCTTTATTATCGCAACTTTTTCCATTGAACTGCTCTTTGACTATCCTGTTCTGTTTGCAGCCGGACTGTTTACCTCCACCATTGGTTTTATCATGCTTGGCGCAATTGGTCCCCGCTATGCAAAAATTGCTTTCGGATCACTGCTGATAGCGATTTACACCATGCTAGGCGCGCATGAAAGTACCAATATCTGGTCTCAGCCACTGCTTCTGATCACAGGTTCCATCTGGTATTTTGTTATCTCTTTTCTCTGGAATACGCTTTTCCCTTTGCAACCGGTACAGCAAAGCCTTTCCGCGGTTTTTGAAAAACTGTCTGAGTATATGCATGTAAAAAGAGAGCTGTTTCACCCTGTATCCGACATGACCCCCCAACCATACCGGATCCGGGAAGCAAACCTGAACTCAGCCACCGTTGAAGCCCTTAACCGGTGCAAGGCGACTTTTCTGTCCCGTTCAGAAAGAGGAAATGTGGACAGCACCAGCGACCGCTTCCTTAATGTCTATTTTATAGCTCAGGATATTCATGAACGGGTCAGTTCCAGCCACTACCGTTACCAGGAACTGGCTGAGCTGTTTAAAAGAAGCGATATTCTGTTCCGCTTTAAGCACATTCTGGAATTGCAGGCAAAAGCCTGTCTTGAAGTAGCCCACTCTATAAAATACGAAACTAAATATCAGCACAACCAAAGCGCAACCCAGGCAATCAGTGAGCTTCAGGACTCGCTTGCGCATATCGAAGAGTCCGCTAATCCCCGCTGGCTACAGGCGGTTCCGCAAATAAAATACCTGCTTAGTAATCTGCAGATGGTTGAAAAACAGCTGGCGAATATCAACAACCCGGATGTAAGAGTCAGACAGGACGATCAGCTGATTGAAGACACCGAAGCCCATACACCGGAGATGATGTGGGAGAGAATTAAATCCAACCTCTCACCAAGCTCGCTACTATTCCGCCATGCGATTCGCCTCTCCACCGCACTGGTTGCCGGTTATGCGGTTATTCAGCAGTTTCATATGGAAATGGGCTACTGGATTTTACTGACCATACTCTTTGTCTGTCAGCCCAACTATAGCGCCACCAGGCAAAAGCTGAACTCTCGTATCATAGGTACGGCTGCCGGACTCGTTATCGGGGCACTGCTGCTGGTTCTGTTTCCGTCGCAAACCGCACAGTCAGTCTTTATTGTGCTCTCCGGTGTTGCCTTTTTCGTATTCAGGGAAAACAACTACAGCTACGCCACCTCATTTATCACCATACTGGTACTGTTCTGCTTCCATCAGCATGGCGAAGGCTACGCCGTCATTCTGCCAAGATTTTCAGACACACTTGTGGGCTGTCTGCTGGCTGTCGCCGCTGTTACCTTTATTCTTCCGGACTGGCAGTCAAGAAGGCTGCATAAAGTAATGGCAGATTCAGTGTACGCCAACAGGCAGTATCTGGCTCAGATTATCCGCCAGTACCGGATTGGGAAAAAAGATGATCTCAGCTACCGGGTAGCAAGAAGAAACGCGCACACCCAGGGTGCGGCATTAAGCTCAGCTATCAACAACATGCTGGCTGAGCCCGGCCGATATCAGTCTGCTAAAGATGAAAGCTTCCGGTTCCTCACACTTAACCATGCTCTGCTTAGCTATATTTCTGCCATGGGCGCTCACCGATCAAGGCTGGATAATCAGGAAGCGCACCAGCTTATTCTTGATGCGCATAAATCAATACATCAGCAGTTAGAGCAACTCTATAACAACCTGAATTGTGAAAGCGCCTGCCCTGCTTTGACCCAGGACCAGAGCGAGATCGAATCCAGACTGAAAGAGTGGCGTGATGAACAGGATGAGTCCGTAAGCCTGGTTCTGCAGCAACTGCATCTGATTTTAAGAATGATGCCTGAGCTAAATCAGCTCACGACTAAATTTGCCAGATGCAAGCCCACAGGTTGAAAAATGTACAAATTAGGCATAGGATCTAAATACAGCGTAGTGGAAGTTCAGTTATGACAGTATCATCGGTTCAGTCCGGATATTCACTTATCAATCAATCCCAGAATCTTGCAAAAGAAGCTGCAACTGAAATCGCCCGTCAACCTGAGCCTGACAATACTAAAGCGCTTGAATTTAATAAGATTGATTATGAAGCCAAAGAGCAGGAAGTGGTCAGAGAAGAACGAAACAACACTTCTGATATCGATTCGTTAAATAAACTGAATCAGGCCAGCACCTATAATCAGGCCGGCGCGAATGTGGTTCAACGCTCCAACGAAATTATCGGCACCCTGCTTGATACCCACGTTTAATACCAATCCCAGCAATTATCTGTTCATCCTGAAATTCTGTGCCCATTTGGCATTCCTGAAAATAAAGTCTACAAAAAGCAATAAATTGCATCTAATCTAAATATATTCATCCGTTATCAATGAGTGGATATGGAATCAAAGGTAAACAAGGTAAATAAGATCAAAGACTACCTTGAGTTTGGTATGAAACTCTCGGTGGTGATTAAGTTCGGGCAGAAAGATGAGTATAGTCTGCACAGCCATCTGGTCGGAATTAAAGAGGGACAGTTTCTTATTCTGGATATGCCGCCTAAGGCGGTAGAAGATCTGATTACCCGAAGAACCACAAATGTCCGTGTGGTGGTCAGAGGGATAACCGATACCGAGTATGGAGATATCATCGCCTTTAGTTCAGAAATCATTACCGTCAGCTCGCGGCCAACCTGGCTGATGTATATTAAGCTGCCCTATGATTTTGAAACAAAAGCGATACGGGAAAACCGGAGAATTAAAGTCAACCTGCCGGTTAACCTGACTTATGACAGCGAAGAGTATAAAGCGACATTAAGAGATATCTCAGTATCCGGCTGTGGCGTTTTTCTGAAAAAGCCGCTGGATATAAAAAAAGACGACAAAGTCATACTGGAAACCAACCTGGAACATTTTCCGGGGAAAAGCATTGAGTGCATCATAGTCAACTTCCGGAAATACACTAACGATACCTTCCTTGGTATCCGTTTCGAGCCTGAACTGGAAATGACCGAGGGATTCAGGCACGAACTGTTTGATAAAGCGATTCTGAACTTAAACTGAGTTAATCTGCTTATAGTATGTCAGCGCTTGTAAAAAGGATTTGTCCTTAATTGGCTTCACTAATACATAGTCAGCACCCGCTGCCAAAAACGCCTGTTTGGTTTCCTCATAACCATCAGCTGTACAGGCAATAACCGGAGTATCAATTTTCATCTCCCGGATCCGAGTTGTCGCCTCAATACCGTCCATATTCGGCATCTGGTTATCCATTAAAATCAAATCGTAACGGGTACTTTCCAGCATTTCCAGGGCGGTAAACGCGTCCTTTGCCCAGTCAACAGACATGGCATACTTCTTACAGAAGGCTTTGGCTATATATGCGTTGGTCTGGTTGTCTTCAACAATCAGGGTTTTCAGCTGTTTTGAAAAGAAGTTCTGGTGATTTTCAACCACAGCTTCATCTCTTTCCACCTTCTCTCCGTCAACCACTTCAACAGGCAGAGCGACTTTGATACTTGTGCCAAGGCCTTCAGCACTTTTTATTTCAATATGCCCTTTTAGCATATCGACTAAATGCTTCACGATGGCCAGTCCCAGGCCGGTTCCCTCATACTCCCGGGTCGAGGTTTTTTCAGACTGAACAAAAGGCTCAAAGATATGCTGAAGGTTCTTTTCAGAAATACCAATCCCGGTATCTTCTATAACGATTTCCAGATAAGTGGCACCGACCTCCGTACTGTCCAGGCTCAGTGAGGCCTTAACATGACCCACATGAGTAAACTTCACCGAGTTACTCAGCAGATTAAACAGAATCTGATTCAGCCGTACCTGATCTGTCCTGATATAAACCTTATGTTCAGAAGTGGCTCTCAGCCTTAACTGAATCCCCTTGTCATGACACAAAGGCTTATAGATATTTTCCACCGAATTTACCACATCCGACAACAGGAAGTTTTTCGGCACTATTTTAAACTTGCCCTGCTCTATCTTGGAAAAGTCCAGAATATCGTTAAGCACAGCCAGAAGATGCTCACTGCTCTGCACCAGAACATCCACTTTTTTCTTCTGCTCTTCCTGCTCAACACTCTTCTTAAGCAGATGAGAAATGCCAAGAATACCGTTTAGCGGCGTTCTGATTTCGTGGCTCATCCGGGCCAGAAAATCTGCCCTTTCACTGGCCGCCTTTTCAGCCTCTTCTCTGGCAAGGTTACTCTGTTTTTCCGCTTCAATCAGAGTCGTTATATCCAGCCCCTGTCCGATAATGGTGCTGACGCCGTTTTCCAGAAAAATAGGCGAAATATTCCAGCGATAGACGGTATCTGAAATACCTATATTGATTCCGGACAAAATGGCACCAGACCTGACAGCTCTGAGCTTATCCTCAATCTGCTTCTGAAATGCCTTGAATACAGGACCCGAGAAGCTCCCCTCTTTCTCAAAGGCTTTTTCAGCTGCCGGATTCATCTGTCTGAGATTTCCGTATCTGTCCCATACAATAATCGGAGAAACCGCATAATTGAAAAGATCCTGGAAGAGCTTCTCTTTTTCCAGAAGCTCTTCAAAGGTATGCTCCAGCGTCATACCTATATGTTCAAACTCATAGATCACAGAACCGGGAAACGGCTTAGACGCGCGGGTTTCACGGGCGTTATGGGTATATTCCATCAAAGTTTCCAGCTCTCCGGCAATACGCCTCTGGATCAGGAACCTTGCAAAAATGGCGGTAGCCACAATACTCAGAACAGAATAGATGATACTGAGCCTGAAGTTTTTCTCCAGAGTCAGAATGCTCTGGTTTGTCTGTATGGTATAAACACTTACCGGCGTTTCAACGCCGTTTATCTTCAGCTCCACCTGGCTGTAGAGTTCGTTGTCTGCCAGCTTTTCACCCTTAACCGGCAGCTCTTCACCTAGCCTCATCGTGGATGCGACAGGAATACTGTCAACGGCAAGAATAATATCTTCCGTATTACTGCCGATCTTCAGATAGTCCACCAGCGCATAGTTATTATCCAAAACCACACCAAAAAACAGCCGGCCAATCACCTCACCGCTGCTCACATCGACAAGTGGCGTCTTTCTTATAAGAAGATGTACACGGCCTACGTCTGTTTCAACCGCTATCTGATGCCAGCTGTTGTTAAAAGCGATCTCTTTGGAAAAGGCCAGTAACTGGTCGTCTTTGATGCCGAAAAATGGTGAGTTGCCGTCTTCCCAGTAAATTTCGTTGTGCCGCTGAATAAAGCGGAAGTCGGGGAAACTGCTGATATCGGCTTTTTCTGAAGCCACAAAATAATCTTCGATTTGTTCAATCGCTTCAGATTTTACGTAATTCAGTAAAGTGGTGCTTTTGGCCTGAGTATCCTGCAGCCCCTGGATGGATTCCAGCTTATGCTCAAACAGGTTTTGCACCAGTGACGCTGTCTGAGTCAGCGTTCTGTCCACTTCGTAATTGATGGCCTTGCTGCTGTACTGGAAAGTAAAAATAAGCGAGATGATCATCAAAATTGAAAATACAATAAATATCAGACGAACAACCAGATTCGCCATTGATAGCTTTGATTGATTTTTTTTCTTAAGCATCATCTGTCAGAATACCTGAATGCGTATTGTTTTAAGCGCTCGATTCGTTCTGCGCTGTCAGATTTTGTTACCAGTTCAAAGCTACCGGAATAAACCGTAGGTACGGCTTTACCTTCCAGATCCCACTTAATCGCTTCGGCCATGGCTACGCCGGTATCGTCGTTCATCCGCATAACGGTAACATCCAGATCGCCCTGCTGCAAAGACTCTAACTCGGCAGAACCACCGCCCCAGCCATTGATTCTGATATCGGTACGGTTGAGCTCTTTAAGTGCATCCACCGCCCCCAGCGCCACATCGGTAGAGCAGGCATAAATTAGTTCGGTTTCCGGGCTCTTCTCCAGCATCAGCTTTGCGGTTTCGTATCCGCTCTGCTTTGTTGCCTTGGTATAATAAGATGACCTCAGGTTAAACTTCCCTTCCTTGTTCATCGCATTAATAAAGGTGTCACCACGGACATCACTGATATATCCCTGGGAAAAATAGAGCACCGAATAATTACTCTCTTCCGGCAGAACCGCTTTAAAATAGTCCGCCAGCGCCAGCGTTCCCATTGAGTGATCAAACCCCACATAGAAAAAAGGCTGCTTCTTTTCCCAGCCTTTCACCGGGGTGGTGATATTCTGCAGTATCAGTTTGATATCTGTCCCGTGCAGAACATGCTCAATAAACTTTTTGTGTCGGCTGGTATCTAAGGTAAATATCAGGTAATCGGTATTATTTTTAATCGCGGCATTTAACGAGATACTCTGCTGCCGGGTATCAGCATTAGGTTTAGTGAATACCTGCTCAAGTTTGTAGTTAATATTTAATTCATCGAGACGAAGTTCAAACGCCTTAATATTGCGGCGCCAGTAATCCGAAACCTGCTCACCGGGATACACAACCGAAATGGTTACCGGCTCTGAACCTGAGACAGCGATAGGCTCAGGCTTATGCCTGACCACATCATTAAACACATTGGTCAGTATTTTCTGGTGCGGAAAAGCCTCCAGATAGGACTGGTAACTCCAATAACCGCTAATTTGATCAGCACCTGAAAAAAAAGGTGTAAATAAAAGGCTCAGGCCCAGAAAAAAGGATGAAGTCCGCTTCATTTGAACTCCTAGAATATTAACTATTTATAATATAAAGGAGAGTTTGCCGTATTGACAATTTTTTCAGTGACCAACCCCACTCTTTTTAAAAGAGCGGGGTTGTCTGTACAGATAATGTACGAATGGATTAGAACATCAGTGCCAGATTTGCAGAAGCACCATACTGATTTTCATCCGCATAAGAGCCGGCAATATCCAGGTGGAGAACATTAAACGGGCTAAGACCGATACCTGCTGTAATCGCATCTTCAAGTGTGTCCTGAGTATCCACTTCATAACCAAGACGCAGCTGCGCCCAGTTCCAGGCATTACCTTCAACGCCAAAGCGGATAAACTGAGTGTCATCCTCAATGCCGGTAAAACGAGTCTGCTTTGTCAGATCCACATCAACAGCAGCAGTAAACAGTTCTGTTGCATAGCTACCTGCAACCGTCACCTGAGGTTTCAGTTCATAGGTTTTATTGCCTTCTTTGGTGGCGATGTCCTGCTTAAACACATCTTTAACAGCAGCACCAACACGCCAGGCATCTTTGAACCAGACGGCACCTAAATCAAGGTTGAAAGCACTCTCATTAACTTCACTTTCGTCATAGTCATCAATGTCAAAGTTGTTCACACCAAGATCTGCCTGAGAGTATGTTCTCAGCTTTTGATATTTTGGTGATATACCAAACGAAAAATTCTGCTGCATTAATTGCATCTGTTTTGCAAAGGCAACACCGAACTCGTAGTAACCGAAGGCGTATAAATCCACATCGGAGTTTTCAACACGGGTCTGAGTGGCTTGCGCGTAAGTAGCCGTATCCGTTGAAGACCCAAGAGTGGCGACTTCCGCTTCCGCTACAACTTCTACATGTCCTCCGGTAAAAATATTCGCAGAAACCATACTGTTTGGGATAGCAACAGCAATACCTGCACCGGCTGATGCCGTCAGTTTGTTGTCGTCGAGCTTATCCAGATAGTCATTCAATCTATCCAGGTCGCTGCTCAGCCCACTGATGCTGGTATCTGTTGTTAAATCATCGGAGTAAACATCCATCAAATCCTGAAGCTCATCAACCATATCCAGTGTGTCGTCTTTGTCCTGAATCGAGGCTTCTACCGCCGGAAGTAAGACACCTACCCTGTGGTTTTGCTCATACATAGCCGTTAATGCGGGATTATAAAACGGTGCAACAAGATAACTTGCCGAGGCAACACCTGTATTGCCCATACCGTTACCTCGTGCGTCAGCTACTTTAGTAGCAGACAAAGCAGAACCGGAAGCTAAAACCAGCCCGGTGCATATCGCGATCTTACTTTGTTTATTCATAGCAGCACTCATATCTGTTTACTTATTATTCATAGGGATAATCCCGACCACTGACACATGTACGAGGCGTATCATATACACCATACAAATACATCATTAAAGAATAATAAGGTGATATAAGGAATTGGGCCAACAAGAGCTAAATGAGAAAGTCAAAGGCTGTGATGTTATGCCAAAAAATTTGCAACAAGCTCTTCTTTTGCTTTTTTTGAGTATTTCTTGATGCGGGCTTCCAGTTTTAGCGCTTCACTTTTAGAGGAGGACTTGCACCACCAGACCATAGTCAAAGGCCCCTTTCCTCTTAGGGCTTTTGCTCCAGTTCCTTTCTGATGCATTTCAAAGCGGCGTTGAAGATCTGTGGTAATGCCACAGTAAAGAGAATTGTGTTTTGTCCGGATCAGATAGACCCACCAATCCGGACTGCTTTTTGTTTCCTGAGCCATTAATTAAAGTAAACTATCAACAAGAGAGCGAAGCTCCGCCAGTTCAGTTTTTAACTCAGAAACTTCCTGTTCAAGTGCAGAGATACGATCGGTCCCCTGCCCGGCAGAAGGTGCTGCAGTGGATACAGAAACCAATTGCTCAGCATCCACTTCGCCACAGAACTGATGCATATAGCGTCTCTCTCTCTTGCCCGCTTCACGCGGCAGTTTTAGCACATAGCCATCCTGTGCAAGCTTATCTAATACCGATTCAACCTCTTTAACATCAGAGAACTGACAAAGACGGTTGGTTCTGGTTCTGAGTTCACCCGGAGTCTGGGCACCACGCAGCAACATGCAGCAGACGATTCCCTTTTCCTGCTCACTGAACTGCAAATCACCAAACTCGGTATTACAGAAGCGGTGCTGGTATTTGGAAACCCTGCTGTTAAAGCCACTTTCGTCGTTAAGCAGTCTCTTGTCGATCAGCGCATCTGCCGCATCAAGAACCTCTGCTTCAGAAAGCGACATAACCGGCTCACGGTTACTTTTTTGATTACATGCATTGGTTAATGAGTTCAAAGTAAGAGGGTACAGATCCGGTGTCGTCACCTCTTTTTCCATCAGACAGCCAATAACCCGTGCTTCCACATTTGACAGTTCTATGTTCATTTGTTTGTCCTTCTTATTTTATAGGGTCTGCCGACCTAGTGTTCTGATAGTATAGGAACCCGCTTCATTTTACCGTCAGAGCCTACCATCACGATCTTGGCCCGGTTTAATTCCACTTCGACGATTTCCTGTCGTCTTCTCGCATCAAGATAGGCTTCCTGAACGCGTTCCTTAAGATGGCTTTCCTGAACATCTTCTTTTTTTTCAGGTTTGTTCATCATTAATTATGTTCACTTAGATGTCACTTTATTCGCGCATACTATCGCTATAACCGGGTAACCACAAGATGCGTATTCTAAGAGAAGTCTAAATTAACCAGTATCAAAATGATTGTAAGTCTCTTGATATTAATACTGTATTCATTGGAATTGATGTGGTTTAATCAACAGCGATAAATATATCTTGTTAGGAAAAATTGTATGAACAATGTATTTGAAATTGTTAATCAGGCACGCCGTAAAAACAAACTTAAGCGCGAACTGCAGGACAACGAAAAGAAAATCCGTGACAACTCAAAGCGCGTAGAGCTTCTAGAAAACCTGATTGACTACATCAAGCCAGATATGAGCCATGATGAAATCATCCTTATCGTTAAGAACATGAAAGCAGATTACGAAGATCGCGTTGATGACCACATCATCAAGAGTGCAGAAATCTCTAAAGCACGCCGTGATATCAGCCGTCGCATCCGTGATCTGACTGAAGAAGACAAGGCAGCACAAGGTAAGAAATAAACCTGACTGACTAACCAAAAAAACCGCTGAAATCAGCGGTTTTTTTTATGTTCTTTGTTTATACCAATACTAGTACTCCGACACATAAGTTCTGACATATTGAGCCTACGCTATTTCTTTCGTAGTTTGGCGTAGGCTTTGGTGAACTTTTCTCGTGCTGCTTCTATGTCAAACTGCCAGTTGATAGAAGCTTTTTCCTGATTCCTTCGCGTTTCCCACGCATCCAGTTCATTGCGTAATTTCTCCCATGTCGGGATCCTTTGATTCAGACATTGTCTGTTCATGACCCCTATTTCAATTTCCACTTTATTCAGCCAACTGGCATGCTTAGGGGTATAGTGAAATTCCAATTGGCTCAGAAGCCTCCGGGCCTCTGCTGGTTCAAATGCCTTATAGAGTGAAGCCTCTGTATGCGTGCCAAAGTTGTCCATCACGACATGAATTTTCTTAGCTTCAGGGTAGTGGATATCCACCAACTCCTTCATACATTGTGCAAAGTCCTCAGCCTTTTTATTTTCTGTTTCTTTGACTTTTCTCCACCCTCGGTGACAGTCATAAAACATGAACAGATTAGCCACCGCCACTCGCTTGTATTCATAGTCTTCTCTCGGAGGTTGCCCTGACTTAGCCTGAGTTGATGGCTTAATATCTGCCACCAATTGTTTCATCGCCTCATCAAAGTTGATTAGTGGTTCATCGGGAATAGCTGGACGACTGTACAAGTCAAGCACATGCTCCATGCGGGCAATATATTCGGCATTCATATCACCAACGCACCACATCTTTTTCTGCCAGGGTTTCAAATCGTTGCTCTTGAGCTGCCTTCGAATCGTCTCAACTGATATCGATTCTCCTTCCACCAAGGCCATAAATTCATCGGCGATTAGGTTTAATGTCCACCGGCCACAACCTTCTGGTGGCTCACTACAGGCAATGGCCGTCAACAATGCATCACTGACAGCATCGAGCTTGCGCGGGCAACCTGTTCTTCTTCCTTCATTCAAAGCTTCAGGCAAACCCTCTTCGACAAATCGTTTCTTGGTCCGGTAAATGGTTGATGTACTGATATGAAGCAGTTCGACAATGTCTTTGTCTTGCTTGCCGTCATCGGCAAGTAATAACAGTTGGGCTCTTTTGAGTTTTCTGGCGCTTTCCTTACCTTTTGACGTGAGTTTTATTAACGTATCTCGTTCTTCATTACTCAGCTCTACAACGTATTTGACATTCATGGCACAATCTCGGTATTGATAACCACCATACTTGATCACAAAAGGCTTGCTGTGTCGATCCCTGACCCTGAAAATTACTCATTTACGGAAAAAGAACGAAAATATCTGACTTATATTCTCGAGTACACACGATTGAGAGGGATCCCGCCAGCCTTCGCTGATATCCAGGCTTACTTCAAAGTCACAGCTCCTACAGTGAATCAAATGATAAAAAATCTGGAAAAGAAAAAGTGGATAATTAAGTCCCCCGGTGTTGCCCGAAGTCTTTTTGTTAATGTTCCGGCTGAACTATTATTATCGCTACCGGAGCCGCCGGATATTCCGTACACGGAGAAACAAGGTCAATATCTGGCTTTTATTCATCAATACACCAAGATTCGTGGCTTTCCTCCGGCTTATGCCGAAATGGAGCACTACTTTAAAGTAACCGCTCCCACTGTTAATCAGATGATTAAAAACCTGGAGAAAAAAGGGCTTATTGAAAAACAGCCGCGTAAACCGCGAAGTATTCGGGTGACTTTGCCTGACTCCCAGATACCGGTTATTTAATTATGCAGCTTTAGTGCACCAAAGAGGTGAGACACCACCTTGGTGTACTAAATTCAATCGATCATAACTTCTGTGTTTAGGTACTAGTAATTAGCTGTTCAGTGATTGGTATTACCTTAAGCCGTGCAAAAACTCATGACGGGTAGCGGGATTGGACTTAAATATCCCCCCAAGAGCAGTCGTTGTGGTTTCGCTGGTTGCATCCATGACGCCTCTGGATTTAACGCAGTAATGAGTGGCATCGATAGTAACGGCAACATCATCTGACTCAAGCAGTGCCTGCAACGCAACCAGGATCTGCTGTGTCATTCTTTCCTGAACCTGAGGACGCTGAGCAAAAAAGCGTACAATACGGTTAATTTTAGACAACCCGATAATCTTTCCTCGCGGAATGTAAGCCACCGCCGCCTTTCCATCAATAGTCACAAGGTGGTGCTCACAGGTACTGGTTACCGTAATGTCCTTTACCCTTACCATCTCACTGACGTTCATTTTGTTTTCAATCACAGTGATCTTGGGGAAGTTAGCGTAGTCCAGACCGGAAAAGATTTCATCGACGTACATTTTAGCGATACGTCCCGGCGTCTCCTCAAGACTATCGTCGGTAAGGTCAAGCTCAAGCAGATTCAGGATTTCACGCATATGGTGTTCAATGCGCTCCTTTTTCTCTGCGCGCCCAATATCGTTTGGCAGCATAGGAGTCTCAAGACCGTGAGCCTCAAGTGCCTGCTTCACTAACATTGCTGATTCGCTGATATTCGACATTAATCTTACCTCTCTTGCTATTTATTTCCCTATAACACGCTTCTTGAGAATAAAAGTGTGATTCAGGGCTCACAAGGATACAGTATTCACGGAAAATTACATCTTCAATTAATATTGACTGATAAATCGCCAACCGTTTAATTATGTGAATTGTGCAACATACAGGATGGTGTGATCTTATGTTATTGTCTCGGACCTAACTGCGAACAACCTGCAAAACAAAGGAAAAACTATGGGC
The DNA here is from genome assembly GCF_029016485.1 of Vibrio sp. JC009. NCBI lineage: Bacteria > Pseudomonadati > Pseudomonadota > Gammaproteobacteria > Vibrionales > Vibrionaceae > Vibrio > Vibrio sp. JC009. The sequence goes on along the minus strand of NZ_CP092107.1, from coordinate 55,643 downwards.
TGCTGTGACAAACCAGGATTAATGCCAATACAGGACGCACTGGATAAGATGCTTTCCAGCGTACAAACCAATCTGACGACTCTGTCTCTTCCACTGGAGCAGGCAACGGGTTATGTGTTAGCAGAAGACCTTCTTTCTCCTATTTTCGTTCCGCCTTTCGATAACTCGGCAATGGACGGGTATGCTGTCCGCACTGCTGATCTTGCGCAAAACCCGGTAATGCCACTGGCAGGCAAATCTTTTGCCGGTCAGCCATTTGAAGGTGAATGGCCGCAAAGCACCTGCGTGCGCATTATGACAGGGGCAAAAATCCCTGAAGGTTGCGATGCTGTTATTATGCAGGAAGATACAGAAGCAACAGATGACGGCATTTTGTTTAACAAAAGCAAGGTTAAGACCGGCGCCAATATTCGCCCGGTCGGTGATGATATTGCAAAAGGCGATATTGTGCTGAACAAGGGAAGCCGTCTGACTCCAAGAGACATTCCAATGATCGCTTCTCTTGGCATCAGCCATGTTACTGTCTACAGCAAGCCAAAAGTGGCGTTTTTCTCCACAGGTGATGAGCTAAAACCTCTGGGCGAGGCTCTGGAAGAGGGCCAGATCTACGACAGCAACCGCTACGGCCTTAAAATCCTGATAGAGAAATTTGGCTGTGAAGGCATAGACCTGGGCATTATCCCGGATGTTCCGGAACAGCTAAGAGAAACCTTCCAGAAGGCGCAGGAAGCGGCAGATGTTGTCATTACATCCGGCGGCGTCAGTGTCGGTGAAGCAGACTACACCAAAGATATTCTGGAAGAGCTGGGCGAAATCGGCTTCTGGAAAATCGCCATCAAACCGGGTAAACCTTTTGCCTTCGGCAAACTGGAAAACGCCTGGTTCTGCGGCCTGCCTGGTAACCCGGTATCCGCAGCAATAACAAATTACGTACTGGTTCAGCCACTTCTGGCAAAACTGGCAGGCGAAACCCAGTGGCAGGCCCCACAATCTATCCCTGCAATCACCAAATCTGCATTTAAGAAAAAACCGGGACGCACCGACTACCAACGCGGGATCTGCCGGATTGAAAACGGCCAGTTTGTGGTAGAAACCACTGGCAACCAAAGCTCAGGCGCCTTCCGCTCAATGAGCCTGGCCAACTGTTTTGTAGTACTGGAGCAAGACAGAGGAAAAGTAGAACCAGGCGAAACCGTCCAGATAGAGCTTTTCAACCACACGCTATACTAAGCATTGTTAGTGCCGATGTAACACCAAACACCGGCACTACCCCATAACCCTATAACCCCATAGCCCTATAACCCGTAACCCGTAACCCGTAACCCAAAACCTACCCCGGACCCATATAATGACCATACTTTCAGACAAAGAAATCCTGCGCTACAACCGCCAAATCATCCTAAAAGACTTCGACTTTGACGGACAGGAAGCATTAAAACAGAGCTCTGTTCTTATTATTGGTGCCGGTGGTCTTGGCTGTGCTTCCAGTCAGTTTCTCGCTTCAGCAGGAGTCGGACAGTTAACTCTGGTGGATTTTGATACGGTGGAAGTTTCTAACCTGCAACGGCAGATCCTGCATACCGATGCGACGGTAGGGATGAAAAAAGTTGATTCTGCAGCTCAAAGATTACGAGAGCTAAATCCGCATATAGAGATAAAAACCATAGATAAGCGGCTTGATGACTCAGAAATGGCCGCTTTAGTTAAGCAACACTCTGCGGTAGTGGATGCAACGGATAATGTGGATACAAGAAACCAGCTAAATAAGATCTGTTTTGAAAGTAAGATCCCTTTGATCTCGGGCGCGGCGATCCGGATGGAAGGCCAGATAAGCGTTTATACCTATGAAGATGACGCCCCCTGCTATGCCTGCCTTAGCGCACTATTTGGTGAAAATTCATTAACTTGCGTAGAGGCCGGTGTTATGGCGCCCGTCGTTGGCATTGTCGGAGCAACTCAGGCAATGGAAACCATAAAGATCCTGACCGGTTACGGAACCCCGGTTAAAGGTAAAATTTTGATCTTAGACGCATTAACCATGTCCTGGAGAGAAATGAAACTGATGAAATTGCCAAATTGCGAGGTATGTTCAGGTTAAGTCTTTATTATTTAGCTCACACAAGAAGAGCTTTAGCACTATTTTTGCGACCTGTGTCACTCAAATACGCTAAATATTTGAAGGATCAAAAGTAACTGGCATTCTTATAGCTAAATACTGATTAAAACTTCATATTGAGTGCCGTAGTAATGGAAGCAATACTTTCTCAATTAAAGAAAGATTTTCATGCAAAGCTGAACGATGTTCAAAGCGAGAAATCAAACAAATCAACTATTGCACTGCTGACAGAAGAAGAGCTAAGTGAGCTGGAGACGGTCTGGATTCAGCACGCAATCTGGAAGCAAAATAATCTGAGCGCATAGAGGTTTGCGCTCAGAGGCCCGCCTAGTTCATCTGTTCGTCCAGGTTAAGCACTGTCAGTGCGTTACTTACGCTAGTGGCAATCACATCAATCACACCGGTTCGCAGTGCGCCCAAAAGGGCCAGCGGCTTGCTGTTTTCTGCCGCAATAGCAACAACCTCAGAGATTGGCCTGAACTCCTCAATACTTAGCCCGATTACGCGGTCACTCATCACAGTATTGGCCGTTGAACCTCTTACATCAAAAAAGTCATAACCGGCAAAGTCTCCGACCACGCCCTGATGAAGGCGCGACTGAACCACTTCATCTGCAGTAAACCAGCCCAGATCCACCATATAACTGTTTTCACTCATATCACCGATACCAATCAGAGCCATATCCGCTTTCCGGGCCAGATCCAGCGTCTGCTTTACCGTACCGTTTTGCATAAACGCCTCTTTCTGAGCCTTGTTCTCTGCATAGGCCGGCGCATACAGGGTTTCAGATGTTCCGCCATATTTCTTTGCCAGCTGTCTGCAGATATGGTCAGCGTTAAACATACCGCCTCGTGGGTGAATGCCGCCAATGCCACAGACAAATTTACAGTCACGGGGAGAAATCACCCCCACATGATGCGCAACAGCGGAGACATTTCTACCCTGCCCCACTGTCACCACCATGCCGTCTCTTAAGGTGCTGGAGAGATAATTGGAAACCAGTCCGGCAACCTGAGTTCTCTGCTGCTCTTCATTGGGCTGGTCAAGCGCAACCAATGCGCGTTTTACGCCAAACCTTTCAATCAGACGCTGTTCAATTTTGGCACTGAATACCGGGTGGTACTTTACGGTAATCTCGACAATGCCTTCATCCCTGGCCTGTTTTAGCATCCTGCCCACTTTTGCCCGCGATACCGCGAATTTCTTCGATATCTCTTCCTGTGTGGCTCCATCCTGATAGTAGGCCACAGAGATTTCTGTCAAAAGATCCGTGTTTTCTCCGGACATTTCCTGATTGGCATTGCTCATAAATACATTAACCTGCTTTTACTCTGAACCTAACTGTTCAATCGCTCACTATTATTACATTTGCATCAAGGGTTCGCACCCGTTACATTTGCACACCACGAACACATATGATCGCACTGAATTTTATCTCATTATTACCTAAAAACGGGCAGCAAGAAACCGCGCAAACGTTTTAATTCTACTCGCCTGGGCCTATTTGCTATAAAGATTGAACAATGTCACTTTTTCTAGGCTTATTCGATTGACATCTGCTCTGAATACGTTAATTTGGACTCATCAAATATTCATCCCTGATGCAAATGCTCAACGAGCATTTGGTCAGGACGAAAAATTTTAAGTGGCTAAGATTAAGCGATTGATTAATACGCAGACAAATGTCCACTTTATTTATCTTAACTGACAGGACTCCCGACATGAGCAACAAATTAGAGCAACTTCGTAAAGTAACCACTGTTGTAGCTGACACAGGTGACATTGAGGCGATTCGTAAGTATCAGCCAGAAGATGCAACAACTAACCCTTCTCTTATTCTTAAGGCTGCTCAGATTGAAGATTATGCTCCTCTGATCGATAACGCTATCGAATACGCAAAAGCTCAGAGTGATGACAAGGCACAGCAAGTTGAAGACGCATGCGACATGCTTGCAGTAAATATTGGTAAAGAGATCCTGACAACCATTCCTGGCCGTATCTCAACAGAAGTGGACGCACGTCTTTCTTACAACACAGAAGCAAGTGTGGCAAAAGCACGTAAGCTTGTGAAAATGTACAACGATGCAGGTATCTCTAACGACCGTATCCTTATTAAACTGGCTTCTACCTGGGAAGGTATCCGCGCAGGTGAAATCCTTGAAAAAGAAGGCATCAACTGTAACCTGACACTTCTGTTCTCTTTTGCCCAGGCACGTGCATGTGCTGAAGCCGGCGTATTCCTGATTTCTCCTTTCGTTGGCCGAATCATGGACTGGTACAAAGCAAAAGAAGGCCGCAGCTTTGAAGCTGCTGAAGATCCAGGCGTACTGTCAGTAACTAAGATCTACAACTACTATAAAGAGCACGGCTATAACACCGTAGTTATGGGTGCAAGTTTCCGTAACATCGGCGAAATCACTGAACTGGCTGGCTGTGACCGCCTGACTATCGCTCCACAACTACTTCAGGAGCTTGAAGAAGCAGAAGGCACACTGGAAACTAAACTAACAGCAGCGACAGAAGTAAAAGAACGCCCTGCGGCAATGACTCATTCTGACTTCCTGTGGGAGCACAACCTGGACGCAATGGCCGTTGAGAAAGTAGCGGAAGGTATTCGTAACTTCGCGGTTGACCAGGGTAAGCTGGAAGACATGATTGCAGCGAAGTTATAAGTAACAGGCTATGGGGTTATGAGGTTATGAGGTTATGAGGTTATGCTGTAGGTAGTTGCGAAATATTGCAACCTTTCCCCATAGCCCCATAGCCCCATAGCCCCATAGCCTTAAGGACGAAGTCCGTCCTGTCACCTTCTACCTAAAATTTTTTCAAATTAATCCAATTTCGGAAACCAAAACATTATGGAACGTAAAACTCTAGCAAATGCAATCCGTGCCCTGAGCATGGACGGTGTTCAACAAGCTAACTCTGGTCACCCTGGTGCGCCTATGGGTATGGCAGATATCGCTGAAGTGCTTTGGCGCGGTCATCTGAATCACAACCCGCAGAATCCGGAGTGGGCTGACCGCGACCGTTTTGTACTTTCTAACGGCCACGGCTCTATGCTGATTTACTCTCTGCTTCACCTGACTGGTTACGAGCTGTCTATTGATGATCTGAAAAACTTCCGTCAGCTGCACTCTAAAACTCCGGGCCACCCTGAGTACGGTTATGCACCGGGTATTGAGACAACTACCGGTCCTCTTGGTCAGGGTATCTGTAACGCAGTGGGTATGGCGATGGCTGAGCGCTCTATGGCTGAGCAGTTCAACAAAGAAGGCCACGATATTGTTGACCACTACACCTACGCATTTATGGGTGACGGCTGTCTGATGGAAGGTGTTTCTCACGAAGCATGTTCTCTAGCGGGTACACTTGGTCTTGGCAAGCTTATCGCTTTCTGGGATGACAACGGTATTTCTATCGATGGTCACGTTGAAGGCTGGTTTGCAGACGACACACCAAAGCGTTTTGAAGCTTACGGCTGGCATGTAATTCCTGCTGTTGACGGTCACGATGCGCAAGCGATTAACGCTGCTATCGAAGCTGCGAAAGCTGACCCTCGTCCAACCCTTATCTGTACTAAGACTATCATTGGTTTTGGTTCTCCAAATAAGTCCGGCTCTCATGACTGTCACGGTGCGCCTCTGGGTCATGAAGAAATTGCAGCAGCACGTGAATTCCTTGGCTGGGAACACGGTCCTTTTGAAATCCCTGCTGATATCTACTCTGAGTGGGATGCGAAAGAAGCTGGCGCGGCGAAGGAAGCTGACTGGAATGCTAAATTTGAAGCATACGCAGCAGCATACCCAGAGCTTGCAGCAGAATTTAAACGCCGCGTAAACGGTGAGCTTCCGGCAGAGTGGGAAGAGAAGACTTCAGCAATCATTGCTGACCTTCAGGCAAATCCGGCTAACATCGCATCACGTAAGGCTTCTCAGAACGCGCTTGAAGCTTTCGGTAAAATGCTTCCTGAATTTATGGGTGGCTCTGCTGACCTTGCGCCTTCTAACCTGACAATGTGGTCTGGCTCTAAGTCTCTGACCCGCGAAGATTTCTCTGGCAACTACATCCACTACGGTGTACGTGAGTTCGGTATGACGGCTATCATGAACGGTATTGCGCTTCACGGTGGTTTTGTTCCTTACGGTGCAACCTTCCTGATGTTTATGGAATACGCACGTAACGCAATGCGTATGGCTGCTCTGATGAAAGTTCAGAACATTCAGGTTTACACGCACGACTCAATCGGTCTGGGTGAAGACGGCCCGACTCACCAGCCGGTAGAGCAGATTGCTTCTCTGCGTGTTACGCCAAACATGAGCACATGGCGTCCATGTGACCAGGTTGAGTCTGCAGTAGCATGGAAATACGCAATCGAGCATAAAGACGGTCCTACTTCACTTATCTTCTCTCGTCAGAACCTGGCGCAACAGGAGCGTGATGCAGAGCAGCTGGCGAACATCGCAAAAGGTGCTTACGTACTGAAAGAGTGTGAAGGCAAACCTGAGCTTATCTTTATCGCAACGGGTTCAGAAGTTGAACTTGCAGTAGAAGCAGCAGCAGTACTGACTGCTGAAGGCAAAAAAGTACGCGTTGTTTCAATGCCTGCTACTGATGTGTTTGATGCACAGGACGAAGCTTACCGTGAATCTGTACTGCCTTCTGATGTAACCGCACGTGTTGCTGTTGAAGCTGGTATCGCTGATTACTGGTATAAGTACGTTGGCTTCGGTGGCCGTATCGTTGGTATGACTAGCTTCGGTGAGTCTGCACCGGCGGGCGAACTGTTCAAGATGTTCGGCTTTACTGTTGAGAATGTAGTTGAAAAAGCGAAAGAAGTACTTTAATTCTTAGCTGAACTAACGTCATCCCCACGAAAGTGGGGATCATATCAAAGCGTGTTGTAGAGCATAGGGTTGTTACTAACTCTACAACAGGTTGAAAGTAGATCCCGGATAATGGCTTCGCTATTTCCGGGATGACGCCTTCCAAAAAAGTCGTAGAGACCTCTCCCCCCCTCCTATTCAGAAACCTATAACTGACCTCAATTTCTCTCGATAAGATCACAATTCTTCATGATAGATAAAATATATCTTGTTCTGACATTGAATTGCTGAACCGATTTAGTACACTTATGGGAACGATGTCAATTTACAGGGTTATCAAAATGAATAAAGTTTGGGTTACCGGCGATGCTGTTGTCGATCTAATTCCGGAAGGTAGTGATACCTATCTGAAGTGTCCTGGTGGTGCTCCAGCAAACGTAGCTGTTGCCGTATCACGACTGGGTGGCGATAGTGCATTCTTCGGTCGCGTAGGCCAGGATCCTCTGGGCCGCTTTATGAAGCAGACACTGGCTGATGAAGGCGTTAAGACTGAATTTATGCTTCTAGACGAAGAGCAGCGCACTTCTACCGTAATCGTTGACCTTGATGATTCTGGCGAACGCAGCTTTACCTTTATGGTAAAACCAAGTGCTGACCAGTTTATGCAGGTTTCAGATATTCCGGCATTCTCAGCAAACGAATGGCTGCATGTGTGCTCTATCGCACTGGCAAACGAACCAAGCCGTGGCAGCACATTCAAAGCAATGGAGCAGATCAAAGCAGCTGGTGGATTTGTCAGCTTTGACCCTAACCTTCGTGATGAAGTTTGGGCTGACCAGTCTGAAATTAAAGAAACGGTTCTTAAAGCGGTTTCAATGGCAGACGTAGTTAAATTCTCCGATGATGAGCTGCTGTTTTTAACGGACACCAACTCACTGGAAGAGGGCCTTGCGGCTATCAAGCAGTACAACAACCCGCTTGTACTTATCACGCAGGGCGCGAAGGGTGCGCTTGTGATTCAGGGTGAGCGTCAGGAGCTGATTGCCGGTAAAGCTGTAAAACCGGTTGATACTACCGGTGCCGGTGATGCATTTGTTGGCGGCCTGATCACACGCCTGGCACAAAGCAACGACTGGAACACAGCGGAATATGTTGAATCCGCAGTTCGCTGGGCGAACGGCTGTGGTGCGCTGGCAACGACGCAAAAAGGGGCGATGACGGCTCTGCCAAACGAAGCGGCGCTTCTGGAATATATCAACGAGTAGTCGCCACTCATACCGTAAACAAAAATGCCTCCCGGACGGGAGGCATTTTTATATCGATTCTAAAGCCTGAAAAAGGCGACTTCGTTATGCAGTAACTGCGACAAGCGTTTTAAATCTTGAGTTGCCTCAGCGATCTGCGCAGCCCCTTCCCCGGTCTGCGTCGACTGAGAGCGGATCTCTTCTGATTTAACGCCGACCTCTTTAGAAGAAATACTCTGCTGCTCAGTGGCTCCTGCAATTTCTTCCGTCAGGCCGCTAATCTGATTCACCATTTGCAAAATATCACCTAATGCTTCCTGTACATCCATTGTCTGTTCAACAATAGCAGCCGCCTTTTCCTGCCCCTGCTCCATCGATGAAACTGCATATTTAGCTTCACCCTGAACTCTGGAGATCATATTTTCAATCTCAACAGTAGAGTCCTGAGTGCTCTGTGCTAAGGCACGGACCTCATCGGCTACCACAGCAAAACCACGCCCGTGCTCTCCGGCGCGAGCCGCTTCAATTGCGGCATTCAAAGCCAGCAGGTTGGTCTGATCGGCAATGCCTTTAATCACATTCAAAATATCTGAGATTTCGTTAGCGCTGTTTGCCAGATCCTGAATTTTGCCCGAAGTATCAATCAGGTTATCAGACAGACCGATAACACCATCAGCCGCACTCTCCGCTTTTTCATTACCAGACTTAACCACTTTCTCAGCCTGAGTGGCCGAATCTGCCGCCTGAGCGGCACTTTGCGCAACAGAGCCGACTACCACAAGCATTTCATCAATTGCTGATGAAACCTGATCGGCAGCTTCAATCTGAGCTTTTACATTGCTGTTGGTTTGCTCTGCAATCACTGACAGAGATTCCGCAGCGTCAGACTGAGAATGTGTCGCCTCTGACACTTTGGAAATAGTAGACCTGAGCTGGCTCGCCATGCTCAATACCGATGCGTAAATACTCTTTTTATCCTTACTTTTTAAGCTTGCCGTTGATAAATCACCTTCGGCAATTTTAAGAGTAAGCTGCGCAATTTCTGCCGGCTCTCCGCCAACCTGGCTCTGCACCTGACGGATAATCCATAAGGCCAGAACCGCCGTCAATACAAGCGCAATGACCGTAATGACGATTCCCGTCAGTACTGAATCATTAATATCACTCTCGGTCTTTGCCACTTCCTTATTCATCTGCTGCATTTCAGACTCAATCAGCGAATCGATCACCTGCCGGATTGAATTCATAATCCGTTCGCCATGGCCTTTTTCGATAAGATCCGTAATATCGGCCAGTGTTACCGTCACCTTATTCATCTCATGACGCGCCGCTATTTCCGGGTCTGCCGCTTCAGTCACCCACTTCTTGCTCAGGCTTTCAATTTTTGTCAGTTTGTTCAGCAGTTCTTCGGTATCGTAAAAAGTGGTGCTTAGGTGCTCTCTCAGGGCTGAGATATTCCTTTTAAGCTCTTCCTGCCCGTCATAATATGGCCTCAATTCAGATTCAATACCCGTCAGCAAAAAGCCTCTCTGCCCGGTTTCCTGATTAACCATTGCCATAAGCACAGAGTTTGTCAGCTCATAACCATCCCGGTCATACTGAGCATCAACCTCCGCGGAGATCTGGGCCAGTATTTCTCTGATTTCTGCGAACAACGCAGGGCCAGTCGTTCTTTTCGATAGCCGGACAAAATTTTCCGTCGCCTTCTCGCCCTTAGCCACCTCTTTGCGAAGTTGTATCTGAAGCTCAGCAGCCTCACGAGTCCATTTATCTTTTAATATTCTAATCTCTTCAATCTGAACAAGTTCTTCTTTATCGTTTTTATAGGTATTTTTCAGGTTAATTAAAGCATTATCGAAACTCTCCTGCCCCTGAATATAACGATTTAGAAACGACTCTTTACCTGAAATAAGAAAACCGCGCATACCGGTTTCCGTTTCGCTCATAAGAAGTTTGATCTGTTTAACCTGAGCGATAACCTCGCTTTCTTCACGCTGTTCTTCCACAAGATTAAATAGCGAATTGACACTGAACTGAGCAATAAAAGCCAGAACAAAGATAGAAACAAAAGGCATACTAAAGCCAAGTATCAGCCGGGTTCGTAAGCGAAGGTTATGAAGAAATGTAAGCATAGTGATCCTGAAAAGTACCTCTGTTGAATTAAAGAGTTCTATTTTGGTTATCTAAAAAGAATGGTGACCAGATCGCAGAGGAAATAAGCCAAACCGTTGGCAAAAATTTGATTTAAATAATTAGTCACACCCAAGGCGTGTGCACGGCAACGAATTATATCGCTGCCAAATGTAATTACCAGATGGGAGAAGGAAAAAGAGCTATGTGATTAAATTCGCTCTTTTTATGAAGGTCAATATATCATGCTGATATTTGACTCTAGCAAGTTTCTCTGCAGACGGTCTCAAACCCAAGCACAATTTTCGCCATCACCTGTTGCTTGCCGGCAACGATATCCAGCACAACGTTTGCCGCAGTTTCTCCGGCAGCCTCAAAGGCGTAGCTGAACGTAGACAGGCTTGGTGAAATAACATTCGCCATTTCATCGTTACCAACACCAACCAGCTTAATATCTTTGCCGACAGCCTTACCCGTTTCGGAAATTCCCTGAATGGCTCCGATAGCAATTTTGTCCGTCGCGCAAAAGATACCGTCTACATCAGGATACTCCCGGACAAGCTGTTTGGCCTGTTCATAACCGGACTCAATGGTAAACTCACCCCGGCTGTGATAAGCAGGCTCACCCATATCAGCATGGGACATCGCCTGAACCAGACCTTTATAACGCATTGAGTCCACAGCAATATCTTTACTTGAAACACCAATAAAACCAATTTTTGATGCTCCGCTTTCAATTAGCCGCTGACCGGCACTGAAGCCGACCCGTTCATCATCATGGATAATGCTCGGAATATTGAAAAATGAACCATCCTGACCAACCAGCACCACCGGTGCGACGGATTGCGCGATCGCATCGGTAAGCTCCTTATCAAGGTGAGTCGCGTAAAGAATAATGCCCTCTACCCGTTTCTGGTTGAACAGCCTGATGTAATCCAGCTCTTTTGCGTATCTGTGCTGACTGTTTGCTAAAAGCACATGCTTACCGGCATTTTCAAATACGCGACTTAAGCCATCAACGCCAAGTGATGTCGCATTTGAAGCCATAGTCGGCACAATAACACCAATCAAATTCGTCTTCTGAGACTTCAGATCCTTCGCCACCTGATTAACTATGTAACCACACTCTTCAATGGCCTTTTTTACTTTTACTTTAGTGGCGTCTTTAACACCATATTCGTCATTGATTACCCTTGATACCGTGGACTTTGATACGCCAGCGATACGAGCTACATCATGAAGACTCGCCATTGATTCCGCCTATATTCTACTTTTTGCAATTGATACCAATTTTGACAAGTTAATTGATAAAATGGAACCCGCTCAAGATCACATGGGCGTAAAAACGGCTAAATTTGTGAGAACATAATCACAGATATCTTGTTCCTATTTTGACTAATTGCCGGTTTTCTCGAAAACCTTATTTCGCAAACGTTCCCGAAACATTCTAACCGGAGTAAGTTATGAATTACCCTGTAATAGCAAAAGAGCAGTTAGTGATCTGCTCCAGTCAAGTGAACAAGAAGACACAAATGGATACAGTTAAATACCAATACTCCATGGATACGCTATTTTTATATAAGTACTTCTGATCAGGGCGGCACAGGCAGTAATGAGACAAGTAGAAAAAACACTCTCTGAGCAAATGCGTATCGGCGAACATGAGATTGAACGCCGCAAAGCTCTGCTGCAACTGTCAAGCGAAGATTTTACGCGACTTCAGGCCTGTCAGGGCTGGATTGAGCCTTATATTCCCGCGATGGTAAAAGAGTTCTATATTAAGCAGACCAGCATCCCTGAAATTGAAGTGGTTATTGGGGACAAAGAGACGCTGAACAAACTTCACCACAGCATGTCCGGCTATATCCATGAACTGTTTTCTGGTGTCTATGACCTCGCCTATGTAGATAAACGTCTGCGAATCGGTAAAGTTCACTGGCGGATTGGTGTCAGCCCGAAATTTTATCTGTCCGGGATCAGTCAGCTTCAGCAGATCATTGAGCGCTACATTATAGAACAGTCGGAAAACTCCGCGGATATCATCGCTTCCTTAAGAAAACTGTTCTATTTCGACAACCAGCTGGTTTTTGATACCTATATTGCTGCCCTAAAAAATGAGGTTGACCTGGTCAATACCCAGCTTGAAGATTATGCGCGAAATCTGGAGCAGAATGTTGCTGAGCGAACCAAAGAGCTGACCGAGCTTTCTCTTAAAGATCCTCTGACCGGACTTTACAATCAACGGGCTTTTTACGAAGAGCTTGAGCGTTACTCATCACTGGCAAAGCGCAACTCCGCCCACATGACACTGTTGTACATAGACATGAATAAGTTTAAAGAAACCAACGATACCTTTGGTCATAAGGCTGGTGATAGCGTTTTAGTGGCATTTGCGGAAGCGGTTCGCGCCATACTGAGGAAAAATGAGCCGGCAGCCCGCTACGGTGGGGATGAATTCTGTATCATCATGCCAAACACAAAAATTGAAGAGGCTTTGTCACTCTGCCAAAGGCTGGCAGGTAAATTCAGCAAACTAATAGGTTACCCGGTTACTCTTAGCATTGGAGGTGCGTCACTTTACCCTGGTAGCGATTATAATAGTGAGGAACTGATTAGTCTGGCAGATAAACAGATGTACAAAGCAAAGGCAGAGTCACGCAAAAGCGGAAAACATCAGTTTTCCTTCGAACGCCGTGAAGACAGCGACAATATTACGCCATTAAAGAAAAGCTAGGGATAAAAGATTTCCCCGGTTTCAGCATTCAGGTAAACCTTATCATTGCGGCCTGTTCCGCCACAATAAACAAAGTAAACCGGCTGAGGTTTATATGTCACCGAAATCAGCCAGCCACCAAGCAGCTCGAAATCCTCAAAACTGCAGTTGCCGTTATCAATCAGCTTCTGAGTTGCGCTGATAAACTGCTCTTGATACTGCACAAAATCATCCGATTTTTTAATCAGAGCCGTCATGGTTTTTCGCCTGTCTTCGTCGGTAATCACAGGTTTAGACGCAGAAAGAAACTCCATATGAATCCAGTCCGCAATATCTTTTCCACTTTCATGCACCATATAATCAGAAAAACGTACCCAGTCACCTTTCACTTCCAGAGCAGTAACAGGGTCGCCCTTACGCAATACAGAGCGGATCAGAGAATTGCCATCGGGGTATGAACGGACATTCAGGCGATCAGAACTCACATAATAAACCATATCTTTTTTTATCACCGGCTCAGGTTTATGGACAAGGTGAAGCTCTTCCTCCTCTGCTGGTTCTTCTTCAACCACCTCTGCAACCGGCTCTTCCTGCATCATAAAAAAGTAGTAATAGGCACCGGCACCACCGCCAATAAGCAGCAGTAATACGATAACAATGATCAGTTTTTTCATATGAGATGTCCTGAATACACTTTTTTACTATGCAAAATAGATTAACGGCAAACGCTATCAGAACTTTAGCTCAGATGCCGATAACAGTGAAGCTATCGGCATTTCTGATTTAATGGAAGTAGTCGACTTGCTGCTTCAGTTCAACAGACTGAGACTGAAGGTTTTCCGCGCTACTGGCGGACTGGGCTGTGATATCGCGGGTTTGCGCATTCAGTTTGCTAATTTCGCTGACATTTTGTGCGATTTCCTGAGAAACCAGTGCCTGCTGCTCAGAAGTTGCCGCGATAGCTTCAGACTGAACCGTAATATCGCTCACCTGATCGGCAATAGATTCCAGCTCACCACCCGCCTGGTTTGCCAAATCCAGTACTCTGTTGGCGTTTTCCTGACTATCGCTCATCAGTTGTACCGCACCATTAATTGAGCCCTTCAGCTTTTCAATAATGCCACCCACATCAGACACTGATGACTGAGTCTTACTGGCAAGAACACGAACCTCATCGGCAACCACAGCAAAGCCCCTGCCCTGCTCACCAGCACGCGCAGCTTCAATGGCCGCATTCAGTGCCAGCAGGTTCGTCTGCTCAGCAATGGCGTTGATCATCTCCGTCACTTCCTGAATCTTTTCGCTGTCTCTTTCAACGCTCTGGACAGAGGAAGCCGCGTTACCTAAGAGTTCATTCAGTTCTGCAATACTGGTTGCGACATTTCCCACAACCTGCAGACCCGACTGGCTACTCTCATTGGCATCCCGGGTATTGTTTGCAATAGCTTCAACCTGCTGAGCCACCGCCCCCGCTGACTGAGCCATTTCCTCAACGGCAGTGACAACCTGATCCACATTCTCCTGCTGAGTATCTGACTGGCTTAGGCTCTGTTTAGAATCCGTCGCCACATTTTCCGACTGCTCATAAACAGAGTCACTTGTTGAGCGGATTTCACCAACCAGACCGCTTAACTGCGCTGCCATTTCGCTCATGGAATTTGTCAGCAGCACAACTTCGTTCTGACTGTCTGCATCTCCTTTCTTAATCGAAAGGCTCACTTCACCTTTACCCAGGCGAACCATATTGGCAGCGGCATGAGTCAGGCGCATAGAAATTCGTCTTATTATCCAGCTAATCAGGAAAAGAGCGAAAGCACCGACCACAACCGATACAATAGCAATGGTTTTGAGAAGATCTTTACTGGATTTTGTCACTTCATCCAGGAAAGTGCCACCCATCAGTTTCCAGTTCCAGCCTTCAACTTCAGCATAAACCAGGTACTTTTCGCCTATTGTGCCAGCCGTCTTCCAGCTGTAGTTCAGGACACCGGACGGAGCATCAAAGACAGGTCTGAACACCTGATTTCCGGCGTAATCGCTCATAGTCAGGATAGAGGTGTCTTCATCTAAGGTTGGATGCAGAAGGAACTGTCCTTTATTGCTTTCACTATTATCGACAATAAAGGTGTAACCGGTATCGCCCCATTTAATCTGGCGCAATTTATCAAAGGCATTTTCTGTTGCTTTATCAACCGGAAGGCCGATAAATGAAAGGCCGGCAATTTTACCATTTGCCGCATGAATCGGGCTGTAGTATGTAATATAAGACTTACCAAACAGCTTAACTTTTGCGTCGTAATCCTGGCCTGAAGATAATTTTTTGTATCCGGGGTGCTGCGTACCAAGCATAGTTCCTACTGCTCGCTGGCCCTGCTCGTTTTTCAGAGAGGTTGATATGCGGATAAAGTCGTTGCCGGATGCAGCAAATACGGTTGCGACGGCACCTGTTGCCTGAGTAAACCGGTCAACAATATCTGTGTTTCCGATAAGACTGGTACCGCCTAAAGTCAGGTCAGCAACGGCTTGTCCGCGGTAATCAGCGCTACCCTCTGCCACTTCCAGACCATTTAAATAGCCCCCCTGAAAAGAAGACTCCAGCTTATGAGCACTTTCCAGTAGCGCTTCATACTCACCGGCCAATGATTTAGCCAGTGATTCAACCTTAGACGAATGCTCCTGCATAGTGCTGTTTAAAAGCACATCGTACGCGCCTCGATAGACCATTACACCAACTGCTGAAGACGCCGTTAAAAAGCACAAGGTTATTGTCGCTAAAAGCTGAAACCTCACGCTTCTGTTTTTATAATTCAACATGTTAAAGCCTGTATTCCCAAAAAAATCGCTAAAATTTATTTTCCAACCTTTTATACCAACCCCAGCAATTAACCCGCTCAGGCAAAATACCGGAATTGAGATAAATATGTATTATATTAATACTTGTGTAGCACACAGTTTACCACCTACTTTATTACAGGAAAGAGGGCGGCGCATTATTATTCACTAACAATTGATATGCATCAACAACCATTCACGCAAATGATATAACCAAGCATAATAAGCAACGCAAATATATTGAACTACACTTTGGATATAACACTAAGTGGAATAAGCAATGAAGCGTTGGATAGCCGGATTATTATTTGCCTGTCTTGTTGCATTGACACACTCTTCACCTGCCAATATCAGCAATGAGAGAGCCATTCAAACCCATAGCGTACCTGTACTCAATATACGTGGTGCCATCGGCCCTGCTGTCGGGGATTATCTGATTGACGAACTGGCTAAGGCCAATGCAACATCCGATGTGCCCGCCATCATCATAACCATAGACACACCGGGTGGTTTGGTTTCCAGTCTCAGAGATATTAACCAGCAGATCCTGGCATCGGATATTCCGGTTTTGTGCCTTGTTCATCCTTCCGGGGCCAGGGCCGCCAGTGCCGGAACCTACATCCTGTATGCCTGCCATATTGCGGCAATGTCTCCGGCGACAACTCTGGGAGCCGCCACCCCGGTACAAATCGGAGGTGCAAGCCCCGGAGGGAATAAAGAGGAAAAAGAGACTCAGGAGCCAAGTGCAATGGAAAAGAAAATCCTCAATGACTCCGTTGCCTACATACGTTCTCTGGCGCAGCTAAGAGGCAGAAATGAAGAGTGGGCAGAAAAGGCCGTCCGGGAAGCGGCAACGCTTTCAGCATCAGAGGCACTTGAGCTTAACGTTATCAATTATATTGCCGAAGATCCGGCTGCTCTGGTTAAAATTACCGACGGGGAAACCGTTACGATAAATGACGAGCCCTATACGCTAAACTTCAACGACGCCACTCTGGTTCACAAACAACCCGACTGGCGCAACCAGTTTCTTACCACAATCACAGATCCAAATATCGCTTATATCTTGATGATTATCGGAATCTACGGGCTCTTGCTTGAATTCTACAGTCCGGGATTTGGTATTGCCGGCATTATTGGTGCCATTTCACTTCTTATCGCGACCTACGCATTTCAGTTGCTGCCGGTCAACTATGTCGGCCTGGGTCTGATATTTGTTGGTGTGGCTCTGCTGATTGCCGAGTCCATGGTCCCCAGCTTTGGTCTGTTTGGCTTTGGCGGCATTGTTGCCTTTGTGCTCGGGTCTATCTTCCTTATCGACAGTGAAGTGCCTGAGCTGAAAGTTTCGCTACAGCTTATCTATGCACTGGCTGCGACTTCAGGCGCGTTTATTCTGCTGGTGCTGAAAATTCTCTGGAACCTCAGGAAGAAACAGGTAGTAAGCGGAACCGAGTCCATGATTGGCGGTGAAGGTGTGGTTTCAGACAGTTTTGAAAAAGAAGGTTTTATTCAGATCAGAGGGGAACGTTGGGCAGCCAGATGCAATACACCTCTTCAGAAAGGTGATCCTGTGCAGGTGGACCGTATTGACGGCCTTACGTTAATCGTCAGAAAAATAACCAGGGAGTAAAAACATAATGGAATTTATAATCACCAGCGGAATGCTCACTCCAGTCCTTATCGTCGCTCTGGTACTCTTAATTGCATTTAGCCTGTTTCATATTCTCCGCGAGTATGAAAGAGGAGTGATCTTCTTTCTCGGACGCTTCCAGAAGGTGAAGGGGCCGGGTCTTATCATTGTTGTTCCGGTTATTCAGCAAATCGTCCGGGTTGATCTGCGTACCGTAGTGATGGATGTGCCCAGTCAGGACGTTATCAGCCGGGATAATGTTTCAGTCAGAGTGAATGCAGTTATCTATTTCCGTGTTGTTGATGCGCAAAAAGCCATTATCAACGTAGAGGACTATTTCCAGGCCACCTCACAACTGGCGCAAACAACGCTGAGATCGGTTTTAGGTCAGCATGAACTGGACGAAATGCTCGCCAACCGGGAAATGCTTAATGACGATATCCAAACCATTCTCGACGCCAGAACCGACGGCTGGGGAATTAAAGTCTCCAATGTGGAAATCAAGCATGTGGATCTGAACGAAACCATGGTCCGGGCCATAGCAAAACAGGCCGAAGCAGAGCGTGCCAAAAGAGCGAAAATCATTCACGCCTCAGGTGAAATGGAAGCATCAGCCAAACTGGTTGAAGCGGCTAATCAGCTGGCGAAAGAGCCCAATGCTATTCTATTACGTTACCTGCAAACACTTACTGAGATAGCGGGAGAGAAAAGCTCTACGATTTTGTTCCCGATGCCGACGAGTTTGATGGAGAATTTGTTTAAGGGGGATGGGAAAGAAAAGGATGGGAGCTAAGGCTATGGGGCTGACTCTTATACACAAATATTAAAGTGACCAGAGAACAGTTCTCCCCCTTGAGTGAAAAAGCCTAATTGGTTGATAAAGCTAATAGAAGGGGGAGTTAGAGGGGGTTGGTTATGCCATGCATGGTTAAACCACCAAAACTTAAACCCATAGGAAACAACCCCTCCCAGCCTCCCCTTCGATGTTACTTCTTCGAAAATCCGGCCTTTCGAGGCTAAGGGGAGGAGCATTCTTTGGCTCCTTAAACTTGTGTATAAGAGTCAGGGCTATGGGGCTATGGGGCTATGGGGCTATGGGGGACATTATACTCACCTTTAGGCAAGCCAAATATAACAAATCACAAAAAAATAGAGGGTGACAAAAGCACCCTCTACATCAAAGAACCCCCGAGCCCATCAGAGAGCGAAGCGACCGCCCCCCCCCTAGCCCATAGCCCTATAATTATTACGCCGTAGCTTCTACCGCTTCTTCCTCGCCCTTCTTAATAAACGCATAACCAAACCCGGTTACCGCCGTACCTGCTGCAATCGCTACCAGATACATAAGTACAGGTGAGATAGCGTTTGGAATCAGCAGAACAAACAGACCGCCGTGTGGAGCAAGCAGTTCACAGGTAAACAGCATTGAAAGCGCACCTGCTACCGCACCACCAGCCATAGTGCATGGGATAACGCGCATTGGATCGCGTGCTGCGAACGGGATTGCACCTTCAGAGATAAAGCACAGACCCAGTACGAAAGAAGCCACACCACCTTCACGCTCACTTTCAGTAAACTTGTTTTTCGCAAGGAAAGTTGCCAGACCCATACCCAGCGCAGGAACCATACCTGCTGCCATAATAGCCGCCATTGGCGCGTAAGTTTCAGAAGCCAGAAGACCAACACCGAAGGTATAAGCGGCTTTGTTTACCGGACCACCCAGGTCGAAACACATCATTGCGCCAAGGATAATACCCAGCATGATTGCGTTTGCGCTGCCCATGTTTTGCAGGAAGTCAGTCATCGCGCCCATGATAGTCGCAACCGGACCACCAACAACGTAAATCATCACAAGACCGGTGAACAGAGTAGATACCAGCGGGATGATCAAGATAGGTTTAAGTGCTTCTAACGTTTGTGGAAGCTGTACTTTGTCAGCAATAAATTTCGCCGCATAACCTGCAATGAAACCTGCTGCGATACCACCAAGGAAACCAGAGCCGATGGAAGAAGCCAGCATACCGCCAACAAGGCCCGGTGCAAGTCCCGGACGGTCAGCAATAGAAAATGCAATGTAACCGGCAAGAACCGGGATCATCAGAGCAAATGCACTGCCGCCACCAATCTGCATCAGAGCTGCTGCAAGTGTGCCTTCTTCTTTAAACGCTTCGATACCGAAGACAAAGGAAAGTGCGATAATCAGACCACCCGCCACAACAACAGGAAGCATGTGAGATACGCCTGTCATCAGATGCTTATACACGCCTTTTTTCTCTTCAGAAGAAGTGGACTCTTTCGCTGCGCCGCCAGAGTGGGAATAAACAGTTGCTTGGGCGAACGCTTTGTCCATTTCTTCTGCGGTTCTTTTCAGAGCAGGACCGGTAGTGGTTTTGTACATCTTCTTACCGTCAAAGCGGTCAAGAGGCACATCGATATCAGCGGCAATGATAACCACATCTGCTTCAGCGATATCCTGCTCAGTCAGCTGGTTTTTCGCACCAACAGAGCCACGCGTTTCCACTTTGATCTGGTGACCACGCTTCAGACCCTCTTGCTCAAGCGCTTCAGCAGCCATAAATGTGTGAGCAACCCCTGTCGGACAGGCGGTTATCGCCACAATTTTTTTCTTAGTTACGTCATTCATAATTATCGACCTTTCGTATCTCGTTTAATTTGTTGAATCTAAGCGGCAGCACCGGCCAGACCCAGAACATTCCATTTTTCTTATAGGGATTTGAGCTCCCTGCTCTTACTCCAGATAGTTCATCTGTTATTAATTGTTCTCTTTTCAAATCAAGCTGAACCGGTTCAGCTTTAATTTAAAAAAAATCAGCAAAGCTATTTCGATCTGTTACCAAACTTCAATCATTGCTGAATCCTTTCAGCGTTAATACTGAAACGGTTCAGCGATTATTTCAACATAGAAAGGAAATTTAGCTGTGAAATTATGATCGGGAGCACAAAGTGAGGAAGGGTGAATACTTAAATTTACGGGGAGGTGTTATTCAAGGCCAACTTTAAAGATTGAGCCGGCCTTATTCAATGAGGGCAGAAGTTTAGCTGTTCTGATGATTTGTCTGAGGTTCTACATAAGCTCTCGGCCCGGGGCCAGAGCCATTGCAGCAACCGACTAAAAGCATAGTGGCAATAAGCATGCTGATGTATTTCATAGAACCTCCGTCAGAGTTAGCTTCTTTTTCGTTGTTTAAAAGTTTTACCTGCAGCCTGATAAACCTCTTTCTGTTTAACATCAAACATGGTGTCAAAGAACCAGGCGACGAAGAAGATAATGTCTTCCCCTTCGTTCATTATATGCTCAACAAACTCTTCCTGCTCACCCGCTTCATTTTCCTGAGAGGTAACATGGTAGATGCGCTTCTCCCCTTCCACTTCAGCAAGTGCAAACTGGCCTGCCAGAGACTGAGCGGCTTCTGCGACTTCGCTCTCTTCACTTGATTTCAGATACTCAAGTGCCTGAGGAAGGTTCTCTTTTTCGCATAAGGCCTTAACTAAAGACTCAAATTCATTCTGTAACATTGGTTTTCTTACCTTAGTTTTTGGCCAGAAGGCCATCTTTTAACTTGTTCTGCAGCAGTTTGTCATACTGGGCAATTTTAGATTTAAAGGCTTTCAGTTCCTTCTTCGGAACAGAGTTTGCCATAGGGATCTTAGCTTTCAGCGCATTAACCGGCTTGCCACGAATATGGAACTCATAGTGAAGGTGCGGACCGGTAGAGCGGCCGGTATTTCCGGACAGCGCAATTTTTTGCCCCCGTGACACTTTCTGACCTTTCTTCACCAGAATACGGCTCAGGTGAAGATAGCGGGTTTTATAAGTACTTCCGTGCTGAATTACAATGTACTTTCCTGCGTACGGGTGATTACGGGTAAGAACCACCTTACCATCACCGGTAGAATAGATTGGCGTACCTGAAGGCGTCGCAAAGTCAGTTCCGTTGTGAGGCGAGATTCGCCCTGTTACAGGGTGCCTTCTTCTCGGGTTAAAGGATGAAGATACGCGGTATCGCTTTCTGGTCGGATAGCGCTGGAATGCGCGCTGCAGGCTGTTTCCGTCCTTATCGTAAAACTGTCCGTCGGTATGAAGGTAAGCGCTTATCTGTCTTCCGCGGTTATGGATTCTGATCGCCTGAATCTCTTTTTTACCTGTCGCTTCAGAGTCCACATACTGTTTGCTCTGAACCACTTCAAACGTATCTCCCGCTCTCAGGTCACGGGCAAAGTTAAGCTTGTCTTTCAGTAGAGTATTGATCTGCTCTATTTCTGAATTACCCAGGCCTGCTTTGTTCGCTGATACTGAGAAATTGCCGTAGATTTCACCCACAACAGGTTCAAGCTTCCATTCGCCCGGAATGGAGATATTTTCATAAGCGTAGCCGCCATCGTCCTGGCGAGCGTATGAAACCCTGTCTGCAATGTTAAATTCCAGCACCATTCTCTGCAGCTGTTTTCCGTCTTCGCTGCCCCAGAACATCAGCTTATTACCAGGCTTTAGCGTATCCAGCATCAGGTAGTTGAGGTCCACCTCCATTACCTTCATCAGATCGCTATACGGATAGCCCAGCATGTCAAAGATAGAACTCAGGTTGTCTCCTTTCTGGATCTCATAGGAGTACTCAGGAATGGAATCAAATGGAAAATCCTTCTCGTTGTCATCTCTGGCCTCGTAAGTAGGCAGCTCGTAAAAAGAGATTGGAATTTCAGTTCTGCCGGATGAGGTTGCGATAGCAGTTACCGCAAAAAACAGCCCCAGCAGAGGAAACATGGTTAGCAGTATTTTTTTTCTTGAAGGCGCATCACCAGAGGCAATGGGTGAAACCGAAGATATAAGTTTTTTATGCACAATAATACCCAATGAAACAGCATCGGCGTTACTCTATAACATTTTTGCCAATTTTACATCTGCAATATTGGTAGCAAGTGCAAAGAATACAGGGGTTTTAGAGCTCCACAGCTATTGACAACCCTCCCAGTTTCTTCAGTTCAAACTTGAGAAAATGTGTTCTGTTACTAAATTTCTTATATGGCTAATTGTTTATTCATATGAATACTGTTCTCAGGACGTACAGAGGAACACATAATGATAAAAATACGATCCGCTAGCTGCTCATGTAATCTGGTCACCATTCAATGCAGAGGAGAACCGCTGCGAACTTCGGCCTGCCACTGCTTTGAATGCCAGAAAAGAACCGGCAGCGTTTTTGGCGTTCAAGCGCGATTCTATGCAGAACAGACTGTGCTTGATGGCGATGTTGTCTCTTACACCCGTATTGCAGACTCCGGCAACGAAGTGACCTACGACTTCTGTCCCCGCTGCGGTACCACTATGCTGCTGCGACTCAGCTCTGCCCCCGGTTATACCGTGGTTCCTCTTGGCATTTTTAGCGAGCAGGACTTCCCTACTCCGGCTTTTTCGGTTTACGAAGAAAGAAAGCATGGCTGGGTGAAATTTGACTGCGAGATCGATCACCAAAATTAAAGATCTTTATACTGGCAGTCGTCTGCCTGATAAGACAGACGACTGCGCAAACGTTTAGCAACCAAATCATAATCTGCATAAAAGACATTATTCAGTGAATATTATTGCAATAGTCTTCGTTTCTGGTATTCTCCTCGCCAACGACTAAATAGGGAAATTTAGTGCATAACTATTGATAACTATTTTTAGAGATTCCAGATGCAAAACCATACACAAACTTTGGATACGCCTAAAAAAGCTTCCGCTTTCTGGGTATTCCTTATTCCTTCTTTAATTGGTCTGTTCCTGTTTATGGCGCCTATCAGCTATGATGGTGATCTGACTATTCCTGTCGCTGTTCTGGCAAAAAGCCTGCTTGCTGCAATTGGTGACTCAATCGTCGCTATCGTCACCTGCATTATTGGCTTTATGGCTGCTGCGTCTGTTCTGTATAAATTTGTAAAGCCTTCTTTTGTTGCAGACAAGCCGTTTTTCCATAATCTTCTTAGCCCTTCTCCATTGTGGCTGGTAGTAAGAACCATTGGTGGTATCGCAGTGGTGATGACCTACTTCCAGTTTGGTCCTAAGGCTATCTGGGAAGAAAACACAGGCGGACTGGTTCTGGAAGGCCTGCTGCCAACACTGTTTGCCGTGTTTATTTTTGCCGGTCTGCTGCTTCCGCTACTGCTTAACTTTGGTCTGCTTGAGCTGTTCGGCACACTATTAAGTAAAGTAATGCGACCGGTATTTAACCTTCCGGGCCGCTCTGCCATTGACTGTATCGCTTCGTGGCTGGGTGACGGCAGCGTTGGTATCCTGCTAACCTCTAAACAGTATGAAAATAAATTCTATACTCAGCGCGAAGCCGCCGTTGTCGGTACCACATTCTCGGCAGTATCAATTACTTTCAGCCTTGTGGTTCTTGCTCAGGTAAAACTGGAACAGCACTTCCTGGCATTTTATGGCGCTGTTTGCCTGGCCGGTATTGTTGCCGCGATCATCATTCCTCGTCTTCCTCCGCTGAGCAGAAAGAAAGATCTGTTTATCGATAACTCAAAACCGGAAGCTGATGCAGGACTTATCCCGCAAGGCCACACTTCCTTCTCGTGGGGCATGAACCTTGCGCTGGAAAAAGCCGGTAAGGTAACCAGCTTTAAGAAGATTATTCAGGAAGGCCTTGAGAATGCCATCGATATGGTATTTGGTGTACTGCCTGTGGTGATGGGCCTGGGTACCATTGCTCTGGTTGTTGCTGAATACACGTCAGTATTTGCCATTATGGGCAAACCGTTTATCCCATACCTTGAACTTCTTGCAATTCCTGACGCAGCGGCAGCATCCGAAACCATGGTGGTTGGTTTTGCTGATATGTTTATCCCGGCGATTCTGGCTGCATCCATCGACAGCGAACTGACTCGTTTTGTGATTGCGGCAATGTCGGTAACTCAGCTTATCTATATGTCTGAAGTTGGCGCACTGCTACTTGGCAGTAAGATCCCGGTAAACATCTTTGAGCTGTTTATCATCTTTGTTCTGCGTACGCTGATCACGCTACCGGTTATTGCCGGTATTGGACATATGATTTTTTAACTGTATAACAGATCGAATTCTTCAATGTCGGAGCGGGTTGTGGGCGAACTAAAAAAAGAAATCACGTTAATGTCAGGGATTGGGCAGTTATCCACTACCCTGCTTGGTACCGGTCTGTTTATGATCCCGGCCATTGCAGCGGGAATAGCCGGACAGGTTTCTCTCTGGGCGTGGGCCATTCTCTTTATCGCCGTTGTGCCCATCGCCCTGACCTTTGCCGCGCTTGGGAAAAGGTTTCCCAGTGCCGGTGGCACCGCATACTTTGTCAGAAAAGCCTTTAACCCAAAACTGGAGCGCAGTGTTGCCTGGCTCTTTTTAAGCGTGATCCCGGTTGGCATTCCTGCCGGAATCGTACTTGCGGGTAGCTTTGGTGTTCAACTGTTGCCTGCTCCTTTTGATCATCCGCTTATCGCAGAGGCCTTAACCATTGCTCTGCTGGTTTTTGTTAACCTGACCGGCAGCAAATCCTCTTCAAGAATTCAGACTCTGATTGCGCTGGGTATTTTCTCGCTTATTGCTCTGTTCTGGATTTATGGCGATGTTTCACTAACCGATGCACGTATGCCTGCAATCGATATGGAACACCTGCCTTCCATCGGAAGCGCGCTTGCCGTGATGTTCTGGTGTTTTGTGGGTATTGAGGCCTTCGCTCATATGGGTGAAGAGTTTAAAAACCCGCAAAGAGATTTTCCCATCGCCATTATCGTCGGCTGTCTGGTCGCCGGTGTTGTCTACTGGGCGTGTACCGTTGTTGTTCTGAAGTTTTTTGCATACGGCACGCCGCTGCTGGAAAAAGGCTCTATCCCCTGGATTAGCGAGCAGCTTTTTGGCAGCAAGGTTTCTGTTATTATCAGCATCATAGGATATTTAGCCTGTTTTGCCAGCCTGAACCTCTATATGCAAAGCCTTGCCCGAATGGCCTGGGCTCAGGCAAAAACCACAAAACCAGACAGCAAAATGGCCACACTTTCCAGCAAGGGCGTTCCTGCTTTTGCTACTCTGACCATTGCCGCCATCCTGTCGGTTAGTTCAGTGATCGGGGAGGTACTTCATCTGCAACTCGATGATCTGGTTAAACTTGCCAACGGTGTATTTATCTTAATCT
The DNA here is from genome assembly GCF_029016485.1 of Vibrio sp. JC009. Taxonomy (NCBI): domain Bacteria; kingdom Pseudomonadati; phylum Pseudomonadota; class Gammaproteobacteria; order Vibrionales; family Vibrionaceae; genus Vibrio; species Vibrio sp. JC009. Next base: position 29,981 of record NZ_CP092107.1, on the reverse strand, counting down.
ACCTTCTGGCAATGCTTTCTGCCGTTAAGCTTCTCAGTGGCACCAATAAAGCCCTTGCTTTTATTGCGCTAGTTATCACCGGCTGCGTGTTTACATTCCTTAAGTGGGCAGCCCTCTACGCAATTACTGTTTTTGTTCTCGTTCATTTTGTAAAAAATCCTAAGTATTCGGATAGATATGCCGATACAAGTGTTAACAATTCCTCCAGTTAATTTAAATTGTCACACTAACAATATAAATACTATTATCAATATATAATAATTTTATACACGGGGACCTTGATTCCCTGACGGTTGTTGTTGGCTGTAACCGGACGAATGCTTAAATAGACTCCCCACTCAGAGGGAGCCGTTGATATTTAAAGGATTTATTATGAAGTTTAGCCACAAAATAGTCGCCGCCTCTTCAGTTTTATTGCTCATCACCATTTCGCTTCTCTCTGTTAAACAGTATATTACTGTCAGTGAAGAGGTTTACCATGCAACCACCAGCAGTGTGGATGATATCCTCGGCAGCGTTTCTAACAACGTCGCCTCTGAGCTGGAAGGCCGTAAAAACCTTGCCCGTTATATCGCCAACCTAATTGATGCAAACCCGTCGAAAGAGGCCATTGAAAATGTTCTCCAGCAAAAAGCGTTAACAAACTCCTTTATCCTGGTTGGCGGTGGGATGGAAACCGACGGTAAATTTTTCACCGGTGACCCAAACTGGGATCCGGGCCCGACATGGGATGCGCGCGTTCGTCCATGGTATATCGACGCAAAAGCGAAAGACGGCCTGATTGTAACAGCACCCTATGCTGATGCCGTAACCAAGGAAATTCTGATTTCACTGGCGACACCGGTTAAAAAAGACGGCAAATTTATAGGTGCCACATTTTATGATGTTAGCCTGTCCGGTCTTGCAACCATCATTAACCGTGCAGAACTGTATGGCGCAGGTCAGCTGTTTATTGTTGATACCGAAGGAACCACCATTGCCCATCCGGATACCGATAAAAATGGTCAGCCGTTTTCCTCATATGAACCGGATGTGCAAATAAAGGAAGGAAGACGAATCGTTACCATAGACGGCAAAGAATTTGGCTTTAACTTTGTAAAAGTTGACGGGCTTGACTGGTATGTGGGCATCAAACTTGATTTGGGCATCGCCCTTAAAGCAGTTGATGAGGTAAGAAACAGCTCCGTTCTTTACTCAATTATTGCCGTCATTGCCTCTACTGTGATTTTACTTTTCGTTATTATAAAACTGATGTCGCCACTGGGTGCTTTAAACAGCGCGATTAAAGACGTTGCTTCCGGACAAGGTGACCTGACAAAACGCCTGGATACCGATACCGACCCTGAATTTGCCGAGCTGGCAGAAAACTTTAACCAGTTTGCCAGTACCCTGCAGGGGCAAATCACTCAGCTAAAAGGTATTGGTGGCGAAGTGATGCAGGGCGTATCCAGAACGGCACAAAATGCAGAGCATTCTGCCGGGGCGATGACAGAGCAGCTACATGAACTAGAGCAGCTTGCCACTGCAATGAATGAAATGGCTGCAACCTCAAACGATGTTGCCGGTAACGCTCAGGGCGCCTCTTCTACGGCGAAAGAAGCAGAAGAAGCCACTCAGAAAGGTTCTGAAGTTGTTAGCATGACAACTGAAGCGATTAGTCAGCTTTCCGATAAAATTGACCTTGCAGTAACGGAAGTAAAAGCACTGGAAGACGCAACAAGCAGCATTGAAACTGTACTTCAGGTTATCAATGATATTGCCGATCAGACCAACCTGCTGGCACTAAACGCTGCAATAGAAGCGGCACGTGCGGGCGAACAGGGACGCGGTTTTGCCGTTGTTGCCGATGAAGTCCGCTCACTGGCGCAAAGAACTCAGGAATCCACCACCGAAATCCGCAATATGATTGAGCAGCTTCAGGCAGGCGCAACTTCGGTTGCTTCTGCGATGAACCAGAGCAAAGACGGCGCTGCTGAAACGGTATCTAAAGCAGGAGAAGCTAATGCAGCCCTGGAAGCCATTCGCAGTGCCATTCAGCAAATTACCGATCTTAACCTGCAGATTGCTTCAGCAGCAGAAGAGCAAAGCCTGGTAGCGGAAGAGATCAATACCAATACGCTGAAGATTAAAGATCTCTCTGTCACGGTTTCCGACAGTGCCAATGAAACCAATATGGCGATGCAGGCGCAGTCAGAAAATATCAGAGAGCAGAACGGTATTTTAGATAAATTTATTGTTTAAAACCGGCCGGTTAAAAACGCAAAAGGGAGTCTGACGACTCCCTTTTCTATTTGCTGTTAAGCTAAACCAGCATCATGCAGGATTTGCCTCCCAGCACCAGATTCAGCTCATCCCCTTCCAGTGGATGAACCTCATCCTGAAGCAGATCTGTCATATCTTTATGCCACTGAAAATCAATCACAACTGAAGTCTCAGATTTATTGATGGCAACCAGTCCCTTCTCACCACGGGCAAAAACCACCACATCTTTATCCGCAACGATTGGCACCATATCTTCTCCGTGGACCAGGTTATGAAACTGAATCATCTTAGCCATTCGCGGATCTTTCCAGACACCCAGCCAGCGAGGCCTGTCGTTCCTTCCCCTGATGCCACTGGTATCCAGATCGGTATAAACCAGCGGAACTCCGCCATCCCGGCCCAGAATGTAACTGTAGGCCAGCCACTCATCCTGCTCGTCCAGAATAAGGTCCATAAAGACATCATTGTTTGGAATATCATGGGTGATGGCAAATGTGATTGCCCTGGAGTTGGACAGCGCCTGACCAAACGAGTATGGATTAATCAAAGACTCCATATTACCGTCTTTCTGGAACGCACCATGCACCATATTAAACAGCGGGAAGTCGTAGGCACTCAGCTTAGTGTGCGCCAGATAAGGCTCCAGGAACAGCTCGTACTCCTCCTGACTCGCACCACCATCAGTAATAATCTCACCAAAGATATGCACATCTTCAGCGATATCACTGGTCCAGACGCGCAACAGATGCTCAAGGGTCATATGCTTGGCCGCATCGATTCTGAAACCCTTAACGCCCATATCCTTAAGTGCTTTCAGGTAATTTTGCTGCTGCTCCACCACATAATCACACACTTTCAGCGTAGGCAGGCCGGGATCATCCTCACCACCGGTAATACGGCCGTTCTGGACCTCCCAACGGTCCTTCCAGTCTTTGATACCAAAGGCCTCCATAAAGTGTTCTTTATCGAACAGAGGCTTACTGAGGTCGCCATAAAGCAGCAGAGACTGGTAATCATCCCAGTCATCGGAATAGCGTTTAATATCGGTAGAACACGGATACTGCAGATCTTTGCGTCTGTAGGCTTCATTGGCCATATGGTTAAACACCACATCGGCATAAACCTGAACACCGTACTCAGCCAGTGTGTTTACCATGTCCATAAAATCGCGGGTATTCCCCAGCTGATTATCGATAACCCGGTAATCCTGAGGCTGGTAGCGCTGCCACCAGTCAGTGCCTTCATCATGTTTGAAGGACTTCATCGGAGGAGAAACCAGTACAGAGCGGTAACCCATTTCACTGATCATCTTTGCACTTTCGGCAACATAAGAGTATGGCCAGTCAAATGCGTGAAGGATCACGTCTGTTTTTTCTGCTGTTAAATCTGTTTTTGCTTTATTCGTTTTGTTTTTAGCGCTGCTGAACAGGTTGTAATCAGCAACGCGTGCATTCGTAAAGAAATCCATAATGTCGTCTCCTGAATCTGAGCTTGCTGAAAAAATCATTATCCGGATAAAAGCAAGCTGTTTAGGGCTCTGTTTGTTATTCAGCCCGGTTTGGCGAGGATCACAATCCATCTGGCAGATCACTCAAGCCGTAAAAACCTCTAGAGATGCGGAATTATATACACAAAAATATCCATCAAATCACCCTTTTTTATCTATCTTAAGGATGAGAATAAGGGCGTAGAATTGGGTCTTACATAGCAAAGACCTTAGGATGGCATCTATTAATTAAATGGATTACAAACCAATATAGTCAAATATATCAACCAGATAAAATAACACATTCATCACCCTGAAAACTAATCTGCGAGACTGCCAGACCATATCTGGCAGTAATATCCTGAAGTGTTAAATTTGCATGAATTATCGTTTTCAACACGAATTTTCAGAAATTCCACCTTAACTGAGTGTAAATAAGACTGCTTTTGCTTTCTCCAAACAGGCTGTCATTATCTCCGTCAAACCTTTGCAACACGACAAGCAGTTGCCAGTCATCCGACAGAGAATAGCTGTCTGATAACGAGAAATAACAGGAGTCATCCTGATAGTAAATTGCAGAAAGGGTAACGCTGTTTAAGGGAGAAGTAATAAAGCTGACATCCGCATAAGCGGAGTACTCGGCAAAACTGAGCGATTTTGCCGACAGCGTCGTATTCAGATACAAAGCGGCATTTTGCCACTGTTGCGGGTCCGAGATATACAGCAGCGCACCTCTTAGCATCAGGTTATGATCGCCTCCAAAGCTATAGTCTGCTTCTATACTGGCAACCAGAGACTCTTGCTGGTTTGCTCCCTGCCATTTATCACGGGTAGGCTCAAAGTAACTGATCTCCGCTCTTAACCCTGCATCCAGAACATCACCGGCAAGGCCGACTCCTGCATACCGATCCAGGCCTGATTTTCCGCCCAGTAACTGGACATCCCACTGACTTACATTCAGCAGATATCTTAAACCGTAGCTGCTTAACTCTTTCTCTGAATCGGGGCTGTAGACCAGATCCAACTGACTGGCAAAACCTAACTTCTTGCTCACTGAAACCGCATCCGACCCAGGCCTTTCTTCATAATCAAAGTCATAAACTGAGTAGGAGTTAAACACATCATTGGGATTCCAGATGGTGGTCATTCCCCAGTTAATACGAAACCGGCCCGCCTGAAACTGCCACTCATCACGGTCAAAGTTGATATACAGGCGGTCAAACTGACTGACACCCACAGAGTCACTCCCTTCCGACCAGGTCTCAGACAGATTGAAATAGCCTGAATCTTTTCCGACAGTATCGCGGTAATAGGACGACTTAGCAGCGTCACCCCACAGATACCGGCTTCGCAGACCGGCATTCAGCCTTAAGGAAGAATTAAAGCGGTACTCATAATTAAAACGTTGATGAATAAGGTGATCATAGCTTTCACCTCCACTATCAGGGTAAGCGGCAGTTAACATGTATTTCAGATAGCCAGTCAGATCCCAGTTTTTTTCCGGCTCCAGCCCCGGTATCTGTGCCCACAACAGCGAGCTATGTAGCGCAAGCAGTAATCCGGGTGCTAAATTTCTCATTCGTTAAAGCCCTGACAGTTAACCCGGTCTTCTTTTAACTTACCGTCTTCAAACACAATCACCCTGCGGGCACGTGTTATCACTCTGGGATCATGAGTAGAAAAGATAAAAGTGATACCCTCTTTCTCATTCAGGTTCTGCATAATATCTAAAAGCTCAGCGGTACTCTGTGCATCCAGATTAGCGGTAGGCTCGTCCGCCATCACAAACCTTGGCCTTGGAGCCAGCGCTCTTGCCACAGCCACCCTCTGCTGCTGTCCGCCGGACAGTTTAGCCGGTATTTTGTTTTTCTGATCAGAAAGCCCTACCTGACTAAGCAGGCTTTCCGCCCTCTCCCTGCACTCCCTGTCTCCCCGCCCTTGCAGCTGCATAACAAACTCAACATTTTCCAGCGCCGTAAGAACCGGCAGCAGGCTGTAATCCTGAAAGATAAATCCTATATTATCCCGGCGAAAGGCTATCTTATCCTTCTCGTTTAAATTGCAGATATTACATCCTTCAATACTCACTTCGCCGCTTGTAGGCATGTCGATGCCACCCAGCATATTCAGCAAAGTGGTTTTGCCCGAGCCCGAAGGCCCCATAATAGCCACAAACTCACCCTGTTCTATGGTCAGATCCAACCCCTGAACCGCATGAACCGGAAAGTCGCTGTCCTGATTGTAGGTTTTGCACAACTGAGTAATTTTGATCGCCATTTAATGCTTCTCCGCCATCGCCTCTGCCGGGCTTTTCTTTAAGATCTGACGCGCCGGATAAACCGCCGCCAGAATACTTGCCAGTACAACCGAGATAAATACAACCTGATACTCCGCCGCTGATACCCGTGGATAAAGCAGAGTATCGACACCATAAGCGCCCAGCCCTTCGGCCATCGAGCCCAGAGATAACCCGGTTACCTGCAGCACCGACATAAGCAGGATACAAACTGCCACCCCCAAACCGGCCCCGCATACGCCCAGCCAGAAGCTTTCCAGAATAATAAGAACAAATACCTTTGCCCTGGTCATTCCTACTGCCATAAGCACGCCTATCTCCTGAGTTCTTTCAAACACGGACATCAGCATAATATTCACGATGCCAAAGCCCATTGCCAGCACAAAGATACCCAGCATAATGGCATTACTTACCGCCATGGTATTGATCATTGAAGCCAGCAGAGGCTGCACCTGAGTCCAGCTCCGGACCAGAGTTTTGTCAGAAGCCGCATTGGATAGCCCGGCCGTTACCTTTTTTAGCCTGGCATCTGAATTTGCAGCCAGCTCACCTTTTAGCAGCAGGGCAATCTCATGTACCCCATCCATACCGGCCACTTTTTGTAAATCTTGTATCCGCACAAGAACATTGCCCTCATCAAAAGCCGATGAGGGTGTTTTAAAGATGCCTTTTACCCGGAAAGCCGCACCTGTCACCTCTCCCTCACCGTTTGTAAAGGTGAGTACCACTTTCGAGCCGGTTTTCAGGCGCAGACGGGAAGCAATTTTTTCTGAGACCAGTACCGGGTTTCTTCCCTGATAATCCAGCCACTCTCCTGCTATGAGATTTTCAGCAAGCGGTGTTATTTGGGCTTCAGCATCCGGATCAACTCCATTAATCTGCACGCCGCGATTGCTCCTGGCAGAACCTATCATCCCGTCCACAACAAAACGCGCAGACCAGTATTTCACATCCGGGTTTTGTTCAATTGCGGTAATCAGAGTCTGAGCATCTTCAATTGTGTCTTCGATATCCGGGTTTTCAGTGAACCTGTGATTGTGGATTTGGATATGACTTATCTGCCATTTGATGGCGTTATCTATCATGTTATCCACCATCCCGGACATAAATCCCATCATCAATGCCAGCCCGGAGAGTCCGAAGACCATGGCGCCAAGCATAATGCTGGTCCGGAGCTTGTTTCGCCAGAGGTTTCGCCACGCCAGTTTAACGAGCATGAGCACCTCCTTTCAGGGCGCTGACCAGATTCAGTCGGTAGATTCGGATAAGAGGATAAATCAGACATAAAAGCAAAATAAACAGCACCGCGTATATCTGCTCAAAAAACAGTAAAGGTGCCAGAGAGACCGGCATGATCGGCTCAAAACCGGAATCTAGCATCATCTGAGCGGTTTCTCCGGTAAAACGGATCGGATTAAAATAGAGGTAAGCCAGAACTGGGGCCGATACCAGCATACCAATGACAACACCAATAACTGCAATAAAAGCTGACTCAATAACCACCAGAAAAACCAGCCTGCTTCTGAGCAAACCGGTTGCCAGCATGACCGCAAATTCACGTTGCCTCTCCAGGGTCATCATCATAATGGTGGCAAACAGACCAAAGCCGACCACACCATACAGCACATAAATCATAAATACGCCGCCGGCTTTATCCATCATGATCTGTTGCGCCATTTCCGGAGCCAGACTTTCCCAGTCTCTGACATTAAGCGCTTTATCAAAGCGTTGACGGAGTTCAGATACCGTATTATCCAGCTCTTTCAGATCCTCTGTATGCAGCACCCAGGCGGTGATATTTTCACCTGTGCTGTAAAGCTCCTGAGCCAGAGATAAAGGCAGGTAAACCAGTTGATTATCAAGTTGCGGCAACGGATATTTCAAAATCCCTTTAACCGGATATAAACCAGCGGCAGTCTGGCCCCGGTATCCTTGCCCATAGAGAACCATTTCATCTCCGACATCCAGGCCGAAGTAATTGGCAACCCCCTCTCCAATCAGTATTTGTCTGTCGTTCGCGCTTAAAAACTCGCCTTTAACCAGTTTCTTGCTAATCCCGGAGTAGCGGTTTTCTTCATACGGCTGCACACCCAGCACCATTACGCCTTTTGATTTGTCACCCGCTGCTGCAAGTGCGAAGGATTCTATTCTGGGCAAAACGGTTTTGACATTTGCATGCTTTTTAATTATCTGAAAGGTTTCGCCTTTTTGTGCAATCACATCATCAATACTCAGGCTGTCTTCATATTCGGGATGCTGAATCTGAATAAGACCGGTATAAAAGCGGGCTGAGTTTTCAATATTGGCCGCGTAGGTTCCTTCCTGAAGCGTCCGGGTCAACAGAGACAAAAACAGAGCCAGTACCAACGCTGAAGACGTTAGTATGGTTCTTCTTTTTTGTCGCCATAGGTTTCGCCAGGCCAGCTTTAATAACATGTAATCCCCGCATTCAAAAGAAGCTAATCTCTTAGTGACTGCATCTGCTTAAGAGAGAAAAACTCATCCCTAATCTCAAAATCAAACTGAGCCTCATGGGTCACCATCTCGGTTTTCTGCCCCGGTTTATCTACCGGCATCATCTCCATTCGGGTTGCCAGCATCCTGCCTCCCACTTCCTTGATATCAAAGGTTTGCAGCAGATTTACAAGGTCGCCGAACTCATCATAAAATTCCACTTTTCTTTGCAGGTAGGTATCAGCTGATATCCATAAACGCACCTTACTCCAGACAACCGGAGCATCCGGTTTTGCTATCGCATCGATAACCCAGGTCTGGTCATTATCAAACTCCTGTTGTCCGATAAGCGTGTGGTCGTAGTCCACGACGATGGAGGACTGGTTGATAAGGTCATCATTGGTAAAGTCAGACCCCATCCAGGACTGACTTAGCATGGAAGGCGCTATTTTGATAATTCGCTCTATGCCGGGAATCCAGTTCCACATTTCACGATAGCGCTTAAGTGATGCACTGCCTTTGTCTTTAGCCGGGGCGGTTATCAGAACCAGTGAGTGATCCTGACCTTTTGTCCAGCTCTTCATGCTCATGCTGCGGGTCCAGTCAGGGCGGATAATGCGCATAGTCATAACCGAGTAACTTGAGTCACCCCGCATCTGCTTGTCAGACTTATCAACGATCTCATAGGCCGATTCTGCACTCACCGGAAAAACCGTAAGTGATAACAGAAGAGTAAAAACCGTTATTAAATATCGCATCTAAATCCCTCCTAACCTACTAAAATCACTATAGCATTGGACTGAGAAACCGGTTGATATATGTGACTCAAAACTGAACTTACAGAAGCGGGAAATTACATCTCATTTCTCTCCATATTGGTGCAAACCAGATCTTGTAGCACCGAATTTGGGCAAAAAGGAGAGCCTGAGATACGTAAGCAACTGATATATAAGAACTCATATTTTGGCTTATTTCTTGTAACTCTTTTGCAACAAATGCACTCTATCAGGGAATGAACTATGCAAGATACACTTACCGTTGTGCTGGCCGGAGGCGTTGGCTCACGGCTGTCTCCGTTAACCGATAACAGAGCCAAACCGGCGGTTCCATTTGGCGGCAAATACCGGATTATCGATTTTACCCTGACCAATTGTCTGCACTCAGGTCTGAGAAGAATCCTGGTGCTTACCCAGTACAAATCCCATTCATTGCAAAAACACCTGCGAGACGGCTGGTCAGTCTTCAATCCTGAACTTGGTGAATATGTTACTGCCATTCCTCCGCAGATGAGGAAAGGCGATAGCTGGTATAGTGGCACAGCCGATGCTATCTATCAGAACCTGTGGCTGCTGTCGCGCAGTGAAGCAAAGTATGTTGTGGTTTTATCCGGCGATCATATTTACCGGATGGACTACGAGCCAATGCTAAAGCGGCATAAGAAAACCGGCGCCGACCTGACCATCGCCTGTATGGACGTTCCCGTAGAAGAAGCGAAAGCATTCGGTGTCATGTCCGTCGATGAAGAACAAAAAATCATCTCTTTTGCAGAAAAACCGGCAGAGCCCGCAACCATTCCATCCGATCCTGAAAAGAGCCTTGCATCGATGGGAATCTATATTTTCACCACAAAAGCTCTGATTGACGCATTGGAAGCGGATGCGGAAGACCAGAACTCCAGCCATGACTTTGGTAAAGATATTATTCCTAAGCTAATTGATAAAGAAGCTGTTTATGCCCACCGCTTCGGAGGCAAAACAGGCCGGGTTTCCCAGGACGCATACTGGCGTGATGTGGGCACCATAGATTCATTCTACCAGGCCAATATGGATCTGCTTTCACCTGTTCCGCCTATGGATCTTTACCAGACAGACTGGGCTATCAGAACTTATGAACGGCAACTTCCTCCGGCAAGGACGGTATCCTCAGCAACCGGAAATGAAGGGATATTTATCAACTCGTTAATCTCAAACGGCGTTGTTATTTCCGGCGGCTCTGTTCAGAACTCCATTCTTTCCTCCAGTGTTAAAGTGGGAAATGGCTCCACGGTGGCAGACAGTATTCTGTTTGACTCAGTAGAAGTGGGAGAAGACTGCCAGCTAAAAAACTGCATTATCGACAAGCATGTAAAGATCCCGGACGGTACTAAAATTGGCGTCAATCCGGCTGAAGATGCAAGACGGTTTACCATTTCTGAGCAGGGCATCGTTGTTGTTCCTGAGTCTTATCTCTTTGAATAAATGATAATAGTGCAAAAAAACGTAGCCATTCGGCTACGTTTGCTAAGGTTACTGTTGATGGTTGTTCTGACGTTATTAGCTTTATTTAACAGTCCATTGTTGTATGTTGAAGTCTTCTCTTAACTCTCCCGCCAAACTGATGAATCACACCGTCAACCAGAGTGACATGCGGCTGACTCTGGATCCCCGTAGTCCTGCTCCAGCCCGACTGTTTGTTTCCCTGAATCGTATATTGACCGCTTCCCTGCGGAGTTGTTACAACAATGACGCTACCGCCTTCGAACTCCAATCTTGTAAATTCCGTAGCCACACATCCCTCCTTTGTGTCAGCAATAACCTGCAATGTACTAATTAATTTCTCTATCAAATTTAATACTAGTCGTGAATAAAAATTAGGCACCTTCTCAAGTTTGACACGGATCAAATATGTACAAACAACCAACATTTTCGTAATAAATGTGTAATCTATCTCTCAAATAAAGAAAGCAAAGTAGCGTGAAGTTACATCCTATGAAGGAGGAAATTGTGAAGGTTGGAAAACGACAAAAACATCAACAAACACCCTGCCAGGAGAAAAAGGCAAGGCGTTTACAAGTTAAATCGATAAGAGGGAAATAAAAGCTAAACCAGTCTCCGGTACCCGGCTCCCCCAACCGAAATATAGATATCAGATAAGCCATTTAAGTTTGCTATCTCCTGCGCAGATGCCGGAGTCTGACCACTATCAAACTGGTGAAAAGAGAGGATTTGCTTGTCATCGGGCACAACCATCATGGTCAGCTCATCCACCAGATAGTGGGTGTTCGCTTCTTCATGATAAGTGGACAACCGCTCGTTTACTTCGCGATTCGTCACGTGCAGGTCGCCCTGAATGCCGTTACGTTTAAACTGAAATTTGATCATTTCTTCTGACCTAGCCATTTAGAATAATTATGTCTTTGTATTTTTATATTTAATGACTCGATATTTTAACTAATCTCCACGTTAATTTCTGTAGTAATACATCTCACTTTTTTAAAATAGCCTTTCACCACATATACAACTACACAAATAAAGATCTCACAGCACAACATAGAGCGAATAAAAGTGACACCAGTTCCATATAAAACCATTTGCATGAATAAAAATCCATGCAATACCTACACTTAGAGTGAAGTAATTGCACTACTCACTGGAACCGGATGTATCTATCATCAAAATACTCTATGAGAGGTCGTTATGGAAAAGCCAAATCTGATTCGTGTTGCCGTTATTTCCGGATTTATCGCCTGGAGCTCTTTGTTGATTCCTTTGATTTTAATTTCAGGCAGTTGAGCGGGCAAAAGAGAGTCTGATCGGGCTTGGGAGAAGCAGGGAAAGACCCCGCAATATGAAGAATAATATAAAACCGCTAAAAGCGGTTTTATATTTTAATCTGTTTAAATTGCACTCTTTATGCATCCACTTTCATATCTGAACGAAATGAAATAGACACCTTTTTTTTTGCGTTTCTTTTTACGAATATGCGCTTTTGAGTCTAAGCTTTTTTTTGCAACAGTTTTTACATCAATCGCAGGGGCTTCTGACGATGCAGACGTAGTACAGCCTGAAAACAGTACTCTTTCCATACCTACTCCCAATCAAGGATAACTTTCCCGGAAGCCCCGCTACGCATGGTGTCAAAGCCTTTCTGGAAGTCATCAATCTTGAAGTGATGAGTGATAATTGGGTTCAAATCCAAGCCTGATTGAATAAGGCTTGCCATCTTATACCAAGTCTCAAACATCTCCCGGCCATAAATGCCCTTTATCACCAGCCCTTTAAAGATAACCTGATTCCAGTCGATGCCCATATCCGTTGGCGGGATACCAAGCAATGCAACCCGGCCGCCATGGTTCATCTCTTTTAGCATACTGTTAAATGCAGATGGGTTACCTGACATCTCAAGGCCCACGTCAAAGCCTTCGGTCATTCCCAGCTCCTGCATCACCTCTTCAAGGCTCTGACTGGCCACATTTACCGCTCTGGTCACGCCCATTTTTTCTGCCAATTCAAGGCGGTACTCGTTTACATCGGTAATCACCACGTGACGAGCACCCACATGCTTTGCAACTGCCGCCGCCATAATGCCGATTGGGCCTGCACCAGTGATCAGTACATCCTCACCTACTAAGTCAAAGGAAAGTGCGGTATGTACCGCATTGCCAAAGGGGTCGAAAATCGATGCCAGATCATCAGAGATTTCATCCGGGATCTTAAAGGCATTAAACGCCGGGATAACCAGATACTCAGAAAACGCACCTGTACGGTTTACACCAACACCAACCGTATTGCGGCAAAGGTGTGTACGACCGCCACGACAGTTTCGGCAATGTCCGCATGTGATATGGCCTTCGCCGGAAACACGGTCCCCAATTTCAAAACCGCGAACTTCCTGACCAATACCCACAACTTCACCAACATATTCATGTCCGACAACCATAGGAACCGGAATAGTATTCTGCGACCACTCATCCCAGTTATAGATATGCACATCGGTGCCACAAATAGCCGTCTTTTTAATCTTGATAAGAAGATCATTATGCCCAAGCTCAGGCATCTCGACCTCAGTCATCCAGATACCTTCTTCCGCTTTTAACTTCGATAATGCCTTAATTTTCATATTCGTTCCCATTCAAGCCACCTGTAACCTGTAACCTGTAACCTGTAACCTAAATTATACCCATATCTTTACCAACCTCGATAAAGGCATCAATTGCCTTATCAAGCTGTTCGCGGGAATGTGCCGCTGACATCTGAGTACGGATACGTGCCTGCCCCTTTGGAACAACAGGGAATGAGAAGCCGATTACATAGATACCCTTGGCAAGCGCTCTTTCTGCAAATTCGGCCGCTACTTTTGCATCACCCAGCATAATTGGGATGATAGCGTGGTCAGCGCCACCCATAGTAAAGCCCGCAGCTTCCATTCTTGTGCGGAAATGCGCCGCGTTTTCCCACAGACGATCGCGCAGTTCGCCGCTCTCTTTAAGCAGGTCCAGAACCCGGATAGAAGCAGCAACAATAGAAGGAGCCACAGAGTTAGAGAAAAGGTACGGACGTGAACGCTGACGCAACCAGTCAATCACCTCTTTCTTACCAGAAGTATAACCACCAGATGCGCCACCCATCGCTTTACCCAGAGTACCTGTAATGATGTCGATGCGGTCAATTACATCGTGGTATTCGTGAGTACCACGGCCATTCTCACCCATAAAGCCAACCGCATGAGAATCATCGACCATAACCAGCGCATCGTACTTATCCGCCAGGTCACAGATAGCCGGAAGGTTAGCAACAACACCATCCATAGAGAATACACCATCGGTAACAATCAGTTTATGACGGGCACCAGCTTCATTTGCTGCGATAAGTTGCTGCTCAAGTTCTGCCATATCGTTGTTGGCATAACGAAAACGCATAGCCTTACAAAGGCGAACACCATCGATAATAGAAGCATGGTTCAGTGCATCAGAAATAATCGCATCCTCTTTGCCAAGAATGGTTTCAAACAGGCCTGCGTTTGCATCAAAGCATGAGGTATAAAGAATTGTGTCTTCTTTACCAAGGAATTCAGAAAGCTTCTGCTCAAGCTCTTTGTGAGCATCCTGAGTACCACAGATAAAGCGAACTGAAGCCATACCAAAACCGTGCTTATCCATACCTTCCTTTGCCGCTTCAATAAGATCAGGGTGGTTAGCCAAACCAAGGTAGTTGTTTGCACAAAAGTTCAGAACTTCTTCACCGCTAGAAATAGAAACAGAAGCCTTTTGTGCGGAGGTGATCACACGCTCAGACTTGTACAGCCCTTCCTCTTTAACTTCATCCAGTTGTTTGTTTATCTGGTCGTAAAATGCAGTACTCATGATGCCATTCCCTTAGAATGAATATAGGTTATGAAAAACAAACACTTAGTTAAAAGCACTTGTTTGCCAATTGAATTTATTTACAGTGTAAAAGCATTTTAATTGATCCCGAATCCAAGTATTATCCCCTGGAACGGAAAAACATTAGTGAATTTGAGGCACAAATAAAAATGCTGACTAACAAACTGATCGCTCTGATGCCTGATCTTGCTGCTTATATTCTAGTTGTTCAGGAAAAAAGTCTTACTGCAGCCGCCTTAAAACTCGGCGTTACACCATCCGCTTTAAGTAAAACCATCACCCGGCTGGAAAAGGCCCTGTCGGTGAAACTGCTTGAAAGAACTACCCGTAAGCTTTTGATTACCGAAGCCGGCAGGAAAATATATGATCAGTGCGTCGATATGGTTAACTCCGCACAGCAGGTTATTGAAATTTGTGATGAAGACCACGATGAGCCGGCAGGTCCCATAACTGTTGCCGCTCCGGAGGCGTTTCTTAATAACGTACTTCAGCCGCTGGTGATCCCATTTCTGAAAACCTATCCGGATATCCAGCTAAAATTAAGAGCGGCCGACGGGGCAATAGATATCTTCAAGCATGGAATTGATATCGCTTTTCGTCTCACCGACAAACCGGATGAAAATCTGGTGTTAAAAGAGATAGGCAAAACCAGGCTTGTGCTCTGCGCCAGCCCGGAGTATCTGTCTGAACGCGGCACTCCGGATCATCCGGATAAACTGGCAGACCACGACTGCCTTTACCTTGCAGAAACCGAAACAGACCATATCTGGAGCTTTGTTAAAGAAGATCAGCTGCTATCCGTACCGGTCACTGGCCGGTACGCGGTAAACCACTCCCAAATGCGGCTAAACGGTGTAAAAAATGGCTTAGGAATCGGTATTTTCCATGACTTCGTTGTTCGAGAATCTCTGGAAAAAGGCGAGGTAAAAGAAGTATTAGCTGACTGGACAGTAAAAGGAAACTACCATGGCATCATTGCTCTGCAGTATGCCAGAAACAATTATATGCCAGCCCGTATCAGAATTTTTGTGGATTATGTAGTGCAACACCTTACAAGTAAGCTTAAGGACTAAACCTATGCTAAAGCGAATTCATCACACAGCCATTATCTGCTCGGACTATCAGAAATCGAAAGCCTTCTATACTCAGGTTCTGGAGCTGAAAGTTTTAGCGGAAAACTACAGAGAGCAAAGAGACTCATACAAGCTGGATCTTGCACTTCCGGATGGTGGTCAAATCGAGCTGTTCTCTTTTCCGAATGCACCGGTGAGACCAAGTATGCCTGAAGCTCAGGGACTGCGTCATTTAGCCTTCGTCGTAGACTCCGTGGAAGAGATAAAAGCAAAGCTTGAAGATAAAGGGGTTGAAGTAGAACCCATCCGGGTTGATGAGTTCACTGGTAAAAAGTTTACCTTCTTTAAAGATCCAGACGATTTACCCCTCGAACTTTACGAAGGGTAAATACTGAAATTAAAGAGAGGCGTACTCTTCAACCGGTGCGCGACCACGAAGCTCCAGAAAATCAAGGAACTGTCTGGCCGTATAGCTGATGATTTTGTCGGTTGGCATTCCTACTTTTTCCAGCAGATCTGATGCAAGCTCCAGCTGACCTATTGCATCACAAAAGTGCGCATCACTACCGGTGGTAATATATCCGCCCTGCTTTTTAACTTCTTCAGCAATAGCGTAGCATCGTTCTACGCTGCCTACCCGACTATGGCCCTTCAAAGAACTGGTATTAATTTCAATGGCAACATTATGCTCTTTAGCATGCCCGAATACCTCTTCAAAATCGAAGTCAAACTTAGGGTTGCCCAGATGGCCCAGCGCATCAACTCTGCCGCTCTTAATAACATTAATCAGAGTCTTAGTATGAGCGGCTTTGTTTTGAGGCTGAAATACCGGCTCATGAAAACTGGCCAGAGCCCAGTCTAGACAGTCAACTGCTGCGGGATGAATATCCACCTCTCCGTCAACATTCAGAATGTTTGACTCTATGCCTCTGATTACCGCAATATCTGAGATAAATCTCGGCAACACCCGTTGATTCAGGAAGAACCAGTAATATGGTGCCCCTGGCATGGAATCAGCATGATCTGTGGTACAAAACATCTTGAGGCCATTTTCTTTCGCTGCTTTGGCGTTTTCTATGATGGTGCTGTATGCGTGGCCACTCGCCAGGGTGTGTGTATGGGTATCAACTTCGAATTTCATAAAGCCTCTGACATTGTCGTATTCATCTGCTTGAGCAAAGTCGTTAGTTTAACAACTATTGCCAGCATCAACACGAATACTTTGTTCTCTTAAATGAAAAATTCATCTGACTGCAAGCAAGCATTTTTTCACCAACAAGTGATAGAGCTCTCACTGATTAAATTATTTAGGATATCAATGGATTAATTTGAACTATCTCTTTTGCATGCTTGGCCATATGGACAATACTTTATAGGGTGCAGGCTGATGGCAAAGAGATTCAATGAAGAAGCGCAAATATTCATTAAGCATACACATAACCAGTCTTTTTCTGTTCCTCGCAATATTGCTGGGCGTAGGACTGATTTCTATCAGTTTTTATCAGTCAAAGGCGCTGTTATCCCAAATCGCTCAGGAGCTCAGTAAAGAAAAAGCGCATGAGCTTGAATCGGCATTCGAAAAACAGATATCGCCGGTACTGACTACGCTTGACCTGATGGCCACCAGCACTCTTCCCCCTGTTCCTGATTCACACGATAAAGAACATAACTGGCTTAAGTCATTCAAACTGATATTTGACCGAAACCCAAAACTGGTTGCACTGTTCTACGGCTCTGATAACGGTTCATCCACCCAGTTCAGGCCGCTAAGAAGCCAACAAATCCGGGAGCAATTTGCCGCCACCAATGACGCCGCGATTATGCTTAATTACACGGATATGGATGGCAAAAACGACTTTCTCTTTTACAGTGAAGAGCTAAAACAGACCCTGACCAACCTGAGCAGGGACAACAAATACGATCCCAGAGTCAGGCCCTGGTATACCAATGCCAAGCCCGATGGTGAAATCGCCCTTACCTCGCCTTATCACTTTTACTACCTGAAAACCATGGGCGTTACATTGTCACGCACCACAGTCGACAATTCCTCTGTCGTCGCTGCTGATATGACTCTGGATACGCTTTCTCAACAGTTGCACTCCATAGCCTTATCTCCAAATACCAAGCTCGCCCTGTATGACAGCCGGTTTAATCTGATTGCATCACACAGGCTGGATCAACCTGTAAAGGAAAACGGCGATAAAGACAGTGAAGCCCCCACAGACACCATATTCTCAACGGTTGCCGGAAGAGTGAGCAGCAACACGCTTTATGACCAAATCGAATATCAGGGTAAAGACTGGGCAATAACCCTGACTCCGGTCAACCTGACCAAGCATATCCGCTTATATCTGGCCGAGGCGATTCCGGAAGATGATTTGATTGCCGATTTGGTTGATATGAGAAACAAGCAAATTTTAGTAGCAACCCTGATCCTGCTGCTGAGCTTTGGCGCTGTGTGGGTGACAGCCCGAAGGCTGGCTAACCCGCTCAGAACCTTAATCAATTTAACGGAAAACATCCGGGGCTTTCATTTCCGAAAAACCCGCTATCCAAAGAGCGTGATCACCGAAGTTAACGAGCTCACCCACTCCATTGAACTGATGGAGCATACGCTGCACGACCTTCTGGGCCTGCTGCGTGATACCGCCTCCAACCACGACTTTGAACATCTGGCCAAAACCATTACCAAACAGAGTTATCTGATCACCAAAGCGGAGACCATTGTTCTTTCCATACTGGATAAAAATGAAGGCAAGTTTGTTACCGCAGTGAACCACTCCATCATCCCGTTTAAAATCGGCATCAACCAGCTCATCGACAGCACACCCTGGATGCGCTCAAAGCTGAACAAAGGGGATATTATCCATATAACCAAGCACGACAACGTCATTAAGAGCTACGCCGATGTTTTCTACAACACGGAAATCTATCTCTTCCCTATGCTTAACCGGCATAAAACTCTGGTGGGCATACTCACCGTTGGCTATGAAAGACCTTGCGAAGAGCTGCAGAAAGATAAGCACGTATTCTTAAGGGAGCTGCTCAACTTTGCTGAGATTGCAAAAGAGAATATCGACCAGATACAGCAACAAAAGCAGATGATGACCTCCTTTATTGAGCTGATGGCATCAGCCATCGATACTAAATCCCCTTATACCGGAGGCCATTGTCAGCGCGTTCCCGAAGTTGCACGGCGCCTTACTGAAGTGGCAGATAGGGACACCCATTATTTCCCTGAGTTTTCCATGGACGAAGATAAGTGGGAAGAGCTGGACTTTGCTGCATGGCTGCATGATTGCGGTAAGGTGACCACACCAGAATACATCGTCGATAAGGCCACCAAACTTGAAACCATCTACGACCGTATCCACGAAATCCGGATGCGTTTTGAACTGCTAAAAGCACAAAAAGAAACAGATTGCTGGAAACAGATAAACAGCGGCGGAGATAAAGCTCAGCTGCTGGCAGAACTGGATACCGAACTCAAAACGCTGGATGAAGAATTTGAATTTATTTCCCGCATAAATCTCGGTAAAGAAGAGATGACCGAAGAGTGCATGACAAAACTCCAGCAGATCGCTTCAAAAACCTGGGTAAGAACTCTGGACGACCAGCTTGGCATTTCATGGGTTGAGAAAAAGCGTGCCGGAGAATCCGCAGAACTACCGGTGACAGAGCCGCTTATTGCTGACAAAGAAGTACACAAAGTTCACTGGGAAGATGAGCAGGAGCTAAAAGGAAGCAACAAAGAAGAATATGTTCTTCAGCCAAATAAGTTGAAATATAACCGGGGCGAACTCTACAACCTTTCCATTCGCCAGGGCACACTGACCGATGAAGAACGCTATGTAATTAATAACCATATTATTCAGACTATCGAGCTGCTGAAGTGCCTGCCTTATCCTGAACACCTTCACGGCGTGCCTGATATTGCAGGCAACCACCATGAAAGAATCGACGGCAAAGGTTACCCGAGGGGCCTGTCTGCCAGTGAGCTTTCTGTTCAGGCGAGAGTGATGGCAATAGCAGATATCTTTGAAGCTATCACTTCAAGTGACCGTCCATACAAAAAAGCCTACACCCTGGATAAAGCGCTGGATATCATGACTCATCTTGCAACATCCGGCCACCTTGACTCTAAACTTTACCTGCTGTTCCTTGAAAACAATATCGATAGTATCTACGCCAGCAAATACCTTAACCAGGCAGAAATAGATAACAAAATTCGCATGCAACACATTGAAAAAGTGAGAAATTATATCGGCATAAATGACGAAGCGTAAAAAGGCGCGTAGTATAAGACATTCATAATTCCAATAATAAGTTGTCTTCTATGCGTTCTAAGGTTCCGTTAAAATCCATTTATGCCTTTGTTGCTGTCGCAGAAACAGGCAGTATGACCCGGGCCGCTGACCAGCTGAGTGTCAGCCATTCCGCTATCAGCCAGTCAGTCAAAAGTCTTGAGAATCAATTAAGCGTTCCGCTGTTTGTCCGCACCGGCAGATGTGTTGAGCTCAGTGCTCAGGGTAAGAAGTATTACCAGAAAGTGGCGCCGGCTCTGGAACAGATCATCGCAGCCAGTGAAGAGTTGCAAAATCCGGAAAACCCCAACCGTCTCACTTTGAATATGGTTGCCTCGCAGGCGATTCACTGGTGGATCCCAAGAGTTCAGGGGCTACAGGAGTTAGCTCCAGAGCTGGATATCCGGATCTCAACAATCACAGGACCTTTCGATATGCAGCGCGAAGGCGTTGATGTGGCCGTTGTCCACGGCATCACCGATGAATGGGAAGACTACTACTGCGATAAACTGGGAGATGATGAACTGGTCATGGTCTGTCACCCGGATATTCTCACCCCGGACGACACCCCTGAAAGCCTGCTAAAAAAATACCCGGCAATACACGCGATAAACGATCGCCGCAAACATGACTGGCGCGTATGGTGTAAAAATCAGGGACTAAAAGTCCCCAGCAAAAGAAACATCCTGAATTTCACTTCATCACTTCAGGGCGTTCAGGCGGCCAAAAGAAAGCTTGGCATATTTGTAACCCACCGTCTTTTTGTTAAAGATGATATCGATAACAGCCTGCTGACAGAGGTTGGCTCATCTGTACTAAACCCGC
The DNA here is from genome assembly GCF_029016485.1 of Vibrio sp. JC009. NCBI lineage: Bacteria > Pseudomonadati > Pseudomonadota > Gammaproteobacteria > Vibrionales > Vibrionaceae > Vibrio > Vibrio sp. JC009. The sequence goes on along the minus strand of NZ_CP092107.1, from coordinate 9,139 downwards.
ACCAGCAATTTTATTTCGCCTGCCAGCCAGAAAAGCTGAAACTGGAAAGCGTACAGGCGTTGAGAGCCTGGCTGCGCAAAGAGTTTGAAAAAGAGTAAGCTGTAATTGTCGGGTAATCCACACACTTACCGCGTTTTTCTTATAAATCCTCCTCTCCTGTGTTACAAATACCAACAAAGAAATCAATAAGAAAAAGTGCCGCCCGATACAGGCGGCCTTCCCTTTCCAATAACTGGAGACATGCGTAGATATGAAACGCAAGAAGCAAGTCGTTGTTGCTCTGGATCAGGGAACGACTAGTTCAAGAGCAATTATTTTTGGTCACAATGCCAATATCATCAGCACGACCCAACGTGAGTTCAGCCAGATCTATCCTAAGCCTGGCTGGGTGGAACACGATCCAATCGAAATCTGGGCTACCCAGCGCTCTTCCCTTACCGAAGTGCTGGCTCAGACCGGTATTAGCACACATGATGTCGCCGCTCTGGGTATCACTAACCAGCGTGAAACCACCATTGTCTGGGACAAGACAACCGGGGAGCCGGTTTATAACGCCATTGTCTGGCAGTGCCGCCGTACCGCCCATCGCTGTGATGAACTGAAAGAGCAGGGCCATGAAGAGTATATTCGTAAAACCACCGGGCTTGTACTTGACGCTTATTTCTCAGGCTCCAAGGTAGAGTGGATTCTGGATAACGTTGAAGGTGCCCGTGAAAAAGCCGAGCGCGGAGACTTGCTATTCGGCACTGTGGACACCTGGCTGGTGTGGAAATTAACCGCCGGAGAAACTCATGTTACTGATGTAAGCAACGCTTCCCGTACCATGCTGTTTAACATTCACACTCTGGAATGGGATGATAAGTTACTGGAATTATTTAATATTCCACGCTCCATGTTACCTGAAGTGAAATCCAGCAGCGAAGTTTACGGGTATGCCAATATTGGTGGCGGTACTCACATCCCTATTGCGGGCATCGCCGGAGACCAGCAGGCAGCCATGGTTGGTCAGCAATGTATCAAAAAAGGTCTGGCCAAAAATACCTATGGAACCGGCTGCTTCCTGCTGTTGAACACTGGCTCCAAAGCCATTAAGTCAAAAAATGGCCTGCTTACTACCATCGCCTACAAAATTGGTGACGAGCTTGCCTATGCACTGGAAGGCAGTGTATTTATGGGTGGCGCCACCATTCAGTGGCTGCGCGATGAACTCGGTTTGATTAAGGATGCCTCCGACACCCAGTATTTCGCAGAAAAAGTGGAAGACTCAAATGGCGTTTATATGGTTCCGGCCTTTGTCGGGCTGGGCGCTCCATACTGGGATCCGCACGCGAGAGGGACCATCACCGGACTGACCCGTGGCGTAAACAAAAATCATATTATCCGCGCAGCGCTTGAATCTATTGCCTATCAAAGCAGAGATGTGTTAGAAGCCATGCAGGATGACTCCGGCCTGAAGCTAAACCAGTTGCGCGTTGACGGCGGTGCCGTTGCCAATGACTTTCTGATGCAATTCCAGTCAGATATTATGGGCACTAAAGTCGTCCGGCCAAAAGTCCGGGAGTCGACTGCACTTGGCGCAGCAATGCTGGCAGGGCTGGCTATTGGCTACTGGAATAGCTTCAATGAACTATCGGACAAGAAAGAGATTGATAAGCAATTTCTTCCGGAGATGAGTCTTGAGGCCAGAGCTAAGAGTTATAAAGGCTGGCTTGAGGCAGTGGAAAGAACCAAAAGTTAAACAGAGCAAATGGATACTGGCTTGACAGCTGTTGTTTTTATGGCTTTGATTTAGTCATGATAACTCACAAAAGTCAGTATCCATGATAAAAAAAGCAACCCAATTATTTATCCTTATATCCGCTCTTTTCTCCCTTTCAGCCTGCGTCAGCTTAAGCGTCACAGAGGGAGATATTTCCAGTTACCTTCAGGACAATATGCATTTTGAGCACTCTGTAGGCGTAGAGAATGTTATGTACGCTCAAGTGTCAGTGGAAGATCTGAAAGTGAAGATTGGCCGGGCCGATACTGACCGGATATCAGTGTTTGCCAATACCGGCGCGCAGATAGAAATGTTTGCGAAAAAAGACATGTCGCTGGATCTGGATATTGAGTTTAGTGCTGTTCCGGAATATGACGCCAAAAGCGGTGAAATATTCCTTAAATCACTCCGGCTGGAACAATTTAATGAGAAAAACCGGACTCTGCCACCTGAGCTGGAAACCCTGTTAAAACCGGCAGTTTCAATGATTGGCTTTGCGCTTTCACAGCAGCCTGTCTACAAGCTTGATGACGCCAGTGTTCAGGCTGCATTGTTAAAGACAGCTGAACCTAATCTGGTCATCAAGGACAATAAACTGGTCATCGAATTGCTTGAATAGTCAGGCTCGCTGCTTGCTGCTCTCGTGCTTTTGCAGCTCCTGCAGTAGCCAGTGTTTTGCCTCATTAATATCGGAAAAGAGTCTTATGTTAGTTTGTTCAGCTTCAGGGACTCTTTTTTTTCCTATTTCAGCCAGTATCGGATTATTAGTCACATAAGCTTTCGCTACAATACCTTTCTCAATTATCCAACGATAATACTCTTCCACAACTTCATAACCTTCCGGGGTGATTCCCTTAAGATCCCGCGCATCAACCAGCTCAACAAATGGCAAACCATTTAAGCTCTCTATCTCTTCTCTCAGCTTTCTGATGGTTTCAGTCACATCATATTCGTTGTGAGGCCCGCCTATTTTATTAATTATCATGCAGCCTTCTCTGGATACTGAGGACTCACCATGTCTGTACATATAAATTCCGTTTATCTGATAACATTTCTTATACAAATATAGTCAGAAAAATCATCCCAAGTTATGATACACAGTACCGTTCATAAAAAAATATCAGTAAGTATGCTTTTGAATCTATCAACAAAATCGGTTTGGCTGCGGATGCTCTTTATAAGTTGTCTTAGCCTTGCCAGCTGTTTAACGTATGCGGGTACTGAAAAGGACGCACTACGAGTCTCCTTCACTGAGTTTGTACCGTGGAAAACCGTCACAGCGGGCGGAAACCTAAGCGGAATAGATATCGAACTGATGGCGATGATAGCAGAGCGAATGGATTTGGATCTGGAGGTCACTCCCTACCCCTGGAAGCGCGGACTAAGAAGGCTGGAAACCGGTGATGTGGATATCATCACAAGTTTATTACGCCGGCCTCAAAGAGAGGCCTTTGCCTATTTCATCGAGCCGCCTTATGTTACACAAAGCAATAAGGCCTTCTTTGTGCTGAAAGGGAACGAAAATACAATCAGCAAGTATGACGACCTGAAAGGCCTGACTATTGGTACTTTTGATAAGAACCATTACTTTGAACCCTTTGATCACGATACTTCACTGGACAAGTTTTCAGGCAAGTCCACAGAGCAATTACTGAAGATGCTGCTCGCCGGACGCTTGGACACTTTTATTATGACCGAAGAAGTTGGTGAATTTAAAATCAAGGAGCTTGGCTTTGAAGGTCAAATTGTCAAAGCCGATTACAAATACTCTAAACCGATGAATGTATATCTGGCTCTGTCCAAAAACTCTCCCCTTTCGGACAGGCGGGACGAGATAAGCACAATTCTTACTGAGCTTATTCAGGAAGGTATTATTGAGAAGCTAAAGGATAAGTATCTTCATAGTCAGGAGTAAAAAGAAAGGGGAGAACTTCTCCCCCCTCTTTTACTAGACCAGAATAACCTCGACACCTTTATCCCGGAGTGCCTGCACCACGTCCTTATCAGCATTTTTACCCGTGATCACAATATCTATCTTGGCTGGAGTGGAGAACAGCATACCCGTTCGCTGGCCGACTTTTGAGCTGTCCACTACCACCACAAGTTTATCCACCTGCTCCAGCATGGTTTGCTCAGCAACGGCGCTCAGCATATCTGTTTTATACAGGCCCTGCGCGGTCAGGCCTTTACCACTGGTAAACATCCAGTTACCCGCATAAGCTCCCGAAAGTTCCGGGGTCGGGTTAAGCAGTATGCTTTTAGATTTGTTGTACAGACCACCGGTAATAATCACGCCATCGTGATCCTGCTCAATCAGATAACAGGCCAGCGGGAAATAGTTGGTGATAATTTTAACGTCCCGGCCACAAAGCTCCTGCCCCAGCATAAAAGCAGTAGAACCACAGTTAATAACGACGCTGTCGCCGCTATTGCACAGACTGGCGGCCTTTACCGCTATCTGCGACTTCTCGTTATAGTTAACCGTATTGCCCATCGTAAGCGGTGACCAGTGAACACTGTTACTCTCTTTTTCTATCCGCTCTGCGCCGTTTCGGACTTTTATCAGCCTTCCCTGCTCATCCAACTTGGTCAGATCGCGCCTGGCTGTTGCCGGAGAAATCTCAAAAGTATCGACAATCATAGCCACACTTATAGAACGTTTTTCATCCAGTAAAGCCAAAATTCCGTTGTGCCTTTGTACTTCATTCATATTTTTTTATCAACCTCAAGGCTAAGTCCAAGCGACTCCCAACAATCATCACCTGACTAAAAACTGATTTTTTTTGATTCATTCTGATAGTAATCATCACAAAGAATTTCGTCAATTTCCATTAACAAAAACTCCTCATGAACCCATGATTATATAACTTACTGTTTTTAATGAAATAATAATAACAACCCAAGGTTCTTAGTTAAATCGTGATCGCCACTACGCTTTTATATCATTAGTATCAATAAGTATGATGAGCATCAAAATAGTCAAAAGTGTTCATTGAATCACACTTTCAGCTTGGTAAGGTTACGCCGACGATTGATTCTAAGATCAGATGCACAAAACGGGGTACACCTTGCAGCATCTCTACGACGCATTTTACATTTTCTATACTCAGGTAATGACAAAGGCACCTCTGCTGCTTGGCCTTGTTACCTGTATCGGTTACTGCCTGCTGCGCAGAAGTCCTTCTTCTGTTATTGCCGGAACCATTAAGACCATTGTCGGCTTTATGCTTGTGCAGGTTGGTGCCGGAACACTGGTCAGTGGTTTTAAACCGGTAATCGAAAAGCTTTCTGAATTTCATGGACTGGCAGGTTCGGTGATTGACCCTTATACCGCGATGATCTCCACCATGGAAACCATGGGTGATAACTATTCCTGGGTGGGTTATACCGTTCTTCTGGCACTTGGCTTAAATATTCTTCTGGTGATGCTGCGCCGCTATACCGGCATCCGCACCATTATGCTGACCGGCCATATTATGTTCCAGCAAGCCGGGCTGGTTGCTGTTTTTTACCTGCTTCTTGGCGCTTCCATGTGGGAAACCATTATCTGCTCCGCGGTATTAATGGCGCTTTACTGGGGAATATCCTCCAACATTATGTTTAAGGCCACCGAAGAAGTGACAGGTGGAGCTGGCTTTTCCATTGGTCACCAGCAACAGGTAGCCTCATGGATAGCAACAAAGGTAGCCCCAAAACTCGGCGACAAAGAAGACAGTGTTGATCAGATAGAACTGCCAAAATGGCTGCATATCTTCCATGACAGCATTGCAGCAACAGCCATTGTTATGACGGTATTCTTCGGCCTTATTCTGCTCTCCTTCGGTCTGGATAACCTGCAAACCATGGCAGGAACCACTCACTGGACTATTTATATCCTTGAAACCGGACTTAAGTTCGCCGTTGCCATTCAGATAATTATCGCTGGTGTACGTATGTTCGTTGCCGAACTGTCTGAAGCCTTTAAAGGTATTTCAGAACGTCTGATCCCTAACGCTGTTCTCGCCATCGACTGTGCAGCTATCTATGCCTTCTCACCCAATGCTATGGTATTTGGTTTTATGTGGGGTGCGATTGGTCAGTTTACCGCCGTACTGGCAATGCTGGCGCTGGATGCGCCAATTATGATCATCCCCGGCTTTATTCCTATGTTCTTCTCAAACGCCACTATCGGTGTGTTTGCCAACCACTTTGGTGGCTGGAAAGCGGTGATGAAGATCTGCTTTATTATGGGCATCATAGAAGTCGTTGGCTCAGCGTGGGCAGTTCATCTGGTCAACAGCCACGGAGCCCAATTCAGTGGCTGGATGGGTATGGCGGACTGGGCGTTGGTATTCCCTCCTCTGTTTGCAGGTTTATCTGTTTCTAAAGCCTTTTTCTTTGTCATTCTGATGCTGGCAGGCGTCTATATGTATTACGCTTCAAGGCAGCTAAGAGCCGAAGAAGACGCAGAAAAAAGCCTTGTCTCACTGACAAAACCAATTCATGAGCAGCCTGAGATCACCGCTGTGGTAGAGAAAGCCATTGAACAAACCGGCGGGGTTTACCCTGTGAGCATTCTTGCTGTCTGCGGCAATGGTCAGGGTTCATCTATGATGATGAAGATGAAAATCGGCAAATACCTTGAGAAGAAAGGCATCCCGCACGTAATGGATTCCTGCGCCATCACAGACTACAAGTCAAAACTGGAAACCACGGATATTATCGTTTCATCTAAACACTTAGCCGGTGAAATGGAAGTGGGCGAAGGCAAGTTTGTACTTGGTGTACAGAATATGCTGAACCCCAACTCATTCGGTGATGAACTGGTCGAACTAATTAAAAAAACAAATCAAGCATAATTCCTCTGAGGCAAGCGAGTGGGTATCGATAAGCAGACCTTCTTTGCCATGAATGGCAAAGCAGAGCTACAAGGATGTATTTATGCGTGTCTGTGTTCGATGCCCGCTTGCTTGCCGGTAGTCAAAGTATTCGAAAAAAATAATTTACACGGAGATTTTCATGGGCTTTAAGCAATCCCTTATCGATAACCAATCTATTAAACTGAATGTAAAAACAGATAACTGGCGTGATGCAATAAAGGTTGGCACAGATATGCTGGTTGCATCCGGCGCGGTTGAGCCCCGCTACTACAACGCCATTATCAGCAGTATTGAAGAACTGGGACCGTACATCTGTATTGCGCCTGATTTTGCTATGCCCCATGCCCGCCCGGAAGATGGCGTAAACCGTACCGCTTTTGCACTGGTCACCCTTGCCGAGCCGCTTGAAATTGAAGGTGAGCAGGTAAAAGTGATGATCACCCTCGCAGGCAGCTCTTCTGATGAGCATATGGAAGGCTTGATGGAAGTCACTCAGGTACTTGATGACGAAGAGAGTGAAACCGGGGTAAACGTAGAAAAACTGCTGGCATGTAATAGCGAGCAGGATGTTTATGCGGTTATTGATGCTGCTTTAGAAGAGTAGATTTCTATCCGCTATACCAAATAAGGTCATCCCTGCGAAGGCAGGGATCTACTATCAACGCGTTGTAAAGTCACATTAAATAGTTACCTCTACAACTTTCTGTAAGCAGATTCCTGCCTCCGCAGGAATGACAAAATTCGATTTATCAGTGGATTAAACTGAAACTTATATCAATCCCAGTAATTAGCTGTTCAGTGATTACTGGGATTGGTATTACTTAGGCATGGACTCAAATTCCATAATAAACGCATAAGAACGGCCCGGCAGTTTGTCATAACCGTAAGTACCAACAGCGTCCATATAGTCACCCCAAGTCGGAACCGGCAGGTTCATCTCACCAAAGCCCATAATACGCTGACCGTCACCAGAGTCATTTGGCTGATCGTTTGGACGAGGGTCTTTATCAACCACACCGTCATCCAGGTTTACCGCCCAGTTGCTGTATGTCCACTTTTCACCACTTAACCAGCTCCAGCCACCTGCTGGTTCTTCAGAACCTTCCGGCTGGTAACCGCCAAGGAATGGACCAATTGAGATTTCATAGTGGTTCGCATGGCTCTGACCCTCTACATAAGCAGGGAACTTCCAGAAGTACTTCTGAGCATTAACCATATCGAAAATAAAGCTGTTCTCTTCTTTAGAAGTGATAGAAGCAAGGTAGCCACCAGCGTTATCAGCAAGGTATGCCGTCTGGAACCAGTTCAGGTTGCCTTCCGGCAGGTAAACCACCTGGTAGTAATGCGTTACGCCGTCCGGAGAAGTAAAGGTCTGAACTGCCTGCTTTTCGTATTTGAAACCAGCAGGAAGCTCATCCCAGCCAAAGAAAGCGTTCTTCGAACCAAGTTTAAACTCAACACCGTTGATGGTAACAACATCCATCATCTTCAGGTTAGGATCCATTGCAGGACCAGACTGCCCCGGAGCCTGCGTTGGTGCTTCAGAAAGCTCAATAACACCGTCACCGTTTTTATCGAACATAGAGAAATCCTTCGCAGGACCTTTAAACTCACTCTGAGTTACTTTGCCGTCACCGTTAGCGTCTTCAGCAGCCATAAATGCAGCAGGAATATCATCAGCACTCGCCCAGGCAGGACCCGGAGCTGCGTTTACAGCGTTTGAGATAAGAATTGGCAAAGCAGCAGCGATAAAAAGTTTCTTTTCCATTTGGATTCCCCTAAGTGTTTAATTCAAAATCTGACGTGAATATTATCAGCTGGGAAATAGGGGTTGGTTTAGAAGTGGTTTAGAGGGTGGAAAAAGCGGGGGTTAACTAATTAAGCAGCTAAAAACCGTACTGAACAGCAAGCATCAAACCGTCAAGATTGCGCTCTGGTATAACTGCCATTCTCACTCCAAGAGCTTCACTCATACCAACACCTATCGCGCACCCGACAACATCATAGGCAAAATCTTCAACTGAAGCACCACCGTAATCGTCTTCATCGTAGATTTCTTTAGCTGCACCAATTGCTGCACAGGCTCCAAAAGCGTACCGCCAATCACCCATCAAATAGTTTGCACCAAATCCAATAGCCGCGCTCCCGCCAAGGTGATAAAGCTTATCTTCAGCGGGTGTAAAATCATATTCTGCATATACGGGATGCGAAAGCAGAGAAAGTACTATTCCTAAACTAAGTGCAAAATTTTTCATGTAAACCCTAAAAGCGCCGTTTAAGTCTATAAACTATAATCGTATAGAACTATAACCACATCAAATAACTGCTATATTACAGTTAACGGCAATTAGTTAATTTACTTTAGATTTTTATTTACGAAGAAATATTTTCACTACTCTCAGTCAACCCTGAATCCGTCTGCCATTTACGGAACCACGCGGTTAACTTCCAGATTTTCTTCATCGCCCAGAAGTAGCATGCGAATAGTGAGACAAACAGATAAAGCATTACTGGCTCACTG